>NZ_BAAJOT010000003.1:0-1012832 GCF_057554225.1 Labrys sp. Lb11
CACCAGGGCGAGGATCGACAGCCCGTAGGGGATCATCAGGAAGATCTGGTAGGGCACCACGCCCTGCGCCACGTGCTGCAGGCGCAGCTGGTAGGCGTCGAACAGGGCGAAGAGCAGCGCGCCGAGCAGGGCCCGCCCCGGCCGCCAGGACGAGAACACCACCAGGGCGATGCACACCCAGCCGCGGCCCTGGATCATGGTCGGGAAGAAGCTGTTGAAGGCGCAGAGCGTCAGGTAGGCGCCGCCCACGCCCATCAAGGCGCTGCCGAACACCACGGCGCCGATGCGGATCCTGGTGGGATCGATGCCCTGAGCCTCGGCGGCGTGCGGGTTCTCGCCGACCATGCGCACCGCCAGCCCCAGCGGCGTGCGGGCGAGGACATAGGCCAGCACAGCCACCAGGGCGAGGCCGAGATAGGTCGGCGGCGTCTGCGAGAACAGGGCCTCGCCGAGGAAGGGGATGTCGGAGAGGCCGGGAACGGCGATCGGCTTGAACGGCTCGATCGTCGGCGGCGTCGAGATGCCAGGCAGCGCCAGGCGATAGACATAATAGGTCAGGCTGGAGGCGAGCAGGGTGATGCCGAGCCCGGTCACGTGCTGCGACAGGCCGAGCGGCACGGTGAGCACGGCGTGCAGCAGGCCGAACACGGCCCCGCCCAGCGCCGCGGCGACGAGGCCGAGCCAGAGGTCGCCGCCCTGGTAGACCGTCATCCAGCCGACCATGGCGCCGAGCGTCATGATGCCCTCGATGCCGAGGTTGAGCACGCCGGCCCGCTCGCAGATCAGGGCGCCGAGCGTGCCGAACAGCAGCGGCGTGGCGATGCGCAGCACCGCGGCCCAGAGGCTGGCGGAAAGGAAGATCTCCAGCGCGTCGGTCATCGGCGGATCCGGTAGCTCGTGAGGAAGACGGCCAGGAGCATCGACAGGAGCGACAGCGAGACGATGACGTCGGCGATGTAGCTGGGAATGCCGAGCGCGCGGCTCATGCCGTCGGCGCCGACGAAGACCGTGGCGACGAACAGGGCGCTGGCGACGACGCCGATCGGATGCAGGCCGGCCAGCATGGCGATGACCACGCCGGAATAGCCGTAGCCGGGCGACAGATCCGTGGTGACATAGCCCTTGAGGCCCATCACCTCGATCGCGCCGGCCAGCCCGGCGAGCGCGCCGGAGAGGCAGGCGACCTTGAGCAGCGTGCGCGTCATCGGCACGCCGGCGAAGCGCGCCCCCTCCGGGTTGAGGCCGGCGGCCCGCGCCTCGAAGCCGAACACGGTGCGCGCCTGGACCAGCCAGATCGTCAGGGCGGCGCCGACGGCCACCAGCAGGCCGATATGCAGCCGCGTTCGCGGCACCAGCTTGGGCAGCCGCGCCTCCGCCACCACCGGCCGGGATTGCGGCCAGCCGAAGGCCGTCGGATCCTTCAGCGGCCCTTCGATCATCATCGACACGAAGAGCAGGACGATGAAGTTGAGCAGGAGCGTCGTCACCACCTCGTCGACGCCGAAGCGCAGCCGCAGTGCCACCGGCCCCAGCAGCAGCAGCGCGCCCGCCCCGGCGCCGAGCAGCATCACGGCCGGAATCAGCAGCGGCGCGGGCAAGGCCAGGCCGGAGGCCGAGCCGAACGCCGCCGCGGTGATTGCGCCGAGGTAGAACTGGCCCTCGCCGCCGATGTTCCACAGCCGCGCCCGGAAGGCGACCGCGGCGGCCAGGCCGGTGAGGATCAGCGGCGAGCAGCGCGTCAGCGTCTCGGTGATCGACAGCTGCGAGCCGAAGGCGCCGATGAAGAGCCGCCGATAGGCCTCGAGCACGTTGGCGCCGGTCACGGCGATCAGCGCCGAGGCGATCAACAGCGACACGGCGACGGCGGCGAGAGGCGCCGCCAGCGCCACGGCAAGCGGCACGTGGGCGCGGCGTTCAAAGCGCATGGCGGCGCTCCGCCGGTTGGCGACGGCCGGATCGACGGCCCCGCAGGCTCCCACTCCTCATGTCGCCCTCGCCTCCACGCCGTCCCAGACACCCGCCATCATCAGCCCGATCGCCCGCTGGTCGGCCTCCTCGCTGCGCACCGGCGGCGATAGCCGGCCCTTGACGATGGCCTGGATGCGATCGGCCAGGGCCGCGACCTCGTCGAGGTCCTCGGAGATCAGCAGCACGGCGGCGCCGGCTGTGCGCGCCGCCAGGATCTCGCCATGCACCGCGGCAATGGCGCCCTCGTCGAGGCCGCGCGTCGGCTGGTTGGCGATCAGAATCTTCGGTCCCATCGCGAGATTGCGGCCGAGGATGAGCTTCTGCATGTTGCCGCCGGACAGGAGGCGGATGCGCGTCTCCGGCACGGCGCCGCGAACGTCGAAGCGGGCGATGACGTCGCGGGCAAAGGCGATCGCCGCGCCGCGGCGCACGAAGCCCGCGCGGGAGAAGCGCGGCGAGCGCACTCGCTCCAGCACGGCGTTCTCCCAGACCGACAATTCGCCGATCGTGCCCTGGGCGTGACGGTCCTCGGGCACGCGCCCGACGCCGGCGGCGACGAAGCCGCGCGGATCGGCGGCGGCAACGGCCCCGCCGAACATCTCGAAGCGGCCGCCCTCCGGCGCCTCCAGGCCGGCGACCAGGCGGCCGAGCGAGGCCTGGCCGTTGCCGGCGACGCCGACGATGCCGAGCACCTCGCCCTCGTGCAGGGAAAAGCTCGCCTGGTCGAGCGCACCTCGTCCACGGCCGAGGCTGACCTCCTCGGCCCGCATCACCGCCTTGCCCGGCGCCCGGCGCTCGCGCACCGGCCGGGTGACGCGGCGGCCGACCATCAGCTCGGCGAGCTCGCCCCGAGAGGTCTCGGCCGTGCGCCGTTCGGCCACGACCTTGCCGCCGCGCAGCACCACGACCCGGTCGGCGGCCCCCATCACCTCGTGCAGCTTGTGCGAGATGAAGATCACCGACAGGCCCTGGCCGGTCATCACCCGCAGGGTCCGGAACAGCGTCTCGGCTTCCAGCGTGGTCAGCACCGCCGTCGGCTCGTCCAGGATCAGGATGCGCGCATCGCGATAGAGCGACTTCAGGATCTCGACGCGCTGGCGCTCGCCGACCGAGAGATCGGCCACGCGCGCGTCCGGGTCCACGACCAGGCCGAAGCGCCCGGCCAGGGCCGCGAGCTTGGCCCGCCCACCACGCCGATTGGAGGAAAGGCGGCCGAGCGGCTCGGTGCCGAGCATGATGTTGTCGAGCACGGTGAGGTTGCCGGCCAGGGTGAAATGCTGGTGCACCATGCCGATGCCGGCCTCGATCGCCGCACGCGGCCTGCCCGGCGGCAGCACCGTGCCGAAGGCGGTGACCGTGCCGGCATCGGCGGCGTAGTGACCGAACAGGATGTTCATCAGCGTGGTCTTGCCGGCACCGTTCTCGCCGAGCAGCGCCAGCACCTCGCCCTCCGCCAGGGTCAGGCTGATGTCGTCATTGGCAGTGAGCGCCCCGAAGCGCTTGGTGATGCCGGAGAGGTCGAGGACGGTGGCGGCGCTCATAGGGGCATTCCTGCGACCGGATGGGCGAAACTCCAAGGCTCGGCGGCTTCCAGGCCGGCGGCAAGCTGCAGCAGCAGCCCGTCGCTGCCGATCGGACCGAGGAGCTGGACGGGCAACGCGAAGCCGTCGCGGTCGAGCCCGTGCGGCACGGTCAGCGCCGGGAGGCCCGCGACATTGGCAAGGCCCGCATAGGGGGCGAAGCCTTGCATGCGCCGCCAGTGGCCGTCGACGTCGCCGTGGTCGAGCGGGAAGGCGCCGAGCCGCGGCGGCGGGCCGGACAGCATCGGCGTCAGCAGCACGTCGACCTTGTCGAACAGCAGCCATGCCCGGTGCGCCGTCAGCGCCGCCCGGCGATCGGCGGCAAACAGCGCCGTCGCCGGCAGGGCGCGGCCGCGTTCGGCCACGGCACGCGACAGGGGCTCGATCTCGTCGTCGGTCACCGCGGGTTCGAGCGCGTCGAGCCAGACGGCGAGGCCTGCGGACAGGATGGTCGGGATGATCTCGGCCGACGCGGCGAGGAGGCCGGCGAAGAGATCGGGCGCCAGCGGCACGATGCGATGGCCGGCTGCCGCCAGCACCTCGCCGGCCCGGGCGACGGCCGCCTGCCGCTCGTCGGCGACGGTAAGGCCGGGAGCGCCGGTGACGACGCCGATCCGCAGCCGGCCGGGCGGCTCGTCGAACCCCTCCTCCAGATCCGGGTCAGCGAACGGGCCGAAGCCCAGGCCCGCGACCGCCCGCAGCGCCGCGGCGGTGTCGCGCAGCGATCGGCTCACCACCAGTTCGCCCGCAAGGCCCATCAGGTGGTTGCCGAAGGCGGGTCCCCCCGGCGTGGCGCCGCGCGAAGGCTTGAGGCCGACGAGGCCGCAGCAGGCCGCCGGCACCCGGATCGAGCCGGCGGCGTCAGTGGCATGGGCGAGCGCGACCAGGCCGGCGGCGACGGCCGCGGCGGCGCCGCCGGACGAGCCGCCCGGGCTGCGCGCGGGATCGAGCGGGTGCCGGGCGATCGGCCCGACGGCCGGCTCGCTGGAGAGCGCCAGGCCGAATTCCGGTGTGGTGGTCAGGCCGAAGGGCACGAGCCCGCCCGCCTTGAAGCGCCGGGCAAGATCCGAGTCGCCGCCCGGCCCGGCGATGCGCCCGGCGATGGCGCGCGAGCCCGCCGCCGGCGGCAGGCCGGCGGCGGCGTTGCCGAGATCCTTCATCAGGAAGGGCACGCCGGCGAAAGGCTGCAGGGTGAAGCGCCGCGAACGGGCGGCCAGCCCCATGTCGATCATCGCGGCCCGCGAGAGGGCGAGGGCCGGCTCGATGCGGCAGACCGCGCCGAGGCCGTCGGCCGCCACCGCCGCCAGGCTCGCCTCGAGCGTGGCGAGCGCCGAGGTTTCGCCGCGCCGGATCGCATCGGCCAGGGCGGTGGCGTCGGAGCGCGTCGAAGGGAGGGATGCAGCGGCCATGGGCTCACGGGAATCGGGCGACACCCGGGCAGGATACCGGGTGCCGCAGGCACGACGTTCAGAAATCATGCGTCGGCGCAGCGGCTCGGGCACCTGTCCCCGGCCATCCCGCCGACGGGCGCAGCGTCCGTCCGGTGAGCGCGGACGGACGCCGGTTGCGCCTTACTTCGGCTCGTTGTCGTCGATCGGCACGGTGAAGGACCCGTCCTTGATCGCCTTGCGCTTGGCCTCCATCGCCGTCACCGCCTCGGCCGGCACCATGTCCGCCACGAAGGCGATGTCGTTGCCGCCATGCTTCATGAAGGAATAGGGGCTGTAGTCCTTGCCGACCGGCTTACCGGCCGTGACGTCGGCCAGGGCCGCGTCGAGGATCGGGCGATAGTTCCACATCGCATTGGCGAACACGACGCCGGGATAGCGCGGCGAATAGTCGATCAGCGAGCCGATGGCGAGCTTGCCGCGCTCCTTGGCGGCGTCGGCCGTGCCGATGCGCTCGCCGAACAGGATGTCGGCGCCGGCATCGATCTGCGCCAGCCCCGCTTCCTTGGCCTTGGCCGGATCGAACCAGGTGCCGATGAAGCCGATCAGGAACTTCTGGTTCGGCTTGACCTCGCTGACGCCGAGGCGGAAGGCGTTGATCAGCCGGTTGACCTCCGGGATCGGATAGCCGCCGACCGAGCCGTAGACGCCGGTCTTGCTGAGATGGGCGGCCAGCATGCCGGTGAGATAGGCCGCCTCATGGTTCCACGTGCCGACCGTGCCGAGGTTGTCGCCCTGCGGGCCGCCGCTCGAGCCGACCATGAAGGCGGTGTCGGGATAGTCGGCCGCGACCTGGCGCGCCTCCTGCTCGACCGCATAGATCTCGCCGACGATCAGCTTGGCGCCCTGGTCGGCATATTCGCGCATGGCCCGGGCATAGTCGGTGCCCGAGACGTTCTCGGAAAAGACGTACTCGATCTTGCCCTCCTGGGCGGCGTCCTGCAGTGCCTTGTGCAGCCGCGAGTTCCAGGCGTTCTCGACGGGCGAGGCGTGAATGCACGCCACCTTGATCGGCGCGGCGGCGGCGACGCCCGGCAGGCCGAGCGACACCGCGCCCGCGGCGGCCGACCCGGCCAGGAAGCCGCGGCGGGAAAGCTTGAACGACATGATTGGGATCCCCTGCTGTTTTTTGTCCGTCCGATCAAAAAATGACGTCGCAGATTGGAACTTGTCAAGGATGGGACACGCCTCCTACCCCGCGAGGAATGCGGTGGATCCCGCGCGGGACAGGCGCGGCATTGTCTCGCGCCGGCCGGTGAGACTGTGACTGGATGCAAGCCAATCGCATCAGGAGGCCGGCATGACGCGGAGCTTCAGGATCGGCGACCACTTCGAACGATTCATCGACGAGCCGCTGGAAAGCGGCCGCTTCAAGAACGCCGGCGAGGTTGTCCGGGCAGGCCTGCCCCTGCTCGAAGAGCAGAACCGGTTGCATCAGCTGCAGGTCGAAGACATCGAACACTCCATAAGCCGGAGCCGCGCCGAGGGCTCAACCGCTCCTGCAGACCAGGTTTTTGAAAAGGTCGAGGCCAGGATCAGGCGCATGGCCGGCTGACATGGCTGCCTGCAGGTCTTCCGACCTGGCCGAGTCCGATTTGACGGAGATCGTACTCTTCATCGCTTCCGAAAGCCCATCCCTCGCCCTTTAGAAATGACTGAAGCTGCCGGAGGCGAAGCGTCTCTCCCGGCCCGCCCCGTCGCGGAACGAGGCGCCGGCCCGCCCCGCCACGACGGTGCCGATGCGCGTCACCGCAACCCCGGCCGCCCTCGCCTGCTCCTCGAAAGCGGCGCAGCGCTCAGGCGGCACGGCGCAGAGGATCTCGTAGTCGTCGCCCCCGGTGAGCGCCCGTTCGAACAGGCCGGGCTCGCCCGCGATGGCGGTGCGGACCGGCTCGGACAGCGGCACGGCGGCGAGTTCGATCTCGGCGCCGGCTCCCGAGGCGCGCAGCAGCTTCCGGAGGTCGCCGACGAAGCCGTCGGAGACGTCCATCGACGCCGAGGCATGGGCCAGCACGGCCGGCGCCAGCGCCACGCGCGGCTGCGGCAGGCGGTAGCGCAGCACCAGGGCCTCACGCATCGGTTGCGGCAGGGTGGAGACCGCCGCCTCGTTCCGGCGCACCGCCAGGCCGAGCGCCCCGTCGCCGATGGTGCCGGAGACATAGAGCGCGTCGCCGGGCCTGGCGCCGCCGCGGCGCGGGATGCGGGGCGACGGCACCAGCCCGAAAGCGGTGACGGCGATGGTCAGCGGCCCGGACGTCCGCACCGTGTCGCCGCCGAGCAGCGCGAAGCCAAAGGCCTCCACGTCCCGCGCGAGGCCGGCGGCGAAGCCCGCCAGCCAGTCTTCGGTCCAGTCGTCGGGCAGCGCCAGGCTCAGCGTGAAGGCGTACGGCGCGGCGCCCTTGGCCGCCAGATCCGACAGGTTGACGCGCAGGGCCTTGGCCGCCACCGTCTCCGGCGGGTCGTCGGGCAGGAAATGCATGGACGAGACCAGCGCATCCGCCGTCACCACCAGGCTGGCGCCGTCCGGCGGCGTCAGCACCGCCGCGTCGTCGCGCAGTCCATCGGCGCCCGGCAACGTCGCCAGCGGCGCGAAATAGCGTGCGATCAGGTCGTCCTCGGAAGAACGGGTCAAGGCCGCCGCCTCGGTCGAGGCATGGCGGCGGACGCGGTATCAAGCGCGACGCCGGCCGCTCCCCTCCCCCTTGTGGGGAGGGGTAGGGGGTGGGGGTCGTGCAGAAGCAGCCTCATCCTCAACCACTTGGCATCAGCATGGCGCGCCACCGCCCCGAACCGGTGGCGACAGCCGGATGGAACGAGCCTCATCTCGATGGACCCCCACCCCTTACCCCTCCCCACAAGGGGGAGGGGATCGGCCGACGGCGCACCAAGAACACGTCGGCGCCCCTCCGGCCGCCTCACGCCTTGATGAAATCCTCCGGCCGGTCCACCCGGGCGATCCGGTCGAGCACGGCGTTGACCATGCCGGCCTCGTCGCGGTCCAGGAAGGCGTGGGCGACGTCGACATACTCGCTGATCGTCACCCGCGGCGGCACGTCGTGGCGCTCGGCCAGCTCATAGGCGCCGGCGCGCAGGATGGCGCGCAGGATGGCCTCGATGCGCTTCAGCGGCCAGCCTTCGGCCAGCGCCTGGTCGATCTTCGGGTCGATGCTGCGCTGTTCGCGCACGACGCCGCCGACGATGTCGCGGAAGAAGGCGGCCTCGGCCGGCTTGTACTCGTCGCCTTCGACCTCCCGGCCGATCCAGTGCGCCTCGAACTCGGCGAGCACGTCGGCGACGCCGGCGCCGGCGATCTCCATCTGGTAGAGGGCCTGGACGGCCGCCAGGCGCGCGGCGGCCCGCTTCTCGGCGCGGCTCATTCGCTCACCCCATGGAGACGGCGTTTCAGCGCAACCATGTGCAGTGCCGCCTCGGCCGCGCCGCCGCCCTTGTTCATCTCGGAGATGCTGGCGCGCACCCGTGCCTGCTCGTCGTTCTCGACGGTGAGGATGCCGTTGCCGAGCGGCAGGCCGCGCGCCACGGAGATGTCCATCAGCGCCCGGGCGCTCTCCTCCGACACGATCTCGTAATGCGTCGTCTCGCCGCGCACCACGCAGCCGAGCGTCACCACGCCGTCGTAGGGCCGGCCGCGGGCCGCGGCGGCGTCGAGGGCGATCACCACGGCCGCGGGGATCTCCAGGGCGCCGGGCACCGTGACGAGGTCGAAGCTGGCGCCGGCCGCCCGGATGGCGCCGGTTGCGCCGCCCAGCAGGCTGTCGGCGACCTCGTCATAGTAGCGCGCCTCGACCACGAGGATATGCGGGGCGGACGGCCCGCCGAACTCGGCGGTGGCGGTATCGGCGGAACGGCGGGGACCGGCCATGGGAAAACCTCTGTCTCTCCACGCAGCATGTCCGAGCCCCCATGGGAGGGCCCCGGCATGCGGCGACATTTCGAATTCGCGGTTTCAGTAGCCCGCGTCACGCGTGTCCGCAAGCCGTGCGGCATAACGCGCCATGGTGTCGACCTCGATGTTCACCCGGTCGCCCGCCCTGGCCTGCCCCCAGGTGGTGACGGCCAGGGTATGCGGGATCAGCGTCACCGAGAACACGTCGTCCTCGACCCCGTTGACGGTCAGCGACGTGCCGTTCAGCGCCACCGAGCCCTTTTCGGCGATGAACTTGGCCAGGGCCTTCGGCGCCCGGAACAGGAAGCGCGCCGTGCCGTCCTGATCCTCGCGCGAGACGATCTCGGCGACGCCGTCGACATGGCCCGAGACGATGTGGCCGCCGAGCTCGTCGCCGATCCGCAGCGCCCGCTCCAGATTGACCCGCAGGCCCGGCCGCCAGGCGCCGAGCGTGGTGCGATCGATCGTCTCGGACGAGGCGTCGACGGTAAAGAGGGTTGCGGTGTTGCCGCGGGCGGCCAGGGTCGTCACCGTCAGGCAGATGCCGGCATTGGCGATCGAGGCGCCGATCGGGATCGAGTCGATCGGATAGGAACAGGCGATGGCGATGCGCTTGGTCGCGCCCAGATCCTCGATCGAGACCACCTCGCCCACATCGGTGATGATTCCGGTAAACATGGTCAGCTCCTGCGCAGAATGGTGACGGTGTCGCGCCCCGCGGCGCGTCTTTCAAGTCGGGCCAGGCGTGCGGCCAGCGCCGCCCGCGTGTCCGGCGCGAAACCGGCTATGCCCTCGCCGATCGGTTCGGGCGCGGTGAAGAGCACGGCGACGTCGACGTAGTCGGAGGCGATCAGGCTCTGCGCCAGGGTCGGACCGCCTTCGACGAACAGCCGCGTCACGCCGCGTGCGCCGAGCAGCCGCAGGGCGGCGGCGAGATCGAGGCCGTCGGCCTTGCGCGCCACCCGCATCACCTCGACGCCGCGCCCGGCCAGGGCGATCTCCGGCTCCACCGGCGCATTTTCCGCGGCCATGATCCATAAGGGCACCTGCCTGGCGGACTGGACGAGCTTGGAGTCGGGCGGCAGGCGCAGGCCGGCGTCGAACACCAGCCGCACCGGCGAGGCCGCCTCCAGGCCCGGCAGGCGCACGGTCAGCAGCGGATCATCGTTCAGGGCCGTGCCGATGCCGACGGCGATCACGTCCGACTGGGCGCGCATGAGATGCACCCGCGCGCTTGCCTCCGGGCCGGTGATGCGCACCGGCCGGCCGCCCGGCCCGGCGACCTTGCCGTCGCAGGAGAGCGCCGTCTTCAGGATCACCGCCGGCCGGCCGCGGATGACGCGGGAGAAATGGCCGAGATGCGCATCGCGCGCCGCCTCCTCGCACACCCGCTCCGTCACCGCCAGGCCGTAGGAGCGCAGCATGCCGTAGCCGCGCCCCGAGACGCGCGGGTCGGGATCGCGGATCGCGCCGACCACCCGGGCGACGCCGGCCCGGGCCAGGGCGTCGGCGCAGGGGCCGGTCCGGCCGAAATGGGAACACGGCTCCAGCGTGACATAGGCGGTCGCGCCCCTGGCCAGCGCCCCGGCCCGGGCCAGCGCGTGGGTCTCGGCATGAGGCCGCCCACCCGGCTGGGTCCAGCCGCGCGCCACCACATAGGGGCCGCCGCCGTCGTCGCGGACGATGACGCAGCCCACCGCCGGGTTGGGCCAGGTGCTGCCGAGGCCGCGCCGGCCGATGGCCAGCGCCATCTGCATGAAGCGCTGGTCGAGAGCGGGATCGGCACTCATCGGGGCGTTGCCGGGCGGACGGAGCTCCGCCCGAAACGGAAGGAGGCGCAAAAGGCCTTCTCCGCGGAGCGGGGAAGGTGGAGAAGGCTTCCGGCGCCCGATTCTGCTTCGGGCGCGGATGCTGGCGGCGTCGCGGTGAGATCGGAGGCGTGGTGTCCCGCACGACCGCAAGCAAAGCCGACAGGCACAGCCTCGGCCACACCCTCACTCGTCCAGCGAAGCGCCCTTGGCCTCGTCGGTCGACAGATTCCCCAGGAACGCCTCAAAATCCCTTGCCTCGCGAAAATTCCGGTAGACCGACGCGAAGCGGACATAAGCGATGTCGTCGAGGTTTTTGAGCCCCTCCATCACCAATTCACCGATCTGTTCGGAGGTGACCTCGTTCTCGCCCAGGCTCTCGATCTGGCGGACCAGGCCGTTGACCAGCCGCTCGATCCGCTCCTCCGTCACCGGGCGCTTGCGCAGGGCGACCTCGACCGAGCGCTGCAGCTTGTCGCGCTCGAACGGCACCTTGCGCCCCGAGCGCTTGACCACGGTCAGCTCGCGCAGTTGCACCCGCTCGAAGGTGGTGAAGCGGCCGCCGCAATCGGGGCAGACGCGGCGGCGGCGGATCGAGGTCGCGTCTTCGGTCGGGCGGCTGTCCTTGACCTGGGTTTCCAGACCGCCGCAATAGGGGCATTTCATGCCACAACCTCATGCCGATGCCCAAGCAGCTTCTCGTGGCTCTCGCCACGATTGATTTTGCATTTTTCAATGCAAAATCAATGCTGCTCAGGCTCACAAGTGTAAGCGGGTCCGGGAGAACCTGCTCAGGCGCAGCCTCCGGCGCAGGGCTGTGCCGAGGACCGCCTCGACAAAGCGTTACGAGGCTTTCCCGACTCAGTAAATCGGGAAGCGCGCCGTCAGGGCGTTGACCTTGCCGCGCACCGACGCCTCGACCGCGCCGTTGCCGTCCGGGCCGTTCTTGGCCAGGCCTTCCAGCGCCTCGGTGATGAAGTCGCCGACGGCCTGGAACTCCTTGACGCCGAAGCCGCGCGAGGTCGCCGCCGGGCTGCCCAGGCGCACGCCGGAGGTCACCATCGGCTTCTGCGGGTCGTAGGGGATGCCGTTCTTGTTGCAGGTGATGTGCGCCCGCTCCAGGGCCTTCTCGGCGATGTTGCCGGTCAGGCCCTTCGGACGCAGATCCACCAGCATCAGGTGGTTGTCGGTGCCGCCGGTGACGATGTCGAAGCCGTTGGCCTTGAGGTTGGCGGCGAGCGCCTTGGCGTTCTCCACCACGTCCGCGGCGTAGCGCTTGAACTCGGGCCGCAGCGCCTCGCCGAAGGCCACGGCCTTGGCGGCGATCACGTGCATCAGCGGGCCGCCCTGCAGGCCGGGGAACACGGCCGAGTTGATCTTCTTGGCCAGTTCCTCGTCATTGGTCAGGATCAGGCCGCCGCGCGGGCCGCGCAGGGTCTTGTGGGTGGTCGAGGTCGCCACATGCGCGTGCGGGAACGGCGAGGGATGGGCGCCGCCCGCCACGAGCCCGGCGAAATGGGCCATGTCGACGACGAAATAGGCCCCGACCGCATCGGCGATCTGGCGGAAGCGGGCGAAGTCCCAATGGCGCGAATAGCCCGAGCCGCCGGCGATGATGATCTTCGGCTTGTGCTCGTGGGCGAGGCGCTCGACCTCGTCCATGTCGACGCGCTGGTCGTCCGGACGCACGGTGTAGGGCACGACGTTGAACCAGCGGCCCGACATGTTGACGGCCGAGCCGTGGGTGAGATGGCCGCCGGCGTTGAGGTTGAGGCCCATGAAGGTCTCGCCCGGCTTCATCAGCGCCAGGAACACGCCCTGGTTGGCCTGGCTGCCGGAATTGGGCTGGACGTTGGCGAACTTGCAGTCGAACAGCTTGCAGACCCGCTCGATCGCCAGCTTCTCGGCGATGTCGACGAACTCGCAGCCGCCATAGTAGCGCTTGCCCGGATAACCCTCGGCATATTTGTTGGTCATGATCGAGCCCTGCGCCTCCAGCACGGCGCCGGACACGATGTTCTCCGAGGCGATCAGCTCGATATGGTCGCGCAGCCGGCCGAGCTCGAGGTCGATCGCCTTGGCGATCTCCGGGTCGGCGGCGCTCAGCGGCGCGGCGAAGAAGCTGTTCGACAGGGCGGCGGTGGCGCTGGGCATGGGCGGGAAGGCCTCCGGGGGGATCAGGCGCGCGGGATCGGGCGATGCGGTCCCCTCCCCCACGACGAGGACGCATGCAACCCATGCGGCGATAGCATGACGCGCCCCCGCGCGGAAAGGTGCACAACGTCGCGCCCTGTCCGCGGCGCGACGCCTGGACGGCGAAGGCCCGCCGATGCGGGCGGGCCTTCGGGAATCCTTGCAGGCGCAGCGGCCAGCTCTCAGCCTTCGTCGGTCTTGGTCACCACCGACAGCGACTGGTAGCCGTCCTTGTCGTAGACGTCGTCGCGGAACTGGACCATGCCCTCGGGGGTGGCCCAAGCGGTGATGTAGGTCCAGTAGGTCGGCAGCTTCTGCACCGGCTGGGCGTCCTGGCGGGCGCCGGAGCGGATGACCTCGTCGATCTTGTCGCGGGTGTAGGGCGTGCCCTGCAGGATCCAGGCAACGAGATCGCGCACGTTCTGCACGCGGGCGCAGCCGGAGGAGTCGAAGCGGAACTCCGAGCCGAACACCGACTTGTAGGGCGTGTCGTGCATGTAGACGCCATACTCGTTGGCGATGTTGATGCGCACCGTGCCGAGCGAGTTGCCGAAGCCGGGATCCTGGCGGAAGCGCATGCGCGTCGCCTCGTCGGTGTTCCAGTTCACCTGCTCGGACTGGATCTCCTCGCCGGTCGGCGTGAAGATGCGGATGTGGTGATCGCGCAGGTAGTTCGGCTCCGACTGCATCTTCGGGATCAGATCCTTCTTGATGATCGAGAGCGGCACCGTCCAGAACGGGTTGAAGTTGATGTTCTGCACATAGGTCGACATCACCGGCGACTGGCGGTCCGGCTTGCCGATGACGGTGTTGTGGCGGGATTCGACCACCCCGTTGTTGACGGCCTCGAGCTCGGTGGCCGGGATGTTCATCATGATGTAGCGGGAACCGAGGTTGCCGCCCATGGCGCGCAGCCGCACCAGGTTGAGGTCGAGCTGCTTCTGGCGGACCTCGACGGGGATCGCCATGGCGGCGCGGGACGTCGGTCCGATGACGCCGCTGGGCAGGATGCCGTGGCGGGCCTGGAAGCGGCGGACGGCGCCGTCGACATAGCTGTCGAACGTGTCCGAGCCGGCGAGCGAGGGGGCAAGATCGCCGGTGACGATCAGGCGCTGACGCAGCGCCACCACGTCGGGCGAGCGCGAGCCGAGCTTGAGCCGTCCCTTGCCGCTCACCGGCTGCCAGCCGCCGCGGGCGGCGATGTCGGCATATTGCTGGATGGCGTTCTCGGTCGCCTGCACCGTGTAGGGCGAGAAGGTCGGCGAGGCGCTCTTGGCCACCGAGATCGACCGGGCGGCGCTGTCATAGCGCTCGCGCATCTCCATCTGTCCGAGGCCGACGTCCTGCGCCAGCGCTCCGCGCGCGAATGCCGCCCCGGCGGCCCCGGCCGCCAGTCCGGTCAGGAGGGTGCGGCGTGAAATCTCGGACATGGTCGATCGGTTCCTACGGTCGGTCGCGGTTGATCGGAACGCGGCTGGTGCCGTCCCACGCGAAAAGCCAAAGCCTTCGGCTCCGTGCCGACTAGCACGCGCGTGGTTAACGAACAACAAGCGAACATCCCGCGCCTTTCGCGCTCGCAGCATCGTGATCGCAGCGCCTCGGGCCTCATCAGGATCGGCGGAGATCGCGGCAAAAACTGGACGAGGCACTGTCTCCCCTGCCCTGTCGGCAGGAGTTCGGCCACACCGTTGCCGAAAGGCAACGCTCAGGGCCGACGCCAAATGGTATCGAGGCTGTCCTGCAGCAGGCGAAGGAGGTCCCGATCGATGCAGCCGCACGCAACCGAGCTCTTCCTGCACATCCGCGTGGTCCTGGGCATCCTTCTCGGCCTCAGCATCTCACGCCTGCTGACCGGCGTGGCGCGCTTCGTCCAGCATCCGGGCCAGCAGCCGGTCTATCCCGTGCACCTGGCCTGGGTGGCCTCGATCCTGCTGACGCTGCTTCATTTCTGGTGGTGGGAATTCGCGCTCTACCAGCTGAGCTATTGGACCTTCCCGGTCTACGCCTTCCTGATCGTCTACATCATCCTGCTGTTCCTGCTCTGCACGCTGCTGTTCCCCGACAACATCGCAGAGTATACCGGCTACGAGGATTTCTTCATCTCGCGCCGCAAATGGTTCTTCTCCATCCTGGCGCTGACCTATCTGTTCGACTTCATCGACACGCTGCTGAAGGGCCGGGCGCATACTGCCTTGTTCGGTGACGAGTACCTGATCCGCCTGCCCGCCTATATCATCCTCTGCGCCGTGGCGATCTGGACGCCGAACCGGCGCTTCCACGCCGCCTTCGTCATCAGCAGCCTGATCTACCAGATCTCCTGGATCGCGCGCCTGTTCTATACCGTGACCTGAAGCGTCTTGCGATTTGACGGAACCGCGTCAAGCCGCAAGGGCGCGTCGAAACAAGGCGTTCGAACAAAGCGCGTTTCCACCGAAACGCGCTTTGTTCCAGCTGGGGCTGGTCAGCCGCCGCGCCTGCCGGCGAAGCGCAGGCCGACGCCGACGAGAAGGAAGACGCCGCCGAGGGCGCCGGCCAGCCCGGCGAAGAACCAGCGTCCGTGCAGGCCGTCGATGACGGCGTCGGTCGGCCTCAACGGATCATAGACGACACTGACCGCGTCCCCCTGGTGGAAGAACAAGCTGCGCACCAGGCTGGTGAAGCGCACCACCTCGCCCTTCTCCGTGGTGAAGGAGACGCGCGGCCGGTCGCCGGCGTCGATCAGGGTGCCGGAAGCGCTCGCGGTGCGGCTGCTGCGCAGTTCCGTGGCCGCCAGCGCCCCGGCGAGGACCAGCCCGGCAATGCCGAGCACAGAGAACACCCGTCCGATGATGCCGAGGGCCCGAGGCCCGCGCACGCGAGAGAAGGTCGGCATGGTATCGCGGCCCGATATCGTCCTGGGCCGCCTCTATAGCGGCGCCCCGCGGCAAGCGGAAGCCGCCGCACAGGCGAAACCCCGGCGACCTTGCGGTCGCCGGGGTTTCGGGCGGGCTGACATTAGAGCCGATAGCGGATCTGGTCGGTCCAGAAGCGCTCCAGGCGGACGAGCGCCAGGTTCATGCGGCGGAAATCCTCCGAGCCGACGCCGCCGACCGTCTCGATCGACAGGATGTGCTTGTCATAGAGGTCCTGGATGATCTTGTGCACCTCGGCGCCCTTGTCGGTGAGGCTGATGCGCACCGAGCGCCGGTCCATGCGCGAACGGGCGTGGTGCAGGAAGCCCATCTCCACCAGCTTCTTCAGGTTGTAGGAGACGTTGGAGCCGAGGTAATAGCCGCGGGTGCGCAGTTCACCGGCGGTCAACTCGCTGTCGCCGATATTGTAGAGCAGGAGCGCCTGCACCGCGTTGATGTCGGAGCGGCTGCGGCGATCGAATTCGTCCTTGATGACATCGAGCAGCCGGCGATGCAGGCGCTCGACCAGGTGGAGAGACTCCAAGTAGAGGGGACGAACTTCTCCGAGCTTCACCTGTCGATCCGACTGCTCTGCAACCTTCTTCACTGTGTTCATGTCCGACGCCTTCTTTTACTATTTTGTGTCCGCGGCCCTGTTTCCGCGTTACGATGGAAGCATCATATCGACATGTTATAAAAAGCCGCTTAAATCTCAAGATGAACACAAGGTATATTTTTCTAGGTGAATCAAAAGTACCGGAAAGATTCGATTCAGCTTAACAAAATCGGCCCGGATTGCTTCAAATGCCGAATATCCCGCGCCGTGACGGGGCCGGGGACCACCCGGAAAACCGTCGATGCGCCAAGGAGATGGCCGCAACGACCCGGCAGCGGGACAAGGCCGACGCGACAGCGGCGCAACGACCCTGCCCGGGGCATCGAAGGCGCCGGAGGCGCCGGCCCGCGAGCCACGCCGGACCGGCGCGCCCCGCCCGCCGCGAAGCCGCGACGAGCGGGATAGCGGCAAATTGTGTTGACGTGGCGGCCTGCCCGGCCGGTCAGTCCGTCGTCTCGGCGCGCGAGGCCAGATAGGTCAGCCCAAGATAAACCGCCACCAGCACGGCGACCACCACGGCGAAAGCGCGCTGCGGCCCGAACACGTCCGGCATCAGGAGGTCGATCAGCAGATGCGCCAGGGCGGCGATCAGCCAGATCACGCCGCCCCAGGCCGAGGCCATCCACAGCCCGACCGCGGCGACCAGGTCGAACACGGCGAAGAACACCGTGGCGGCCCGCGTCATGGTCGGCATGCCCAGGAACAGCGTCTGCTCGCCCTCGCCGATGCCGAGCACGATCGACCAGTGCATCAGCCCCTTGGCCAGCCACAGCACCGCCAGGGCTCGCATGAACCAGACGAGATATTCGCCGAAGGGAATACCGCCGCCATTCTCGCTCTCTGTCTCGGTCATGGCGAATCCTCCGGCTGGGTAACGCGCTCCCACATAGGACGAGGCCGGGCCCGGTTGCAAAAGCCGCGCCGTGCCGTGCGACACCGCTGCGCATGCGAGTTGGCTGCATGTCTGGAACAGTTCGAATATGCTAAGCTTGGAACTCCGGAAAGTCATGAGGACGGCATGGTCTCGCGCATCACTCCCTTCGAACGCCCCGACGCGAAGTCGAGCCATGCCGAGACCCACCGCCTGTCCCTGACCGAGCGCCCGCGCCGCAATCGCAAGTCCGAATGGGCCCGCCGGCTGGTACGCGAGACCGTGCTCACCGCCGACGACCTGATCTGGCCGATCTTCCTGACCGAGGGCAGCGAACGCATCCCGGTCGGCGCCATGCCCGGCGTCGACCGGCTGACCGTCGACATGGCCGTGGCCGAGGCCGAGCGGGCGGCCGGGCTCGGCATCCCGGTGCTGGCGGTCTTCCCCTATACCGACCCGGCCCTGCGCGACGCCACCGGCAGCGAGGCGCTGAACGCCCAGAACCTGGTCTGCAAGGCCTGCCGGGCGATCAAGGCGGCGGTGCCGGAGATCGGCCTGCTCACCGATGTCGCGCTCGACCCCTACACCTCGCACGGCCATGACGGCCTGCTGCACGAGGGCGTCATCCTCAACGACGAGACCGTGGCGGTGCTGGTGCGCCAGGCCCTGACCCAGGCCGCGGCCGGCGCCGACATCGTCGCGCCCTCGGACATGATGGACGGGCGCGTCGGCGCAATCCGCGAGGCCCTCGACGCCGCCGGCCATGCCGACGTGCAGATCATGGCCTACACCGCCAAATACGCCTCGGCCTTCTACGGCCCGTTCCGCGAGGCGGTAGGCTCGTCGGGCACGCTGAAGGGCGACAAGCGTACCTACCAGATGGACTATGCCAATTCCGACGAGGCGGTCCGCGAGGCCGAGCTGGATCTGGCCGAGGGCGCCGACATGATCATGGTCAAGCCCGGCCTGCCCTATCTCGACATCGTCGCCCGGCTGAAGAGCACCTTCGGCCGGCCGACCTTCGCCTACCAGGTGTCGGGCGAATATTCGATGATCATGGCCGCGGCGCGGAACGGCTGGCTCGACGGCGAGAAGGCGATGGTCGAGAGCCTGCACGCCTTCAAGCGCGCCGGGGCCGACGGCATCCTGACCTATTTCGCCCCGAGGATGGCCGAGCTCCTGAAGAAGGGCTGACGGCAGCCGCCGCCTCACGCCTCCGGCGCGGACCTCGGCCGGTCGATATGGCCGAGGTCGCGGCCGGGATCGAGCCGGTCGCGCACCAGTTGCTTCAGCGCCTTCGAATCCGGGAAGCCGCCGTCGCGCTTGCGCTCCCAGATCGTCTCGCCGTCATAGTCGATGCGGAAGGCCCCGCCGGTGGCGGGGACGAGCGCCACCTCGCCGAGGTCGCCGGCGAAGGTGGAGAGCAGTTCCTGCGCCATCCAGGCCGAGCGCAGCAGCCACTGGCATTGGCAGCAATAAATGATGGCGATGCGAGGCTTGCCGGCCGGCTCGGTCATGATCCCGTCTCCCTGATCGCGGCACGCATAGGCTCTCGCCCGCCTTGCCGGCAAGCGTGGCCGGGCTTCAGTCGACGGAATAGGTCACCCTGCCGTCCGGCAGCTTCCTCCACGTGTACATCACGTAGTCCGCCGTCGTGCGGTCACCCTTCCTGTCATAGGCGATATCGCCCAGCACGGTCTTGAACACCTTGCCCGAATGCATGGCTCTGGCCAGCAGCCTGGGATTGGTCGACTTGGCCGCCTCGGCGGCCTGCGCCATGACCTGCACCGCGGCGTAGGCGTAGAGCGTGTAGCCCTCGGGGTCGATCCCCCTGGCCTCGAAGGCCTTGACCACCTCGGCCGCCGCCGGGTTCCTGCGCGGATCGGGGCCGAAGGACATCAGCGTGCCGACGACGCCGTCGCCGCCGACGGTGGCGAACGTGTCGGAGGTGATGCCGTCGCCCGACATCATCACCGTCTCGAGGCACCTGTCGCGCATCTGGCGGACGATCAGGCCGCCTTCGGTGGAAAGGCCGCCCCACATCAGGAGGTCGGCGCCCGACGCCTTGATCTTCGAGACCAGCGCCGAATAGTCCTTCCCGCCGGGGGCGACGCCCGCATACAGCACCTCCTTCACGCCCGCGGCGCGAAGGGACCACCTGGCAGCGGCGGCGATGCCCTCGCCATACGGGGTCTTGTCGTGAACCACCGCGATCTTCTTGTCCTTGAAATGCGCGATCGCATAGTCCGCCCATACCCGGCCCTGCTGGTCGTCGCGGCTGCAGGTGCGGAAGGCGTTCCACAAGCCGCGCTCCGTGACGAACGGATTGGTCGAGGCCGGAGTGACCAGGAGGATACCGTGCTTGGCATAGACATCGGAGGCCGGGATGGTGACGCCGGAGTTGAAGTGGCCGACCACCAGGGTGACATGGTCGCCGACGAATTTCCTGGCGACCGACAGGCCCTGCTTCGGGTCGAAGGCGTCGTCGCCTGTCTCCAGCACGATCTTGCGACCGAGGATGCCGCCTTCGGTATTGACGTCGGCCACGGCCTGCTCGGCGCCGGTCCTGAGCTGGGCGCCGAAGGCCGCACTGGGACCGGTCATCGGGCCGGCAACCCCCATCCTGATCTGCGCATCGGCGCCACCGGCCGCGCCGAACACCAGGCCAAGCGCGACGGCAATGCCCGCCGCGATATCACGCAGAGACATCAAATAACCCCCATAGATGGAATTGGCGGTTTGCAAGGACAGGACCTTGAGCTACTCAATGACCGGCAATTGGCTTTTTGATGGCTGGCGTAGCGCACCCATGACACAGGCAGCCCCCTCGCGTGCCGGCTCCCTGCCGCTGATCGGCAGCGAGATCGCCTTCGACTTCACCAACACCGCCTCGGCGCGGGGCGACGAGACGCAGCAGGAGCATCTGCGCAGCGCCGCCGACGTCATCGCCTGGGCGCGCCATGCCGGCATCCTCTCCCCGGCCGACGGCGAGGCGGCGGCGCGAATGGTCGCGGCCGACGCCGGCCTCGCCGGGCGCCTGCTCGAGCGCTCGCTCGCCCTGCGCGAGGCGATCCACCGGACGGGAGTGGCCATCTGGTCGGGCCGCGAGCCGACGCCGGCGGATCGCGACGCGCTCACCGCCGCCCATGCCGCCAGCCTGGCGCGCGCCAGGCTGGCGCCGCGCCGCGGCGGCTTCGCCTGGACCTGGGCCGTGGCCGACGCCCCGGTCGAGGCGATCCTCGGGCCGATCGCCCTGTCGGTCCTGACGCTTCTCACCCGATCCGACCTGTCGCGCGTCAAGCAGTGCCAGGGCGAGCATTGCGGCTGGCTGTTCTTCGACGTCACCAAGAACAAGGGCCGCCGCTGGTGCGAGATGGAGGTCTGCGGCAACCGGGCCAAGCAGCGGGCATTGCGGGAACGGACGCGGACGCGGCCGAAAGCCGAGGCCGTGGACTGACCGCCCCTCGCCGCCCCCGCCCTCCGATGCTATCGGGTTGCATGCTGCGCCGCCTCGCCTGCCTGATCCTCGTCCTGATGCTGGGTGGCTGCAGCATGGTGCTCGACGGCGACCAGGTCCGCGTCTGCCGCCAGGCCCTGCCGGCGGTCAACCCCGATGCGACGGCGATCACGCTGCTGCGCATCGACCCGGCGCCGGCGCCCTACGCGATCCGGCTCGACTACCGCGTCGCCGAGGGCGGCGCCGAACGGCGGCGCTTCGTCCTGTGCGGCTTCGCCGGCGACGGCTTCGCCCTCGACCGCAACACGCTGGCCCGCTTCGCCACCGAGGCCGGCCCCTACTCGCCGATCAAGCTGTACATCCTCAACCGCTACTGGCTGCAGAAGACGGCGCTGGCCACCGCGGCCGACCCGGGCCCGGGCCTGTCGGCCACGCCGCTCATCCTCGTTCCGACCGCCCTCGCCTATCTGATCCAGGCGCTCGCCAACAGCCTGCCGAACACGGCGATGATGATGCTGATCGCCACGGCCTACGCCCTGGTCTACGGGCTGGTCGGGCGCATCAACCTCGCCTTCGGCGAGCTGGCGGCGCTCGGGGCCTATGGCGCGGTGATCGGCGCGCTGCTCGTCACCCAGTCCGGCATCGCATCGATCGCCGTCGGCCTCGCGGCGGCCGCCGTCGTCGGCGTCGGCGTGGCCGCCCTGCACGGCTGGGTGATCGAACGGCTGGTCTTCACCCCTCTCGCCTTCGGCCGCGGCCAGAGCATCCTGGTGGCGACGCTGGCGCTCGCCATCGTGCTGCAGGACTACATGCTCCTCACCCAGGGCGCCCAGAGCCGCTGGGTCCCGCCCCTGCTCACCGCCGCCATCGCGCTGGCCGGCGCTCCGGGCTTCACGGCCACCGCCACGCCGATGCAGCTGATCGTCGCCGCGATCGCCGGCGCGCTGGCTCTGGTGCTGGTCATGGCCATGCGCTTCAGCGGGTTCGGCCGCCGCTGGCGCGCCACGGCCGACGACGCGGGCATGGCCGGCCTTCTCGGCATTTCGCCCAGGGCCGTGCTCGGCCAGACCTTCGTGCTGGCCACGGCCCTGGCCGGCGCCGGCGGTTTCATCATGACCGTCTATTACGGCGGCGCCGGCTTTGCCTCGGGCACGATGATCGGGCTCAAGGCGCTGGTGGCCGCGGTGGTCGGCGGCATCGGCTCGATCGGCGGCGCCCTGCTCGGCGGCCTCGCCATCGGCCTGTTCGAGGCGCTCTGGTCGGCCTACCTGCCGATCGAGCAGCGCGACCTCGCCGTGCTCTGCCTGCTCTCCCTGGTGCTGGCGCTAAGGCCGCAAGGCATTTTCGGCCTGGGCGAGGACCGGTCGCGCCAGGCCTAGAAAGGGGTGAGACGGCACGGCCGGCGACCACGTTCCATCTTCCGGCGCAGGGCCAGCGGTGGTAGCTTTGCGCGTCATCGGCGGAGGCTGTTGTTGAGCATCGAGATCCGCGACTCTCCGCAGTTTTACCTGACTGCGCCGACGCCCTGCCCCTACATCAAGGGCAAGCAGGAACGGAAGGTTTTCACCCATCTGGTCGGCGAGCGGGCGGTGCGGCTCAACGACCTGCTCACCCATGGCGGCTTCCGGCGCTCGCAGACCATCGCCTACCGGCCCGCCTGCGAGAGCTGCCGGGCCTGCGTATCGGTGCGGGTGCCGGTGGCGGACTTCGCCTGGGGCCGGACCTTCCGCCGCACCCTGCGCGACAACGCCGACGTGATATCGGAGATGCGGGCGGCGACGCCGACCTCCGAGCAATATTCCACCTTCCGCGCCTATCTCGACGCCCGCCACGCCGATGGCGGCATGGCCGACATGACCGTGCTCGACTACGCCATGATGGTCGAGGACACGCACGTCACCAGCCGCCTGATCGAATACCGCCTCTCCGGGGCCGACTTGGCGCTGAACCGGCGTGGCGAAGGCCCGCTGATCGCCGTCTCGCTGACCGACATCCTCGCCGACGGCCTGTCGATGGTCTACTCCTTCTACGAGCCGGGCGAGGCCGATCGCAGCATCGGCACCTTCATGATCCTCGACCACATCCGCCGGGCGCAGGCCATGGACCTGCCCTATGTCTATCTCGGCTACTGGGTCGATGGCTCGAAGAAGATGGCCTACAAGGCCCGCTTCCTCCCGCAGGAACGCCTGGGCCCGAAGGGCTGGGACCGGGTGGAGAAGTAGGCGCGGGCTGTCGCCGCGGCCGGGAGCCGGTGGCGGGCAAGGCGCCGCCCTCTCGGGCGCGTCGCCCGCGAAACGGTCAGGCGCCCTTCCCCGTCCCTAAAGCGTTTTGCGAGTTGACGGAATCGCGTCAAGTCGCAAAGACGCGTCGAAACAAGGAGTTGGAGCAAAGCGCGTTTCCATCAAAACGCGCTTTGCTCTAGAACCGGTTGTTCTTCGGGAAGCCCTTCGGCGGCAGGCGGCCGGCGTCGGCGCGATTGCCCTTCCAGTCGGTCAGCTCGGTCACCGTCCAGGTGCGGCCGGAGGTGTCGGTCCAGGTCAGGCCCTGGGCCAGCGTGAACACCCGGGCGTCGGAGAGGCCGCCGTCCTTGTACTTCTGCAGGCGGACGCCGCGCCCGCGCGCCATTTCCGGCACCTGGTGCAGCGGGAACACCACCAGCTTGCGGTTCTCGCCGATCACCGCCACCGTGTCTCCCTGGGCCGGCACGATCAGCCGCGCCTCGGCCGGCGGATCGACGTTGAGCACCGCCTTGCCCTTGCGGGTGTTGGCCAGCAGTTCGTCCTCGGGCACGACGAAGCCGCGCCCATCCGTCGCCGCCACCAGGAACTTGCGGCCGCCGGCATAGGGGAAGACGCTGACCACGTCCGCGCCCTCGTCGAGATCGACCATCAGGCGGATCGGCTCGCCGCCGCTGCGCCCGCCCGGCAGCTTGGAAGCCTCCAGCGTGTAGGCCTTGCCGTTGGTGGCGAACACCAGGAGACGTGCCGTCGTCTCGGTGAAGAAGGACAGCTTCAGCCGGTCGTCGCCCTTGAAGGACAGGGTCGACAGGTCGGCCAGATGGCCCTTCATCGCCCGGATCCAGCCCTTCTCCGACACCACGACGGTGACGGGCTCGCGCTCGACCATGGCCTCCGTCACGGTGGCAAGGTCGATCGAGCCGGCCTTGGAGGCATCGATGGTGGTGCGGCGCTTGCCGAGCTTCGTCTCCGGCCCGTAGGCCTTGGCGATCTCGCCGACCTGCCAGGCGACGGTCTTCCACTGCCTGGCCTCGGAGGCCAGCAGCTTCTCGATGTCGTCCTTCTCCTTGGAGAGCGCATCGTGCTCGCGCCGCAGCTCCATCTCCTCCAGCTTGCGCAGATTGCGCAGCCGCATGTTGAGGATGGCCTCGGCCTGGTTCTCGGTGAGCTCGAAGGCCTTCATCAATTCGGCCTTGGGCTCGTCCTCGTAGCGGATGATGCGGATCACCTCGTCGAGGTTGAGATAGGCGATGATGTAGCCGGCCAGCACCTCCAGCCGCTTCTCGATCGCGGCGAGGCGGTGGCGGGAGCGGCGCTGCAGCACCTCGCGGCGATGGTCGAGCCATTGCCGCAGCGCCTCGCCGAGCGAGAGCACCCGCGGCACCGTGCCGCCGACCAGCACGTTCATGTTGAGCGGGATGCGGCTTTCCAGCTCGGAGAGCTTGAACAGGCTCTCCATCATCACCGCCTCGTCGACATTGCGCGACTTCGGCTCGATGACGACGCGCACGTCCTCGGCCGACTCGTCGCGCACGTCGGCGACCAGCGGCAGCTTGCGCTCGTTGAGCAGCTCGGCCAGCTTCTCGATCAGGCGGCTCTTCTGCACGAGGTAGGGGATTTCGGTAACGACCACCACCCAGGTGCCGCGGCCGAGGTCCTCCTTGTGCCAGCGCGCCCTCACGCGGAAGCCGCCGCGGCCGGTCGCGTAGCTCTCCTCGATCGAGGCGGGCGTGTCGATGACGATACCGCCGGTCGGAAAGTCCGGCCCCTGCACGAAGCGCATGAGGTCGGCGGTGGAGGCCTTCGGGTTCTCGATCAGGTGCAGCGCCGCCTGGCACAGCTCATAGGCGTTCTGCGGCGGGATCGAGGTCGCCATGCCGACGGCGATGCCCTGCGAGCCGTTGGCGAGCAGGTTGGGGAAGGCGCCCGGCAGCACCGACGGCTCGCGGGTCTGGCCGTCATAGTTCGGGCGGAAGTCGACGGCGTCCTCGTCGATCCCTTCCAGGATCAGGCCGGAGACGGCCGTCATCCTGGCTTCGGTGTAGCGGTAGGCCGCCGGGTTGTCGCCGTCGATGTTGCCGAAATTGCCCTGGCCGTCGACCAGCGGGTAGCGCGTCGAGAAATCCTGCGCGAGGCGCACC
This sequence comes from Labrys sp. Lb11, assembly GCF_057554225.1. NCBI lineage: Bacteria > Pseudomonadati > Pseudomonadota > Alphaproteobacteria > Hyphomicrobiales > Xanthobacteraceae > Labrys > Labrys sp. Lb11. Next base: position 25,115 of record NZ_BAAJOT010000003.1, read on the forward strand.
AGCGCGTCGTAGATCGCCTGGTCGCCGTGCGGATGGAACGAGCCCATCACGTCGCCGACGATCTTGGCGCATTTCTTGAAGGCGGCCGTCGGATCGAGCCGCAGCAGCTGCATCCCGTACAGGATGCGCCGGTGCACCGGCTTCAGGCCGTCGCGCGCATCCGGCAGCGCCCGGTGCATGATGGTCGAGAGCGCATAGGCGAGATAGCGCTCTTCCAGCGCCTCGCGCAGGTTGACGCTCTCGATATTGCCGCCAGACGGGGGAGATTCAGCCTCATCCATGGCAGCGGCTTACGGAAAAAGCCGGATCGGGGCAAGGGGATGTGGCCACGCCCTGCCATGCCGCCAGGCGGACTCTCCCGAACCGGGTTGCGCCGCACGGATCGGGGCGGCACCGGATTGGCATTGAAATACAGGTTCGGTCGCCGCGAAGCCGCTCAGGGTCCCTCCGGGCCGGTCCAGCCGAAAGCGTTGTGGCCGAGGCGCGGCAGCGTGCCGTAATAGCTCGGCCGCGCCAGGCCGTAGCCGGAACCGACATAGCTGGGATCGCACAGCGAGTTGGTGGCGCGGATCGGCGCGCCGGGCGGGTTGAGCCGGCGCCATTCCGCCAGGCAGGGGTCGTATTCCGCGCCCCGGCCCCGGCGGCGCCAGGCCTCGAAGTCTTCGCCATACGCCCCCGCATCGTCGCCGCTGCCCGCAGCGGGCAGGTCGGCGGCCGCGGCCGGCACGGTGGCCAGCAGCAGCGCGGCGAGGACGAGGCGGCGGGACATGCTGATTCTCCCCACGGGTGCAAGGAATCTGCTCCGAAAGGGTAAACAGTTCCTTGCCGCCCGTGCCTCGGAGCCTGCTCCGGCGACTACCGGGTCGGCTCTCAGCCCTTCTCCGCCGCGGCGATCAGCGCCTGCCGGCCCGCCGGCATGTCCAGCCCGCGCGGGCCGAACACGTCGCGCTGCAGGAAATGGCCGGTTAGGCGGTAGGCCCCGGCGACGTCGCCCGGCCGCGGCTCGCCCATGCCGCGCAGGAAGGCGGGCAACGGCAGCAGCCGGTCGCCCCAGGCCGCGCCGGCGGTCCGGCTCACCGCCCGGCCGGAGCGCGGCGAGACATAGACGAGCTCCTGCGTCGAGCCGGTGACGGCGCAGGCCGACAGATCCAGCCCGAAGCCGAGTTCGCCCAGCATCTCCAGTTCGAGCCGAGCCACCAGGGCCGGAGCCAGGGCCTCGTCCGCCAGAAGCCCCATCATCTCCTCCAGCGCCTCGTGCAGCGCCGGATGCGGATCGCGCTCGGGCAGCAGGCGCACCAGCGCGGCGACATGGGTCACCGCATAGAGCGCCAGCCGCGAGGACAGGAAACGGGCGGCGTGCAGCGTCAGCCCTTCCACGGCGTAGTGGCCGAGATGCTCGTCGATGCGAGCCCGCCAGACGAGCCGCACCGCATTGCCCGGCTGCAGGACGGGCTGCATGGTCCGCGAGCGCCCGCCGCGCACGACGCCGAGATGGCGGCCATGGTCGCGCGTCATCGCTTCCAGGATCACGCTGGTCTCGCCGTGGCGGCGGACACCGAGCACGAAGCCGTCGTCGGTCCATTCCATGGTCCCGACATAGCGCAGGCCGGCGACGAAGGGGAGCCTGAAGCGAGGCCCTTCCCCTCGCCCGGCGTTGGGGCCACTATGCCGGCAAAGGGAGGACAACCATGCTCAAGGACCTCGAAGGCAAGGGCGTTCTGATCACCGGCGCCAGTTCCGGCATCGGCGCGGCGCTGGCCAAGGGCTTCGCCTGCCACGGCGCCGCGGTCGCCATCCACTACAACAGCGGCGCGGAGGAGGCTCAGGCCGTCGCCGACGCCGTCGCGCACAAGGGCGGCAAGGCGGTGCTGGTGCAGGGCGACCTCAGCCGGCCCGGGGAGGCGCGCCGCGTCGTCGACGAAGCGGCGCAGGCGCTCGGGCGGCTCGACGTGCTCGTCAACAATGCCGGCTCGCTGATCCGGCGCGTGCCCTTCGCCGAGCTCGACGCCGATACTTACGACAAGGCCTTGAATCTGAATGTGAGGGCGGTGATCGAAGGCTCGCAGGCCGCGATCCCCTACCTGGAGGAGCAGGGCGGCGGCACCATCATCAATGTCGGCTCGATCGCCGGCAATGACGGCGGCGGCCCGGGCTCGGGGCACTATGCCGCGGCCAAGGCCTACATCCACAACATCACCCGCTCGATGGCCAAGGAGCTCGCCTCGCGCGGCATCCGCGTCAACGCCCTCGCTCCCGGCGTGATCGCCACGCCCTTCCACGCCGCCACGCCGGCCGAGCGCATGGAAGTGATGCGCAAGGCCGTGCAGCTCGGCCGCATCGGCACGCCGGAGGACTGCGTCGGCCCGGTGCTGTTCCTGGCCTCCTCGACGATGAGCGGCTACGTCACCGGTCAGATCCTGCACGTGAACGGCGGCCAGTTGATGCCGTGAGGCGGAATCGATCCGTCGGCATGTCGCCGCAAGCGGCTGACCTGTGGGACTTTTCCCCTCACCACCTCGCCTGGAGCGCCTCCAGGCCGTGGAAATGATAGGCATCGCGGTAGCGCGGCCGTTCGGCCAGCAGCAGCCCCGGCAGGCGCGCGAACAGGGCCGGCAGCGCCGCCTGCAGCTCCAGGCGCGCCAGCGGCGCGCCGATGCAGAAATGGATGCCGCCGCCGAAGCTGACATGCGGCGGCTTCGGGCGCTCCGGCCAGAGCCGATGAGGATCGGGGAAACGGCTGGGATCGCGGTTGGCTGCGCCGAGCATCAGGCCGACCTTGTCGCCGCGGGCGAGGCGGATGTCGCCGATCTCCAGATCCTCCAGGGCATAGCGCGTGAACAGATGCAGCGGCGCGTCGAAGCGCAGCAGCTCCTCCACCGCCGCCTCGGTCGCCTCCGCGGTGGCGAACACCGTCGCCGGGTCGAGCCCCGCCTCCAGGACGGCCTTCACCCCGTTGCCGATCGCATGCACCGTCGCCTCATGCCCGGCGTTGAGCAGCAGGATGCAGGTGGTGATCAACTCATCCTCGCTGAGCCGGTCGCCCGCCGCTTCGGCTGCGATCAGGTGGCTGATCAGGTCGTCGGCCGGACGCGAGCGGCGCTGTGCGACATAGTCGCGCAGAAAGGCGACGAAGTCCTGCGTCGCAGCCACGGCCGCGTCCTCGTCGGCGCGGGTACGGCCGAACTGGTACATCGCCACCATCCGGTGCGACCAGTCGAGCAGGCTCGGCGCCATGTCGGTCGGCACGCCCAGGAGCTCGGCGATCAGGGTCACCGGGATGGGCGTGGCGAAGGCCTCGATCAGGTCCGCCTCGCCGGCCGCCGCGAAGCCGTCGATCAGCTCGTGCGCCAGCGCCTCGATGCGCGGCCGCAGCCGCTCCACCTGCCGCGACACGAAGGCGCGGTTGACCAGGGTGCGCAGCCGCGTATGCGCCGGCGGCTCCAGCTCGAGCATGGAATGCGCCTCGACCGCATAGAACGGCGCCGTATGCGCCGGCGGCTCGGGCCAGCCGAGCTCGGCCCGCGTCGCCACATGCAGCGCGTCGCGGCCGAAGCGCCGGTCGCGGAACAGCGCCGCGACGTCGTCATGGGCGCTGAAGCACCAGAAGCCGTAATCCTCCCAGAAGAAGACCGGCGCGGCGGCGCGAATGGCGTCATAGGCCGGATAGGGGTCCTGGACGAATCCCGCATCGGTCGGGCTGAGGCGGACCCGGCGGGCGGCGGCGTCGATGGCAAGGGAAACAGGCAGCGGCATGGCAGCTGCATAGGCCGGCGGGGCGGATAAGTCGATGGATCATCGCCGGCCAAGGCGTGGTCCGGCCCCCGCGCCATGCGGAACCGCCGCTCCGCCGACGGATCTTGTTCGATGGACCGTCGGGTCAATAGATTGCCCGGTCCCGAAGGGAGCAAACCCGATGTATCAGGGCCTGGATTCGAACATCGACGTCCGGCTGTTGCGCGCCACCTATCTCCTGCTGCGCGAGCGCAACGTCTCGCGGGTCGCCGCGTTGCTCGGCCACAGCCAGCCGGCGGTCAGCCTCAGCCTCAAGCGGGCCCGCACCGTGTTCGGCGATCCCCTGCTGGTGCGCTCGGGCCAGTGCTGGGTGCCGACCGACCGCGGCCGCGACATCCAGGTGCTGCTCGAGTCCATCCTCGGCCAGCTCTCCGACGCCACCAGGCCGGGCAAGGAATTCGATCCGGCCACCGCGCAGATCGCGATGCGGGTGGCGACCATGAACTGCTTCGGCGCCTTCCTCATCCCGGCGGTCGTCGCCAGCCTGCGGCGCGAGGCCCCGGGCGTCTCGGTCGATTTCTTCGCGCCGAACGACCGGACGGACCTGGCCTGCGAACTGGCGGAGCGGACCGATCTCGTGATCGGCAGCTGGCCGGCGCCGCCCGGCAGCCTGCGGTCCAGCGCCCTGCTGCAATGCGGACTTGCCTGCGTGATGCACAAGCGCCACCCGCTGGCGCGCCTCGCCCGGATCGGCCTCGGCGAATACATGACCCATGACCACGTCTCGCCGACGCCGATCGCCAATGCGGCCTACAGCCCCATCGACGCTCCGCTGGCGCAACTGGGCCTGCGCCGCCGCGTGGCGGTGACCGTGCCCGAATACGCCCAGATCCCGGAGTTGCTGCGCCGGACCGACCTGGTCTTCAGCACCGCCAAGCCCTATGCCGACTACATCGCCGAAACGGCGGGATATGGCGAGCTGACCGTGGTTCCGGCTCCCAGCGAGTTCGGCGAGATGCATCTCTACATGCAATGGCACGAGCGCTCGCACGGCAGCCGGCCCAATCAATGGCTGCGCGGCATGATCCGGCGGGAGGCCCGGCGCTTCGACCACTCGCTGCACGGTCTCGCCCATGAGGGCAATCGCAAGGAGGCCGCCGCCGACACCATAAGCCCGGCGATATACTCACCATAACCCGCCATAAGCTTCCCCTCCGGTCCAGCGCCCCCCATAGTGGCGCCAGCCCGAGATCACGATCCGGAACGGCGGCGGGCAGGGAGGGCACGGCGGCATCCGCAAGGCCGGCTGCCGGCTCGAGCATCGCCACGGCCTCCTGTCCGCCGCCGTTCCCGCCGAGCCGACGATGACCGACACCGGATACCTCACCCTCGAGACCCTGAGCGCCGGCTATGGCGGCGCGCTCGCCGTCGACCGGCTGTCCCTGACGATCGGCAAAGGGGAGCTCCTGTCGCTGCTCGGCCCCTCGGGGTGCGGCAAGTCGACCACGCTGCGCATGATCGCCGGCTTCGTCCCCACGACCGGCGGCCGCGTGCTGCTGAACGGCCGCGACGTGACGCATGCCAAGCCATACCGGCGCAACATCGGCGTGGTGTTCCAGTCCTACGCGCTGTTCCCGCACCTGACGGCGCTGGACAATGTCGGCTTCGGCCTGCGGATGCGCCGTCTGCCGAAGCAGGCCTGGCGCGCCCGGGCCCAAGCGGCGCTGGAGACGGTCGGCCTCGGCGGCCTTGCCACGCGCTATCCCTCGCAGCTCTCCGGCGGCCAGCAGCAGCGCGTGGCGCTCGCCCGGGCGCTGGTGGTCGAGCCGGAGGTGCTGCTGCTCGACGAGCCGCTGTCCAATCTCGACGCCAATCTGCGCGCCGACATGCGCAACGAGATCCGGGCGCTGCAGCAGCGCCTCGGCATCACCACCATCTTCGTGACGCATGACCAGCAGGAGGCGCTGGCGATCTCGGACCGCATCGCGGTAATGGACAAGGGCATCGTCCGCGAGCTCGGCACGCCGCGGCAACTGTGCGACGCTCCGGCCTCGGAATTCTCGGCGGCCTTCCTCGGCGCGCGCACCGTGCTCGAGGGCATGGTCCTCGACGGCGTGTTCCGTGCCCCGGGACTGGTATGCGACCGGGCGCCGGCCGGCGCCAGGCGTCTGGTGCTGCGCGCCTCCCGCCTGCGCCTGTCGGACCAGCAGCAGGGGCCGCTGCGGGTCGCCGGCACGCTGGCGGCCGCCGCCTATCTCGGCGAGACCTTCGAGGTCGACCTGCAATGCGAGGCGGGCCCCATCCGCGTGATCCTGCCGTCGGACACGCCGCCCCCGCCCGTCGGAGCCGCCTGCAACATCGTCGCGCTGCCGGGCGGCGCCACCTTCATCTGACAGGAGTGCAAGCCGTGACCCTATCGCGCAGGACCTTCAACACGCTGGCGCTCGGCGCCGGCCTGGCCGCCCCGATGCATTTCATCCGTCCCGCCTTCGCCCAGCCCAAGCCCGGCGACGAGCTGGTGGTCGGCATCTGGGGCGGCGCGCAGGAGCGCATCGTCCGCGAGCATGTGGAAAAGCCCCTGGTCGAGAAGTACGGCTGCAAGGTCAGCTACGTCCTGGGCAACACGCTGGAGCGGCGCGCGCGGGCCTATGCCGAGCGCGGCCGGCCGAGCTTCGACGTCATCTACCTCAACATCTACGAGAGCCGGGAGGCCATGGCGGCCGGCGTGACCCAGGCGCCGACGCCGGCCGTCGCCCAATACGAGAACCTCTACGACATCGCCAGGATCGGCGGCTACGGCGTGGCCTTCAATCCCTGCACCATCGTCTATGACGGCCGCAAGGCGAAGAAGCCGGTCACCTCCTGGAAGGACATGTGGAACGAGGAGTGGAAGGGCCGCATCAGCTGGCCCGAGGGCCTCGGCACCGAAGGCATCGCCGCCCTGATGATGACGGCGCGCGCCTTCGGCGGCACCGAGAAGGACTTCGACATGGTCATCGAGAAGGTGAAGGAGTTGAAGCCGTTCGCCGCCATCCATTCGAACCAGGCCCAGCTCTACGACATGTTCGACCAGGGCATCTGCGACCTGTCGGTGGAGTTCGCCAGCTTCACCCGCAAATATGCGGAGACCAAGAACTCCAACATCGTCATCGCCGACCCGGTCGAAGGACAGGCCGTCGCCATGAACGTGGCCTGCATCACCGAGGGGACCAAGAACCAGGTCCTGGCGCAGGAATGGATCAACCTGCACCTGTCCGAGCCCTGCATGCTCGCCTTCGCGCGCGAGATCTACTACTCGCCCACCGTGCGCAACATCGCCATTCCCGACGACCTGAAGGGCAAGGTCCTGACCGGCGACGGCATCGGCAAGATGGTCGATTTCGACTGGAACTACATCAACGCCAACCGCTCGGCCTGGCAGCGCAAGGTCGATCGGGAGATCGCGGGATGACGGGCTGGAAGGGGCCGGCGCTGGCGGCGCCGGTAACGCTCTGGCTGCTGCTCACCTTCGCCACGCCGCTCGCGGTGGTCGTCCTGCTCTCGCTGCATGCGGGGGCCGATCCCTTCGCGCCGCTGATCGAGGCGCCGTCGCTGGAGCAGTTCACGCTGATCGCCGACGACGGCTTCTATTTCCGCGTCCTGGCGGAGACGGTCCTGCTCGGCCTGGCCGTCACGGTGATCTCGGCCCTGCTGGGCTATCCCCTCGCCTATTGGCTGGCGCGGATGCCGGTGCGCTGGCGCGCGCTCGCCTTCGCGGTCATCCTCATCCCGCTTTTGACGAACGTCGTCGTCCGCTCGCTCGGCGTCATGCTGCTGCTCTCGCCCGACGGGCTGATCAACGACGTGCTCAAGCTCTTCTGGCTGCCGACGGCCAGGACGATGCTGTTCACACCCGGCGCCGTCATCGTCGGCCTGGCGCAGGTGTTCATGCCCTTCATGGTGATCGCGCTCTACGACAGCATGCAGAGCACCTCGCCGCGCATCCACGAAGCGGCGGAGAGCCTGGGCGCCGGCCCGGCGGTCCGCTTCCTCGCCGTCGACCTGCCGCTCTCGCTGCCGGGGCTGCGGTCCGGCGCCGTCATCGTCTTCCTGATGTCGACCACCGCCTATGTCTCGGCCACGCTGCTGGGCGGCAAGAAGGTGCTGGTCATCGGCATGCTGGTGATGCAGGAGGCAGTCGCCAATCTCAACGCCCCGCTTGCCTCGGCCCTGGCCATCATCGTGACCGCGACGGGCCTCCTGTTCGTCGCCCTCTGCACCTGGGGCCTGAACCGGCTGATGCCATGGCGCTCCGGCGTGCCGAGCGAGCCCGTCACCCTGCCCTCATGGGCGATCACGCTGGTCGAAGCGGTCGGGCCGACGCTGTCGCGGCTGCTGCTGGCAGCCAGCATCGGCCTGCTGCTGCTGCCGCTCGGCCTGGTCCTCGTCCAGAGCTTCAACGACGTGCCGCTGGCGACCGCCGCCGGGTTCCGCGGCTTCACGACGAAGTGGTACGAGCAGGTGCTGTTCGGCGGCACCTACACGGAAGCGTTCCTGGTCTCGGCCGAGCTGGCCCTGGCGTCGGTGGCGGTCGCCCTGCTGCTCGCCCTGCCGGCGGCCTTCGCCCTGGCCCGCTATCCCTTCCCCGGCCGCGGCGTCCTGCTGCTGTTCTGGCTGCTGCCCCTCTCGCTGCCCCAGATCGCCATCGGCGTCGGCATGCTCAAGCTGCTCCAGATCTATTTCGCCGTCCCCGCCTTCCTCGGCCTGGTCGGCATCCACGTCGTCATCATCCTGCCCTTCGTCATCGCCCTGCTGACGACGTCGGTGCAGGCGCTCGACCGGGCCCAGGAGGAGGCGGCGGACAGCCTGGGAGCCGGGCCGATGCGGCGCTTCGCGCTGGTGACGCTGCCGGCGCTCGCTCCCGGCCTGTTCGCGGCCGGCGTCATCGGCTTCCTGATGAGCTTCGGCGAGGTGACGGTGACCAGCTTCCTGACCACCGCGCGCATGACCACCCTGCCCGTCCGGATCTATTCGGAGGCGACCACGATGCTGGAGCCGACGGCGCACGCCATCTCCGCCCTGCTGATCGTCGTCACCGTCGCGACGCTGTGGCTGGTGGGACAGGTGGTGCGGCTGGACAAGCTCTATGCCCGCTAGAGCAAAGCGCGTTTTGGTGGAAACGCTCGTTGCTCTAACTTCTTGTTTCGGCGCGTCTTTGCGACTTGACGCGATTCCGTCAAGTCGCAAAACGCTTTAGCACCGCGCCTCCGACCTCCGCGTCCGATCGCCGTGTCGGGAACGGGGCACAAGACATTGAATCCGCGAGGGGCCGGCCGGATCGCCCCCGACCGCCCATCGTCACGAGGAGAGGACATGAAGCACTTCTGGTCCGACTACACCAGCGAGGCGTTCTCCAGGCTGGACCGCAGCCGGCTGATCGCGGTCCTGCCCGTCGGCGCCACCGAGCAGCACGGCCCGCACCTGCCGCTCTCGGTCGACGCCACGGTGGTCGGCGGCATCGTCGAGCGCATCGCCCGCAAGCTCCCCGACGACAGCCCGGTCCTGTTCCTGCCGCGCCAGTCGATCGGCAAGAGCAACGAGCATGCGCGCTATCCCGGCACGCTGACCCATTCGGCCCAGACCCTGATCGCCATGTGGTGCGAGATCGGCGCCTGCGTCGCCGCCGCCGGCGTGCGCAAGATGGTGCTGCTGAACAGCCATGGCGGCAATGTCAGCACGATGGACGTGGTCGCACGCGAATTGCGCGTGCGCCACGACATGCTGGTCTTCTCCGTCAGCTGGTTCGGGCTCGGCATGCCGGACGGGCTCTACTCCGACTTCGAGCTGCGGCACGGCATCCATGCCGGCGACATGGAGACCTCGGTCATGCTGGCGCTGGACCCGCCCAATGTGGTGATGGAGCGCGCCGAGGACTTCCACCCCGCCATGGCCGATTGGGAAGCGCAGTTCCGGCACGTCTCCCTTGCCGGCGGCGCCAAGCCGGGCTGGCAGGCGCAGGACGTGAACCCTGCCGGCGCCTGCGGCAACGCCACGCTCGCCACCGCCGAGAAAGGCGAGAAGACGCTGGACCACGCCGTCGACCGGTTGATCGAGCTGTTCGCCGAGATCGAGCGCTTCCCCCTGTCGTCGCTGGACAACCGGCCCGCCTGGTAGAGGCAGCCCGTCTTCCCCAACCCCGCTTGCGGCAGCCAGACCATGACACAGTCGATCAACCCCACGACGATCCACCCGCCCTTCGGGCGCTATTCCCACGGCATCAAGGCGGTGGGCCAGGGTGTCCTCGTCACCTCCGGCCAGCTCGGCCTGGCGCCTGACGGCAGCGTGCCGGCCGACGCCGGCGAGCAGGCCCGCCTCTGCCTGGAGAGCATCGCCGCGATCCTGCGCGAGGGCGGCCTGTCGCTCGCCCATGTCGTGCGCCTCAACGCCTTCGTCACCGACCGCAGGCACATGCCGGCCTATATGAAGGCCCGGGACGAGGCCCTGGCGGACTGCCCGGTCAAGCCTGCCTCCACCCTGGTGATCGTCGCCGGCCTGAGCCGTCCGGAATTCGTGGTCGAGGTCGAGGCGACCGCCGTCTACTGATCGCGCGGTCCCAAGGGGTTGCGCGCCGCTCGACGGGAGATTAAGAGCCGACGCACGGCCCCGGAAAGCCTTCTCCGCGCCCTTTCCCGCTCCGGACAGGCGACCGCTCCCCTCGCAACGACCTCCGTTTCGCGTACAAGACCATGCCCGCCATCAACGCCCTTCTCGTCGACACCGCCACCCCGCCTATCCCCGAGGCGCAGGGCTGGGCGCGCGCCTATGGCGGCGGGGCCGGGCCGCTGATCGACCTGTCGCAGGCCGTGCCGGGCTACCCGCCGCATGCGCAGATGCTGGCGCGCCTCGCCGAGGCGGCGGGCAAGGCCGCCAACGCCTCCTACGGTCCGATCGAGGGCGACATGGTGCTGCGCGAGGCCTACGCCGCCCATGTCAACGGACACTACGGCAGCGACGTCGCGCCGGGCGAGGTGGCGATCACCACCGGCTGCAACCAGGCCTTCTTCGTCGCGGCCCTGGCCGTGGCCAAGGCGGGCGAGGCGATCCTGCTGCCGAGCCCCTGGTACTTCAACCACAAGATGACCCTCGACATGCTCGGCATCGAGGCGCGGCCCCTGCCCTGCGCCGCCGATGCCGGCTTCGTGCCGGACCCGGCCGAGGCCGAACGGCTGGTCGACGGACGCACCCGCGCCATCGTCCTGGTCACGCCCAACAACCCCACCGGCGCGGTCTATCCGCCGCAGACCATCGCCGCCTTCGCCGAGCTCTGTCGCCGGCGCGGCCTTGCCCTCATCCTCGACGAGACCTATCGCGACTTCATCGCCGGCCGGCCGCATCAGCTGATGGCCGATCCGTCCTGGCGTGACACGCTGATCGGGCTCTACTCCTTCTCCAAGGCCTATTGCATTCCCGGCCATCGCCTCGGCGCGCTGGTGGCGGAGCCGGCGGCGATGGCGCAGATCTCCAAGATCCTCGACACGCTGCAGATCTGCGCCCCGCGCGTGGCGCAGGCCCCGGTCGCCTGGGCGCTGACCGGCCTCGCCGGCTGGCGGGAGGCCAACCGCATCGAGATCGAGCGCCGCGCCGCCGCCTTCACGGCCGCCTTCGCCGGCGTCAACGGCTGGCGCGTCGATTCCATCGGCAGCTACTTCGCCTTCCTGCGCCACCCCTTCGCCGGCCGCCGCTCGGCCGAGGTGGTCAAGGCGCTGGTCGAGGACGCCGGCGTGCTCTGCCTGCCCGGCCCCTATTTCGGCCCCGGCCTGGAGACGCATATGCGCATCGCCTTCGCCAATGCCGGGGTCGAGGCGCTGCAGCAGCTCAGGGCGCGGTTCGCCGCGGCCTCGGCCTGATTATCCCGACGACCCGCCCGGATCGGGCTCTAATGCCCTGGTTCCGAGCCTTGATAGGACGCAAAATCGATGTGATCGCGCCCGACCTCCGCTCTCAATTCCGGCGGAAGCGATGCGAGCGCCTTCGCGACCAGATCCGGTCCGTCCGGCGTCTCCGCCCAGTCGATCCACCAGGCCGAGTCGTAGTCGGTGCCGATAAAAGCGTTGGTGCTGGTAGAATATACGGCCGGCTCATGGAGCGGCAAATCGGCGGGAACCTTGCTCAACTCAACCTGTTCGCCGGTCTCGATATCATAGGCGGCTGCCGTTCCTCCAAGACTGACGGAGAGATGCTTTCCATCGGCATCATAGGCGGGATGGCTGCCGAATTGCGAGCTCTCGATGACTTTCTTCTTCGTCGCCCTGTTCCATAGCGTCAAGGGGGCTGGAATGCCGATGCTTCGGCCGCCGGAATCGCAGAAAATATTCGTCACGCGTTGATTCGAGAGCGACGCGACGGGCTCGAACTTTGCTTCGGCCAGGTGGAAGACGCCCAGCACGCCCCGGTTGGCCTGCTGGTCGTAGATCGTCATGCAAAGCTCGTTGGACGATCCGAACGTGACACTATAGGTCGTGAACGGCGACATGGCCGTTCCGGAGGCCTTCGAAAGGGCCTTCTGCGATACCGTGGCGGACAGCCGGCCCGTCGACGCATCCAGGATCTTGATGGGATTGCTCCCGCCATCCGGGATGGCAAGATATCGGCCGTCCGCGCTGAAGCTCGGACGCCAGCCCTCGAGATTGGCGGCAGCGCCGAGAACCGTGTTGCTTCGAGCGAGCTTGGTCTGGAAAAGCCTGGCGCCCGTCTGCGCGGCCCATCCCAGCACCGTGCCGTTGTCGTACAGCACAAGCATCGCGCCGTTCGGAGCAAAGGCCATCTTGGCGAACAGGTTGGCGTTGGCCAATGCGGCGATCTTTTCCTGCCGCGAGATCGACCAGAGTTCCAGAGCCCCGTTGCTGCCATCGAGGCTGCGGATGGTCGCGACTGCATCGCCGCGGGAGAAGGCCGCCGATTGAAGAGCCGTCTCCAACGGCAGACGCGCAAACTTGGCCCGCTCGGCCTCATAGAGCGCGAGATAGGCGTCGTGGAACAGCGCCAGGTCATCCCGGCTGGGATTGACGGGCAGCCCCTTGATCGCCGCCGCCATGGCGTTGGCCTTGTCACCCTTTTCGAGGAAATCGGCCGCCCGCTTGGCCCAATTCTGCGACAGGGACCGCGCCTCCTCGGATGTCAGGCCTCCATTGAGCTTGAGCTCCTCCGTCAGGGACGACTTCGTCCAGGGCGTCTGTTCCCACTGCGTCTCCTCGCCCACCGACTTCGTCACGTCGCTCATGACGTGCTGGATCGAGTAGCCAGGCGTCCCGATCACCTTGATGAAAGCCGACGTGAAGGGACTGTGCTCGCCCGTTCCGTCGAGCGCCACGGCGTTCGGAGACGTCGCATAGGCGACGAGGAGGCCATGCACCTGCGGTTTCTGGGGTCCGGCATTCGGCGCCGGCGTATCGACGCGCGCGAGGCCGCGCCCGGTGGACACGGACAACCCCTGCTGACCGTTGCCGGCCATCGGATTGTTGCGACAGGCATCGAGAAAGACGAGGGTGGCCGCGACCCGCTTCTGGGCTTCGGTCACGACCGGCTGGATGGAGACGAGACCCGACTGCAGATCCGTGACCTTGGCGTCGGTCGCGACGAGGAAGTTCTCGTCGTTGATCTGGATGCCGTGACCGGAATAGTAGATCAGGCCGATTGCCGCGCCGCTCATCCCGTCCAACCCCTTCGCCAGGCATTCGGCGAGGGCGCTGCGGCCGGCGTCGGTGATGAGGAATGCCTCGAACCCCAGATCCGACAGGCCCCTGGCCACTGCGACCGCATCGTTCGCAGGATTGGGAAGCGCCGGGATGCCGGCGCCATAGGCCCCGTTGCCGACGATGATCGCGACACGCCTGGTGTTCGAAGGGGCCCCCGGAAGATGCTGGCAGACCCCTTGCCGGGCCGAGGGGGATGGTGTCGCGGCCTGGGCGCTCGTGCCGAGCGGAAGAACCGAGCCCTGTAGCCAGATGACCAGCAAAAACAATACGATCCGAGGGAGTCTGGTCATGGCCGGCCTGTCTGCTCGAGTGCGGTTGGCTCTGGAATGCGACCTCAATTCAGCAGTTCGTCGAAGACGGCGCGGGCCCCCCTATTCCGGCCGGCTGCGGCCTCTCACGCGGCTGCGCTCGAAGCCATCGACCGTTGCGCAGGCCGGAATGGCGAACCGGCTGCCCGCCTCGTCACGCCGCATCGAACAGCCGCCTGCAATGTCGGCAAGGCCCTCGATGCTCTTCGACTCGCAGCTTGTCGCATCGCCTTCGTCGCGTTTCGCCGTTTGCTTTGGCCCGCGGGACGCGAATCCCGTCACCATTCACGTCACGCCGCGTGATGAAGATGTCCGATATCGATGCTTTTTGTAGCTTGCAAAGGATCGATGCACGGCAGGGCGAACGGTTCAATGCGATCTCCACGATGAGAGACGTCAGCGATCGATCCTCGACGGTGCTGCCATTTGCCCAGTTTGCCCGCGACCATGAACGACGCGTGAGCTTCAGCGATCATTCGAACAACTTTGCTATCGCATGGGAAGTTTGTCAACATCACTGTCTCGTGAAGAAACAAACCAGATATACGAGAGCGGTATCATAGTCTTTCCCGAAAGTCGGCGGATCGACTCACCCTGGCTTTCCGCCGCCCGGCGCCTCGCCGCATCGCGTCTCGCCGGGCCCGCCCTGCCGGACAGCGCCCCCCGGGAGCGAGGTCGCGCCGAGGTCCCCGACGGCGGCATGGCCGCCATCGGGCTTTCGACGCACCGGCCGCCCGCGCCGCCAGGATGCGCGCGCCGTGACGGCGGGCCGGCGCGGCAGCGCTGCGGCGTCTCAGGCGCCGATGGCCTCGCCGTCGGTGCGGGTGATCGCCACCACGGCGGGACGGGGCGGCTGGCCCTCCTTGAAGTCCGGCCACAGCGTGGTCAGCTCGGCCATGGTCTTGGAGTCCTCGGCCGGATGCTGGACCGAGACGAACAGGGTCCTGCCGTCCGGGGTGAAGCAAGGGCCGGTCGCCTCGGCGCCGGTCGGGCAGGTGAAGAGCAGCTTGGGCAGGCCGCGCGCCGGGCCCTCGGTGTCGACGCCGTAGATGCCGTCCGGCAGGTCGAAGTCGTTGGCCCCGTCCGTCGCCACCCAGAGCCGGCCCTTGGGATCGAAGCTGATGTTGTCGGGGTTGACGAACCAGCCGTCCTCGGTCGTGTCCGGATGGAACCGGGCACCGGTCTTCGGATCCCTGGGATTGCCGGCGAGGACGAACAGGTCCCACTGATAGGTGTCGGCGGCGTGGTCGGCGTCGGCGCCGCGCCCGCCCGGCGGGATCAGCTCGACGATATGGCCGTAGAGGTTCTCGGGCCGGGTGTTGGCCGGGTTGATCTTCTCGGCCGTGACCTTCTTGTTCTTGGTCATCACCGCATAGACGCGCCCGGTGACCGGGTTGGTCTCCATGTCCTCCGGCCGGTCCATCGGCGTGGCGCCCACCGTTGTGGCGGCGAGGCGGGTCTTGATCAGCACGTCGGCCTGGGAGGCGAAACCGTTCTCGGCGGTCAGCTTGCCCTGGCCCTGAACCAGCGGGATCCAGGTCATGGTGCCGTCGGCGTCGAAGCGGGCGACGGAGAGCACGCCGTCGTCGAGGATGTCGCGGCTGGCTGCCGGGTTGGCGGGGTCGAACCTGGCCGTCGAGACGAAGCGATAGACATGCTCGAAATAGTCGTCGTCACCCATGTAGACGACGACGCGGCCGTCCTTGTTGACCACCACGGTGGCGGCCTCATGCGACAGGCGGCCGAGGGCCGTGCGCTTGATCGGCGTCGACTTCGGATCGTAGGGGTCGATCTCCACCACCCAGTCGAAGCGGTTGGGCTCGTTGGGCTCCTTGTTCATGTCGAAACGCTCGTGGAAGCGAGCCCGGCCATAGATGTCCGAGCCGTCGAAACCGTAGCGCTCCAGCACGTCGGCGATCGGGCTGGCCTTGGCGTCGCCGCCGAAGGTGTCGGAGACGCCCTCCTCGCAGGTCAGCACCGTGCCCCAGGGCGTGACGCCGCCGCCGCAATTGTAGGTGGTGCCGAGCACCTTGCGGCCGCTCGCATCGGTCGAGGTCTTCAGAAGATCGCTGCCGGCGGCCGGGCCGCTCACCGCCATCTCGGTCTCCGCCGTGAAGCGGCGGTTGTACGGGCTGTCGGCCACCACGCTCCAGCGCCCGCCTTCCCGGCGGATCTCGACGATCGAATGGCCCATCGCCGCCATGGCGAGGTCGACCTGCTCGCGGCTCATCCGCTTGCCGGCCTCGTCCTCAGTCATGCCCGGGAACATCACATGCGGCGAGACATATTCGTTGTTGACGCAGAGCAGGCCGTGGTCGGAGGCGTTGGAGCCCTTGGGCAACGGCATGAAGGCGACATAGTCGCAATTGTAGCCGAAGCGCTGGCGCTGACCGGCGGCGTCGAGGGTCTTGGCGTCGAACGGGCCGAGCCCGCCGGCGAGCGCATCGCCCCAGCCGACCAGGACCTGCACGTCATGACCGTCGGCGACGCGGTGGCTCTTGTCGTAGACGCGCTTGAGCTCGGTGAAGCCGAGCGTCGAGGCGGCGCCGGCGGCATGGGCCTCGCCGGCAAAGAGCGAGCCGACGAAGCCTTGGGACGCCATGCCCGCGAAGGCGGCGACGCCGCCCTGCAGCAGCGAGCGGCGCGAGACGCGCTCGGCGATGATGGAACGGATGGGCTGGGACAGGTCGCGGTCGTGGCTCATCGGGGCCTCCCTCATGGTCTGGGGGCTGTCCTAGCGACGTTGCGTGACCTCTTTTTAACAGTTCCAGGCCGGGCCCTCCCAGCCGGGTGCCGTGGCGGTCGGGACCGGCGGCTCAGGCATGGGGCGGCAACGCCGCCCCCTCCAGCCTGGTGGTCACCCAATCGCGCACGCGCCAATACCGCAGGGAGAGCTGCGGCCCGAAGGCCATGTAGAAGGGGGCGCGGTGCAGCGGCTCGATCTTCAGGGAAAGGTCGCGCTCCGGCACGCCCATCGCCCATTCCGACAGGATGCCGCCAAGCATGCTGCCGGTCGGAACGCCCCGGCCGGACAGGCCGGTCAGCGCCACCACGCCCGGTCCCAGCCCGTAGAGACGGGGAACCGTGCGTTCCTGCATGTCGAGTTCGCCGTACCACAGGAACGGCCACTCGACCGGCTCGTCGAGGTCCGGGTGCAGCCATTTCAGCCGGTCCGTCAGGACCCGCCTGGTATAGGCGAGATCCCGTCCCCGCGCGCCCATGGGGAACATCGAGGCGACGATGCGCCCCTCGGCATTGTACTTGTAGACGTAGATGTCGCCGCGCCCGTCATGCACGGTCGTGTTGCGCGGCAGGACGCGCTTGCGCGCCCTTGCCGACAGGGGCTGCGTGGCGGCGACGAACACCCGCATGATCTTGAAGCTGTTCGCCAGGCCGGGCCAGCCCTCCACCGTATAGGCGCCGGTCGCCAGAACGACCTTGTCGGCCAGCACCGAGCCCTTGGCGGTGGAGACGCGCCAGCGCGTGCCCTCCCGACTCATGCCGCCGACCGGCGAGCGGATGTAGAGCGCCCCGCCCTCCTTCAGCACAGCCGCCGCCAGGCCGCGCGCATAGGCCAGGCCGTTGAGGTGACCGCCCTCTTCGTGAAGCCAGGCGCCGTGGAAGCGCGGGCTGCCCGTGATGCGCTCCACCTCGTCGCGATCGATATAGCGCGTCCTCGCACCGACGGCGTTGTAGTCGGCGGCCTTCGCCCGCAACGCCGCAACCGCGCCCGGCCGCGGGGCGGCCTGGACATAACCGTTCTGCTGCCATTCGCAGGCGATGGCATAGTCGCGGATATAGGCCGAGACGACATCGTTGGCCCGGGTCTGGCGGGCGATCAGGCGCTCGCCCCAGGGCTCGCCCAGCAGCGTGCGCAATTGCGGCAGGCTGTAATGCACGAAAGTGGGCGTGCAATGGCCCGCATTGCGGCCGGAGGCGCCGAAGCCGGCCTCCTGCGCCTCCAGCACCACGACCCGCACGCCGCGCTTCGCAAGCTCCAGAGCCGTCGTCAGCCCGGTATAGCCGGCGCCGACAACGCACACATCGGCCTGGACGTCCTCCTCGAGCGGCGTCGCGGCCGGCGCCGCCGGCGCCGTCGCGTACCAGAGGCTGTTCTCGAATGGTGAAAACCTGCCCATGCCGCCCCTCAGTTCAGGTCGCTGCGGGCGTCGAGCGCGTCGCGCAGCCCGTCACCGACGAAATTGAAGCTCGCCACGGCCAGCGTGATCGCCACGCCCGGCACGATGGCCAGCCATGGTGCCTTGTCGAGATATTGCTGGGCGCCGTTCAGCATGTTGCCCCAGCTCGGCAGCGGCGGCTGGATGCCGTAGCCCAGGAAGCTGACATAGGCCTCCAGCAGGATGGCGCGAGCCACCGTCAGCGTCGCCGCGACGATGATCGGCCCCACGGCGTTGGGCAGCAGCTCCCCGAACATGATCTGGCTGTTGCGCAGCCCGACCATGCGCGCCGCCTGCACGAAATCGCGCTCGCGCAGCGAGCGGACCTCCGCCTCGACGATGCGGGCAATCTCCATCCAGCTCGTGACCGCGATGATCACCGTGATCATGAATGGGCTCGGCTTGATCAGGGCGGCCAGCGCCAGCAGCAGGAAGATGCTTGGGAACGCCAGGAAGGCGTCGACGACGCGCATCAGCACCATGCCGACGCGCCCGCCGTAATAGCCGGCGACGATGCCCACCAGCGCGCCGATCACGGTGCTGATCAGCATGGCGAACACGCCGACCAGCAGCGAAATGCGCCCGGCCATGAACAGGCGTGCCGCGATGTCGCGCCCGAGCGGGTCGGTCCCGAAGATATGATAGCCGGTGAGGGGCGGCGCGAAGCGCGCCCGCAGATCGATATAGAGATCGTCATAGGGCAGGAGGTGCGGGCCGATCACGCAGGCCAGCACGAGCAGGACGATCATAAACACGCCGAACATCGCCAGGTGATGCCGGGCGAAGCGGAGGGCCATGCGGCTTCTCCACCAGGAGGACGGCGGCGGCAGGGCTGCGTTTCCCAGTGCATTCATGGCACCTACCCCAGTCTCACGCGCGGATCGACGAACGCCACCAGGAGGTCGGCGATCAGATTGCCGAGGAGCACCAGGATCGCCGAGAACATCAGCAGGCCCATGATGACCGGATAGTCGTTGTAGCCGAGGCTGTCGAGGAAGAGGCGCCCCATGCCGGGCCAGGTGAACACCGTCTCGGTGACGAGGGCGCCGCCGATGATCGTCGGCAGCTGCAGGCCCGCAAGGGTGATCATCGGCAGCAGGGCGTTGCCCATGACGTGCTTGACCAGGACCCGGCGCGGCGTCAGTCCCTTGGCGCGGGCGGTGCGCACGAAATCCTGGTTGATGACGTCCAGCGTGGCGGTGCGCATGTAGCGGCTCCACACCGCCACGTTCACCAGCGCCAGGACCAGGCTCGGCATGATCAGGTGGCGGACATAGTCCCAGAACGATCCGTCGCCGACCGTGTACATGTTGCCCGCGGGCAGCCATTTCAGGCGCAGGGTGAAGAGATAGATCGCCACCAGGCCGAACCAGAAAGTCGGGATCGACAGCGCGACCATCGCCCCCACGGTGGCGAGGGAATCGAAGAAGGAATAGCGCCGCGCCGCGCCGAGCACGCCGATCCAGGTGCCGAGCAGGACCGAGATCAGCGTCGCGGTCCCCATCAGCAGCAGCGTCGCGAACAGATGCTCGTAGATGATGGCCAGCACCGGGCGCGAGTCGCGGTAGGAGCGGCCCCAGTCGCCCTGCACCAGATGCCAGGCCCAGTCGGCATACTGCACCGGCAGCGGCCGGTTGAGGCCCATCTGCTCGGCGACACGGTCGAGCGTTTCCTTGGTCATGCCCGGCGTCAGCGCATATTGCGACAGCGGGCCGCCCGGCATCAGGTTGAGCACGGTGAAGCCGATGATCGACACGAGCACCAGCAAGATGAGCGACTGGCCCAGGCGCCCGAGAAGATAGCGCAGCATGGCGGCAAGTCCCGCGTGGGTTCATCCGGGGGGCCGCCGCCTCCGGCGTGGAAGGCGGCGGAACGGTTCGGGTCGGTCCGGAGCCCGACTTGAAACGCGCTGCGGTGAGCGGGAGCCGGACCGAAGATCGGTCGGCGCCGGGGTGGCGGTGCTTTCGGGACCCGGAACGCAGCGGACTTGCCGTCCGTGAGCACCGGAAGCGCAGAAAGCGCCGTCAGATCGCCGCCGCAGCAGGGTATTCAGACGGGCTCCTCAGCTCTGCCAGTACCAGTCCTTGACGTTCCAGGTGTCGATGCGGTTGTTGATGTTGCCCTTCGGTCCTTCGAACCCGTTCTTGTGGCCGCGCACCGTCGCATACTGGTAGATCGGCAGGAAGGGCAGCTCGCTGCGCATGAACTCCTGCAGCTTCAGGTAGATTTTCTTGCGCTCCTCGGGCACGAAGACGGTGCCGCCCTCGTCCAGCAGCTTGTCGACCTCGGGGAAATTCATCTGCCAGGTGTTCTGGCCGTTGCCGCCCCTGGCCGCGGACGAGGTCGACTTGAAATAGTCCGATGTGTCGGGGTCGGCGCCGGTGATGTAGTTGATGCCGACGACCACGCTGTCGAACTTCGACAGCATCCAGTAATCGCCCCACATCACCGCCGGCGGCAGGTTCGAGATCGTCAGCTCGACGCCGACGTCCTTGAACGACTGCTGCAGGAACTGCTGCATCTGCTCGCGCAGGTGGTTGCCCGCCGTGGTCGAGTTGGTGAAGGACAGGCGCACGCCGTTCTTGGCGCGAATGCCGTCGTCCCCCTTGGCCCAGCCGGCGTCGTCCAGGATCTTGTTGGCCTTCTCCAGGCTGTATTCATGCTTGGGAAGGTCCGGATTATAGTAGAAGGATTGCTGCGGTATATAGGATTCCGTCGGCGTCGGCAGGCCGTAATACAAGGCGTCTATGATCGACTTCTTGTCGACGGCGTAGTACAGCGCCTCGCGGACCGCCTTGTCCGCGAACTGCGGCTTGCCGAGGTTGAAGGCGATGCTCTCGACGGTCGCGTTCGGGACGACCGCCACCGTCTTGCCATCAAGGCTCTTGGCCTCGTCGTAATGGTCGGGCGTGATCCATTGCAGGCCGACGACGTCGATGTCGCCGGACTTGAACTGCGTGTACATCACCTGAAGGTCGGGGATGTACTTGATGATCACCCGCTCCAGATACGGGCCGCCGCCGAAATAATCGGGATTGGCCGCGAGTTGGATGTTGTCGCCGGCGACGCGGCTGACCCATTTGAACGCACCGGTCCCGATCGGCGCATTGTTGAACGGGGCGGTGTTCTTGTCGGCGACGCCGTCGAAGGCGTGCTTGGGCACGATATAGGTGTCGGCAAGGATCGACAGGTAGGGCGCGTAGGGCTTGTCCATCTCCCAGGTGATCTCGGTCGGCGAGACCACGGTGAGATTGCGCACATGCTCATGGCCGGTGCGGCGCCAGCTGCGGAAGTTCGGATCGACGAGCAGCTCCAGCGTGAACTTCACGTCCTCGGCGGTGAAGGGCTTGCCGTCATGCCATTTCACGCCCTCGCGCAGCTTGATGCGCCATTTCCTGCCGTCGGCGGAAATGCCGCCATTCTCCACCGTCGGCACCTCCGCCGCGAGGTCGGCGGTGAACTTGCCTTCCGGGTCGCAGCCGACCAGGGCGTCGAACACGGCGAAATAGATGCCCTCGTCCACCTCGATGTGCAGGAGGTGCGGGTTGAACACCGTCGGCTCCTGCGAGAAGCCGACGATCACCTGCCCCGTCGGCTTGGCGGGCGGCGCGGCGAAAGCCGGTCCGGGGCCCGTCAGTCCCGGCATCACCAGGCCCGATGCCCCGGCGAAGCCGAGCAACGACAATGCCTGGCGCCGGCTGAGCCCGGTGCGATCCTTGTCCTGCGTCATGACTGTTTCCTCCTCGGATGTGGCTGGCCGTCCTCCTGTCCGCCTTCTCCTGTCGAGCGGATCAGAATCCTGAGATGATCTCGATCTTCGAGCCGTCGCTGAAGCGGCTGAAGCGGAAATGATGCGGATCGACCACCGGCGGGCGGCCGGTGACCAGATCGGCCATCAGCTTGCCGGCGCCGGGCCCGATGCCGAAGCCATGTCCGGAGAAGCCCGTGGCGATGAAGAAGCCCGGCAGGCTGTCGACCCCGGAGATCACGGGAACGGCGTCCGGCGTCACGTCGATGAGGCCGGCCCAGTGCTGCGCCACCTCGGCCTTCTCGAAGAGCGGCACCTTCGCGCGCAGATTGGCCAGCGCCTTCTCGGTGTAGCGCGTGGCCGGCACCGGATCGAGCACGCGGCACGCCTCGAACGGACTTTCCGCGTCGAGCCGCCAGCGGGCGGGCGTGCGGGCCTCCTCCAGGAAGCGCTGGCCGAGGCGGAACTGCAGCGAGCGCCATTCGCTGCGCAGCGCCGGGATGAAGTCGCGGGCGAAGCGGAAAGAGTTCGGCACGATGTCGACGACGTTGCCATGGCCGGAGGCGACGGTGTAGCCGCCGTCCTGGCGCTTGCGCACGGCGAAGTCGTCGGCCCAGATGGCCTGGTTCGGCCCGCCCTCCAGCGGCTTGGTGCGCAGCACCGAGTTCAGCACCTTGAGCTGCGGCAGGCGCACACCGAGCGAGCCGGTGAAGAGGCTCGACCACGCCCCCCCCGCCAGCACCACCGCATCGCAGGCGATGGGGCCGCGCTCGGTCACCACGCCGGCGACCTTGCCCGCCGCCATCTCGACGCCGCGCACCGCGCAGCGGGTCAGCACGGCGGCGCCGGCGCGCCGCGCCGCCTCGGCGACCGCGGGCGCGGCCTTCTGCGGCTCGGCGCGGCCGTCCACCGGCGTGTACAGCGCCCCCTTGATCGTCATGCGCGTGCCCGGCACCAGCTTGTCGAACTCCGCGGGACCCAGCATGCGCGTCTCGAGCTGATAGCCCTCGAGATTGCGCATCCAGCGCGCGTGCTGGTCATACTCGGCGTCGGTGGCGCAGGTGAACAGGATGCCGGCCCTGGTATAGCCGGTGTCGACGCCGGTGCGCTGGCCCATCCTCTCCCACAGGCGCAGGGACTCGGCCATCAGCGGCACCTCGCGCGGATCACGCCGCGAAATGCGCACCCAGCCCCAGTTGCGGCTCGACTGCTCCTGGCCGATGCCGCCCTTCTCGCACAGCGCGACCTGCAGCCCGCGCTCGGCCAGCTCCAGCGCCGTCGAGGTGCCGATGATGCCGCCGCCGATGACGACGACATCGACCTTCCTCGGCAGGCTCGCATCCCCCTCGACAGGCACGACCGTGGGCCCAGGCATGTCAGTAGCTCTCTTCCAGCCGGCAATTGATGCAGAATTCCGCAACGCTCGCCTCGTTCGGCAGGTCGAGCAGCATGGCGACGATGCGGGCGAGGTCGGCCGGGCTGGTCATCTCCGCCTCCGGCGTCGTGCTCACGCTGCGCGCCATGTCCGTGGCCACGAAGCCGGGACACACCGCCGTGGCGCGGATGCCGAGGTCGAACCCGGTGTGGCGCAGCGCATGCGCCAGCGCCACCGCCGCGAATTTCGTCACCGAGTAGGAGGACGCCAGGGCGCTCTTGACGCGCTTGCCCGACAGCGAGCCGAGAATGACGACGCGCCCGCGCCCCGAGCGCGCCAGCGCCTCCCAGGCCGCCTGCGCCAGCCGGCGCGGGGCCTTCACATTGACCTCGAGCATGGCGTCGAAATCCGCCTCGCCGATCTCGATCACCGTCTTCGGGATCATGATGCCGGCATTGGCGACGATGGCGTCGATGCGCCCGAACCGGGCGAGCGCCGCCTCCACCCATCGCTGCTCCGCCGCGGCGTCGCCGACGGCATAGGCCTGGAGATGCGCGGCCCCGGCCGCATCCCAGGCCGGGGCCTTCGGCTCGCGCATGCCGAGCGACAGCTGCCAGCCCTCACCGGCCAGGGCCTCGGCCATGGCCGCGCCGATGCCGCGGCTGGCGCCCGAAATCAGCGCGACGCGCCCTTCTCCACCTGCCGCCAAGGTCATGCCAGCCCCGCGATGCGCCCATAGGCGCGCTTGAGAATGCCCATGAGCTGGACCCGTTCCTCTGCCGGAATGAAGCTGAAGAAATCCTCGGACTGCTCCTTCACCAGCGCACGCACATGGGCGGCGAGGTCCCTGCCCTTGGCCGTGATGAAGAGGCTCTGGGCCCGGGAATCGTCGGGCGAGACCTCGCGGGTCAGCAGCCCCTGCCCTTCCATCGTGGCGATCAGCCGGGCGATGGCCGACCGGTCCTTGAGCGTGAGATCGGCGATGATCGACGGCCGGATGCCGGGATGGCTGTCGACGAGCAGCAGGAGGCTGATCTTGCCGGTGCCCTTGGCGACCTCGCATCCGTCGAGGCGGGCATCGAGGTCGCGCGAGCAGGCAATGCCGATGGCGCGGATGTAGAAGGAGAGCAAATCCTCGAAGACGCCGAGATCGACGTCCCGCACGGATCTGATGGGGCTATCCTGCACCAGGCACATCGCCACCCCCGGGGTCGGGCGAGCCCTGTGCCGTTGCCCGGCTTTCATGGCCCCGCCCACGCTTTGTGACAGGAAGCTAACGGCAGATAGTGGACAAACGCAACTAAATTTTCCCCGGCCTCGCATCGACCGGGCCGGGTCGCCGCTCCACCGGAGCCGGCCGAGACCCCGGCCGGCACCGCCGCGCCCTTCCAGGGGCGCTCAGGCGATGGGCTCCCAGTCCGTGCCGGGGATCGATGCCACGAGGCGCCGGGTGTATTCTGCCCCGGGCGTGCGGAAGACACGCGCCGGCGGCCCCTGCTCGACGATCCTGCCGTTGCACATGACGGCCACCTCGTCGCAGATCTGGCTCGCCACCCTCAGGTCATGCGTGATGAACATCATCGTCACATGGGTCTGGGCCCGCACCTCCTCCAGCAGCTTGAGGATCTGCGCTTGGATCGACACGTCCAGCGCCGAGACGGCCTCGTCCGCCACCAGAAGGGCCGGGTCGAACATCAGCGCCCGCGCAATGCCGACACGCTGGCGCTGGCCGCCGGAGAATTCGTGCGGATAGCGGTCGAGGGCTCCCTTGCCCAGCCCGACGAGGTCGAGCAGTTGCAGCGCCTTCTCCCGAGCCTCGGCCGCCGGCATGCCCTGGGCGACGGGGCCGGCGGTCAGGATGCGCCCGATCACGTGCCGCGGATTGAGCGAGGCGAACGGATCCTGGAAGATCATCTGGATACGCCGGCGCAGCGGGCGGAACGCCTCCTGCGACAGCGGCGCGATATCCTGGCCCTCGAACAGGATCTGGCCGGAATCGCTCTCCATCAGCTTGAGGACGAGGCGCCCGAGGGACGACTTGCCCGACCCGGACTCGCCGACGATGCCGAGCGTCCTCCCCTTGGCCAGGGTGAAGCCGACATCGTCGACCGCCTTGACCACCCGCGCCTTCTTGAGGAAGCCGGCGCTGGCGTAGGTCTTGCTCAGATTGCGCACCTCGAGCACGCAGTCCCCTGCCGCCGGGGCTTCCTGCGCGGGCGTGCCGCGCATCCGCGGCACCGCGGCCAGCAGGCGCTGCGTATAGGGATGGACGGGGCGCGTCAGCACGGCACCGGCATCGCCCTGCTCGACCAGCCTGCCCTTCTCCATGACGATGACACGGTCGGCGATCTCGGCCACCACGCCGAAATCATGGGTGATGAAGATCACGCTCATGCCCTTGCGCCGCTGGATCGCGCGGATCAGCTCCAGGATCTGCGCCTGGGTGGTCACGTCGAGCGCGGTCGTCGGCTCGTCGGCGATCAGCACGTCGGGATCGAGCGCGAGCGCCATGGCGATCATGACGCGCTGGCGCTGCCCGCCGGAGAGGCGGAACGGATATTGACGGCGCAGGGCGGGCGGATCGGGCAGGCCCACCTCTTCCAGCAGGCGCAGCACCTTCGCCTCGCGCTCCCGCGGGCTGCCGACCTTGTGCGCCTCCATCACCTCGGCGATCTGGTCGCCGACCGTCATCAGCGGATTGAGCGCCGACAGGGGATCCTGGAAGATCATCGAGATGCGCCGGCCGCGCAGATCCCGCAGCGTCCCGGCGTCGGCACGCAGAAGGTCGAGCCGGTCGAAGCGGATATCCCCGCTCGAGACGAGAAAGGTCGGCGACAGGAGCCCCATGACCGCGTTGGCGGTCACGGACTTGCCCGAGCCGGACTCGCCGATGATGCACAGGATCTCGCCGGGCTGCACCTCGAAGCCGATATCCTCGACCGCGAAGGCGCGCTCCATGTTCGCCGGCAGCCTGATCGAAAGGTTGGCGACGGTCAGCGTCGCATCCCTCGGCGTCGCGCCGGCCTGCTGCGTCGTCATGCCCGCTCCCCCGGATCGTTGTTGTTTCCGGTCAGGGTAAGTGCGTTTTCGCACCGGGACAACTGCCCTCCGGCCGCTTGCCGGGCAAGGGAAGCGCATCCTCGCCCGGCGCCTCGCGCCTTCGCCCTTGATCGTGAAGCGCTGCCAGGGAGCGCGACGCGGGACATTGATCGGCTCGTGTTCCGGATTGGCGGCGCGGCATGAGCCGGCGCCGCCGGGCCGTCAGACCAGCATCGGCGACAGCCGGTCGTCCTCCCATTGCCGGATATAGGCGATCTGCCGCGTCAGCCAGTCGAGCGGGACTGCCTCGCTGCCCCATTCGACGATGCGCTCGGCATAGTTGCCCATCAGCCAGATATGCCGGATCGGCACGAACAGGTGCACCGCCGCAAAATCGGCGGACGCGATCGGGCGAACCGACCGGTAGCCCTCGATGAAGGCGTGCCACGGCGCCAGGCCCTGGCGCTGCAGCGCCGTCGACCACAGGAACACCGCAAGGTCATAGGCGAGATAGCCGTGGCCGCTGTCGTCGAAATCGAAGAACACGGCCGTGCCGGCCTGCGGACCATCCTCGCGGATATGGGCATTGCCGCCATGGCAATCGCCGTGACACCAGACCGCGGCGAGGCCATCCAGCGCAGCAACCCCGGCGGCGAGCCGCGACACCAACGCGCCGAAAGCGGTCGCCGCCTCGGCGTCCAGAAGCCCAAGGCCGAGCACTGCCGCAGCGGGGCGATGCAGCAGATGGTCGAGGTCGAGTCGGTAGGCCGCCGCGGTTCCTCCCGAAAAACTCTCGGCCGCCTCGTGGATGCGGGCCAGCGTCATGCCCTGGGCCCGCGCATCGCGGGTCGACTCGACTGGCGCGGCCCGGCCGTCGGCATGGCGGAACAGCACGGCCGGGCGCTCTCCTTCCGGCATCGGCACGCCCGTGAACAGGCTGCCCTCCGCCGTGGCGATCGGCGCCGCCACCGGCACGCCGGCCGCATCAAGGTGGCCGAGCAGGGCCGTCTCGGTGGCGACGTCGGCAGCACCGCGGCCGCGCCAGCCCGACAGCCGCAGCACGCCGCGCCAGCCATCGCCCGCCCGCACCGCGAAGCTGTCATTGAAGCCGCGACGCAGGAAGCCGACTTCAACCGGCCCCGGCAGGCGGTAGCGATCGGCGAGGAAGCGCGTCAGTCCCTCGATGCGCGGGATCGAATAGCGCACAGGCAACCAGTCTGGCGTCTGCATCGGCATCTCGTCGGTGGGGCGATCAGCCCTGGCATTCGATGGCGCCGCAGCTGCGGGTGGCCTCCACCATGCGCGCCATCACCCTGGCACCGGGATAGCCGGGGATGCCGGCATCGGCAATCACGAAGGAGGGCGTGACGTCGAAGCCGATGCCGGTGGCCATGCGGATGTGGGCGGCGATGTCGCGCTCCAGCCCGGCCTCGGCCATGGCGGCCTCGACGGCCGGGCGCGGCAGCCCCATGGCCGCGACCACGTCGAGAGACCGGGCGCCGTTGGCGACACCCTTCTGCGTCATCATGCGCTTCTGGAAGGCGACGGCCGTCTCGCCGCCATGCAGCTTGCGCACGGCCAGCTCCACCTTGGCCGCCTCGACCGAGAAGGGCGAGAGCACGGGGATGTTGACGAAGGAGAGGCGGATCCGGCGGTCCCGCACCGTCAGCGCCTCGAGCTCCGGTGCCATCCGGCGGCACACAGGGCAGTTGTAGTCGAAGAACTCGACCACCTCGACCGCTCCCCGGGGACCGGCGCCGCGGATCAGCCCGGGCAGGGCCGCGACGCCGGAGATCTGCTCGGCCGACAGATGCAGGTTGGGTACGTCGGCCCCGTCATCTCCGCGGACGGAATACCAGTAGTCCGCCCCGGCGGCCCTGGCCGCGCCATGCAGTGCGAGGCCGGCGAGGCCGGCCAGGAAGCCGCGTCTGAGCATACGTCTCATTCCCGATTGCCATGTCGAAGCAGGCCGGAGCCCGCTCGCCCGGGACAAGGCCCTGCCTTCGTGTCCGCAACATGACCGCAGCGCCGCTCCTGCGATTTCCGTTGCCCTCCCCGCCGGCACGCGATAGCCAAGCGCCCATGCTCGAAGGCCTGCATCCCAACAATCCGACCCATGTCGCCCGCATCGTCACCGACGAGGCCCGGGCCCGCCGCATCGCCGATCTCCTGGGCGAGAGTTTCGATCCGGCCGAGACTGCCGTCGCCGCCTTCGAGCGCGAGGACGGCACGCCCAAGCCGCCTTGGCTGGTCGAGGTCTATTTCCGCACCGAGCCGAACCGGCCGGCGGTGACCGAGCTGATACGCCTGGCTGCCGGCGGCGAGGTCGAGGTCGACTATGACGCGTTCGGCGAGAAGGATTGGGTCGCCGCGTCGCTGGAAGGCCTCGCCCCGGTGGCGGCCGGGCGCTTCACCATCCATGGCAGCCACGACCGGGCGCGGGTCCGCCCCAACAGCATCGGCATTGAGATCGAGGCGGCGCTGGCCTTCGGCACCGGCCATCACGGCACGACCCGCGGCTGCCTGCTGGGCCTCGACGACCTGCTGAAGCGCCGGCGGCCGCGCCACCCGCTCGACATCGGCACCGGCACCGGCGTGCTCGCCATCGCCGCGGCGCGGGCCCTGCACCGTCGCGTGCTGGCCTCGGACATCGACCCGCAGGCGATCGCCACCGCGCGCAACAACATCCGCTTCAACAAGGCCGGCGCCTATGTCAGCGCCATTGTGGCGCGCGGCACCACGGCGCAGCGGATGCAGGCGCAAAAGCCCTACGATCTCGTCTTTGCCAACATCCTGCTCGGGCCTCTGGCTCGCCTCGCCGCGCCGATGGCCCGCCTGCTGGCGCCCGGCGCCACGGTGATCCTCTCCGGCCTGCTGCACGCCCACGCCAACGCCGCCCTCGCCGCCTATCGCGCCCAGGGCCTGCACCTGGTCAGGCGCTACCGGCTCGACGAGTGGACGACGCTGGTGCTGACCCATGGCGGCGCCAAGCCGCGCCGGCTGCGCTAGGCGGCGTCTCGCGGCTCTCGCCACGACAAGCCGCTCGAACTCGCAGGTGTGAGCAGGTTCGAGAGGACCTGCTTGGGCGATTTCCAGTCGCCGGCGAGGCTTGCCCTCCCCTCGGTTTGCGCGCATGTTTCCAGGCGTTGCGCCCCGCCCCGCCGGCAAGGCCGGGCCGAGGAAAGACCGGATTCGGGCTCGCTCCCGGTCCTGTCGGATGGAGGAGCCGCGATGAATCACCTCCCCAACCCGTCGCTTCGTCCGGCCAACGACGATACTAGCCTGATCGCCGCCGGCGTCTATGTCGACGGCCGGCGCGTCGCCGATATCTCCATCGACGAGGCCGGAGCCTGGGCCAAGCGCCCCGGCCACATCGTCTGGATAGGCCTGCTCGAGCCCGACCGCGCCGTGCTGCGGCGCGTCCAGACCCAGTTCCAGCTGCACGACCTCGCCATCGAGGACGCCGAGCATGCGCATCAGCGGCCCAAGATCGAACAGTACGGCGACTCGCTGTTCATCGTCGCCCGCACGGCGCAGCTGATCGACGGCCGCCCCTCCTTCGGCGAGACCCACCTCTTCGTCGGCACCGGCTATGTCGTCTCGGTCCGCCACGGTGCGTCCACCTCCTATTCGGCGGTGCGCGAGCGCTGCGAATCCTGCCCGCGCGCCCTGGCCAAGGGCGAGGACTACATCGCCTATGCCATCCTCGACTTCATCGTCGACAACTATGCTCCCGTGCTGGAGGCCATCCACGACGAGGTCGAGGCGATCGAGGACAAGGTGCTCGCCAACGCCATGCATGCCACCGACATCGAGCGTCTCTACATGCTGCGCCGCGACCTGCTGCGCCTGCGCAATGCGGTCGGCCCGCTGGTCGAGGTCTGCCGGCGCCTCGAGCATGCCGACCTGCCGATGGTGCGGCCGGCGATGCAGCCGCTGTTCCGCGACGTCACCGATCATGTCCGGACCATCCAGGAGCGCATCGATTCGCTGCGCGAGGTGCTGGCCTTCGCCTTCGAGGCGAGCCTCCTGCTCGGCCAGACTCAAGAGACCGCCGTCGCCAAGAAGCTGGCGAGCTGGGCCGCCATCCTGGCCGTGCCGACCGCAGTCGCCGGCATCTATGGCATGAACTTCAAGAACATGCCCGAGCTCGAAATGGCCGACGGCTACTACATCGTCCTCGCCTTCATCCTCGTCGTCTCCGCCACGCTGTACTGGCGTTTCCGCAGGAATGGCTGGCTGTAGGGGGCCTTGCGCCGGCACCTCTCCGGTCCGAGACCGTGCGGCGGACCTTGCCACCCGTTCGGCGACGCATGAACGGTTCGGAGCCGTGTCCACGGCTCGCCCGGCGGCGGACGTCTCGGCGAGCCCCGCGCCCCTGAGAAAGGTGTCAGTCACGGCTGGTCGCCCCACCCTCCGCAGTTGACAGATCGCGTCCCCGGGTATCGAACGGGCGCGACCAACGGGCAGACGGACCATGACAGCTCTGCAATCCTTCGACGAGATCACCAACCCGGCGCAGGGCAAGTCGCGCATCGCCGCCTTGCGCAAGAAGCTGGCCGAGGCCGGGCTCGACGGCTTCGTCGTGCCGCGCTCCGACGAGCACCAGAACGAATATTGCCCGCCCTCCGAGGAGCGGCTGGCCTGGCTGACCGGTTTCGCCGGCTCGGCGGGCGTGGCCGTCGTGCTGCGCAACGAGGCCTCGATCTTCGTCGACGGGCGCTACACCGTGCAGGTGCGCGAGCAGGTCGACACCGGCGTGATCACGCCGCGCCACCTGATCGAGGAGCCGCCTGAGACGTGGCTGGAATCGATGCTGCGGCCCGGCCAGAAGCTCGGCTTCGACCCGCGCCTGCACACCATCGCCGAGGTCGAGCGGCTGAAGGGAGCTTGCGAGCGGGTCGGCGCCGGCCTCATCGCCCTGGCGCAAAACCCGGTCGACGCGATCTGGACCGATCGGCCGGCGCCCCCGCTCGGCATCGTCACGCTGCATGACGAGGCGCTGGCCGGAGAAAGCCCGGCCTCCAAGCTGATGCGCATCCAGGACCGCCTCGGCGAGCTCAAGGCCGATGCGGTCTTCACCAACGACGCCCATGCCGTCGCCTGGGCCTTCAACATCCGCGGCGCCGACGTGACGCACACGCCGCTGCCGCTGTCCTATGTGCTGATCCCGCACAATGGCGAGCCGACCCTGTTCATCGATGGCCGCAAGCTCTCCAATGCCGTGCGCCACGATCTCTCCTCCTTCGCCTCGGTGATCGAGCCCTCGCAGATCGACGCGACGCTGGCGGCGGCGGTGAAGGACAGGACGGTACGGCTCGACCCCAACATGGTGGTCGAGCATTTCGCCCGCATCATCCAGGGCGCCGGCGGCATCGTCCAGCGCGGCGCCGATCCGATCGCCCTGCTGCGGGCGGTCAAGAACGAGGCGGAACGGGCCGGAGCCCGGGCCGCCCAGATCCGCGACGGCGCCGCCGTCACCCGCTTCCTGGCCTGGTTCGCCGAAGCCGCGCCCAAGGGCCGCGAGACCGAGATCTCCGCCGCCGAGGCGCTCGAGGCCTTCCGGGCGGAGAGCGGCGTCCTGAAGGACCTGTCCTTCCCGACGATCTCGGCTGCCGGCCCGAACGCCGCCATCCCGCACTACCGCGTCACGAACCAGTCGAACCGGCGCGTCGAGCCCGGCTTCTTCCTGATCGATTCCGGCGCGCAGTATGTCGACGGCACCACCGACATCACCCGCACGATCAGCGTCGGCGAGCCGTCGGCGCTGATGAAGGATCGCTACACCCGCGTGCTCAAGGGCATGATCGCCATCTCCCTGGCGCGGTTCCCCAAGGGAGCCGCCGGATCGCAGCTCGACAGCTTCGCCCGCCAGGCGTTGTGGGAGATCGGCACCGACTTCGACCATGGCACCGGCCACGGCGTCGGCTCCTATCTCTCGGTGCATGAGGGCCCGCAGCGCATCTCGCGCCTGGGCACCACGCCGCTGGAGGCCGGCATGATCCTGTCCAACGAGCCGGGCTATTATCGCGCCGGGGAGTTCGGCATCCGCATCGAGAATCTCGTGCTGGTCGAGCCGCTGGAGATCGAGGGGGCGGAGCGGCCGATGTTCGGCTTCGAGACGCTGACCCTCGCGCCGATCGACCGGGCTGCGATCGACCCCGCCCTGCTCACGGCGCGCGAGATCGCCTGGCTCGACGCCTATCACGTCCGCGTGCGCGACACCCTGTCGCCGCTGGTGGACGCCAGGACCCGTGCCTGGCTGGAGCAGGCGACGCAGCCGATCGGACAGCTTTCGGACGTAGCGGTGTAAGGGGAGGCCGAACAACCGAAGGGATGAGAAGGCCGGCAGGGACAACCCTTTACCTTGCCGGCTACGAAAAACCTTCACATTACTGCCAAGATCATCGGTGTATAAGCCGTTCAGGGCAAGAACGGAGAACGGCGATGAGAAAATACCCGGCGTTGCGTCCGCGTCTCTATGCCGAGGAAGTCGAGAAGCTGATTCAACGTGTCGCCATCAAGGGTGAACGGATCGACCTGCATGCCGAATCCCGGCGCATCTTCGGCGACAGCGGCGTCTCGATCGACGTCACGATGCAGGAATTGGCGGATGTCGGCGCCCTGATCGACATCCCCGCCGTGCAGGACCACAGCGCCGCCGGCCACTGATATTCAAGGACACGGAACGGATGGGGCCGCCTTCCATACGGGAGGCGGCCCCATCGCTTGCCGCGGTCCCCTCTTGGGGGCGGGCCGCGGCGGATGCGTCCGGATCAGTTGCAGATCTCGATCCGCTGCCAGGCGCCATCGATGCGAGCCCGGGCCCAATGGCAGGCCGCGGCCGGCTGCATGCCCGGGGCAACATAGGCGGGCTGCTGCTGAGGCGGGACGACCACCTCCTGCCGGGGCTCCGCATTGGCCGCCACGGCGCCGACCGTCATGCCGCCGATGCCGGCGGCGACGAGGGCCGGCACCAGCCAGGCCGGATTGGCCGAAGCGGGCGTCGGCAGGGCGAGGGTGTCGGCTGCCAGGGTCAGCGCCGATTCCATCGCGATCAATGCCTTCTTCATGGTGGATCCTCCGAGGTCGTTCGCCGGAAGGGCTCCCCCCTTTCGGCAAGTATCCAGGCCCCGGCCCTGTTCGTCGAAAGCAGCGTGACGGGACCGTCCCGGAACGGACTCGGTTTGGGCGGACTGTGAAGCACCCGCGAATATTCCATGATGATTTCGTGGCGGCCCCGAGCCGTCGGGCCGCCATCCGGAGACGGTGACGACCGCACGCCGATCGATGGATCAGGCGAAGATCTCGGGCGCCACCATGCGATATCCCGCCCGGCAGATGATCCGCAGCGCGTCGGCCTGGCGGGTCACGCCGAGCTTCGCGCAGGCATGCTTGAAATGCGTCCGCGCCGTCTCGCGCGCGATGCCCAGGCTGGCGGCAGCGCCGGTGAGCGTGGCGCCGACGGCCAGCGCCAGCATCACCCGGGCTTCGGCCGGCGTGAACTCGTAGAGCACCCGCAGCATCTCGGCCGAGAGCTGCAGGGGGCTGTCGAGCGCCTCCAGGACCACGAAGACGCGCGGGCCGCCGAAGAACGTCTCCACGGCGCTGCGGCCGGAGGCGATCAGCGTCACGCGCAGCGGGATGCCGTCCCGATCCCGGACGATGTGCGACAGGGTCCGCGGCAGGCGTCGGGCGGCCCAGTGTGGCGCCAGCAGCGCCTCCAGCGCCTCCATTCCCGGCCTGGATTCGATGACGAGCCGCTGCTGCCCGTCGAGCCGCACCCCGCGGCCGGCCGTAGCCAGTGCCTCGCCGAAGCGGTTGCTGCGCACCAGCCGGCGCCCGGCACCGACGACGAAGAGGCCGGTCTGCAGGCTGTCGACCAGCGGCAGCACGGCGCGGAAGGGATCGGCGCCCTCCCGCCGGTAGAGCTCGAAGATCCGGCGCAGGTGCGGCGCAATCCGCCCGAACGTCTCGGCCAGTTCGCGGGTCCTGGCCTCCTCGTCCTCGGCGCCGAGGACGCTGAGGGCGAAAGTACAGCCGTCCTCACGCAGGATCGTCACGCCGACGCCGCTGACGATGTCCTGCGGACGCAGGAAATCGGCATAGTATTCGGTGCGCAGCAGATCCTCGCGCGCCAGCATGCGCTCGGCCGGCGCCCCGAGCCCGACCGGCCGCACCGATGCCTTCGCCATCCACGGGTTCTTCGGAGCGTAGACGCCGTTGTACTTCTCGATCCAGGCCGGATCGAAGCCGGCGCTCAGGCTGAGCGCGCCGGCCCCGGAGGCGATATCGTGGACGAACAGCGACGCATGGCCGTTGGGATGGCAGTCGCGGATATCCGCCAGGAAGGCATGCCAGCGCTCCTCCCCGCCGACGAGCGTGTCATAGATCCTGTCGACCAGATGCATGTCCCGTTCGGGAGCCGAGAGCGTTCTCAGGTCCATGTCGTCCGTCGATCGGCCCGGAGGGCGAAATTTCTTCGAGATGTAGCATTATCCTGTTGGCGAAATTTTGGAAAATGCGCCAATTTGGCCTCAAGCAGCGCCAGGGTGGGCAGGCGCCCCCCGGCCTATCCCCCGATCGGGGGAGGCGCCGGGCGCCCGTCTGCGGCATCATGGTGAGAGCGAGGATGCGCCCGGAGAAGTCCAGACTGTGTCGGCCCTGCGTTCCGATCTGACAAAGACCGCCATCGAGATCAACGAGATCGTCGATGAGGCCGCCTTCGACACTTCCCATTGGCACCGCGTGACGGCCGCCCTCGCCGATGCGGTGCCGGGCAGCAAGCCGTCCTTCGTGCTGCTCGACGACGGGGCGGCGCACACCCTGCCCCTGATCTGGCACGGCTGGGACGATGCGGTGGTCAAGTCGTTCTGCGACCACTTCTCGCACCAGAACCCCTGGGCGCCGGGGATGCATGTCGCGCGCGAGATGGTGCCGATCTCCTCCGAGCGCACGCTGCCGGCCTCACGCTTCCGCCACACCGCCTTCTACACCGACTGGCTGCGGCCGGCCGGCGAGGTGGATGCGGCCACCGGCGTCAAGGTGCTGGAGACCAGCGACCGCAGCGCCTTCTTCTCGCTGCACTACGACGCGACCCGCAGCGACCGGCTGGTCGATTCCTGCGAACGCCTCCTGGCCGCGGTGGCGCCGAACATGCGGCGCTCCCTCGCCGCCGGCCGCGCCCAGGTCACCAGGATCGCCAACCGCACCGACACCGACCTGATCGAGGCGCTGGCCGAACCGGCCCTGCTCGTCGATGCGGCGGGGGTGGTGCTGCACGGCAATGCCGCTGCGGACCGCCTGCTCGCGGACGCGACGCCGCTCGCCATCGGCGAGCGCGGTGTCGCCACCCTGCCCAATCGGGTGCAGCAACGCGAGCTGCAGCGCCGGATCGACGCCGCCTGCACGCTGAAGCGGGTCGCCGACCTGGGCAGCGACGACCTCGTCGTCGGGCCGCAAGGCACCCATGCGCTGGTGATCCTGCCGGTCCGCCAGGAGTTGCGCGCCTTCGACGGCATGGCGCCGCTCTTCGTCTCGCAGGGCCGGGCGATCGTCGTCATCCGTCCCAGGCGCAACCACGGCGCCGTGGCGCGCCACCGCATGATGCACGATTGGGGCCTGACCGAGCGCGAAGCCGCGATCTGCAGCGAGCTGCTCGGCGGCAAGGGCGTCTTGCAGATCGCCGACGCCATGGGCGTCTCCTACGAGACGGTCAGGACCCATCTCAAGCGGGTCTACGCCAAGACCGGCGCGCACCGCCAGGCCGAGTTGGTGACCCTCCTGCAAGGCGGGATATAGCCCGGCCGCCCGCCGGGGCGGCTCCTCAGCCGAGCAGCGCCCGCAGCGCCACGGCCGAGGCCACGCCGACGACGATCGTCACCAGCAGCGGCAGGCGCGTCGCCGCCGCGGCGGTGATCAGCGCGGCCAGGGTCTCGGCCTTCCCGGTCGCCAGCGCCACCGGCGCGATCACGGCGACCAGCACGGCCGGCGGGATGGCGTCGAAGGCCGCCTTGGCCCGGCCGCTCAGGGCAAGGCGCCCGGCCAGGAAGATGCCGGCGATGCGCGTGCCGTAGGTGATGACCGCCATGGCCAGGATCGCGGCCAGGGTCGTGGGGTCGAGGCTCATGCCAGCGCCTCCTCCGGCTCGGCTGCCAGATAGGCCGCCGCGATGCCCGCCGCCGCCCCCGCCGGCACATGCCAGGGCGCGCCGGCGGTGACCTTGACCAGGGCGGCGGTGCCGGCGCTGGCGGCGATGGTCGCGGCCGTGATCCGCCCCTTCCAGAAGCCGGCGATCAGGCCGATGAACAGGGCCGTGAAGGCGAAGTCGGCGCCGAAGCGGGCCGGATCGCCCATCATCGGCCCGATCAGCGCGCCGACGCCGCACCAGATCACCCAGTTCAGGTAGAAGAACACGGTCATGGCGAAATAATAGGCCGGCGTCAGGCGGGTCGCCGCCGCGCGGCGCTCCGACAGCGCCCAGTTCTCGTCGGCCATGGCGAAGAAGCCGAGGAAGCGCTGCGCCGTGGTGAAGGCCGTCGTCTTGGGCGCGAGCGAGGCGCCCATCAGGATATGCCGGGCGTTGATCAGCAGCGTGCCGAAGGCGAGCGCGGCGACGGGTGCCGGCTGCACCCATTGCTCGATCGCCGCGAACTGCGCCCCGCCGGCGAACACGCTGGCCGACATCAGAACGATCTCGAACGGCGACAGGCCCTTGGCCGTGGCGATCGCGCCGAACAGCAGGCCGACGGGAACGGCGGCCAGTGCCGGCGGAGCGATATCGGTGAGACCGGCGCGGACTTCGGAGGCAAGCGACAAGGGCGACTCGCGAAATAGTGACAGGACCCGCGCTGCTACGCCGTCCCGTCGCCGTCGTCTTGGACAAAAGACGCGTCAGGCCCGAAAGGCGCCCGGCGTCACGCCCATGCGCGCCTTGAACACCCGGTTGAGGTGGCTCTGGTCGCAGAAGCCGCAGGTGGCCGCAACGTCGGCCGGCGCCTCGCCGGCTGCCAGCAGGCGCCGCGCCGCGCGGCAGCGCCGGTCGGTCAGGTAGGCGTGCGGCGTGGTGCCGGTCGCCTTGCGGAAGGCCCGCACCAGATGCGCCCGGTTGAGCCCGGCCACGACAGCCAGATCCTCCAGCGTCACGTCCTCGGCAAAATGCTGGTCGAGATAAACCCTGACCCGCGCCACCGGACCGCTCTCCCGGCCGACCGCCGGCATGTCGCCGAACCCGCCCCAGCGCGCCAGCAATTGCGCGAAAAAGCCGGCGAGCAGTTCGTCGCGCTCCAGCAGCGGCCTGTCCGGATCGGCCAGCGTCGCGTGCAGCACCGCCATCCGGGCCGACAGGTCGGCGTCGGCGACCACCGACTGGGCGAAGGCCGGCGTGCCGGTGACCGGCCGGCCGAACACGTCCTCGGCCACGGCGCGCATCAGGTCGACGGAGGGATAGAGCGTGCGATAGACGAAGCCGGCGCCGGCCGGCTCGCCGTCGTGCCATTCGTCCGGACAGACGATGGCCAGCGAGCCGGCCGGGGCATAGCGCCTGGCGCCGCGATGGTTGAAGGTCTCGCATCCCGCCAGGACGGCGGCGACCGCGTAGGTCTCGTGCGTGTGCGGCACATAACGGTGTGTGCGGAAGGTGGCGCTCAGGCCCTCCAGCCCGTCATAACGCGGCTCGCGCCAGAAGCGCACGGCCTCGCCGCGCGCGACGGCGTCCCCCAGCGTGGCGAGGACATTGGACACGAGCATGCCTCCTCCATAGCGCGAAACGCGGCCATGCGCTTGGATGAAAGTTGCGTTCTAGCCCTCCCCGACCCGGCGGAACCACTCGTCCTCGTCGATCACCTCGATGCCGAACTCCTTGGCCTTGTCGAGCTTGGAGCCGGCGCCGGGCCCGGCCACCACCAGGTCGGTCTTCTTGGAGACCGAACCGGAGATCTTGGCCCCGAGCCGGTCGGCCATGGCCTTGGCCTCGTCACGGCTGAGTCGCACCAGCGAGCCGGTGAACACCACGGTCTTGCCCGCCACCGGGCTCTCGGCGCGAGGCTGCTCGGCCGGAAGGACGGTGACCTGTTCGATGAGCCGCTGCAGGATCGCCTGGTTGTGCTCTTCGCCGAAATAGGCGGCGACCGCCGCCACCACGGTCTCGCCGATCTGGTCGATGGCATCCATCTCGGCGCCGGCCTCGGCATCCTTCTCGGCGATGCGCGCCGCCGCCGCGGCGAAGGCCTCCCAGGTGCCATAGGCGCGGGCGAGCTGGCGGGCCGTGGTCTCGCCGACATGGCGCATGCCCAGCGCATAGAGGAAGCGTTCGAAGGCGATCTGGCGCCGTGCCTCGATCGCCGCGAACAGGTTCTTCGACGAGGTCTCGCCAAAGCCTTCCTTGTCCTTGAGCTTCTTGATGTTCCGGGCATCGCGCGCCGCCAGCGTGAAGATGTCGGCGGGCTCGCGGATCGGCAGGTCTCCATCCTCGAAGAAGAAGGCGATCTGCTTCTCGCCGAGCCCCTCGATGTCGAAGGCGCGTCGCGACACGAAATGCCGGAGGTGCTCGACCTTCTGGAACGGGCAGGCGAACTCGCCCGAGCAGCGGCGGACCACGCCTTCCTCGCCGGAGGCCGTGACCTCGCGCACCGTCGGTGTCTGCAGAGAACAGGGACAGGTCTGCGGGAAGGCATAAGGCACCGCGTCCGTCGGCCGCTTTTCCGGGATATGGCCGAGGATCTGCGGGATGACGTCGCCGGCGCGCTGCACGATCACCGTATCGCCGATGCGGATGTCCTTGCGGGCGATCTCGTCCTCGTTGTGCAGCGTCGCATTGGAGACGACCACGCCGCCGACCGTCACCGGCTCCAGCTTGGCCACCGGCGTCAGCGCGCCGGTGCGCCCGACCTGGATCTCGATGCCGCGCAGGATGGTGGTCGCCTTCTCCGCCGGGAACTTGTGCGCCGTGGCCC
The DNA here is from genome assembly GCF_057554225.1 of Labrys sp. Lb11. Lineage (NCBI taxonomy): Bacteria > Pseudomonadati > Pseudomonadota > Alphaproteobacteria > Hyphomicrobiales > Xanthobacteraceae > Labrys > Labrys sp. Lb11. The sequence goes on from NZ_BAAJOT010000003.1 coordinate 64,182, forward strand.
AGCGGGGCGAGCGCGAGACGAAGCCGAGGCGCTGCTGCAGGTCGAGCCGGTCGACCTTGTAGACCACGCCGTCGATGTCGTAGCCCAGCGTCGCGCGCATCGCCTCGATCTGGCGATAGTGGGCCAGAAGGTCCTCCGCGCCGGCACAGCGCACCATCAGCGGGTTGACCGCAAAGCCCCAGGCGCCGAACACCTGCACCATGTCATATTGGGTGCGGGCCGGCAGCGCGCCGGCTTCGCCCCAAGCATAGGCGAAGAAATGCAGCGGCCGGCTGGCGGTGATGGCCGGATCGAGCTGGCGCAGCGATCCCGCGGCGGCGTTGCGCGGGTTGGCGAAGAGCGGCTTGCCGGCCTCCGCCTGGCGCTGGTTCAGCCCGTTGAAGTCGGCGTGGCGCATATAGACCTCGCCGCGCACCTCGAACACGTCCGGCGCCTCGCCGGCGAGGCTCTTCGGCACGTCGGCGATGGTGCGGACATTGGCGGTAACGTCCTCGCCTTCGGTGCCGTCCCCGCGCGTGGCGGCAACGGCGAGGCGGCCGCGCTCGTAGCGCAGCGAACAGGACAGGCCGTCGATCTTGGGCTCGGCGGTGATGACCAGCGGCTCCCCCTCCGGCCAGGCCAGGAAGCGGCGGATGCGCGCGACGAAGTCGACGACGTCCTCGTCCGCGAAGCTGTTGTCGAGAGAGAGCATCGGCACGCGGTGGCGCACCTTGGCGAATTTCTCCGACGGGGCGGCGCCGACCTTGTTCGACAGGCTGTCGGCGGTCACCAGCGCGGGAAAGCGCGCCTCGATCGCACCGTAGCGGCGGCGCAACGCGTCATAGTCGGCATCGGACAGCGTCGGCGCGTCTTCGCCGTGATAGAGGCGGTCGGCCTCGGCGATGGCCTTGGCGAGCGCGTCATATTCGGCGGCGGCCTCCTCGGCCGTCAGGGTATCGACAGGTTTGGCGGAATTGGGCGTCATGGGCCGGCCGGGCTTGCTCGCGTCCATCGCGGGGAACTGGCTGGAGACGGGCACGGCCGCAGCCTGCCGGGTTTCCGGCACGAACCTAGCACGGCCCGGTGCCGAAAACGATCGCGGGCGGACACGAGGTCCGCCCGCGATGATCAAGCCGGAGGCGCCAGGCGCCCGCCGGCCGCAGACCCGCCGCTCAGGACAGGTGCGCCGCCAGGAACTTGTTCATCTCGAACATGGTCGCGGCCTTCTTGCCGAAGACCTTCTCGAGCTTGGCGTCGGCCAGGATCTCGCGCTTGTTCGCAGGATTCTGCAGCTTGTGGGCCTTGATGTACTCCCAGACCTTGCTGACCACCTCGGGGCGCGGCAGCGCGGCCGAGCCGACGATGGCGGCGAGTTCCGCCGAGGGCTTGAGCGGCTTCATCAGGGCCGGGTTCGGTTTACGCGGGGTCTTTTCAGCTTCGGTCTTGCTCGCAGCTTTCGCCATTCGTAACCTCCTTGAACCAAGGGGGCGAGCCGCTGGGCGACTCACCGCACCGATAGCGCGCCATTGCTCCGTGGAACGGGGGGCGCGTCAATGCTCAATGGCTGCGATTCCGGGCCAAAAATAGGAATCCGGTCGATTTTCCACCAGCAATGCGCATGAAGCCGCGTCTCGACTCCCTCATCGGAGGTATCATCGGAGGACGCAGGACCCCACTTCCCCATCGTCAGGCGTTCCCCCCTCCGACGATGTCCCGCGCCGCCTTTTCGATCAGCATTCGCACCCGTTCGGCCTCCGCCGCCGTCCAGGGACCGCGGCGCATATGCAGCGACTGGCGCAGCGTCCGGAACGCCTCGCGCACCGATTCCGGCGTCGAATGGCTGGCGAAGGCGCTGGCGGCCAGATCCATCCGCGACAGCACGGCCTGCACCGCCGCCTCGTTCTCCCGGAGGAAGGCCTCGCCGGCCGGCGTGACGGTGTAGAGCTTTTTGGCGCTGCCGGCGGTCTCGCCGCGGATAAAGTCCTGCTCCTCCAGGAGCGTCAGCGTCGGGTAGACCGCGCCGGGGCTCGGCGCATAGGCGCCGCCGAACTTGTCCTCGATGGCGCGGATCAGTTCGTAGCCGTGGCTCGGCTTCTCGCCGATCAGCGCCAGCAGCACCAGCTTCAGGTCGCCATGCGCGAAGACCCGCCCGCCGCCGCGGCCGCCGAACCAGCCGCCGCGGGGACCATAGCCGGACGGCCCGTCATCGTCGAAGCCGCCGCCCCTGCCCCAGCGCCCGCCGGGCGCGCAGCCGCGCTCCCACCGCCGCTCGCCCCAGGGGCCGCCATGGGGCCGTTCATGATGTCGTCCAAACATGAGAAATTCTCCGTATCATCTCAAGATATGGTCTTTCGATATATCTAAATCCTGACCGAATCATGGCGGCGGCAACCGGCGAGGCTTCGATCCTGACCACCTGCCGGGTCGGTCCCCGACATCCGCCTGAGCCGGGCAATCAATCCGCTGCACTTTCGGCCGTTGCCGAGGCCGTGGATATCCTCACCCGGCGATCCGCGCTGCTCCTGTGCCGGCCAACCGGCCAGACCTCCTGGATCGCCGCGAACATGAAGGCGGTGGTCAGGCCGAACAGCAGCACACCATTGACGGCTTCCAGCGCCCCCAGCAGCTGCCAGGGCCTGTCGAGATAGAGCCCGGCGTGACCATAGCTGGTAAGGGCGCTCAGGGAATAGAGCACCGCGGACGCAATATCAGGCAATGCTCCCACCGCCAGATAAAGAAGAGCCCAAGCGGCGGCATGAAACGCCAGCAGAATGGTCGCGAGGAGCGTCGTTGTCCCGACGACAAGGCAGAAGATCCACAGAAACTTCCGGCCATGGACAGGACCGGAGAGCGCAGGAACGACTTTCTGCGCCACATACCCAAGAGCGAACACATGGATCACGACCGTCAGGACGATCAGCGGCAGGCTCCACGCCCAATTGAGATCCCAGTTCATCGGTGGGTCCTTAGCTTTCGTTCGCGGATACCTGCCTCAGGCGCGACGCCGGCCGATCCCCAGGTGTCGGGATCGCAAGCATAGGGCGCGTCAAGTCCTGCCCCCACCCTTTATCCCTCCTCGCAAGGTGGAGGAAGGATTCGGGCGTCGCGATGAGGTCGGAACCGAGGCGTCCGGCGCGACCGCAAGCAAAGCGACAGGTGCGGCGTCCAATCGCCCCCCTTTGTTCGGGAAGGCCTCCTTGTGCGCTGGCGGGCGGCCTATGGCCGGAGCGAGGATGCCCTGCAAGCGTCCGTCAAGGCGGATTTGTCTTCCAGACTCGCCTGCTGGTCTTCGCAGTGACCGGCGCCGCCGGCTTCGAAATCGTTTCGACCGACTTCCCCCGATCACCTGATCGAGCTGGTTCACCACCCCTTCCGCCAGCCCCCAGGCCGCCTCCGGCCGCACGGACCGGATCGGCAAGGAGCGGGCCGGCACGCTGCCGGCGCTGGTCGGCCGGCAAAGCGTCAGGGCCGCGGAGCGCTGCGGTCCGCATCATGGCGTCCGGGTCGGACGGCGCCTCGGCCACGGTCGCATCGACCTTGGCCGAAGGATTGCCTCGCAGCGAGGCCAGCGCGCCGGTGCGGGAGTTTCCGGGTTCCGGGTCACCTTGAGATGACAGCCGGTGGGAGGCGGCGCGGCTGCCCCGGAGGGGCAGCCGCGGATGATTCACCGCTCAGGGTATTGCGGTCAGGGTGACGGTCGTCACGCCAGCGGCGAGATTCAGCCCGACTTCGCCCTCGACCGAGAGGGGCTGGAGCGAAAAGGCCCGTCCCGTCCCTCCAACGAGCACGTTTGCTCCCACGCCTGCGCCGACCACGGCGTCAGCACCGACACCGCCGTATTGACCCGCCAACGCACCATGCGGCACGCCCGAGGCCGGCGCGATGACACCCCAAACCAGTCTGCCGGCGCTCACCTCGCCGAGCGCCACGCCATATTCGTCGATCTTGCCGGAATATCGGTCGATCGGGCCTGCCCGGTCCGGCGTGAACGTGCAGGTCATGCTCTGCTTCTGCATGATGATCATGCCGACCCCGGCCGAAACGTCGCAGGCCAGCGTGCCGACCTTGACCGACTCCTCGGCGACGGCGGGCGTTACAAGGGCTACGGCGGCCGCGGCCAACAGCAGTCTTACTGATTTCGTCACATTTGGCTCCATGCTCAAAGTCGGTGCGCCTGTCATTGGGTAATGTCTGCGCTGTGCCTGTCCAGCCCTCTTCAAACAGGACACATGGCTTTCCAGTCCTTTTTCATATCCGCCACCGTCCGGCCGTCGGCGGCCGCCGCATCCGGCGCGAGATCGAGACGGCCGGAACCGGCATCCCGGTCACAGGCCTGTTCGCGGTCAGCATCGGTATGGCGCACGATGCGGACGGGCGGCCGCTGGAGGCCGCCCGTCGTCCGGATCAATTGCCCGGGCCTTTTGCCGCGCCCTCCGCCTCGGACATGCGCTTCTGCATCTCAGCCTTGACCGCGTCGAGATTGAAGCTCGCGCCGCGCTGCATCGGCGGATAATCGATGAAGGTCTGAAGTTCCTTGGCGACGATGTCCTGTACGAACACAAAGCGCCAGAACTGATACTTGAACCAGTCGAAATATTGCTGACCGCCCTCCTTCGTCCCATTGTTGGGCCAGCCGGTGCGCTCGAACGGATCGAGCCGCAGATTGGTGATATAGGGCACGTCGGGATGGGTCTTTTCGCCCAGCCAGCCATTGGGCTGGTCGATGAATCGGAACTTGTAGTCGTCGATGCGCACCGCGCCGACCGTGCTTTCGCCGAGATAGAAGATTTCGTGACGCGCGGACGGACCTTTCCCGGTGATGGCGTCGACCTGGTTGTAGCCGTCGAGATGGTTCTTGTACGTCCGGTCGCCGATCGTCTTGCCCTTCAGCAATTCCTCCGTGATGTTCGGATCGCCGGCCAGGGCGACGAATGTCGGCAGCCAGTCAAGGCCGGAGAAGATGCCGTTCTGCACCGTGTCCGCTGCCACATGTCCGGGCCAGCGCAGGATCGCAGGCACGCGGAAGCCGCCTTCGAGGACCGTCCCCTTGGATTGGGCGAATGGCGTCTGGCCACCGTCCGGCCAGGTGAAGACCTCGGTGCCGTTGTCCGTCGTGAAAAGGACGAGGGTGTTGTCGTCGACGCCCAGGTCGACGAGCTTCTTCATCACGAGGCCGACATCGTCATCGAGCTGGGCCATGCCGGCTTCTTCTTCCGACCAGCCGTTTTCGGAGTTGCGCATCGCCTCGTATTTCGGCGACAGGTGGGTGACGATGTGCATGCGCGTCGGATTGAGCCAGATGAAGAACGGCTTGCCGTCCTTCTTCGCCTTGTCCATGAAGTCGATCGCGAAGTCGCGGATCTCGTTGTCCACCGTCTCCATCCGCTTGGGATAGAGCGGGCCGGCATCCTCGATCCTCTGCTTGCCGACCTTGCCCCAGCGCGGCATGTCGGTCGGGTCGTCGACATCCGTGGCCCAGCTGTGGATCATATTGCGAGGGCCGACCTTGTTCAGAAGATCCTGCGGATAGTTGGGATGGGCCGGGTCTTCCATCGCGTCGAGATGGTAGAGATAGCCGAAGAACTCGTCGAAGCCATGGACGGTCGGCAGGAACTCATTCTTGTCGCCGAGATGGTTCTTACCGAACTGGCCGGTGGCGTAGCCCATCGACTTCAGGACCGTCGCGATCGTCACCGCCTCGGCCGGCAGGCCGACCGATGCCCCGGCTTGACCCACCGTGGTCATGCCGGTGCGGATCGGCAATTGGCCCGTGATGAAATTGGCGCGGCCGGCGGTGCAGCTCGCTTCCGCGTAGTAGTCGGTGAACAGCATGCCCTCCTTGGCGATCTTGTCCAGATTGGGCGTTCGTCCGGCCATCATGCCACGATGATAGGCACCGATATTCCACATGCCGATGTCGTCGCCCATGATGACGACGATGTTGGGTTTCTTGGCCTCCTGGGCCGTGGCGGGGACGGCGGCGCCGAAGGCGGCGAGGGCAAGCCCGCCGGCAAGCAGCCCGCATAGGTGCGACAATCGCGATCGTGTGGTCATCTTGCAAGTCCCTCCTAGATTTGTTGGATACGGACACTGCGCGTCTCGAAAATCCCGCCTTGCAGCCGGATACTGCCCCGATTTCCCTTGAGGACCATACGGATGAGTGGTCGGTCCGGGCGGCCCTGCAATGCAACTCGCCCTTTCTCATGGCCAGGCCTTGCCCGCTGCTCCTGTGGCGGGCGGGGCTGCATCTTGACCGAGTGAGACAGCTCCAACTATTGGACGAACGGGCCGCGCCCATTGCCCCAAAGGGCATGTCCGGATTCCCGTAAGGGCAGCGCCCCACGCGGAGACGCCGCGGGGGCGACGGAGGCTGACAGGGGATTGCCCGGTGCGGGTATGCCCTTTCGCAACGGCTTCGGCACCTTGGTCCGACAGCGCCGGTTCCGGCGCGACCATGGCATCCTGGTTCCAGGTCGTTGCCGATGCGGCCGGTCCCGCTGCTTGCCGGGCCGCTTCTCGATCGACGCCACGTCGATGATGACCGGCGCGGCCCGCCCTTCCCTCGCGGCTGTTCCTATGCGACGCTCTGTCTGGGGCGGTTTGAAACACGACGGTCGATAGGATCGCGGCCGCAAGGGAGACGTGTCATGCTCGTAAAACGCTGTGTCGCTCTCATTCTGTTCGCCGGGGCGCTTGGCGCGATGCCGGGTGGGCTCCGCGCGCAGGACGCCGGCGCCGAACCGCACGTTCCCCTCGCGAAGACCATCGGACAGGTGACCGCGACAGGACCGGTGCCCTCGCTCGCCGTCATCAACGCCGCGGGGGCGACGCTGACGGGCAACACGTTGACCCTGACCGGGGTGTCGGCGAACTCGATCGTGTTCGCCGACCGCCCGGTGCGGGCGGCGGGTCATGTCACCACCGAGCAATTCATCATGCAGTGGGACAAGGACAAAGGCGGTTTTGCCGATGATCCGCCGAACGCCACCGTCTCCATCCTCGGCGGAGACGGCTCGAAGGTGAGCGATGCCGTGGTGACGCTGAAGTCGCCCAAGCTCGAGGGCAGCAATCTGACTTTCGACGTCGCCGTGCTGGAGGGGAACCTGAACGGAGCGAGCGGCCCGGCCGCCCTGTTCATCGACCCGTTCGCGGCGCGCTTCGGCGGTTTTCACGCAGGCGGCTTCGGCGGCTTCCACGGAGGGGCCGTCGCGTTCCGGGGAGGCGACGCCTGGCGCGGCGATGCTTGGCGTGGCGACGCTTGGCACGGTGATGCCTGGCATGGCGGCTATGGCTATTGGCACGCGCCTGTCTATCACGGTGCATGGTACGGGGCGGGCGCCGGCGCGGCGGTCGGCCTTGCCGCCGGCACGGCAATCGGCGCAGCTGCAGCCGCACCGTATTACGGCTACGGGCAGTGCGGATACTATCCGTATCCACCCTGCTACTGAGGATCGAGGTTCTCGGGGCCGACCCGCGATGGTCGGGCGTGCCTGAGGCGATCTTCGGTCCTTCCTGGAGAACAGGACTCGCGAAGCACGACATCAAGGAACGGCCGGCGAATACGCCGGCCGTTTTTGTTCTCTCGCGACGCGTCCTGCAATCACCCCTCGGGTGGCGGCGTCTGGCCCGCACGGTTCCGTGCGCCTCGACCAGCGCATCACCCTGGAACGGCTTCCTGGGATAGGCCCGCCGCGCCGCAGCGTCTGCTCGCCCGGGCCCGGCGGATCATGGGCGGCGCCCCTCATCAGGCGCCAGGGCACGTCACACGCTGTCGTCGCCGTCCACGACAAGGACTGTCAGGCGTGCAGCCATGAGAGGCCGCTCGCCCGGAACGACGTAACGGAGGCGATCCGCGATGTGGCTCAAGAGCCTCACCCTTGCATGGATATGACGCAAGGCATGCTTCTTGTCTGGCGCGGGACCGGGTGCCGTGTATGAATGAGAGTAACGTCGATTGACTATATTGTAGGGAAGAATCGATGGCGGCCGGATTCGTGTCGAAGACTATCGCCGCAGCAATATCTTTGGCCGTCGTCACCGGACTTCAGGCGACCGCCGCCTTCGCCGAGAACGACGAGGCGGATCTGGCGAAAAAGCTCTCCAACCCCGTCGCCGATCTCATCAGCATTCCCTTCCAGTTCAACTACAACGGCGGAATCGGGCCGGCGGAGGACGGTTCGAAATATTATATGAATTTCCAGCCGGTCATTCCGCTGACCATCAATGACGACTGGAACCTCATCTCCAGGACGATCATACCCGTCGTCTACCAGAAGGACATCGCCCCCGGCGCAGGCTCGCAGTTCGGGCTCGGCGACACGACGCAGAGCTTCTTCCTGTCGCCGAGCCGCCCCACCGGCGGCATCATCTGGGGAATCGGTCCGGTGCTCGGCATCCCGACGGGCTCCGGTTCGCTTCTCAGCTCCGAGAAGCTGAGCGTGGGGCCGACCGCCGTGGCGCTGTGGCAGGGCGACGGCTGGACGATCGGCGCCCTGGCCAATCACCTGTGGTCCGTCACCGGCGCGGCCGACAAGCCCGACGTCAACGCGACCTACCTGCAGCCCTTCGTCTCCTACACGACCAGGGACGCCTGGAGCTTCACCCTCAACACCGAGAGCACCTATGACTGGGAGACCGGGGACTGGTCCGTCCCGATCAACTTCCAGGTCGCCAAGATCGTGAAGTTCGACAAGCTGCCGGTGCAGCTCTTTGCGGGCATCCGCTATTGGGCGACATCGCCCGAAGACAGCGGCCCCACCGGCTGGGGCGCGCGATGGGGCATGACCGTCCTCTTGCCGAAGTGAGCCGCCGCGGCCGGCGGGAGGGACGTCGTCCCAAGCGGTGCGGCCCATGGGGCCGGCCGTTCCACGGGCTACCGGACGCGGCGCTCGCGCGGCCCGGTGACGGCCTCCCGCATCCCGCCCCGGAATCGAGGATTCGGTAGCGTCAGCGCACCTGCAGCAGCCGATCGGCCGCGGCGCGCGCCTCGTCGGTGATGTCGGCGCCGGCCAGCATGCGGGCGATCTCCTCGCGCCGCCGCGCCGCATCGAGGGTGGCGACGCGCGTCGCCACCCGCTCGCCCTCGCCGGCGCGATGCGCCTCCTTGGAAATCAGGAAATGCGATGCCGCCCGGGCGGCGACCTGGGGCGCATGGGTGACGTTGATCACCTGCACGCGCCCGGCCAGGCGCGCCAGCCTGAGACCGATGGCATCGGCCACCGCGCCGCCGACACCGGCATCGATCTCGTCGAACACCAGCGTCGGCGCCGAGCCGCGATCGGCCAGCGCCACCTTCAAGGCCAGCATGAAGCGCGAGAGCTCGCCACCGGACGCCACCTTCATCATCGGTCCCGGCCGGGTGCCCGGATTGGTCTGCACCCAGAACTCGACCCGATCGAAGCCTTCGGGCGCCGCGAAGGCCCTGTCGGTCTGCAGCTGGGTGGTGAAGCGGGCGCGTTCGAGCTTCAGCGGCGCCAGCTCGGCATTGACCGCGGCATCGAGAGCCCCGGCCGCGGCATGGCGCCGGACGGACAGCTCCTGCGCCGCCGTCTCATAGCTCTGCCGCGCCGCCTTGTCGGCGACCTCGAGCGCCGCCAGATGGCCCTCGCCCTCGTCCAGGGCGGCGAGATCCGCCGTATAGCGCGCGGCCAGCACCGGCAGGGCGTCGACGGCCACGTCGAACTTGCGGGCCGCCGCACGCAGGGCGAACAGCCGTTCCTCGACCCGCTCCAGCTCGGCCGGGTCGAAATTGGCCTCGCCCAGCGCCGTCTCCAGGGCGATGCGCGCCTCCTCGATGGCGTTCAAGGCCTGGTCGAGGGCGGCGATCGCCGGCTCGACCAGACGCGGCGCCTGGGCCCCGCGCCGCTCGAGCCGCCGGATGATGCTGGCGAGGCCCGGCGTCGGCGAACCCGGACCGGCGACGCCGTCATGCGCCTCCTTGAGATCGACCGCGATCTTCTCGGCCTGCATCATCTGGGCGCGCCGCTCGGCCAGGGCGATCTCCTCGCCCGGCTCGACCGCCAGCTTGGTCAGTTCCTCGACCGAATGGCGCAGCCAGTCGCCTTCGGCACGGGCCTTCTCCATGCGGGCGCGATGCTGTGCCAGGGCCTGCGTCGCCTTGCGCCAGGCGGCGTGCCGGGCGGCGACGTCGAGGGCCTGCGGCTCCAGCCCGCCGAAGGCATCGAGCAAGGCCCGGTGCGAAGCGGCGTCCGTCAGAGCCCGGTCGTCGTGCTGGCCGTGGATCTCGACCAGCGCCGCGCCGGTCTGGCGCAGCACCTGCACGCTCACCGGCTGGTCGTTGATGAAGGCGCGAGTGCGCCCGTCCGCCATCTGCACCCGGCGCAGGATCAGGTCGCCGTCGTCGACGAGGTCGTTGGCGCGCAGCACGGCCCGGGCGGCGTGGCCGGCGGGAAGGTCGAACACCGCCGTCACCTGGCCCTGGGACTGACCATGGCGCACCAGCCCGCCGTCGCCGCGTCCGCCCAGCGCCAGCGAAAAGGCATCGAGAAGGATGGATTTGCCGGCGCCCGTCTCGCCGGTGAGAACGGACAGGCCGGCCGAAAAGCCCAGATCGAGCCGGTCGATCAGGACGATGTCGCGGATGGCGAGCTGGACGAGCATGCCCGGCGTTATAGCGCGACGGGGCCGATTTCCCAGCCCCGTCGCTGCGGATTCACATGGTGATCACACCGCGGAAAGTCTTGCTGATCCACGAGCCTTCGTCCTCGCGCGGCTCCAGGCCGTTCGACTTCACCAGAGTGTAGGAATCCTTGTACCACTGGCTGTCGGGATAGTTGTGGCCGAGGATGGCCGTGGCCGTCTGCGCCTCCGAGGGCACGCCCAGCGCCATGTAGCACTCGGCGAGGCGGGCCAGGGCCTCCTCGATGTGGCGGGTCTGCTGGAACTGCGCCACCACGACCTTGAAGCGGTTCACCGCCGCGGTCGGGTTGTTCTGGTTGAGGTAGAAGCGGCCGATCTCCATCTCCTTGCCGGCGAGCTGGTCGCGCGCCACCTGGATCTTGAACTTGGCGTCTTCGGCATATTCGGAGGTCGGCCAGCGCTTGGTGATCTCGGTGAAGGCGTCGAGCGCCTTCAGCGTGCGCTGCTGGTCGCGGGTGACGTCCGGGATCTGCGCATATTGGGAGCTGGCATAGAGATAGGCGGCATAGGCCGCGTCCGGGCTCTGCGGATAGAGCGTGACATAGCGCTGGGCCGCGGTGATCGCGTCATCGTACTTGCCGGCCTGATAATTCGCGAAGGCCGTCATCAGGATGGCCTTCTTCGACCACTCCGTCTGCGGATATTCGCGGTCGACCTGCTCGAAGCGTTTGACGGCCTTGGAATAGTTGCGCTCGTTCAGGGCCACGAGGCCCTGATTGTACAGGAGGTCGACCGGGTCGGTGGCCTGCGTCTTGTAGGTGTCGTCCTCGTCCCCGAACAGCGAGCAGGCGCCGAGCGGCATCGCCAGGCACATGACCGCGGCGGTGCGAATCGCAAACCGCGCGACGATGGACCGGGAGGTGGATACGGAACGCAGCGGCATCGGACACAATCCCTAGGATTCGGCGCGGCCGGCCAGCGGCCCGAGCCGGATTGAGTGCAGTCTTCTAGCGGATCGATCCGTCGAACGCCACCGCGTCAACCCCGAGCGCCATCGTTTCAGCAACGATGTGGCATAGCAGCAAGACAACGACGGCGAAAACATGGCTGCGCCGCGCCCGCGCGGCGGCCCCGCTTCAATTGGTGTCCGGCGCGAAGGCCGCCACCGCCAGGCCGGCACCGAGCTCGGCGTGGCCGGTCTCGCGCCGCATCGGCTGGTCGAGCATCGTCCAGTTGTCCGCGTCGGCGAACAAGGCTTCCAGCATCATGAAGTTCAGCCGGTGGCCACCGCAATAGGAGCGGAAACGGCCGATCAGCGGCGCGCCGGCGAGGGCAAGATCCCCCACCGCATCCAGCATCTTGTGGCGCACGAACTCGTCGGCGTAGCGCAGCCCTTCCGGGTTGAGCACCCGGTCCTCGCCCAGGGCGATGGAATTGTCGAGCGAAGAGCCGAGGGCGAGGCCGAGCTTCCAGAGCTGCTCCACGTCCTTGACGAAGCCGAAGGTGCGGGCGCCGCTCAACTGCTTGCGGAAGCTCTCCGGCGTCAGGTCGAGCGCCTTGCGCTGGCGGCCGATCAGCGGCGTGTCGAAGTCGATCTCGACATCGAGCTGGAAGCCGCGCTCGGCCGGCACGAGCTCGGCCCAGGCCCGGCCCAGTTCGACCCGCACGGGCTTCAGCACCTTGATCGGGCGGCGGCGGCTGCGCAGCGTCTCCACGCCGACCTGGTCGATCGCCTCGACGAAAGCCCGGGACGAACCGTCCATGATCGGCATTTCCGGGCCGTCGATCTCGACGACGACGTTGTCGACGCCCATGCCGCGCAGCGCGGCCATCAGGTGCTCGATCGTCCCCACCGAGCCCCGGGCCGGATCCCCGATGACCGTGCACAGGCGCGTGTCGACGACGCCGGTGTAGATCGCGGCGATCTCCCGCTCGCGGCCACCTTCGAGGTGCGTGCGCAGGAAGACGATGCCGGTGTCGGGTTCGGCCGGATGGAGAGTGATCGAAACCGGCTTGCCGGAATGCACCCCGACTCCCTTCAGGGAGACGTGGGTGTTCAAAGTCGTCTGCAAGCCATATTTCATGTGCAAATTCCGCAAGCCGCCCCGCCTCTCGGCAGAGAGTTCACATCGAACCCGAACAGCGGCCTGTTACCTGTTGACCCCGGGGCCCCTTGTGTCCCGGCCGAATCCGGCACGGGGTGGGGCCTCTGTGTATTGCACACTATGCAGACTGGCAGGCGAAGCCAAATCACCCTTTGTTACGGTCTGTAACGCCTGACCATTGGTCCGAGACTAGTCAGCTTTCATGAAGAATTTCAAAACAGTGCGGCCCGGACTTGATGTCCGGGCCGCGATCTTCGTTCCGCCGGGACGGGCGCTTCAATTCGACTGGCGGCGCAGGAAGGCGGGGATCTCCAGCTGATCGTCCTCGATCGAGCGAGTCGGCGCCGACGGGCGGCCATGGGCGTCGAGCTGGCCCTGCGCCGGCCGATAGCCGGGGCCGGGCTGGGGCGGCGCCGGGCGGCGGACGGCTTCGGGAGCCGGGCGCGGCTGCGGCGCGGCGGGCGCCGGCGCCATGCGCGGCTCGGCAGCCCGCGGCGCCTCCTCCTGCGGCTCCTGCCGGCCGAGGCCGACGGAGGCGAGGCGCTGCAGCAGCGTCATGCGCTTCCGGTCGGGCTGCGGGGCAACCGGCTGCTCCTCCTCGGCGCGCTGCTGGCGCTGCTGGGCTGCGATCTGGGCCTGGGCCGGGGCCGGCAGGTCCTCGATGCGCGGCATGCGCGGCGGACGCACCACCGCCCGCTCCGGCGCCGGGGGCACGAAGGTCTGCGGTTCCGGCTGATGATACGACTCCGGCGCGACCGGCTCATCATGCGCCGGCTCGATGAACAGGGTCGGCTTCGGCGCCATGGTGCGCAGCGTCACGTCATTGGTCTCGGCCAGGATCGGCTGCGGGGCGAGCGCTTCGTGCACGGCCTCGACGACGGCCACGGGCGCTACGGTCGGGACCGTGCGCGGCACGTGCGGGCGCTCGGCCGGCGCCGCGCTCTGCTGGCGCAGGCGCGAGGTCATCTCGGCCAGCCGCAGGTCGTTCTGCGACGGGGCAGCCTGCGGCAGCAGCGCCGAATCGATGCCGGTGGCGACCACCGACACGCGCATGATGCCTTCCAGGCTCGGATCCTGGGTGGCGCCCAGGATGATGTTGGCCTCCGGGTCGACCTCTTCGCGGATGCGGGTCGCCGCCTCGTCCAGCTCGTAGAGCATCATGTCGGGGCCGCCGGTGATCGAGATCAGCAGGCCGCGCGCGCCCTTCATCGACACGTCGTCGAGCAGCGGGTTGGCGATGGCCGCCTCGGCCGCCAGGATCGAGCGGCGGTCGCCCGAGGCCTCGCCCGTGCCCATCATCGCCTTGCCCATCTCGCGCATCACGGCGCGCACGTCGGCGAAGTCGAGGTTGATCAGGCCCGGCTTGACCATCAGGTCGGTGATCGAGGCGACCCCGGAATAGAGCACCTGGTCGGCCATGGCGAAGGCGTCGGCGAAGGTGGTCTTGTCGTTGGCCACCCGGAACAGGTTCTGGTTCGGGATGACGATCAGGGTATCGACGCTCTTCTGCAGCTCGGCGATGCCGGCTTCGGCGATGCGCATGCGGCGCAGGCCCTCGAAGTGGAAGGGCTTGGTCACCACGCCGACCGTGAGGATGCCGACCTCGCGGGCGACGCGGGCGATCACCGGGGCCGCGCCGGTGCCGGTGCCGCCGCCCATGCCGGCGGTGACGAACACCATGTGCACGCCGTTGAGATGATCGCGGATCTCGTCGATCACCTCCTCGGCCGCCGCGCGCCCGACCTCGGGCTGGGAGCCGGCGCCGAGGCCCTCGGTCACCTGCACGCCCATCTGCACGATGCGCTCGGCCTTGGACAGCGTCAGGGCCTGGGCGTCCGTGTTGGCGACCACGAAATCGACGCCCTGCAGGCCGGCTTCGATCATGTTGTTGACAGCGTTGCCGCCGGCACCGCCGACACCGAACACGGTAATGCGCGGCTTGAGCTCCCGGACGTCCGGCATCTTGAGGTTGATGGTCATGGCTTGCCTCTTGATCGAAAGCGCGAAGCCGCGCCCCCTCCGTTAGATTTTACGCAAGGCCCGAAGGCCGTTACTGCAGCAAAACAGAATCAGAAAGACGCTGATTTGCGAAGCGACTTCAGAAACTATCTTTCAACCAACGCCCGACACGCGACATGTAGCCGTCCGTACCGGTGGCCTGGCCGCGCCCGTAGGACTGCGGCTCGAAATGCTCGATACCGGCGACCTGCGGATAGACCAGGAGCCCGACCGACACGGAGAAGGCCGGCCCCTTGGCCGCTTCCGGCAAGCCGGTGACGCCCAGCGGGCGCCCGACGCGGACCTGCCGGTCCAGGATCTTGCGGGCGAGATCGGGAATGCCGGTGAGCTGGCAGGCCCCGCCGGTCAGCACGACGCGGCGGCCGGCCTCGGCCCAGGCGCCCGACGCCTTCAGGCGATCGCGCACCAGCTCCAGGATCTCCTCGATGCGCGGGCGGATGATCCGCACCAGCTTGGAGCGCGGCACGTGGTGCGGCCCGTCGCGGTCGTCCTCGCTGACCGGAGGCACCGCGATGGTCTCGCGGTCGTCCGACGGGCAGGCGATGGTGGCGCCGTAGAGCACCTTGAGGCGCTCGGCCTCGGAGAGGCGCGTGGACAGGCCGCGGGCGACGTCCATCGTCACATGCGCGCCGCCGACGGCGAGCGCGTCGGCATGCACGAAGTGGCGCTTGGAGAACACGGCGACCGAGGTGGTGCCGGCGCCCATGTCGATCACGGTCGAGCCCATCTCCGCCTCGTCGTCGACCAGGGCGGAGAGCCCGGCGGCATAGGGCGTGGCCACCATCGCCTCGATGGCCAGGTGGCAGCGCTCGATCGCCAGCATCAGGTTGCGGGCCGGCGTGCCCTCGGTCGTCACCACATGCATGTCGACGCCGAGCACGCGTCCCAGCATGCCGCGCGGATCGCGGATGCCGCGCACCCCGTCCAGGGTGTGCTCGATCGGCAGCGAGTGGATCACGGCGCGGCGGTCGCGCACGGAGTGGCTGGCGCCGGCATCGAGCACGCGATGGATGTCGGTGTCGCCGACCTGGTGGGCGGCAACGGGAACGGTGGCCGAATAATGCTCGCTGGCGATACGCCCGCAGGACAGGTTGACGATGACCGAATCGACGCGAACGCCGGCCATGCGCTCGGCGGCATCGACCGCCTGGCGAATCGACAGCTCGGCCAGGTCCATGTCAACGACCGCGCCGGCCTTGACGCCGCGGGCCCGTTGGTGGCCGATGCCGAGGATCTGGGCCTGATGGGTGCGGCCCGGCAGCAGGTCCGCCCCTTCCAGCGGCCGCAGCTTGGCGATCAGGCAGACGACCTTGTTGGTGCCGATGTCGAGAATCGAGAGCACCGCCGTCCGCTTGGGCGGCAACGGCTTCAGCCTCGGGGTGAGCCCGCTGTCGAAGGGACGGTTCATGCTGGATTCCCCTTCTTCTTGGCGGCCTTCTTCAGGTCCTCGGCGCGAGCGGTGGCGGCATCCTCGCTCAGGCGGAAGGCGACGCGGTCGGGCATGCGCATATCGGCGATCAGCACATCCTTCTCCAGCACATGGGCCTGGGCTTCGAGCGTCGCGAGCGCGGCGAGCGCCTTTTCCGGTTCCTCTTCCGGCAGGCGGATCAGCACGCCGTTGTCGAGTGCCAGGTTCCAGCGCCGCTCGGCCACCAGCACGGCGGCACGCACGCGGCTCTTCAGCTCCGGCGCCGCCTCCAGCAACGCCGTGACCTCGGCGGTGCGCAGATTCGCCCCCTCCCCGACCACGAAAGGCAGGCTGCTGAAGCGGCCGTCGCGGACATCGTCGATGGCGGTGCCGTCGGCGGCGATCACCTTGACCGCCCCGTCCTTCTGCCAGAGCCCGTAAGGCTTCCGCTCCTCGATCGAGAGCGAAAGCGTGTCGGGATAGAGCTTGTGCACCGTCGCGGCCTTGACCAGAGGCAGGGCCTGCAGCCGCTCGCGCGACGCCTCGGCGTCGAGAAACAGCAGCGACGAGACGCTGGTGACGCCGGCGGCGGCGAGAATCTCCGAATCGGTCAGGCGCTGCTGGCCGGTGATGGCGACGGTCTCGATGCGGAAGCCGCAGAGATTGGCGATCATGTCGCCGGGCGTGCCATAGGCCGCGACCATGCGGTCCCAGCCGCCGTCCAGGTGGCCGCCGTAATAGCCGGTGGCGCCGAACAAGGCGAGAGTCAGCACCAAGCCGACGCCCCGCGGCGGGCTGGAGAGCCTCCGCCGCAGCCAGGACCGGCGGCGGCGCGCGCGCGGATCGGAGGCCGAATCCGCAGGGCGCGAAGAGGTCAGGAGGGACAGTCTCGGCATGAGGCTTCGGACCAGGCGCTCTCGTCACAGGACGGTTTCAGGGCCCGAAAGCGACAATCCGACCGATTTGCTTCACGACCCATTAACGCTAGCTTTCCGACATGGGGGTAAACAATCAGTTACACTTTCGGGTGTCGGCCCCGAAAATTCGTTAACCAATGTTGAGAAACTCCCCTGTGCCGCCGCAGCCGGGGGCGCCCCGCCGGGAGAGAACTGTCTCAGACAGGCACACCCACCCGTTTGATCTCCCACTCCAGCTCGACGCCCGCGGCCGCCTTGACCCGCCCGCGCACCGTCTCGCCGAGCGTTTCGATATCGGACGCGCTGGCACCGCCGAGATTGACCAGGAAATTGGTGTGCAGCGGCGAGACCTGGGCCGCTCCCACGATGAGGCCGCGGCATCCGGCCTCGTCCACCAGCTTCCAGGCGGACTGGCCGGGCGGGTTCTTGAAAGTGGACCCGCCGGTGCGGGTGTTGACCGGCTGCGTCGTGGTGCGCTGCTCGGTGATCTGCTGCATCTGGGCCAGGATCTCGTCCCGGTCGCCGGCCTCGCCGGCGAAGGTCGCCTCGGTGAAGACGAGGTCGGCCGGCGCGCCGCATTTGCGGTAGGCGAAGGCCATGTCGGCCGTGGACAGCGTCACCACGGCGCCGGCCCGCGTCACCGCCCGGGCCGACACGAACACATCCTTGGTCTCGCCGCCATAGGCGCCGCCGTTCATCCGCAGCGCGCCGCCGACCGCGCCGGGAATGCCGCGCAGGAAGGCAAGGCCCTTGATGCCCGCCTCGGCCGCCACCCGGGCGACCTTGACGTCGGGCGCGCCGGCGCCGGCGCGTACCGTCAGCCCCTCCACCGCGATGCCGGAAAAGCCCTTGCCGAGGCGGATGACGACGCCCGGCACGCCGCCGTCGCGCACCAGGAGGTTCGAGCCGAGGCCGATGACCAGCCAGGGGACATCGTCCGGCAGGGCGGCCATGAACAGCGCCAGGTCGGCCTCGTCGGCCGGCGAGAACAGCGCCTGCGCCGGTCCGCCGGTGCGGAACCAGGACAGCGGCGCCAGCGGCGCATTGGCCTCCAGGCTGCCGCGCAGGCCGGGAGCGGCGGCGCGGATGGAGGCGGTGATGTCGGGGAAGGTCATCTCGGGCAAATCCGCAGGTCGCCTCGGGCCAGGTCTGCGCTCCCTCCCCGCCGGGAAGAGCCGGGGGCGAATCGCACGGGACGAGGCACTCCCGCTCGACGAGCCCGCCCACGTCTTTCCTCACGGAAGGATGAGGAAATTGCGGCGGCCGGCCGGCTTCAGAAGTCCGGCAGCGGCCGCGGGCGCCGATCCTCGCCGATCGCCACGAAGGTGAACACGGCGGCCGTCACCTTGCAGGAGGCATCCTCCTCGCGCCGGCGCCGCCAGGCCTCGATATGGATCTTCATCGAGGTGCGCCCGGTCTCGACGATCCAGCCGTAGACGCTGACCTCGTCGCCGACCAGCACGGGCTTGAGGAAGGACATGCCCTCGACCGCGACGGTGGCGGCGCGGCCGCGGGCGCGGCGGGTGGCGACGTTGCCGGCGGCGAGATCCATGTGCGCCATCAGCCAGCCGCCGAAGATGTCGCCGGCGGGATTGGTGTCCGCCGGCATGGCGATGGTGCGGATGACCGGCTCGCCGGCCGGCAGCACGGCGTCGTCGCGGGCGCTCATCCCAGGGCCGCCAGCTCGCCTGGCAGGGCATAGGCCCACTGGGTGATGTTGCCGGCGCCGAGGAACACGACATAATCGCCGGGACTGGCCTCGCCGGCGATCAGCCCGGCCAGGGAGCCCGGCCGGTCGAGCCCGGTGACGTGGCGGTGGCCGCGGGCGCGGATGCCCGCGACCAGGCTGTCCTTGTCGGCCCCGGGGACCGGCGCCTCGCCGGCGGCGTAGACATCGGCGACGATCACCATGTCGGCGTCGTTGAAGCAGCCGCTGAATTCGTCGAACAGGCTGGCGAGGCGGGAGTAGCGGTGCGGCTGCACCACGGCGATCACCTTGCCCGTGGTCGAGGCCCGCGCCGCCCGCAGCACCGCGGCGATCTCGACGGGATGGTGGCCGTAATCGTCGAACACGGCGACGCCGTTCCATTCGCCGGTGCGGGTGAAGCGGCGCTTGACCCCGCCGAAGCTCTCCAGGCCCTTGCGGATCGCCTCGGCGCTCATGCCGAGCGTGTGGGCCACGGCCACCGCCGCCGTGGCGTTGAGGGCGTTGTGGCCGCCGGGCATCGGCAGGCCGAGATCGGGCAGCTCCGTCACCGCGCCGGTCTTGCGGTCGCGGGCGACGATGCGAAAGCGCGAGCGCCCGCCCGACAGGTCGAGGTCGAGCAGGCGCACATCCGCCTGCGGGTTCTCGCCATAGGTGACGACGCGGCGGTCCTCGATGGTGCCGACCAGGCTCTGCACCACCGGATGGTCGAGGCACATCACGGCGAAGCCGTAGAACGGGATGTTCTCGACGAAGGAGCGGAAGGCCTGCTTGATGGCGTCGAAGGTCTTGAAATGGTCGAGATGCTCGGGGTCGATGTTGGTGACGATGGCGACGTCCGTCGGCAGCTTGAGGAAGGTGCCGTCGCTCTCGTCGGCCTCCACCACCATCCAGTCGCCGCCGCCGAGGCGGGCATTGGTGCCGTAGGCGTTGATGATGCCGCCATTGATCACGGTCGGATCGAAGCCGCCGGCGTCGAGCAGGGTGGCGACCAGCGAGGTGGTCGTGGTCTTGCCGTGCGTGCCGGCGATCGACACGCAGGTCTTGAGCCGCATCAGCTCGGCCAGCATCTCGGCCCGGCGCACCACCGGCAGCCGGCGCTCGCGCGCCGCCTGCAGCTCGGGATTGTCGCGCTTGATCGCGGTGGAGACCACCACCACCTCGGCCTCGCCGAGATTCTCGGCGGCATGGCCGATGAAGGTGCGGACGCCTTTGTCCTTCAGGCGCTTGACGTTGTAGTTGTCGGCCGCGTCCGAGCCCTGCACGGTGTAGCCGAGGTTGACCAGCACCTCCGCGATGCCCGACATGCCGATGCCGCCGATGCCGACGAAGTGGATGGGGCCGATATGGCTGGGCAGCTTCATGGACGGGCGTCTCGATTCGACAGGACGGGATTGCGACTGGGATAGCGGAAGAACGGTCCGGGCGGAACTATGCCGCGCCGCGGCCCGCCGGCGCAGGTCCCCGGGCAAGCTTGACCACCAGATCCGCCAGCGTCTCGGCCGCATCGGCGGAACCGGCGCTGCGCGCCGCCGCGGCCGCGGCGGCCAGCCCGGCCGGATCGCCGAGCAGCTGCGCCAGGTCCGCCGCCAGGGCGTCCGGGGTGAACTGCGGCTGCATCATCAGCCGGGCCCCGCCGGTCGCCGCCAGGGCGCGGGCATTGGCCGCCTGGTCCTGGTCGAGCGCGCCGGGCAGCGGCACCAGGATGGCGGGGCGGCCGATCGCCGCCAGTTCCGCCACGGTCGAGGCGCCGCCGCGGGCGATCACCAGATGCGCCGCCGCCATGCGCGCCGGCAAATCCTTGAAGAAGGGCTCGACCTCGGCGTGGACGCCGAGCCGGGCATAGGCCTGGCGCACCCGCTCCAGATCCTCCTCGCGCGCCTGCTGCACCATCGACAGGCGCGAGCGCAGGCCGGCCTCGAGCCGGCCGACGGCCTCGGGGACGACGTCCGACATCACCCGCGCGCCCTGGCTGCCGCCGAACACCAGGAGATCGATGCGCTCGCCCGGCGCGGCATAGGGCTGCTGCGCCGCCGCGATCACGGCGGCCCGCACGGGATTGCCGGTGTGCACCAGCTTGGCCCGCGCCGCCGCCTCGACCATGGCCACGTCGGGAAAGCCGGTGGCGATGCGGGTGACGCGGCCGGCGAGCATGCGGTTGGCCCGGCCCATCACGGCATTCTGCTCGTGGATCAGCGTCGGGATGCCCCGCCAGGTCGCGGCGAGCAGCGGCGGCACGGTGGGATAGCCGCCGAAGCCGACGACCACGGCCGGCCGGCTCGCGCCCAGCATCCGCCAGGCCGCCAGGGCGCCGGTGCCGAGCTTCCACAGCGTGTTGGCCATGGCCAGCGGCGAGCGCGAGCGCACCGTCTCGGCCGGAATGGCATGGATTTTCCGCGCCGGGAAGGAGCCGGTGTAGGGCGCGCCGCGCTCGTCGGTTGCCAGTTCCACGGCATAGCCGTGCCGCGCCAGCGCCCCGGCGAGGGCCTCGGCCGGGAACAGGTGCCCGCCGGTGCCGCCCGCGCAGAGCAGAACCATCTTCTGTCCGTTCACGCTGCCTCCGCCGACAGGCCGTCCTCGCGGTCGCGGAAGCGCCAGGTCTGCGCCAGCACGTCCGAGCGGGGCCGGCGCCGCGTCAGGGCCAGCACCATGCCCATGGCATAGGCGACGGCGATCAACGAGGAGCCGCCATAGGAGATGAAGGGCAGCGTCATGCCCTTGGCCGGCATCATGTGCAGGTTGACCATCAGGTTGATGGAGGATTGCAGGCCGAACAGCAGCGTCAGCCCGGCGGTGGCGAAGCGGCAGAACGGGTCTTCCAGCTTGTAGGCGTGCCAGAGGCCGCGCAACACCACGAAGGCGAACAGCGCCACCAGCGCCATGCAGAACAGGATGCCGAACTCCTCGGCCGTGACCGCGCCGATGAAGTCGGTATGGCTGTCGGGCAGGATGCGCTTCACCGTGCCCTCGCCTGGTCCCTTGCCGAGCCAGCCGCCGCTCTGGAACGCCTCCATCGCCGTCTCCACCTGGAAGTTGTCGGTGCCGTCCGGGTTGAGGAACTTGTTGATGCGGGCGGTGACGTGCGGGATCAGGAAATAGGCGGCGAAGATGCCGGTGACGCCGGCCCCGCCCAGGCCCAGCACCCAGAACCAGTGCAGGCCGGCCATGAAGAACAGGGCGCACCAGACGATCGAGATCAGCATGGTCTGGCCGAAGTCCGGCTGCAGGATCAGCAGGCCGGCGGAGGAGGCCAGCAGCAGGATCGCCAGGATGTTGCCCGGCACGTCGCGGCGCTTGACGCTTTCGGAGAACAGCCAGGCCGCGAGGACGACGAAGGCCGGCTTGAGGAACTCGGAGGGCTGGATGCCGAAGATCCAGCGCCGCGAGCCCTTGACCTCGGCGCCGAACAGCAGCGTCGCCAGCACCAGGGCGATGGCGATCAGGAACACGCCGAGCGAGACGCGCCGGATCGCCTGCGGCGACAGGAAGGACACACCGATCATCACGGCGATGGCCGGCGGGATGAACAGGGCCTGGCGGTTGACGAAGTGGAAGATGTCGCGGATGCCGATGCGCTCGGCCACGGCGGGGCTGGCCGCCATCAGCAGAACCACGCCGATGAACATCAGCGCCAGCAGCGCCACCAGCAACAGCCGGTCGACCGTCCACCACCATTCATTGAAGGCCGATCGTTCGGCGCGCGAGGCCATGCGGGAGCTTCCGGCGATAGAATTGGATCGGCCTAGTGGTGACTCCGTTAGGGTTTAGGAAGGGTTAAGCCCCGGCCACGGCCGGCCTGCCGCGCGACCGCCCCCCTCGCCGACGCCCCTCCAAGGGCTTGCTGCTGCACCATCTCGACCATCGGCCCTCCCCTCCCCTCCGCGTCCGCGCCGGCGATCGGCCGGGAAATCCCCGGTCCTGAAAGGCGTTGTCGCCATCTTCCGAACCGGCGCCTGAGCCCGGCGCACCGATTGCAGACGGGTCTCGACGAACACCCGCTCGCCGTCGCGGCGGAAGAACAGGGCATCGCCGTTGCGGATGCCGAGCCCATGCCGCAGCCCAGCGGGCAGCACGGCCCGTCCGCCCATCGCCCGCCCTTCCCGGACCTGGACCGCCCTGGACATCGCCGGCCCCTCGCATGACAGACCTGCGGATCATGCCATATCCTCCTCCCGTGCCACTTCAGGATTCTGCGCCATGTCCGTCACCCTGACCATCGCCGACCTCGTCGAGCGCTTCCCGGACTTCCGCGTGGCGGTGCTGGTGGCCGAGGGGCTGGCGGTGCCGTCCGTCCGCCCGGAAGCGCTCGAGGCCGAGGTCGCCCGGCGCGAGGAGGCGTGCCGCCGGCGCCACGCCGGGCTGGAGCTTTCCGCCATTCCGGGCGTGGCGGCCTGGCGCGCAGCCTACAAGGGCTTCGGCATCAAGAAGACCAGCTACCGCTCCTCGGTGGAGCGGCTGGTCAAGCGCGTGCTGGCGGGCGACCGGCTGCCGGCGGTCAACGCCTTCGTCGACGCCTACAACGCCGTCTCGCTGCACCACGTGTTCTGCGTCGGCGCCGACGACCTCGACCGCATCGCCCCGCCGGTCGCTTTCCGCTTCAGCCGGGCCGGCGACAGCTTCCTCGATATGGGCGCCGAGGCCGGCGACGATCCGGACGATCCGCCCAAGCCCGGCGAGGTGGTGCTGGCCGACACGCGCCACGTGCTGTGCCGGCGCTGGAACTGGCGCCAGGACATGCGCTCGGCCATCGGGCCGCAGACGCGGCGCGCGCTGGTGACGATCCAGTCGAACGGCTGGGGCGCGGTGGAGGAGGCCGCGGCGGACCTCGCCGGGCTGGTCGAGGTCCATTGCGGCGGCCGGGTCGTCCAGGCCGTCGCCGACCGCGACCGCCCGGTGGTCGAGATCGGCGCCGGGATTGCGGCCTCATGAAATGGAGCTGAGGGGCGAGCTCGTGAAGATTTGGGTGAATTGGCCAGATGCTCTCTCTCGATGATCCGCGCTGGGGCAAGTTGAGGCATGCTTACGGTCCCGCGACGGACACTCCGCAGTTGCTGCGGATGCTGGCAGCCTCCCCGGAACCAAAAACCGACGACCAGGACGAACCATGGTACAGCCTGTGGTCGAGCTTGTGCCACCAAGGTGATGTCTATTCGGCCTCTTATGCCGCTGTCCCGCACGTCGTGCGGATCGCAAGCGAAACGGCATCACCCATAGATTTTTCATTCTTTCAGCTTCCGGCAGCCATCGAAGTGGCCCGAATGACGGGACATGGACCGAAAATTCCTGGGGACTTGGCGGACGCCTATCATCTTGCGATAGCGGAACTCGGGGAGGCAGTGAGCCTCCATCGGAACGATTCCTGGGATCAGCCGACGCTTCTATCGGCGGCGGCGGCTCAGGCCGTCGCCAAGGGCCATGTCGATGTCGCAGAGGCCCTGCTCAATCCGGACGATGACTGGATTGCCAAGATCAACCGAGGGGAATTTGGCTAGAGTTTCGATCCCCGTCCCGCCAGGACGGCCGGGGCGGCGTCGCCGTCCGCCCTGGCGCGCTCCTCGGCCAGCCACTGCGTCCGCAGCCGGTGGCCCTGGCCGGCAAAGCCGTCGTCGAGCGGCGTGCAGGCGGAGATCCGATCGGCGCGGAAATGGCGGAAGGCCTGCCGCAGCTCGCACCAGGCGGCGATGTTGGTGACCTCGACATAATAGATCATGGCGATCGGCCGGATGACGCGCTCGGTCGCCCGGCCGCCGTCGTCGCGATAGGCGATCGCCAGCTTGCGCTCCTGCCGGATCGCCCGGCGCACCAGGCCGAGATCGATCGCTTCCGGCTCGGGCGTGCCCCAGGCCGAGACGTGCAGGCTCGGCGTCTCGATCGGCTGCCGGGCCTCCTGCGGCAGCACGCTGGCGATCTTGGCCTGGATGGTGCCGGCGGCGGCCTTGAGGCCCTTGTCGCCGGTGCGCGCCAAGAGGCTCAGCGCCACCACCAGCGCCTCGACCTCCTCCACCGACAGCATGAGCGGCGGCAGGTCGTAGCCGGTGCGCATGACGTAGCCGATGCCGGCCTCGCCATGGATCGGCACCGAGATCGCCTGCAGCGAGGCGATGTCGCGATAGACGGTGCGCCGGGCGACCTCGAGCGTCGCGGCGATGGCATCCGCCGTCATCGGCCTGCGGGCGGAGCGCAGCAACTGGATGATCTCGAACAGGCGCGTCGTTCGCCGCATGCCGGCAGCCTCATGCAAATCGCCACCCTGCCCCAGGCCTGCTGCCACCGGAGTGTCAGCAGCCTCGCCTCGGCATCTCCTGGGCCTCCCTCGCCCGGTGATGCAGGGCCCGACACTGCTGACAGAACCATGTCAGCAGGGATCTGCCATTGTCTCCCCTGCCGACGCCGGCAGAGGAGACACCGCCATGCATGTACAGCCTTCGGCCGCCGGGCTCGAGACCGCATCGACCCGGCTCGAACCGCTCCTGCTGGTGACGTTCCAGGCGCCGGCCGAGGAGGTCGACGGCATCCTCGACCGGCTGGCCGAGGTCACGCCGCTCGCCATGGGCGCCTATGACCGCTGCGCCTACCAGTCGGCGCCGGGACTGGAGCATTATCGGCCGCGCGAGGGCGCCATGGCCGGCAGCGAGGAGGCGGAGCGCCGGCGGCCCGGGGTGGTCGAGGTCTCGTTCCAGATCGACCACGACGCGCGGCTGCTCGGCCGTGTCGTGGAGGCCATCGTCGCCGCCCATTCCTACCAGGAGCCCGTCATCACCGCCCGGGAAGTGCTGGCCAGCCGTTCGAAGGGCGGCGATCCGGACAATCCCAATCGCTGGTGGAACAAGGGCGGCGACTGGAAGAGGACGGCGCCATGAGCGTCGCCGCCCTGGCCGACCGCTCCGCCGCCGGGCGCTACCGCCTCGGCCTGGTGCTGGTGACGCTCTCGGCCGTCGCCTGGAGCGCCGCCGGCTTCTTCACCCGCCTGATCCCGCTCGATTCCTGGACCATCCTGTTCTGGCGCGGGCTGTTCGGCGCCCTGACCGGCCTCATCTTCGTCCTGGTCCAGGAGCGCGGCAACACGCTGCGCGCCTTCGCCGCCATCGGCCGGCCGGGCCTCCTGTTCGTCACCCTGTCCGGCATGGGCATGGCCGCCTTCCTCGCCGCGCTCAAGCTGACCACGGTGGCGCATGTGGCGATCATCTATGCGATCGCCCCCTTCGTCGCCGCGGCACTGGCCTTCGTCGTGCTGCGCGAGCGCGCGTCGCGCGCCACCATGCTGGCGAGCGTCGCCGCCCTTGCCGGCGTCGGCATCACGGTGTGGGGCGGCGCCGGCGAAGGCAGCCTGCTCGGCGATGCGCTGGCCCTGGCGATGACGCTGCTGATGGCCGCCATCATCGTCATCAGCCGGGCGAGCGGCGCGGTGCCGCTGGTGCCCGCGGCCTGCCTATCGGCGCTGCTCAGCACCGTGATCAGCCTGCCCTTCGCCAGCCCGCTCTCGGCCGCGCCGGTCGATCTCGTCAACCTCGCCCTGTTCGGCATCAGCAATATGGGCCTCGGCCTGATCCTCTTCGTCATCGGCGCCAGATACATCCCGGCGGCGCAGACGGCGCTGATCGGCGCCCTGGAGACGCCGCTGGCGCCGCTCTGGGTCTGGCTCGCCTTCGCCGAAGCGCCGGGGCGCCAGGCCATCCTCGGCGGCACGGTGGTCTTCCTCGCCATCCTCGCCCACACCGCCTGCGAAAGCCGGCGCGGCCCGGCCGGCGGCAGCTGAGCCGCCGGGTCAGCGCGCCGTCGCAGCCCGCAGGTCGGCCGCGGTGCCGAGCGCCAGGCCGCAGGCCTCGATCGCCCTGCCGGCCGCGGCGACCAGCCCGGCATTGTCGCGCGCGGTCGTGCCGTCCGGCAGCATGAGATTGTTCTCGAACCCGACCCGGGCATGGCCGCCCAGGAGGGCGCCGGCGGCGACGCAGGCCGCCTCGTGCCGGCCGAAGGCGCAGACGCTCCAATGGCCGAAGCGCGGCTGGCCGGGCGCAAGGAACGGCAGGAGGTCGGCCGGCGCCGAGGTCTGGCCGACGGTGTAGCGCCCGAGGACGTAGAGCACGGGGACGTCGTCCCAGGGCACGAGGCCGCGGCGCTGCAGCTCGGCCAGCCGCGCCGCTTCCTCGGCGCTGTAGAGGATGATCTGCGGCGCCACCCGCTCGCGCCTCGCCCAGAGCAGCAGGTCGGCGAAGGCCGCCTCCTCGCCGGCGTCCGGCACCAGCTCGCGCAGGGCCAGCGACACAGCCTCCGGCCTGACCGCCCGCACCACCGCCCGCTGCTCGGCCGGCGAATAGAGGCCGAGCGCCTCGCTGGTGATCTGGATCACCAGCCGGTCGGCCACGGCGCCGCGGATCGCGGCGATGGCGGCGCCATAGGCCTCGGCGTCGAGCAGATGGCTGCCGTCCGGCCGGCGGACATGGGCATGGATCATCGCCGCCCCGGCCTCCAGGCATTCGGCCGCGGTGCGCGCCAGCTCCGCCGGGGTCAGCGGCAGCGCCGGATGGTCGACCTTGGTGCGGCGGCCGCCATTGGGCGCGACCGCGATCGTGACCGGACCGAAGCTCGTCTCCATGCCCATGGCCTCTCCGCCCTGTTGATCCATATGGATCACTAGTATACTATTTGAAACATTCGTTGCAACAGCCATCGGGACCGTCGGCATGGATCAGGGCCCTCTCGCCGGGGAGATCGTCAAGGCGTTCGACGCCATGTCCGCCCAGCTCCAGGCCGCGGCGCGCTACGTGCTCGACCGGCCGCGCGACGTGGCGCTGCTGTCGATGCGCGAGCAGGCGCGCCAGGCCGGCGTGCAGCCGGCGACGATGACGCGCCTCGCCAAGCATCTCGGCCTGGAGGGCTACGAGGACATCCGCGCCCGCTACGCCGCCGCCGTGCGCGACGGCGGGCTCGGCCTCGCCGGCAAGGCGGGCCGGCAGGTCGCCAGCCAGAGGCTGAAGGGCGACCGGGCCCTGGCGGCGGAGATGCTGGCCTCGATCGGCCGCCAGATCGAGGGCCTCGCCGCGCCGGAGGTGCTCGACCGCGTCGTCGCCGCCGCCGAGGCCCTGGCGGCGGCGCGGCGGGTCTACGGGCTCGGCCTGCGCTCCAGCCATCCCGTCGCCTGGCACCTGCACTATGTGCTGTCGCTGATCGGCGAGCGCTCGATCCATCTCGACGGCGTCGCCGCGACCGGCACGGACGCGCTGGCGGGAGCAAGGGCCGGCGACGTGCTGTTCGTCGCCAGCGTCCGGCCCTACACCCGCCTCGCCGTCGACATCGCCGCCTATGCCGCGGGCCGCGGCCTGCCGGTGGTCGCCGTCACCGACAGCGAGGTCTCGCCGCTGGCGCAGCTCGCCAGCCATGCCGTGATCGTGCCGACCGACAGTCCCTCCTTCTTCCACGCCATGGCGCCGGCCTTCGCCATGGCCGAGGTGCTCGGCGCCCTGGTCGCCGGCCGCGGCGGCGAGGACGCCCTGGCGGCGCTGCGCCACACCGACGCGCACCTCGCCGCCCTCGACACCCATCTGACCCCACGCCCAGCCCGGAGATCGCCGTGACCCACCTCCTCCACCGCGCCGCCAATGCGGCGATGCCCGTCGCCGTCGGCGGCAAGGGCGTCGAGCTCGTCGACCGCGACGGCAGGCGCTACATCGACGCCTCCGGCGGCGCCGCGGTGTCCTGCCTCGGCCACGGCCATCCCGACGTGCTGGCCGCCCTGCACCGCCAGCTCGACGCCCTCGCCTACGCCCATACCGGCTTCTTCACCACCGAGGTCGCCGAGGCGCTGGCCGACCGCCTGGTGGCGGACGCGCCGGCCGGCCTCGACCATGTCTATCTCGTCAGCGGCGGCTCCGAGGCGGTCGAGGCCGCCCTGAAGATGGCGCGCCAGTACTTCGTCGAGACGGGCCAGCCGCAGCGCCGGCACATCATCGCCCGGCGCCTGAGCTATCACGGCAACACGCTCGGCGCCCTGGCGGCCGGCGGCAACGAATGGCGCCGGGCGCAGTTCCGGCCGCTGCTGATCGAGACCCACCACATCGACCCCTGCTTCGCCTATCGCTTCCAGGGCGACGGCGAGAGCGATGAGGCCTATGCGGCCCGCGCCGCCGGGGCGCTGGAGGAGCGCATCCTCGCGCTCGGCCCCGAGACCGTCATGGCCTTCGTGGCCGAGACCGTGGTCGGCGCCACCGCCGGCGCCGTGCCGCCGGTGGCCGACTACCTCGAGCGCATCCGCGCCATCTGCGACCGCCACGGCGTGCTGCTGATCCTCGACGAGGTGATGTGCGGCATGGGCCGGACCGGCACGCTGCACGCCTGCGAGCAGGACGGCGTCGCGCCCGACCTCATGACCATCGCCAAGGGCCTGGGCGGCGGCTACCAGCCGATCGGCGCGGTGCTGCTGAGCCGTCGGATCTTCGAGGCCTTCGCCAAGGGCTCCGGCGCCTTCCAGCATGGCCACACCTATATGGGCCATCCGATGGCCGCCGCGGCGGGCCTGGCCGTGCAGGAGGTGATCCGCCGGGACGGCCTGCTCGCCAATGTCCGGGCCATGGGCGAGCTCATGCGCCGCCGCCTCGCGGAGCGCTTCGCCAACCACCACCATGTCGGCGACATTCGCGGCCGCGGCCTGTTCCAGGCCGTGGAGCTGGTCGCCGACCGCGGCTCCAAGGCCCCCTTCGATCCCGGCCTGAAGCTCAACGCCCGCATCAAGCGCGAGGCGATGGCCCGCGGCCTGATGGTCTACCCGATGGGCGGCACCATCGACGGCGTCCAGGGCGACCACGTCCTCATCGCCCCGCCCTTCATCGTCGAGGCGGACCATGTCGACGCGATCGTCGAGCGCCTCGGCGATGCGGTGGACGCGGCGATCGCGACGACCGGCGGCTGATCGGGGCTTGGCGAGCGCCTGCCATCCTTGCCAGGGGCCACCTACGGCGTCCCCTGCGCCTTCTTGCGTTCCTCCACCAGCTTGTCGTCGATTTCGCGGGCGCGAATCGCGGCAGGCCGGTTGGCGATGCGCTGCCAATACTGCGCGAAGGCCGGACGCGCCTCGATGGACTTGAAGGCCAGGCCCCAGCCGATCTGCGAGCCGAAATAGACGTCGGCCGCCGAGAACCGGTCGCCGGCGATGAACTCGTTCCGGGAGACGGCATAGTCGAGCGCGTCCATCACGTCGGCATAGCAGCCATAGCCGACCATGCCCTTGCGTTCGGCGGGAACCTCGACGTTCAGCGCCTTGTTGGTGACGGAGGCCTCGACAGGACCGGCCGCGAAGAACATCCAGCGGTAATAGAGGCCGCGCTCGGGCGTGCCGGGCGCCGGGGCCAGGCCGGCCTGCGGGAAGGCATCGGCGAGATAGGCGCAGACCGCGCCGACCTCGGTCACCACCACGCCGCGATGCGCGACGGCCGGCACCTTGCCCATCGGATTGAGGGCGAGGTAGCCCGGCGACTTCATGCCGGCGCCGAACTCCAGGATCTCGGTGCGATAGGGCTGGCCGATTTCCTCGAGCATCCAGCGGGCGATACGCCCGCGGGACATCGGATTGGTGTAGAAGACGAGTTCGTCGCTCATGGGTGCCTGGTCCGGCTGGTACGGGATGAAGCAGGATAGCTGGATTCGAGCGCGAACGTGACGGCCCCCTTTAGACTGAGGCCCGGGCTTTGCCCATGTTGCCGGGATGGCGATCCTGGAGGGGGCGCCCCCAACCAGATCGTTATGAGCGGCCGGCTCTCCATCGAGCGGCAGGAGCGTTTACCAATTCGGCGAGAAGTTACTCAATTCCACAATTGAGACGCTATGTCCATTTGGGCGGCCCGTTCCGCGGCATGCAACAACGAGGGTTGACCGGCTTTTCGGTCAGAGCCTCATGCATGGGGAACGGGCCATGGACCAAAATACAACGACTTTCGTGGCGATGGATACGCACAAGCGGACGATTTCGGTGGCGATCGCCGAAGGTGGGCGGCGAGGCGAAACACGGTTCCTGGGCGAGATCACGAGCCGTCCGGAGGCGGTCGCCAAGCTGGTGGAGCGGCTCTCGAAGAAGCACGCTCAATTGGCGTTCTGCTATGAGGCCGGGCCTTGCGGCTACGGGCTCTATCGGCAGATCGTCGCGCTCGGCCACGAATGCGTGGTGGTGGCGCCGTCGCTGGTGCCCACTCGGCCCGGCGACCGGGTGAAGACGGATCGCCGCGATGCGGTGACCCAGGCCTCGCTGTTCCGGTCGGGCGAATTGACACCGGTCTGGGTTCCCGACGAGGCGCACGAAGCCATGCGTGACCTATGCCGCGCCAGGCAGGCGGCGGTGGAGACCTTGCGGCGAGCACGCCAACAGGTGACCGGCTTTCTTCTGCGGCACGATCGGGTCTATTCAGACGGCAAACATTGGAGCGGCAAATATCGCAAATGGCTTGCTGGCCAGCGGTTTGATCATCCCGCGCGGCAGATCGCATTCGAGGAGCTTGTACAGGCAATGGAGGAGGCGCTGGCGCGACGCGACCGGCTGGCCAAGCAGATGCAGGAGCTTCTGCCCTCCTGGTCGCTTGCGAAGGTCGTCGCGGCCATTCAAGCCTTGCGCGGCATCGCCGCGATTTCGGCGATGACTTTGGTCGCCGAAATCGGCGACTTCCGCCGCTTCTCCAACCCGAGGCAACTCATGGCTTATCTCGGGCTGTGCCCAAGCGAGCGGTCGTCCGGCGCCAAGACGGCGCGTGGCGGCATAACGAAGGCGGGCAACACGCGCGGGCGGCGCATGCTCGTCGAAGGCGCCTGGACATATCGCTCACCGGCGCGCGTCGGACTCGCGATTTTGGAGCGCAACGAATTCCTGCCGCAGTCTGTCAAGGAAATCGCCTGGAAGGCGCAGGTGCGGCTGTGCGCGAGATATCGTCGACTTGCGAAGGCTGGAAAGCCGATCAATGTCGTCTGCGTCGCCATCGCGCGCGAACTCGCCGCATTTGTTTGGGCCATTGCACGGCTGTCCGGTTGGTTTTGGTAGACAGGTTGCATGGCATTGATTCTACTTGTTTCCAAGCACTTGCCGGTGTTTTGGACACGAGAAGGAGCCAACGCCATGCGTCACCACAATAGCGTATTGCACGGGCTTCTGAAGCATGTGCCGTGGTCGGTGTTCGATCGGCTTGTGGATGAACAGGGAACGGATGCCCGGGTTCGGCGGCTGAGCACCAAGAGTCAGTTTGTGGCGCTGCTTTACGCGCAGCTTTCCGGCGCCGCCTCGCTGCGCGAGATCGAAACGGCGATGTCCAGCCACGCGGGCAGGCTCTATCACCTGGGCGTGCGTCAGGTGTCGCGCTCGACCTTGGCCGACGCCAACGCCCTGAGAACGCACGAGGTCTTCTCGGGCCTGTTCGCCCATATGGCGGCCCAGACCAGCCGGGGCTTTCGTCGGTCGAGCGCCGAGGTGGTGCGCCTGATCGACTCGACGAGCCTGCGGCTGTCGGGGATTGCTGCGGCCTGGGCACGCTTCTCCCGCAGCGCCGTCGGCGCCAAGGCGCACATCATCTACGACCCGGACGCCGACCGGCCGCTCTACCTTGAAGTCACGCCCGCCAAGGTCAACGACATCACGGCCGCGCACGCCATGCCCATCGAGCCCGGCGCCACTTATGTCTTTGATCTCGGCTATTATCATTACGGTTGGTGGGAGCGCCTGAACGCAGCCGGCTGCCGGATCGTCACCCGGCTCAAGAAGAATACGCCCCTGGCTCCGGTCGCCGAACAGCCTCTGCCGCCCGGATCGACCCTGCTCTATGATCGGATCGGCCACCTGCCCGAACGCCTGACGACGACGCGCATCAACCCCTTCCAGGATCCCGTGCGCGAGATCGGCGTCGTTCTCGATGACGGCAAAACACTGCGCATCCTCACCAACGACCTGGACGCCCCAGCCCAGGAGATCGCCGACCTCTACAAGCGCCGCTGGGCCATCGAACTCTTCTTCCGATGGGTCAAGCAGACCCTCCGCATCAAGCACTTCATCGGGCAATCGGAGAACGCCGTGCGCATCCAGATCGCCGTCGCCCTCATCGCCTACCTGCTGCTGCGCATCGCCAACGACGCCGTCAAAATCGTCGACAGCCCACTCGCCTTCGCCAGGCTCGTCCGCGCCAACATCATGCACCGTCGCAGCATCGACCAATTGCTCAAGCCGCCCACCATCCCAAAAAGCGACCCTCGCCAATTCCATCTGGACTTACTCCCAACATGAACCGGACAGCCGTGGGGCCATTGCGACAAATCCCGCCATCACCGCCGCCTGAAAGAAGACAGGCTGCCGAAAAGAGGGAGAACTGTCGAAATCCGTCGTTGAACATCTGCTCATCGCCGGAGGCGGAGGCACGGTAGGGCAATCCTCGCTGTGATTCTGTGGCCGATCGAAAGGTCGACGCCCGGCTTGAGACAGAGGCAGGCCCGAGACGAAAACGCGGTCTTGCGGTAGCCAACCCGCGCATCAGAGTCTGATCAACCGTCGTCTCGAAGCCTTCGCCTCCGGCTATGCGCAGGACAAACTGAATAGGCCGCTGCCGCGGAACAGATCTGCTTGCCAAAGCCTCTTGAAAATGGACATGAGAGAATCATCGCTCCTTTCTCCGCCTCATTCCCGGGATGCACTCCAAGACCACGGCGCGCGGCGACATCGTGCCGTCTGTTTCCCGTGGCTTAACGACGGCAGCCCCATTCAAGAGATGGATCGTCAAAACTCCAGCGAAATGCGGGGTTCATTCTAATCCGAATGCCGTGAGCAGAAAGAACTCGATGTAGCTGATACACCTCCTTTGCCGTAACGCCCTCAGCTATAGGCAGATCATTATCCACGACA
Source organism: Labrys sp. Lb11 (assembly GCF_057554225.1). Lineage (NCBI taxonomy): Bacteria > Pseudomonadati > Pseudomonadota > Alphaproteobacteria > Hyphomicrobiales > Xanthobacteraceae > Labrys > Labrys sp. Lb11. The sequence continues at coordinate 97,771 of NZ_BAAJOT010000003.1, forward strand.
CGTCGAGATTCTAAAATTCCACAACCCAATTCAACAGAAAGTTGATATATTGTTTGCTTGCGGCTGATGGAATTGCGATCAATGAAAACCGTATACTTCTGGTGGTCAAATCAGGAATGATCATAATTCGTCGTGGCCACGCTCCAGCCACAGTTGTCGAACAGCATAGCAAGACTCAGGTCTTGGGCTCTTGCGGACAATGTCCCTCCACAATCAAAGCAGTGCCCGTCAGATCTCGCAACAGCCATAAGCTTGAATGCCACCCTTTGCGGAAGCGCCAATTAGAACGGTGACTTTGTATCTGATGTCTGCTCCGTCGCACAATGGGGATTTTCGCGACCTATTACGGGGATAGTTTACTCATTTCGTGATCGCGGTCCGCGTCGATGCGGAGCCAGAGCGCGACGGTCGCCGCCTCCAGGCTGGCGAGCCGAGCGGACACCTGGTGGCCCCGCCCGAGCGCAGGGCGTTGGCCGCCGCGCCGTCTTCCGTCGCACCCAGCAGATCGGCCGAAGGGCCACGCCAGCAAACCGGTCAGGATCACCGGCGCACCACGAATGCCACCTCCAAGGCGACACTGCCGCCCCTCATCTCAATCCCTGCGCGCGCCAGGCCGAACAGGCCACCTCGACATCAATGTGTGGTGCGGAAGCATTGTGCGGTTTGCTCTCTCTTGAAGCGGTCCACCGCCCCGGTGACATCGGCTGTGCGCGGATAGGCGTAAGCGGCCGTGACGATCCTCTTGGCGATCGCCTCCGCCTCCGGCCTGAGATTGCGGGTAGCGGCTGTCATGATCTCTGACTGAGGCTCCCCCGCCTGCCGTTTCGCCATGACTACCCCCGCAAGGTTTGCCTCCGCCGTGCAGAGATTTGCCACCAGCATTGGCCGAATATCCTCATTCGCGCGTGGAGCACATGATGCGAGAGCCATCGCCGCGGCGGCAATCGCAAACCTGATCACTTTCATAATGTCACTCACCTGAGCCCGATGGAGGGCTGTCGTAACACGCCGCGACTTCTCCTTCGTGAATTAAGGTTCCGTTGCGGCCCGTCGTCTCCAGTGGATTGGCGACAAGACTTTCATCCGCAAGGTGCGCCCACACTGTCCGCGCAGAAAAAAGGCGACCCCGAAGAACGGCCCAATTGTTATCGTCTATCAGAGAGGAAAAAGCGGGAGACCGTAACAAGAAGATCGAGCGATCTGCGAAACAAACCATTTTGGCGCATAACAATGGAACTGTGCAGATAGCGCGCTAAAGGTTGGCGATGCGGGCTATCCACACACGCTATCCTAATCGCGAAAAAATAGACTGCCCCGCAATTCCTGCAGCCGACGGCGCGGAAAGCATGACGGTCGATCAGCCACCCTTGGACGGCAAGGCATAGACCGTTATAGCAAAAACCAGATAGACCATGATCATGAGCACGCCGGTAAACCACGCAGATCTTCCGCTGTTCGTGGTCAGCGATGCTGCCATCGTCGCGATGAACATGACCACGATGGCTCCAGGCCAGAACTGGAGACTCATGGGGGCCGGTCCGACGACGTAACTGACGAGCACCAGGACCGGGGCCACGAAAAGAGCGATCTGACTGGCACTTCCGAAGGCGATGCCGACACTCAGATCGAGGCGGTTTTTGAGCGCTCCGGAGAACGCGGATGCCATCTCGGCGGCGGCGCCGACCAGGGCCACGACGACAAAGCCGACAAACGCATGCGACATGCCCAGTTTCAGCGCCGCGCCCCCCACCGACTCGACGAACACCTCGCTGACCAAGGCAACCAGAATGGTCGCGACCGCCAGGGTGGCAAGTGCGAGAGAGACCGGCCAATGCTCCTCAGCAGGCTCCGAATGCATCTCGCTGCTGAAAAATGTCCGGTGCGTGCGAAGCGTGAAGACAAGGCCCAGGCAATAGGTAACGATCAGCAGAACTGCCAGGCTGAGGCTGAGGCTCTGCGTCATGCCAGCCGCCTCCCCCTCGCTGACGACCGAAGGCACCAGCATCGCAAAGGTCGACAGGAACAGCATTCCGACCTGCAGCCGCGCATTGGCGCGGTTGAACTCCTGGACGTGGTGCTTCAGTCCGCCGACAAGAAAGGATCCTCCGAGCATGAACAGCGTATTGGTCACGATGGCTCCCGCCAGGGACGCCTTCACAAGCACATACTCTCCGGCCCGCAACGCAGCCACCGCGATGACGAGTTCGGTGAGATTGCCGAGCGTCGCGTTGAGCAGCCCGCCCTTCGCATCGCCGAGTTTCGTCGAAACCGATTCCGTTGCCACGCTGAGAAGCGCCGCGAGCGGCACGATGGCAATGACCGACAAGACAAATAGCGCCGTATGCGACTGGGGAAAGACCGATCGGCCTATCAGCGGGAGGGGCACGAGAACCAGCGGCCAGAGCACCGGGCTGCGGCGAATGGTTCGGATCAGAGGCTCCGCCAGTCTGCCCGTGCCTGAATGAGACGCCGGCGCCATGGGACCGCGACCTCATCGCCAAGGTATCAACCCGTATTTATACCATGAGACGACGCGATCAAGAAAGCTATTGGAGCAGGCGACGACGGCACTTGTGGGCGGGTCGATGGAAATGAGATCAGATTGCGATGAAGCTTTACTTGAATCGCGATTTGGATTCCCCGCTCGGGTCGAGGGCGTGGAGGCGGCGACGGCGCGCGCCAGCGCGGGGCCCTGGTCACGAGTGAATAAGCTGCCCCCGAAATTCCCTGCCGCCGCCCCCAGCCGGGAGAGCCTTCTCTTCCTTTAGGGATTGCCAAGCCGCCCTGCATCGACCGACCGCATGCAAATTTTTTGTGCACACATCTCGCCATCATTGCGCAAATTTTGAATGCGACAAAACAATAAAAGCATCGTAAATTTGCACATGAGGCGCCGACAACGATCGAAGCTGCCTCGCATCAGGGGAGAACAGCCGTCATGCTCGCATTCGGGAAGATCGCCGGCGCCGCGCTCGCAGCCGCCATGCTGCTGGCCCAGCCGGCCGCCGCCAAGGACCTGGTGGTGGCGACCGACACCGCCTTCGTGCCGTTCGAGTTCAAGGAGGGCGACAAGTATGTCGGCTTCGACATCGACCTGTGGGACGCCCTCGCCAAGGACATGGGCGTCACCTACACGCTGCAGCCGATGGACTTCAACGGCATCATCCCGGCGCTGCAGACCAAGCAGGTCGATGTCGGGCTCGCCGGCATCACCATCAAGGAGGAGCGCAAGAAGGTCATCGACTTCTCCGACGGCTACTACGACAGCGGCTTCCTCCTGATGGTGCCGGTCGACAGCCCGATCAAGGGCGCCGAGGACCTCGCCGGCAAGACGCTGGCCATCAAGACCGGCACCTCGGCCGCCGACTACGCCAAGGCGAACTTCAAGGACACCGAGCTTCGGCAGTTCCCCAACAGCGACAACGCCTATCTCGAGGTCATGACCGGGCGCACCGACGCCGCCATGCACGACACGCCGAACGTGCTCTACTACATCAAGATGAACGGCCAGGGGAAAGTGAAGCCGGTCGGCCAGCAGATGATGGCCCAGCAATACGGCATCGCCTTTCCCAAGGGCAGCGACCTCGTCGCCAAGGCCAACGCCTCGCTGGCCAAGCTGAAGGCGGACGGCACCTACACGGCGATCTACAAGAAGTGGTTCGGCACCGAGCCACCGAAGAGCTGATCCCCGCCGCCCGACCGCGCGCCGGCCGCGCCGGCGCGCTCTCCGCCAGGGAGTCGTCCCGATGGAATTCGACTGGTCCGTGATCTGGCAGGCCCTGCCGGAACTGCTGAAGGGCGCCCGCCTCACCGTGCTGATCGCCCTGGCCGGCCTCGTCGGCGGCCTGGTGATCGGCGTCGGCGCCGGCCTGATGCGCGCCTATGGCAACAAGGTGCTCAACGCCCTGGCCCTCGCCTATATCGAGCTGATCCGCGGCACGCCGATCATCGTGCAGGTGATGTTCATCTACTTCGCCTTGCCGCTGCTCGCCGACATCCGCATCAATCCGCTGGCCGCGGCGATCCTCGCCATCGTCATCAATGCCGGCGCCTACATCGCCGAGATCGTGCGCGGCGCCCTGCTCTCGGTGCATCGCGGCCTGAAGGAAGCGGGCCTCGCCCTCGGCCTGCCGTTCTGGAAGGTGCTCGCCTATGTCATCGGCCCCCTCGCCTTCCGCCGCATGATCCCGCCGCTCGGCAACCAGTTCATCGTCAGCCTGAAGGACACCTCGCTGTTCATCGTCATCGGCGTCGGCGAGCTGACGCGCCAGGGCCAGGAGATCATGGCGTCCAACTTCCGTGCCGTGGAAATCTGGACGGCGGTGGCGCTGCTCTACCTCATCATGACCGGCGCGCTGACGCTGGCCCTGCGCATGACCGAGAAGAGGATGCGCATCCTATGAGCATCGTGGAATTCCGCAAGGTCACCAAGCGCTTCGGCCCGCTGACCATTCTCGACGAGGTCGACCTGAAGATCGCTCCCGGCGAGAAGGTCGTGCTGATCGGGCCGTCCGGCTCGGGCAAGTCGACGCTGCTGCGCTGCATCAACGCCCTGGAGGCGATCGACGGCGGCGACCTCGTCGTCGACGGCGTCAGCGTGCTCGGCGGCGCCCGCAAGGTGCGCCTGATCCGCCAGGAAGCCGGCATGGTCTTCCAGCAGTTCAACCTGTTTCCGCAGATGACGGCGCTGCAGAACGTCGCCTTCGGCCCGCGCCGGGTGCGCGGCACGCCGCGGCGCGAGGCCGAGGAACTGGCGCAGTCCCTGCTCGCCAAGGTGGGCCTGGCCGAGCGCGCCGGCCACTATCCCGGCGAATTGTCCGGCGGCCAGCAGCAGCGCGTGGCGATCGCCCGCGCGCTCGCGGTCAAGCCAAAGCTCATGCTGTTCGACGAGCCGACCTCGGCGCTCGACCCGGAGCTGCGCCACGAGGTGCTCCGGGTCATGCAGGCCCTGGCCGAGGACGGCATGACCATGATCGTCGTCACCCATGAGATGGCCTTCGCCCGCAAGGTCGGCACCCGGCTGATCTTCATGGAGAAGGGCAAGATCGCCGTCGACGGACCGCCGGCGGCGCTGCTCGAAGGCTCCGACAATCCCCGCCTCCGGGAGTTCCTCCAGCATGTCCATTGAGTCCGGGCCGAGCCTCGCCCTCCTCCACGCCGCCGGCACGCCGCGCGAGATCGGCGTGCAGCTCGGCCGCTTCGGCGCGGCCGCGGTCCACGACCACCTCACGAAGACGCAGGCCTGGGCCGGCATCGTCGCCCGCCGCGCCGAGCCCCGAGTCCGACGCATGGCCGATCTGGTCGCCGAGCGCTTCCCCGGCCCCTATGCCGAGCTGCAGGGCCTGGCCGAGGGCCTCGGCCTGCCCTTTGCCGATGTGTTCGCCTGGAACTGCCGCGGCGACATCTCGGCCATGGCGCCGGACGGCTGCACCACCGTGCAGGTGCCGGGCACACGGCGCGTCATCGCCCACAACGAGGACGGCGATCCCGGGTTCCGCGGCCATTGCGCCCTGGCCCGCGTCGTCCCGGCCGGCGGACGGGCCTTCACGTCCTTCGTCTATCCCGGCTCGCTGCCGGGGCACACCTTCGCCGCCACGGATTCCGGCCTGGTTCAGACGGTCAACAACATCCGCGCCCGCGAGGCTGGCGACGGCCTGCCGCGCATGGTGCTGACGCGGGCCGTGCTCGATTGCGCCAGCCTCGACGCCGCCCTGGCGCTGCTGGGCGGCGCCGACCGGGCCGGCGCCTTCCACCTGACCCTGGCGCAGGCCGGCGACCCGCGCCTCCTCAGCGTCGAGTTCGCGCATGCGGCCTGCTCGGTCGTCGAGGTCGCCGCGCCGAGCGTCCACGCCAACCACCTCGTCCATGCCGGCACCGTGGGCATCCCGCAGCTCGTCACCGCCTCCTCCGCCGCCCGCCAGCGCCGGGGCGACGCGCTGGCGGCGGACGGCACCGCCGGGCGCGATCCGCTGGCGGTGCTGCGCGACCGGGCCGGGCCGGGCCTGCCGATCCGCCGCGACGATCCGGCGGATCCGGACGACGAGAACACGCTGGCGACCGCTGTTTTCCTTCTCGACGGCGACGGGCTAGACTGGAGCGTCTATGACAGGGCCGGCGGACCCGCATGCTTCCATGGTCGTGAGGGAGTGGTGACGGCCGGGTGAGGGAGCCGCGCCGATGGAAACCGAAGCCAGCCTTTCCGGCGACGCCGTCCCCCGCACGATCGAGGCGCTGCGTGACCTCGCGCTGCGGATCGGCCGCGAGGACGCCGCCGTCTCGCTCGGCGCCAAGGCCCATGACGTGCTGGCCCGGCTGGTCGACATGCCCGAGCAGGCGGCGGTGCGCTCGATCTCCGAGCTCGCCGGCCTGCTCGGCGTCAACGCCTCGACCCTGACGCGGCTGGCCAAGCGCCTGGGTTATGCCGGGTTCAGCGACTTCCAGGGGGTGTTCCGCGAGACCATCGCCGACGACCGGCGCTATTTCTACAGCCGCCAAGTCGGCCGCCTGCTCCGCACCCGCTCCGGCTCGCAGGCGGATACGGGCGTGTTCGAACGGCTGGCCCGCGAGACCGCCGCCAATGTCGAGGGCTGCATCGCCCAGCTCGACCCTGAGGCGCTGCGCGGCGCCGCGCGCCTCCTGGCGATCGCGCCGCGCGTCCGCCTCCACGGCGTGCGCCAGTTCCACGCGCTGGCGAGCTTCCTGACCTATGGCCTCGGCATGCTGCGCAGCGATGTCGGCCTGCTCGACGCGCCGCGCCTCGGCGTCGCCGAGGCGATCTCCCAGCTCTCCCCGGGCGATGCGATCGTGGTCGCCAGCTGCGCGCCCTACACGCGCAGCGTCGCCCGCGTCGCCGAGGTCGCCGGGCGCAACGGCCTCGACGTGATCGCCGTCACCGACACCCGCTCCTCCCCGCTTGCCGGCCCGTCCCGCTACGCCTTCTTCGTGCCGCATGCGAGCAGCTTCTACTCCAACAGCATGGGCGCCTATGTCGTGTTCTGCGAGGGCCTGCTCAACCTCGTCGCCCGCGAGCTGGGCGAGAAGGCCGCCCTGGCCATGGCCGAGCGCGAGCGGCTGATCGCCGACATGGCCGTCGAGATCTGAGCCCGACGCCGCGCAGATCGCGGTTCTGCGGCACCGGCGCGGTCAGCGGTCGATGGCGGCGCAAGGCCCCGCTCTCCGCCGGGAGGGGGGTTCTACGCCTCTTCTTTCACGACCGCCGGCCTGCGGCGCATATCCGCCCTCAGGCGGCGGCCTTCTCCACCTTCGGTCTGAGGCCGAGGAGATGGCAGATGGCGTAGACCAGGTCCGCCTTGTTCATGGTGTAGAAGTGAAAGTCGGTGACGCCGCGGTCGACCAGGTCGAACACCTGCTCGGCCGCCACCGCCGCCGCCACGAGCTTGCGCGTCGCCACGTCGTCGTCGAGGCCCTCGAAGCGGTCGGCCAGGCGGCGCGGCACCGCGGTGCCGCAGCGCTCGGCGAAGCTGCGCACCTGCTTGAAGTTCTGCACCGGCACGATGCCCGGCACGATCGGGATGTCGATGCCCGCCTCGCGCACCCGGTCGACGTAGCGCAGGTAATGCTCGTTCTCGAAGAAGAACTGGGTGATCGCCCGGCCCGCGCCGGCGTCGACCTTGCGCTTGAGGATGTCGATGTCGAAGTCGAGCGAGGGGCTCTCCGGGTGCTTTTCCGGATAGGCCGAGACCGAGACCTCGAAATCGCCGATGGCGCGGATGCCGGCGACGAGGTCGGCGGAATGGGCATAGCCGCCCGGCGTCGGCTCGTAGCGCTGGCCGACGCCGCCCTGCGGGTCGCCGCGTAGCGCCACGATATGGCGCACGCCCGCCTCGTGATAGCCGCGGATGACTTCGTCGACCTGGCTCCTGGTGGCGCTGACGCAGGTCAGGTGCGCCGCCGGCCTCAGCTCGGTCTCGCGCACCATGCGCGCCACCGTGCCGTGGGTGCGCTCGCGCGTCGAGCCGCCGGCGCCGTAGGTGACGGAGACGAACTCCGGCCCGAGCGGCGCCAGCCGGTAGACCGCGTCCCACAGCGCCGCCTCGGCCTCGTCGTTCTTCGGCGGGAAGAACTCGAAGGAGACGCGGATGCCGCCGCTCGAAGGCAAGGCATGGCCGGCCATCACGCAACCTCCCTGCCCAGCGGCAGCACGTCGGACTGCAGGCGCGGGTCGCGCCCCACCCAGATCGACACGGTGAGCCGCGAGGCCCCGCCATCCGCCACGACGGTGCGGTAGAGCTGCGGCTGCAGCCGCGCCGCCTCCAGCCAGTGGTCGATGGTCTCCTGCGGGAAGCCCAGGCGGCGATGGGCGAAGTCCTCGCGTAGGAACTCCAGATCGTGCGGGGCGAAATCGACGATCACCAGCCGCCCGCCCGGCCGCAGCGCCCGCGCCGCCTCGCGCAGGGCCCGCCCGCCATCGTCGAGATAATGCAGCACCTGGTGGATGATCACCAGGTCGTAGGCGCCCGGCTCGACCGAGAGGGCGAAGAGATCGCCCTGGCGCACCACGGCGTTGCGGACGCCGGCCCGCTCCAGATTGGCGCGCGCGACGCTCAGCATCTCGGCGCTGGCGTCGATGCCGACGGCCCGCGCCGCCAGCGGCGCGAACAGTTCGAGCATCCGCCCGGTGCCGGTGCCGATGTCGAGCAGGGACTGGATCGGCCTGTCGCCGATCACCTCGCGCAGGGCCGCCTCGACCGCCTCGTCGGGCGCGTGCAGGGCGCGGATCTGGTCCCAGTCCTCGGCGTGCTTGCGGAAATAGTCCGCCGCCTCGGCGGCGCGGGCCCGGCGCACCTCGACCAGCCGCGTCCGGTCGCGGGCCAGATCCCGGTCGCTGCGGTCGAGCCGGTCGAGGATCGAGGCGAGGATGTCAGCCTTGAGCGAGCCCTCGGCCAGGCGGAAGAACGCCCAGGCCCCCTCGCGGATGCGTTCCACCAGCCCGGCTTCCATCAGCAGCTTGAGATGGCGGGAGATGCGCGGCTGCGACTGGCCGAGGATCTCGGTCAGGTCGGACACGTTCAGTTCCCCCTCCGCCAGGATCGCCAGCAGGCGCAGGCGCGTCGGCTCACCCGCGGCCTTGAGCACGCCGAGCACGGTATCGAAAGGCGCCACGTCGCGCATGCACGCACCCCTTGATGTTCACACATAAAGATATGTTTATGCGAGTTCTGGATAGATGCAAGGGTTTTGTCGCATAGCCTTCTTCGGGCTGTACGCCAATTCCTTCGGCCGCAAACCGTCCTCCCACCGATCGCGCTCACTCCAGTCGCCAGCGTTTGGCACAGCTGCAAACGGCATGTCATTGGCGAGCAGGTAAAATACTACTGGCGCAACAGCAACCATTGGCAGAAAGAGCCATTTCATCCTAAATGACGCAGGGGATTTCGCAGGATTCGATCGCGTGAGAGAAGCTGAATTCAAAGCGTGGTTTCAATCACAGGGCTACTCTGTGAACACTAGCAACACCCAGATGAGCAAGGTCAGAAAAATCGAGAGGCATTTCGGTGAGCTCGATGAGCTATGCCGCCGCGGTGAATTCGACAAGGTCGAAGCAATCCTTAAATCCGGGGAAGGAATTCCAGAGGGATTGGGCAATGATGGCGAACGTCGCCATCTGCCGACGAGTCTGCGATACTACAAGAGATTTTTGGAGGATAATAATACCTCTTCAAGTGTTTCTCTCGGCTTGACTCCACCTGACATTCTCGCGGCAATTGATCGCTGCGAGGCCGCCGGCTCGATCGAGGCCTTCATCGCCAGGCATGAGGGGCTCGGCAATCCGAAGAAATTCTGGCTGCTCCATCGCGGCAAGCGTTATCCCAGCAAGGCGATCGTTCGCGATGCGCTGGGCCATGTCGGAAGCGACGCGCTTCCGGGCGGCGCGCAGTGCAAGGCCGCGCTCGATGCCCTCGGCTTCGTTGTCATCGACTGGCCCGCCTTCAATATCCTGCGCGATACCTTTCTTGCCCGAATGGCGGGGTTTGAGGATTTCCGCCGCCAGGATGGAGATTATTGGACCGTCGAGCGCCGCTACAAGGATCGAGTGATCGACAAGGTCCGCGCCATCGCGGAGTCGCCTGCCGATGATCGTACAGCCGGCGAGCAGATCTATCGCGCGCTCAGCGTAGAGGGGCAGGGAGGACCGCTCAGTTGGCGCACACTCGAGGAGGTGCAGAGGGCCGACACAAGCTTGCGCGACCGGTTCTATGAGGCCGTCGCGCGAATGGCGCGCAGCGACGAAGACCCGCTCGTCACGATCGCCGATGGCGCTAGAGCACTCGAGCAATTGAAGGCGGATGGCCTCGTCGGCCTCCGGCGCGGAGAGGTGCTGGCAATCGCCATCAGCGTGGTCGGTACCCTCCACCCTGAGGCTGCGAGCTGGTTCAAGATCAGCAGGATCGAGGCGATGGGCCAGCGCCTCTTCGGCCGTAAGCTCTTCGAGCACAACGATTTCACGCTGGCTGATCTTGACGAATTCCTTCAGCTCATGCGCGCACTATTCGCGCTGTTTGCAGGCGAAGTCGGCTGGGACCCCGCCGATCTGTTCGACGTGCAGGGCTTCGTCTGGGTTGCGCTTGAGGACAAGAGGGATGGCGAAGAAGGCGCTGCAACCACGGAATCGCAGCCTACCGCGGAGGAAGACCAGGTTTTGGAAAACGGGCCTTACTGGCTCGTAGGCGCGTCCTTCGGTCGTACAAGCGATCAGTTCGATCGCTTCATCGCCGAGGGTATCTGGGAGATCAGCAGTCCCAGCGACCGGCATCGCGAACAAGTGCGGCGGATGCAGCCAGGCGAGCGGATCGCGATCAAGGCGACCTATGTGCGCAAGAATGGCTTGCCGTTCGATAATCACGGTCGCTCGGTATCGGTGATGTCGATCAAAGCGATCGGCACGATCACGGCAAATGCCGGTGATGGGGAGCGGATATCGGTTGACTGGGAGTCGGGCTTCAAATCCCGCGAGTGGTATCATTACACCTACCAGCCAGCGATCTGGGAGGTGTACCCCACCAACGAGATGGCGCAGCGGCTGATCCGCTTCGCATTCCATGGCGAAGCCCAGGACTATGCGTGGTTTCTGCAGAACCTGTCGCATTGGGGCGGCCTGCCGGCGGATGAGGCATCTCCGCCCGACCCGGTGAAGCGCTCGCCGCTCAACCTGATCCTCTATGGCCCTCCCGGAACGGGCAAGACCTACCGTACGATGGCCGAGGCGGTGCGGCTATGTCGCGGTTTGGCCGACGACGATCCGCTGCTGAACGATCCGACGCGGCGGCGGGAACTGCGCCAAGCCTACGAAGAATTGAAAGGCCAGGGACAGATCGGCTTCGTCACCTTCCATCAGAATTACGCATATGAGGACTTCGTCGAGGGCCTGCGCCCACAGCCGCTTGCGGACGGTGTCGGCTTCACCCTCAAGGCGGAGCCGGGGATACTGCGGCAGATGACGGAGGCAGCTGAGATCAGCGCCGAGGAGCATGTCCTCGTCATCGACGAGATCAATCGCGCCAACATCTCCAAGGTGTTCGGCGAGCTCATCACGCTGATCGAGCCGGACAAGCGCCTCGGCATGGACGAGGGCATGCGGCTCACCCTGCCGTACAGCAACGCGCGGTTCGGCATACCTGCCAACCTCCACATCATCGGCACCATGAACACGGCCGACCGCTCTATCGCGCTGCTCGACACTGCGCTTCGTCGCCGGTTCGAGTTTCGCGAGTTGATGCCGGATGCATCGCTGCTAGGGACGGTCGATGGGATCAATCTCGCCGCGCTGCTCACCACCCTCAACGAGCGGATCGAGTATCTCTTCGATCGCGAGCATCAGATCGGCCATGCCTATTTTATCCGCTGCGAAACCCGGAGCGACGTGGACGAGGTGATGCGGCACAAGGTGATCCCGCTGCTCGCCGAGTATTTCTACGAGGAGTGGGCGAAAGTCGCAGCCGTGTTGGGCGACGGGGACGACGGCGAGGGAGATCGTGAGGGTTGCTTCATCGTCCGCCGCCGTCTCAGGGCGCCCAAGGGCATGGGCGGCAATGAAGATGCCACGCCACGCTATCGCTGGAGCGTCCGCGACACCTTCTCCTACGACGGCTTCGCAGCGTGATCGGCCGCACGATCCTCGAATGGGAGACGATCCGTTACGGCGATGCGGCGGACGAAATCCCGGCGCATGCAGCCGACCGCATTGCTGCGGTCGCGGCGGCGTCGCCGCTTGCCGGACGCGGCGGCGGGGTTATCGAGCACGGCCGCAAGGGACTTCGCGCACGTGGTGTCGTCGGCGTCATCGCTGCCGACGGTTGCGCACTCGAAATCCTGCCGAAGATCGACATTCCCGGCGAGGACAGCGCTCGGGCGACGGAGGGCATCCGCCGCCGCCTCGTCCATATGCTCGCCGTCGCGCTCGACCTCAAGATCGACGCCGGGCAGATCACCGCGCTTGACTGGCAGCGCGAGACGCTGCTCGAAATCTTGATCCGCCTGTTTTCCGAGAAGCTGGTCGACGCCGTGCGGCAGGGCATGCCCCGCCGTTACGTCGAGCATTCCGACGATCTGCCGACGCTTCGGGGCCGGCTGAACGTGACGCGGCAATTCACCGCTCTCGCCGTCGAGCCGTCCCGGCTGGCCTGCCGCTACGATGCCCTGACCCAGGACATCGCGCTGAACCGGATCATGAAGGCGGCGGTCATGCGGCTCTCCCGCATCGCGCGCACCATGGACAATCAGCGGCGGCTTCGCGAACTGGCGTTCGCCTATGCCGATATCGCCGACGCGCCCGTTTCGGCGCTGCGGTGGGACGCAGTCGTTCTGGACCGCACCAATAGCCGCTGGCGCGAGTTGCTCGACCTCGTGCGCCTGCTGCTCGGCGAACGGTTCCAGACCACGTCGGCCGGTGGCAGTAATGGTTTTTCGCTGCTGTTCGAGATGAACACGCTGTTCGAGGAATATGTCGCACGGATGCTGAAGCTTGCGCTGGCAGATACCGACCTGCGCGTCGTAAGCCAAGGCGGGCGGCTCTATTGCCTCGAAAGCGCGGACAACCGCGGCATCTTTCGGACACGGCCGGATATTCTGGTGAAACGCGACGACGCCGTGGTGCGGGTGATCGACACCAAGTGGAAGCGCATCGCCGCACGGATCGACGATCCGAAGCAGGGCGTCTCACAAGCCGACGTCTATCAGATGATGGCATATGGCCGTCTCTATCAATGCAACAAGCTCACCTTGCTTTATCCGCATCACCATATGCTCCGACGTGATGACGGGCTGATCCATGATTACGCCGTCAAATCAAGCCAAGATCGCCTGGAGATATTTTCAGTCGATATTTCGCGGAGCAACAAGGAAATCAAAGAACGCTTGGCTCGTGCATATTCGTCTGGCAAGCACGCTGCCCCTGACGCATAAATCGCGCCACCGATGGCGGAGCGACGACACATGCAGCCAGGCCGGCGCAACAGCGAGGAAAGGGTCCGCGTGCCGGCGGGCGCCGGTGCAATCGTCGCCGAGGTCGCGGCGAGGGGCGCGCTTTCGCGGCGCGCGATCCTGTCGTCGTCCGGCCTTGCCCGCGCCACGGTCGTGGATCGGCTCGACAAGCTGTTCCGCGCCGGCATCCTGCTGGAAACCACGCCTGCCGCCACCGGCCGAGGGCGGCCCGCCGCGCTGATCGGCCTGGACGCGGCGTGCGCGACGATCCTGGCGGCGGATGTGGGCGAAACCTTCATCCACATCGCGATCACCGACCTGGAGCCACGGCTGTTGCGGGAACAGGTGGTGGAGCACGACGTCGAGGCCGGCCCCTACTCCGCGCTGGAACGGATCGCGAGCGCCTTCGAAGCCATGGTCGCCCATGCGGGCCTGGACGCCTCCAAGGTGCTGGGGGCCTGCGTGGGGCTGCCTGCGCCGGTGGATTTCGCGGCCGGCACGGCGGCCGGCCCATCGGTCATCCGTCACTGGGAGGGATTGCCGCTGCGGGACTGGCTCGCCGACCGCCTCGGCGTGCCGGCTTACGTGGAAAACGACGTCAACCTGCTCACGCTCGCGGAGCAGCGCCGCTCCGGGCGTGATTCCGACCATTTCCTGTTCGTGAAGGCCGGCACCGGCATCGGCAGCGGCATTCTTTCGCATGGCGTCCTGTATCGCGGCCACAAGGGCGTCGCCGGCGACATCGGCCATATCCAGTTCGGCTCTCCGCCGCTGCATCGGTGCCGGTGCGGCAAGATCGGCTGTGTCGAAGCGAGGGCCAGCGGCTGGGCCATCGCGCGGGACTTGCGGGCGGCAGGGTTCTCCGCGCGCAATGCCGCGGACGTTCTGGACCTGGTCAGGTCGGCCGAACCCGAGGCGATCCGAGGCGTCGTCGCCGCCGGCGAAGTGCTGGGCGAAGTCATCGCCGATGCCGTCAGCATCCTCAATCCGGACACCATCGCGGTGGGCGGAACGCTGGCCGGCGCCGGGGACTTTCTGCTTTCGGGCCTGCGCGCGGCCGTGTTCCAGAGGACCTTGCCGATCGCGAATGCCGAATTGCGCATCGTTCAGGTGGATCATACGCCCCAGCTCGGCCTGATCGGGGCGTCCCTGCTGGTGCGCGAGATGGAATTTTCCCACGCGCGCGTCGAGGCGACCGTCCAGAGGCTGGCCGGGCGGGCGGCGCGAAGCGCGTCGCGGCGGCCGACTCGCCCCATGTCCCGCTCCGAGGAGAAGCTGCCCATCTGAATTTTTGTCTGAACTTAGACAAAAAACTTTCCCGCCATGGAGGGTTTTGCTAGCCTCGCGGCAGTTGCCCGGCCGGCTCGCCGGAGCGACCGCTCGGGAGGAACTGCCATGGTTGGAACGTATTTGGGCCGGCTGGGTCTAGCCGGCGCGGCGATCGTCTATGCCCTGTCGGCAAGCGCTGCCGACAAGCCCAAAGTGCTGGTGATCTATCCCTATCTGGGCGATCAGTCCTTCGTCCGCATGCACAAGGCTTCCGAGGCGGAGGCAAAGAAATATCCCGACGTGACGATCAACATCGTCGCCGGGCCGGATCGCACCAACGCCAATTACTTCATCACCGCCATCGAGAAGGCGATGACCGAGGGCTACAACGTCATCGCCATCAACCACGGCGGCGCGGCCGCCCAGCTCTATCCCGCGCTGGAGAAGGCCCAGGCCGCCGGCATCAAGGTGGTGGGCTTCGACACCGGCCTTCCCCAGCTCAAGGACCACGCGTCGGACGTGCTCTACGACATTCCCGGCGCCTCCGGAAAAGCCGGCGAATTGTTCGCCGGCATCGTGCCGAAGGGCGCCAAGATCGGCATCATCCGCTGCCTGCTCGGCAATCCCGACACGGACGCCTTCATCGACGGCTTCAAGAAGGCGACCGCCGCGATGGCGTACAACGTCGTCATGGACGCGGACGCCAAGTGCGACCCGGCCAATGCCCGCACCATCACCGAGAACATGCTGACGGCGACGCCGGACCTCGGCGGCCTGTTCAACGTCTTCGATGTGTCGGCGCAGGGCTCCCTCCAGGCCCTGAAGGCGGCCGGCAGCAGCGTGCCGATGGGCTCCATCGGCGGCCAGCTCTACGGGGCGGACGCCGTCGCGGCCGGAACCAGCTGGAAGTTCACCGTGCCCTATCCCTTCGAGGCCATCGGCTCCTACGCGGTCGACACGGCGGTCAAGGTGGCGAAGGGCGAGAAGGTCGAGCCGAAGACGGTCGTGCCGGTCGCCACGCCGCTGACGCCCGAGAACGCCGGCAAATATGCCGCGGACCTGAAGGCGTCGCTGGCGCAGTGATCCCGCGCGGCGCTTATCTTGGCGTCTATGGGGGCAAGCCCGGCCATGACGGGCTGAGAGGTCTTCGCCAATCGACAACCGGAGCATTTGTTTCCCGGCGATGCCCTCCTGTGTGTGACCAGACATGGTTTGGAGCGCGATGACCGACACGACCTCCCCACAGGCCGCCGACCGCAAGGACAGTCCCGTCCCGTTTGCGATCGACTTCGGCCTCAAGCTGCTGCGCACCGGCCCGCTGTTCATCCTGCTGGCGCTGGTCGTCGCCATGACGCTGCTGAACGAATATTTCCTCACCGTGCGCAACCTCCAGAACCTGTGCACGCAGACGGCGATGGTGGCGGCGCTCGCCCTCGGCCAGCTCCTCGTCATCGTGGTGCGCGGCGTCGACGTGTCGGTGGGCAGCGTGCTCGGCCTCACCGTCGTCGTCTCCGGCCTGCTGATGCAGGCCGGCCATGACAGCGGCTTGCTGCACGTCGCCACCTTCATAGGCGTCGGCGCTCTCTTCGGCGCCTTCAATGGCTTCATGATCGTCAAGGGTGGCATCCCGCAGCCGCTGATCGTCACCGTCGCCACGCTGGGGATCGGCCGCGGCATGGCGCTGCTCCTGAGCGGCGGCACCGAGCATATCGGCATGGCGCCTGTCGTCGGCGCCGCGGGCAGCGGCTTCGTGCTCGGCATCCCCGTCCCCGCGCTCCTCGTCGGCCTGCTGACGGTCGGGCTGGCAGTGTTCACCATGCGCACGCTGTGGGGCCGCTGGATCTACGCCGTGGGCGGCAACCCGGATGTCGCCGGCTGGCTGGGCGTCCCGCGCGACCGGGTGATCATCAGCTGCTACGTCATCTGCGGCGCCATGGCCGGCTTCGCCGGGCTTCTCTACGCCGGCCGCACGGATGCGGCCTCGCCGCTGGCCGGGGTGGGCATGGAGCTGGATGCCGTCACCGCCGTCATCATCGGCGGCGCCAGCCTGTTCGGCGGCAGGGGCCACATCGCCAACGCGCTGGTGGGAGCGCTGATCATCGGCGTCATCCGCAACGGATTGAACCTGATGAGCGTCTCGCCCTTCTGGGAAGCCATCGCCATCGGCGCATCGATCCTGCTGGCGCTGGAGCTGGACGTGCTCCGCCGCTATCTGGAAAACCGGCTGCGGGCCCTTGCCGCGAGGTCGCTGCGATGACGCGGGACGTGATCCTGGAAGTGCGCGGCGCCCGCAAGTCCTTCGGCTTCGTGACGGCGCTGGGCGGCGTCGACCTGCAACTCCACCGCGGCGAGATCCTGGCGCTGCTGGGCGACAACGGCGCGGGCAAGACCAGCCTGGTGCGCGCCATCAGCGGCGTCATGCGCCTGGACGAGGGCGAGGTGCTGCTGGAAGGCAGGCCGCTGGTGCTGCATTCGCCGGGGGACGCGCGCCGGGCCGGCATCGAGACCGTCTACCAGAGCCTCGCGGTGCTGGACAATCTCGACGTGGCGTCGAATTTCCTGATCGGGCGCGAGCGCACGCGGCCGCGCTGGCTGGGCCCGCTCGGCTTCCTCAACCCGCGGCGCGAGGCCGAGCAGTGGGTCGAGGCGACGAAGGACCTGGGCATCAAGGCGCTCAATCCCAGGCAGGAGATCGGATTGATGTCGGGCGGCCAGAGGCAGGCGGTGGCGGTCGCCCGCGCGGTTGCCTTCGCCAGCAAGGTCGTCATCCTTGATGAGCCGACCGCGGCGCTCGGCGTGCGCGAGTCCGGCCAGGTGCTGAAGCTCATCAAGTCGCTGCCGCAACGCGGCGTCTCGGTCATCCTGATCAGCCATAACATGGACCATGTGATGCAGGTGGCCGACCGCGCGGTCGTCTTGCGGCAAGGCCGTGTCGCCGGCTCGTTGGTCCCCGAACGCGCCAGCGTGCCACAACTCATCGCCATGATCATGGGCGCCGACGCCGGCGCCCAATCGGCGGCCGGCTGATCCGGCGCATTTTCGGAAGGGGCTCCCCGTGTCGGATCGTGAACCACGCCGTGACGAGGGCGCCGGCCGGACGGCCGACCGCCCCCCCCGCACCATCATCGGCCTGGACTACGGCACGGAATCGGCGCGCGGCGTCCTGATCGACGCCGACACCGGCGCCCAGCTTGCCGATCACACGCATGCCTATCGCCATGGCGTCATGACCGCCCGCCTGCCCGGCGGCGAGGCGCTGCCGCGCGGATGGGCGCTCCAGGACGCGGCCGACTATATCGAGGCGGCGCAGGACATCCTCGGCCGGCTCGGCCGGGGCCGCACGGTCGAGGGCATCGGCATCGGCTTCACCGCCAGCACGCCCCTGCCGGCGGACAGGGACGGGACCCCGCTGTCCCGGCATTTCCCGCATGAGCCGCACGCCTATGTGAAATTGTGGAAGCACGCGGCCGCCCAGCCGCAGGCCGATCGCATCAACGCTGCGGGCGGCGCCTTCCTCGACAATTTCGGCGGCAAGGTCTCAGGTGAATGGCTGCTGGCAAAGGCGGCCCAGCTCGCCGAAGAGGCCCCCGATATCTGGTCGAAGACGGCCCGATTCATCGAGGCCGGCGACTGGCTGGTCAGCCAATTGATCGGGCATGAGGTCCGCAGCCTCGGCTTCGCGACCTACAAGGCCCAATACCTGCCCGGCGCAGGCTATCCCGTCGGCCTCGTGCCGGGCCTGGAAACCCGGCTCGCCGCCCCCGCCCCCGCCGGCACGGCGGCGGGCGCGTTGAGCGAGGAATGGCGGTCACGCACGGGAATTGCCGGGCCGGCGAAAGTCGCGGTCGCGATCATCGATTCCCACGTGGTGCTGCCGGCGGTCGGCGGCATCTCGGACGGAACCCTGGTGGCCGCGCTCGGCACATCCGCGGTCTACCTCTACCTGTCCGAAACGTTCCGGCCGCTGCCGCCCGGCATCGAGGGAGTCGCCCGCGACGGCTCGATCGCCGGCCTGTGGTGCTACGAGGCGGGACAGGCCGGCTTTGGCGACTCGCTGGCGTGGTTCGTGCGCAACTTCCGCCCCGGCGGCGACGAGGCCGAGGGCTATCGCCTGCTCGGCGAGCAGGCGAGCCGCATCGCGCCCGGGCAGGCGGGGCTGGTCGCCCTCGACTGGTGGAGCGGCAACCGGGTGCCGTGGGCGGACTCCCGCCTGAGCGGCGTGCTGGCCGGGTTGACCATGCAGACCGCTCCGGCGCAGGTCTACAGGGCGATGATCGAGTCGATCTGCTTCGGCGCGCGCAGCATCGTCGAGCGTTTCGAAAAAGGCGGCCTGCCGGTGAAGCGCGTCGTGCTCACCAGCGGGCTGGCGGCGAAGAACCCGCTCCTGGTGCAGATCATGGCCGACGTGCTGGGCCGTCCGGTGCTGCTGGCGGAGATCGACAACCCCACCTCCACCGGCGCGGCCATCCACGGCGCGGTTGCGGCCGGTTTGGTCGCAGGCTTCGCCGAAGGCAGCAGGACATACGGCGCGGCCCGCTTCGCGACCGTCGAGGCCGACGCCGCCAATGCCACGACCTATTCCCGGCTGTTCGGCATCTACGAGGATCTGTCGAACAACGAAGCGCTTCGCCGGAGCCTGGTGGCGATCCGTGACATCGAGCTGTCGCGCGTCCCCGGATCGTAGCGCCGGCGAGGCCCGCGGCGCCTACCCCTTCCAGACCCACTGCTCCGGCACGCGGACATGGATCGGGTCGCCGGCCGCGATCCGGCCGGCGCGGTCGACGGTGGCGACCACGCCGCGCAGGCGCTTCGACACCTCGACGAAGCGGAAATCGATCCGCGCCTCGTCCGGCAGCCGGCGGGCGATCTCGCCGCCGGCGATGCGGCACGGCGCGTTCTGGTCGGTGACCGCCAGCGCGGCGCCGGAGGGGAAGAACAGCCGCGTGCCGCGCGGGATCATCGAGAAGGCCGGCAGACCGGAGACGGCGAGGTTCGCCCCGATCCATTCCGGCTCGATCACGGCGACGCCGAGCGCCGCGGCGATCTCGGCCAGTTCCTCGACCGAGACGATGGAAAGCTGGCGTTCGTTGCGGATCGGGTCGCCGCGCTTGAACCACGGCACGCGCACATCGGCCGGGCGGGAGAAGCCGGCATGGCGGTCGCCCGGAATGCCCTCCAGCGTCAGGTCGATCGTCTCGACCCGCAGCGTCGCGATCTCCTCGCCCTGCCCGACCGCCAGCGACGCGGCCAGCGCCGTGCGCTTGATCACCGGGATGATCGCAACCGCAGCCTCGACCCGCTTGCCCTCGTCAGCCATGGCTTGCTCCTGTTCGGTGCGGACCATGCCTCACGCCGCACCGGTTCGCCATCGCAAAACGCCGATGACCCCGCGGCGAGCGCCGACGGGCGGTTCCCCGCTCAGCGTCGGGCGACAATGAACAGCCGCGGAAAGGCCAGCAGGACCTTGCCGTCGGCGCGCACGGGATAGGCCTCCGCCAGCCTGGCCTGGTAGGCGGCGAGGAAGCCCCGGCGCTCCTCCTCGTCGAGCGGGTCGAGGAAGGGCCTCAGCCCGGTCGCCCGCAGCCAGTCGACGATCGCGGCCGTGCCGGCCAGCGGATGATGATAGGTGGTGCGCCAGATGTCGACCGACGCGGCCCGCGACGCCAGCAGGTCGTAATAGCCGGAGGCCGGCAGGATGCGCTCGCGGATCGCGGCGGCATCGCCGAGCTTGGCGGCCCACGGCCCGTCCGCCGCGGTCGCCCGCATGGCGCGATGGCTGGGCTCCTCGAGGTTGTCCGGCATCTGCACGGCGAGAACGCCGCCGGGCCTGAGCTGCGCCATCAGCCGCGGGAACAGGCCGTCATGGCCGCCGACCCATTGCAGCACCGCATTGGCGAAGATCACGTCCACCGGCGCCTCGGCCTGCCATGTCGCCACATCGGCCTTGACGAAACGGGCGGTCGGAAGCCGCTTCACGGCATTCGCCAGCATGTCGTCCGACGTGTCGAGGCCGGTCAGCGCCGCACCGGGCCAGCGCTCGGCCAGGAGTTCGGTCGAATTGCCCGGACCGCAGCCGAGGTCGACGGCCTGCGCCGCCGTCTCCAGCGGCACCCGGGCCAGCAGTTCGCGCGCCGGACGCGTGCGCTCATCCGCGAAGCGCAGATACAGGGAGGCGTTCCAGTCAGCCATGACGACCTCGTTCGCTCGGTCCGCGCCGCTCCGGCATGCGGCGGTCGCCGCGAATGTGACCGAGTCGCTCCCCGCCTTCGAGGGGCAAGAGGACGCACGCCCACCGACCGACACTGTCACGCCAGGGACAGGGCCCTGTCGAACACGGGGTCTCGCCCCGCCGCATAATCGGAAAAGGTCGTGTCGACGCGGATGTCGGGCATCAGCGAGATGCCGCGCGGCCCGAAGGCGACGCTGGCCCAGTAGCAGGCCGCAAGGTTGCGGCATCCGTCCTGATAGTCCTCGTAGCGGGTGCTGTATGTGGCGACGATGCCGGAATTGGGCAGCGTCCTGGTCCTGGTTTCGGCCCAGAAATGTCCGTCGTCGCCCATGGGCTCGCCGATGAACACCACCGTGCCCGGGCCTGCCGCCTTCAGCACCGCCGCGGTCGCGATGGCGGCGGAGAAGGTCCCGCGCCCGATCAGCACGGCGATGCGCCCCTGCGGCATCAGCTTGGGCAGCGCCTCGGCGAAGAGCAGCGTCTCGAAGAGATTGCCGCCATTGTTGAAGCGCAGGTCGAGCAGGACGCATTGCGGCGGCTTCGGCGCCACCTGCCGCTCGAGCACGCCGAACAGCAGCTCCCTGTCCAACGCCTCCGGCTCGCGGCCGACCAGGCTGTTGCTGCGGATGTAGAGCAGCTTGCCGCTGTCGCCCAGCCACTGCGTCGACAGATCCCGCGGCCGGGCATAGGCCAGAGGGAGATCGGCCAGCCCGTCGAGGACATGCAGCCAGCGGCCGGGCAAGGCCTTGTCGTCGGGCATGAGCACCGACCAGGCGCTGGCGAACGGCAGATGGGCGTCGCCGGGATCCGGGCGGGTCGCCGGCCCGAGCCGGACCACGCTGTCGCGGCCGTCGCGCAGGCGCAGCGTCAAGGTGAGGTCGCCCGCCTGCGGCATGGCCCCGATGCGTCGCAACATCGCCGGGCCGGTGAGATAGGCGGCGCCGAGGCACCGTATCCGCTGGTCGGTGCCGGACACGTAGGGCGCCACCCGGGAGAGGGCCTCCTCCGCCGCCAGGGGGCCGAGCCGGTCGATGCGCGCGCCCAGCAGAGACGGCAATTGCGGTTCTGCGCGGACGATGTGGAGCCCGTCGGCGAACCACCATGTCCGGATCGGCAGGTCGCCGAGGAGGCGGCCGACCATCGCCGCGGTGTGGCCGTTGCGCGGGATGGCGGCCGCCCGCATCACGGCCAGGGCCAGATCGGCGGCCGACATCGTCCCCGCCCCGGCCATGGCCTCGGCGACCGCCCGGTCGAAGAGCACGCGCTGCTGTGCATCGAAGCTGCGGTCGAGCGGCGCCCACTGCGTCCGCAGATAGGTCAGATCCGCCCGGATCTGATCGGCCGTCAGCTCGGAGCGCCGAGCCCCCGCAGCGGTCTGTGCCATGCCGAAACCGGGCACCGCAGCCCAGGCCAGGGCGGCCGAAGCTCCCCGCATCCATTGCCGGCGATTCAGGTGCATGGCGCAGGCCCCGGCAGACGACCCTTCGCATAGTAGCGCCGGCCGACGCCGCTCGCCATTGGCCTCCGGCCCTCCACCGTCACGCTTTCGCGATGGCGCGGATTGCGGTATTACTTTTTGCGACGAGTAATACGAGGTGGCGATGGCGACGGCGGTAACCGTCAAGGGGCAGGTCACCCTGCCCAAGGCCGTGCGCGAGGCGGCCGGCATCCGGCCCGGCGACTATGTCGAGGCCCGGGCGACGGCGCTCGGCACGGTGGTGATCGAGAAGACCCGCACCGACGCGCTGGCGCGCATCGAGCGCAGCCTGGACGACCTGCGCAAGCGCGGCCTCTTCGCCAGCATGAGCGCCGAGGAGATCCTGCGCCTGACCCGGGACGACGAATGACGCTGGTCGACAGCGACGTCCTGGTCGACCTGTTCTTTCGCGACGCGATCTGGTTCCACTGGTCCAAGACCAACCTGGCGCGGCGCTCGGAGATCGGGCCGCTCGCCGTCGTCGACGTGACCTTCAGCGAGATCGCCATCGGCTTCGCCCATGCCGCCGACGTCGAGATGACGCTGGAGGCGCTCAGCATCGAGCGCATGGCCATGAGCAACGAGGCGCTGCACGCCGCCGCCCAGGCCTTCAAGCGCTACCGGGCGGCCGGCGGGCGCCATACGGGCGTGCTGCCGCATTTCCTGATCGGGGCCTGCGCCCTCACCGCCGGCCTGCCGGTCCTGACGCGGGACCGCCGCTATGCCGTGCACTTTCCCGGCGTCGAGCTGATCACGCCGTAGCCCGACGAATGCGCGCGGCGCGCCGAGGCGAGGCCGCCCGGCCCCACGCAACGGATTGTCGGGACGATCCGCGCATGCAATCTTCCCCTGCGTGACTCACGGCATAACCACGCACGACGCCACGCTGGCGGCGCGGTGACCTCAAGACCGTCGAGACCGTTCATATGGACCGAACCACGGGGCCGATGCCGCCAGGCGGGGCCTCCCGATCCTCCAGGCATGTTGGAAGAGAATACGATGGTGGAAATTCCTGAAGCGACCCTGTCGTTCCAGTGGGACTCGACAAAGAGCATGGGTTGGACGGCCGGCGTCGTCGGCGATTTTCCCGAGGCGGACTGGATACGCCTCGATCTGACGTCAGGCCGCACCTACGATTTCTACACCGGCGTGGTCGGGGCCGAATCCTATCCGTACCTCGAACTCTACGATTCCGACGGCAACAAGATCGCGCAATCCGACGTCGCCATCGTATCCCACCTGTCGTACACCGCGACAACCGATGGAGTCGCATACGTCAAGGCGCATTACGAGTTCGGCGGGTATTACGATATCTTTGCCACGACGCTTCAAGGCGGCGGCTACGTCGCGACGGACTGGATCCCGGGCATAAGCGCCACCTATTACGGCCGGGGCCCCCGGATCTTCGGCCTCGACGGCAACGATCAGATCTGGCTCGGAACCAGCCACGAGGCGCATGGCGGCGGCGGCAACGACAAGATCGTCGGCAATGCGGGGAACGATCGGATCACCGGCGGCTACGGAAACGACAGCCTCTATGGCAATGGCGGCAATGACGTCATCTGGGGCGGGCACGGAGACGATCGGATCTGGGGCAACGAGGGCGACGACGAGATCTTCGGCGGCCTCGGCAACGATACCGTGCAAGGCGGCAGCGGCAATGACAGGATCCTCGATCTCGACGGGCAGAACATCCTGCATGGCGGCGACGGCGCGGATTCCATCACGGGCTCCGGCAAGCTCTACGGCGATGACGGCAATGACGTGCTTGTCGGATCCCAGGGCAAGGACACGCTCATCGGCGGGAACGGCGACGACCGACTGGAAGGAGACGCGGGAGCCGACCGCCTGACCGGCGGGGCGGGCGCGGACCTCTTCATCTTCAAGGCGAACGACAGCACATCGGCCATTGCCGGCCGCGACACCATCGCCGATTTCGCCCAGGCCGATGGCGACAGGATCGAGCTGCGCTACATGGACGCCGACACCGGCACGGCCGGCAACCAGGCTTTTCACTTCATCGGCACCAGTGCCTTTTCGCACCATGCCGGGGAACTGCGCTACAAGGCGCAGAGTGGAAACGTCTATGTCTATGGTGACGTCGACGGCGACGGCCGCGCCGACTTCTCCGTCCAGATCAACGGCCTGACGACGATCGACGCAAGCGCGTTCCACCTGTAGCGCCGGCCTGCCGCGACGCCGGCCGGCCCCCCGACGCGGCCGGACATGCCGCCCCGGCGGGGCCGCTGCGCGCCTACGACGCCTTCGACGGCCTGCGGGCCTCGATCACGATGCGCACGCCGAGGATCACCATGGTGATCGCGATCAGGATCACCGAGATCGCGGCGATGGCCGGGTCGATATTGTCGCGCAGGCCCATCCACATCTGGCGCGGCAGGGTGATGGCGTTGACGCTGGTGACGAACAGCGTGACGCCGATCTCCTCCCAGGACAGCACGAAGGACAGCATCAGCGCGGTGAGGATGCCGAACTTGATGTTGGGCAGGATCACCTGGAAGGCGCGCTGGGTGACGGTGGCGCCGAGGCCGCGGGCGGCAAGGTCGATGCGGCGGTCGACCTGCGACAGCGCCACCAGCACCAGCACCACGGCGAAGGGGGCGATCATCACGGTGTGCGCCAGCGCGACGCCGAGCCAGGTGTCGTAGCCGACCAGCTCGTTCACCTTGGACAGGCCCGTCAGCAGGAAATACAGCGTCATGGCCGAGACCACCGGCGGCACCACCATCGGCAGCAGCACGAAGCCGATGAGCAGGGCCGAGAAGCGCGGCTGGAACATCCAGATGCCGAGGCTGAAGGTCACGGCCAGGGCGGTGGCGAGCAGGCTCGCCACCACGCCGATGCGCACGCTGAGCAGGATGCTGCGGCCCCAGTCGGGGTTGTCGATCAGCGCCTGGTAGTGCCGCAGCGACAGCACGCCCGAGGGCATCGACAGGTAGCGCGTCGGCGTGAACGACACCGGCAGCACGGCCACGATCGGCAGCAGCAGGAACACCGCGACGAGCACGGCGAAGACGAGGACGACAGGTCCGGGACGGGCTTGGATCATGGGTCAGCGCATCATCGTCGAGGGTTTGACGAAGCGGAACAGCAGCGCCATCAGGCCGCCGACGATCAGCACCAGCACGACGCTGATGGCGGCGCCCAGGCCCCAGTCCGGACTCTGGAAGATGCGCAGATAGACCAGCTCCGCCACCATGACGCTGCGCCCGCCGCCGAGGATGGCCGGCGTGACGAAGAAGCCGAGGGCGAAGACGAAGACGATCAGCCCCGCGCCGATGATGCCGGCCATCGTCATCGGCAGGAACACCGTCCAGAAGATGCGCATCCGCGAGGCGCCGAGGCCGCGCGCCGCCAGCAGCACGCGCTCGTCCAGGCTGCGCATGGCCGAGGCCAGGGGGAACACGGCGAAGGGGATGAGGAAATGCGTCATGCCGACGATGACGCCGAACTCGTTGCGCACCAGCGTCAGGGGCTCGGCGATGATGCCGGTCGCCTGCAGCCAGGTGTTGATCAGCCCGCGGTTCTGCAGCAGCGCCAGCCAGCCGAAGGCGCGGGTGAGCACCGAGATCCAGAACGGCACCAGGATGCAGAACTCGGCGAGCAGGCGCTGGGTCGGCGTGCCGCGCACCCAGACATAGGCGATGGCGTAGGCCGAGACCACGGAGCACAGCATCACCGCGGCGCAGATGCGGAAGGTGCGCAGGAACACCGACTGCACCAGCGGATCGGTCAGGGCCGTGACATAATTGCCGACCCCGGGCTCCGGCAGGGTGAAGCTCCACTGCATCACGCCGAGGAAGGGCAAGGCATAGGCGAGGCCGAGGAACGCCAGCAATGGCGCCAGCAGTGCGAACTTGCGCAGGGCCATGTATCGCCGCTCCTGGTTCGGGGCCGGGATGGTCGCGGCGGCGGCCGGGCCGAGGGCCGACGCCGCGCAGGCGCGCCGGGCGCGGGGCGGCTGTGCGACCCGCGTCCGGTCCGGATCAGGCGGAGATGATCTTGGTGTATTCGTCCAGGGCCTTGCCGTAATTGTCGGCATACCAGTTCATGTCGAGCGCCACCTGCTTGACCATGTTGGCCGGGTCGACCGGATTGATCCGCTTCTTGTCGGCCGGGATCAGGGCATCCGTCGCCGGGTTGGCCGGCCCCTGGCCGAGCATGTCGAAGATCACCAGCTGGCGCTGCGGATCCTGGGCGCTGGCGATGAACTTCATCGCCGCCTCCTTGCCGCCGGGGTTGTTCTTGATCACCGCCATGGCGCCGGGCGAGAGCAGGCCCTGGTCCCAGATGAACTTGATCTGGCCGCCGGAATCCTGCTCCAGCAGCGAGGCGCGCGTCGACCAGATCAGCGCCATCGTGGCCTCGCCGTTCAGCAGGACGGACTGGCTCTCGGCGCCGCCGCCCCAGTAGGCCACGACATTGTCCTTGAAGGCGGCGATCTTGTCGTGCGCGCGCTTGAGGTCGAGCGGATAGAGCTTGTCGGCGGGGACGCCGTCGGCGAGCAGCGCCGCCTCCCACATGCCCACGCCCCACTTGTACAGCGAGCGCTTGCCCGGGAACTTCGCGACGTCGAAGAAGTCGGCCATGCTCTTGGGCGGGTTGTCGCCGAACTTCGAAGCGTCGTAGGCGATGACATAGGAGAAGAAATAGGTCGAGGCGGCATGCTCCCAGCCGAAGCCCGGGCGCATCTTGGCCTTGTCGACGATGGTGTAGTCGATCGGCTCCACCATGCCCTGCTTGCCCAGCGAGATCGCCGAGAACGGGTCGGCGTCGACGATGTCCCAGGTCGGCTTGCCGCTCTTGAACTGGGCGGTGATGCCGCCCTCGGTCGGCCCCGAGCCGTCCATCTTGACGACGATGCCGGTCTCCTTGGTGAAGGGCTTGCCATAGGCCTCGTCGTAGGCCTTGATGGCGTCGCCGCCCCAGTTGACGAACACCAGTTCCTTGGCCTGGGCCGAGGCGTCGCTCGAGCGCAGCAGTGCGGGCGCGCCCGCCAGGAGCATGCCGGCGAGCTGGGCGAAGCGGCGACGGGTGATCTCGCCCCGTGCGACCTTGTCCGACAGGATTTCGAGGCAGTCCTTCGTGAAGGCGTGATTCATGGTGGTGTCCCCTGCGGTTTGTCGTAATTGCCGGACTAGTTCCCGTCCGGAAGGAGGAATCCCTGGTCGGCCGGCCAGGTCGCCCAGACCGGCGCGCCGGGCGCCAGGCCGGCCGCGGCGGTGTTGGCCGGCACCGACAGGGACAGCGCGACGCCGCCCCTGGTGACGAGGTTGAGCTGCGTGGCCGAGCCGAGATAGGAGCTGGAGACCACCGTCGCCGGGACACCGTTGCGATCGGCCGGCTGCTGCAGCGACAGCGCCATGTGCTCGGGCCGCACCGCCAGCATCGCCGAGGCGTTGAGGTCGCGGCGCGGCGCCCGTACCCCGATGCGCACGCCCTCGCACAGGCCGGCGGCCCCGCCGGCCTCGGCCGCGACGTCCGCCAGCGGCAGCAGGTTGATCTGGCCGAGGAACTCGGCGACGAAGCGGCTCTCCGGCCGCTCATAGACCGCCTGGGGCGTGCCGACCTGCAGCACCTCG
The DNA here is from genome assembly GCF_057554225.1 of Labrys sp. Lb11. Taxonomy (NCBI): domain Bacteria; kingdom Pseudomonadati; phylum Pseudomonadota; class Alphaproteobacteria; order Hyphomicrobiales; family Xanthobacteraceae; genus Labrys; species Labrys sp. Lb11. The sequence continues at coordinate 125,786 of NZ_BAAJOT010000003.1, forward strand.
CCATGGTTGAAGATGGCGATGCGCGAGGACAGGGCCAGCGCCTCGGACTGGTCGTGCGTCACGAACACGAAGGTGGTGCCGGTCTCGGTGTGCAGGCGCTTCACCTCCGCCTGCATCGCCTCGCGCAAGGTCTTGTCGAGGGCGGAGAACGGCTCGTCGAGCAGCAGCACCGCCGGTTCGAACACCAGGGCCCGCGCCAGCGCCACGCGCTGCTGCTGGCCGCCGGAGAGCTGCGAGGGCGACTTGTGGCCGTGGCCGGCAAGGCCGACGCGCTCGATCATCTCGCCGACGCGGCGCTTGATCTCGTCGGCGGGACGGCGGCGGATGCGCAGGGGGAAGGCGATGTTGTTGGCCACGCTCATGTGCGGGAACAGGGCGTAGCCCTGGAACACCATGCCGAAGGACCGCTCCTCCGCCTTCACGTCGGTGATGTCCTTGCCGTCCATGTGGAGCCGCCCCCCGGTCGGGGACAGGAAGCCGGCGAGGATCATCAGGAAGGTGGTCTTGCCCGAGCCCGACGGCCCCAGCAAGGTCAGGAATTCGCCGCGACCGATGGTCAGCGACAGGCCCTTGAGTGCCTGGAACGAGCCGAATGTCTTGCTGATGCTATCAGCCCTGATCTCGACGGTCTGACGGTGTGGAGCCATGCCAACCCCTGCTCGTTGTCGAAAGGTTAGGCAGAGGTGCAGCCGAGGGCAACCGAATTGTTTTCGTCCGATCGACAAACGAAATTCACCACTGCGCGGCCCGGAGCGTCAGGCGTGGCGCGGGCGCAGCGTGTCGGTCTGGGCAAGGCGCGACTTCAGCCAGCCGGTGAAGGCGGCCAGCCCGGCATGGCCGGCCCGGGCGTGCTCCGTCACCAGGAAATAGGAGCGGGTTGACTTGATCGCCAGCTCGAAGGGCCGCACCAGCTGGCCCGAGCGCATGGCCGGGCGGCAGGTCAGCTCGTCGCCCATGGCGATGCCCTGGCCGGCGGTCGCGGCGGCAAGGACGAGGTTCATGTCGGAGAAGACGATGCCGCATTCGGTGTCGGGATTCTCCACCCCGGCCAGGGTCAGCCAGCGCGTCCAGTCCTCGAAATCGCCGAGATGCAGCAGGTGCGTCCCAAGCACGTCGGCGGGCGCGGCCAGGCCGCCGATCTCGTTGAGCAGCACCGGGCTGCACAGCGGCGTGAATTCGACCTCGCAGAGCAGCTCCACCGCCCGGTTCGGCCAATTGCCGTCACCGAAGGCGATGAAGATGTCGACGGCGGGATTGGTGACGTCGTCGAGCCGGCGCGGCGTGACGATGCGCAGCGATACATCGGGATACTGGTCCTGGAAATCGGCGATCTCGGCGCAGAGCCAGAACGAGGCGAAGCCGGGCGTGCAGCTGACCGTCAAGGTGCCGCCGACGCCGCGATCGCCGGTCTGCAGCGCGGCATCGCCGATGACCGTGAGGGCCTGGCGCACCCGGTTGGCATAGCGCCGGCCCCGGGCCGTCAGCTCCACGCCCTTGCCGGCCCGCTCCAGCAGGGCGAAGCCGAGGTCGCGCTCCAGCAGGCGCAACTGGTGGCTGACGGCGCTGCGCGTCAGGTGCAGTTCGTCCGCCGCACGCCAGACGCTGCCATGGCGGGCGAAACTGTCGAGAGCCCGCAGGGCCTGGGTCGAGGGAATGCGTGGCGGCATGGCGGCGAGGGGTGAACAGAATTTGCCGGTAACGGGAAAACATATCACTTTTTTCGACGCCGCATCACCGCATAGGATTTGGCTGTGAACAGGCGGGCGGCCCGGCGATCCGGGCCTGGACGCGTCCCGCCCGCCGCCCGGCCTCCGGCGCCGGTCGACGGCGGGCCGGAAGCTTCGCGGTTCGCGAGCGCCTGCCCGACCGTACCGAGGAAGCGTGCCGTGACGTCAGATGCCCAACGATCCGCCCTGCTCCACGTCGACGAGACGCGCCCCGCGCTCTCCGCCTGGACGAGGCACATCTTCGACCTCGGCGAGACCGCCTGGCGCGAATATGAATCCGCCGCCTGGTATGTCGACCTGCTGCGCCGGGAAGGCTTCTCGGTCGAGGAAGGTTCGGCCGGCATGCCGACCGCCTTCGCCGCCCACTGGACCAACGGTCCCGGCCCGACCATCGGCATGTATGCCGAGTATGACGCGGTGCCCGGCAATTGCCAGGACGCGGCCACGGTGAAGCGCCCGCGCCCGGGCCTCAGCGAGCATGCCGGCGGCCACACCGATCCGCATTCGGGCCTGGGCATCGGCAGCCTCGGCGGCCTGCTCGCCTGCAAGGCGGCGATGCAGCGCCACGGCGTCACCGGCACGCTGCGGTTCACCGGCGAGCCGGCCGAGAAGGTCCGCGGCTCCAAGCCGATCCATGCCGCCAGGGGCTATTATGACGGGCTGGACGGCATGATCTCGTTCCATCCCGCCTATATGCTGCCGCTGTGCAACACGGCGCGCTGGGACACCCATTGCGGCGCCGCCTATGCGATGATCTACCGCTTCGTCTGCGACCGGCCGGAAGACTGGGCCCGCGGCGGCGGCGACGGCGCGCCGATCCCGCAGTCGCATTCGGCGGTGCGTGCGCCCGGGGCCAGCGAAGCCCTGATGACCATGTTCATGATGTCGAAGGCGCTGCGCGACTCCATGCTGCCGCACCAGGGCGGCTGGTCGATCAGCGAGGCGATCCTGACCGCGGGCCAGGCCACCGCCGACAATCTGCCGGCGCGCCTGGCCGAGATCCAGTACATGATGCGCGTGCCGACCCTGGCCATGGCCAAGCAGGTCACGGCCGCGCTCGATCGCAACGCGGCCGCCGCCGCCGCCATGGCCGGCTGCCGGGTCGAGCGGCACTGGGTGTCGAAGTCGCGGCCCGGCCTGGCCAATCACGCCATGGCCCGCATCACCTACGAGGCCCTGGCCGGCATCGGCGCGCCGCGCTGGGACGAGCCGGCCAGGGTGGTGGCGCGCCAGATGCAGGCCGGCCTCGGCCTGGAGCCGATGGCCGATCCCTTCCTGCCGGAATGCGAGCGGCTGATCGAGCCGCAGGCGGCGGAGGCGATCCTGCGGCGCGACCTGCCGCCCTCCCAGGTCAACTCGACCTCGGACGACTACACCGACATGACCTGGCACGCGCCGACCGTCCGGTTCTACATCGCGCGCCCGGCCCTGCGGGCTCCGACCGGCTTTGCCTATCCCGACTGGGTGATGAACGCGCTCGGCGGCATCGGCGCGACCATCGACCCGATGGTCGCGTGCGCCGCCAAGACCGTGGCGCTGACAGCGCTGCGCCTGATCGAGGACGGCGCGGCCCGCGCCGCCGCCCGCGACGAGTTCCTGCAGCGGACCGGCGGCGGCATCGGCGGATCGAACTGGATCGCGCCGCTCTGCGACTACGAGCCGCCGATCCATTTCCGCTGGCCCGAATACGTCACCACCGTCCGCGGCCGGGACTGGTGGATCCCGACCCCGCCCTGAAGGAGCAACAGATGAACCGGCAAGACCGCATCGGCACCACCGAACCCTTCACCCTGCAGCGTCGCAACCCGAGCGGCGGCACGAAGCCGCTGGCCGGCTGGGGCTTCCGCAACGAGACCGATCCGCTGACCGACGTGCTGCTCGGCTCGCCGGCCTTCCTGCGGCACCTCGCCACCAGCTCCCTGTCGCGCAAGCATCTGCGCGAGGCGCCGTGCAACATCCAGACCGCCCAGGCTCAGCACAAGGACCTGGTCGCCGCCTACGAGCATTTCGGCGTCAAGGTGCACTGGCACGAGCCGACCCCGGAACTGCCGATGCAGGTCTATTCGCGCGATTCCAGCGTGATGACGCCCTATGGCGCCATGATCACCGCCATGGCGAACTGGTGGCGCCGCGGCGAGAACTACGCCGCCATCCGCACATATGAGAAGCTCGGCATTCCGATCTACGACATGGTGACCGCCGGCACCTTCGAGGGCGGCGACTTCAACGTGATCGAGGACGGCGTGGTGCTGATCGGCTGCGGCGGCGCCCGCACCCAGGAGGAAGGCGCCCGCCAGGTCGAGGCCTGGTTCAGGGCCGAGGGCTGGGAGACGCGTCTCGCCTTCATCGACGAATACTACGTCCACATCGACCTGATGGTGGTGCCGGTCGCCCCCAAGCTGACCGCCGTCTGCCTGGCCTGCACCGAACCGGGCATCGTCGACTGGCTGAAGGGCAAGGGCCATGAGATCATCGACGTGCCCTTCCAGGACACGATGGCGCTCGGCTGCAACTTCATGTCGCTGGGCAAGGACCGGATCATCGCCCCGACCTCGAGCAGGACGCTGATCGAGCAGCTCAAGGCGCGCGGCTTCGAGGTTGCGGCGGTCGACACGGCCGAGATCTCGAAGACCGGCGGCGGCATCCACTGCATGGCCCAGGCCCTGCGCCGCGAGCCGGCCTGATCCGACATAAAAAGCCCCGCCGGCGTCACCACGCCGGCGGCGTCGGCATGCGATCGGCAGCAATTCCCGCGCCGTGCCCGAAAATCCGGAGACGATAAGCCGGCAAAGAATCTTGCATGTCGGCAGGTAGCGACCGCGGCCGATATCGGGATATCGACAACATCCCTGGCGCGAAAGGGCCGGCAGGACAGAACCGCCGGCGTTGCCGGACGGCTCCTCAGCCGTTCCCGGCCGGAAGCAGCATGCTCGCGTGCGAGTAGGCCGAGTCGGGCTGCGCCTGGTTTTCGGCGGCGAGCGACCGCACGATCCGGATCAACGAGCTGATCGCCGCGCGTGGATCGCCATCACAATTGTGGATGAGCTCGTCGATCAATTCGTCTTCGTCCGTGCCGAGCAAGGACGGTTCGGCCGTCGGAGGGGGTCTGGAAAAATGAATCATGGCGGACGCCTCGTTTCCATGGACCATGGCATGGCGAATTTATGGCCGCATACCCCATTTGGGGTAGAGCCGCCCCAAACGAAAGCAAAACCCTTGAGGGTGTTCCCTGGGTAACAGCTCCCCCATGGGAATGCTGACGGAGATCGATTGCACCGCCACGACAGCCCCCGCCTCGCTCGCGGCGGCCTCGCACTCTGCCGGACCGGGCGTATGCTGGCGCAGGGCCTGGGAGCGCAACCGGACGAGGAAGCCGGACGATGCCATGGGCGCTGCGAAGCCGGGTCCTGCGCGCAAGCCTGTTCTTGCCCGGCCTGCTGGCGTCCGTGCCGGCGGCGATCATCGTCTGGCTCCGGGGCGCAGACATATGGTTTTCGTACCGATCGCCGATCGCGGACGGCCTCCCCGGCAAATGGAGCGAGGATCGGCCGGAGTTCCGGCGCCGCGTGCACCGGCAGTTCCCGGTCGGGGCCCCTGCCAAGGACGTCAGGCAAGCCTTTCTCGATCAGGGGTTCGAGGAGAACGGGCCGGTGGCCCTGGGTGGCCTGTCGACCGACGATGGGGGGCGGCCGGCTGCGCGCCGCTGCCACGCGATTGAGCCCGGAGCGAGGCGATTTCCCCTGTCGCACGCTGCTTTCCGTAGGATGGACCGCGGATGCAGTTGGCAGGATCGCGTCGATCGAGGCGAACTTCGACTATTATTGCCTGTAGACAGCGCCGATCACTCGGCCGCGCGGCGGGATGGCAGGACGGACGGTTCGGCCGCCGGGACCGACTGCGGCAAGGCGCGAGCTCCTTCTCCCGGTTGAGAAAAGGACGGGGGTGAGAGACTTCCAGAAATGAGGCTGATCTCTGCCGAAAGGGCTTGATCCGTCAGCCTTGCTCGGGACCGTTGAGCCCCTCGCCCCTGCCCCTCTCCCGATCGGGAGAGGGATTTCCAGCGCCTCGGTTTGGAGGGACGGCCGCGCTCAGCGCGAGAACTTCTTGTACTGGATGCGCTTCGGGATGGTCGAATCGATGCCCAGGCGCCGCTTCTTGTCCTCTTCATAGGCCTCGAAATTGCCCTCGAACCACTCGACATGGCTGTCGCCCTCGAAGGCGAGGATGTGAGTGGCGAGGCGATCGAGGAAGAAGCGATCGTGGGAGATGATGACGGCGCAGCCGGCATAGTTCTCCAGCGCGTCCTCCAGCGCCCGCAGCGTCTCCACGTCGAGGTCGTTGGTCGGCTCGTCCAGGAACAGGACGTTGGAGCCTTCCTTGAGCATCTTGGCGAGCTGGACGCGGTTGCGCTCGCCGCCCGAGAGCACGCCGACCTTCTTCTGCTGGTCGCCGCCCTTGAAGTTGAAGGCGGAGGTATAGCCGCGCGAATTGATCTCGCGCTTGCCGAGATAGAGGATCTCGTTGCCGCCCGAGATCTCCTCCCACACCGTCTTGTTGGGATCGAGCTGGTCGCGCGACTGGTCGACATAGCCCGGCTTCACCGTCTCGCCGAAGCGGATCGTGCCGGCGTCGGGCTTCTCCAGGCCGAGCAGCATGCGGAACAGCGTGGTCTTGCCGGCGCCGTTCGGGCCGATCACGCCGACGATGCCGCCCGGCGGCAGGCTGAAGGACAGGTCGTCGATCAGGAGCCGGTCGCCATAGGCCTTGGACAGGCCCTCGGCCTCGATCACCACGCCGCCGAGGCGCGGGCCGGTCTGGATCATGATCTGGGCCGTCGACGGGCCCTTCTCGTTGGCCTTGGCCAGCAGGTCCTCATAGGCGTTGATGCGCGCCTTCGACTTGGCCTGCCGCGCCTTGGGCGAGGCGGAGATCCATTCCTGCTCGGCGGCCAACGCCTTCTGGCGGTTCTCCTCCTCGCGCGACTCCTGGGCCAGGCGCTTCTGCTTCTGCGCCAGCCAGGAGGAGTAATTGCCCTCGTAGGGGATGCCGCGGCCGCGGTCGAGCTCGAGGATCCAGCCGGTGACGTTGTCGAGGAAGTAGCGGTCGTGGGTGACGATCAGGATCGCGCCGGGATAGTTGCGCAGATGGCCTTCGAGCCAGGCCACCGTCTCGGCGTCGAGATGGTTGGTCGGCTCGTCCAGCAGCAGGAGTTCGGGCTGCTCCAGCAGGAGGCGGCACAGCGCGACGCGGCGGCGCTCGCCGCCCGACAGGGTGGCGACGTCCGCGTCGTCCGGCGGGCAGCGCAGCGCCTCCATCGCCTGGTCGATCTGGCTGTCGAGGTCCCACAGGTTCTTGGCGTCGATCTCGTCCTGGAGACGGGTCATCTCCTCGGCGGTCTCGTCGGAATAGTTCATCGCCACTTCATTGTAGCGGTCGAGGATCGCCTTCTTGGCGGCGACGCCGTCCATGACGTTCTCGCGCACCGTCTTGGCCGGATCGAGCTGCGGCTCCTGCGGGAGGTAGCCGACCCGCGCGCCTTCGGCCACCCAGCCGTCGCCGGTGAACTCCTTGTCGATGCCGGCCATGATCCGGAGCAGCGTCGACTTGCCCGAGCCGTTGACGCCGAGCACGCCGATCTTGGCGTCGGGGTAGAAGGAGAGGTGGATGTTCTCCAGCACCTTCTTGCCGCCGGGATAGGTCTTGTTCAGACCCTGCATGTGATAGACGAACTGATAGGAGGCCATCGCCGCGCCCTGCCGCACTGAAGTTTCGGGATTGGGCCGGTGTGTACCCGAGGGGGCGCGGTGGAGCAAGGCGCCTGCATCGCCGATCGCGCGCCGCGGCGGCGTCCGATGAACCCGCGGCCTTGAATTCGTCGGCCCTTACGCCCTAGACGATTGAACGCAACCAGCAGCGGAGCACTCCCATGCCGTCTTCCCTTCGCGGCCGCATCGTCCTCGTCACCGGCGCCTCGCGCGGTATCGGGCGCGCGGCGACCCTGGCGCTCGCCGGGGAAGGCGCTACTGTGGTCGGGGTCGCGCGCACACTGGAGGCCATGGACGGGCTGCAGGCGGAGGCGCGCGCCGCCGGCGGCGACCTGTTCGGCATCGCCGCCGACATGGTCGACGGCCGGCGCATCCACGAACTCGGCGACCTCGTCGGCACCCGCTACGGCCGGCTCGACGGGCTGTTCGGCAATGCCGGCCTGCTCGGCCCCAAGGCCCCGATCGCCACGATCGCGCCCAAGGACTGGGATTATGCGGTCGCGGTCAACCTGACGGCGAACTGGCGGCTTCTGCACGTGCTCGACCCGCTGCTGCGCCGCTCCGACGCCGGCCGGGCGCTGTTCGTCACCTCCGGCGTCGCCTGGAAGCGCCACGCCGGCTGGACGCCCTATGCCGCCACCAAGGCCGGGCTGGAGGCCGTGGTCGGGGTCTATGCCAACGAGGTGGCGGACACGCCGGTCCGCGCCAACCTGATCAGCCCCGGGCCGATCCGCACGGAGCTGCGGGTCGAGGCCTGGCCGGACGAGGATCCCTCGACCGTGCCGACGCCGGAAGACCTCGCGCCCTCCATCGTCATGCTGCTGTCACCCACCTTCACCGAGAACGGCGTCATCTACGACTTCAAGCAGCGTCGCGTCACCCGCCACCTGGCGCCGGCCTGAACGCCGGCCACGCCGGCCAGGCCGGGCTCCCCGGCACCGTTCACGATACCGGCGGTTCGGCCGGCACGGCCGGCGGTTGAGTGCTAGGCTATCAGCCATGATACCGATCCGCGCCGCCGTCCTGCTGCTGGTCCTCGCTGCCCCCCTGCCCGCCCGAGCGCAGATGCTGGACAACGGCTGCGACATCGAGACCTCATCCTTCGCCGGCGTGAAGCCGCCGACGCGCCAGCAGCGGTCCGGCCCGATCGTCGCCAGGCCGCAGACCCCCTGCCCGACCGTCCCGAGCCAGTGGGACAATGCGATCGGCCCGATCGGTGTCGAGGTCGACCTGAACGCGCGCCGCCGTCCGCCCTTTCCGCAGCCGCGGGACTGAGTCGGCGGTCCAGGCTGTGCACGGCTCGCGCCCTCCCGTCAGGCCCCGGCCGCAAGACCGATCCCACGAACGAGCTGCCCCGGCCGCGAGCGATGGCAAGCCATCCCCATCCCTGTGCGCCGCAGCATGGATCGCGCCTTGACAGGTCGTGCATCCTCTGCAAATTTTTACACCAGAGAAAAAAATTTACAGGGAGAGGCGGGCGGGTGATGCGGGCCAGTGGCGTTGCCGCAATCGACGAGGAAGTCTCCCTCGCCACCCGGGCGGCCTGGCTCTATTTCGCCGGCGGCTTCACCCAGGCGGAGGTTGCGGCGCGGCTCAACGTGCCGAGCGTCAAGGCCCATCGCCTGATCTCCCGCGCCAGCCGTGACGGCCTGATCCGCGTCTTCGTCGACGGGCCGGTGGCCGAATGCTTCCAGCTCGAGGAAGAGATCAAGCGGCGCTTCGGCATCGCCTTCTGCCATGTCTCGCCCGACATCGGCGAGACCGGCCTGCCGCTGAAGACGCTCGGCCTCGCCGGAGCCTCCTTCCTGCGCTCGCAGCTGGACGCGGGTCACGAGGTCATCGGCGTCGGCCATGGCCGCACCCTTGCCGCCGCCGTCGCGCATCTGCCGCAGGTGCCCGGCGCCAGCGTCAAGTTCGTGTCTCTGCTCGGCGGCCTGACACGCAAGTTCTCCGCCAGCCCCTTCGACGTCATCCACCGCCTGGCCGAGCGCACCGGCGCCGAGGCCTACCTCATGCCGGTGCCGGTCTTCGCCAACACGGCCGCGGACCGGGCCGTGCTGCTGGCGCAGATCGGCATCGCCGACGTCTTCGCCATGGCCCGCACGGCGACGCTGATGCTGGCCGGCATCGGCGAGGCGCGGGCCGAAGGGTCGCTCGTCACCTCCGGCATGATCGGCCTCGACGAAGTGGCCGAGCTCGAGCGCGCCGACGTCCGGGGCGAGATCCTCAGCCATTTCCTCGGCGCCGACGGCCGGGTGATCGAGACGAGCCTGTCGCAGCGCTCGATCTCGCTCGGCGTGGAGGATCTGCGCGGCCGCCGCGTCGTCGCCATCGCCGGCGGCCCCAGCAAGACCAGCGCCATCCGCGCGGTGCTCAACAGCGACTTTTTGAAGGGACTGATCACCGACGAAGCAACGGCTCGTCGCCTCGTCGGTCCGATACCTGGAGCCTGAGGTTCCCAATTCCAACACAAGAGCGGCGCAACCGCCCGCAACCGATCACGGGAGAGAACCATGTCCGAAAAGGCGAAGGACTTCTTCAAGCAGTTCAAGGCGGGCAGGATCAGCCGCCGCGAGCTGATGGAGGGCGCGGGGAAGCTCGGCATCACCGCAGCGACCGCCAATTTCATGCTCAACGCCGCGGCGACGAACGCCATCGCGGCCGATTTCGACTGGCAGAAGTTCAAGGGCAAGTCGATCAAGCTTCTGCTGAACAAGCATCCCTATGCCGACGCGATGATTGCCGACATCGCCAACTTCAAGTCGCTGACCGGCATGGATGTCACCTATGACATCTTCCCGGAGGACGTCTATTTCGACAAGGTGACGGCCGCCCTCTCCTCCAAGTCCGACCAGTACGACGCCTTCATGACCGGCGCCTACATGACCTGGACCTACGGCCCGGCCGGCTGGATCGACGACCTCAACGAGTACATCAAGGACCCGGCCAGGACCAACCCGAACTATGCCTGGGAGGACGTGCTGCCGGGCCTGCGCGCCTCCACGGCCTGGAACGGCGTGCCGGGCGGCGAGCTCGGCTCGGCCGACGCCAAGCAGTGGTGCATCCCGTGGGGCTACGAGCTCAACTCGATCACCTACAATCGCAAGATGTACGAGAAGGCCGGCGTCGAGCCCGCCAAGAACCTGCCCGACCTGGTGGAGAAGTCCGCCAAGCTGACCAAGGACCTCGGTGGCCCCTATGGCATCGGCGTCCGCGGCTCGCGCTCCTGGGCGACGATCCACCCGGGCTTCCTGTCGGGCTATTCGAACTACGGCCAGCGCGACCTCAAGGTCACCGACGGCAAGCTGTCGGCGGCGATGAACACGGCGGAATCGAAGGCCTATCACAAGCTGTTCGTGGAGATGATCCAGAACTCCGGCCCGAAGAACTGGTCGACCTACACCTGGTACCAGGTCGGCACCGATCTCGGCGCCGGCGCCTCCGCCACCATCTTCGACGCCGACATCCTCGGCTACTTCATGAACGGCGGCGACAACAAGGAGAAGGGCAATCTCGGCTTCCACGCCTTCGCGGCGAATCCGGACGCCAAGGCCCCGACCCCGAACGTCTGGATCTGGTCGCTGGCGATGAACGCCTTCGGCAAGCAGAAGGACGCTGCCTGGTACTTCATGCAGTGGGCCTCCTCCACCGAGCACGACATGTTCGGCGCCCGCAAGATGGACTTCGTCAACCCGGTGCGCGCCTCGGTCTGGAAGGACGAGGAGTTCCGCGCCCGCATCGACAAGTCCTACAACGGCTACCTCGCCCAGCATGACGCTTCGGCGCCGGGCGCGAAGATCTACTTCACCGCGCAGCCCCTGTTCTTCGACGTCACCACCCAATGGGCGGAGGCGCTGCAGAAGATGGTCGCCAAGGAGGTGCCCGTCGACGAAGGCCTCGACCAGCTCGCCGCCTCCATCGACAAGCAGCTCAAGGATGCCGGCCTCGGCTGAGCCGAAGCAGGCCGGACGCCTCGCGGCGCGCGTTTCCTCCGCGCGCGCCGCGACTCTTCTCCTTCCAGCGCAGGACCCCGCGCCATGACCGCCATCGCAGAGCCAGCCCGGCGCCGCCGCAAGGCGCAGGTCCTGCCCTATCTCCTCAGCCTGCCGGCGCTTCTGGTGTGCATCGGCATCCTCGTGCCGTTCGTCACCGCGCTCTATTATTCTATGCTGCGCTTCCGCCTGAACATGCCGGCGATGAAGGGCTTCATCTGGTTCACCAACTACCTGAACTTTCTGTCCGACCCCGAGTTCTGGAACACGGTGCGGGTGTCGCTGGTCTACACCGTGCTGACGGTGGGCATCGAGCTCGTCTTCGGCCTGATGATCGCCATGCTGCTGGTCAAGCGCAGCCGCTTCAACAACATCGCCTCGATCCTGCTGCTGCTGCCGCTGATGACGGCGCCGGCCATCGCCGCGCTGATGTGGAAGCTGATGACCAACCCGAACTTCGGCGTCCTGTCCTACTTCGTCCAGAGTCTGGGTTTCGAGGACTTCAAGTGGGCCTCCGACACCCGCACGGCGATGTTCACCGTGGTGCTGGTCGACGTCTGGGTCTACACGCCCTTCATCATGATCCTGCTGCTCGCCGGCCTGCGCTCGCTGCCGCAGCAGCCCTTCGAGGCCGCGGCGCTCGACGGCGTGCCGCGCCGCTTCGTCTTCTTCCGCATCACGCTGCCGATGCTGATGCCCTACATCATCACCGCCTCGCTGTTCCGGCTGCTCGACAGCATCCAGCAGTTCGACATCATCTACGCCATGACCCAGGGCGGGCCCGGCAACACCCTGATGGCCTTCCAGGTGCGCGCCTATATCGAGTTCTATTCCTACACCAATGTCGGCAAGTCGGCGGCGCTGCTCGTCATCCTCTGGGCGGTCACCTATGCCTTGTCGAACCTCTTCATCAAGCACTGGCTGAAGCTGCGCGAGCGCGCGCACGGCGCGGCGTAGGGGGCGACCATGGAACACACCTCCGCCCTCGAACGGGCCGTCCGCGCCATCCTGATCACCCTGGTGCTGATCTTCTTCCTGTTCCCGATCTTCTGGATCTTCCTGATGTCGTTCCAGACGAACGAGGACATCCTGCGCATCCCGCCGAGCCCATTCTTCTCGCCGACCCTGTCGAACTACCAGGCGCTGATCACCGGCAAGCTGGTGTCCGTGGCCGGTACGCTCGACATCGCATTCATGAAGAACCTGTGGAACAGCGTGCTGCTCTCCACCGTCTCGGTGGCGATCTCGCTGCTGCTCGGCGTGCCGGCGGCCTATGCCTTCGCCCGCTTCAAGTTCCGGCTGAGCGAGGACATCGCCTTCACGCTGCTGTCCTTCCGCTTCGCGCCGCCGCTCCTGGTGCTGCTGCCCCTGTCGCTGTTCTTCCAGAGTCTCGGGCTGACCGACACCTATGTCGGCCTGATCTGGGTCTACCAGCTCATCGCCCTGCCGCTGATCCTCTGGATCGTACGCGGCTATTTCGAGGACATCTCGCCGGACATCGAATATGCCTACCGCATCGCCGGCCACAGCTGGTGGCGCACCTTCACGCGCATCGCCGTGCCGCTCGCCGGGCCCGGCATCGCGGCGGCGGGGCTGCTGGCCTTCATCTTCTGCTGGAACAATTTCGTGTTTGCGCTGATCCTGGCTTCGGCCGACAAGCAGCCGGTGACGGTCGGCGCCCTCGCCTTCGTCACCGCCTCCGGCATCCAGTACGGGCAGGTCGCCGCGGCGATCGTGCTCTCGGTGACCCCGACCCTGCTGCTGGCCCTCTATGCCCAGCGCTACCTGGTCGAGGGCCTGTCGCTCGGCGCAGTGAAGGGCTGACCCATGGCTCAGATCGAACTGCAAGGCCTCGCCAAGGCATTCAAGACCGGCAGCGTGTTCCATGACCTGTCGCTGGCGGCGGAAGAGGGCGAGATCGTCGTGATCTTCGGTCCCTCCGGCGCCGGCAAGACGGTGCTGCTGCGCCTGATCGCCGGGGTCGCCGATCCCGACGCGGGCGCCATCCACCTGGAGGGCCGCGACGTCACCGATGCCCCGCCCGAGACGCGCGGCGTCGGCATGGCCTTCCAGAACTTCGCGCTGTTCCCGCACATGAGCGCCTTCGACAACATCGCCAGCGCCCTGACCGCCGGCTCGACCCCGGCCGGGACGATCAAGACCAAGGTCGATGCGGTGGCGCGGCTCCTCAAGATCACCCATGTGATGCAGCACCAGCCGCGCGAGCTTTCCAACGGGCAGAAGCAGCGCACCGCCCTGGCCCGCGCCCTGGTGGCCGACCCCAAGATCCTGCTGCTCGACGACCCGCTGCGCAACGTCGACGCCAAGCTGCGCTACGAGATGCGGCTGGAGCTGCCCTCGCTGCTGAAGGCCTCGGGCTCGACCGTGCTCTACGTCACCCAGGACTACAAGGAGGCGATGGCGCTCGGCGACCGCATCGCCGTGCTGCTCGACGGCGGCTTCGCCCAGGTGGCGACGCCGACCGAGATCTATCGCGAGCCGGCCTCGCTCGGCGTCGCCCGCCTGTTCGGCGACCCGACCATCAACCTGATCCCGGTCTCGCCCAAGGCCTCGCCCTCCGGACCGCGCATCGAACTCGGCGGCAAGATCCTGCATCTGCCCGAGCGCTATGCCGACGCCGCCGGCTCGGATTGCACGCTCGGCCTCAGGCCGGAGTCGATCACGGTCGAGGATCTGGCGACACCCGAGAGCTTTCCGGTCGAGGTCGTCGCGGTGACGCCGCTCAACGAGAAGACCGTGCTGCTGCTGCGCACCGGCGACGGCCGCGAGATCCTGGCGTCCGAATCCGGCAACGAGGAGGCGCCGCGCCGCCATGGGCCGGCCCATGCCCGCTTCGACGGCGAGACCGCCCTCCTGTTCGACACCGCCACAGGCCGCCGCATCGCACCGCGGACCTCACTCCGGGAGCAGCCCCTTCATGTCTGACACGGCTCTCTCGATCGACGCCGTCGACAAGATCTACCAGCGCCGCGGCAAGCCGCCCGTGCATGCCGTGAAGGCGCTGAGCATGGCGGTGAAGAAGGGCGAGATCGTCGCGCTGCTCGGCTCCTCGGGCTGCGGCAAGACCTCGACGCTGCGCATGATCGCCGGCTTCGAGGGGGTCAGCCGGGGCTCGATCTCGCTGGCGGGCCGACGCATCGAGCACCTGCCGCCGGCCGGGCGCCGCGTCGCCATGGCCTTCGAGGGCTACTCGCTCTATCCCCCGCTCACCGTGCGCGACAACATCGCCTTCGCGCTGAAGTCCTCGCGCATGGCGCAGGACGAGATCGCCCGCGCCGTCGGCGAGGTCGCAGCCCTGGTCGAGATCGAGGCGATCCTCGACCGCTATCCCTCCTCGATCTCCGGCGGCCAGCAGCAGCGCGCCAGTCTAGCCCGCGCCCTGGTGCGGCGCGCCGACCTCTATCTGCTCGACGAGCCGATGGGCCAGCTGGAACCGCAGCTGCGCGCGGTGCTGCGCGGGCGCCTCAAGAGCCTGCTGGTCGAGCGCGGCATGACCTCGATCTTCGTCACCCACGACCAGACCGAGGCCAACGCCCTCGCCGACCGCATCGCGGTGATGGAGGGCGGCGTGCTGCAGCAGTTCGCCAGCCAGAAGGAGTTGAAGGACCGCCCCGCCAACCTGTTCGTCGCCACGTTCATCGGCGAGCCGCCGATGAACGTCTTCGACGCCGCCATCGAGGCGGGCGAGCGTCTGCGTATCGCCGTGACCAACGGGCCGACGCTCGAGCTCGGCCCGTCCGACCTGCCGCCGCCGGTGCGCGAGGCGATCGGCCGGCGCACCAGCGCGGTGATCGGCGTGCGCCCGCATTCGGTCCGGCTCGGCTCCGGCCCGAACGAGGCGCGCGTCGTCTCCAACCAGTGGCTCGGCGACCAGAGCCACCTGGCGCTCGACGTCGCCGGCAAGCTGCTGGTCGCGGTGTCCCATGCCGCGGTCCCCGCGCGGCCGGGCGAGACCCTGCGCTACGATTTCCAGGCCGCGGACCTGCACGTCTTCGATGCGGCCAGCGGAGCGGCCGTGTCCCACGGCAGGGAGGTGGCGTGATGGGCTCGGGAAAAGGTTCCGGACACGTCGCGGTGCCCCCCTCTCCCGGCCGGGAGAGGGGCAGGGGTGAGGGCCTGATCGGATCGGTGATCGGCAATACCACCGATCACCGCAGCAACCGGCATCGTCCTCTCCTGGCAGGTCTAGTCCCTCACTCCTGCCCCCTCCCAGTCGGGAGAGGGGTGGCGCGCGAGCGTAACCCATGACCCGCGACATCCTCATCGGCATCGATGCCGGCACCTCGGTGATCAAGTCGGTGGCGTTCACGCTCGCCGGCGAGCAGGTCGCCATGGCCTCGCTGCCCAACAGCTACGCCACGCCCGGCCCCGGCCAGGTCGAGCAGGACATGCTGCGCACCTGGGCCGACACCGCCGCGACGCTGCGCCAGCTCGGCGAGATGGTGCCGAACCTCTCGGCCCGCACCGCCGCCCTGGCGGTGACGGCCCAGGGCGACGGCACCTGGCTGATCGACAAGGCGGGCGAGCCGGTCGGCGGCGGCCTGCTCTGGCTCGATAGCCGGGCCGCGGCCGACGTAGCCGAATACATGGCGACGGACGCCTATGCCCGGCATTACGCCCTCACCGGCTCCGGCCTCAACGCCTGCATGGCCTCCGGCCAGATCGCCTGGCTGAAGCGCCACCAGCCCGAGCGCATCGCCCAGGCCGCGACCACGCTGCATTGCAAGGACTGGCTTTATTTCAAGCTGACCGGCGACCGCGCCACCTGTCCGTCCGAAGCCAACTTCACGTTCGGCAACTACCGCACCCGGGAGTACGAGCCCTTCATCCTGGAGGCGATGGGCATCGCCGACTGCGAGCGCCTGCTGCCGCCGATCATCGAGGGCACGCGGGTGGCCGGCAGCCTCGGCGCCGCGGCCGCCTCGGTCACCGGCCTGCCCACCGGCCTGCCGGTGGTGCTCGGCTATCTCGACACGGTCTGCACCGCCCTCGGAGGCGGGCTCTACGACCGCGACGGCAGCGTCGGCGTCTCGGTGTTCGGCTCCACCGGCATGCATATGCGCTTCGCCCCGACGCCGGACGATGTCCGCCTCAACCCGGACCGCTCCGGCTACACCAAATGCTTCCCGGTGCCGGGGGCCCTGGCGCAGATGCAGTCGAACATGGCGGCGACGCTCAACATCGACTGGCTGCTGGACGTCGCCCGCGGCGCCGCCGCCATGGCCGGCACGCAGGTGACGCGCAAGGACCTGCTCTCCGGCATGGATGCCCACGTCCTCGGCGCCACGCCGGGCGCCGCGCTCTATCATCCCTACATCTTCGAGGCGGGCGAGCGCGGCCCGTTCCTCGACCCCAACGCCCGGGCCCAGTTCACCGGCCTGTCGACCCGCACCAGCTTCGCCGACATGATGCGCGCGGTCTATGAGGGCCTCGCCTTCGCCGCGCGCGACTGCTACCTCGCCACCGGCTCGATCCCGCGCGAGGTGCGGCTCGGCGGCGGCGCGGCCCGCTCCTCCGCCATCCGCCTCATCCTCGCCTCGGCGCTGGACGCGCAGGTGCGCACGGTGCAGCGCGAGGAGGCCGGCGCCGCCGGCGCCGTGATGATGGCGGCCGTCAATCTCGGCCTCTATCCCGACATGGCCGCCTGCGCCCAGGCCTGGGTCACGCCGCTGCTCGGCGAAGCCACCGCACCCGACCGCGACCTGACCCGCCTCTACGGCGAGTTGTTCGAGGTCTATCGCACGGTCCGCGCGGCGATGCCGCCGGCCTGGGCCGCTCTCAATTCCATCAGACAGGAACGAACGCCATGACCGCATCCATCGTCATCATCGGCGACCGCTTCATGCTGCCCGGCATGTTCGAGAAGGCGCTGCGCGACAAGTGCGGCGAAGGGCTCGACATCCGCTCGCACGAGATGCCCTGGCCGGACGAGCCCATGGAGCACGGCTATGCCAAGGCCGGCATGGACGGGCTGAAGGAGTACCAGGGCGACGCCGACGAGATCGTGGCGATGATCGGCGACGCCGAGATCGTGGTGACCCAGCTCGCTCCCTTCTCCGCCGGCATGATGGACCGCCTGCCCAACCTCAAGTTGATCGCCGTCTCGCGCGGCGGACCGGTCAATATCGACATGGCGGCGGCGCGCGAGCGCAAGATCCGCGTCGTCAACACGCCCGGCCGCAACGCCAGCGCGGTCGCCGAGTTCACCATCGGCGCCATCCTGGCCGAGACGCGGCTGATCACCCGCGGCCATGAGAGCCTGCGCAGGGGCGAGTGGCGCGGCGACCTCTACCGGGCCGACCTCACCGGCGAGGAACTGTCCGAGATGACGGTCGGCGTGGTCGGCTACGGCCATGTCGGCACCAAGGTCGTGCGCCTGCTCAAGGCCTTCGGCTGCCGCATCCTGGTGCACGACCCCTATGTGCAGCTCTCGGTCGACGACCTCAACGACGGGGTCGAGCAGGTGTCGATGGACAAGCTGATCAGCGAAAGCGACATCGTCACGCTGCATGCGCGCGTCACCAGCGAGACCCGCGGCTTCTTCGGCAAGGACCAGTTCGCGGCGATGAAGCCGGGCGCCTTCTTCGTCAACACGGCGCGCGGCCCGCTGGTCGACTATGCCGCGCTGACCGAGGCGCTGAAGAGCCGGCACCTGCGCGGCGCCGCGATCGAGACCTTCGCCATCGAGCCCGTGCCGCCGGACTGGGAGCTGCTGCAGCTCGACAACGTCACGCTGACGCCGCACATCGCCGGCGCCTCGGTCAAGACGGTGAAATATGCCGCCGAGCGCGCAGCCGAGGAAGTGCGGCGCTTTCTCGCCGGCGAGCCGCCGCTCAACCCGTGCTGAACGACGCCGGAGCCCGCGACGCCTGGGCGCGGCCGGTCACCCAGTCCGAGAAGCGGGCGACTAGGGGCTCGGCCGCGCGGCCTTCGGCGCACAGGCAATAATAGCTGCGCGAGGCCTCGACGCCGGCCTCGAACGGGCGCACCAGCCGGCCCGAGCGCAAGTGCTCCTGCGCCGGGAGATCGCTGACCAGCGCCACGCCCCGCCCTTCCAGCGCCGCGGCCAGGGCCATCGGCAGGCTGCCGAAATGGGCGTTGCGCCGCGGAGCCCCGGCGACGCCGGCCGCCGCCAGCCAGCGCCGCCACTCCGCCCCGTCATCCTCATGCAGCAGCCAGTGGCCGGGCAGATCCCGCGCCGCCCGCAGCGGCGCGGCGCCGTTGAGCAGGCGCGGGCTGCACACCGGCCGCAGCACCACGTCGGCCAGGCGCCGCCAGCGGCAGCCCGGCCAGGGCGGATTGCCATAGACCACCGCCACGTCGCACTCGCGCCAGTCGACCTGCGCCATCTCCGCCGCGGGCAGCATCCGGAAGGCGGCAAGGCCGGCAGTCTCGGCGAACTCGAACATGGCCGGCGCGAGCCAGGAGACCGCCAGCGCCGGCGGCACCGCGACCGTCAGGGACCGCGCCGCCAGGCTCTCGACCGGCGTCGCGATCGCCGCGGCGCAGCCGTCGAGCTCCTCGAAGGCGGCGGCCACCGAGCGGCGCAACGTCTGGCCGGCCTCGGTCAGTTGCAACGTCCGTCCCCGGCGCGCGAACAGGGCGGCACCGAGCCCCTCCTGCAGCGCTCGGATCTGCTGGGAGACCGCTCCGGGCGTGACATGCAGCTCCATCGCGGCGCCCCGCACCGAGCCGATCCGCGCCACCGCCTCGAAGGCCCTGAGATAGACGAGGCCCTGCAGCCGCTTCGTCACCCGATCGTTCGCTTTCGCTAAATCCGCACCGTCGAAATCATATGGTTTGTCGAACGGTTGTCGAGATCTTAGCCTTGCCCCGACCTGATACCGGAGCTGCTCGCATGGCAGGCGAAACCTTCATCAAGGCGCGGCCCTTCGACTACCCCTATGACGGCCGGCTCGATCCGGCCGCTACGGCCCTGCTGGTCATCGACCTGCAGATCGACTTCCTCTCGCCGGACGGCTATTTCGCCCGCAAGGGCTACGACCCGGCGCCGCTGCGCGCCATCCTGCCGGCGGTGAACAGCGTCATCGCCGCGGCACGGGCGGCCGGCTGCCCGATCATCCACACCCGCCAGGGCTATCGCGCCGACATGGCCGACATGACGCCCTATGAGCGCTGGCGCCGCCGGCGGGCCGGGCTGGAGGGCACGCAGGTACTGCTGCGCTCCTCGCCCGGCTACGACATCGTGCCGGAGATTGCGGTGCTGCCCGAGGACATCGTCGTCGACAAGACCGCCAACGGCGCCTTCACCCACACCGACCTCGACCACGTTCTGCGCGCCAGGGGCATCACCCACCTGCTCTTCGCCGGCTGCACCACGGATGTCTGCGTCGGCACCACCATGCGCGAGGCGGCCGACCGCAACTACCAGTGCCTGCTGATCGAGGATGCCTGCGCCAGCGGCGACGCCTATGCCCATGCCGCGGCCGTCCACATGGTCACGGTCGAGGACGGCATCTACGGCGTCGTCTCGACGGCGGCCGACGTCGTCGCCGGACTGGCCGCCCTGCCGCCCGGGCGCTGAGGAAGAGCCCGTGCCCCTCTTCATCTCGCTGATGCGGCTGACCCGGCGCGGCCTCGAGGAGATCGGCAACTCGCCCGAGCGCGCCCGCATCAGCGCCGCCCGCGTCGAGAGCCTGGGCGGCAGCAGCCTCGGCTTCTACGCCACCATGGGCGCCTACGACTTCGTCCAGATCTTCGAGATGCCGAGCGAGGCGGCGATGATGGAATATCTCGTCGCGGCCCGGCGGGACGGCCATGTCGAGCCGCTCGTCCTGCCGGCCTTCGACGGCGAGGATTGGCGCTCGATCGTCGGGCGGGCGCTGGCGGGCTGAGTCGTCGGACCGTCGCGGGAACATCGCGCTCAAGGTTCGATGCGTGCCGTCGCCCGTGGCATCGGCCCCGGGCGGAAGCGGTTCGGCCTTCCGATTCCCCGCTGCGAGCAGCGTGGCGTACGGCGGCCGTCGCAAACGATCTCACGGCCGACGACATCGGCGCGGACCGCACGGATATCCAGCGCACGCCCGGTGCAGTCCGGGACGACGAAACGGTCCCGTTGCCCATCGATCGATTGGCGGTCGGCGCCGGACAGGCTAACCTGCGGGACCCGGACCGGTCCGGGCCGTCCCCGTCCCGCCGCGCAGCGATGCCAGCCCATGTCCCGTTCCGAACTCGACCGCCTTCTCGACCTTTCCGCGCGCATCGGCGCCGATCCCGCCCTGGTGCAAGGCGCCGGCGGCAACACCTCGATCAAGCAGGACGGCACCCTGGTGATCAAGGCCTCCGGCGCCTGGCTCGCCCAGGCCAGGGAGCAGCCGATCATGGTGCCGGTGCGCCTCGGCGCCCTGCTCGACGCCGTGGAGCGTGACGACCCGGCTGCCGAGAGCTGCGTCGACTTCGTCGTCGCCGAGAACAATCCACTGGGATTGCGCCCCTCGATCGAGACCACCATGCACGGCGTGCTGCCCCAGCGCGTCGTCGTGCACGTCCACTGCGTCGAGACCATCGCCTGGGCCGTGCGCGAGGACGCGAGGACGGCGCTGGCCCCGAAGCTCGCCGGCTTCGACTGGGCCTTCGCGCCCTATGCCCGTCCCGGCCGCCCCCTCACCCGCTCCATCCTCGACAATCTGCGCCCGGGCGTGAACGTGCTGGTGCTCGGCAATCACGGCCTCGTCGTCGCCGCCGACACGGTGGCGGAGGCCGAGGCCCTGCTCGCCGCCGTGTCGGAGCGGCTGCGCCTGCCGGTCCGCACCGCTGCCGCCGCCGACGCGGGCGCCCTCGAGCGCGCCGCGGCCGGCTCGCATTACCGGCCGGCCGCCGACCCGCGCACCCATGCCAGCGCCACCGATCCGGCCAGCTTCCTCATCGCCACCGCCGGCTCCTTCTACCCCGACCACGTCATCTTCCTCGGCCCGGCGGCGGTGCCGCTGGCGCCGGGCGTCGCGCCCGACGCGCTGGCCGCCCATGCCGGCCGCCCGGCCCTGCCGATGATCCTGGTCGAGGGCGCCGGCGTGCTGCTGCACGACACCGCCACGCCCGGCGCCGCCGCCCTCGCCCGCTGCCTCGCCGACGTCGCCGCCCGCATCGACCCGCGCGCCAGGCTGCGGCTGTTCTCGCCGGCGGAGGAGGATGCGCTGACCAATTGGGACGCGGAGAAGTACCGCCAGGCGCTGGACAGGAAGGCGCAATAGCCGGCGCTACGGCCCGGCCGTGGCGTCGCGCCGGCGCAGCGCCCGCAGGATCTGCGCGACGACAGCGTCCACGGGCGGTTCGACGCCGACCGTGATCACGTCGGCCTCGTCGGCACCGGGGCGCTCCAGCGTCGCGAACTGGCTCTCGATCAGGATTGTCGGCATGAAGTGGCCCTTGCGCCGGCCCATGCGCTCGCGCACCTCGGCCGGCGTCGCATCGAGGAAGACGAAGGTCACCGCACCGCCGGCGCCTTGGCGGATACGGTCGCGATAGGCCCGCCGGAGAGCGGAACAGGCGATCACCACGCCCCTGGGATAGGCCGCGGCGTCGGCGAGACTGGCCGCCACCCGGGCGAGCCAGGGCCAGCGATCCGCGTCGGTCAGCGGCTGGCCGGCGGCCATCTTGGCGACGTTCCCGGGCGGATGCAGGCTGTCGCCGTCGACGAAGGAGATACCGAGGCCGGCGGCAAGGCCTGCGCCGACCACCGACTTGCCCGAGCCGCTGACGCCCATCGCCACTAGGCGGAACCGCGCCTCGGGTGCTGTCGCGTCCGGGATCGTGTCCATGGCCTCTCCCCCTGTCGCCGCCCCCCGCCCCTCGGACGCTGACCTCGCTACCGTCCGGTCCGGCGCGTCTGGAAGCTACCTCCCCTGTTGGGCCGGCGATAGTGCGCGTGGCGGAAGAGTCGCGCAGGCCCTGTGGCAGGTCGGCTGGACGGCCCCCTGGAATGAGACAGCTGAGTCCGGATGACAGGGGACGGCCGGGTTGTGAGCCTGTGGTCCCGGGACCTCGCGGTCCTCGATCAGCCCTGCCAGGGATCGACGGCGATCACGCCGGTTCCCTCGAAATCCCTGACGTTCCGCGTCACGACGGTCAGGCCACGAACCAGGGCCGTGGCCGCGATCAGCGCGTCGGCCTCGTTGCGTCGGTCGGGGACATGCAGATGTGCGCAGCGGGTGGCCACCGCGTCGTCCACGGGCAGGATGCGTCCTTCGAATTCGGGTCGGATGCGCGTGTCGAGCCAGACCCGAAGGCGAGCGCCTTGTGCGGCATCGCGGCGCTGGACGGAGAGGACGCCGCGCTCCAGCTCCAGGATGGTGATCGCCGAGATGGAGAACTTCGCCGCATCCTCCGCGCCGATCCATGCGACGACCTTGGCGTCCGCCTTGCCGTCGCCGATCTTGCGCAGCTCGGAGACGACGTTCGTGTCGAGGAGATAGCTCAAGAGAGGTCGACCTCGCGCGGCGCGATCCCGGCACGCGGCGGATCGAAGTCGATGTCCGACAGGCCGGGCATGGCCAGCGCCTCGATGAGGCTGCGGCGCTCGCCGGTCAGGCGCTGAAACTCGTCATAGGTCATCAGCACATGCGAAGGCTTGCCGCGGTCGGTAATGACCACCGGACCCTTCCGGGCGGCCTTCTTGGCGCGGCTGACGTCATGGTTCAGCTCACGGCTGGAAAGGGTCGTGATGCTCACGGCGCACCTCCATGTAGGCAACTGCCTACATACGGCGGATAAGATCGAAATTCCAGTGGTCAGCCGCGACGCGCCGCCTGCGCGCGCCGATACGCGCCGATGCCCTCCTGGCCGGGCCGAGAAGCACCTCTCCGGCGACGCGCGCCTGGGCGGAGCGCATCCATGTGCGACACGGCGATCGCCTGCTGCCGATCGGTCGTGACCGTGGCGCTTCCGCAGCGGCGCGGGGACGGATTGCCGATGAGAGCAAGGCGGCCGAGCCGGGGCATGATCGTGCCTCCGTCGAACGGTACCGGGCTTGGACGTCGCAACGTTCGACGGGCAAGGGCGGTCAATGACGCCAGCTCTGCGGGGTTGCAGGCAGGTCTCCCGTGACGTCCACGTGGGCGGCGCCGCCTGCCTCCAGCGGCGCCTTTTCGGAGAAGCTGAGATCGAGGAGACGGCCGTCATCGGTGAGGAGTTGAATGTCCCTGCGGCCGAACACGCGGGTGAGAGCGATCGCGGGCAGCCTGATCTCGCCGCAGCAGACGATGCCGACCGGTTGTCTGAAGAAGCCGTCAAAATCGTAGGACACGCGTGCGATCTCTTCGCCGTTGCGCCTGAGCATGCCGCTCCCTGAGATGCCGCCGAGATAACGCATGATCGAGTGCCTCCGAAGTCCAGAGGGGCCGGCCATGCAGGCCGACGCGCCCCTGCATGTCGACGGCCCCTGAAAGAGCTGCTCGGGGCTGCGGTCTGGAATGAAGTCAAATCCCCGCCACGAGTGTGGATTTCACCTGTCGTGGAGCCGAAAAACACTGCAGATCAGAGATTCAGAAAATAAACTTCCGAAAACACCACCGACCAATCCAGCGTAAATCCAGGCGCCAAACCTCCATGCACTCGATCAACATGGGCTTTTGTGAGCATAAATACAAGCATTTCCTGGAAAATTTCCTCAAGGCGCGGAGACGATAGACAAAATATCCCGCAAGCAAGCGAGCCTTGACAGGCCTCTTCATCGGAGGAGACGTGCGACCGGGCGGGGCCGGCCGGAGGACGTCTGTAGCCATGGAAAGGAAAATGGCCGCGGATAGTTTTGGGAGCGCGCAATTTTCGCTGAATGACGATCGAGGATCAATGTATCCTGAAATAATTATCTGCCGGCCATCCACTTTCGTGCTATGGTGATTTTGATCATATGCGATCAAAAAATTCTTCGTCCAGGCGTGCTTTTACGAAGCCCCCCGTCCGGCTCGCTGTTCGCCGCGCGCATTTTGTCTTCAGCGAAGCGCGAATTCACGCGGGTTCGGAAAATTCTATCAGGACATCCAATGGAACATCACAGATTTCAAGTCGGTGACAAGGTCTCGCTCATGGGCGACCCTCGCGCCATGGCCCACGGCTCCGGCTACACGGTCAGCCGCCTGCTTCCCGCGGCAAGAGTCGAGCCGCGCTACCGCATCAAGCGAAGCATCGAGGCTCATGAGCGGGTCGCGGAAGAGCATGAGCTGCGAAGCGCGGAGCTCGGTCGGTGAACCAGCGCACGACGAGAGCAGCACGGGCTATGCGGTTTGGCGCGATCGTGCGCGCCGGCGGAGAGCCGACATGACCATCCGTACGTCCCGCGGAACCACAACCTTCACGAGGCCGTTCGAGCTGGAGGGATTTGCCGCGCCCCAGCCGGCCGGCGAGTACCGCCTCGACTGGGATGAGGAACTCATCGAGGGGGTTTCGTTCCTCGCCTACCGGCGTGTGGCGGCGCTGTTGTACCTGCCTGCCATCACGGCCCCGCAAGGCCGCGTCGAGGTGGTCACCGTGCTGCCGTCGACGCTCGACGCCATGCTGGAATATGATCGCCGTCCCGCGTGACGAAGGTCTGCCCCGGGACGGCGATGGCCCGGGCGGCCGGGCGCCCCGGTTGCCCCAGCGGGAATTTCCCAGGATGAGATCGGTCGGCCGGCAGATTTGAACTGACGCGCCTGCGGCAGTGGAATGTGCGTATGTAATAATATTTTGAATTTCCTTGTATTTTTGTCCGCGGAGGACCATACTTAAAAAGTAGATAAATAGACTTTTCCCGGAGACAGGCCTTCTGCATGGCTGAAGATAATTGCGCTTGTCTGCCCGGTTAACGGAGAATCATCATGAACACCAAGTCGCTGATATGGATCAAGCCCGCCTTGTTCGGCGCGGTTGGCGGTGCTGTCGCGCTCGCCGTCGTCGGCTTCAACTGGGGCGGATGGATGACGGGAGGCAGCGCCAAGACCATGGCCGACAATCAAGCGCAGACCGCCGTCGTGCTCGCCCTGACGCCCATTTGTCTGGATTTGGCGAAGCGGGACCCCGACTTCACCGCGAAGCTTACGGAGCTGAAGAAGGTCTCCGCCTACGGACGCGGCGAGGAGATCGTGAAGGCCGGATGGGGAACGACGCTCGGCACGCTGGAAACCAACAAGCTGGTCGCCCGCGCCTGCGCGGACAAGCTGGTGCTCTGAAGGTGGGAGTCGTCGCAGCCGGGATGAACGGCCCATACTGTCGCCGGCCCCCATTGCCGGCGCCGCCGTTCCTGGTGCTGCTTGTCGAGCGGGACCTCGGTTCTCGGCTGAGGAGCGCGCACGAGCTGCTCGACGACGGATACGAGGTCGTCGAAAGCGAAAGCGCCAGCGAGGCGATGAGCGTCCTCGACAGCCGTGACGACTTCGATGCGATGATTGCCGACGTCCACCCGGATCAGGCTCCGGGTGGCTTGGCGTTCGCCCGTTACGTCGCCAACCGTCACCCGTCCATGAAGATCCTGGTTGTCTCCGACTGGACCGAGGCACATGCCGAAGCGAATGCGATCGCGGTCGGGTTCCTGCCGAAGCGGCATTTCGCCGGCGCCCTGACCCGGCAAATGCGCGGTCTGCTCGCGCAAGCACCGACGCCCGTTGCGACGGCTTGATGCAGGTTCCGATGCCGGCGGAAAGGGCCCCTCTCGACACAGCGTCCGTGGGGCGCCCCGGCGTCCGGGATTTTCCTTCCTTGGCGGGTGCGAAGCGCTCCAGTGCGTCGGTGCTGTCCCCCAACGCCTCCGCGGGCTCCGGACCATCATACCGGTCAAGCCCTGCCGACCGGTAGCAGAGTTCGAAAGGCTGGACCTTCGGCAGGCGCGGGTCATTCCACGCGGCGAAGCGGTGCGGGACGGAGAAGGAGAGTTGTCGTGACGACCGAGGCGAGGCTGATCTACAGCAGTTCGAATGGAGACAGATGGCTCCTCGTCCCTCAAGAGGGCTCGGGCTGGCCGCGCGTGAGACATGAGCCGAACCGCTCTTCGGGCGGCCTTGCAGCCGAGATCGAGATCGCCGACTTCCTGTTGCGCGACGGCCGGGGCCCGCAGCATGATGCGCTGCGGGTGCTTCTCGGCACTTCGCTCTTCCCAGGCGGCAAGGACGAGCGCGGGCTCCGCACCGCGGCGCCGGATGCCCCCGAGGCCGGCCGGATTACCGCCGCGCAGATACGGGCCGGCCGGGGGCTGCTCGGTTGGTCCGAGGACCGGCTGGCGCAGGAAGCCCAGCTGGAGCGCGACGAACTCGCGGACTGCGAAAGCGGGCGTGGCACGCCTCCCTATGACCATCTGGTGCGGATCGGCCGAACCCTGGGGTTGGCGGGCGTCGTGCTGATCGGCGAAGGCGAGATCACAGCCGGCGGCCCCGGTGTCCGGATGGGGGCCCTGGGCACCTCGACGGGCTACCCCGGCGAAGCTCCGGAATCGGACCTCAACGACAACGATCGGTCGGATGAGGCGGCGCGGGCGAACGCGGCGAGATAGCGGTGCCGGCATGGGGCGAGCCACTCCCCGGTCCGGGCGAAGTCGCCGACGGCACGCGGACAGTGGAGCCGCGCCCGGCGATCGGCGGCGCAGGCGCCTTCACCACCCCCGGGGCTACAGCCTCGGGCTGCGGGCTGGATCGTCGGTTCGCCTGTGGACGTCCCGCCGCCCGCGGCGAGCAGATCGGATCGTCAAGCCGCACCGATCGACCGATGCGGGAACTCCCCCCTCCCGCCCGACGAGCAGCCGCCGCAGATAGCCCTGCTCGCCATTACGGGGATGGTTTACTTAAATCTTCGATTAAGTAAACCATCCCCGTAATTGTGATCGCCGTAATCGCGATCTGGATCTGGGACGAGATCGACGGCGGACTGACCGTTTCAAATCGATGCACAACCTGTCTGACGAGGCGCTGGGCGAGCAATGGGGGCGCCCGTAGCTGACTCTTCTCGCGATGGCCGGCATCGGTGGTGAGCCCATTTCAATCCCTATCCATCGCTCGGCAGCAAAGCCGTTTATTTCGAGCAGAATATCGGCATCCGGGGGACTCTCCGTAGATATACGCAGGTTCATCGTGCCACCAGCCATTGGCGCGCCCTCGAAATAGCTTCGCATCAGAGTCTTCACTCACTTGATACTATCATAATTCATTCAAACTAACGCAAGGATACATCATTATATAAGACTTAGTCCACCATTTATTCATACAAATTTCATTTCAATTCACAAAAATTTCGACAGCAATAGGTATATACTTCATGAATCTTTACGTAAAAACAAGTTGATTTTCTAAATTTATTGATCAGAATGCAATTGCGCTGGGCCTTTCAGATGGATATCCAGCTACGTAAACTGGAGGTAATGGTCGTGGCCAACATCGTTGGACCGCCTGGATCCGCTATTCGGAATCGACCGATCACGTCTGAACTTCGCGACATACTAATGGCGGCCGCAGACGCGGTCGGAGTTGACCGGGTCAGGATCACCTCTGGCGGCCAGCCCGGCACGACCGGCGGGCGAACCGGCTCTACGCGGCACGATGGCGGCAGGGCCGCGGATCTTCAACTCGAGCAAAACGGTAGCACGCTCTCTTTCACAGACCAGAATGGCGGGCCAATCATTGAAGGATTTGTGACGGCTGCCGCAGCACGTGGTGCCACGGGGATCGGCGCAGGTGTCGGTTACATGGGAAACAAAACCCTTCATATTGGGTTCGGCCTCACCCCATCGGACGACTCAAAGCTCGTCTGGGGCGCGGGCGGCAAATCGGCAAACGCGCCGGACTGGTTGAGAAGAGCCGCCCGGAAAGGATGGGACAATCCCCCAGCAGCTATTGCCCAGGAGATCGTCGCAGCCAGAGAGCCGGGCCGCTATGTGGTGATTGCCCGAGGAGGCCTGCGTCTGCGCAATGGGCCGAGCCTTAGCTTCGATGCCACCAGAACCCTCGGCGCCGGAACTGAGGTTACGGTCTTGGGTTTCGATGGCCCGGCTGCGGATTGGGCGCGCGTGGACCTGGAAGACGACGGCCTGATCGACGGGCATGTGTTCGCGGCCTTCCTGACCCCCGTGGATGCTCATGCCGTCGATGAGGCGGCGGAAGAAGAGCCCACCGCCTGACGCAGTTCGAACGGACGTTCCGCTCGCCTTACATGTCGAGCTCTCTACCTTGATCGACGGATGCATGGTCATGCCGAAGGCGAACGACATACAATGGTTCAAGGGAGAATTCAGTGCCGATATCAATGCCGCAGTCTCGGGAACGCCGTTCGACGTCGACATGATCGTGGCGATAGCCTGCCAGGAGACCGGCTATATCTGGTCGGTTTTGAGAAAAAAGACACTTTCACGTGACGAAATATTGGCCCTCTGCGTGGGAGATACGATCGACTATGCGGGGCCAAACAAGGGCCGCCAAGCCTTTCCCAGAAACAAGGCTGCTTTGCTTGCAAGGCCGAACGGCGAACGAATGTTTCAGATCGCCCGAACCGCGCTCGTCAGCATGGCGGCCTATGTGCCGGGGTATGAAAAGGCAGTCACCAATCCGGACAAGTTTTGCCGCGGTTACGGCGTGTTCCAGCGCGATCTGCAGTTCTTCAAGGGCGATCCCGATTATTTTCTTGAAAAAAAATACGAATACTTTTCGAAATCTCTGGAATTTTGCCTAAAGGAACTAAAGTCAAAGGCAGAGAATTTAGGATTGAATAATAAACCTCGGTTATCCGACATGGAATTCGCCAGCGTCGCAATTGCGTACAACACCGGACATTATGATCCGAACAAGGGACTGAAGCAGGGATATTTTGACGGTAACCGTTACTATGGTGAGTACATTTATGATTTCGTGCGGCTATCCCGCAACGTCGGCTCGACTGCTGCTCCGCCGCTAGCACTGGGGCGTTATGTCGTTGCGGCACGTGGGGGATTACGCCTTCGCAACGGTCCCGGTCTCGACTTCGCGGTGACGAAAACACTCAGCCCGGGTACCGAGTTGACCGTGGTCGGGTCCGATGGTGCGGAGGGTGAGTGGGCACGTGTGGACCTCGAAGGCGACGGACTCGTCGACGGGCATGTTTTCGCCTCTTTCCTGGTGGCCGCTGCCGCTCAGCCAGATAATTATGAGCATGCCGAAGAGCCCGACGAAGAAGCCGTTTCTTGGAGCCCATCCTGAAAGGGTTGAGCGGTTGAGGTGCGCGTGCTTCCAAGGGGTTGTTCAGGCCATCTTGGTAAGTCGAGAGAGGGCGCAGTGGCTTGGGCCTGTTGGCAACGCCCCGTTTCCCTTCCTCGCTCATCAAACCGGACATGCGGATTTCCCGCCTCCGGCTTTCCGAGTGGCTTCATTGTCAGGCCCACGGCGTGGCGTGGGGTGCACGCGTTGGAGTTGCCGCACGTCGAGTTCCGCGAAGATGGTGCTGCAAAATAAGCCCTTCACCCGATTCCCCTGAGCGCCGGATGCGTGCGGCAAGCAGGGTCGCGGCTTCGCCGGCATGGCACGATGCTGGTGTGAGCAGGGCCAAGGCGAGCCTTTCGGGCCTCACCTCCCGCCCCGACGGCGTCGGGGCGCCTTCCCCGCCTTCGGCGGAGAAGGCTTTTCCGAGCCCCTTCCGGAAGCGCGCCTCCCGCCCCCGCCTCAGGCGCTGACCTCGCTGCCGTCCTGGCCCCAGCGCGTGTGGAAGCTGCCTTCCTTGTCGAGCCGGCGATAGGTGTGTGCGCCGAAATAATCGCGCAGGCCCTGCAGCAGGTTGGCCGGGCCGCGCGCGCGCCGCAGCCCGTCATAATAGGCGAGCGAGGAGGCGAAGGCCGGCACCGGCACGCCCTGCTCGACGGCCAGCGCCACCACGCGCCGCCAGGCCGGCTCGGCCTTGGTCACTGCGGCGCGGAAGGAACTCTGCAGCAACAGGTTCGGCACGCTCTCGCCGCTGTCATAGGCCTCGCGGATGCGGTCGAGGAAACGGGCTCGGATGATGCAGCCGCCGCGCCAGAGCGTGGCGACCTCGCCGAGCCTCAGGTCCCAGCCGAACTGGTCGGAGGCGGCGGTCATCTGCTCGAAGCCCTGGGCATAGGCGGCGATCTTGGAGGCATAGAGCGCGTCACGGATCGCGTCGATGTCCGCAGGCGTCGCCGGGCGCGGCGCGGGAGCGGGGTGCGGCAGCAGCTTCTCCGCCGCGATGCGCTGCGCCCGGCGCGCCGACAGGGCACGGGCGAAAACCGCCTCGGTGATCGAGGTCAGCGGCACGCCGAGATCGAGCGCCGACTGTGCGGTCCAGCGGCCGGTGCCCTTCTGCTCGGCTTCGTCGACGATGGCGTCGACCAGGGCGCCGCCGGTGGCGTCGCGCTTGCGCAGCACCGCGGCGGTGATCTCGATCAGGTAGGAATCGAGCTCACCCGTCCTCCAGTCCGCGAAGATGTCGGCGATGGCGGCGGCGTCGAGGCCGTAGACCGTCTTGAACAGGTCGTAGGCCTCGGCGATCAGCTGCATGTCGGCATATTCGATGCCGTTGTGCACCATCTTGACGTAGTGGCCGGAGCCCTCGGGCCCGATGAAGGCGCAGCAGGGCGTGCCGTCCACCTGCGCGGCCATGCGCGTCACCATCGGCTCGATGCGGGCATAGGCCTCGCGCTCGCCGCCCGGCATCATGCTTGGGCCTTCGAGGGCCCCTTCCTCGCCGCCGGAAATGCCCATGCCGAGGAAGCGCAGGCCCTTGTCCTTGAGCTGATGGAAGCGTCGACCGGTGTCGGTGAAGAGCGAGTTGCCGCCGTCGATCACGATGTCGCCGGCTTCCAGATGCGGTACCAGCTCGGCGATGACGTCGTCCACCGGCTGGCCGGCCTTGACCATGATGATGATGGCGCGCGGGCGGGCCAGGGCGGCGACGAAGTCGGGAATGGTCTTGGCCGGCACGAAGCGGCCCTCGCTGCCATGGGCGGCGATCAGCTCGTCCGTGCGCCCACCATGGCGGTTGTACACCGCGACGCCGAAGCCCTTGCGGGCGGCGTTGCGCGCCAGGTTCGCGCCCATGGTCGCCAGGCCGAGGACGCCGAGGTCGGCAAGATCAGTCATGGTCCCTCTCAAAATCACCGAAGACAAATCGCATCAGGCGGAACGCCTGCCGCTCCCCTCCCCCTTGCGGGGAGGGGTGTGGGGTGGGGGTCCCTCAGGACAAGGCGCACCATGCTCGTCACGACCCCCACCCTTTATCCCTCCCCGCAAGGGGGAGGGAAGACTCACGCGTCACGCTTGAGGCGGGAGCGATGCGTCTCGCCCGGCCGAAGGAGCGAGCCGCCGCCCCTTCATTTCGAATCCTGCTGGAAGAAGGCGTGCACCTTCCGGGCGGTGGCCTCGTCGATGCCGGGGCAGCCCTGCAGGTCGGCCAGCGAGGCACGCGAGATCGCCTTCAGCGTGCCGAAATGGTGCAGCAGCGCCCGCTTGCGCTGCGGGCCGATACCGCCGATCTCCTGCAGCCCGCCCTCGCGCATCGACTTCGAGCGCTTCTGGCGATGCGCTCCGATGGCGAAGCGATGCGCCTCGTCGCGCAGGCGCTGCACGAAGTAGAGCACCGGGTCGCGCGGCGCCAGCTTGAACGACGGCCGGCCCTCGATGACGAAGGTCTCGCGCCCGGCGTCCCGGTCGAGCCCCTTGGCGATGCCGACCAGCGGCACGTCCTCGATGCCGAGATCGGCCAGGGTCTCGCGCGCCGCCTTGAGCTGGCCGGCGCCGCCGTCGATCAGCACCAGGTCGGGCCAGGGCGAGCCTTCGCCCTCCCCCCGTTCGCCCTCGCGCGGCGCCTCCTTCAAGAGCCGCGAGAAGCGCCGCTGCAGCACCTCGCGCATCATGCCGAAATCGTCGCCCGGCGTCAGTTCCTCGGACTTGATGTTGAACTTGCGATAGCTGTTCTTCATGAAGCCGTCCGGCCCGGCGACGATCATGCCGCCGACCGCGTTCGTCCCCATGATGTGGGAGTTGTCGTAAACCTCGATCCGCCGCGGCATCTCCTCCAGGCCGAAGGCCTCGGCAACGCCTTCCAGCAGCTTGATCTGCGAGGAGGATTCGGCCAGGCGCCGCCCCAGCGCCTCGCGGGCGTTGTTGGCGGCATGCTCGACCAGGTCGCGCTTCTCGCCGCGCCTGGGCGTCGCGACCTCGGTGCGATGGCCGGCCTTGAGGCTCAGCGCCTGCTGCAGCAGGTCCGCTCCCTCCACCTCGTGCGACAGCAGCACCAGGCGCGGCGCCGGCTTGTCGTCGTAGAACTGCGCCAGGAAGGCGTCGAGCACCTCCGCCGCCGACAGGGTCTTGTCGGCCTTGGGGAAGTAGGCGCGGTTGCCCCAGTTCTGATAGGTGCGGAAGAAGAACACCTCGATGCAGAACTGCCCGGCCTCCTCGTGGATGGCGAAGACGTCGGCCTCCTCCACGGTCTGCGGGTTGACGCCCTGGGTCGACTGGATCGCCGACAGCGCCGCCAGGCGGTCGCGATAGCGGGCGGCCCGCTCGAACTCCAGCTCCTCGGCCGCCGCCTGCATCTCGGCCGCCATCCGCTCCTTGATCGCCTTGGACTTGCCGGTCAGGAAGGCGCGCGCCTCGCCGACCAGCTCGCTGTAGGCCTCCGGGCCGATCTCGCCGGTGCACGGCGCCGAGCAGCGCTTGATCTGGTGCAGCAGGCAGGGGCGCGTGCGGGTGGAAAACACCGAATCCGTGCAGGAACGCACCAGGAAGGCGCGCTCCAGCGCGTTCATGGTGCGGTTGACGGCAAGCACGCTGGCGAACGGTCCGAAATAGTCGCCCTTGCGGGTGCGGGCGCCGCGGTGCTTGGTCAGTTGCGGCGCCGGATGGTCGCCGGTCAGGAGGATGTAGGGGAAGGACT
Organism: Labrys sp. Lb11; assembly: GCF_057554225.1. Lineage (NCBI taxonomy): Bacteria > Pseudomonadati > Pseudomonadota > Alphaproteobacteria > Hyphomicrobiales > Xanthobacteraceae > Labrys > Labrys sp. Lb11. Next base: position 159,122 of record NZ_BAAJOT010000003.1, read on the forward strand.
TGTCGTCCCGCATCAGCACGTTGAAGCGCGGCTTCAGGCTCTTGATCAGGTTGGTCTCGAGCAGCAGCGCCTCGGTCTCGGTCTCGGTGGTGACGAACTCCATCGCCGCCGTTTCCGCGATCATCCGGGCGATGCGCGCCGTCGGCGCCACGCCGCGGGCATAGCTCGCCACCCGCTTCTTGAGGGAGCGGGCCTTGCCGACATAGAGCACCGCGCCCTCGGCGTCGATCATCCGGTAGACGCCGGGCGCGTTCGGCAGCGTCTTCCAGAAGGCGTGGATCACCGCCGCGCCGGCGCGCAACGAGGAGGGCACGCTGGCTTCGTCGAAGGCGAAGTCGACGGCGGACGCCGTTTCCTCGAACGCGTCCTCGACAGTGTCCCGGGGTGAATCGATCATGCCCGGAAAGTAATGGCTCGCCGGCCCCATGGCGAGAGGGCGCGGCGCGGATACCGCACCCGGCGGACCGGCAGGCGGATTGAGCGGATTCGGCCACAGGATTGCCATGTCGGGCGCGCTCTCTTGGCGTCCCGGGGCTGGGCGGACACGATTCACTTCGCGAGGCAGACTTTATGACGATCTGGCGGGCGCTGCTGGTCCTTGCCGGCCTGGTTCTTTCGACGATCCCCTCCTATGCCGCGCCGGCCGAGAAGCGCATCGCTCTCGTCGTCGGCAACGCCGCCTATGCGGCGGGCGCCCTGCCCACCCCGGCCAACGATGCCGGCCTGATCGCGCAGACCTTGCAGGCCGCCGGCTTCGATGTCGTCGGCGCGCGCGATCTCGACGGCGAGTCGCTGCGGCGTGCGCTGCATGACTTCCTCGACAAGGCCTCCTCCTCCGGTCCGGACACGGTCGCCTTCATCTATCTCGCCGGCTACGGCCTGCAGCTCCAGGGCGACAATTACTTCGTGCCGGTCGATGCCCGGCTGTCGCGCGTCTCGGACGTGCCGGTCGAAGCCGTGCGCGTCTCCGACTACGTCAGATCCCTGGCCGGCCTCGGACTCAAGGCCGGCGTCGTCGTGCTCGACGCGGCGCGGGCCTCGCCCTTCCTGAAGTCCGAGCAGCAGCCGCCGGCGGGCGGGCTCGCGCTGGTCGATCCCGATCCGGGCCTGCTCGTCGCCTTCAACGCCGCGCCGGGCACGATCGGCCCGCCTGAGGCCGGCCCCTACGGCGCCTATGCCAAGGCGCTGGCGGAGATGATGCGCCAGGCCGGCCTCGCCCTGCCGGACGTGTTCGCCCAGACGCGCCTGCGCGTCGGCGAGGCCACCCAGGGGGCCGAGTTGCCCTGGGATGCCTCTAAGCTCACGGCCGCCGTCACGCTGTTCGAGCGCGGCCCCGACGCTCCCCCGCCCCCGGAGGCCTATCGGGACGCACCGCGGCTGCGCAGCCAGCCCGTCCGCTCCTTCGCGCCGGCCGAGGCCTACACGGCCGCCGTGGCCCGAGACACCTTCCAGGGCTACCAGGACTTCCTCGCCGCCTTCCCGGACGACCCGATGGCGCCGCGGGTGCGCGCCATCCTGGCAGCCCGCCGCGAGGCCATCACCTGGCGTCGGACCTGGCAGACCGACTCGCCGCAGGCCTACTGGTCCTATCTCGATCGCTACCCGCACGGCCCCCATGCCTGGGACGCCCGCCGGCGCCTGCGCGAGCTCAGCGCGGCGGCAGCCCCGCCGCCCGCCTTCACCGCGATCGCCTACGACCTGCCGCCGCCGCCGCCCGCCGAGATCGTCTATGTCGAGCGGCCCGTCATCGTCTTCGACGATCCGGTGTGGCGGCTGCCGCCGCCGCCCCCGCCGCCGGTGATCTTCCTGCCGCCGCCGGTGGTCGTGGTGGTCGCGCCCCCGCCGCCGCCGATCGTCGCCTACGCGCTGCCGGTGCCGGTGTTCGAGCCGGTGCCGCGCTGGGCGGAGCCGCCGCGCTACGTCGTCGCGCCTCCCGAGGATGAGCTGTTCCGCAACATTCACGAGCGGATCGATCCCCGCGCTCCCGAGCACGGCGTCACCGCGGGCCAGGTCGCGGGCGCGGCGGCGGCGGTCGGCGCCGGGGCGGCACTGCTCAAGGTGGCGCTGCCGCCGTCGGTCGCCAGGAAGGCGCAGCCGTCCCCCGGGCCCCGGCCCCTGCCAGGCGCCGCCGCCCTGCCCGGCAACGAACACCTGCCGGCCCAGCAGGCCCTGCGGCCGCCGGCCGCCGCGCCCGACATGAAGCCCGTGCCGGGCAAGCCCCTCCCCGCGCCGCCGGCGGCTCCGCTCGGAAAGCCGCTGGAGGCCAGGCCGGGCAAGCCGGTGCTCGACAACGGCGTCAAGCCGCTGACCGGCGCCGCTGTCGTGCCGGGGACCGTATCCCCGCCCGCCCTGCGGGCTCGCAAGCCCCCCCGCGACAACGCCGGCCCCGCCGACAAGCAGCCGGCGGCCGCCGTGGCCGAGCCGGTCGACCAGGCCCATCGGACCAAGGCCGCCGAGCCGCGCAAGCCCGACCGGCGGCCGGCGCCAAAGCCGGTGCCGGCGCTCGGTGACGGAAAGCCGGTCCGGCCGCAACCCGGGCTCGCGCGCGACACCGGTCCTCCCCGGCCCCAGGCCAAGCCTCCGCGCGCGGCGGGACCGGCACCGGCACGGATGCGCGCCGCGCCGCCGCCCCATCCCTCCGCGCCCCATCCCTCCGCGCCCCGTCCGGGCGCGCAGCACCCGCGTTGCGGCAGGCCCCCATGCCACTGAGGCCGGGCCGGACCGCCGGCCGCCTCGCAACTTTCCCCGCGGCATCCCCGTAATGCCGGAACCGGGCCGCGCCCCGCGCGGTCCGGCCAAATCATCAAAGGGGGATACCATGCGTTCAACACTGCTGATGGAGGCGGGCCTGGTGGTCGCCGCCCTGTCCTGCGGCGCCGGTGCTGCGGAAGCCGCCGCCAGGAAGAGCCTCTATGAACGGCTCGGCGGCCAGCCGGCGATCGTTGCCGTCGTCGACGACTTCGTCGGCAACGTCGCAGCCGACAAGCGGATCAACGCCTTCTTCGCCAGGACCGACGCCAAGACCTTCAAGGCCACGCTGGTGGACCAGCTCTGCGCCGGCACGGGCGGGCCCTGCGTCTACAAGGGAAAAGACATGAAGACTGCGCATCAGGGCCGCGGCATCCGCGAGGAGCACTTCGCCGCCCTGGTCGAGGACCTCGACAAGACCCTGGCCAAGTTCAAGGTGCCGAGGAAGGAACAGAAGGAGCTCCTGGCCATCCTGGCGCCGATGAAGACGGACATCGTCGAGAAATAGGCTGCGGGGGCCGGCCTCGGAATGCTCGACAAAGGAGGTCGTCCCGGCACCGTGTCCGCGGCGGCCATCCGCGGTGTCGCCGCACGCATCGGCGGTTCAGCCTGGCGTGCGGCGGCGCCGCGGCCGCCTCCGGCCCGGCACGGTCGCCGGCTGTGCCGAGGCAGTGCCTCCGAGAAAACGAAGCGAAGGGAGCCGCGGCCCGGGCTATAGCTCGCCTCTCCAGCAAGGAACACCGCCATGTCCGCCTCGTCCGCCCTCCGCCTTCTCCGGTCCTGCGACTACCGCGTCACCCCGTGGAAGAACGGCCAGGGCGTGACCCACGACATCCTGCTGCTGCCGGAAGGCAGCGGCCATGACGACTTCGATATCCGCATCAGCCGGGCGCCGATCGCCGGGGAGGCCCCGTTCTCCAGCTTCCCCGGCATCGACCGGCGGATCACGCTGCTGTCCGGCGATGACTTCGACCTCGTGTTCGAAGACGGCGCACGCCTGCCGCTGCGGTGGCTGCAGCCGCAAGGCTTCGACAGCGCGCGGGCGCCCTCGCCTCGCCTGCCCGGCGGGCCGGTGACCGTCCTGAACGTGATGACCCGGCGCGGCCGCTGGCGCTCGCAGGTCGAGCCGCTCGCCGGCGGCGCGGTGCTGCATCTCCAGCCGGCCGACGGCGCGCTGGTCGTGCTTCACGCCGTATCGGGCGACTGGACGATCACTGCCGGCAAGGCGGAGGTCCGGGCCGGCGCCGGCGAGACGCTGCTGGCGCATGGCGGCTCGGAACTGGCCCTCGCCGGCGGCCAGCCGGCCGAAGCCCTGCTCGCCGTGCTGACGCCGGCGGCCGAAGGAGCGTGAGCGAACGGGCGGCGCATCGCCGCCGCCCGTTCGTCCCGGCTCCGATCAGAGATAGAGCTTGCGGACGACGTCGTTGCCGAGGAGGTCCTTGGCCGAGCCGCTGGCCGCGATGCGCCCCTTGACCACGAGATAGCCGCGATGGGCGATCGACAGCGCCGTCTCGGCGTTCTGCTCGATCAGGAGCACGGCCGTGCCCTCTTCATTGATCCTGGCGACGATGTCGAAATATTCGTCGATCAGCTTGGGCGACAGGCCGAGCGAGGGCTCGTCCATCACCACCAGCTTGGGCGCGGCGATCAGGGCGCGGGCCAGAGCCACCATGGCCTGCTCGCCGCCGGAGAGCGTGCCGGCCTGCTGGCCGATGCGCTCGCGGATGCGCGGGAACAGCTCGGCCATGGCGTCGAGCCGGGATTCGAAGTCGAGCCTGCTGCGGGCCGCGTCGAAGCCGAGCCGGATGTTCTCGCGCACCGTGAGCTGGGGAAACAGGCGCCGGCCCTCCGGCACGAAGCCGATGCCGCGGCGCGCCAGCATCTCCGTGCGCAGGCTGCCATTGCCGGCGCCGAGCACGTCGATCCTGCCGCCGACCAGGGGCAGCAGCCCGGAGATGGCGCGGAACGTGGTGGTCTTGCCGGCGCCGTTGGGTCCGAGCAGGCAGACGAGCTCGCCTGGCGAAACCGCCAGCGAGACGTCGCGCAGCATCGGCACGACGCCGTAATTGGTGCTGATCGATTGCAGCTCAAGCATGACCGGCCTTCCGTCCGAGATAGGCTTCCTGCACGCGAGGCAGGCGGCGCACGTCGGCGAAATCGCCGTCTGCGATCTTCTGGCCGTAGTCGATCACCATCACCCGGTGCGGCAGCTCGGCCACCAGGCGCATGTCGTGCTCGATGATCATCACCGCCAGCTCCGGCCGCCGGCGCGACACTTCGCGGATGTCGGCGATCAGGGCGTCGGTGTCGCGGTCGTCCATGCCGGAGGACGGCTCGTCGAGCAGCAGCACCTGCGGCTCGGAGGCGAGCGCCCGGGCGATCTCCAGGCGGCGCCGGTCGGCCTGGGCGAGCTCGCCCGCCGGCCGCTCGCGCTGGGCGTAGAGCCCGGCCGAGACCGCCTTCAGCAATTCGCCCGCCTGCTGCGCCGCCCCCTCCAGCTCGCGCCGCGCATGGCCCGGCCGGAACAGCGCATCGAACACGCCGCAGCGGGTGCGGGTGTGCATGCCGATGACGACGTTGTCGACGACGCTGAGATCGGAGAACAGACGGCTCGACTGGAAGGTGCGGGCGATGCCGCGGGCCGTGATCCTGTGGGTCGGCACGCCCCTGAGGTCGGTGCCGCCGAGGCGGACCTGGCCGGCCGTCGGCGTGTAGATGCCGGTGATCAAGTTGAAGAGCGTCGACTTGCCGGCCCCGTTCGGACCGATGATGCCGAGGATCTCGCCGCGCTTCAGCGTGAAGTCGACGCCGTTGAGGGCGACGAGGCCGCCGAAGCGCATGGTCAGGCCCTGGCCTTCGAGCGCGATGCTGCCGCTCATCTCAGCCTCCGTAGCGGCGCAGGCGCTGGGGGAACAGCCCCTGCGGCCGGATGATCAGGAACAGGATCACGACGACGCCGGTGAACAGGATGCGGTAATCGGAGAAGACCCGCAGCTTTTCCGGCAGGAGCGTGAGGAGAAAGGCGCCCAGGATCACGCCGAGGATGTTGTCCATGCCGCCGACGATGACCATGGTCATGATCGTCACCGACACCAGGAAGGTGAAGTTGTCCGGCGAGATGAAGCTGATATAGAAGGCGTAGATCGTGCCGGCGAAGGCGGCGAGGAAGGCATCGACCGCGAAGGCCAGCACCTTGTACCAGGTGACGTTGATGCCCTGGCAACGGGCCGCCAGTTCGTCCGCCCGCAGCGCGTTCCAGGCCAGCCCGACCCGGGAGGCGTGCAGGCGCCGCGCCGTGACGATGGCGAGAGCGACCAGCGCGGCGGAGAGATAGTAGAAGTTCGCCTGGCTCGGCAGCGAGTATCCGAAGATCTCGATCGGCGAGGCGAAGGAATGGCCGAACAGGCTCGGCGCCGGGATGCCGACCAGGCCGTTGGGACCGCCGGTCCATTCGAAATTGTTGAGCAGCTGGTGCACGACGACGCCGAAGGCGATGGTCACCAGGGCGAGATAGCTCTCCTTGGTGCGCATCGAGGGAATGCCGAGCAGGAAGCCGAAGGCGGTCGCCACCAGGGCGGCGATCGGCAACGCCAGCCAGAAGCTCACGTCGAAATTGATGGCCAGCAGCGCCGAGGCGTAGGCGCCGATGCCGTAGGAAGCGCCGGTGGCGAAGTTCGGGATGTTGGCGCTGCCGAGCTGGAAGTTCAGCGCCAGCGCCAGCACCGAATAGAGCTGCGCCACGATCAGAAGGTGCAGCGCGTAGCTGTCGCCACCCATGGTGAAGGGCAGCAGCACGACGATGGCGATGCCGAGCACGAGCGCGAAGGCGCCGTTGGCGGCAAAGGCGTCGGCGATGCGCGCCTCGATGCGCGGGCGGATCTGCAGGACGGCGAAGCCGGCGCCGAGGACGGCAAGGATGGCGACGACGAGCGGCCAGTCCTCGGCGAGCAGGAACTGGCGGAGCAGGGCGGCGGCGATCAGCTCCAGGCCGGCGACGATCGCAAGATCGGCGGCGACGCCGGGTTTGGCGGTGTTGGACAGCACGGTGGTCGACATCCCGTTTTCAGACCTTCTCGATCACCGGCCGGCCGAGCAGCCCCGACGGCCGGAACACCAGCACGAGGATGACGAGCAGGAAGGCGAAGACCAGCCGGTAGGAGGCGCCGTCCGGCACCATGGCCTGGATGACGGTGTCGAGCCCGGCGATCAGCAGGCTGCCGAGGATCGCGCCGGGCATGCTGCCGAGGCCGCCGATCACCGCCGCGGAAAAGCCGATCAGGCCGGCCTGCACGCCGAAGTCGAACCGGACGACGCCCGCATAGCTCGAATAGAACAGGCCGCCGACGGCGCCGACGGCGGAGGCGATGAAGAAGGTGGCCCAGAAGATGCGGTTGGGATCGATGGCCATCAGGCGCGCCGCCTCCTGGTCCTGCGACACCGCCCGGATGCGCACGCCGAGCGGCGTGCGGTGCAGAACGAAGAACAGCAGCGCCACGGCGGCGACCGACGTGGCGATGACGAACAGGCTGAAGCCCGGCAGGACGATGCCGCCCGGCAGCTCCAGGTTGTTCGATATCAGTTGCGGAAAGGCCTGCGGATTGCTGCCGTTGGGATAGAGGTGGCGCACCAGTTCGCGCAGCACCGTGCCGAGCGCCACCGTGGCGACCAGCGCCATCATCGGCGGCGCATGCCGGAAGCGACGGATCACCAGGAGGTCGAGCAGGACGCCGAGCAGGCCGGTGAGGACGACGGCGACCAGGCAGGCGGCCACGAGGCTGGCGGCCCCGACTTCACCGGCGGCCGAGCCGAGCAGGATCTGCACCGTGGCCAGCGCCAGGAACGGCGCCATCAGCGACACGTCGCCATGCGAGAAGTGAATGACATTCAGCACGCCGAACAGCAGGCTGAAACCGAGCGCCACCAGCGCATAGATGCAGCCGAGCGTGATCCAGTTCAGGCATTGCAGCAGAAAGATACTTCCCATGGGCTGGAAACTCCGGCGCGGCGCCTTGTTGCTTCTTGTATGCGCTGGCGCCGATCCTGGAACTCTGAACGGCGCGGATCCGGATTTCCAGAGCAGGATGGCAACGAATTTCCGCAGCCGAGGCTCGGAAAAAACGAATTTGATCGCCCATGGCCTCAATGCACCCTTTCCAGGCCGACCAGCAAGGCCCGACCCGATCGGCCGACGCATGGGCAGGCGGTCCCATCTCGAGAGCGGAAAACAAAGATGAAAATCAAGCAAGCCAGCGGCATTACCCGGCGTCTGGCAACGGTGGCGGTCGCGGCGGCCGCGATGCTGGCCGTCGCGCCGGCCGTGCAGGCCCAGGAAGTCATCAAGCTCGGCTTCATCGGCCCGGTCAGCGGCGGCAACGCGGCGCAGGGGCTGGGCGCACGCAACGGTTTCCTGCTGGCCATCGAGCAGGCCAACGCGTCCGGCTATCCCTACAAGGTCGAAGGCGTCGCCCTCGACGATGCATCCGACCCGCAGACCGGCGTCTCGGCCGCGCTGAAGCTGGTCAACGACCCGAAGGTGGTCGCGGCCACCGGCCATTGGAACAGCCCGGTGGCCCTCGCCACCATCCCCGTCTTCAACCGCTACCAGATGCCCTTCATCGTCTGGGGCGCGATCGGGCCGAAGATCACCGAGCAGAACCTGCCGGTCGTCACCCGCGTCACCCCGACCCTTGTCAACGAGAACAAGCCCCTGGCCGAGTGGGCGGCGAGCGGCCTCAAGGCCAGGAAGATCGCGGTCGTCACCGACACCAGCGACTATGGCCGGGCCAACGCCCAGTGGTTCAGCCAGTTCTTCAAGGACAATGGCGGCGAGATCGTCGCCAGCGAGGCCCTGCCGGTCGGCACCACCGATTTCCGCGCCATCCTGACCCGCATCAAGGGCCTGTCGCCCGACGCGGTCTATTTCGGCGGCGTCATCACCGAGGCGGGCATCCTGCGCAAGCAGATGGCGGAACTCTCGGTCGGCGTGCCGATGATCGGCATCTCCGGCTTCTACGATCCGGACTTCATCAAGATCGCCGGCGCCGCCGCCGACGGCACGATGGTGAGCTATCCCAAGTCGCAGAGCAACCCGAAGCTCGACAAGATGAATGCCGACTACGAGGCCCGCAAGTTCGCCGAGGCCGCCAGCCCCTACACCAAATATGCCTTCGATGCGACCAACATCCTGCTGCAGGTGATCCGCGAGCACGGCACGAAGGACAAGGCGGCCCTGGCCAAGGCGGTGCGCGACATCAAGTTCGACGGCGTGCTCGGCACCACCACCTTCGATGCCCAGGGCCAGACCCAGATCCCGGTCGAGATCGAGATCAAGGAAGTCAAGAACGGCGCCTGGACCGACCACTGAACCGCGGCCTTGCGCCGGCGCTTCGCGCGGACGAGCTTCGTCGCGCCGAGGTGCCGGCGCCCGTCGACGCCGTCGCGGGCGGCCCGTCGCTGCGCCGGGCTGCACGACGCGCGATGGCCCGTTCGCCCAGGACCTCAGAAATTCTGATCCAAAAGATACACAAGATATAATTTACAGAACTTGAAGCAGTGTTCATGGTCGGCGCAAGGATCGACCGCCGCCCCGGCTGTCTCTGATGGCGAAGCGAAGTATTCGGGAGAAAAGCTCATGTCGACCGCAGCCGAATGCCTGACCACGGACCTCGCCGGCCCGCCCGCGCGCGACCTGCCTGCGGCGGACCGCGAAGCCTTCGTCGCGGCGATGAGCGGAGCGGTGACCGGCGTGAACATCATCACCACCGACGGCGTCGCCGGCCAGCGCGGCGTGACGGTGAGCGCCGTCGCCTCGGTCTCGGCCGACCCGCCGATGGTGCTCGCCTGCGTCAACCGCCGCAGCCCCGCCGCCGACGCCATCCGCCGCAACGGCGTGTTCTGCGTCAATCTCCTGGCCGCCCACCATGCTCCGCTCTCCGACGTCTTCGCCGGCCGACCGCGCGAGGGCGAGCCGTTCGATTTCCGCCGTGCCGACTGGCAGGCGGGGGCCAGCGGCACCGCCAGGCTCGCCGACGCCGTCGCCGCCTTCGACTGCGTGCTCCACAGCGCCGTCGACGCGGGCACCCACACCATCTTCGTCGGCCGCGTGGTGGAAGTTTCCGCCGGCGACCGGGAGCCGCTCGCCTATTGCCGGCGCTCCTACTGCACTCCCGCCGCGATGGCCGTGGCCGGCTGACGCCGCCCCTCGCGCTTTCCAGCTTCGACAGAAAGGCACTTTCCATGATCAGGACCGGTCAGCAGTACCGCGACTCCATCCGCGACGGACGCCGCGTGTGGATCAACGGCGAACGCGTCAAGGACGTCACCGTCCATCCGATGTTCAAGCCGCTGGTCGACATCCGCGCCCGCATCTACGACATGGCGCACGAGGAGCGCTACCAGGCCGAGATGACCTATGAGGAGGGCGGCGAGCGCTTCGCCGTCGGCCTGAAGCTGCCCCACACCCAGCAGGACTGGCACGACAAGCGCCGCGCCACCGACCTGGTGCTGGAGGACGTCAAGGGCATCGTCACCCGCGTCGGCGACGAGACGGTCGGCGAGATGTGGTCGCTGTTCGACGGCCAGGACGTGCTCAACGAAGTCGATCCGCGCTTCTCGCAGAACATCGCCCGCCACATCGACCTCGTCACCCGCAACGACCCCTTCCACGTCTCCGCCAACACCGATCCCAAGGGCGACCGTTCCAAGCGGCCGCAGGACCAGGATCCGGACATGCTGCTGCACGTGGTCAGGGAGACCGACGCCGGCATCGTCGTGCGTGGCGCCAAGTATGAGACGGCGGCGGCCTATGCCAACCAGGCCTTCACCAAGCCGACCATCGCCAACTGGGGCGACAGCAAGCTGTCGGAATATGCCGTCGGCTTCATCTGCGACTTCGCCTCGCCGAACCTGCGCTTCATCTCGCGCACCGGCTTCGCCGGCCGCGCCCCGGCCGAGGACTACCCGCTCGCCAACCGTTTCGACGAGGTCGACACGCTGGTCGTCTATGACGACGTGCTGATCCCCTGGGAGAACGTGCTGTTCTACCAGCACACCCGGGCCGCCGCCTTCATCCGCGCGACGCTGCACCGCTACTCCGCCTTCGCCTTCGTGCAGCGCAACCTCAAGCTCGCCGACATGATGATCGGCGCCGCGCTGTGGAACGTGAAGCAGACCGGCCTGGAGCACCAGCAGGCGGTGCAGGAAAAGCTGGCGACGCTCGCCTGCTATCGCGAGGGCATCAACGCCCACCTCACCGCGGCGATCGCCACGGCCGAGCCGAGCCCGGCGGGCCTCCTGATGCCGAACCAGTCGCTCCTGATGACCGGCCGCGTGCTCGCCTGCTCGCAGCTGCACCTGATGATGCACATCGCCCGCGAGCTCTGCGGCGGCCAGATCTGCGTCACCCCCGACGCCGCCACCTTCCGCGATCCGGAAGCCGGCAAGTGGCTGAACAAGTTCTACAGCCTCAACGACAACTGGCAGGCCGACGACCGGCGCAAGCTGCTGGCCTTCGCCCGCGACCTGCTCAATTCCGACTACGCCGGCCACCGGCTGACCTTCCAGCTCTTCGCCCAGTCGCCGCCCTTCGCCCATCTCGCCGCGGTCTACCGCAACTTCGACTGGACCGACGCGCTGCGCTTCACCAAGGAAGCCGCCGGCCTGTCCGACCAGATCTATGGCCGCAAGCCGATCGCCGCCGAGTGACCCCGCCGCCCCGCGGCATTCCTTCCTGCCTGGACTCTCCTCCCATGATCCACAAGCGCCTTCGCCCGTTCAACACCAAGGAAACCTATCCCGAGCAGAAGCTCGACAACGACCTGTCGCAGGGCGTGGTCGCGCGCGGCACCACAGTGTTCCTGCGCGGCCAGGTCTCGCAGGATCTCGACAGCCGCGAGAGTCTGCATGTCGGCGACGCCACCCTGCAGACCCGCAAGACCATGCAAAACATCAAGATGCTGCTGGAGGAAGCCGGCAGCGAGATGGCCCATGTCTGCCGCATCGTCGTCTACCTCACCGACATCCGCTACCGCGAGGCGGTCTACCAGGAGATGGGCCGCTGGCTGAAGGGCGTGTTCCCCTGCTCGACCGGCCTGGTCGTGCCGGCCCTCGCCCGCCCCGAATGGGTGGTCGAGATCGAGGTGACTGCCGTCATCCCCGACGCCTGAGCACAGCCGTCACGGGCCTTAAACACCAGGGCGTCTCGCCGGGAGGGAATGACCGCCCGGCGGGACGCCGCCGCGATTCAGCCAATTCCGGACGCCGCGCGTCCGTACAGGGGGAACAGCCCATGACCTTTTCCATTTCGGCCCGGTGCAGCCGCAGCGGCATGTTCGGCATCGCCGTGTCCTCGTCGAGCCCCTGCGTCGCCGCGCGCTGCGCCCATGCCCGTGCCGGCGCCGGCGCGGTCGCGACCCAGAACATCACCGACCCGACGCTGGGCCCGCGCGGCCTCGACCTGCTCGCCTCCGGCCTGTCGGCGAGCGAGGCGCTGGAGGAACTGAAGGCTGGGGCCCGGCACATCGAATACCGCCAGCTCGCTCTGGTCGACCGCGACGGCAACAGCGCCGGCTTCTCCGGCAGCCGCACGCTGGGCCAGCACCGCACCGTGACCGGGCGCGACGTGGTTGCCGCCGGCAACCTCCTGTCCAGCCTGGCCGTGCCCGAGCGCATGGTCGAGACCTTCCTGAAGCTCGCCGACGCCCCGCTCGGCGATCGCCTGGTCAAGGCGATGCAGGCAGCCCTGGCGGCCGGCGGCGAGGAAGGACCGGTGCATTCGGTCGGCATGCTGCTGGTGCGCGACGTCGCCTGGCCGGTGGCGGACCTGCGCGTCGACTGGCACGAGACCGACCCGATCGGCGAGCTCGACCGGCTCTGGGAGCTGTGGAAGCCGCAGATGGACGCCTATGTGACGCGCGCCCTCGATCCGTCGTCCGCACCGTCCTACGGCGTGCCCGGCGACCTTTAGGGACAGTGCGGTTCGGCGGAGACACGCCTTGCGTCCTCGCCCCGTTTCGACGCATCCGGACAATCCGGCGCGATGCCGTCGGACCGCAGGACGCCCCAGGTTCCGATGGCAGGCGCGGGCACCGCAGCCGGCCGTCGTCACGGCGTTGCGCACCATCGCTTGACCCGCGGCTGCAAGGCATGATCATGCCCTCCAGCCCGGGGCGAGCCATGGCCCGCCGCCGGGGCGGGTTTTCCCTGCCCCGGCCCGACCATTCCTTTCCCCCCGGGCGCGCCGTGATCACACAGGACCTGCAAGCCTTCTCGATGCGCTTCACGCTCAGGCAGCTCGCTTACTTCGTGGCCGCGGGGGAGACCGGCAGCATCACGCTCGCATCCGAACGGGTGAACATCTCCCAGCCCTCGATCTCGGCCGCCATCTCCCAGCTCGAGACCGAGTTCAGCCTGCAGCTCTTCGTTCGCCACCACGCCCAGGGCCTCTCCCTGACGCCGGCCGGCGAACGCTTCCTCCAGGCCGCCAAGGCGCTGCTGCAGCAGGCGGAGGAGTTGCACGACGTCGCCGACGAGGTTGCCTCCTCCGTCACCGGTCCCCTGCATATCGGCTCGTTCCGCACCTTCGCGCCGCTGCTGGTGCCGGACCTGTGCAAGAGCTTTCTCGACCAGTATCCCGGCGTGAAGCTGCGCGTCTCGGAGGGGGACGAGGCGGCATTGATCGGCAAGCTGCGCCGGGCCGAGATCAGCATCGCCATCACCTATGAGCTCAACGTCACCGACGACGTCGCCTTCGAACCGCTGGCCGAGCTGCCGACCCATCTCGTCCTGCCCGCCGGCCACGCCATGGCCGGGCGCGACGCCGTTGCCCTGGCCGAACTGGAGGGCGAGCCGTTCATCCTCCTCGACATGCCGCTGACCCGCGAATATTTCCTGTCGCTGTTCCTGCGCGAAGGGCTGACGCCCAACATCGTCACCAGTTCGCACTATCCCGAGACCGTGCGCAGCTATGTCGCCAGCGGCTTCGGCTACGCCCTGGCGACCGCCCGCCCCGCCAACATGACCGCCGTCAACGGCAAGCCGCTGGTCTATGTCCGGCTGCTCGGCGACTATGCCCCGATGGTCCTCGGTCTCGCCTCGCTCAAGGGCCTGCGCAAGACCCGCGCCGCCGAGGCCTTCGAAGCCCATTGCCGCCGCCAGGTCTCCACCCGCAACCTCCCCGGCATGGCGCCCTGGGACATTCCGGCCGGCCGCCGGACCTGAGGCTCTTCCTCGGAGCCTGACGCGAAAGTCGGCGACGGAGGATCGTCGAGGGATTTTCGTCGATCCGGCAGGAGCCGATCGCCGCCAATATCAAGGATGCTGGCAAGATGCGGCGACGCACCGGGCGGCGAAAGGACCCGCCGAGTCGACCCTCGACTTTCGGATCAAGCTCTCAGGCCGCCAGCGTGTCGACCAGGCGTTCCAGCATGCGCGAGCACGCCGCCATCTGGTCGAGCGTGACGAACTCGTCCGGCTTGTGGGCGTGGCGGATGTCGCCCGGACCGCACACCACCGTCGCAATGCCGAGGCGCTGGCGGAACAATCCCCCTTCCGTGCCGAAGGCGATCTTGCGCAGCGCCGCTCCGCCGGTGAGGCCGCCGACGAAGCCCACGACCGCCTCCTCCGCTCCCGTCTGCAGGCCCGGATAGGCATTGACGATCTCCACCGTCACCCCGGTGTCGGCGAAGCGCTCGCGGGCCCCGCGCGTCAGCGCTCCCGCCGCGTCGAACAGGCGGTCGAGCAGCCTCTGCGGCTCGTCGCCGGGCAGGTTGCGGATCTCGAAATCGAGGGTGCAGTCCCGCGGCACGATGTTGAGCGCCGTGCCCCCGTGAATGGTGCCGACATGCACCGTGGTGAACGGCACGGCATAGTCCGGGTCATGGCTGCCCGAGGCCAGGATCTCCTCCTGCAGCGAGCGCAGCGCCGTCACCATGTCGGCGGCGAGATGAATGGCGTTGAGCCCTTCCGGCGCATGGCTGGAATGGCATTCCCTGCCCAGGCAGGCGATGCGGCCGGCGGTCTTGCCCTTGTGCGCCACCACCGTCTCCATCGCGGTCGGCTCGCCGATGATGCACATCGCCGGCAGGTCCGCCGAGCCCGCCATCTGGTCGATCAGGCGCCGGACGCCGACGCAGCCGATCTCCTCATCGTAGCTGAAGGCCAGGTGCAGCGGCCGCGCCAGGGGCCGCCGGGCCGCCGCCTCGGCCGCGGCGAGGGCGCAGGCCAGGAAGCCCTTCATGTCGGCGGTGCCGCGGCCGATCAGCCGGTCCTCCCGCTCCAGGAGGCGGAAGGGATCGGAGCTCCAGGCCTGCCCCTCGGTCGGCACCACGTCGGTATGCCCCGACAGCATGACCCCGCCCGGCCCGGCCGGCCCGACAACCGCGTGGAGGTTTGCCTTGCGCCCGTCCTCGCTCGGCACGAGGCGAGCCTCGATCCCGACGGCGGCGAGCAGGTCGCGGACATAGGCGACGAGGTCGAGATTGCTGTCGCGGCTGACGGTCGGAAAGGCGATGAGGCGATCGAGGATCGCGAGCGTGCGCTGCATGGACATGGACTGGAACACCACGGCGGCTGAGGGGCAGCCGCATCATAGCCGCCGGTCCGCCCGGCGGGCGTCGGCATTTTCGAGGCGTCGCGTCGGCAAAGCCGAAGCAGGTGCGAGCGCGGCAGGTGCCTATCCGGTCCAGGCCAGGTGCTGTCCGCCGTCGACCACGAGCATCTGGCCGGTAACGCTGCGGGCGCGGGCGAGGTAGAGCACCGCCTCGGCGATGTCCGCGACGGAGCTGCCGTGGCCGAGCGGCGTACCGGCCGCCTCCCGCTCGAATTCGGCCTCGGTCTGGCGCGTGTTCGGCACGGTCGGTCCCGGCCCGATGCCATTGACGCGAATGCGCGGCGCCAGCGCCTGCGCCAGGGTCTGCGTCGCCGTGTAGAGGCCGGCCTTGCTGAGATAGTAGGAAACGTAGTCCGGCCGCGGATGCAGCACCCGCTGGTCGATCAGGTTGACGATCGACGGATCCGCCGCATCGGGCGGGACTTGCCGGGCGAAGGCCTGGGAGAGGAAGATCGGTGCGCGCAGATTGACCGCCATCGTCCGGTCATAGGCCGCCATTTGCAGCGTACCGATTTCGTCGGGCTCGAACTCCGAGGCGTTGTTGACCAGAAGCGTCAGCGGCCCGACGGCGGCGGCTGCCGTCGGCACCAGTTGCTCGACCGCTTCGGCCAGCCCCAGATCCGCGGCGACGACGGCAGCCCTGCCGCCGGTGCCGACGATCTCGGCCGCCACGTCTTCCGCCGCCCGGCGCGAACGGTTGCAGTGGATGGCGACCGCATAGCCCTCGGCCGCCAGCGCCCGGGCGACGGCGCCACCGATGCGCCTGGCGGCACCGGTGACGAGCGCGCCGCCGCGCGATTGCAGATATGACGTCATGACCAGCCGCTCCCCGTGCAGGATTTCCGGACTGCACCGCCGGGGCGGCTCGAAAACCTCGCAGAGTCACAAGATCGGACCGCCTGTCGGAACCGCAACCCCGGCGGGCGGGCATCGTTAACCCCCGCACCGGCCGTATACGATCGATTCACACTGAACGAAAGATGACGGCGACTGCGCAAAGGCTCTTAACGCTCGTTAACGACTTGCGCCCTATCGATCGCGGCGAAGGCCGGCCTGACAACCGGCCGTTGAGGTTTCCGAGGATGCACCATCGACCGCGCCCGCTCCTGCCCGATGCGAGGGTTTCGACCGGATCCCCGATCCGGCCGAACCGCCGCCGGGGAGCCCTGCGGTCGCCGCAGGCTGGCGGGACCAGCGGCCCATGCCCCCGAATCGCCTGCAAGTATCCCGCTCGCGTCCCTGCCCCGGGCAGCGGGCTCAGCTCCGTCCTCCGCCTCGCCGCGGCTCGCCTGGCATTGGCCGCCATGGCGGCGACCGGCTCCGTCGAAGCCGGGCGTGCCGCCGAGCCGGCACCGCTCGAAGCCTACGACGCCCAGACGGTCTCGGCCGCGGTCTATGACTGGACCGGACTCGACGCCGCGGCGCATGACGGCCGGGACCGGATTGCCACCATCCCGGCCAATGCCGGCGACCGGCCGGGTGGCGCGCGGCCCGGCGCGGCCTTCGCATCCCCACCCCGCGCCACCGGCCGCGACGAGGACATCGTCACCGGCAGCATCGACAGGCCCGACAGCCCGAAGGCGCTCGGCTGGCTCGGCTCGCCGCAAACCCGGGCGAGCCTCCCCCTCAACCGGTACTTCATCCACGGCATCGGCAGCTTCGGATTCGGACGCCTCGCCGCTCCCGTCAGCAGCGCCGACCTCGGCCGCTGGAACCGCGACTGGACGCAGGGTGTCGGCGCCGAGCTCGTCCTTGCCCGTGACTGGACGCCCCGGCTGGAGGCGTTCCGCTATGATCTCGGGCATATCGGCTTCGACGGGCTCCTGTCGCCGATCGCGCCCGGCGGCGTGATGGCTCGCGGCGGAGATCCGGGCGAATTCTGAAATGACCGCATCGGGCAATCTCGACAAAAGCGCGTGACTGTCACGCAACAATCTCATTAACAGAAGTTAAACATTTTTGATGATCAACATCTCTTCATCCAGAATCTCTCATGCCATAACAATGTAAGCGACTGTCCCATAAAATTTCCGACCCGATCCGGTCATAATACCGCCTCTTTGTGAAAACACCTTGTGACTATGGAACTACAGATTTTCACATCCAAACAGACTACATCTGAACCATCGCGATGACGGGCGAAACATCTTCGACCCGCCCGCACAGACTGCGTATCCGAGTACATGGAGACCATCATGAAGACGCTTCTTTTCGCCACTGCCGCGGCCATGCTGCTGGCGGCCCCGGCGATTGCAGCCGACCTCGCGCCCAACTACGGTGAGCCGGCCCCGCCGCCTTATGCGGAGCAGCCGGCCGGCCACAACTGGACCGGCTTCTATGCCGGCGTGAACGCCGGCTACGGCTTCTCGGGCGACCTGGGCAAGAGCGACACCACGCGCCTCAACGATGCCAAGGGGTTCGAGGCCGGCGGCCAGGTCGGCTACAACTACCAGATCGCTCCGGTGGTGGTCGGCATCGAGGCCGAGATGGATTATTCGGACGTCAAGGACAAGTACGCCGGCACGAGCGGCAACCTGAACTACCGCGGCTCGGTGACCCCGCGCCTCGGCTACGCTGCGGACCGGATCATGCCCTATGTGAAGGGCGGTCTCGCCTTCGGGGATACCGAGATCAAGGTCAACGGCGTCGGCTCCGACAGCAAGACCCAGGTCGGCTGGACCGGCGGCGCCGGCGTCGAATACGCCGTCACCGACAACGTCTCGGTGCGCGGCGAGTACAACTACACCGATCTCGGCAAGGACACCTTCACCTTCGGCAACAAGACGGTGAAGAGCGGCTACAAGGGCAGCGACGTCAAGGCCGGCATCAACTACAAGTTCTGATCCTCTCGATCGGAAGACCGAAAGGCCCGGCTCGCGCCGGGCCTTTTGTCGTGCGCGGACTGCGCGGCATCCGCGAAAGCGGAGCCGCCCTCAGCCGGGCACCCGGGTCAGCTCGAAGGAGGGCACGGCCGCGGCGAAGGCCGTCAGCCATTCGACCAGTCGCGGGTGGTCCGCGCGCCAGGCCCCGGCGAAGCGCAGGTCGAGATAGCCGAGCGCGCAGGCCAGCGCGATGTCGTCGACATGGATGTCCGGATCGAAGGGTCCGACCGTCTGTTCCAGTGCCGCCAGAACCCGCTCGACCTTGCCCGCCTGATGGTCGGTCCAGGTCTTGGCCCGCTGTTCCTCCGGCCGGAACCGCACCTCGTAGACCTGCAGGAGGGCAGCATCCATGAGGCCGTCGCAGAGGGCCTGGCGGGTCAGCACGTCAAACCGCGACAGGCCGACCGGAATGATCCGCCCTCCCCCGGCCAGGGCGTCGAGATATTCCACGATGACCCGGCTGTCGTAGATCACCGTCCCGTCGGCGACGACCAGAGCCGGGATCTTACCCAGCGGATTCTGCAGGCGCAGGGAATCGCCGGGATCGTTGGTGTCGGCGGCGACGATGGTGATGCGGTCGATCAGGCCCAGATGATGGGCGGCGATCTTGACCTTGCGGCCAAAGGGCGAGGCTGGCGATGAGCGCAGAATCATCATGGCGTTCGGGCAACTCGGTTGGCGGAAGGGAACGAAACCTCAAGCAAACGACGGACCGGCGCCGAGCTCCTGTCCACCATTCTGCTTAGGGCTTCGGCCTCTCCGTGGCCAGCCTGAAACGGTGTCGCGTCGTCAGCCGAGGACCAGGTTCACCGCCTTCGGCCCCTTGCCCTTCTTGTCGGGCTCGACGTCGAAGGTGATCCGCTGTCCTTCCGCGAGGTCGGACAGGCCGGACCGCTCGACTGCGGTGATGTGGACGAAAATGTCCCTGCCGCCGTCATCGGGCTTGATGAAGCCGTAGCCCTTCTGGGCATTGAAGAATTTCACCGTGCCGCTCTGCGCCATCGATTGCTCCGCGTCCGCTCAATCGGCTGCCGGCGCCCACGCCGGTAGAGACGGTCGAAGACCAGGATACGTCGAAGCATTGCCACCATGGAGGAGTCGGCCATGGGATCTACTTGCGATTTCACCGGGTGCCTACCCCGCCCGATTAATCATAAGTGTCATCCAAGTGCAGCTTTCGCGCAAGGGGGTGGTGTTGCGTTATGTGTCGTCATGTCTCGCTGCGTCACTCGGCCTTGAGCCATTCCACCCGCGCATGGCCCCGGCCCTCGCGGGCCAGCCGTTCCGCCAGGGCCGGTGCCAGGACGCCCAGCTCTTCGTCGAGGCGCCAGGGCGGATTGACGATCGCCATGCCGCAGCCGTTGAGCCGGTCGACGCGCTCGACGTCGAAGAGCCCGATCTCCGCCCGCAGCACCGTCGCGGCCGGCAGCGTCGCCAGCTTGCGGGCGAAGGCGTCGACCTCTCGCCGCCCCTTGATCGGATACCAGATGGCGTAGATGCCGGTGGCCCAGCGCCGCAATCCCGCTTCCAGCCCTTCGATGATCGCACGGAACTCCCGCTCCTGCTCGAAGGGCGGGTCGACCAGCACCAGGCCGCGCCGCTCCGGCGGCGGCAGCCGCGCCTTGAGCACGCCCCAGCCATCGGCCTCGACGATGCTCGCGCGCCTGTCGCGGCCGATCGCTTCGTGCAGCAGCCGGGCCACGGCCGGCTGTGTCTCGCAGAAGGTGAAGCGGTCCTGCGGCCGGGCGAGGCGCTGCACCAGGTGCGGCGACCCCGGATAGAGCCTGGGCCGATAGGCCGCCATCTCGCGGGCTATGCCCAGCCAGGGCTCGGCGAGGTCGGCCGCCGCGCCGTCGAGCGGCCGGTCGAGCAGGCGGCCGAGGCCGTCATGCCATTCGCCCGTCCGCTGCGCGGCCTCGGCGTCGAGATCGTAGAGGCCGGCCCCCGCATGGGTGTCGATCACCCGGAAGGCCGCGTCCTTGCGGCACAGATGCTGCAGGATCCGGCCGAGGACGGCGTGCTTGAAGACGTCGGCGAAATTGCCGGCGTGGAAGGCGTGGCGATAATTCATGCCGGCTCACAAGCAGGTCGCGGGCAGGAAGTCCAGCGCCCAGCAGAGCCCGAAGCGGCGGCGGCATCAAGTCCGGTCGCGAATGGCCGCCCGACGCGACAAGGCGGGCCGGAGGGCCCGCCTGCCAGGTGCCGTTGGGGGGAGCGTCAGTCGCAGCCGCCACCGTAGCCGTAGCCGCCATAGCCGCCCTCATAAGAGTTCCGGCGGCGGGGAGCGTAGGAGACCTCGTAGCCGTAGTCGCCCTCGTCGTAATAGCGCACGATCCGGCGCTGGATCTTGACCGGCTTGCGCACCGGGGCCTCGACCACCGGCGCCTCGGCCGGAGCAGCCTTCCCGGCCACGGGCGGCGGCGCATCGGCCTGCGGTGCGGCATCGGCCTGCGGCGCCGGATCGGCGGCGTCGACGGCGGCCGGCGCGGGCTGCTCGGCGACCGGCTCCGAAGCGGCGAGCCTGGCCGGAGCCGGCCCGGCGGCGTCCGGGGCGGCCGCGACGGGCACGATCTGGCGCTGGGCCGGAACCTGGCCCTTGTCGGCGACGGACTGGACCGGTGGCACCGGCCGCAGCCGCACCGGGTCGCCGGCCGGCTGGGTAGGCAGGACGAAAGGCTGGGTCCGCGGCGGCCGCACGACATCGCCGACCGGCTGGACCGGGCGGGAGAAGACACGCTGCGGGTTGCCGCGATCGGCCACCGGCGAGATCGGCACCAGCGGCCGCAGGCGCACCGGCGCGCCGACCGGCTGGGCCGGCGGAGCCTTGACGAAGCCTTGCGGACGGGGCTGCTCGCCGACCGGTCCCACCGGACGCAGGCGCAGCCGGCCCGGCGACTGGCCGGTCGGCTCGCCGGCCGGCCGGACCTTGAGGATGCGGGGGCGGAAGTCGCTCTGGGCCGAGGCCGTCCCGGCGGCGGTGGAGATGAAGGCGAGAGCGGCGACGGAAGCGGCGAGAAGAATGCGCATTGGACGTCTCCTGTGCCCGGAAAGATCTGATGGGCGGAGACTATGCTGTTCGCCGGCGCCTGCCTGTGCCGGTTGTCACACGCGGATGACGTAGGTCTTTCGCGTGGTCTCGACCACCTCCCACGTACCGGTCAGGCCGGGCTCGAGCACGATGGTATCGCCCGGGCCGAGCCGCACCGGCTCGCCGCCGTCCGGCGTGACGATCGAGCGGCCTTCGAGCAGGGTGCAACTCTCCCACTCGTCGTAGGAGACACGCCATTTGCCCGGGGTCGCCTCCCACACGCCGCAGAAGGTCTTGCCGTCGGCGCTCTCATAGGCGTTCCAGGTGCGGAAGCGCGGCTGTCCGGCGAGCACGCGGTCCGGCGCCGGCGCCCCCGCCTCGGGCTCGCCCGCGCCGGCGGCGGGAAAACGAATATGCCTGGTCATGTCAGCGTACCTTGGGAACAACGATGGATCGGGCCCGGCACGTGTCGCGCTGGACTTCCTGCGGGCAGGCGCGGAACGTGCGCATATCCTTGGTCAGGCAGATGCGCACGCCCTGCAGCACCGGACGGCCGCCGTCGCCGCGACCGCAATCGACCGTCATCATGTCGGGGCGCAGGCCCGGATTGGCGGCGGCGATCGCCCTTTCGATATCGAGCGGCGAGGTTTCGACGTCCTCGGCCGGGGCGCGGTAGGCTTCGGGCGTCTCCAGCGACGAATAGAGCTTGGCGATCGCTGCGAAATACTGCGACGGCGGCAGGCCGGAGCAGGTGCCGTGCTTCTTCCATTCGTAGCGCGCCAGCCCCTCGGAGGGCATCACGCCGCGGACCGCCTCGACGTCGCGCCGCTGCGGAACGCGCCCCTGCGGCAGGCAATAGGACGGGTAGCCCTGCTCGGATTGCGGCCAGAGCCCGTGTACGACGAAGCCGAGCCCCGTGCCCACGGCGCATTGGTCGCGCGCCTTGGCCTCGCCGCCGGACGCGCAGAAGCCCGGCGACCAGGACAATGCCAGCAGGTAGAGATCGAAATCGCCGGCGGCGGCGCCCTTGTTCTCGCGCGGGGCAGCCGAGGCGCCGCCGCCGATCAGCAGCGCCGCGACGCCCGCGCCGATCGCGCGCTGCAGCCGGCGGCTGCGACCGGAAGAACGGATCGGTCCACTGGCGCGACCCGCAGGCCTCACGGCTGCGCCATCTTGCAGTCGGGCGCGAAGGCGAGGTTGCGATCGAGGCCGCTGACGCACCACTCCACGCCCCAGCTCCCGCCGGAAGCCCCGATCATGCTGGCAAAATTGAGGTCCTCGCCGATGGCATAGTAGACCGTGCGATAGCGCTGGTCGGAGACCAGGACGCGTGCGCTGCAGAAGCGCCGCGGAATATAGCTCGGCCCCCACGGCCGGAACGCGATCTCCCGCGCCCGGTCGAAAGACAGAAGGGTGAGGCTGGAATTCCAGTAGGTGGACTCCCGGCTGGCGAATTTCTGCGCGATCTTCGTGACCACATACGAGTCCCGGCAGGACGGCAGGACGCCGTCATAGTTGGGGCCGGACAGCCAGAAGTTCTTCTCGAGCAGGGACGCGGCGCTGGCCGGCGCCGCGACCGCGACAGCGAGCACGAAAGCGGCGAGACGGACGGCAGTCATGTCTGGAATCCTCGGTCCTGTGTGGCGCGAGCTTGCGTGGCGGTGCGAGCGGCGTCAAGGGCGTCGCATCGTCCTTTGCGGCAAGACGTCGTCCGCCGGGCGGCAACGGATCACCCGAACGCCATGCGGCGCGGGCGGGTCGACCGGGAGGAGCGACTCGTCGCGAAGGACATGTTCATGGCCCGGTGCCGGCGGCTATCGGCGGACCGCCGCAAGCGACGGCCGGGGCCGTCTCCTTCATGCGGCGCCGGCTTTTCGGGCAGCGGCGATGCCGTTCCATCTGTGGCAGGCGTTTGTATCGATGTCGAAGAGGTCGAGGGCGCGAGCGACGGAGTAGTCGACCATGTCTGCGAGGGTTTCGGGCCTGGCGTAGAAGGCGGGGACGGGCGGCATGAGGACGGCGCCCATTTCGGCGAGGGCGGTCATGGTGCGCAGGTGTCCGAGGTGGAGCGGGGTCTCGCGGACCATGAGCACCAGGCGGCGGCGTTCCTTGAGCACGACGTCGGCGGCGCGGCTGATCAGGCTGGAGGTGACGCCTGTGGCGATCTCGGACATGGTGCGGACCGAGCAGGGGGCGATCAGCATGCCGAGGGTGCGGAAGGAGCCGCTGGCGATGGCGGCGCCGACATCGGCGACGGCGTGGACGACGCCGGCCTTCGCGGCCACGTCGGCGGGGCTGAGGCCGAGCTCGTGCGACAGGGTGAGGTGGGCGGAGCGGGTGACGACGAGGTGGGTCTCGATGCCCGCCGCCGCCAGGAGCTCGAGCGCCCGGACGCCGTAGACGGCGCCCGAGGCGCCGCTGATGCCGACGACGAGGCGCGGGCGCTGCTGGGGTGGGGTTGGGGTCATGGCGCGGCCCGCTCAGGCGCCCGGGAACCAGTGCGCCAGGTCGACGGTGTCGGCGAGGCGGATTGTCTTGCGCTCGAACTCGGCGCGGCGGTGGAACGGCTTGGTGGCGTCGATCAGCAGGCGGCCCCAATGGTCCTTCTGCTCGTCGCGGTAGAAGGAGGGGGTGTCGGGGATGATCATCATGTCCTTGTCCGGGCGGCAGCGGGTCAGGATGGCCCACATGACGTCGTCCATGTCGTAGATGTCGACATCGGCGTCGACCACGGTGATCACCTTGGCCCAGATCGGCTCGGCGCCGATCGTCGCCAGCATGACCTGGCGGGCATGGCCCTCGAACTGCGGGTCGATCTTGACCACGGCGTGGGTGACGAAGGGCTGGCAGGTGACGTCGAGGATGCCGGGCAGGGCCGCGCTCAGGCGCTGGTAGATGTTGGCCGAGACCGAGAGCTCCAGGGTGAGCACCTCCTCGGCCGAGCCGCACAGGATGGAGTGGAACACCGCGTCGCGGCGGACGGTGACGCCGAGCACCTCGAACACGGCGTTCGGGCCCTCGGGCACGTAATAGCCCATGAACTCGCCGAACGGGCCCTCGGGCCGGCGTTCGTTCGGCAGGAAGCGGCCCTCGATGACGATCTCGGTGTCGGCCGGCACCTCCAGGTCGATGTGGCGGCACTTGCGCATGGCGATCGGGCTGCCCTTGAGGCGGGCGGCCACCTCCAGCTCGTCGACGTCGTAGGGCAGCGGCGCGGCCGCGGTCAGGAAGGCGGTGGCCGGGGCGCCGATCAGCATCGCCGCCTCCAGCGGCCGGCCCAGCTTCTCCGCCTTCTCGTGGTAGAGGGTCAGGTGGTGGCGCGGCGCCAGGCGGCAGCGCAGCTCGCGGTCGCTGACATACATCGAGCGGTGGTAGGACAGGTTGCCGACGCCGGTCTCCGGGTCCTTGGCGATGAACATCGCCGAGGTGAAGTAGGGCGCGGCGTCGCGGTCCGAATAGGTGATCAGCGGCAGGTCCGACAGCGTGCACTCGGTCAGGCCGTCGTCCCCGGCCGGCACGAAGGGCGCGCCGCCCTGGCTGCCGAGATGGGCCAGGTTGCTCCATTGCCGGCAGAAGTCCCGGGCGTCGATGCCGATGACCTCGGCCAGGCGCTCGCGCGAGCCGTAGACATTGGTGACGACGGGAAAGCGGGTGCCCTTGACGTTGGTGAACAGGATCGGCTTGCCCCAGCGCTTCTGCGCCGCATGGGTGACGGCGGCCAGCTCGTGGAACGGGTCGATCGCCTTGTCGACCACCAGAAGGTCGCCGCGCTCGCGCAGGCGGGCAAGATAGGTCCTCATCGGATTCTCCGGGGGGAAGGGTTGGTCGGGGGCGGCGTCGCGGGCCCGGGCCGGGGGCCGCCGGAGCTGGCCTCGTGGGCGCTGCGCAGGCGGTAGCGGTCGCCCGGATAGAGGAAGCGGCTGCGCGTCACCGGCACGTCGCCGCGCCAGGTGCGGCGGTCGAGCAGCAGGCAGGGCTGGCCGGCGTCGATCTGCAGCGCCGCCCGGCTCTCCTCGTCCGGGCGGATGGCGCGGATGGTGTTGTCGACATAGGTCACCTCCGTCTCGCGCAAGAGGTAGGCGTGCGGCGTCATCCGGGTGAAGTCCTGGTCGAGATAGCCGGGGGCCTCCTCGGCGTTGACGAAGCGGTCCTCCAGCTGGATGGGGGTGCCGTCCTCCTTGTGCAGGAGGCGCGAGTGGAAGACGACGCCGTCCTGGGGCAGCGCCAGCAGCTTGGCGCGGGCGTCGTCGGGGGCGAGCGCGCAAAGTGATATCACTTCGCTGGCGTGCACGCCGCCGTCGCCCTCGATCTCCTCGGAGACGTCGGGCAGGTCGAAGATGGCGCATTGCATGCGCGGGCCGATGACGAAGGTGCCGCGGCCCTGGATGCGCACCAGCACGCCCTCGGTCTGCAGCTCGCGCAGGGCGCGGCGGACGGTCAGCCGCGAGGCGCCGAACTCCTCCGCCAGCTCCTCCTCGCGCGGGATCTGGAAGTCGGCCGGCCATTCGGCGGCGCGGATGCGCTTCTCGATCGCCGTCTTGATCTGGCCGTACAGCGGCTGGGCAACCGGCAGTGTCCCGCTCATGGAGCCTCGGTCGGATGACAAATGAATATCACTTTCGCCAGGATACGCGGCCTTGCGCGGCGCTGTCCAGCCTCGGATGCGGCAAATGCCGCGAAATCCCGCCAGAACCCGCAAGAGTCCGCTTGACAGGCCCGGGATAATCCTATCCATTCCCAGCAAACGAATATCATTATCCACGAAAAAACATAGACATTTGTCGGCCGCGGCCCCTGCGCCTGCCGCCGCACCCCGGCGGCCGCGCCGGATCATGGAGAGACCGGATGATGGCGGGCGCGTTGCCGAAGCTGGACATGTACATCGACGGCGCCTGGGTCGCGCCGGCCTCGGGCGCGTATTTCGAGACGGTCGACCCCTTCACCGCCAGGCCCTGGGCCCTCGTCGCCCGCGGCGGCGCCGCCGATGCCGACCGCGCCGTGCGCGCCGCCCACAAGGCCTTCACCGACGGGCCATGGCGCCGGATGCACCCCTCCAGGCGCGGCCGCATCATCCACCGCCTCGGCGAATTGATCGAGGCGCATGCCGACGCCCTCGCCGAGATCGAGGTCCGCGACAATGGCCGCCTGCTCGCCGAGATGCGCCACCAGATCCGCTACATCCCGAACTGGTACTTCTACTATGCCGGCCTCGCCGACAAGATCGAGGGCGCGGTGCACCCCTGCGACAAGCCGGCGCTCAGCTTCTCGCGCCACGAGCCGCTCGGCGTCTGCGTCGGCATCGTGCCCTGGAACGCGCCGCTGTTCCTGTTGTCGCTCAAGGCCCCGGCGGCGCTGGCGGCCGGCAACACCCTGGTGCTCAAGCCGGCCGAGCACACCTCCGCCACCGCCCTCAAGCTGATGGAGCTGGTCGAGCAGGCCGGCTTCCCGCCCGGCGTCATCAACGTCGTCACCGGCTACGGCAAGGAGGTCGGCGAGCCGCTCGTCACCCATCCCCTGACCCGCCATGTCGGCTTCACCGGCTCGACCGCCACCGGCGCCCATCTCTACGCCCTGGCGGCCCGGGACGTGAAGCGCGTCAGCCTCGAGCTCGGCGGCAAGTCGCCCAACATCGTCTTCAACGACGCCGACCTCGACAACGCCGTGCGCGGCGTGGTCGGCGGCATCTTCGGCGCCGTCGGCCAGACCTGCATCGCCGGCTCGCGCCTCCTGGTCCAGCGCGGCATCCACGACGCCTTCGTCGAGAAGCTCGCCGCCTTCAGCAAGTCGGCCCGCATCGGCGATCCGCGCAACCCCGCCACCCAGATCGGCCCGATCGCCAACCGCATGCAGTACGACAAGGTGCTCGGCTATATCGACATCGCCCGCCAGGAGGGTGCCGAGCTGGTGCTCGGCGGCAAGCGCCCGGACGCGGCCGAATGCGCCGAGGGCTTCTTCGTCGAGCCCACCATCTTCACCGGCGTCGACAACCGCATGCGCATCGCCCGCGAGGAGGTGTTCGGCCCGGTGCTCTCCACCATCGTCTTCGACACCATGGAGGAGGCGGTCGCCATCGCCAACGACACCGAGTTCGGCCTCGCCGCCGGCCTGTGGACCGCCGACATGAAGCAGGCGCTGCGCATGACCGAGCTCCTCGACGCCGGCAGCGTCTGGGTCAACACCTACCGCGACGTCTCCTACACCACCCCCTTCGGCGGCTACAAGAAGAGCGGCATCGGCCGCGAGAACGGCCTCGAAGGCGTCCGCGAATACCTCCAGACAAAGGCCGTCTGGCTCTCCACAGCTCACGAAATCGCAAACCCGTTCGTCATCGGGTGAGGAACGGACCCGAGCCGTCATGACCCGCGCGACCGCACCATGCCTGCCCGCAGAGGCCGATGTCGTCGTCATCGGCGGCGG
The DNA here is from genome assembly GCF_057554225.1 of Labrys sp. Lb11. Lineage (NCBI taxonomy): Bacteria > Pseudomonadati > Pseudomonadota > Alphaproteobacteria > Hyphomicrobiales > Xanthobacteraceae > Labrys > Labrys sp. Lb11. The sequence continues at coordinate 186,804 of NZ_BAAJOT010000003.1, forward strand.
CATCATGGGCACGGCGGCCGCCTTCTTCCTCGCCAGGCGAGGGATCTCGGTGGCGCTGTGCGAGAAGGGCGTCATCGCGGGCGAGCAGTCGAGCCGCAATCTCGGCTGGTGCCGGACATTGGGGCGCGATCCGGCCGAAATGCCGCTGATGCTCGAAAGCGTGAAGCTCTGGCATGCCAGCGGCGACCTGCTGGGGGAACAGACGGGATATCGCGCCACCGGCCTTCTCTACGGCTATGGCGACGACAAGGAGATCGCGGGCCGCACCGGCTGGCTCGACGTCGCGGCCACGCACGGCATCGAGACACGGCTGCTGCGCGGCCGCGACATCGAGGCCTTGCTGCCCGGCGCCAGGACCTTGCCGAAGGTCGCCATCTATACGCCGGGCGACGGACGGGCGGACCCCGGCCTGGCGACGCACGCCTTTGCCAAAGCGGCGCGGCTCGGGGGCGCCGCGGTCATCGAGAACTGCGCCGTGCGTACGCTCGACATGAGCGCCGGGCGCGTATCCGGCGTCGTCACCGAGCATGGCCCGATCCGCTGCAAGGCCGTGCTGCTCGCCGGCGGCGCCTGGTCCCGCGCCTTCGCCGGCAATATCGGCCTCGATCTGCCGCAGCTCAAGGCGATTTCCTCGGTCATGAGCACCACGGCGATCGCCGGCGGGCCGGACGTGACCACGACGATCGGCTCCTATGCCTTCGGGCGGCAAGAGGATGGCGGCTATACGGTCTCCGGCTCGTTCTCGGTGGTCGCCGACATCGTGCCGGACAGCTTTCGCCAGTTCGCCCGCTTCATCGGCCCCTTCTGGAGCGCACGGGACAAGATAAGGCTGCGCCTGGGGGGCGCCTTCCTCGACGAATGGGGCAGGCGCAGCCGCTGGACCGGCGCCGAGGCGAGCCCCTTCGAATCCGTCCGGACCCTCGATCCCACGCCGCTCGCGCGCCAGCTCGATGCCTCGTGGCGCGATCTCTGCCGCGATTTTCCGGCCTTCCGCGAGGCCCGGATCACCAGGCGCTGGGGCGGCGCCATGGACGCGACGCCCGACATGCTGCCGATCATCTCGCAGGTGCCGGCCTTGCCTGGGCTGGTCATCTCCACCGGCTATTCCGGCCATGGCTTCGGCCTCGGCCCCGCAGCCGGCCATCTCGCCGCCGATCTCCTGACCGGCGCCGCCCCGATCGTCGATCCACGGCCGTTCCGTATGGACCGTTTCCGGCCTGCGCCATGGTGGCGGACGGGCGCGCGGGACAATCAGGCCTCGTCCGCCGACAATCAGACAAAGCTCACCAACGGGAGGGAATACCAATGAATCGGCATCTCACGCATCGCCTGCGCCTGCTTGCCCGCATCACATGTCTCGGGCTTGGCCTCGCGGTCGCCGCGACGGTTCCGGCCCAGGCCGACTCGGCTGCGAGCAAGCTGCCGGCCAAGTATCGCGAAGCCGGCGTGATCAAGCTCGCGACGGAGGCGAAATACCCGCCCTTCCAGATCTTCGCCGAAGACGGCAAGACGATGATCGGCTTCGAGGTGGAGCTCTGGGACGAGATCGCCAAGCGTCTCAACGTGAAGATCGACGCGGTGTCGGTGTCGTTCGACAGCCTCATTCCCGGCGTGCAATCCGGGCGCTGGGATATCGCCATGGAAGCGATCTCCGACAATCTCGAGCGCCAGAAGGTCGTCAGCTTCGTGGATTACGGCTATACGACCCCGGCGGCCTATGTGCTGGAGAGCAACACGGCCATCAAGGATCTGGCGGATCTGTGCGGGCGCAAGGGCGGCGCGCAAAGCGGCACCGAATATGTCGACGTGATCTCGCATCACATCGCACCGGCCTGCGCCAAGGAGAACAAGCCCGAGCCGACCGCGTCCGAGTACGGCGCCGCCGATGCGGTGCTGCTTGCGCTCTATTCCGGGCGCGTCGATTTCGTCGTCACCGACTCCGCCTCGGCCCAGGAAATCAAGAAGAACGCGCCGAAGCCGGTGCGGGTGCTCACGAGCACGTCGTTCCCCCGTCCGATGAGCGGCATTGCCTTCCGCAAGAACGAAACCGAGCTCGGGCAGGCCTTGCTGGCCGCTCTCGAGGAGGTGATGGCCGACGGGACCTATGACGCCATCTACAAGAAGTGGGACGTGTTGCCGATGCGGCTCGACATCAAGCCCGGCATCAACCTGGAAACCGGCAATCCCATGAAGTGATGCAGCCTCAAGTGTCAGGCGCGCCGCCAACCACTCCCTTCCCTCTTGCGGGGAAGGGTAAGGGCTGGGGGTCGTTGACGCAGGGCTCGTCCTGTCCCGCTGGGGGCCCGCCCTTTATCCCTCCCCGCAAGAGGGAGGCGAAGATTCAGGCGTCGCGGCAAGACTCGAACGGCAGCGTCTCGCACGGCCACAGGCAAAACTGACAGGCGCGGCGTCCAACCGCTTCATCTGTTCGCGGGTGCCAACATTGATTTCGAGCGATTTCGACCGGACCATGAACAGACCTCCCCAATCGACCGATAGCGACGATATCATCTACGTCGCGGAGCGCGGCTACGGCCGCCGCCTGGCCGCAGTCCTGCTCGTCTGCCTGGTCGCGGGCTTCCTTTTCCTGATGGCCCGCAATCCCAATGTCGGGCCCGAGATCATCGCCGAATATCTCTTCAGCCCTCGCATCCTCTGGGGCCTCTTTCTGACGGTCTGGCTGACGCTGGTCACCATGGCGATCGGCATCGCCCTCGGAACGCTGCTGGCGGTCATGACCATGTCCACCAACGGCGTCATCGCCGCCGTGGCGCAGGGCTATGTCTGGTTCTTCCGCGGCACGCCGGTGCTGGTGCAGTTGATCTTCTGGTACAATCTCGCAGCCCTGTTCCCCGCCATTTCGATCGGCATCCCGTTCACCTCCTATTGGCTGGAGGTTCCCACGAACGACGTGATCACGCCGTTCACGGCCGCGATCCTCGGGCTGGGCCTCAACGAGGCGGCCTATATGTCGGAAATCGTGCGCGCCGGGCTCCTGGCTGTCGATCCCGGCCAGCGCCAGGCGGCGAAGGCGCTCGGCATGACCAATGGCAAGGCGCTGAGGCGGATCGTCCTGCCGCAGGCCATGCCGTCGATCATTCCGCCCACGGGCAATGAGACGATCGGCATGCTGAAGACGACCTCGCTGGTCAGCGTCATCGCTCTCGCCGACCTGCTGTATTCGGCGCAGATGATCTATTCGCGCAACTTCCAGACCATCCCGCTCCTGCTTGTCGCCTGCTTCTGGTATCTCTTCGCCACGACCATTCTCAGCCTCTTCCAGCGCCGCATCGAACAGCGCTTTGGCCGCGGCCTCGCCCGGAGCAGCATCCGATGACGCATCCGATGGTCGTCTTTGACAACGTCTCGAAAACCTACGGCGCGGTCCCGGTCCTCAAGAAGATCGACCTGACGGTCGCCGCCGGCGAGGTGCTCTGCCTCATCGGGCCGTCGGGCTCCGGCAAGTCGACGCTCCTGCGCTGCGTCAATCATCTGGAAAAGGTCGACGGCGGCAGCATTCACGTCGACGGCGAGATGGTCGGCTATCGGCGTGTCGGCCGTTTCGCCCACGAGCTGCCCGAGCGCGCGCTGGCCAAGCAGCGGGCGTGCATCGGCATGGTGTTCCAGAACTTCAATCTGTTCGGCCATATGACGGTGCTGGAGAACGTCGTCGAGGCGCCGATGCAGGTTCTGGGACGCCCCCTCAAGGAAGCCCGGGACGTCGCCGAGACGCTTCTGGCTCGCGTCGGATTGCTGGAAAAGCTGGACGTGTATCCGCGCATGCTTTCGGGCGGCCAGCAGCAGCGCGTCGCCATCGCCCGCGCACTGGCGATGAAGCCCAAGCTCATGCTGTTCGACGAGCCGACGAGCGCGCTCGACCCCGAGCTTGTCGGCGAAGTGCTCGACGTGATGCGCGGACTCGCCAGCGAAGGCATGACGATGATGGTGGTCACCCACGAAATGTCGTTTGCGCGCGAAATCTCCGACCGTGTCGCATTCATGGCGGACGGCAACATCGTCGAGTACGGCCCGCCGAAGGAGGTCCTCGACAATCCGCGCCTCGAGCGCACGCGCAACTTCCTGGCCAAGGTTCGCTAGGTAGAGCTGCAGCCGCGGCGCGCGGCGGAGACGCCCGGCGCCTCCGCAGGCTGCCTTTCGATGCCCGGGGCTCGCGGGCCGTCGCCCCGCCTGTCGGAGCCGACGGGGCCAGCCGCGGGACGACGAGGCGGGTCCTCGGCTGGCGGCCCTTCCTTCGGCCTGAACCGAAGGAGGTCGACAGGGCCGGCGCAAGGCCCTCCTCTCATCGATTTCTTCGCCCGATGTCCCTGCACCGCGCCGTGTCGCCATTTCGTCGTCATGCTTGGCCTGATAGAAGCGCGCGATGATGACTGGTCGGGATTCGCCCATGCAGGCTTTCACCACCGCCCGTGACGCCGCCCTGGCGCTGCGCCCCGACGAGCCGGTCTACGGCTTCCGCCCATCCGTGCTGAAGGCCGACGCCCGGACCTTCATGCAGGCGTTCCGCGGCAAGACCGCCTATGCCGTCAAGACCAATGGCGAGCCGATGATCCTCAAGGTGCTGGCCGAGGCGGGCATCGACACCTTCGACGTGGCGAGCCCAGCCGAGTTCGCGGCGGTGCGCAGCGTCGCGCCTTCGGCGCAGATGCTCTACATGCACCCGGTCAAGGCCCAGTCGCATATCCGCCTGGCGCTGGAGACCTACGGCATCCGCACCCTTTCGCTCGACCATGAGGCGGAAGTGGCCAAGATCGTGCGCATCGTCCGCGCCCTCGACATCCCGCCCGAGGAAGTGACGCTGTTCGTGCGTCTTCTCACCAAAGGTGCCGCAGCCTATGAATTGTCGAAGAAATTCGGCGCCGGCCCCGCCCATGCCGTCGAGCTGCTCGACCGGATCTCGGCGATCGGCTTCAAGACCGGCATCGCCTTCCATGTCGGCTCGCAGGTCGAGGATCCCGAGACCTATGAGCGGGCTCTGGCCTCGACGGCCTGGGTGCGCTCGCGCATCAAGACCGACATCGTCGAGCTCGACATCGGCGGCGGCTTTCCCGGGCAGTACGGCATCGACCCGAAGAAGGGCAACGGCGCTCCGACGCCGACTGTGCCCGAATTGATGACCCGCATCGCCGCCGACACCGCCGAATGGGGCCTCGACGACCTGCCGATCGTCGCCGAGCCCGGCCGGGTGATCGTGGCGCGCTGCCTGTCGGTGCTGGTGCGCGTGCTCCTGAAGAAGGGCCAGCGCGTCTACATCAACGACGGCGTCTGGTCGTCCCTGTCCGATTCGTGGACGGGCAAGCTGCTGCTGCCGACCCGCCTCATTCCCGATCCCGCCCGCAATCGCCGCAACGGCTCGCCGGACAAGATCGTTCCCTTCCGCATCTGCGGCGCCACCTGCGATTCCGTCGACATCCTGTCGCGCCCCTTTCTGCTGCCGGAGACGGTGGAGACCGGCGACTGGATCGAGATCGGCCACATCGGCGCCTATTCCCTCGGCTTGCGCACCCGCTTCAACGGCTTCTATCCCGACACCTTCGTCGAGATCGCCACCCCGTTCGAGGACGAGGCCGGCGTCGCCGGCTTCGCCGCGCCGGAGATGCGCGGCGGGCATTGACGTCGGCGAACCGTGCCCCTCCGGAAACGGGCTCAGCTTGTGCAATCCGGGCTCGAATGAGGCCGCGAAAATGCGGGGTCATCGCAGCATGGGTGCAACGCTCCCCAACGACGCGCCCCTTGGCGCAATATGAGTGGTTTAAGGCTCCGAATTCTGCTTATTGCGGTAGGGCATGGGTCTCGCGCGAGCAAGAAGCACGACCCGTTTCGGGCGGGCGATTCTTTCCGGGCGCCTGCCTGAAACGCTGAAACGTCGCAACCGGCTTCGAGACAGATCTGAACATGGCCGCTTTCAGCTCTTGCTGAGACAAGTCGGCAGAGATGAAGGAGCATGGCGAATGTTGACGAAGCGGGACCTACTTCGCTCGGCCGCGGCGATCGCCGCCGGCTCGACGATTGCGAAGCCGAGCCTCCTGATGGCGCAGGGCTACCCCGGCATCATCGAGGCCAAGGACATCGCCGAAGCCGGATTCATTTACGGTCTTCCGATCGTGATGAACTACGGCATCATGTACGAATACGCCATCGATCGAAATTCGAGCCAGTTCAAGGCGCCGTTCAATCAGATCAAGAGCGAAACCCACGTCTCCACTTATAAGGACACCGCTGTCGTTTCGCCGAACAGCGACACCCCCTATTCGATTCTGTGGATGGACCTTCGGGCAGAGCCGCTCGTGCTTTCGGTCCCGCAGGTGGCCCCAGAGCGTTACTACTCTGTCCAACTTGTGGACTGCAACACCTTCAACTACGGCTATATCGGCAGTCGCGCGACCGGCAACGATGCGGGCGACTACATGGTGGTCGGACCGGAGTGGAACGGAACCACGCCCGCCGGAGTGAAGAAGGTGTTCCGGTCGAGCACGCAGTTTTCGCTCGCGCTTTTCCGCACCCAGCTTTTTGAGCCGAGCGACATTGACAACGTGATGAAGGTGCAAAGCGGCTACAAGGCGCAGCCGCTTTCCGCCTATCTGAAGCAGTCGGCGCCGCCGGCCCCGCCGGCTGTGAATTTCCCGAAAATCGACAAGGAACTCGTGAAGACGAACTTCTTCGAGTATCTCGACTTCTGCTTGCAGTTCGCGCCGGTGATCGAGAGCGAGAAGGATATTCGCGCGAAGCTCGCCCGCATCGGTGTCGGGCCCGGCAAGACTTTTAACTTCAGGGATCTCTCGCTTGAGCACAAGGCTGAGATACTCGTCGGAATGAGGCAAGGCGAGCGAAAGGTCGACGAGGCTGCCGACAAGGCCGGCGTGTCGGTCAATGGCTGGCGGCTCAGCGCCCTTTGGGGCGATGCCGAATTCATCGACGGCGATTGGCTGAAGCGCGCCGCGGGCGCCAAGGCTGGTATCTACGGAAACGATTCAGAGGAAGCCACCTATCCGCTCGGGAAATTCGACTCGGAGGAAAGGCCGCTCGACGGCAGCAAGCATAATTACACGCTGACTTTTCCCGCCGGTCAATTGCCGCCCGTCAACGCCTTCTGGTCGGTGACGATGTACGATGGCAAGACCCAATTGCTGATCGAGAACCCGATCGACCGCTATCTGATCAATTCGCCGATGCTGGCGAACATGAAGAAGAACGCGGATGGGTCGCTGACGCTGTACATCCAGCACAAGTCGCCGGGCGCGGACAAGGAATCGAACTGGCTGCCGGCGCCGAACGGCCCGATCTACACGGCCATGCGGCTCTATTGGCCGAAAGCAGACGCGCCTTCAGTCCTGCCCCCGGGCAAAGGCACGTGGCAGCCGCCCGGTCTCGTTGCAGCGCAACAGTGATCTCCCGACTTTGCTGATGCGCGGTGCCGTATCTCGGCGAGGAACGAGAATGAAACGCACGACGAAACTGCTGTGCGCCACCGCCGCGGTGGCGCTGATGAGTTTCGGCACCGCTTCCGCGGTCGCAAACACCAGGAAGTTCGCCAAGGTCTATTCTGGTTCGGCCCGACTCCGCCCGAAGGCCATCAGGCCACCTGGGTCCAGACGGTCCCCGGCAAGGGCTGGAACGTTCTTCTTCGCCTCTATGGGCCGCTGGAGTCATGGTTCGACAAGACTTGGAAGCCGGGCGAGATCGAACCGGTGCAGTGATGCGGCGCTTTTTCCGGTCAGCCTGATCTCCGGTCAAATCGAGAATGCACACGCTGGAGAGACGACAACCGGAAAGCCGCTGTGATTCGGCGGCTTTCAATCTGCCTGCGACCGTCCTTCTCGGAGGGCTATGGCGCAGGCGAATCGCCCTCCCTGTATCGTTCTCGGCCCATCTCGGGCGTTCCCGAGATGGGAGGGAGGGAAAACGCGGGCGTCGCGGTGAAGGCGGAACCGCGGCGTCTCGCACGAAGGGCGGGCTTCGTCGGCCCGCCTCCAGCCGGTCTCAGGCGGCGGCCTTGGACGGATCGGGCCGCACGGCGAGGTTGAAGTCCTCGATCAGGGTGCGGGTGATGGCGCCCGGCTTGAAGCTGTAGGGCCCGATCTCCGCCACAGGCGTCACTTCCGCCGCGGTACCGGTGAGGAAGCATTCGTGGAAGCTCGCCAGTTCGTCCGGCATGATCCGCCGCTCGATCACCTCCAGCCCCCGCGCCTTGGCGAGGCCGACGACCGTCTGGCGGGTGATGCCGTCCAGGAAGCAGTCGGCGATCGGCGTGTGGATCTGGCCGTCGCGGGTGAAGAACACGTTGGCGCCGGTGCACTCGGCCACCCGGCCTTCCCAATCGAGCATCAGCGCATCGGCATAGCCCTTGCGCTCGGCCCGGTGCTTGGAGATCGTGCAGATCATGTAGAGGCCGGCGGCCTTCGACAGGCACGGCGACGTGCGCGGGTCGGGGCGGCGATAGTCGGCGATGTCGAGGCGGATGCCCTTCATCTTGGTGGCCATGTCGAACATGCTCGGCCACTCCCAGGTGGCGATGGCCACATGGATGGTGTTGTGCTGGGCGGCGACCGCCATCATCTCCGAACCGCGCCAGGCGATCGGGCGGACATAGGCGTCCTTCAGGCCGTTCTTCTCCAGCACCAGGGCCTTGGCCGCGTCGATCTCGGCGACGGAATAGGGCACGACGAAGTCGAGAATCTCCGCCGAACGCCTGAGCCGGGCCGAATGCTCCGTCGATTTGAAGATCGTGCCGCCATAGGCGCGCTCGCCCTCGAACACGGCGCTGCCATAGTGCAGCCCATGCGACAGGACATGCAGCTTGGCCTCGGTCCAGGGCACGATCTTGCCGTCGAGCCAGATGAAGCCGTCGCGTTGATCGAAGGGCACAGACATCGTCAATCCTCCCGCGCTTTGTCGCGCGTTCCATCGATAAGCCGGCGCTTTTGCGTCGGGAAACAAGTCCCGGTATTGTTTTGCGCCGGGAACCGCTTGCCGTCCAGCGGGGACGGTTCTGGCCTGAACAGACAGGCCGATCCTTGCGCCGCGGACCCTTTTTGAGTAACGATCCGACCGAAATATGTCAATATGGCTGACGTAAATTTCTCCTCCCCCCTGCCGCCCCGGCTCGCGGATCCCGCGTCGCCGCCGCTCTATGACCTGATCGAACTCCTGTTCTTCGCCTATCGCGACTTCGTGTCGGAAGCCGACCATCTGCTGGAGGCCTACAGCTTCGGCCGGGCTCATCACCGCGTGCTGCACTTCGTCGACCGCAATCCCGGCCTCACGGTGGCCGAGCTCCTGGAGATCCTGAAGATCACCAAGCAGTCGCTCGGCCGGGTGCTGAAGGAACTGGTCGACCAGGGCTTCATCATCCAGCGCAAGGGCGACGAAGACCGGCGCCAGCGCCTGCTCGAACCGACGCCGGCCGGCAAGGCGCTGGCGCACGAGCTGGCCGTGCTGCAGTCCCGGCGCATCGCGGCGGCCCTCGCCGAGACCGGCCCGGGCAGCCACGCTGTCGCCAAACGTTTCCTGTTCTCTCTCGTCGATCCCTTCGAGCGTCCGGCGGTCGAGCGCCTGGTGCTCGAGAACGTGGCCAACCAAGAGGACCGATGACCAAGCCGATCCAGCCCGTCGCCGACGATGCGCCGCATCTCCTGGTCGTCGACGACGACAACCGCATCCGCGCCCTGCTGTCGCGCTACCTGGCCGAGCAGGGCTATCGCGTGACCACGGCGGAGAATGCGGCCAGCGCCCGGGCCCGGATCGAGGCTCTGTCCTTCGACCTCCTCATCCTCGACGTGATGATGCCCGGCGAGAACGGCTTCGCGCTCGCCAAGTCGATCCGCGCGAGCTCGAACGTGCCGATCCTGATGCTGACCGCCCAGGGCAACACCAACGACCGCATCCGCGGCCTGGAGATCGGCGCAGACGACTACCTGGCCAAGCCTTTCGAGCCGCGCGAACTGCTGCTGCGCATCGGCAACATCCTCAAGCGCACGCCGCCGGCTCCGCCGGCCGAACCGGCGCGCGAGAGCGTCAGCTTCGGCACCTTCACCTTCCACGTCGCCCGGGGCGAGCTGCAGAGCGACGGCGAGACCATCCGCATCACCGAGCGCGAGCGCGACATGCTGCGCCTGCTGGTCGAGGTTCCCGGCGAGACCGTCGACCGCCTCGCCCTCGCCGGTCCCTCCTCCGACGCCTCGAACGAGCGCACGGTCGACGTGCAGATCAATCGCCTCAGGCGCAAGATCGAGCGCGACCCGGGCAACCCCGTCTATCTGCAGACCGTCCGCGGCTCGGGCTACCGCCTGGTGGTCGACCCGTGACGACGGCCCCTCCCGCCTCCCCCACCCGTTCGAGCTGGCTGGCGTCGCACTGGCGCGACCTGCTGGCCGCGCCGGGCCGCGGCCTGTCGGCGCTCGGCGACCGCATGCCCAAGGGGCTCTACGCCCGCTCGCTGCTGATCATCATCACGCCGATCGTCATCCTCCAGGCGGTGCTCGCCTATGTCTTCATGGAGAAGCACTGGCAGAGCGTCACCGCCAGGCTTTCGGCGGCGACGACCAAGGACATCGCGGCGCTCATCGAGCTCTACCAGCAGTTCCCGCACGACCCGCAGACCGTGCAGAAGCTGGCGCGCATCGCCCAGGACCAGCTCGCCCTGACCGTCGAGTTCCGGCCGCCGGAGGATCTGCCGCCGGCCGGCCCGAAGCCGTTCTTCTCCATCCTCGACCAGGCCCTGTCGGACGAGATCACGCAGCGCATCGCCCGGCCGTTCTGGATCGACACGGTCGGCCGCTCCGACCTCGTCGAGATCCGGATCAAGCTCGACGACGGCGTGATGCGCGTCTTCGCCCGGCGCAGCCAGACCTACGCCTCCAACAGCCACATCTTCCTGGTCTGGATGGTCGGCTCGTCGCTGATCCTGATGACCGTGGCCGTGCTGTTCCTGCGCAACCAGATCCGGCCGATCCAGCAACTGGCCTCCGCCGCGGAGGCGTTCGGCAAGGGGCGCGACGTCGCCAATTTCCGCCCGCGCGGCGCCCGCGAGGTCCGCCAGGCCGCCAGCGCCTTCATCGAGATGCGCCGCCGCGTCGAGCGCGCCATCGAGCAGCGCACCACCATGCTCAACGGCGTCTCGCACGACCTGCGCACCATCCTCACCCGCTTCAAGCTGTCCCTGGCGCTGATGGACGAGGCCAGCCCGGAAGCGCAGGACATGCAGAAGGACATCGACGAGATGAGCCGCATGCTGGAGGCCTATCTCGCCTTCGCGCGCGGCGACGCCGCCGAACACGCCTCGGCCACGGACATCGCCGGGCTGCTCGAGGATCTGCGCGCCGAATCCCAGCGCCAGGGTCACGAGACCCGCGTGTCCTTCCAGGGCGACCCGATCGTCACCGTGCGTCCGGACGCCTTCAAGCGCTGCCTCGCCAACCTCGTCTCCAACGCCCAGCACTTCGGCGAGGAGATCGTCATCACCGGCCAGCGCGAAACGCGCTACCTCACCCTCCACGTCGACGACGACGGCCCCGGCGTGCCGGAAAGCCAGCGCGAGGAAGTGTTCAAGCCCTTCGTCCGCCTCGACGAGGGCCGCAACCAGGACCATGCCGGCACGGGGCTGGGCCTGGCCATCGCCCGCGACATCGCCCGCGGCCATGGCGGCGACGTGACCCTCGGCAAGAGCCCGCTCGGCGGCCTCAGGGCGAGCGTGCGGGTGCCGGTGTAGCGCCGGCCGGCGTCCTCAGAACAGCCGGCCGCCATTGGGCACCGGCCGGCTCGGGCCGACCAGCACCACCGCGTCCTCGCCGTCGGGGAAGCCGAGCGTCAGCACTTCCGACATGAACTTGCCGATCTGGCGCGGCGGAAAGTTCACCACCGCCGCGACCTGCCGCCCCACCAGCGTCTCGGGCTTATAATGCACAGTGATCTGCGCCGAGGATTTCCTCACGCCGATCTCGGGGCCGAAGTCGATCTGCAGCTTGAAGGCCGGCTTGCGCGCCTCGGGAAAGGGCTCGGCGGCAATGATGGTGCCGACCCGGACGTCGACAGCCAGGAAATCGTCGAAACCGATCTGGCGCGCGCGATCCGAACCGCTCATGTGTCTGGTCCTGTCAGGAAAGGGCGGGAGGGGGCGGCGACCACGGAGCGCCGCTGTTTCGGCCTGAGGCGTCGTCCGTAAATAAGTGCTCCAGGCGCGACGCCGGCCGGTCCCCTCCCCCTTGCGGGGAGGGATAAGGGGCTGGGGGTCGTCGACGTAGGGTTCATCCTATCCTGCACGACCCCCACCCTGTATCCCTCCCCACCCATCTCGGGTGTTCCCGAGATGGGCAGACAAGGAAGGCAAGTCGGAAACATCCGACTTGCCGGGGGAGGGAAGACGCGGGCGGCGCGGCAAGTCCGGCATGGAGCCCATCTCGCCCACAGGGGGGCTTCGCAAAATGGAGGTGAAGCACTTAGTCCCGGACGCAGTCTTAGCGCGGCGATCGGCGGGATTCAATCAGATCACCGCCGGACGAGCGACAGGCCCGGCGCAGGGTCCGGAAAAAGGGCGGAAATCCCCTCTGCACGAAGCGGCGCCCCACCGACTTCGCTGGAGAGGGCTCTTCCGCGCCTCGTCCTGCAACGCCCTCAGACGGCCTCGGCGCCGTCCCGGCCATCCTCGCGACGGCGACGTTCGGTGGCGTCGGAGAAACGCTCCCGTATCCGGTCGCGGAAGCGCGAGCGACGCTGCATCGAGCGCTCGGCGATGCGGCGGAATGGGCTCGTAATCCGCCACAGGTCGTCGGCGCGTTCCATCCAGCGCTCGCCGGAACGCAGCTGCCGGTCGATCTCGGTCATGGTGCGGCCCAGGCCCTCGTCCTCGTCGGCGAGCCAGACCCGCACGATCCGCGACCAGGCCAGCGCCAGGCCCTGGGCCCGGATGGCGCCGAGCGGGCCTTCGGTGTCGATCGACGCGGCCGCCAGCATCCATTGCATCGAGCCGACGGCCACTCGGTTCCAGGCGGCGAGCGCCAGCGGATCCTGCAGCAGCGCCCGGGAAATGTGGCGGATCGCCTGCTTGTGGGGCCCGAGCGCATCGATGCGGCGCATCAGCGTGTCGAACAGCCGCTCGCGCGCCGGCTCCTCCGCCATGGCGGGATCGATGCCGTCGAGCACGATCTGGTCGACCCGGCGCGAGAACGCCGCCAGGACCGCTCCTTTCGATGGAAACAGGCCACGCAGCTCCGAGAGGGAGAGACCCGCCCTCTCGGCGAGATCCGGCAGGCTGATCTCGTGCCAATCCCGCTCTGCCGCCAGTTCCATCAGAGCGTCGATGGCGGCGGCGCGCATATCCCTCGGCGCCTCGGATTCGGGGTTCGTCGCCGGCTTTCTCGCCATGGTCGCCTCCGTTTCGATGCTGCGCCTGAAACATAGGCACTCGCCGGCGGCGATCAATGTGGCGGATCAGCCCGCCAGCTCCTGCGCCCGCTTCCTGGCTGCGGCGACCGCCCTTTCCATCAGCGGCGCCAGACCGCCCTCGCCCATCAGCACGGCGAGCGCAGCCGCCGTCGTGCCGCCCGGGCTGGTGACGTTCTGGCGCAGCGTCGCCGCCGTCTGGTCGGAGCGGTGCAGCAGCTCGCCCGACCCCGCCACGGTCTCGCGGGCGAGGCGCATGGCAAGCCCGGCCGGCAGCCCCGCGGCGACGCCGGCCTGGGCCATGGCCTCGACGAGATGGAAGACATAGGCGGGGCCCGAGCCGGACACCGCGGTCACCGCATCGATCAGCGCCTCGTCCTCGACCCACTCCACCGCGCCGGTGGCGCGCAGCAGCGCGTCGGCCGCGGCACGCTGGCCCGCCGTCACCTGCGCATTCGGCACCGCGACCGTGATGCCGCGGCCCACGGCCGCCGGCGTGTTGGGCATCGCCCGCACGATCGCCGCTCCGGGCGGCAGCAGCGCCGCAATGCCGGCGATGGTCTTGCCGGCCATGATCGACACGGCCAGCGTGGTCGGCGCCACATGGGCAGCCACCTGCGGCAGCACCTCGGCCATCATCTGCGGCTTGATCGCCAGCAGGATCACGGCGGGAGCGCCGAAGGCGGCAAGGTCCGGGTTCACGGCGACGCCGGCCGCCCGCATCAACGCCGTGGTGTCCTCGGGCGGATGCGGATCGATGGCGGCGACGCTCTTCGGGTCGAGCCCGAGCTTGAGCCAGCCGTCGAGCATGGCGCCGCCCATCTTGCCGGCGCCGAGCAGCAGGAGCTTGCCGCCGAGATCGAGCATCACGCCTCTCCCACGGTTTCGAACAGCACGACCGCCAGCGCGTCCTTGGGCGACTTGCCGCCCCAGATCACGAACTGGAAGGCCTGGAAATAGCGCTCGCAGGTCTGCAGCGCCGTCTCGATCAGCGCCTCGCACTGGCGCGGATTGACCGTGGCGCCGCCGGCCAGGAACAGCGCGTGCCGGAACATGATGACGCTGTCGGCATTCCAGATGTCGAAATGCCCGACCCAGAGCTGCTCGTTGACCAGCGCGACGAGCTGCAGCACGTCGGCCAGGCGACGATCGGGAATGCGGGTATCGAAGGAACAGGACAGGTGCAGCGCCTCGATGTCGTCCATCCAGGTGAAGGCGACCGAGTAGTCGGCGGCCAATCCCTTGACGACGATCGAGATCTCGTCCTCGCCATGGCGGTCGAAAGCCCAGTCGTGAGCGCTTGCCACATGCTCGACGAGGTCGACGGGATGACCGGCCCGCTCGCTCAGCATTTCGATCACGGCGAACCCTTTTCCGGCGCCGCCGGGGACGCCGCGCCGCCTTGCTACCGCGGCGGACCGTCCCGCCGTTTCCATGGCGACGACTTTCGGGATTCTCGCTGAATCGGCAAGGATTCGTTCATCTCTTCCACAAGCTGGCTTTTCGCCCGGGAGTCGGCTGTGGATAAGCCTCGCCGGCTGCGATCAATGCGCGGCGAGCCTGGCCTCCAGGTCCGTCAGCCGCGCCGCCAGGCGCTCGTTCTCGTCGCGGGCCTTGGCGGCCATCTCCTTCACCGCCTCGAACTCATCGCGCGTGACATAGTCGAGATCGCGCAGGATGCGCTCGGCCTGGGCGCGGACCACGCCGTCGACCTCGCGGCGCACGCCCTGCGCCATGCCGGCGGCATCGGTCATCAACTTGGCGAACTCGTCGAAAATGCGGCCGGTGGTCTGGGTCATGGCGAAACTCCTTTGCCTGCTCCTATCATGGCGCCGCGGCCGGCGCGAGACGGGAACCATGCGCCGCCGCGCCCGCTGTCTTGACCCCGCCACACAGCCGCGACACTAAGGCCGCATGCTGTACGCGCTCCCCCTGCCCATCATCGATCCCGTCCTCGTCGAGATCGGTCCCTTCGCCATCCGCTGGTATGCGCTGGCCTATATCTTCGGCCTGGTCGCAGGCTGGCTCTACGGCAAAAGCCTGATCGCCAACACGACGCTCTGGACGAAGCCGCCGGGCGATCCGGCGCTGTTCGACGACCTGCTGGTCTGGGTGACCTTCGGCGTCATCCTCGGCGGCCGCCTGGGCCAGGTGCTGATCTACGAACCCGGTTACTACTTCGCCAATCCGGCCGAGATCGTGCAGGTCTGGCACGGCGGCATGGCCTTCCACGGCGGACTGATCGGCGCGGCGCTGGCGATCGTCCTGTTCGCGCGCCGGCACGGCGTGCCGGTGCTGTCCTATCTCGACGTGGCCGCGGCAGTGGCGCCGATCGGCCTGTTCCTCGGCCGGCTGGCGAATTTCGTCAACGACGAGCTCTGGGGCCGGCCGACCGACGTGCCCTGGGCCGTGCTGTTCCCGCGCTCGGCCGACGCCAGCGGCGAGATCGTGCCGCGCCATCCCAGCCAGCTCTACGAGGCGGCGCTGGAGGGGCTGCTGCTGTTCGTGGTGCTGCTGGTCCTGACGCGCCGCGGCGGGCTCAAGCGTCCTGGCCTCGTCACCGGCGTGTTCGGCATCGGCTACGCCCTGGCCCGCTCCTTCGCCGAGCTGTTCCGCGAGCCCGACGGCTATGTGCTCGGCCCGATCACCGCGGGCATGGCCCTCTCCCTGCCGCTGATCATCGTCGGCGCCGGCCTGGTCTGGCAAGCCCTGCGGCAGAGGGCTCCGGCGTGACCACGCCGCTCGGCCGGGAGATCGCCGAGCTGGTCCGGGCCGACGGCCCGATCAGCGTCGCCCGCTTCATGGCCCTCGCCCTCGGCCATCCCGTCCATGGCTATTACCGCACGCGCGACCCGCTCGGAGTACGCGGCGACTTCGTCACCGCCCCGGAGATCAGCCAGATGTTCGGCGAGTTGATCGGGCTGTGGGCGGCCCATGCCTGGCACCGCTCCGGCCGGCCCGATCCCGTCATCCTCGCCGAGCTCGGCCCGGGCCGCGGCACCCTGATGGCCGACGCCCTGCGCGCCGTCGGCAAGGCGGCGCCGGACTTCTCGGCGGCACTGCGCCTCCACCTGGTCGAGACCAGCCCGGTGCTGCGCCGCCGGCAGGCCGACGCCCTGCCGGGCCGCGCCCCGCACTGGCACGACGGCGTCGAGACCCTGCCGGACGGCCCGCTCATCCTGGTGGCGAACGAGTTCTTCGACGCTCTGCCGGTGCGCCAGCTGCAGCGCCGCGGCGGCCGCTGGCACGAGCGTCTCGTCGGACTGGGGGAAGGCGGCGATCTCGCCTTCGGCCTCGCCGCCGGGCCGGTCGATGCGAAGGGACTGCCGGATGCGCCCGAAGGCGCGGTGCTGGAGATCGGCGAGGACGGCCTCGCTCTCATGGGCCGCCTCGCCCGCCGCCTCGGTCGCGACGGCGGCGCGGCGCTGATCGTCGACTACGGCCACCTGGAGACCGGCTTCGGCGACACGCTGCAGGCGATGCGCGACCACGCCTATGCCGATCCGCTCGCAGACCCGGGCGAGGCCGACCTGACCGCGCATGTCGACTTCGCCGCCCTGGCCCGCGCCGCCACGGCCGCCGGCGCGCGCATCGATTTCGCCGCGACCCAGGCCGATCTCCTGGAGAGCCTCGGCATCCATGCCCTCGCCGCCACCCTGAAGCGGCGGGCTTCGCCGACCCAGGCCGCCGATATCGACGCGGCGCTGGCCCGGCTGACCGACCGCGGCGACCGCGGCATGGGCGGGTTGTTCAAGGCGCTCGGACTGAGCGGCGGGTAGGGTCACGCCGACGACGCCGGGCCGACGCCCTACCGCACCTCGTTGCCCCAGATCCCGACCCGGCCGCGCCTGGCCTCGGCCGTAGCCGTCTTGATCATCTCCGGCGCGTCGGGCGTCGCCTTGGCGAAGCCGTCTCGGACCATGCGCACGGCCAGCGCCAGGCCGGTGGCGCCGCATTCGACCACGATCACCGCGCCGTCGGTGCCGACGGAGCGGCACTCCAGCGTCTTGCCGAGCAGTTCCTTGCGCAGGGCGACCACGCTCCGCCGCCCGCAGGCCGTGCGGGCGCCCTGCGCACCCTTGCACACGGTTCCCGGCGCGATCGGATCGAGGCCCTCGAGGCGGTAGGACTTGCCGCCGACGATGAAGGTGGCGCTGTCGACGGCGCGCAGGTCGGCCGGCATGGTCAGCGCGAGGTCGTAGCGCGCCTGCGGCGCGGCGGCGCCTGCGACCCGTGGGAACTGCGGCGCCTCGCGGTCGACCCGCTGCGGCGCCGCAGTCCAGAACGGCTCATGCGGCTCGTCCGCCCGGCCGGCGAGCGGCGCGACGGCGGGCGGCGGCGGCGGCGTGGCGCTCGCCTGCACCGGGACCGGCGCATCGGCCACGGCGCCGCGCCGGTCCTGCGGCGGATCGGGCGCAGGCCGGGGCTGGATGATCGCCACCGCCGCCAGCCCCGCCAGCGTGAGCACGTTCAGCAAGCCCGACACGGCCCCGGCGCCACCCCTGCCGCGGCCGGCCGGACGGCCGCCGGGCACGAAGTCTCCGCGATCCGATACGACGCTCAGGCTCGGCCGCCTAGGACCGGATGTGCCAATCGCCATTCCACATTCCACGCCGTTGTGACTTCGCCTCTTCCAGCTCGCGAGCATAGGCGCCTTCGCCCTCGCGCGGGCGCAGCCATCCCAGGCCGACCAGGATGCTCGCCAGATTGCCGCCGTTGATGGTGCAGCTCATTTCCGCTTCCTGCCCAGGTTCGGCCGGCAGCGGCGCGCAGGCGACCTGCCGGTCCTTCAGCGCATTGTTCAGCGCGGCCCTGGCATAGAGGCCGCAGGCCCACAGCCCGTTGTCGGCGTCGATGCAGACGGCATTGCGGGGCGGGCCCTCCACGCCGGCCAGCCTGAACACGCGCGTATCGGCCTTGAACGTATCGGCGCTGACGATATCGAAGGGCGGCTCCACCGGACTGAACTTGCCCAGCGCCGGTTTCGCTTTCGGCTTCGAGGGTTCGCCGGCGCTGTTGCGATCGGACTTGAGCGAGGTGTTGGAGCGCAGCGGCGCTGCCTCCGGCGCGTAGGCGGCCTTGTCGGTCTTCGCCGACGCGTTGGACTGCTCGGCCACCTTGGGAGGCTGCACCGAGTCCGGCACCCCGCGCACGACCAGGACGACGAGCGCGATCAGCGCCAGCAGGCCGGCCAGCGCCGCTCCTCTGGCGACAATGGTCAGGAAATTCGGCCGCACGCCCCTCATCGCATCCGACATCATGACCTGGACGCCACTCAACTCCACTCCGCCGACGGGTCTTCTGGAAAATGCCTGCGGCGATTATGCGTCGAACGCGGCGGGATTGCGAGAAGAGCCGGCGCATGCCGTTGCCCCGGCGGCGCCGACCGCCCGGAGCCTCGCTCCGTCTCGTCCGATGCCGTCCGGCGGGCAGCATCGGCCGGGCGGGATAAGATGTGGTAAACGGAGCGGTTTGACAGCGCCGCCGCCGAGCGACGATCCTGCCGCCATGTCCGATTCGCCCGCCATCGCCCTCACCCATCCCGCGCTCGAGCTGCCGGGCGTCCGCCACGGCTTCTTCACCCGCCGGGGCGGCGTGTCCTCCGGCATCTATGCCAGCCTCAATGGCGGCCAGGGCTCGTCGGACGATCCCGGCCATGTCCGCGAGAATCGCGGCCGGATGGCGGATGCGCTCGGCGTGGAGCGCGAGCGTTTCGTCACCTGCTACCAGATCCACTCGCCCGACGTGATCACCGTCACCACGCCGTGGACGCGCGAGACCTCGCCCAAGGCCGACGCGATGGTGACGCGCGAGCGCCGGCTGGCGATCGCCGTGTCGACGGCCGATTGCGGCCCCGTTCTGTTCGCCGACGCCGCGGCCGGCGTGGTCGGCGCCGCGCATTCGGGCTGGAAGGGGGCCTTCACCGGCGTGCTCGAGGCGACGCTCGCCGCCATGGAGGCGCTCGGCGCATTGAGGACCGGCATCGTCGCGGTGCTCGGCCCGACGATCTCCAGGACCGCCTATGAGGTCGGCCCGGAATTCGTCGCGCGCTTCGTCGCGGCCGATCCCGCCAATGGATGCTACTTCGGCCCGAGCGAGCGCGACGGCCACGCCATGTTCGACCTGCCAGCCTATATCGGCGCCCGCCTGACCACAGCCGGGGTCGGCCGCTTCGAGGACATGGCGCTGTGCACCTATGCCGACGAGGAGCGCTTCTTCTCCTATCGCCGGGTGACGCATCGCAAGGAGCCGGATTACGGCCGCCTGCTGCACGCCGTCGCCCTGGCCTGAGCGGACGGACGTCCGCCCCCGCGGCCAGGATCAAGGCCGTGCCTCCCCGGCGCTTGCCTCCATGCCATCCTGGAAGGGCACGGGCTGCGGCGGCACGATGTCGAAGGGCCTCTCGGCATGCTCCGGCGACGGCGAGGTGAAGCTCCGACCGGCCGCCAGCAGGGCCAGCAGGGCGGCGGCGCCCGCCATGAGATAGAACACGGCGTCGATATCGAAGCGCCGCATCAGGCTCATGCCGACGAGCGGACCGACCACCGAGCCGAGGCCGCTGATCAGGATCAACCGTCCGCTGACGGCGACGACCCGGTCGGCCGGCATCCGGTCGTTCGCGTCGGCGGCGCAGACGGGGTAGAGGGTCGACATGAACCCTCCGAGCAGCGCCGCGGCCGGCAGGACCATCGACAGCGTGCGCGGCAGGTGGATCAGGACGATGGCGGCCACCGCGAAGCCGAGGCCGAGGCCGGCCAGCACCCGGCTCCTGTCAAAGCGGTCCGACAATCGGCCGACCGGGATCTGGAAGGCGAGGCCTCCGGCCACCGCAGCCAGCATGAACAGGCCGACCGTCGACGTTTCGATGCCCTCCCCCTGCGCCCAGGCGGGGACGAGCGCATAGAAGGCGCTGGAGATCAGTCCGTTCACGGCCGCGCCGGCAAACGCCACCGGTGCGCCCCGCAGCAACTCCCCATAGCCGAGCGTCGCCGTCGCAGTCAGGCGCGGCGGATCGGCCCGGGTCGTGCTCACCATGACCAGAGCCAGCGCGAAGAGCGTGACGATGATGTTGAACGGCAGCATCGTCTCCATCTCGACCCGGCCGACCAGGAGCTGTCCGAGGGCGAGGGCGACGAAGGTGCCGACCATGTAGAGCGAGAAGACGCGCCCGCGCTCGGCGGGCGCCGCCTTGGCGTTGAGCCAGCTCTCGGTGGTTATGAACAGGCCGGCGCAGCCGAAGCCGACGACGGCGCGCAGAAGCAGCCAGGACAGCGGCCCGACCAGCACCGGCATGGCGGCGGTCGCCAGCACGGCAAGGCCGGCGAACCCGGCATAGCCGCGAATATGGCCGATCCGCGCGATGATCGTCCCGCAGCGGATCGCGCCGATGGTGAAACCGGCGAAATAGCCGCTCAGGACCAGGCCCGCAACGGGGCCGTCGAAATTCTCCAGAGCGATGCGCAGGGAAAAGAAGGTGGTGAAGAAGCCGTTGGCGAACTGGATGACGCTCGTGGCGATGATGAGGGTACCGATCTGGGTGGGGGACGATCCGCCCGCTGACATGCGACCTCCTCGCTTTCGGGACCGAACGGGAGCATCTCGTCACGCGGGGGAATCGGCACGGAGGCGGACCGAGCCCGGGCGATCGAGACCGTCGGACGATCGTTCCCGATAATCTGGGCCGTCGCAAGGCGGTATCGGCATGCACCGGACTTCGCGGCCGGGCCGGATCAGATCCGAGGATCGGCGGAGCGGACGGGGGTCAGCGCCCGGCGGCTTCGTAGAGGCGCTGCGTCTCCAGGAGCGCCTCGTCGAGCCGCCGGCCCTCGCGATAGGGCTCCAGGCCCTCCGGACGGCTCATGCCGGGGAGCAATCGCGGGCACGGCTCGTCGGCGCCGATCACCGTCCGCACCGGGATGACGCCGGCCCAGACCGGGTGGCCATAGTCCTCCTCGTCATCGCCGACGCCCTTGGCCCGCACCTTGGCGGAGGCCTCCTCGATGTGCATGCCGATGACGGTGGTGGCCTTGGTCTCCTGTTCGGTCGTGGCGCGCAGCGCCCCGGCCCGGGCGGGGTAGAAGCGGTCGACCAGGCCGAGCAGCGCCCGCGCCTTCTCCTCGGGATCATCGACGATGCGGGCCGTGCCGAAGCACATGGCCGAGCGGTAATTGGCCGAATGGTTGAAGCCCGAACGAGCCAGCACCAGGCCGTCGAGATGGGCGACGGTCAGGCAGGCCGGCGTGCCCGCCTTGAGCTGGCGCAGCATCCGGCTCGCCGAGGAGCCGTGCCAGTAGAGATTGTCGCCCTCGCGCCAATGGATGGTCGGCGTGCAATAGGGCTGCCCGTCGAACGTGTAGGCGACGTGGCAGAGCAGGCCCGCATCGAGCACGGCGAAGACCGCGGCCCGGTCGTAGCGGCCGCGTTCGTGCATGCGCTTCACCCGGTTACGCTCGGTGACCGGGAAGGCATCGGCGGCGGCGATGGTCATGTCGTTCATGGCGCTTGCGTCCTCATTCGGTACGTGCAATCTGCGCCATGGCATTGGTCCAAAAAAGAACCAATTTTGGATTGAAACACTTGACCAATCTCCCCGACTGGTCCGCGCTCGTCCCGGTGCTGCCGGGCGAGGGTCCGCGCACGCGCGAGCTCTACGCGGCCATCCGGCGGCTGATCGAGACCGGCGCCGTCCCGGCCGGGGCCAAGCTGCCCACCACCCGTGACCTGGCCCGCCGCTTCGGCCTCTCGCGCGCCGCCGCGGTCGCCGCCTTCGAAATGCTGACCTCGGAGGGCTATGCCGAGGCGAGGGTCGGCGCCGGTACCTTCGTCGCCGGCGCGGTGCCGCAGCTGCCGCCGGCGCCGACGCAGCCGCGCCGGCCCGACCTGCAGCCGCCCCGGGCCCTGCCCTGCGCCCTGGGCGTGACGATGGCGGATGCGCGGACGCTGCGGACCTTCCGCAGCCTGCTGTCGCGCCGCCTCGCCCGGTTCGGCCCGGAGCATTTCCACTACGGTGACCCACGCGGCGGCGCGGCGCTGCGCGAGGCCATCGCCGCCTATCTGCGCTCGGCGCGCGGCGTGCGCTGCGACGCCGGCCAGATCATCGTCACCTCCGGCACGCAGCAGGGCCTCGACCTCATGGCCCGCGCCATCATCCGCCCGGGCGACGCGGCATGGATCGAAGACCCCTGCTACCCCATGGCGCGGGCGGCGCTCGCCAATGCCGGCGCTCGCGTCGCCGGCGTGCCCGTCGACGGCGAGGGCCTCGACCCGGCGCTCGGGGCCAAGCTCTGCCCGGCGGCGCGGGCCGTCTATGTCACGCCCTCGCATCAATATCCGCTCGGCGTGACCATGACCATGCGCCGCCGGCTCGCCCTGCTCGACTGGGCTCGCCGCGGCGAGGCCTGGATCATCGAGGACGACTACGACAGCGAGTTCCGCTACGCCGGGCCGCCGCTCACCGCCCTGCAGGGCATGGACGGGACCGGCCGCGTCGCCTATCTCGGCACCTTCTCCAAGGTGCTGTTTCCGGGACTGCGGGTCGGCTATGCCGTCGTGCCGGAGCCGCTGCTCGGCGCGGTGATGGATCTGCGCGCCCGAGCCGACAGGCATCCGCCGACCCTGGCCGAGGGCGCGCTGGCCGACCTGCTGAACGAGGGCCATTTCGCGGCGCATCTGCGCCGGGCCCGGCGTAGCGCGCAGGCGGCGCGCGACGCCCTTGTCGCCGGCTTGCGCCGGGAGGCGGCCGACCATCTCGCCGTCGCCGTGCCCGAACAGGGACTGCACATGGTCGCGACGCTGCACCCGGGCTTCGCCGACGACGTCGCCGTCGCCAGTGCGGCCCGGCTCGCGGGCGTCGCCCCCCGCGCCCTGTCGCCGATGCATATCGACGCCCCGCCGCGGCAGGGCCTCGTCCTCGGCTTCTCCGGCTTTACGCAGGAGCAGTTGCGCGGCGCCGCGGCGAGGCTGGGACGGGTGCTGCGCGACCGGGCGATCAAAGACCCAGCATCAGCCTGAGGTTCTGCACCGCGGCTCCGGACGCGCCCTTACCGAGGTTGTCGAGGCGGGCGATCAGCACGGCCTGCCGCTGCGCCTCGTTGGCGTGCACGCGCACCTCCAGCCGGTCGGTGTCGTTGAGCCCCTCGGCCTCGAATCGGCCCGACTGCAGCTCGGCCGCATCACGCGGCACGACGCCGATCGCGTCCGAGCCCCGGTAATGCGCCGACAGGGCGGCATGGAGGTCGCCGGCGGACGGGCGGCCCGGCAGCGCGTCCAGATGCAGCGGCACCGACACGAGCATGCCCTGCCGGAAATTGCCGACCGACGGCACGAAGATCGGCGGCCGCGCCAGCCGGGCATAGGCCTGCATCTCCGGCAGGTGCTTGTGCGAGAGACCGAGGGCATAGAGCTCGAAGGACGGCGCCCGCCCGGCCTCGTAATCCTCGATCATCGCCTTGCCGCCGCCGGAATAGCCGCTGACCGCATTGATGGCGACGGGATGGTCGGCCGGCAGCAGGCCGGCGTCGACCAGCGGCCGCAGCAGCGCGATGGCGCCGGTGGCGTAGCAGCCGGGATTGGCGACCCGCTTCGCCGCCCGGATCGCGTCGGCCTGGCCGGACGCCAGCTCGGCGAAGCCGTAGACCCAGCCTTCGGCCACGCGGTGCGCCGTGGACGCGTCGAGCAGCTTCGGCGCGTCGGCGCCGAGTCCGTCGGCCAGCGCCACCGTCTCCCTGGCCGCCGCGTCGGGCAGGCACAGCACCACAAGGTCGACCTCGCGCATCAGCGCCTGCTTGGCCGCCGCATCCTTGCGCAGTTCCGGCGCGATGCTGCGCAGCCTCACGCCCGACATGCCGGAGAGGCGCTCGCGGATGCCCAGGCCGGTGGTGCCGGCCTCGCCGTCGATGAAGACCGTGGCTTCGGACGGCGCGGCTTGCGAGGCCCTGGAGAGTTCCGACACGCTGGCCATGGCAGGCTCCACTGGTTTCACATCCTGCCTGCGGCAGGAGGAGACGATGAAACGGGAATGACGACAAGGAGAAGACAGGGCGCCGCAGGCAAGCGGCCGCGCCTCATCGCAGCCGCGCGGCGGCGGTCGAAAGGCGCAAGGCGATGGCGGCAGGCGCGATCATGCCCCGCGATATCGGGCATGACGCCGGGCCTGTCAACCATCCGCCCGCCGGCCGGCATAGCCATGCGCATGATGCAAATCGGCCACCCATCTGTGAACTTAACGTGACGCACCATTGTCGTACCCCGCGGGCCTTGGTAAGAGCCGCGCCAAGGTGCGACGTTTGAGGGTGTTCCAGATGGCGGCTGGCGACCGTGGACGCGGTTCAGGCGATATCAAGCTCGTCTGCGGCAACTCGAACAGGGCCCTGGCTGAGGCCATCGCCGCTTATCTCCAGACATCCCTGACCAAATGCTCGGTGCGGCGCTTCGCCGATATGGAGATCTTCGTCGAGATCCAGGAGAACGTCCGCGGCACCGACGTCTTCGTCATCCAGTCGACGTCGTTCCCGACCAACGACCACCTGATGGAGCTGCTGATCATCACCGATGCGCTGCGCCGCTCCTCGGCCCGGCGCATCACCGCGGTGATCCCCTATTTCGGCTATGCCCGGCAGGACCGCCGCGCCTCGGGCCGCACGCCGATCTCGGCCAAGCTGGTCGCCAACCTGATCACCCATGCCGGCGTCGACCGCGTGCTGACGCTCGACCTGCATGCCGGCCAGATCCAGGGCTTCTTCGACATTCCCACCGACAACCTCTTCGCCGCCCCGGTGATGGAGCGCGACATCAAGGCGCGCATGGACACGCGCAACCTGATGGTGGTGTCGCCGGACGTCGGCGGCGTGGTGCGTGCCCGGGCTCTGGCCAAGCGCATCGATGCGCCGCTCGCCATCGTCGACAAGCGCCGCGAACGGCCGGGCGAGAGCGAGGTGATGAACGTCATCGGCGACGTCTCCGGCCGCACCTGCATCCTGATCGACGACATCATCGACAGCGGCGGCACGCTGGTGAACGCTGCCGAAGCCCTGCTCGAGAAGGGCGCCAAGGACGTGCTGGCCTATATCACCCACGGCGTGCTGTCCGGCGGCGCCGTCGCCCGCATTGCCTCCTCCAAGCTGCGCGAGCTGGTGATCACCGATTCGATCATGCCGACCGAGGCGGTGCGCGTGGCCGAGAACATCCGCGTGCTCTCCATCGCTCCGTTGATCGGCGAGGCCATCAACCGCACGGCTTCCGAAGAGAGCGTCTCCAGCCTGTTCATCTGAGGCCTGGCCGGGCGGCGCCACGACCCGTCACGCGCCTGTCACCGCCCTGTCTTATCCGCCTTCCCCCAACGGCTCGAACGATTCGAAGCCGCCGGAGGATGCCGGACGTGAGCACTGCCGAGACAGTACGGACAGACGACGCCATCAGCACCCGTCGCCGCATCAAGGGCGCCGTGGAGCACCACCGCCTCCTGTCGATGCGCGGCCTGCAGGACCGCCTGTTCACCCTGGCCTTCAGCGGCCTCGTCTACGCCCAGATCTGGGAAGACCCCGAGATCGACATGGAGGCGCTGGCGCTGACGCCCAGCGACCATGTCGTCGCCATCGCCTCGGGCGGCTGCAACGTGATGAGCTACCTGCTCGCGAACCCCGCGGCCATCACCGCCGTCGACCTCAACGCCCATCACGTGGCGCTCAACCGCCTGAAGATCGCGGCCGCCCGGCACCTGCCGGACCACGGCACCTTCTACGACCTGTTCGCCCGCTCGGGCGTGGCGGGCAACATCGAGACCTATGCCCGACTGCGCCCCTGGCTCGATGCCGAGACCCGGGCCTACTGGGACGGCCGGGATGCGCTCGGCCGCCGCCGTGCCCGCTACTTCACCAAGAACCTCTATCGCCACGGGCTGCTCGGCCGCTTCATCGGCTTCGGCCATCTCCTCGGCCGCCTGCACCGCATCGATCCCGGCGCGCTCCTGCAGGCGCGCGACCGGGCCGAGCAGCGCACCATCTTCGAGCGCCGCATCGCTCCGCTGTTCGAACGCCCCCATATCCGCTGGTTCGCCCGGCGGCGCGCCTCGCTCTACGGTCTCGGCATCCCGCCGGCGCAGTACGACGCCCTGGCCGGCGGCGGCGACATGGCGACCGTGCTGCGCCGACGCCTGGAGCGGCTCGCCTGCGACTTCGACCTCGCCGACAACTACTTCGCCTGGCAGGCCTTCGGTCGCGGCTACAAGCCGGAGGGCGACGGCCCGGTGCCGCCCTATCTCGCCCGTGACGCCTTCGAGACCATCCAGGCCCGCGCCGGCCGTATCGAGGTGCGCCACATCAACCTGATCGACCATCTGCGCAGCCGGCCGAACGCCAGCCTGGACGCCTATGTTCTGCTCGACGCGCAGGACTGGATGACCGACGAGATCCTCACCACGCTCTGGCGCGAGATCACCCGCACCGCCCGCCCCGGTGCCCGCGTCGTCTTCCGCACCTCGGCGGAGGAGAGCCTGCTGCCCGGCCGCATCCCGGACGACGTCCTGGCGCGCTGGTCCTACGACCGCGAGCGCTGCCGCGACTTCACCGCCCGCGACCGCTCCGCCATCTATGGCGGCTTCCATCTCTACACGCTGAGGCCGCTGCAGTGACGGATCACGCCCCCGCCGCCCTCGTCTCCGCCGCGGCCGCCGAGATGGACGGCATCTATCGCTGGCAGCGCTATATCTACGACCTGACGCGCAAATACTACCTGCTCGGCCGCGACAGGCTGATCGCCGACCTCGACGCCGGCAACGGCGAGAGCGTCCTGGAGATCGGTTGCGGCACCGGCCGCAACCTGGTCGCGGCAGCGCGGCGCTTTCGAACGGCCCGGCTGCACGGTTTCGACATTTCCAGCGCCATGCTCGACACGGCGCGCCGGTCGCTCAAGCGCAGCGGCCTCGGCCAACGCGTCACACTCGGCTGCGCCGACGCCACCCTGTTCCAGGCGGCCATGTTCGGCCGCCCGCATTTCGACCGGCTCTACCTCTCCTACACCCTGTCGATGATCCCGGGCTGGCGCCAGGCGCTGGAGCGCGCCGCCCTGGCGATCGCGCCCGGCGGCAAGCTCATGATCGTCGACTTCGGCCAGCAGGAGCGGCTGCCCCTCTGGTTCAAGGCCCTGCTCTTTGCCTGGCTGCGCCGCTTCCACGTCCATCCGCAGGCCGAGCTGCCGCAGGTCCTGGCCGCCCTCGCCGATCGCCACGGCCTCACGCTCGACTGCCGGCAGCTCTACCGCGGCTACGCCTTCTCTGCCGTGCTGAGCCGGCCGAGCTCGCTCTCCTAGAGCAAAGCGCGTTTTGATGGAAATGCGCTTTGCTCTAACGCCTTGTTTCGACGCGTCTTTGCGACTTGACGCGATTCCGTCAAATCCCAAAACGCTTTAGCCCGGCCGACGCTCCCAGAACACCACGCCCTCGAAGCGGAAGGCTTCGGCACCATCCTGGTTCGTCGCCCGGTTGAGCATGGTGACGATGCCCCATTGCGGCCGGGAGGCGCTCGCCTTCCTGGCGGTGATCTCCCAGCGATAGGCCAGCGTGTCGCCGGCGCGCACCGGCAGCGCCCACACCATGTTGCGGAACCCCGGCGACGGGCCGAGGCGGCCGACCGGGCGGTCCTGCGCCCGGGCTTCCGCCAGCATGCGCTTCTGGTAGGCCACCATCAGCTTCATCCAGATCGCCGCCACGTGCCAGCCGGAGGCGACCAGACCGCCGAAGGCGCTCCGGGCCGCCGCCGCCTCGTCCATGTGGAAGGGCTGCGGATCGAACTGAGCCGCGAAGCGCTTGATCTCCGGCGCGGTGAAGGTGAAGGAGCCGAGTTCGTCGCTGTGGCCGACCGGCACGTCGTCGTAATACATCAGGCGCTCCCTCGCCGGCCGAGCATGATCGTGCCCTCCTGGGTCAGGATGGTCTCGTCGCCGGCAACGAGCTCGAACAGGAACTTGACCAGGCCCATGCCCGGCCGGCTGCGCGAAGCGCGCGCCTCCAGCACGTGCCGCCGCACCGACACGGTCATGCCGGGCCGAAGCGGCCTGAGCCATTTCACTTCGTCGATCCCCGGCGCGCCCATCGACGCCGCATCGAGCAGGAAGCCGTCGCAGTTGAGTCGCATCAGGATGGCGCAGGCGTGCCAGCCCGACGCCGCCAGCCCGCCGAGCAGCGAGGCTTCGCCCGCCGCCTCGTCGAGGTGGAAGGGCTGCGGGTCATATTCGGCGGCGAAGGCTATGATCTCGTCCTTCGTCACAGTGTGCGAGCCGTAGGCGAGCACCTCGCCGGGATGGAAGTCTTCGAAGAAGAGATGCGGTTCAGCCATGGCGGCAGACTGCCCGAACTCGGCCGGGCGCGACAAGTGCGCCCGGGGCAAGGCTGCCCTGCGACCCTTCAATTGGCGAAGCGGAAATGCAGCACGTCGCCGTCGGCAACGACATAGTCCTTGCCCTCCAGGCGGAACTTGCCGGCCTCCTTGGCACCCGCCTCGCCGCCGAGCGCGACATAATCGGCATAGGCGATGGTCTCGGCGCGGATGAAGCCCTTCTCGAAGTCGGAATGGATCACGCCTGCCGCCTGCGGCGCGCGCGTGCCCTTCGTGATGGTCCAGGCCCGCGCTTCCTTCGGGCCGACGGTGAAATAGGTGACGAGGTCGAGCAGGGCGTAGCCGGCGCGGATCACGCGGTTGAGCCCGGGCTCGGCGAGGCCGATGGCATCGAGATAGTCGCGCTGCTCCTCGGCCGGCAGCACCGCGATCTCGCTCTCGATCTTGGCCGAGACCACCACGGCCACGGCCCCCTCTTCCCGTGCGCGGCCGAGCACGCGCTCGGAGAAGTCATTGCCCTTGTCGGCCGAGGCCTCCTCGACGTTGCAGACATAGAGCACCGGCTTGGCCGTGAGCAGCTGCAGCATGTCGAAGGCCCGCCGCTCCTCCGGCTTCACGTCGACGAGGCGGGCCGGCTTGCCCTCGCGCAGCAGCACCAGGGCCCGGTTGACCAGGTCGAGCTGTTCCTTGGCCTCCTTGTCGCCGCCGCGCGCCTTCTTCTCCAGGGCGACGACGCGCTTCTCCAGGCTTTCGAGATCGGCGAGCATCAGCTCGGTCTCGATCGTCTCGATGTCGGCGATCGGGTCGATCTTGCCCTCGACGTGGGTGATGTCGCCATCCTCGAAGGAGCGCACAACATGGGCGATGGCATCGCATTCGCGGATGTTGGCAAGGAACTGGTTGCCGAGCCCCTCGCCCTTGGAGGCGCCGCGCACCAGGCCGGCGATGTCGACGAAGGTCAGGCGCGTCGGGATGATCTGGGCCGACTTGGAGATGCCCGCCAGCTTCTCGAGCCGGTCGTCCGGCACGGCGACGTCGCCGACATTCGGCTCGATGGTGCAGAATGGATAGTTCGCCGCCTGCG
Organism: Labrys sp. Lb11; assembly: GCF_057554225.1. Taxonomy (NCBI): domain Bacteria; kingdom Pseudomonadati; phylum Pseudomonadota; class Alphaproteobacteria; order Hyphomicrobiales; family Xanthobacteraceae; genus Labrys; species Labrys sp. Lb11. The sequence continues at coordinate 216,612 of NZ_BAAJOT010000003.1, forward strand.
CCGCCGCCGTCTGCGTCAGCGCATTGAAAAGGGTCGACTTGCCGACGTTCGGCAGGCCGACGATGCCGCATTTGAAGCCCATGACCGTTCCATCATCTTGCTGGCGGCGGGTCCGCGGACGATGGGAAAGTCCCGATCCGCGCCGCCGCAAATCCGAGCGCTGAATAGCCCTTGAGGCGGAGCCCGCGCAACCGGCTTCGCAGGATCGGACCGCGTCAGTCGCCCGCCTTCTCGCCGACACGCCGCACCACCTCATGGCCGTGAGCAGCCATGAACAGGTGCACCTTGTTCTGGAAGCTCGGATCGTCCCCGGCGGCCAGCAGTTCGGCGAAGTCGGCGCAGGCCGTGCACAGATCCTCCACCCACGGCATCTCCGCCTTGGCGAAGTCGTTGAGCACATAGGGATGGACCAGCCCCTTGTCGCCGGGATGGCCGATGCCCAGGCGCACCCGCCAGTATTCGTTGCCGCAATGGGCCGTGATCGAGCGCAGGCCGTTGTGTCCGGCATTGCCGCCGCCGCGCTTCACCCTGAGCTTGGCCGGCGCGAGGTCCAGCTCGTCATGGAAGACGAAGACGTCGGTGACGCCGATCTTGTAGAAGCGCATGGCTTCGCCGACGGCCCGGCCGCTCTCGTTCATGTAGGTGGTCGGCTTGAGCAGCAGCACCCGTTCGGCGCCGAGCGATCCCTCGCAGACTTCGCCCTGGAACCGGGCGCGCCAGGGCGCGAAGCGATGCCGCCGCGCGATCTCGTCCACGGCCATGAAGCCGATATTGTGCCGGTTGCCGGCATATTTTCCGCCCGGATTGCCCAGGCCGACGAAGAGGCGCATGGCGCTCTCCCATTGACGCACAAACAGCGATGGCCGGGACAAGCCCGGCCATCGCAAGCTCAGGCGCGATGACGGCCTTACTTCTTCTCGGGCGCCGCGGCGGCGGCCTCGGCAGCCGGAGCAGCCTCGGCCTCGGTGGTCGGCGGCACGATCGACACCAGCGTCGCATCGCCCTGGGCGGCAACGGTGACGCCGGCCGGCAGCGTGACCTGCGAAACGTGCAGCGCATCGTTGATGTCGAGCCCGGACACGTCGACGTCGATCGATTCCGGAATGGCATCCGCCGGCGCCAGCACCGTCAGCGAGTGCGTGACGATGTTGACCGAGCCGCCACGCTTCACGCCGGGAGCCGACGAGGCGTTGACGGCGTGCACGGGGACGTCGACGCGGATCTTGTCGCCCGAGGCGATCCGCAGGAAGTCGACATGCTCGACCGTATCCTTGACCGGGTGCAGCGCATAGTCGCGCGGGATGACGCGGGTCTTCTCGCCGGCGATGTCGATCTCGAAGATCGTGGTCAGGAAGTGACCGGCATAGACGAGCTGCGTCGTCGACTTCAGGTCGATGGCGATGGGGGTCGGAGCCTTGCCGGCGCCGTAGATGACGGCCGGCACCTTGCCGCCGAGGCGGACGGCACGTGCGGCCCCCTTGCCGACACGCTCGCGCACCGTGGCGGAGATCTGCTTGACAGCGGACATGGTGGTGAAATCCTCAGGGTCAAAAGAAAAGGGCCGCCCACGCGGCCATTGCGCCCGCGATGCCTCCAGGGGTGTCTGGTCACGGACGCGCCGGGACATACAGCCTGATCGGCCGAAAATCAACCCGAGCACGCCTGTGACCGCCGCAGCGAGCCATGCGGCACGCTCAGAGCAGCCCGAAGAACGCGAGGCTGCCGCGGATCCCCGGCCCCAGGGCGGTGAAATGATCGCCCGGCACGGCCGCGGCCTGGACGTCGAGCCCGGCCCCGCCGGCCCGATCCGCGGTCAGGCGGCTGGCTTCGGCGAGGCGCGTCTCCGCCGTGCCGTGCAGGATGCGGACGGGACATTTGAAGCTCGTCGCATAGCACAGCGCCGAACGCATCTCGAACTCGCGCCGGTTGCGCGTGTCGAAGCAGACCTCCTCCGGGAAGCGCTTGAAGAAGGCATAGGCGTTCGGATTGCCCGAGAAGGCGACGGCGCCGCGGAACAGCCGCGTGCTCATGGCGGCCAGCATGGCCTGCGTCCCGCCGATGCTGTGCCCGGCCAGGAAGATCCGCTCGCGATCGACGCCTGGCAGGCCGGCGAGGGCTTGCGCCGCAGCCAGCACGTCACCCGTCTCGTCGTAAAAGGCGGAAAAGGCGCCGGGCAGGCCGTTCTCGCCGCGCAGGGCCGGCACCATCGCCACATAGCCGGACAGGCGATAGGGCAGCGTCAGGTCCCAATGCCCCGTCCCCAGCGCGTTGCCGCCGTGCAGGAACAGCACCGCCGGCCGGGTGCCGGCCTCGACGCCGTCGGACACCCAGGCGACGAGGTCGAGATCGCCGGAGCGGTAGCCCAGGCGTCGCGCGCCCGCCGGCGGCGTCAGCGGCTCGCCGCGATCGGGCGCCGGGCCGACCCGGGTCAGACGGGTCCGGAACGTCGTCCTTGCCGCGGCATAATCCGTCGCGATCAGCGGCGGCGCGGCGGGAACGGCGAAAGCCTGGGCAGCCCCGCCGGGCAGCACGGCGGCGAGGGCGCCGCCGAGGACGGTCCGCCGGCTGGGGCCCTTGCGATGTCGCCTCATATTTCCTCCCCCGCGAGCGCATGCCGGACAGCCGGCGTTGCAGCAGGAGAATGCGGCGAAACCATGCGCCATGCGCTGCAAGGCGCCGGGGCGGGGGTCAGACCGGGATCCGCCCGGCGACCGTAACGAGCCGGCGAGCAGCACCGGCGCCGTTGTCACCGCGTGGCCGAGCACCCGGTCGGAGCCGACCGGGCGGGCCTCGTGCTCAGCCGGGAGGCGGTCCGCTCGCCGAATGCGAAAGGGCCCCGCGAGGGGCCCTTCCGGAAACATCGTCATGCCGACATGAGGCAGGCTCAGTGCGCCCCGATGGCGGACCAGACCTTCTTCTTGGTGAAGTAGAGCAAGCCGGCCAGGACGATCAGGAAGATCATCACCTTGAAGCCCGTCTGCTTGCGCTCCTCGAGCTTGGGCTCGGCCGCCCACATCAGGAAGGCGGCGACGTCGCGGGCGTACTGGTCCACGGTCTGCGGCGTGCCGTCGGTGTACTCGACCTGGCCGTCGGCGATCGGCTTGGCCATGGCGATGAAGTGCGGCGCCGGGAACACCCTGTTGAAGTGGGTGCCGTCCGGAACCTTGACGCCTTCCGGCGGCTTCTCGCCCTTGGCCTCGTCGAGATAGCCGTCGGCGATCAGCGCGTGGATATAGTCCGGCCCGCCTTCCTGATACTGCGTGAAGATATCGAAGATGAAGCCGGGGAAGCCCGGGGGATTGCTGCGCGCCTTGGCCAGCAGCGACATGTCCGGCGGCACCGCGCCGTTGTTGGCGGCGCGGGCGGCGTTGTCGTTGGCGAAGACCAGCGGGAAGTGGTCGGCCGGCCGGCCCTTGCGCGGATTGACCTCGCCCTTGTCGTCCGGCTCGCCCGGCACCTCGTACTCGGCTGCCAGCGCCTTGACCTGGCCCTCGGTGAAGCCGGGGCCGCCCGGATCGGCGAGGTTGCGGAAGGCGACGCGGTGCAGGCTGTGGCAGGCGGCGCAGACCTCGCGATAGACCTTGAAGCCGCGCTGCAGCTGAGCCCGGTCGAAAGTACCGAATGGGCCGGAGAAGGACCAGCTCTGGCGCGGGATATGCGCGCCGCCTTCCGAGGCCATGGCCGGAAGCGAGGCGAAGCTCAGGGCGGCGGCGAGGCTGAGGCCGGTGAGGCGAGACAATTTGAACATCTGCATCGTCATCTCTTTGAAGCCTGCCTCAACCCTTGGTCTGCGGCGCAGCCGGGGCACCCACGGACGTCGGGGCCGATCCCTTCGAACGCTCCAGCACCGCGTCGGCGATCGAGGCCGGCAGGGGCTTGGTCTTCTCGATGAGGCCGAGCACCGGCAGCACGATCAGGAAGAACGCGAAGTAGAGGAAGGTCAGGAGACGCGAGGCGATGACATACCCACCTTCCGGCGGCTGAGCACCGAGATAGCCCAGGCCGATCACCACCGCGCCGAAGATCAGGATGCACTGGCGATAGAGCGGGCGATACTTGGCCGAGCGCACCTTGGACGTGTCGAGCCAGGGCATCAGCGCCAGCATGGCGATGGCGCCGAACATCAGGATCACGCCGCCGAGCTTGTCGGGAACGCCGCGCAGGATGGCGTAGAAGGGCAGGAAGTACCACTCCGGCACGATATGTGCGGGGGTGACGCCCGGATCGGCCGGCACGTAGTTCACCGCGTCGCCCAGATAGTTGGGGATGTAGAACACGAACCAGGAATAGAAGATCAGGAAGCAGACGATGCCGAACAGATCCTTCAGCGTCGCATAGGGCGTGAACGGCACGGTGTCCTTCGACGACTTCACCTCGATGCCGTCGGGGTTGTTCTGGCCGGTCACATGCAGCGCCCAGACGTGCAGGACGACCACGCCCAGCAGCATGAACGGCAGCAGGAAGTGCAGCGCGAAGAAGCGGTTGAGCGTCGGGTTGCCGACGGCGTAACCGCCCCACAGCCAGGTCACGATCGACTCGCCGACCACCGGGATGGCGCTGAACAGGTTGGTGATGACCGTGGCGCCCCAGAAGGACATCTGGCCCCAGGGCAGCACGTAGCCCATGAAGCCGGTCGCCATCATCAGGAGGAAGATCACCACGCCCAGCAGCCACAGCACCTCGCGCGGGGCCTTGTAGGAGCCGTAATACATGCCGCGGAAGATGTGGATGTAGACCGCGAGGAAGAACATCGACGCGCCGTTCGCGTGCAGGTAGCGCAGCAGCCAGCCGTAGTTGACGTCGCGCATGATGCTCTCGACCGAGGAGAAGGCGAGCGTCGCCTCGGGCGTGTAGTGCATCGCCAGCACGACACCGGTGACGATCTGCGCCACCAGCATGAACGACAGGATGGCGCCGAAGGTCCACCAATAGTTCAGGTTGCGCGGGACGGGATAGGCGATGAAGGAGGAATGGACGAGTCCGCCGATCGGCAGGCGGCTCTCGAACCACCGCCCGATGGCGCTCTTGGGGGTCCAGGTCGACGGTCCGCTCATGAGTTCATGACCTTGGCTGGTATCTTCTTGGGGTCTGAATCGGCGTCAACCGATGATGATCTTCTGCTCGCCCTCGAAATTGTAGGGCGGAATGGCGAGGTTCAGCGGCGCCGGCCCCTGCCGGATGCGGCCGGAGGTGTCGTAGACCGAGCCGTGGCAGGGGCAGAACCAGCCATCGTACTCGCCCTGGTAGCCGAGCGGCACGCAGCCCAGATGCGTGCAGATGCCGGTCACGACCAGCCACTCGGCCTTGCCCTTCTTGACGCGGTCCGAATCGGCCTGCGGGTCGCGCAGCGTCGCCACATCGACATTCTCGGCCGCCTTGATCTCGGTCTCGGTGCGGTGGCGGATGTAGATCGGGGCGCCGCGCCAGAAGATCTTGATCTCCTGTCCCACCGGAATCGGCGTCAGGTCGACCTCGACGGGCGCGCCTGCGGCGATCGTGGCGCTGTCCGGGTTCATCTGGCTGATGAACGGCCAGACCGCGGCAGCGGCGCCGACGGCGCCCACGGTCGCGGTGGCGATGTAGATGAAGTCCCTGCGACTGGCCGGTAAGGCGTGTTCGTGCGTGGAGGCCACGGATCGATCCTTCTACTGCGTCCGTCCCGGTCGGACCGGAACGCCTGACACGCCACGCCTCGACCGTGGCCGTGCATCCTGGAGCATTCCCTGCGTCGCGGCGAGCCTAATCACGGCGAAACCGGGGCAAACTCCGATCAGACGGCTCATGCCATCCTGTTGCGAAGTTGTCTAGATCGCACATGCGGGCAAGGCGCTATGTCGCATCAACGCCCGGGACGGCTCGGGCGAGGAGCCGCGGGCTCGCCCCGCCGCAGGCGAAGGGCGAGCCGGCCTTGCGCCGGCGCCGCGATGCGCGCATGGCAGGACGCCCCGCGCGCCGGCACGGCGTCCGGCGCGCGCCGGACCGGACCAGCCATGCTCACCCTCGCCCTCTACCAGCCCGATATCCCGCAGAATGCCGGGACGATGCTGCGCCTGTGCGCCTGTCTCGGCGTCGGCGCGGCGATCGTCGAGCCCGCCAGCTTCCCGGTGTCCGACCGGGCCTTCCGCCGCGCCGGCATGGACTATCTCGACCGCGTCGGCATCGATCGCCACGTGTCCTTCGCCGCCTTCGAGGACTGGCGCAGCGCCGGCCGGCGGCGCCTCGTGCTGCTCACCACCCGCGGCGCCCTGCCCTATGCCGACTTCGCCTTCCGCGCCGACGACGTGCTGATGGTCGGCCGCGAATCCGCCGGCGTGCCCGAGGCCGTGCATGCGGCGGCCGACGCCTGCGTCCGCGTGCCGATGCGCCCCGACCTGCGCTCGCTCAACGTCGCCGTCGCGGCCGCCATGGTGCTGGGCGAGGCGATGCGGCAGACCGGCGCACTCGACTCCCTCGCCTCGGGCCGGAGCTGACACTATGGTGCCGCCCGACCCGCAGGCCGACTGGACCGACGCCGTGACCGAAACATCCCTCCCCACCGACCTCGACGCCCGGAAGGCGGCCGCCCGCGCCTGGTTCGAGGCGCTGCGCGAGCGCATCTGCACCGCCTTCGAGGCGATCGAGGACGCGCTGCCGCCGGCCACGCCCCTGGCCGACCGCCCGCCCGGACGCTTCGTGCGCACGCCCTGGGCCCGCACCGACCACAGCGGCGCGCCGGGCGGCGGCGGCGTCATGGCGATGATGCACGGACGCGTCTTCGAGAAGGTCGGCGTGCACTGCTCCACCGTGTTCGGCGAGTTCTCCCCGGAATTCCGCAAGGACATTCCCGGCGCAGCGGAGGATCCGCGCTTCTGGGCCTCCGGCATCTCGCTGATCGCCCACCTGCACAATCCGCACGTCCCGGCCGTGCACATGAACACCCGCTTCGTGGCGACTTCGAAGGCTTGGTTCGGCGGCGGCGCCGACCTGACGCCGGTGCTCGACCGCCGCCGCACCCAGGAGGACGCCGACACTCAGGCCTTCCACGCCGCGCTGAAGGCGGCCTGCGATGCCCATGCCGTCGCCGACCATGCCCGCTACAAGGCCTGGTGCGACGAGTATTTCTTCCTCAAGCACCGCAACGAACCGCGCGGCGTCGGCGGCATCTTCTACGACTGGCTGAACTCCGGCGACTGGGAGGCGGATTTCGCCTTCACCCGCGACGTCGGCGAGGCCTTCCTCGGCGTCTATCCCGACCTGGTCCGCCGCAACTTCGCCGCGCCCTGGACCGAGGCCGACCGCGAGGAACAGCTCGTCCGGCGCGGGCGCTATGTCGAGTTCAACCTGATCTACGACCGCGGCACCCTGTTCGGCCTCAAGACGGGCGGCAACGTCGATTCGATCCTGTCGTCGATGCCGCCCATGGTGAAGTGGCCCTGAGCAGCACCGTCGCAGACCTGGCCGAACGGGCTTTCGAGCCGCTTTCGTCTGGCCGTCACGCAACCGGCCTAGCCTTGTCGCGCACGCAACAGAGGAGGCGGCGATGGTAAAGGCTGGAGACGTGGTGGTTCTGAGGTCGGGCGGTCAGCCCATGACGGTGATCGAGGCGCGCGGCGAGGATGCCGTGTGCGTCTGGATGGGCGAGGAAGGCGACCTCTTCCGCGACACGCTGCCGATCGTGGCGCTCGACCTGGTCGAGGCCGAGGAAGAAGACGAGGACGAAGAAGACGCGGATACGGACGCGGAGGACGAAGGAGACGAGGACGAAAGCGAAGAGGACGAGGACGACAAGGCCGAAAAGGCGGCCTGACCGCGGCCCTGTTCTGCCGCCGACGCATGCGAGCGCCCTCCCCGCCGGAGGGCGCCTTCACATGGAAGCGCTGCGTTCATCAATCGGCCGCCGGCAGGCGACGCATCGTCATGAAGATGCGGCCATCCGGCAATTCTTCCCAGAACTCGATCTCGGTCATGTAGGCGGCCTTGGGGTAGCGCGAGAACATTTCGCGCGCCTTCGCCCTCGCCTCCTCGCGCGGCAGCGTGAAGGTCTCCCGGCGAAAGCCGTCGCCGGTCTCGCCGCGCCGATCCGCATGCCTGCGGGCCAGATCTCTTGGACGAACCTCGGAGCTGCGCATGAAGTCACCCCGCTGGGAGACCTCAAATGTAGGACCGGGCCGGCCAAGAGTCGAATCGGGGCGAACACGGCATCCTTGCAAATCTGCAAGGCCATCTCGCCAATCCTGCGATTGGAAAACACGGCGGCTTGTCCGATACCTGCAGCATCGGCGTGCCTTCGCGGCACCCGTCCACAGCATTCGGAGCCTCCATGTCCGCCCGGAAGACCGTGGCTGTCCTCATCGGCAGCCTGCGCAAGGAATCCTTCAGCCGCAAGATCGCCAAGGCGCTGGCCGCCCTGACGCCCGATCTCGCCTTCGACTTCGTCGAGATCGGCAACCTGCCCTTCTTCAACCAGGATCTCGAAGCCAATCCCCCGGCCGAATGGACGGCCTTCCGCGACCGGATCAAGGCAGCCGACGCCGTGCTGTTCGTGACCGCCGAGTACAATCGCTCGGTGCCGGGCGTGCTGAAAAACGCCGTCGACGTCGGCTCGCGCCCCTACGGCCAGGGCGTGCTCATCGGCAAGCCCGCAGCGGTGATCTCCACCTCGATCGGTGCGATCGGCGGGTTCGGCGCCAACCATCATCTGCGCCAGTCGCTCTCCTTCCTGGCCATGCCTACCCTGGGCCAGCCGGAAGCCTATATCGGCAACACCGGCAGCCTGTTCAGCGAGTCGGGCGAGCTGACAAATGACGGCACCCGTGATTTCCTCATTGCCTATGGCGTGGCCTTGAACGCCTGGATCGCCAAGCATCCGGCGTGAGCCGCGGCCCGGTCGATGCCGCGACGGCCACCCGCCGCGGCATCGGCCATCCTTCGGACCGCCGGCCGACAGGCCGGCGACGATCTCGCGCCGCACCGCCACGCCGGCGATGGATCGGGTCGGCGCCTTGGCCGCCCCGCCGCCGCGATGCTATAGGCTAGGTCCATGGCATCCCGGAGCTTCACCATCTTCGACACGCCGATCGGCGCCTGCGCCATTGCCTGGGGCGAGCGCGGCGTCTTCGCGTTCCAATTGCCCGAGGCCAGCCCGGCACGCACCGGCGACCGGTTGCGGCAGAAATATCCCGATCTCGCCGAGGGGGTGTCGCCGCCCGACATCGCCGCCGCCATCGAGGCGGTCAAGGCCCTGCTCGCGGACGGCCGCGCCGACTTCTCCGCCGTCCCGCTCGATCTCGACGGCGCCCCGCCCTTCCACCGTGAAGTCTATGCGCTGGCCTGCGCCATTCCTCCGGGCGAGACCATGACCTATGGCGAGATGGCCGCCCGGCTGGGCGATCCCGGCGCAGCGCGCGCCGTCGGCCAGGCGCTCGGCCAGAACCCGATTCCGGTCATCGTGCCCTGCCATCGCATCCTGGCCGCCGGCGGCCGCACCGGCGGCTTCTCTGCCAATGGCGGCGTCGACACCAAGCTGCGCATTCTCTCGATCGAGCGGGCGCGCACCAGCGCATCGCCGCTCCTGTTCGACGAGCTGCCGCTGGCCGCCCGCTCCGACAGAAAGCGATAGCGCCCCTTGGCAGCCACGGCCTCGGGCGGGAGGCGGGCGATTTTGGCCGATCGACGCGCTGGATCGCCAGGCGAGGCTACACCGTCGCCTTGACGTTCGAGGAGCGGGTCCACAGGTCGATCCCGCCCTCGGTGGCGTGACGGTCGATCTCGGCCAGTTCCTCCGGCGAGAAAGCGTCGGCCAGCGTCGCATCCAGCGAGACATCGAGCTGCTCGACCGTCCGGGCTCCGATCAGGGCCGAGGTCACGGCCGGCTGGCGCAGCACCCAGGCGATCGCCATCTGAGCCAGGCTCTGCCCGCGCCGCCGGGCGATCGCGTCCAGCGCCCGGATGCGGGCGATGTTGTCGTCCGACAGGAAATGCTGGCGCAGCGAGCCGCCCTTGGTGACGCGCGAGCCGGCCGGCACGCCGTCGAGATATTTGTCGGTGAGCATGCCCTGGGCCAACGGCGAGAAGGCGATGCAGCCGATGCCGAGTTCGCCCAGCGTGTCGAGCAGCCCGCCCTCCACGTGCCGGTTGATCATCGAATAGGACGGCTGGTGGATCAGGCAGGGCGTGCCGAGTTCGGCGAGGATGCCGGCGGCCCGCCGCGTCAGCTCCGGCGAATAGGAGGACAGGCCGACATAGAGCGCCTTGCCCTGGCGCACCGCGCTGTCGAGCGCGCCCATCGTCTCCTCCAGCGGCGTGTCGGGATCGGCCCGATGCGAATAGAAGATGTCGACATAGTCGAGGCCCATGCGCTTCAGGCTCTGGTCGAGGCTGGCGAGCAGGCTCTTGCGCGAGTTCAGGACGCCATAGGGGCCCGGCCACATGTCGTAGCCGGCCTTGGTCGAGATAATCAGCTCGTCGCGATAGGGTTTCAGGTCGCCGGCCAGGAGCCGGCCGAAATTCTCCTCGGCCGATCCGGGCGGCGGGCCGTAGTTGTTGGCGAGGTCGAAATGGGTCACGCCGCGGTCGAAGGCGCGGCGGACGATCGCCCGCCCGGTCTCGGCGACGTCGACCCCGCCGAAATTCTGCCAGAGGCCGAGCGAGATCGCCGGCAGCATCAGGCCGCTGCGACCGGTGCGGCGATAGGGAAGCTTCGAATAGCGGTCGGCATCGGCGACGTAGGGCATGGCGGCCTCCAAATGAGGCGGAAGGTGTGGAACCGGGCCGTCGCGACGTCAATCCCGAATGTCAGACTTATTCGGCCGGACGACGCGCTCCCGCGCCCTTGGCAGGCCCCGCCGAACCGGCTTGCGCCAGCCACGGGACGCCGCGCGGCCGATGCGGCGTGCATCCGCCGCCAGCCTGTTGTATGCCGCAAGAAAGATCAGACAAGGCGGAGATGCCGCTCGGAGCGGCCATGAACGCGATCAACATCATAGCGCCTTATCGCTACCTCGATATGTGGGTCTTCGACGATCCGCGCGTCGGGCTGGTGGCCGAGCCCTTCGTCGGCGGCGCCGACACGATGCTCGACCGCGTCACCGCCCATATCCCGGACGCGCATCGCGGCTTCGTCCTGGTCTTCTCCGCGACCGCCTTCCCCGGCCACCAGTTTCGCCTGGAATGGCGACGGGAGGACGGCAGCGGCAACGTCTACTATTCGTCCGATCTCGACGCGGAAGGCTGGCTCTGCCCTGCCCTGTTTCGCTATTTCGCCGAAAGACCCGCCGAGATCTACGTGCAGATCAAGCCGAAGCCGCCCGCATAGCTGCGAGGCGCCGGCCAAAGAGGTCCCTTATGTCCACCGGAACCATCAGAGCCATATTCGACGACACCACCATCCGCGTCTACCAGGCCTTCCGTCCCGAAATCGCCGGCGCCGCCGTCAAGGCCAGCCGCTTTGTGCCGCCTTTCAGGATGGGGCGCATGACCTGGATCAAGCCCTCCTTCAACTGGATGATGTATCGCTGCGGCTACGCGCAGAAGGAGAGCCAGGAGTGCGTGCTGGGCATCGACATCACCCGCGAGGGCTTCGAATGGGCGCTGGACCACGCCGCCCTGTCGCATTTCGTGCCCGGCTTGCACGAGTCCCATGACGCCTGGAAGCGATCCGTGGAGAACAGCTCCGTGCGCATCCAGTGGGACCCGGAACGGGACTGGAAGATCCGGCCGATCGAAGGCGTCCGCTCCATTCAGATCGGCCTTGCCGGCGAGGCGGTCGAGCGCTACGTCAACGACTGGTGCGTGCGCATCGAGGATGTGACGCCGATGGCGCGCCAGACCGCCGCGGTCCTCCGCTCCGATATCCCGCCGGAGGGGCACCCCAGCACCCGCGAGCGGGCCTATCTCTACAGCGGACCGGCGGCGCGCTTCGCGGCGGAGTAGCCACCCTCCCCCGGGTGTGCAACGGCGGCCCGCCCTCGAGCTGCGCCACGATCCCCGCATCTTCCCGCCTGCTGGTGCAGGAGGGTCATGAATGCGGTGGCCTGCGGTTCCGGGAGGGGCTATCTCGCCCGCGGCACCCAGCCCTCCCTCGCCCACATCGCCGCCAGGACGCCCAGCAGCAGGGCGAGGCCGATCAGGCCGCCGAAGAGGGGCAGCACTCCGACGCCGCGCACCACGCTGACGCTGGCCTGCTTGACGCCGATCCACCCCTCGCCGGCAAGGTTGCTGCCCGAGGACACCAGCGCCACTCGCGGCACCTCGACACCGGTTCCCTCGACGAGGCGACGGACCGAGCCGTGCGTTTCCTGCGCCAGCGGCGCCAGGCGTTCGGTGGTGGAGACCACCTCCTGGTATTCACGCGGATTGGCAGGTCCGATGTTGACCAGCGCCGTCAGGGTGCCGTCGGTGGCCCGCCACAGCCCCATGGCCTTGGTGGCGAGCGTGCCGCGCCACAGGCCAGGCTCGGCTTGGGTCAGTTGCAGCGTCGTGTTCTCGCCGGAGGGACTGGTCACCGTGACGGGGTTGACCTTGTCGGCCATGGTCTGCCGCTCGACCACCAGGTTGGCGCCGTGCGCCGAGGCCCGCAGCGCCTCCTCCTCCAGGTCCGGCTCCTTCATCAGCCAGTGCGACAGCCGCCGCAGCAGGTCGACATAGGGGCCGCCGCCCTCGAAGCCGCGCGCCCACAGCCAGACATGGTCTGACAGGAACAGGGCGACGCGGCCCTTCTGCTGGCGCGACAGAACCAGCAGCGGCTGGTCCTTGGCGCCCGACATCACCGCCGTGCCGCTCTTCTGATTGGTCTCGACGGTGCGGAACCACTCGCTCCAGGCCGGCGGATCGGAGGCGGAACCGGGCAGGTCGCGAGTGACGGGGTGACGCTTGCCGAGTTCCGTGACCTTGGGCCTGAATGGCTGCTCGATCACGCCGCCGGTCGGCTCGGCCGGCAGGATATCGGCCAACGACGTGCCCCACAGGCTGGCGTCGGAGGCGAAGTCCGGGCCGGAAGCCAACATCACCGCGCCGCCGTTGCGGACGTATTCGGTGATGTTGTCGAAGTACATCTGCGGCAGAATGCCTTCCTGGGCGTATCGATCGAAAATGATCAGATCGAAGTCGGATATCTTCTCGGCAAACAGGGTGCGCGTCGGGAAGGCGATCAGCGACAATTCGTAGATCGGCGTGTTGTCCTGCTTGTGCGGCGGCCGCAGGATCGTGAAATGCACCAGCTCGACATTGGCGTCGGCCTTGAGCAAATTGCGCCAGGTCCGCTCGCCCGCATGCGGCTCGCCGGAGACCAGCAGCACCCGCATCTTGTCGCGGATGCCCTCGATCGACAGCACGGACTTGTTGTTGATGGCGGTCAGCTCGCCGGGAACCGCCTCGGCATCCAGCTCGACGATGTTGGCGCCGCCATGGGCGATCTCGACGTCGACGGCGGCGACCGAGCCGACGGCGACATTGCGCCGGGCGATCTCCTCGCCGTCGCGCCGGACCACGACCAAAGCGCTGCGCGGCATGTCCGGTCCCTGGTCGACGACACGGAAGCGCACGGTCTGGCTGCGGCCGACGATGCCGAAGCGCGGCGCCTCGACCAGCGCGATGCGCCGGTCGCGTTCATCGGCCCGGCCGGTGATCAGCGCATGCACCGGCGCATCGAAGCCGAGCGCCGCCGCCTTGGCCGGGACGTCGTCCACGACGCCGTCCGTGATCAGCACGGCGCCGCCCACCCGCTCCGGCGGTACGTCGCCGAGCGCGTTGGACAGGGGCCCGAACAGGGCGGTGCCGTCGACGACGGCACCGTCATTGCCGGCCTCGACCACCCGCACCTCGGTGTCCTTGAGCTCCTTCAGGCGCCGCACCAGGACGTCGCGCGCCGCATCGGTCTCGGCCGTCCGGTCGGCGATGCCCTGCGAGCCGGAGCGGTCGACCACCACCGCCACGACATTGGCCAGCGTCTCGCGATCCTGCCGCATGATCGAGGGGTTGGCGAGCGCCAGCACCGTGAGCGCCAGGGCTCCGGCCCGCAGGATCGCACCGCGCAGGCCGGCGCCGAGGTTGAGCAGCGCGACCGCGCCGGCCAGCGCGGCCAGGACCCAGATCGCCGGCCAGGGCAGCAGCGGGGCAAAAGCGAGGGAAAGGCCCGACATCACTGCCCCAGCCTTTCCAGCAGCGCCGGCACATGCACCTGATCGGCCTTGTAGTTGCCGGTCAGTGCATACATCACCAGATTGACCCCGCCCCGGTAGGCCATCTCGCGCTGGCGCGCGCCGCCGGGCGTCAAGGGATAGATCGGGTCGAGGCCGGGCGTCACCGCCCAGGCCGCGGCAAGGTCGTTGGACGTGATGATGATCGGCGAGACCCCGTCGCCCGCCCGCACCGGCCGGTCGCCCTCCTCGGCGCTCGCCGCCGGCATGGCCTCCACCCAGGTGTCGCCGCTGTCATAGCGGCCCGGAAACTTCTCCATGAGGTAGAAGGTCTTGGTCAGGACGTGGTTGCCCGGCACAGGCTCAAGCTCCGGAATATCGAGCGAGGACAACAGTTTCTGCAAGGTTTCTCCAGCCGGGGTCGCGCCGAACCCGGTGCCCTGCTGCAGGGCGTCGCGCGTGTCGAACAGGATGGTCCCACCCGACTTCATGAAGGCGTCGATCTTGGCCATCACCGCCGGCGGCGGCGGCGCGGCGCCGGCGACGATCGGCCAGTAGAGCAGCGCATGGAAGGCAAGTTCGTCGCGGGTGAGGTCGATGCCGATCGGATCGCCGGGCTCCAGCGCCGTGCGGTCGGTGATGAAGGCGGTCAGGCCGCGCAGACCGGCGAGGCTGGTTTCGTCGGTCTCCTTGTCCCCGGTGACGACATAGGCGAGATGAGTCTTGAGCGTCGCCTCGAAATCGACGGGAGGCTTGCCCTGTGCCCGCGCCTCGCCCGGCGGCGCGACCGCCAGTGCCAGGACAAGTCCCGCGGCGCCGGCCGCACCGGCAAGGCGCCGCAGCCGCGCGCCGCCCCCGCCCAGGAGGAAGACGAGCAGGCTGTCGGCCAGCAGCAGCGTCAGCGCCGCCAGCAGCAGCGGCGAGCCGAGCTCGCGCGGGGCCGCGGCCGCATAGGCGCTGACGCGCGCGCCCGGCCAGTCCGGCACGAACGGCGTCAGCGCCGTGTCCGGCGCCAGGGTGTTGACCGCCACCAGGGCGTCGGGCGGTCCGTAGAAGCCGGGAGGATGCTCGGCGCGGCCGATGCCGGGATCGTCGGCGTGCACCGGCTGGGCCGTCGGCGGCGGCGCCTCGAAGACGCCGGCACCGTTCAGGGTCCGGGCCGGGGCGGCCAGGACCGGTTCGGCGCGGTGCTGCGCGGCCTCGCCCGGCTTCACCGCCGAACCGGCCAGCGCTACCAGGCGGCGCAGCATGTCGACGAAGGTGCCGGACAGCGGCAGGTTGGACCAGCTCGTGTCGGCGGTGACGTGGAACAGCACGATCAGCCCCTTGCCGTGGCGGGCTGCCGTGACCAGCGGCGTGCCGTCGGCGAGCACCGCCCATGTGCGCTCGGGCAGGTCGCCGTCGGGTTCGGCCAGCACCTGCCGCGTCACGGTGACGTCGCCGGGCACGGCAAGGCCGGCGAACGGACCGCCCGCGGGGAAGGGTCCCAGCGTCTGCGGCTTCTCCCAGGAGAGCGCGCCGCCCAGCGTGCGCCCGCCCCGCCGCAGCGTCACCGGCACCAGCGGGTCGGAGGCGGCCGTCAGGCGCGAGCCGGCGAAGCGCACGAGCACGCCGCCGCCATCGACCCAGGCGGCGAGCTTGTCCTCAGCCTCGGCGAAGGTGCCGACATCGGCCAGCATGATCACCGGCAGCTTGTCGTCGACGAAGCGCAGGATCGATTCGGCCGGTGACACGCCCTCCGACGGGCGGACATCGGCGAAGGGAGCCAGGGCCTGCGACAGGTAGAAGGCGCCCGACAGCAGCGGCTGGGCCGTGTCGGCGGTCTGGCCGGAGACGACGCCGACGACGCGCCGCCGCCAGCGGTCGTCGAGAAGCTGCACCGCCCCGGCCGAGGCTTCGCCGGCAATCTCGATCCGCGCCACGTCGTTGCGCAGGTCGACCGGCATGCCGAAGCGCGCCACGGTGTCCCGGCGGCCGGGCTCGAAGGCATAGCGGGCCTCGCCGAGCGGCAGGCCCTTGATGTCGAGGGCCCGCACGATGCCGGCCGACGGCGCTCCTTCGAGTGCACGCAGCACCTTCACCGTCAGGGCTCCGGGCGCATTCTCGGCTCCGGCCAGGGCCAGCGGGCCGCGGGCCGTGTCCTGGACGATCTCCAGCGCCCGCCCGGCGAGCACGTCCTTCAGGCCGTCGACGGACGGATCGGCCGCGGCGGCGAGGCCGTCACTGAACCAGACCACCGCCGCGGCAGGTTCGCGCTTGAGAAAGGCCGCCAGGGTCTTGAGATGCGCCGACCGGTCCGGGGTCCAGGGTTCCGGCCTCAACGCCCGCAGCCGGTCGCGCGCCGCGGCGGCGGTGGACAGCGACAGATCCGTCGCCGGCCCGGCCGTCGCCAGCAGCGCCACCGGGCGGCCGGCGCCTTCGGCAACGGCGAGATGATCCTCGACCGCCTTGAGGCGAAGCTCCCAGTCGCGCGCGGCGGCCCAGCCATTGTCGACCAGCAGCAGCAGCGGCCCCGACCCGGAGGCGGCCCGTCCCGTCGGGTTCCACACCGGGCCGGCCAGCATCAGGATGACCAGCGCCGCGATGCCGAGGCGCAGCAGCGTCAGCCACCAGGGCGTGCGCGCCGGCGTCTCCTCGGTCGGCGCCAGGCCGAGCAGCAGCCTCAGCGGCGGGAAGGCGATGCGCTGCGGCCGCGGCGGCACCAGGCGCAGCAGCACCCAGAGCGCCGGCAGGGCCGCCAGGGCCAGCAGCATCAGGGGTGAGGTGAAGGCAAGCGGCATCATCGCGGCGCTCCCCCGGCGGCCTGCAGCAACGGATGCAGCGCCAGCAGCACCTGCGAGGCCGGCCGGTCGGTGCGGTGCAGCGTCAACGTCCAGCCGAGCGGCCGGATGTCCCGGCGCAACGCCTCGCGATGCGCCGCCAGGCGGCCGACATAGCCGTCCCTGAGCGCCTGCACCCGGCCTGCGGTGAGGCGACGCCCGTCCTCCGGATCGATCAGTTCGGAACGGCCGGAGAAGGGAAAGGTCTCCTCCACCGGATCGGCGATCATGACCAGGTGCCCGCGCGCCCCGCGCGAGGCCAGCGCGGCGACGCGCTCGACGGTCTCGGCCGCCGAGCCGAGGAAGTCGCCCAGCAGCACGGCCTCGGTGCGCGGCGCCAGCGGCATGGCGGGGGGCAGGCCCTGCGGGACGGCGCCCTGGCGCAGCATCGCCTCGGCGAAGCGTTCCACCACGTTGCGGCTGGACGACGGCCGCGTGGCACCGATCAGCCCGACCCGTTCGCCGCCGCGCACCAGGAGGTCGGCCAGCGCCAGCGTCAGCACCAGCGCCCGCTCGACCTTGGAAGCCTGCGCCAGCGAGGAGATGAAGGCCATCGACGCCGACCGATCGGCCCAGAGCCAGACGGTATGCGCCGATTCCCACTCGCGCTCGCGCACGTAGAGATGGTCGTCGCGCGCCGAGCGCCGCCAATCCACCCGCGTCGCCGCCTCACCGAAGCTGAAATGCCGGAACTGCCAGAAGGTCTCGCCGTCGCCTGCCTGGCGACGGCCGTGCAACCCGTGCACCGACGCGCTCGCAACCCGCCGCGCCTCGATGGCAAGGCGCGGCAGCGAGCGGGCGAGGTCGAGCGCAACCTGTTCGGTGCGCGGGCCGGGCCGGGTTTCGGCTTCGGCCAGAAGACGCGTGGCGACCGCCAAATCCCTACCCTACCGTCTTGACGAGGCGCGCGATCACGCCCTCGACCGTCTCCCCCTCGGCCCGCGCCGCGAAGGTCAGCGCCATGCGGTGCTTGAGAATCGGCTCGGCCAGGGCGGCGACATCGTCGACCGACGGCGCGAAACGGCCGTCGAGCAGGGCGCGCGCGCGCACCGCCAGCATCAGCGCCTGGCTGGCGCGCGGGCCGGGGCCCCAGGCGATCTTGCCTTCCAGATCCTTTGCCGCGCCCGGTCGCGCCGCGCGTACCAGGTCGAGGATCGCCTCCACCACGCTGTCGCCGACCGGCAGGCGCCGCACCAGGCGCTGGGCGTTGAGCAGGTCCTCCACGCTCATCGCCGGCCGCGGCGGCGTCTCCTCGGCGCCGGTGGTGAACAAGAGGATGCGCCGCTCGGCCTCGCGGTCGGGATAGGGCACGTCGATCTGCATGAGGAAGCGGTCGAGCTGGGCCTCGGGCAGCGGATAGGTGCCCTCCTGCTCCAGCGGGTTCTGGGTCGCCAGCACGTGGAAGGGCTTGGGCAGGTCGAAGCGGTTGCCCGCCACGGTGACGTGGTATTCCTGCATCGCCTGCAGCAACGCCGACTGGGTGCGCGGCGAGGCGCGGTTGATCTCGTCGGCCATCAGGAGCTGGGCGAAGACCGGCCCCTGGACGAAGCGGAACGCGCGCTTGCCGGCCGCGCTCTCCTCCAGCACCTCTGAGCCGAGGATGTCGGAGGGCATCAGGTCGGGCGTGAACTGCACGCGCCGCGCATCGAGGCCCAGCACCGTGCCGAGCGTCTCCACCAGCTTGGTCTTGGCCAGGCCCGGCACGCCGACGAGCAGGCCGTGCCCGCCCGACAGCAGCGTGATCAGCGCACCGTCGACGACGCCCTCCTGGCCGAAGATCACGGCATGGATCGCCTCCCGCGCCTTGCGGACCTGAGCGGCCGTGGTTTCGGCGGAGCGGATGATCACTTCGTCCAGGCTGGTGGCGGTTTCGCTGCTCATCATCACCTCATGGTTCCCGGTTCCTGCGAGCCCGGCACGACATCGCGCCCGTTCGCGCACGAGCCGGGCACCTTCCGGGCCGATGGTGGCGGAAAGGCGGCCGTCCCCACCCTTTTTCCGCCGTGCGGCCATCGCGACCGTTGCGCAGAAGCGCGTCGCAGGCCCGATCGTCCCGGGCACGCCCGAGCGCGACATAGTAACGCCGCCGGCCGATTGCGACGAGCGCCTGCGCGGAACTTTCGCCGGAGCGGCGGGGTTTTCCCCGGCAAGCGTTCAAAGTATCGTGACCGCACCATGCGGACCGAGCCGTGAGCACGCCCAGACAACCCGATCTCGACGGCCTGACCGAGGCGGCCCGAGCCGCTGCCACCGGCGGCCGGGCTCTGCCGCCGGTGCATCTGTGGAATCCGGACTTCTGCGGCGACATCGACATGCGCGTCGCCGCCGACGGCACCTGGTTCTACATGGGCAGCCCGATCGGCCGGCTGCCGCTGGTCAAGCTGTTCGCGTCGATCCTGCGCAGGGACCCCGAGCGCTATGTGCTGGTAACACCCGTCGAGCGTGTCGGCATCACGGTCGAGGACGCGCCCTTCGTCGCGGTCGAGATGGTGGTTGCCGAGACGGCGGCCGGGCCGGCCCTGTCCTTCCGCACCAATGTGGACGACTGGACCACCGCCGGCCCGGACCATGGCCTGCGCTTCGAGACCGGCGCTGCGGACGGGTTCAAGCCCTATGTCCATGTCCGGGCCGGGCTATGGGCGCTGGTGAACCGGGCGCTGTTCTACGATCTCGTCGCGCTCGGCGAGGTTCGCCCGGTCGACGGCGTCGCCATGTTCGGCGTCGCCTCCGCCGGCGTCTTCTTCCCGATGGCGCCCGCCGCGGCGATCGGCGCGCCGGGCTGAGGCCGGGACGAGGCGCAGCCACTCCGCATCGCCGCGCCGATCTTGCCGATCCTCGAAGCCGGTGGGCTCGCTGTCGCCGACGTGACCGCGAGGCGCGCCGCGGCCGGTCGCCACGCCCTGCCGGCGCTGCTATGAAGGCGGCGCAATCGGCGCCCGTCGCCATGCCGACCATCGGGGACAGCCGACACTTGCAGTATTCGACCAAAGCCGACGGCCTTCCGAGCCCCCAGCGCGCCTGGGCCTTCCTCGCCGTGGCCATCGCCATGACCATGGCCGTGCTCGACGGCGCCATCGTCAACGTGGCGCTGCCCTCGATCGCCCGCGATCTCGCCATCGCCGAATCCGAGACGATCTGGGTGGTCAACGCCTATCAGCTCGCCGTCACCGTGAGCCTGCTGCCGCTGGCTGCGCTCGGCGATATCGTCGGCTATCGCCGCGTCTACTGCTGGGGGCTGGCGCTGTTCACGGCCGCCTCGCTGCTCTGCGCCCTGGCTCCCTCCCTGCCCCTGCTCGTCGCGGCGCGCGGCCTGCAGGGCCTGGGGGGCGCGGGCATCATGAGCGTCAATATCGCCCTGGTGCGCTTCATCTATCCCTCGGCCATGATCGGGCGCGGCGTCGGCAATGCGGCGCTGGTGGTGGCGGTGTCGGCGGCGGCCGGCCCCACCATCGGGGCGGCCATCCTCGCCGCCGCGCCCTGGCAATGGCTGTTCCTGGTCAATGTGCCGATCGGCCTGCTCGCCCTCGCCGTCGCCACGCGCACCTTGCCCAGGACGCCACGCTCCGGCGCGCGCTTCGACCTGCCCGGGGCACTGCTCAGCGGTGTGACCTTCGGCCTGCTGATCCACGGCCTCGACGGCCTCGGCCACCACGACATTCCGATCCTCCCCTGGCTGGAGCTGGCCGCGGCAGCGGCCGTCGGCACGATCCTCGCCCGCCGCCAGCTCGCCGAGCCGCAGCCGCTGCTCCCGGTCGACCTCCTGCGCCTGCCGGTGTTCGCCCTGTCGATGGCGGCCTCGATCAGCGCCTTCAGCGCGCAGATGCTGATGTATGTGTCGCTGCCCTTCTACTTCCAGCTCCAGCTGGGCCTCTCCCCTCTCACCACAGGCCTGCTGATGACCCCCTGGCCGGTCGCCACCGGACTGATGTCGCCGATCGCCGGCCGGCTGTCCGACCATCATGCACCGGGGCTGCTGGGCGGCCTCGGCCTCGCGGTCATGGCCGCCGGGCTGTCGCTGCTGCTCCTGCTGCCCGTCGCGCCCGGCCTCCTCGACATCGCCTGGCGGCTGGCGGTCTGCGGCATCGGCTTCGGCCTGTTCCAGTCGCCGAACAACAAGACCATCATCACCTCGGCCCCGCCCTGGCGCAGCGGCGGGGCGAGCGGCCTGCAGTCGACGGCGCGGCTGCTCGGCCAGTCGATCGGCGCGGCGCTGGCCGGCGTCGTCTTCGCGCTCGCCGGCAGCCGCGACCAGTTGCTCGCCGCCATCCCTGTCGCCGTCGCCCTCTCCTGCATGGGCGCGGTCGTCAGCGCCCTGCGCCGCGCGTCCGCCAAGTGACCAACGCGGCCGGCTTGCGCACCCGGCCGTAGCGGAACCGCCGGCGCCACCACCCGTCGAGCGCCCCGGGCCCGCCCGGCACCCGGTGCTCGTCATGCATGAGGCGCATGGCGGCGATGGCGATGAGATGCGTGAGCAGGGCGGCGAGCAGCACATCCGACAGAAAATGGCCACCAAAGCCGATGCGCAGCAGCGCCACGCCAGCCGTGAAGGCGAACGCGATCACGGCGGCGATGCCGCGAAGCATCGCCGGCAGCAACGCCGTCGCCGCGAGCAGGAACGCGGCGGCGGACACCTCGCCGGAGGCGAAGGAGCAGTTGGAGCGGCAGCTGCCGCCGAAATCCCACCATGGCCGGAACCGGCTCGCCTCGCCGCGCTCGACCGCCTCCAGGACAGCAAGCGGACGCTCGCGCCCGGAATGACACTTCAGCACGCCGTTGACCAGCAGGCCCGGGCCGAGGAGGAAGGCCAGGAGCACGGCGATCAGCGTCCGCGTGTCGACGAATCGCGGCAACCGCGGCAGGGCCATGCGCAGCGCCAGGGCGAGAGCGGCGGCCATCGCCACGCAGACCGGCAGGTGCATCCCCAGCGACCGCAACAGCCGGGCCGATGCCGAAAAGCGCCATGGGAATGCCGGGCCGGCGCCGACAAACAGATCGGACACCGCCAGATCGAGTTGCGGGACCAGTCCGAGCCCGAGCCCGGCAGCGAGGGTCAGGGCCAGGGTGATGCGCAGGGCGATGCTGCCGAACATCGATCGTCCTCGCTTGCCCGGACTTCCGTCCTGATCCACAGGATCGGGATAGCGGCTGGTCATGGCGTGCTTGCGACAAGGGAGCCTGCCTCGCTGCGGCCCGATCCTCGGCTTGAAATCGACCGATGCGGCAGGCAATGCTCCGCCTCGACCCGCCGGCCCCGTGTCCGGCCCTGACATAGATCGAACCATGCCGGCCTCGGACCCGTTCCTTGACGATTTCCTCGACCGGGCTCGCCGGCGTCTCCTCGCCGCCCCGCCGCCGGGCCTGGCCGAGTTCGACATGCCGGTCGCGCTCGGCGATCACAGCTTCTCGCCCGGCCTCGCGGCCGAGATGCCGGCCGGCCCGGGCAAACCGGCGGCGGTGCTGATCGGCCTGGTCGACCATCCCGCCGGCGCCACCGCGCTGCTCACCCGGCGCTCGACGGCGTTGCGCAACCATTCCGGCCAGATCGCCTTTCCGGGCGGGCGGATCGACCCCGGCGATGCCGGCCCGCTCGGCGCCGCGCTGCGCGAGGCGGAGGAAGAAATCGGTCTCGACCGGACGCGCATCACCCCGCTCGGCTATCTCGACCTCTATCTCACCACCTCGGGTTTTCGCGTCGCGCCGGTGGTGGCGCTGGTCGAGCCCGGCTTCGCGCTGACCCTCAACCCCGCGGAAGTGGACGAGGCCTTCGAGTGCCCGCTGGCCTTCCTGATGGATCCGTCCAACCACCGCCGCGAGAGCCGGGAGTGGCGCGGCGCCATGCGCAGCTATTACGCCATGCCCTACGAGGATCGCTATATATGGGGTGTCACCGCAGGTATCCTGCGGACCCTGTACGAACGGATCTATGCCTGATGGCACGCCCCTTCCTCTACGAGGCGCTGCTCTTCCTCGTGCCCTTCGCGCTCTATGCGCTGTGGCTCGTGGTGCGGCGCGTCAACCCGGCGCGCTCGGAGGCCTGGCGCGGCGCACCGCTGATGTGGCTGGTCCTGGGCGCGCTGGTCTCCACCGGCATCGGCTTGGGCCTGGTCGGCCATTTCGGCGGCGCGCCGGCCGGCAGCTCCTACGTGCCAGCCCATCTGGAGAACGGCGTCCTGGTCGGACCGGTGATGAAATGACGGCATCCTTCGACTGGCTGGCCGAGCCGCGGCTCGGCGCGGTGCTCGCTGCGCTCGACCGCGACGGCGAGCAGGCGCGCGTCGTCGGCGGCGCCGTGCGCAACACGCTGCTCGGCGAGCCGGTCGCCGACTGGGACATTGCCACCACCGCCACGCCGGACGTCGTCGTGCAGCGCGGCACCGCCGCGCATTGGAAGGTGGTGCCGACCGGCATCGAGCACGGCACCGTCACCATCGTCGCCGGCGGCCAGCCCTTCGAGGTGACGACGCTGCGCCAGGACATCGAGACCGACGGCCGCCGCGCCATCGTCCGCTTCGGCCGCGACTTTGCCGCCGACGCGCTGCGACGGGACTTCACCATCAACGCCCTCTCCGTCTCCCGCGACGGCCGGGTGCACGACTATGCCGGCGGCATCGCCGACATCGCCGCCCGGCGCGTGCGCTTCATCGGCGAGGCCGACCGGCGCATCGCCGAGGACTATCTGCGCATCCTGCGCCTGTTCCGCTTCCATGCCCGGTTCGGCGAAGGCCCGGTCGACGCCGAAGCCATGGCCGCCTCGATCCGCGGCCGGGAGGGCCTCGCCCAGCTGTCGCGCGAACGGGTGCGCGCCGAAGCGCTGAAGCTGCTGGTCGCCTGCCGCGCCGGCGACGTGCTGGCCGAGATGGACGGCGCCGGCTTCCTGGCGGCGACGCTCGGCGGCGTCTGCCGCGTGGCGGTGTTCCGCCGCCTCGCCGCCCTGGAAGCGGCCCGCGGGCTCGACGCCGACCCCGTGCGCCGGCTGGCGGCGCTGGCACTGTTCGTCCGCGAGGACGCCCTGCGCATCGCCGAGCGCCTGCGCCTCTCCAATGCCGAGGCGCGCCGGCTCGAGACCATGGCGACCGTCGGCGAGAGCCTGAGGCGGCCTCTCGGCGACAAGCCCGGCCGCGACCTGCTCTACCGGTTGAAGAGCGCGGATTTCCGCGACTGCGTGCTGCTGGCCTGGGCTGGCTCGGACGAGGCCGGCTGGAGCCGTTCCCTCGACCTGATCGACACCTGGGCGCCGCCGCGGCAGGCGCCCTTCGGCGGCGCCCAGGCCGCCCGCCTCGGCGTGCCGCCCGGCCCGCGCATCGGCCGGGTGCTGCAGGAGGCGGAACGGCGCTGGATCGACGCCGACTATCCCGCCGACGCCGAGACCCAGGCCGCCATCCTGCGCGCCGCTATCGCCGCGTCGGCCTGATCGCCCGGCTCACCGTCCCTTGGCCATGCCCGAAACGCCCTGGAATGCCCCTTCGGCCAGTTCCTTGACCAGGAGCCGCAGCGGGTCGACCGGTCCCGGCAGGATCACCTGCCCGACCGGGATCCGGCGAAAGCCGATCCGACCGTAATAGGGTTCGTCGCCGACCAGGATGACCAGCCGGTGGCCGTCCCGGGCCGCTGCCTCGAGCGAGGCCTGCAGCAGGGCCAGGCCGATGCCGCGCGAGCGGAAGGCCGGCTCGACCGTCAGCGGCCCGAGCAGCAGGGCCGCATGCCCGCCGATCGTGATCGGCGTGAGCCGGTTGGAGCCGACGACCATCGAGCCGACCCGCGCCACGAAGGACAGGTCCAGTTGAGGCGACACGCCCTCGCGCAGGCGGAAGGCCGTGCGGGCGAAACGGCCTGGGCCGAAGGCGCGCTCATGCAGCTTCTCGATGGCCGCACCGTCCTCGGGACGCTCGGTCAAAAGGTCGATCGGGATGTCGGGCATGATGTCGGGGTCCGGTCGGAGCGAGACTTGCCCAACCGGCACTGCCGGTCAGGCATACGAAAGGGTGCGGGTCCTGCCCACGGCTCGTCGTCGCGAGGAACGGATGATCGACATGGCGGGCCGCTTAGCATGGTCCGGCGCGGCGGGGAAGGCCCGGAAAGCCGTCTCGCGCACTTTCTCGATGCGGCCGGGCCTACCAGTAGCCGTCGGGCATGCGGCGGGCCAGGACCTCGTCGATGCGCCGGCGCGTCGCCGCGGTCACGCCCTCCGGCAGGGCATCGAGCGCAAAGAAACCGCTGTCGGCGATCTCGCCGTCCCGGCTGCGCGGCGCGGTCTGCTCGAAGCGGCGCACGACATAGAACGCGACATGGTCGCGCCGGCTGACGTCGCGGTTCTGGTAGAGCCCGCGCAGTTCGACCGGGCCGTCGACGCGGATATTGCCCTCCTCCCTCAGTTCGCGCACCAGCGCCTCCTCGGCCGTCTCGCCGGGATCGACCCCGCCGCCGGGCAGGTACCAGCCCGGCACATAGGTGTGCTTGACCAGGAAGACCCGTCCCTCGCCGTCCAGCACCGCACCGCGGACGCCGAAGGTCATGCCCCTGCTGAAGCGAAAATAAAGCATGAAGAACGGCGTCATCAGACGGCCGAGCTTCTGGCGGAACGTCGAGTCCGGAAAGCGCATGGGAGACTTCTAGACGAAGAGCAAAATCTCGCGCAATTGTCGTTCGGTAAAAATCCTGCTCATTGCCTCCCCTGCGTGGCGCGCATGGCTGCCAAGCCCGGGAAAGCGCCCGCGTGGGCTGGCGTTACTCTCCGCGGCAATTTATATTGCAGCGCACAATAGAGGAGACCTGAGGGCCGGCGAGCCCTGGTATTGCATGATGATGACCTTCATTCGGATGCTCGTGGCCGCAGCGACGATTCGCCAGGACGGTGCCGGTCCGGCCCGTGCGGCGATCGGCCTGATAACCTTCAGCGGCCGCTGACACCATCCGGCGGCCTCCCGCCCCACGCCGGAGGCCGCATCCCCAAACGCTTCCCCTTTCCCCTCGAAGACGCCGTCCCCGATCGCAGCGGCCATGCCTCGCCCGGCGCATGACGCGTCGCGCCGGCGCATCTTGCCGATGTCGCGGAGATCGGCTTCCGCCATGCCGCCGCCAAGACCCGGCGCGCGCCGAGCCGCCGACCTTCGGACCGGCCCGTGACAGATCCCGGCGAGCGGCGAAGAACTGACCGGAAGGAACGATATCCATGATCAACCGGATCTGGCGGTTCGTCGCCATTGCCACCGCCGCCCTGGGCCTCCTGGCCCATGCCGGCTCCGCCATGGCCGCGCCGCGGACGCTGAGCGGGACCGTGACCTATCGAGAGCGCATCGCCCTGCCGGCCTCGGCCAGGGTCGAGGTCCGCCTCGCCGACGTGTCGCTGGCGGACGCCCCGTCGAAAACCATCGCCCGGACCGTGATCCGCCCCCGCGGACAGGTGCCGGTCCATTTCCGCCTGCGCTACGACGATTCGAAGATCAGGCGGGGCCACAGCTACGCCCTCGAAGCCCGCATCACCGTCGACGGACGGCTCTGGTTCATCTCCACGACCCGATACGCCGTCTTCGCCGGCGGAGCCGACGACACCGACATCCTGGTCGAGCGCGTCGGCGGCCAGTCGCGGACCGACGCCGCGGCGAGTCCGGCCGGACGCTGGCTGCTCGAGGACATCCGCGGTCGCGGCGTGATCGACAACCTGCAGACGGTCCTTCAGATCGCCGCCGACGGGACGGTCGGCGGCACCGGCGGCTGCAACGGCATGGGCAGCAAGGCGACCGTCAAGGGCAGCAGCATCCGCTTCACCCCGGTCGTGGCGACGATGAAAGCCTGCGCCCCCGCCGTCCTCGACCAGGAGGGCAGGTTCTTCAAGACACTCGAGGCCGTCCGCGCCTGGCGGATCGACCCGGCGCGCGGCAAGCTTCTTCTCCTCGGCGCGGGCGGCAAGCCGCTCCTTACCCTGGCCCGAATGTAGCTGCCTCGCTCACGGCGCCACCTCCCCCGCGAACACGGCGCGATAGGCGCTCGGGCTGGTGCCGAGCTGGGCCCGGAAATGGTGGCGCATGGTCGCCAGCGTGCCGAAGCCGCTGGCGGCCGCGATGTCGTCGAGCGTCGCGCCGCGTTCGCGCTCCAGGAGATCGCGCGCCCGCTGCAGGCGCTGCATCACCAACCATTCCCCCGGTGGCAGCCCCGTCGCCGCCTCGAAGCGGCGTTGGAAGGTGCGCACGCTCATGCCGGCCCGCTCCGCCAGCAGGCGGACCGGCTGGTCCCGGTCGAGCCGCTCGCGCATCCAGTCGAGCAGCGGCCCGAGGCGCATGCCCTCCCGCTGACGCGGCACCGGCGCAGCGATGAACTGGGCCTGGCCGCCCTCGCGATGCGGCGGCACCACCAGCCGCCGCGCCACCGCATTCGCGGTCTCGGCGCCGAAGTCGCACCGCACCACATGCAGGCACAGGTCGATACCCGCGGCACTGCCGGCCGCGGTCAGCACGTCGCCCTCGTCGACGTAGAGCACGCCGGGGTCGAGGCGGATGTCGGGAAAGCGCGCCGCCACCGCCGGGACATGGCGCCAATGGGTGGTGGCCCGCCGACCGGCGAGCAGGCCGGCAGCGGCCAGCACGACGATGCCCGAGCACAGCGACATGACCCTCGCCCCGCGCCGATGCGCCTGACGAAGGGCCGCGACCAGCGCGTCCGGGACCGGCGCGTCGATGCCGCGCCAGCCGGGCACGACGATCAGCCCGGCCTCCGCCAGCACGTCCAGCCCCGTCCCGGCCAGGACGGTCAGGCCGCCGCCGGCGCGCAACGGCCCCGGCTCGGCCGCGGCGACGGCGTAGCGGTACCAGTTCCCGCCGAGTTCCGGGCGCGGCAGGCCGAACACCTCATAGGCGATGCCGAACTCGAAGGTGCACAGGCCGTCATAGGCGAGGACGGCGACGGCCGGGCCGTGGGTGGCGGGCGAAGCACTTGGCATGATCTTGATGCTAGTTGGCATCTTGGCCAATAGGCAAGCCCGGCATCGCCGGGCATGGTCGCGCATGCCGAACCTGAGGAGACATGTCATGCCCAGCCCCGTCACCGCGATCCCTGCCGCCGCGCCGCAGGAGGCCGCCGAACACTATGCCCGCCGCCTCGCCTTCGAGACCGACTGCTGGGACGTGCACGAGGCGCTCCGCACCGGTGCCGCCGACTTCGTGCTGCTCGACGTGCGCGGCCCTGCCCTCTACGGCCGGGCGCATGTGCCGGGCGCGCTCAACCTGCCGCACGGCAAGATCACGGCGAGCCGCATGGCGGAATGGCCCGCCGGCACGCTGTTCGTGGTCTATTGCGCCGGGCCGCATTGCAACGGCACGGACAGGGCGGCGCTGCGGCTGGCCCGGCTCGGCCTGCCGGTCAAGGTGATGATCGGCGGCATGACCGGCTGGGCTGACGAAGGCTTTGCCGTCAGTGCGGGAAACGAGGCTGGAACCCTGGCGGCCTGAGCGCGTTTGGGCTTGCGGGGGACCGCATGCTGCAAGGGGGGCGATGCAGAAGGTACTGATCATCGGCTGCTCCGGCGCCGGCAAATCGACGCTCGCCCGTGGGCTGAGCGAACGCACGGGGCTGCCGCTGATCCATCTCGACCAGCACTATTGGCGCCCGGGCTGGGTGGCCCTCGAGGAGGACGACTGGGTCGCGGCACTGGCAGACCTGACGCAGGGAGCGCGCTGGATCATCGACGGCAACTACACCCGCACCCTGCCGCTGCGCATCGCGGCCGCGGACACCGTGGTGTTCTTCGACTTCCCCGCCTGGCGCTGCCTGTGGCGGGTGTCCCGCCGCGCGGTGCAATGGTTCGGCCGAACCCGACACGACATGACTCCGGGCTGCCCGGAGCGCCTGACGCCGGCATTCCTGCACTATGTCGCGCGCTACAACCGCGACCAGCGGCCCCGCGTGCTGGCGGCGCTCGACACGTTCGGAGGACGGCTGGTCGTGCTGAAGACGCCGGCTCAGGCCGCTGCCTTCCTCGACGCCGCTGCGCCGAGAGCCGTCCCGCAGCCGAGTCCCGCGCTGTCCCTGGCCCCTTTGCGGAAAGAGCATCCGCCGTCATCCTCCCTCTAGCCCTCGGCGATTGCGGCCGCTAGAACATCCTTGATGTTCACGCTTGCCCATTTGTCGGACCCGCATATCGGCCCCCTGCCCCGTGCGATGATGCGTGAACTCGCGGGCAAGCGCGTGCTCGGCTGGCTGAACTGGAAACGTGGCCGCCGCGACGTGCACCGCATGGACGTGCTCGAGCAGTTGCTGGCGGACCTCCACGCCCAGGAGCCCGACCACATCGCCTTGACCGGCGACGTGGTCAATCTGGCTTTGCCCGGCGAATTCCCGGCCGCCCGCCTCTTCCTGGAGCGCGTCGGGCCGCCTGACCGCCTGTCTCTGGTGCCCGGCAACCATGACGCCTACACCAAGGCCGGCGCGGTGCGGCTGCTCTCGGCCTTCGATCCGTGGATGCGCGGCGACAACAGCGGCGCCCACCCGCTCGACGAGGCCGAGCGCTTCCCCTATGTGCGCATCCGCGGCCAGGTGGCGCTCGTCGGCCTGTCCACTGCCGTGCCGACGGCCCCGTTCATGGCGACGGGAAAGCTCGGCATCCGCCAGGTCTCGCGCCTGCGCGACACGCTGGAGCATCTGGGGCATGAGGGCTATTGCCGGGTCGTGATGCTGCACCATCCGGTGCGGCGCCAGGACGCCGGCCCCACCGCCATGCTGATGGACGCGGACCGGCTGACCGCCGTGCTGCGCGGCACCGGCGCCGAGCTGGTGCTGCACGGCCATATCCACACCGGCCGCGTGCACCGCACCAACGGGCCGAAGGGCCCGATCCCGGTGGTCTGCACGCCCTCGGCCTCGGCAGCGCCGGAGCGGGCGCGCTGGCCGGCGTCCTACAACCTGTTCTCGATCAGCGGCGAGCCAGGCGCCTGGCGCATCGGCCTCACCGTCCGCGGCTTCGTCGCCGCCGGCCACCCGCCCGCGGAACTGCGGCGCGAGAAACTGTGTTGAATCGCGGCGGCGCGTCAGCGCGACCGGCCTCGTAACCCTGCCGGCAGGCTCCGCGGTCACGCGCTCGACCTTCTAGTGCAACGCGCTATGATCAGCGGTCAGGAGCATTGCCGATGGATTCTCGCACGCCTCCTTCCGCCGAGCCGCCCAGCCTGCGCGACGCAATCCGCAAGGCACGGCTCGACGATGCCGAACGCGCCGCCGCGATCGCCGATCTGCGCGGCGGCGAGCTGGCGCGCCTCGAGGTGCTCAACGACGCGCTCTCTCCGGTGTTCGCCCAGCTTCCCGACGGGGTGGAGTTGTTCGACCATGGCGTCGTGCCGGGCGAGCGCCCGCGTCTCTATGTCGACATGCTCGCCTTCGTGGAAATGGTCCGCGGCACGCGCCAGTACCGTTTCGTGCAGGATTCGCGCTGGGGCCAGCGCGTCATGGCCGAAAGCGAGGATCCGACGGCGATCCGCAAGGCCGTGACCAATTATGTCGCCCTGCGCCTGGTCGAGCGCGAAAAGGCCCTGGCCTCCGACAGCATCCAGGGACGCCTGAAGACGGACGGCGTCGCCAAGCCGCTGCCGTCGTCGGAAGGGGTCGAGGAGCGCCTGCTCGCCAAGCTGGCCCAGGTCCAGCCGCAGGAGCCGGCAGCGCCGCCCGCGGCACCGCCATCCGCCGCACCGCTTCCCGAGCCGGCGGCGGTGGCCGCGACGCCAGCGGCCGAGGCGCCGGCCCCGGCGCAAAAGCCACGGCCGCACCGCCTGCGCCAAGGCATCGGCGTGGTGGCCCTGCTGCTCGTCGGCGCCGTCCTGGGCGCCGCCGCCTTTGCCTATGCGGCGCCCTGGTTCATCAAGAGCGCCCTTTAGGTTCAGCTCCCGTCAGAGCAGGCCTCGCTTGGCGAGGTTTCGCATGAGGTGGCTCGCACCGTAGGTCCAAGGCGCGGCATCGTTGGAGCGGACGATGCGGTTGGTCAGAGACCCCAGCTCCCGGGCCGAGATGGTGACGATGTCGCCAACCTTGTGGGTGAAGCCCTTGCCGGGCGCGTCGCGATCCTCAACCGGCGCGAACATGGTGCCGAGATAGAGCACCGCCCCGTCGGGATATTGGTGGTTCGGCCCGATCATCTGCAGCACGAGGTCGCCGGGATCGCGGCTGATCCTGGCGATGGAGCTCGAGCCGGTCATGCGGAAGCCGTCCTCGCCTTCCACGGTCAGCGTCACCTCGGTGCGGCGGACATGGTCGAGCGAGAAGGTCGAATCGAACAGCCTCAGGAACGGGCCGAGGGTGGCGGAAGCGTTGTTGTCCTTGGCCTTGCCGAGCAGCAGCGCCGAGCGCCCCTCGACGTCGCGCAGGTTGACGTCGTTGCCGAGCGTGGCGCCGACGATGCGGCCGGCCGAGGAGACCGCCAGCACCACTTCCGGCTCCGGATTGTTCCAGGTCGAGGCCGGATGGATGCCGGCGTCGAAGCCGGTGCCGACCGAGGCCATCGGCGGGGCCTTGGTGAAGATCTCCGCGTCCGGGCCGATGCCGACCTCCAGATATTGCGACCAGACGCCCTGGGCGATCATCACCTCCTTCAGCCGTGCCGCCTCGGCCGACCCCGGCCGCAGCCTGGCGAGATCGTCGCCGACCAGCTTGACGATCTCGGCGCGAATCGCCGCCGCCGCGCTGGCATTGCCGCGGGCCCGCTCCTCGATCACCCGCTCCAGCATCGACACCACGAAAGTGACGCCGGCAGCCTTGATCGCCTGCAGGTCGATCGGCGACAGCAGCCAGGGCTTGCGCGGGTCTCGCGTCGCCGGCGGCGTGTTGGCCAGGATGTCGGCGATGCTGCCGACCGGCTCGGACAGCGCGGCCTTGGCAGCCTGGGCCGGATTTCGGGCCTCGCAGAGGTCGCGCACGGTCGCGAAGGTGCGGGTAATGTCGTGAAGCGCCTCGCCCTTGGCCACCACTACGGCCGGACCGTCAGCCTCCGGCAGCCAGACGCGACCGATCAGCGTGCCGGCGACACCGTCGCCGGGAAGAGTGGTTTCGGGGGAGAGGGTCAGGGACATGGCTCGACATCCGGTGGAACCTTCGCCTTAGACCAGAAGACCAGCCCTCCGTCCATCACCTGCCCGCCCCATCGCGGGTATCGTCACGCGCCATCGGCTACGATTGAAACGCCCCTGCCCGGCTTAACCAAATCTTCACCAAGCCATTGACGGCCGGCTGCCGCCAATTAGATTTGCTTTTTACGCAATGCTTGCGCACGGCCGGGTGGCGGAGTGCTTACGCGGAGGGGGGTGCATCCACCTCAGACCCTGGTTCAATTCCAGGCCCGGCCTCCACTATACAGAAACACCATTGATTTTACTGTATTTTTCCGATCTCCCGTGAAAACCTCATCAGGACGAAAGCGGGAGAATCCTGTTTCCTCTTCGTCCGCGCGAGGGACCGGGAAGTGCGCGCCGGCGGTCGTTTCCGGCGGTACGCCTGCCACGTGCAGTTGGCCGCGTGCCGGTGATCGCCCTCTTCCTCAGATCGCAAACAGGGTGCGATAGTCCTCGGGCGTATCGACGCTCGACTCGTAGACCGGATTGCGCGTGACGAAGGCTGCGGCCCTGTCGGGGTGGGCGGCAGGCAGGTCGTCCGCCGCCAGGTCGAGGCCGGCTGCCGTGAAGCCGGCCGGCACCACCACGGGATAGCCGCGCCTGCCCTGGCGCATCGGCACGAGGATGCGGGTGCGATCCCCCGCCAGATAGGCCTCGATCAGGCCGGCGACCTCACGGCCGGTGAGGCGCGGCTGGTCGCCGACGCACACCAGCGTCGCGACCGCCGAAGCGGCCGCCGCCAAACCGGCCGCAATCGCGGCGCCCTGCCCGGCCGCGGCCTCCGAGCGCACGAAATCGACGGGCAACCGCGCCAGCGCCTCGCGCACGAGTTCGTCTTGGTGGCCCGTGACGACGACGACATGCCCGACGACGCCGCGCACCGTCTCGACCACGTGCCGGATCATCGGCCGCCCCGCCACCTCGAACAGCAGCTTGTTGCCGCCCATGCGCCGCGAGGCGCCGCCGGCGAGCACCACGCCGGCGAAGCCGTCGAGCGGCAGGTCGTCCCCATCCATCGTCCGATGCTCCCGGGCTGCGGGCGGCCAGACGCTGGGGCCGCCGACCGCGTCATAGAGCATGGATGCATTGCGCTGTTAAGACGATCCGCGCCGGCTCCGAATCGGGACTCGCGCGGCGGCGGCGGGTTAATGATTCGTTTCGAAATTTGCTCGCATTGTCCGCCGCATGTTGCGTCGCGTTGCGTCCTGGGTCATTGCCGTCGGCTCCGTTGCGAGCATTGCGGCTTGCGGCTCCTTCTTCAGTTCGGAGGAGCGCGAGCCCTGGCGCGCCCGTGTCGAGGCCGCCTGCCTCGCCTCCGGCCAGGTTCGCGAGACCGCCGGCATCCGCATTGCCGAAGCCATCGAGGGGCCCGGAAGCTGCGGCCTCGACCATCCCTTCCGCGTCGCCTCACTCGAAGGCACCGGCCCGGCCGCCGCCTTTGCCTTGCTGCGGCCGCCGGCCCCGGTGCCGAACGTGCCTGCCCCGGATATGGCGCCGGACGCATCGGCTCCGGCCGTCGGCGCGCCGCTGCAACTGCCCGACGGTCCGGCGGCTTCGCAGGCGGGCCAGGACCCCGCCGCCGGTTCCCCCGACGGCTTCACGCCGCTGCCGCAACTGCCGGCATCGCAACCGATCCGCATGCGCGAGGGCGGTCCCTTCACCGTGTCGATGGACCGCAGCGTCGTCCTGTCCTGCTCGATGATCCCGGCCCTGACCAAATGGCTGGCCTCGGAGGCCCAGCCGGCGGCTCTCGCCAATTTCGGCTCGCCGATCGTCGAGATGACTTCCTTCGGCACCTATTCCTGCCGCCGGCGCAACAATGCCAGCCGCGGCCGCATGTCCGAGCACGCCTACGCCAACGCCATCGACGTCAAGGGCTTCAAGCTCGCCGACGGCCGCGAGACGCGTGTCCTGACGGGGTGGCGCGGCAGCCCGGAGGAGCGCAGCTTCTGGCGCGACATCACCTACGGCGCCTGCCGTACCTTCACCACCGTGCTCGGGCCCGGTACCTCGGGCGGCCTGCACGAGAACCACCTGCACCTCGACCTTGCCCGCCACGGCGCCCGCCTCGTCCATGTCTGCCGGCCGCGCGTGCCGCAGGGCTGGATCGCCAC
Organism: Labrys sp. Lb11; assembly: GCF_057554225.1. Lineage (NCBI taxonomy): Bacteria > Pseudomonadati > Pseudomonadota > Alphaproteobacteria > Hyphomicrobiales > Xanthobacteraceae > Labrys > Labrys sp. Lb11. The sequence continues at coordinate 250,742 of NZ_BAAJOT010000003.1, forward strand.
CGCCCAGCGCAACGGCCAGCAGCCGCCCGCCCCCGAATTCACCGGCTCGATCGTCGAGCCGCTGCGCGGCGAGGACGATCAGTAGACCGACCTCCCGGCGCAGGCATCAGGCGAAGATCCGGCCGCAACGCCCTGCCCCGACTCCGCATCCTCCAGGCGGAGAGCGCCTGCGGCCGGCCTTGCGCACGCAACGACCTGATTCGATTCCTCAGGAGATGCGCCAAAAGCCCTGGAATCCCGCAAGTTTCGGCTCGCGGCGGATCCCGGTGAGGCTGCCATCACGCGGCCACCATGGCGGGGCAGTTTCCAAAATCGGCGTGAGCGCCTATCCACGCTCCGCGTTCGTCGTCGTCCAGGGATTCGCATGCGCCTCCGCTTCCGTCTGTCCGCACTTGCCGCCCTCGCCCTTCTCGCCGTCGCCGGCTCGGCGGCTGCCGAGGACGGCCCGTGCCAGCCGCTGCAGCATGCCGGAAAGTCCTTCACCGTCTGCACCGCGGACCTGCGCCGCGACGACATCCGGCTGTTCTGGAAGGACGCCGATGGCAGCGCGCTCGGCTCCTTCGCCCGTCTGCGCCAGACGCCCGAGGGACAGCGCCTGATCTTCGCCATGAATGCCGGCATGTACCGGCCCGACTTCTCGCCGGCCGGCCTCTATGTCGAGAACGGGCGTGAATGGGTGCGCCTCAACACCGCCAACGGCCCCGGCAATTTCCACCTCAAGCCGAACGGCGTCTTCTTCATCGACGAGGGCAATGCCGGCATCGCCGAGACCGGCCGCTTCCTCAAGCTCCGGGCCCAGGCCGGGTTCAAGCCGGACTTCGCCACCCAGTCGGGACCCATGCTGGTGATCAGCGGCCGGATCCACCCCAAGATCTCCGAGAACGGCACCTCCGCCAAGATGCGCAACGGCGTCGGCGTGCGTGATGGCCAGACCGTGGTCTTCGCCATCTCCGAGGAGCCCGTCACCTTCGGCGAGTTCGCCCATCTCTTCCGCGATGCCCTGCATTGCCCGGACGCGCTGTTCCTCGACGGCAGCATCTCCGCGCTCTACGCCCCGGCGCTCGGGCGTACCGACAGCCTGTGGCCGCTCGGCCCCATCGTCGGCGTGCTGCCGAGGCAATAGCGCCGCTCTTGATCCTGTCGCCTCGGGCCCCATATGCCGTGGATGAGCAAGGGATCCGCCGGGGCGGCCGGTGCGTACGATCCGGCAAAGGCCATAGCCCGCTGGGAGACGGAGGGCGGCGCGCCGCGCGAAGGCCGCGCCTCCGGCCATCCGCAACAGGCGACCGAGCCTGAGCCCGCCAAGCATGGCGGGGCCGACCGGCGGAAGCAGGCACGCCAGGCGGCGGCACGATCGGGAACAAAATCCGACTGAGACTGTTCCCTCCACCGATGGCGCCGGGAGCGGCCTCCGGGGCGCACCGGCTTGACATGCGGAAGGGGGCTGCCAATATGAACACCATGTTCAAGATGGCTCATTCGCGGAAGACGCTGGCCCGCCGGGAAATCCCGGTCGCGGGCTTCTAACCCCGGCTCGGCCGCTCAACGCGCCCCCGAGCCCGGGGCGCTCCTATCATTTTATCACAATTTGTCTCACCGGGATCGCCGATGATCCTTGTGGTCCTGCGGGCGCTGGCATCCAGCGAGAATCCCGCGTTGCGCTCGGCAAGCCGGAAAGGCCTGCGCGGCGCCTTTCCGACAGGTGGCGAACATGCCCGAAAGCAGCAACAGCCGGTGGTTGCCGGCGATCATCGTCAGCGACGTCGACCAGGAGCGGCTGAGCCGGCTGGCGGCCTCGGCCATGGGCCGCACGCCCGAAGTGGCGGAAGACCTGATGGCCGAAATGGACCGGGCCACCGTGGTGGCCGAGCATGATGTGCCGCCCAACATCGTTCGCATGGGCTCGACGGTGGAGTTCAAGTCCGACGACGGCCAGCGTCGCCGCGTCACCCTGGTCTTCCCGGGCGAGGCAGACATCGCCCAGGGCAAGGTCTCGGTGCTGACGCCGATCGGCACCGCGCTGATCGGCCTCGCCGAAGGCCAGTCGATCATGTGGACGACGCGCGACGGCCGCGACCAGCAGCTGACCGTGCTGGCGGTCGAGCCGGCGGCCGTGCCCGCCTGACGCGCCGGTCGGCAAGCTCCGGCGAGGGGAGAGCGCGATGCGGACATGTCGGGCATTCCAGCGGTCGCCGCACCATGCGGAGCGCCTGATCGCAGGACCCTAGCCCCTGGCTGGCGCGCGCCCGGACGGCGCGGCGGAGCCAGGGGAAGCCCTCCAGCACCACAGGGTCCATCTTGTGCCGAAACGGAAAGCCTCCGCTTCGGTCGGAGACGCGTCATGTCCAATCCCAAACGCTGCCTCTTGACGACCAAAGACTATTCCACTCTCGAGCGCCTGCTCGAACGCGGCATCACGCGCAACGATCCGATCGTGCCGATGATCCGCGACAAGCTGTCGAACGCGACCGTCGTGTTCCGCGACGACATCGACCCCCGCGCGGTGACGCTGAACAGCCGCGTCGTCTTCCGCGTCGATGACGGGCCGAGCGATATCCGCATCCTCGTGCATGGCGAGGACAACGGCTTCGTCGGCATGACCATCCCGATCACGATACCGCGCGGGCTCGCGCTGCTCGGCCTGGTCGAGGACCAGGAAACGGTCATCGAAGGTCTGGGCGGCCCGCCCGAACGTATCCGTGTCGAGGAGGTGGCCTACCAGCCCGAGGCCGCGCGGCGCGGCACTCCGGGGCGCGGCCAGGGCGTAGCCTGGCCCGGCGCAGCGGCCGGCGTGGTCGATTTCGGCGCGCGGCGCGGCGCCGCCGCCCGCTCGATGCGGCCGACCTTCGATCCCGACGATGACGGGCCGTCGGCGGCCTGACTGCCGAAGCGTCTTGCGATTTGGCGGAACCACGTCGAATCGCAACGACGTGCCGAACCGGCTCGGGCCACCCTGCCGGCGCCGAACCGAGCACGACAAAGCAAAAGGACCCGCTCCGCGGCACGGAGCGGGTCCTTCCGGTTCGGTGCTGCGTGGATCGCGGCGTCGGCGGCGATCCCGGCGGCCCGTCAGGCCAGCGTGTAGCTCGTCTTCACCGTGGTGTAGAATTCAGCGGCGTAGCGCCCCTGCTCGCGCGGGCCGTAGCTCGAGCCCTTCCGGCCGCCGAACGGCACGTGATAGTCGACGCCGGCGGTCGGCAGGTTGACCATCACCATGCCCGCCTCGGCGTTGCGCTTGAAGTGGGTGGCGTGCTTCAGGCTGGTGGTGCAGATGCCGGCCGAGAGGCCGAATTCGGTGTCGTTGGCGGCGGCCAGGGCTTCGTCGTAGGTCTTGACCCGGACCACGGCGGCCACCGGCCCGAAGATCTCCTCGCGGGCGATGCGCATGGAGTTGGCGACGCCGGTGAACAGGGCCGGCGTCAGATAGAAGCCGGGATGGTCGCGGCTGACCAGTTCGCCGCCATGGGCGAGCGTCGCGCCCTCGTCCTTGCCGATCCGGATATAGTCGAGATCCTGGTCCAGCTGGCTCTGGTCGACCACCGGGCCGACATGGGTGCCGGCCTTGAGCGCATCGCCGACGACGATGCCCTTCATCCGCTCCACCAGCGCCGCGACGAAGGCGTCATGGATGCCGTCCGTGACGATCAGGCGCGAGGATGCGGTGCAGCGCTGACCGGTCGAGAAGAAGGCGCCGTTCGCCGCCACCTCGACCGCCGTCTTCAGGTCGGCGTCGTCGAGCACGACAAGCGGGTTCTTGCCACCCATCTCCAGTTGCACCTTCTTCATCGGCGAGGAGGCCACGCAGGTCGCGGCGATCTTGCGACCGGTGGCGACCGAGCCCGTGAAGGAGACTGCCGTTACGTCCGGCGAGTTGAGGATCGCCTCGCCGACCACCGAGCCGCGGCCCATGACCAGGTTGAAGACGCCGGCCGGCAACCCCGCCTTGGCGATGATCTCGGCAAGCGCATGCGCCGTCGCCGGCACCAGGTCGGCGGGCTTCAGCACCACGCAGTTGCCGTAGGCGAGCGCCGGCGCGATCTTCCAGGCCGGGATGGCGATCGGGAAGTTCCACGGCGTGATCATGCCCACCACGCCGATCGGCTCGCGCGTCACCTCCACGCCGACGCCCGGCCGGACCGAGGCCAGGATGTCTCCGGCCTGGCGCAGGCATTCGCCCGAGAAGAAGCCGAAGATCTGGCCGGCGCGCACCACCTCGCCGATGCCCTCGGGCAGCGTCTTGCCCTCTTCCCGCGACAGGATGGCGCCGAGCTCGTCCTTGCGGGCGATGATCTCGTCGGAGATGCGCTTGAGGACGTCGTGGCGCTCCTGCGGCGTCGACCGGCTCCAGGCCGGGAACGCCGCCTTGGCGGCGGCAATGGCGCGCTCGGCGTCCGCCTTGGCGGCCCGCGGGAAATGCCCGACCACGTCGCCGGTGTTGGACGGGTTGACGTCGGGTGCGAGGTCGGCGGCCTCCACCCACTCCCCGGCGATGAAATTCTTGGCGTGGATCGTCATGGCCATCCTCCTCGGTCGCGATTGTCAGAGGATTTGGCCGACGCAGACCACGACGTCAACAGGAGTCCGAGCGATCCAGCCATGCCGGCCGCGCCGTCGCGCCCTTCAGCTCGCCAGCCGCAGGTCGCTCATATATTTGTCGATGGCGTCGAACGCGGCCTGGATGCCGCCGGCCGAGTTCACCGGATAGTATTGGCCGGGGCTGGCGCAGCGCTGCAGCATCGCCGAGGTCGGGTCGCCGCCGGTGTTGACCTGGATGGTGAACAGGGTGATGCCGGCCGACTTGACGTTGCCGCACAGCTTTTCCGTGCGCTGGTCGATCGCCGACTGGCTGCTTGACCAGCGGTTTTCGGTGTTGAGCCCGTCCGTCAGCAGGATGACATAGGTGTCGTAGTCGTATTTCGGGTCCTTCGCCGGCGCCGAGAGCGGTGCGGAGCCGATCAGCGACTGGAAGCCCCATTGCAGGCCGATGGTCTGGTTGGTGTTGCCGTTCGCGTTCATCCGGTCGACCGCATCGTTCAGCCCCGTCCAGTCGGCGGTGAGCGGCATCACCTTCGAGGCCGGGCAGGCCCCCTGGACGGCCGGGAACTGGGTCGATCGCACCCCTGCCGCCGGGGCGCTGGCATTGACGTCGTTGTCCTGGTCCCGATCGGTGACGCATCCTGCCCAGGCCGTCTTGTCGGTCGTGCCCAGGAGGTCCCAGCGCAGAATCGTGTCGCGCGTGGTCGGGGTCGCGTTGAGGCCGGTGCCGATGTTGACGTTCTTGGCGAAGGGAACGAGCGAGACGTAGACGTCGCCGACCGTCTGCTCCTTGCCCTTGAGGCTCTTCAGCAGGCTCTTGGTCGCGCTCTTCAGCGCGGCCAGCTTGCCGGCCTGCGCCATCGAGCCGGTGTTGTCGAGCACCAGCGCCACGCGCAGCCGCTTGGTGCCCCAGTTCGTCGTCGTCGTCGTGCCGATGTCGACTGTCTCCCGGCCGAAGATGCGCATGAACTCGGTCTGCAATGTCCCGCTTGCCGTCATGTCGATGCGCGAAAAGCCGTCCTTGCTGTACTTGGCGGTGACGGAGACGCCGCTCATCCCCTTGTAGACGAACATGGAATTGAAATAGGCCTGCGCCAGCGTCGTGATCTTGGCCGCCTTCTGCGCCTCGCTCAGATCGACCATCGCCAGGCCCTGGGCATCCTTCGACACGGAGAGCGCCGCATAGTCGAGCGCAGCCTGCATCTCGGTGCGCGCTGCCGAGGCGCGGCCGTAATCGACAGCCACACCCGTCGCCGCCAGCAGCGGCACCAGCGCCAGGCCGAACAGCATCATGGCGTTGCCGCCCTCCGCCGGTGCAAACGCACCGATGCGCCCGCGGAGCCGGACGAGGATCGATGTCGCAGCCATGAAGACCTCCCTGCCCGGCCATCCCGACCGCAGTCGATCGGGATGAGGCGCAATTCGCTTAAATCTTTAGAGAGGATCCCGCGACCGTCGGCAAGAAGCAACAACGGCCGCATCCATCGCCGAACAGAATTGTTTTGGAGTATTATTAATAACCTCTCGTTAACCAAAAAATTCTCAACTTGGCTTTACAGATGATGAACCATGATCTCGCCTGGGTCGACCGTGGCCACGCCGGTGATGACCAGGGGGCGGCATCGGCACCGGCGCGCGCCATGCCGGATTTCCGAGCTCCTCCCACCGGGCAGGCTCGGAAACCCGGCGGACTCTCGAAAGCGAAGCAGAGTTTTGCGGATCGGAACCGTGCTCCGATCCGCGAAGCCCTGCCTAAAGCGTTTTGCGATTTGACGGAATCGCGTCAAGTCGCAAAGACGCGTCGAAACAAGGCGTTAGAGCAAAGCGCGTTTCCATCAAAACACGCTTTGCTCTAGCCTTCCATCCCGGCAAGGGCGGGTTGACGCTCCCTGACGGCGGATTCGAGGAAGTCGCAGACAACCCGGACGCGCCGGGTGTGACGGATGTCCTCGTGTACGGCGAGCCAGATGGCTTCGTCCTGCCGGCACAGATCGGGCTTTATCCTCGCAAGGCCCCGGTCCCCATGGGCGAGAATGCAAGGCAGGACCCCAAGCCCACGGCCCGACCGGATGGCGAGCACCAGCGCCTGCATGGAGTCGACCGCGAGCGCGGCGCTCCCGTCTTGCGTCCAGGACTGCAGTGCCTTCGGCAGGACGAGGAAGGACAGCGGATCGTTCCAGACGACCAGTCGATGCCCGACGATCGGCAGAGTCTGCTCCCGGACGGGATGGCGCACGAGATAGCCCGGCGCGGCATAGAGGCCGAAGGCCATCGTGCCCACGCGCCTGACCGCAAAGGTCCCGCGCTCCGGCCGGCACAGGCGCAGGCCGATATCGGCCTCGCGCTGCGGCAACCGGGCGAAGGAGGCATTGACCGTGACGCCGAGGGACAGGCCGGGGTGAGCGTCCTGCAGTTCCGGCAGCCGCGGGATGACAAGGTGATGCGCCAGGGTCTCCACGGTAACCACCCGCACCGTCCCGGATACGTGCCCGTCGCGGCCGCTGAAGCCGTCCTCCAGCTCGATCATACGGCTCTCGATCGCCGCGGCCTGCGCCACCATCCTCCGACCGGCTTCCGTGAGTTCGTAGCCGTCCGGGCGACGCTCGAACAGCCGGGTGCCCAGCGCCTCCTCCAGGGTCTCGACCCGGCGCGACACCGTCGAGAGGCTGACTTGCAGCTCCCGCGCTGCGCCGGTCAACCCGCTGCAGCGCGCAACCGCGAGAAAATAGCGCAGATCGTTCCAATTCATGCTTCTGTTTTCAGAAAGAACCTTTCCAAACATAGGCGTCACGACGCCGCCGGAGAAGCCATAGTTTCGCAACTGCGGTGCAGGGCCTGTCGATGACGACGCCCCCAGGGCCGTTGCTCGACGAAAGCACAGCCCGGGCTCACCATTCCATGAAACAGTCACGCCGGTTCGGTATCGCTGCGGCACTCCTGGCCGCATTCGCCTGGTCGCTGAACTTTGCCGTCCCGTTTGCGATCGGCCCTTACTCGGTCTTCGACTTCGCATTGCTTCGCTTCGGTCTTTCAGGGCTGGCCGGTCTTGGCTTCCTGGCCCTGAAGCGGAAGGCGGGCCGGCCTTTCACGCTCTCCGACTGGCTGACGGCGGCCCGGCTCGCCTTCATCGGATATGTCGGATATTTCCTGATGGTGACCGGAGCCGCCCTCCTGGCGGGCCCGGTGATCGCCCCCGCCATCCTCGGGCTGGTGCCGATCGTCCTCGCCCTCGCAGGCAATTTCCGCCAGGGATCGGTGCCATGGCGCTCGCTCGCGCCCCCGCTGTCGCTGGTGGCCATCGGCTTGATCCTCGTCAACTGGAGCGCCTTCGCCGTGCCGCCGGGTACGGGTCCAGCGCCGGCGCTGCCGGTCGGCCTGCTGCTCGCCGTCGGTGCCGTCGCATTGTGGGTGTGGTTCGCCCTCGCCAACGAGGCCGCGCTTGCCGCCCGCCCAGGCATGCCATCGACTGCCTGGACTGCCCTCACACTGGCCGGCGGAGGATTGGAAATGCTGGCCTTCCTGCCCGTCGGTCTGGCGATGGGGCTGTTCGAATTCCCCCGGCTCGGGTTCGGCTGGCAGGTGGCGGCGCCGCTCTATGCCTGGGGCGCCCTCCTGGCGATCCTGGGTTCGGTCGGGGGTGTCTGGGCCTGGACGATCGCGACCCGTGAGCTGCCGGTCGCGCTCGCCGCACAGCTGATCGTATCGGAGACCGTCTTCGGTGCGGTCTTCGGCCTCGCAGCGCATGGCCGCTGGCCCGCGCCGGCCGAAGCCGGCGGCATCCTCGCGCTGATCGCCGGCGTCGTCGCCGCCATCCGGGCCTTTCACAGCGCCCGCCCCTCCTCGGCCTCTGCCCGGAAGGTCCGCCCCGGATCTCCGCCAAGTCCGAAATAATGCCGGAACACATGGAACAGGGGCTTCCAGCGCTCGGTGTCGATGGGATGGGTCCCGGCGATGACGATGCTGCGATGCGCATGCGCGCGCCGAAACCTGGTCTCGACGACAAGGCGCCGCAGTTGCGCGTTCACGTACGGCGTCTCGGCCCGGCCGTGGCAGGCGACGACCTCGGCCTCGAGCTGAAGCGGGCATTCCCGGATCCGGGGCGCTCGCGCGGTCCGCGCCGCGCTCGCCGAGAAGCCTCCGGGCGCGCGCTTGTCCGCGACATGATCGCAATGGCGGACATGCGGGCCCTTTCGGCTCATGCGAGGGATTGCATCGTGGCGCCGGGATGCGGACTGTGTCTCGGTCGCGACCGAGTCGTCCGGATGCGCGCGACGCCGGACGGCAGGCTCGCGCGACCCTGGCGGTGCCGCATGCAGGAGATCGAGATGACGCCGCCGGTCAGGATCGCGGTTGCCGGGGCGGTCGGCCATATGGGGCGGGCGGTCGCCGCGGCCGTGGCCGCCGACCCGACGCTGGCGCTCGCGGGCCGCTTCGGCCGGCCCGGCAGCCCGGCGGAGGGGCTGGTCGACGCGGACACCGCGCTGGCTGCGGCGGACGTGGCGATCGACTTCACCACCGGCGCGGCTTCGGCGGCGCTGGCGCGTCTCTGCGCCGAGCGGGGCGGGCCGGCGCTGGTGATCGGCTCGACCGGCTTCGAGCCGGATGACCTTGCCGCCATCGCCGAAGCCGGCCGCCGCGTCGCCATCGTGCGCTCCGGCAATTTCTCGCTCGGCCTCAACATGCTGCTCGGCCTCGTCGCCCAGGCGGCCCGGTCGCTGCCGGCCGAGGCCTGGGACATCGAGGTGTCCGAAGCCCATCACCGCCGCAAGATCGACGCTCCCTCCGGCACGGCGCTGATGCTCGGCGAGGCTGCGGCGGCCGGCCGGGGCGTGAGCCTGGCCGCGGTCGAGCGGCGCGCCAGGGACGGCGTCACCGGCGCCCGCGGCATCGGCGAGATCGGCTTTTCCGTGCTGCGCGGCGGCGGCATCGTCGGCGAGCACAGCGTGATGTTCGCGGCGGACGAGGAGGTGCTGACCCTGTCGCACGCCGCCCTCGACCGCGGCATGTTCGCCCGCGGTGCGCTTGCCGCCGCCCACTGGGTCGCCGGCCGCCCGCCGGGCGAATACGACATGCAGGACGTCCTCGGCTTTCCGGCGAAGGACTGACCGCCGGGCCCTACACGCCCCAGCGCAGGGCGGCAGTGTGCAGCGGTGCGTCCCACAGCGCCTTGGCCTCATCGTCGAGCAGCGAGACCGTGAGGGAGCAGCCGGCCATCTCCAGCGAGGTGACGTAGGAGCCGGTGAGGAAGCGCACGGCCCTCACCCCCGCGGCCTCGAGGATGCACCGGGCGCTGCCGGCCATCAGGTAGAGCTCCATCAGCGGCGTGCCGCCGAAGCCGTTGACCAGCAGCAGCGCCTCTGCTCCCGGCCTGGGCGCCAGATCCTTGAGGATCGCCCCGAGCATCTCCTCGGCGATGGCGTCGGCCTCGGCCAGCTTCACCCGCCGGCGGCCCGGCTCGCCGTGAATGCCGACGCCCATCTCCATCTCGTCCTCGGCGAGCGTGAAGGTCGGCGTGCCGGCGGCCGGCACGGTGCAGGAGGTCAGCGCCACGCCCATCGAGCGGGTGCGGGCGTTGACCGCATCGCCCAGGGCCTTCAAGCCGGCAAGGTCGCGGCCCTGCTCCGCCGCCGCCCCGACCAGGCGTTCGACGATCAGGGTCCCGGCCACGCCGCGGCGGCCGGTGGTATAGGTGGAGTTCTCCACGGCGACGTCGTCGTCGGTGATGACGCTCAGCACCTCGCGCCCGGCCATCTCCGCCGCCATGGCGAAGTTCATCACGTCGCCTTCGTAGTTCTTGACGATGAAGAGCACGCCGGCGCCGGTGTCGACGGCCTCGGCCGCGGCGATCATCTGGTCGGGCGTCGGCGAGGTGAACACCTGGCCGGGGCACGCCGCATCCAGCATGCCGAGCCCGACGAAGCCGGCATGCAGCGGCTCATGGCCCGAGCCGCCGCCGGAGATCAGCCCGACCTTGCCGGCCTTCGGCGTCTTGCGGCGCACGAACTTGCGCTCCTCGCCCATGACCAGGATGTCGGCATGGGTGGCGACGAAGCCGTCGAGGCTCTCGGCGAGGATGGAGTCGACGGCGTTGATCAGCTTCTTCATGGCGTTTCCTCAAGGGATGATCATATCGGGCGCCTCCTGCTCCGGGAAGCGCGGGCGGGCTGTCTCAGCCCACGTCCTCCGCATAGCGCGCCAGGCGGGCGGCGACGTCGGCGATGGTCTGCTCCAGCACCCGGTTCTTCCGGGCGTCGCCGAGATCGGGCACGGTCAGCGTGATCGTGCGGGTATGCGGCTCGTGGCCCTTGCCGGCGAGCCGGCGCGGATGGGCCTGGTGATAGGCGTCGAGGAAGGCCGCCTTCTCGGCGGGCGACAGGTGGCAGACCTCGAAGATCAGCTCGACATGCTGGGCCGGGATCGGCACGGGATAGGCGGGATTGGTGATCTGCGAGACGAAGGAGCGGTTCTTGCCCAGCGCCGCCGCGAGCTTGAGCCGCGTGCCGGAGGGGCGGTTGTCCAGGACCTGGCGCAGCACGCCCTTGTAGGCGGCGACGCCGGAAGCGCCTTTGGCACCATCCTTCTCGTGCAGCGAATCCGCCATGTCACATCCTCGCGATGGCCGCCTTGACGCGAGCCACCGCGACCGGCGCGACCGACACCGCCCGCAGCCCCGTCGCCAGGAGCTTGGCCAGCAAGGATAGATCGGCGCCGGCATCGCCGCAAAGCGAGACCTCGACGCCGCGCGCCGCCCCCGCCTTCACGGTCGCCGCGATCAGTTCCAGCACGGCCGGATTGCCGGCATCGTTGAGGTCGGCGACCGCGCCGACGTCGCGCGCCGCCGCCATGGTGTACTGGGTCAGGTCATTCGAGCCGATCGAGTAGAATGCCGCGGGGAAGCGCGCCGCCGAGATCGCCGCGGCCGGCACCTCCACCATCATGCCGAGAGGCGGTCGCGCATGCGGCACGCCGGCCGCCGCCAGCGCCGCGACCGCCTCGTCGAGCAGGATGCTCGCCTGCTCCAGCTCGGCCGGGATGGCGACCATCGGCAGCATCACCTTGAGGTTGCCGTGCACGGCGGCGCGGGCCAGCGCCCTGAGCTGCACCGAGAACACCTCCGGCCGCGCCAACGACAGGCGGACGCCGCGCAGGCCGAGGAAGGGATTGGACTCGCCTTCCACCGTCAGCCCGGCGATCGGCTTGTCGCCGCCGGCATCGAGCGTGCGGATGGTGACGGGCCGGCCCTGCGCCCAGGCGGCGATACGGCCATAGACCGCGGCCTGCCTGTCCTCGTCCGGCAGGCCGGCGCTGGAATGGAACAGGAATTCGGTGCGCACCAGTCCGATCCCGTCGCAGATCGCCGGGTCGAGCCGGTCGAGCTCCTCCGGCTCGGCAATGTTGATCATGACCGCCACCGGCGTGCCGTCGGCCATGGCCGCCGGCCTGTCGCGGAAGGCCAGCGCCGCCTCGCTTTCCGCTGCCGCCGCGTTCAGCCGCGCCTCGAAGGCGAGATGCGTCCCGGGCTCGGGGTCGAACACGACGACGCCGCGGTCGCCGTCGACCAGGGCCACGGCGCCGGCAGCCGGCATGCGGCCGAGCGACACCACCATCGGCACGCCGCGCGCCCGTGCCAGCATGGCGACGTGGGACGAAGGAGAGCCGGCCCCGAGCGCGATCGCACCACCCCGGCTCCAGTCCACGGCCAGGAAACGCGACGGCGTCAGGTCCTCCCCGGCGATCACGGCGCCGTGCGGGATGGCATCGGCGCCGGCCGTGCCGGTGAGATGGCCGAGCACCCGGTCGCGGATATCGGCGAGGTCGGCAGCGCGGGCGCGGAAATAGTCGTCCTCGGCCGCCTCGTAGCCCTCGATCTCCGCCGCCAGCGCCTGCCGCCAGGCATGGTCGGCGGGTATGCCGGCCTCGATCGCGTGGAAGGCGCCTTCCGACAGCGCCTCGTCCTCCAGCATCGCCACCTGGAAGGCAAGGATGTCGGCCGCCTCGCCGTCGGCGCCCGCCGCCAGCGCGGCGACCTCCGCGGCGGCCGCGGCCAGCGAGGCCGTCAGGTCGGCCGCTTCCCGCGCCGGATCGCCGCTCGCGCGCCGGTCCACGGTGCCGGCGGCCAGCACAACCAGCGGGCCGGCGGCCAGGCCCGGCGAGGCGGCGCGGCCGGTGAGCGAAAGCTCGGTCATGGCTGCTCCCGCCGCGGGACGATGATGGTCATCAGTCCTCCCCGAACTTGTCGCGCACCAGCCCGAGCACGGCCTCGAGCGCAGCCTCGGCATCCGGCCCCGCCGTACGGAAATGCAGCGTCGTGCCTTTGGCCGCCTTGACCCGCATCACCTTCACCGGGCTCTTGGCGTCGGTCCAGGGGCCCTCCGGTATCAAGGCGAACTCGATCGAGGCGGTGTAGCGCTTGGCGAGCTGGGTCAGCTTGACCGAGGGGCGCGCGTGCAGGCCGACCGCGTTCTCCAGCACGGCCGATCCGGTCAGGGCTGTCTGCCGGGTCATGGTCACGTCCTCACGCATAGAGTTCCTCCGCCGTCCGCTTGACCGCATCGAGCGAGGAGCCGCCGGACGCTTCCGTCGCCGCGATCACCGCGCCTTCGACGATCGGCGCGTTGCACACCACCACATGCTCGCGCTTGTCCTCGTCGAGCAACTCGATCGCCATTTCCGCATTGGTCTCGGCGCCGCCGAGGTCGACCAGCACAGCGACGCCGGCCGGCGACCACACCGCCTCGATCGCCGCCTGGATCTTGGCTACGTCCGTGCCGAGCCCGCCGTCGGGGTCGCCGCCGGTCCAGGCGAGCGGCACCGCCTCGCCGACCATCTGGCGCACCATATCGGCGGCGCCTTCGGCGACCTTCACGGAATGGGAGACGATGACGATACCGACATTCATGCGACTGGCTTCCGAGTGGCAGGGGGGATTGCAGTTCCTAGAGTCCGGCGGCGTCCACCGCCGCGCCGATCATCAGCTCCGACGAGCGCGCGCCCGGATCCATGTGGCCGATGGAGCGCTCGCCGAGAAAGGAGGCGCGCCCGCGCGTCGCCTGCAGCGGCACGGTGGCCGCCGCGGCCGCCGCGGCCGCGGCCTTGATCGCTATGCCGTCGCCGCCGGCGGCGAACACCGCCTGCACCGGCACCAGCACGTCGAGCAGGGTCTTCTGCCCGGGCTCGGCCTTGCCGCGGGCCTTGACTCCGGCGATCGCCTTCTCCGTCGCCACGACCAGGTCGGCCCGGGCGGGCTCGGCCGGCAGCGCCTTGCCGAGCTCCATGAAGAAGGTGCCGACCAGCGGCCCGGAAGCACCGCCGACCTTCATCACCATGGTCATGCCGAGGGCCTTGCACAGATCCGGCAGCGGCTTGTGCGCCAGGGCCGGCAATTCCGCCAGCACCGCCTCGAAGCCGCGCTTCAGGTTGACGCCGTGATCGCCGTCGCCGATCGCCTGGTCGAGCCGGGTCAACTCCTCGGCATGGTCGATCACCGCCGCCGCCAGCGCCCTGACCAGCTTTTCCCGGCCAGCTTCGTCCATCGTCATGCCGCCACGCGCTCCCCGCTTGCGTCGAAGAGCAAGGCGCCCTTCAGACCGACCTCGATCCGGTCCCCCGCCGCCAAGGTCGAATCGGGGTCCGCCAGGGTCACGATACTCCGTCCGGCGACATCGAGATGCAGATGGCTCTGGTCGCCGAGATGCTCGATGCGCGTCACCGTGGCGGCCAGGCCCGCCGCCGTGCCGCGCGGCGCGATGGCGAGGTGCTCGGTGCGCACGCCGACAGTCTCGGTGGCGCGCGGCAAGCCGGCGTCGCGGAACAGGCTCGCCGGCACCAGGTTGATGGCGGGCTGGCCGAGTCGCGTCGCCACATAGGTGTTGACCGGGTTCTCGTAGATCTCGCGCGGCGACCCGACCTGCACCAGTCGGCCGCGATCGACCACGCCGATCCGGCTCGCCATGGTCATGGCCTCGGTCTGGTCGTGAGTGACGTAGAGCATGGTGGCGCCGAGGTCGCGCTGGATATGCTTGAGCTCCAGGCGCAGCTCGGCCCGGAGCTTGGCGTCGAGCGAGGACAGCGGCTCGTCCATCAGGTAGACCGAGGGCGAGCGCACCAGCGCCCGGCCGATGGCGACGCGTTGCATCTGGCCGCCGGAGAGCTCGGTGGCGCGGTTGGCGAGCTTGGCCTCGATATGCAGCAGCCGGGCGATCTCGCCGATCCGCGCCTTGATCTCCGCCTCCGGCGTGCGTCGCGTCGGCGAGCGCAGCGGGAAGGCCAGGTTGTCGTAGACACTGAGATGCGGATAGAGCGAATATTGCTGGAACACGAAGGCGACGTCGCGCACCGCCGGCGCCTCGGCGGTGACGTCGCGCCCGCCGATGAAGACGCTGCCGGCATCGGGCGCATCGAGCCCGGCGACAAGGCGCAGCGTCGTGGTCTTGCCGGCGCCGGTCGGACCGAGCAGCACGACGAACTCGCCGTCGCCGACGGTCAGCGTCAGGTTCTCGACGGCGCGCGTCTGCCGGAATGCCTTGGAGACGCCGTTGAGCCGGATCTCAGCCATGGAGCGCTCCCTCGTGCAGGGCCGTGCGCACGGCGCGCCCGGAGCCCTTGTGGAACAGCGACAGCTTGTCCGGCCGGAACTCCAGCCCGACGGCCTCGCCGGTCGAGAACGCCGTCGCCGACGACGCCCGCGCCCGCAGCGTGCCGTAGTCGGTCGTGACCGTGACGACCTGGGTGGTGCCGAGATATTCGGTGCCGTAGACCGCGCCGCGCACAGCTCCGTGGTCGGAGAAGCGCACATGCTCCGGCCGCACGCCGAGCACGAGCTCGCTGTCGGCCACCGCCTCGCGCGCCGCCGGCACCGCCACCGTCCCCTGCCCCAGCCGGATCTCGGCCGCGCCGGGGGCCAGCGCGCCGCGGAAGGGCAGGAAGTTCATCGGCGGCGAGCCGATGAAGTCGGCGACGAACAGCGACGCCGGCCGGTCATAGATCTCCTTCGGGCTCGCCACCTGCTCGACCACGCCGGCATTCATCACCGCGATCTTGTCGGCCATCGCCATGGCTTCGAGCTGGTCGTGGGTGACGTAGACCGTGGTGGCGCCGAGCCGGTCGTGCAGCGCCCGCAATTCCAGGATCATCGCCTCGCGCAGCTCGGTGTCGAGCGCCCCGAGCGGCTCGTCCATCAGGAAGCACTTCGGCTTGCGCACGATCGCCCGCCCGAGAGCCACCCGCTGCCGGTCGCCGCTCGCCAGGCCCGACACCGGCTTGTCGAGGAGATGGGTGATCCTCAAGGTCCGCGCCGCCTCCTCCACCCGCGTCCGGATCTCGCCCTTGCCCAGCCCCTCGCACAGCAGGGGAAAGCCGATGTTGCGCCGCACGTTCATGTGCGGATAGAGGGCGAAGAGCTGGAACACGAAGGCGATGTCGCGCGCCGAGGCCCGCTTCTGCGCCACCTCGTCGCCGCCGAGGAAGATGGCGCCGGAGGTCGGCAGCTCCAGCCCGGCGATCATGCGCAGCGTCGTCGTCTTGCCGCAGCCCGACGGGCCGAGCAGGCAAAAGAACTCGCCGTCCTCGACCGTGAAGGTCGAGGCCCTCACCGCCTGGAAGGTGCCGAAGGATTTTTCCAGGTTCTGCACGCGGATCTGCGCCATCGCTCCTACTCCGGAAACTTCGAGACGATGATGAACATCACGGTGCCGATCAGGGTGGTGACGAAGGAATAGGAATAGAGCGTCAGGGACAGGGGTTGCATCAGCATGACCACGCCGAGCGCGATGATGCCAGTGGCGATGGCCTCCAGGGGGCCGCGGCGCAGGAACCTGGTCATTTGCGCACCGCTCCGAAGGTGATGCCCCTGAGCAGGTGCTTGCGCAGCAGGACGGTGAACACGACGATCGGCACCAGGAAGAGAGTGGTGCCCGCCGCCACGGCCGGCCAGTCGAGCCCGCCCTCGCCGATGATGATCGGGATGAAGGGCGGCGCGGTCTGCGCCTCGCCCGAGGTCAGCAGCACGGCGAAGGCATATTCGTTCCAGGCGAAGATCAGGCAGAAGATGGCAGTGGCGGCGATGCCGGTCGCCGCCTGCGGCAGCACCACCTTGGTGAAGGCCTGGAAGCGGGTGTAGCCGTCGATCATCGCCGCCTCCTCATATTCGCGCGGGATCTCGTCGATGAAGCCCTTCAGCAGCCATACGGCCAGGGACACGTTAACCGAGGTGTAGAGCAGGATCATGCCGAGCCGGGTGTCGGAGAGCCCGACCTCGCGGAACATCAGGAAGATCGGGATCGCCACGGCGATCGGCGGCATCATCCGGGTGGAGAGGATGAAGAACAGCAGGTCGTCCTTCAGCGGCACCTTGAAGCGCGAGAAGCCGTAGGCCGCCAGCGTGCCGAGCAGCACGGCCAGGAAGGTCGAGCCGAAGGCGATGATCAGCGAGTTGACGAAGCGCGGCACGTAGTTGGACGGGCCGACGATCACCATGTTGCGCTCGCGCGCGATCTCCTCGCATACGCCCGAGGCCGGGCCGAGGCCATGGATGTAGTCCGGCGTCTGGCGCGAGCGCGTGGTGAAGAGGTTGCAATAGCCCTCCAGCGACGGCGTGAACATCACCTTGGGCGGATAGGAGATCGAGTCGGTCGGCGACTTGATCGAGGTCAGGCCGATCCAGGCCAGCGGGATCATGGTGATCAGGGCATAGAGGATCACCAGCGTGCCGGCGACGCCCTTGGCGAGGCGCGAGGGCGCGACGACGGAATGGGCCGAGGTCGCGGCGGTCATGGCAGCACCTTTGCGGATGATGCGCGACGCCCACCGAAATCACCGGCGTGGCGCTTGGTTCTCGAACACATCGCCATCTCCCTCACCGCTGCTTCACCCGGTTGAGCGCCTTCACATAGATGTTCGCCAGGCCGAACACGGTGACGAACAGGATGATGGCGAAGGCGGAGGAATAACCCGTGCGCCATTTCTCGAAAGCTTCGCGCTTGAGCGTGATCGAGGCGACCTCGGTGGTCGAGCCCGGTCCCCCGCCGGTGAGCAGGTTGACCATGTCGAACATCTTGAAGTTCTCGATGCCGCGGAACAGCACCGCCAGCATGATGAAGGGCAGCGCCATCGGCAGGGTGATCGACCAGAACTGCCGCCAATTGGAAGCGCGGTCGACCTCCGCCGCCTCGTAGATGTAGTCAGGGATGGAGCGCAGGCCCGCCAGGCAGATCAGCATGACGTAGGGCGTCCACATCCAGGTGTCGACGATGACGATCGCCCAGGGGCTGAGCGTCACATTGCCGAGCATTTGGAAGGACGAGGGCGGTATGCCGGTCAGGAACGACACGGCATAGTTGAACAGGCCGATCTGCGGCTGGTAGAGGAAGGTCCAGAAATTGCCCACCACCGCTGGCGACAGCATCATCGGCAGGAGGATGATGGTGGTCCACAGCCCGTGGCCGCGGAACTTCTTGTCGATGAGATAGGCGAGCCCGAAGCCCAGCACCGTCTGGATCAGGATGGTCCAGATGACGAAATGCGCCGTCACCTGCATCGCCGCCCAGACATCGGGATCGGTCAGGATCTTCTGATACCAGTCGAGCCCGACCGACTTGACCTCGGCGTTCGGCCGGTTGGCCCGGTAATTCGTGAACGACAGGTGGATCGTCCAGATCAGCGGGAAGATGTTGATCGCCAGGAGGAGCAGGATCGTCGGCGCGATGAACACCCAGGCGATGGCCCGGTCCGACAGGCCGCGGACCCGCCGCGCCAGGTTCGGCGGCGTGGCCCGGGCTGCCAGTTCGGAGGCTTTGGCGAGATCGTTCATCGAAGGTCCGCGAGGTTGGCTTGGCGATGCCGGTCGGCTCCCCCGGCTGAGTGCGGCCGGGGGATAAGCTCAGGAACGATCCGTCAGATCTTGCCGTCTTCCTTGAAGACCTCTTCCCAATCCTTCACCAGGCCGTCGAGCGCTTCCTTGGCCGTGCCCTTGCCGGCAACGACATAGTCGTGGACACGCTTCTGCTCGGCCAGGAGCAGCTGGGCGTAGGACGGCTCGGCCCAGAAATCCTTGACCTCGCCCATCGCCTTGAGGAAATCGGCCGCGAACGGCGCGGTTTGCGGGAAGCCGGGGTCGTTCAGCACCGACTTGGCGCAGGAATAGCCGCCGAGCGCCCACCACTTCTTCTGGGTCTCCGGCGCGGCGAACCACTTGATGTAGGCGAGCGCCTCGTCCTGGTTCGGCGAATAGGACACCACCGAGATGCCCTGCCCGCCGAGCTGGGAGGCATGGGTCTTCTCGCC
Source organism: Labrys sp. Lb11 (assembly GCF_057554225.1). Classification (NCBI taxonomy): domain Bacteria; kingdom Pseudomonadati; phylum Pseudomonadota; class Alphaproteobacteria; order Hyphomicrobiales; family Xanthobacteraceae; genus Labrys; species Labrys sp. Lb11. Next base: position 269,558 of record NZ_BAAJOT010000003.1, read on the forward strand.
GGGATTGACGAAGAAGCCGATCTTGTCGCCGCCGACATTCGGATCCTTGTAGAGGCCGGGGAAGAAGGCGAACCAGTTCATCTGCAGCGCGACCTGGCCCGACTTGAAGGCGTCGAGGCCCTCCTGCATGTAGGCGTTGGAATAGCCGGGCGGCGTGCAGCAGTCGAACAGCGCCTTGTAGGCTTCCAGTCCCTTCACCGCATCGGGCGAGTTGACGAAGCCTTCCATGCTGTAGGGCTTCTTCGGATCCTCGTATTGGAAGCCATAGGGATAGAGGAAGTTCGACACGCCCATGGTGATGCCTTCCGAGCCGCGCTCGGTGAAGATGGCGGCGCCATAGACTTTCTTGCCGTCGATCTCGCGGCCCTGGAAGAACTCGCCGATCTGCTTGAGCTCGTCGAGCGTCTGGGGCGGAGCAAGGTCATGGCCGTACTTCTTCTTGAACTCGGCCTGGAGCTCGGGCCTGGAGAACCAGTCCTTGCGATAGGTCCAGCCGAGCGCATCGCCCATCGCCGGCAGCGCCCAGTAGTTCGGCGTGTTCTTCGGCCATTGCGAATAGCCAACCACCGTGGCCGGCATGAAGTCGTCCATCTTGATTCCTTCCTTGTCGAAGAAATCATTCAGCTTCACATAGTGTCCGTTCTCGGCGGCACCACCGATCCACTGGGAGTCGCCGATCAGGAGATCGCAGAGCTTGCCCTTGGAATTGAGCTCGTTGAGCATGCGGTCGGCGAAGTTCGGCCAGGGCACGAACTCGAACTTCATGGCGACGCCGGTCTTGGCGGTAAAATCCTTCGACAATTCGACCAGCGCATTGGCCGGGTCCCAGGCGGCCCAGCACAGCGTGATCGTCTTGCCCTCGGCCCGCGCCGCAGGCGCGGCCATGCCGAAGCCCAGGGCCAGCGCGCCGGCCAGCAACGCCTTCATCGAAGTGGTCATGGTGCCTTTCCTCCCGTTGCAATCATCCAGGTCAGGACGCCCGCACCGCAGCCGTCGATCGGGCGTGGTTCTCCGATCCCGCCCGAAGCATTCGGGCGAAGCGGACGAGCCGTCAGCCGGCATGCGGGCGCAAGGCCGCACACAGCAAGCAAGGCTGCGGACTATCGGCGAACTGTCACGAAACCAGCATTTCCCCCGACGGATCGCCCAGGCTGTTGAGCGCCATTGCGATCCCTCGATTTGTTTAGTGCATCACGAAAGACTAAACATTGCAAGCGCCATTTTGGGCAGAGACGCGTTCACGCGCATCGGCATCGGCGCGCCGGGATGGGAGGGACCATGGATCGTCGCGGGCGCCGTCGCGCGCCCGCGATCACGGGAAGGCCGTACGAGCCGTCGGGAAGGCCCGCGGCCCTCCCGGCCAAGCAGCGTCTCGCGGTTTTCGCCACGATTGATTTTGCATTTTCCAATGCAAAATCAATGCTGCTCGGACTCTTAAATGTCAGCAGGCCCTGGAGAACCCGCCCCGGTCACATCCTGACCCAGGCGCCGTTGCGCTTCGACGATTTGATCGCCGCTTCGATGAAGGCCATGCCGGCAACACCGTCGTCGAGGGTCGGAAAGAGCACGGCGGCGTCGACCGTGGCGCCCTCGCGCCTGGCCCGGATCGCCGCCGCCGCCTCGGCGTAGATGGTGGCGAAGGCCTCCAGATAGCCTTCGGGGTGGCCGGGCGGCACCCGCGTCACCCTGGCTGCCGCCGCGCCTGCCGCGGCCGAGCCGCGGGTGACGATCCGCGTCGGCTCGCCATAGGGGGAATGGAACATCAGGTTCGGATTGTCCTGGCGCCATTGCAGGCCGCCCTTGGTGCCGTAGACGCGCAGCATCAGGCCGTTCTCGTTGCCGGGCGCCACCTGGCTCGCCCACAGCGAGCCGCGGGCGCCGTTGGTGTAGCGGAAGGTGATCTGCACGTTGTCGTCGAGCTTACGGCCCGGCACGAAGGTCGTGAGGTCGGCCGACAGTTCCGCCACCTCCAGGCCGCCGACGAACTGCGCCAGGTTGAAGGCATGGGTGCCGATGTCGCCGATGCAGCCGCCGGCGCCGGAACGGGCCGGATCGGTACGCCACTCCGCCTGCTTCTGCGCCGTGTCCTCGATCTTGGTCGTCAGCCAGTCCTGCGGATACTCCACCTGGACGAGGCGGATCTCGCCGAGCTCGCCGGCCTGCACCATCTCGCGCGCCGCGCGCATCAGGGGATAGCCGGTGTAGTTGTGGGTCACGGCGAAGACCACGCCCCTGGCCTCGGCCAGCTTCTTCAATCGCAGCGCGTCCTTGAGCGTCGTGGTCAGCGGCTTGTCGCAGATGACGTGGATGCCCGCCTTGATGAAGGCTTCGGCGGCAGGCGCATGCATATGGTTCGGCGTGACGATCGCCACCGCCTCGATCCCGTCCTTGCGCCGCTTCTCGCGGGCGGCCATCTCGGTGAAATCACCATAGGTGCGCGCCGGGTCGAGCCCGAGCGCCGCGCCCGAGCGCAGTGCCTTCTCCCGGGTCGAGGACAGCGCTCCGGCGACCAGCACGTAATGGTCGTCGATCCGGGCGGCGATGCGGTGCACCGCCCCGATGAAGGCGCCCTCACCGCCACCTACCATGCCGAGCCGGATCCGCCCGCCCGCCTTGTCGTCCGACCGTCCCTCTATGGCCATTGCGGCTCTCCCCTCGTCGCTTAAGGATTTGCCCCCCTCTCCCGGACGGGAGAGGGGCAGGGGTGAGGGCCTAGCCCTCTCCCGTCAAGACAGCAGCCTTGGCAATAGTGCCAAGCACCGCATCAATATCGCCCAGCACGAGCGCATTCGGAAACCGCAGGAGGACGAAGCCCACCGCTTCGATCTCACGCGTGCGGTCGGCGTCGTAGTCCCGGCTCCAGGCGTGCTGCCTGCCGTCGATCTCGACAATCAGATGTTTCTCGGAACAGAGGAAATCCACCGTGTAGATCAGCAGCGGAACCTGCCGCCTGAACTTCAGGCCCTGGAACCTGCGGCCGCGCAAGGCCTGCCACAGCACATCCTCGGCCCGGGTCGCAGAGGCGCGCAAATGCCTGGCGAATTGGCGCTGTTCGCTCGTCATTGCGACCGGCTAGACCCTCACCCCTGCCCCTCTCCCGCAGGGAGAGGGGTTCCTCGCGCCTGATGCCGCAGGTGTCCGACACCCCGTCTAACGGATCCCCAGCAGCCTTCGGATCTGCTTGCGGTCGACACCGGCGCCGGCGAAGTCGTCGAAGGCCTTCTCGGTGACGCGGATCAGGTGGCTCTCGATGAAGGGAGCCCCCTCGCGCGCGCCGTCCTCGGGATGCTTGAGGCAGCATTCCCACTCCAGCACCGCCCATGAGGAATAGTCGTACTGCGCCAGCTTGGAGAAGATACCGCTGAAGTCGACCTGACCGTCGCCGAGCGAACGGAACCGCCCGGCCCGCTCCGTCCAGGAGGCATAGCCGGAATAGACGCCCTGGCGCCCGGTCGGGTTGAACTCGGCGTCCTTGACGTGGAAGGCCTTGATGCGCTCGTGGTAGACGTCGATGAACTGCAGATAGTCGAGCTGCTGCAGGAGGAAGTGCGAGGGATCGTAGTTGATGTTGCAGCGCGGGTGCTGCTTCAGCTTGTCGAGGAACAGCTCGAAGGTGGTGCCATCGAACAGATCCTCCGTCGGGTGGATCTCGTAGCAGACGTCGACGCCCGCCTCGTCATGGGCGTTGAGGATCGGCTTCCAGCGCTTGGCGAGCTCGGTGAAGGCCTCGTCGATCAGGCCGGCCGGCCGCTGCGGAAACGGATAGAGGAACGGCCAGGCCAGGGCACCGGAGAAGGTGACCTCGGCGGCGAGCCCGAGGTTCTTCGATGCCTGCGCGCCGTAGAGCAGCTGCTGCACCGCCCATTTCTGCCGCTCCTTCGGCTTGCCCCGCACTTCAGGCGGAGCGAAGCCGTCGAGCATCTCGTCATAGACGGGGTGGGCGGCGACCAGTTGGCCCTGGAGATGGGTCGACAGCTCGGTGATCTCGACGCCGTGTCTGGCGGCGATGCCCTTGACCTCGTCGCAATAGGTCTTGGACTCGGCTGCCTTCTTCAGGTCGAACAGGCGCCCGTCCCAGGTCGGGATCTGCACGCCCTTGTAGCCGAGCGCCCCCGCCCATTTGCAGATCGAGTCCCACGAATTGAACGGGGCGGCATCGCCCGCAAACTGGGCAAGAAAGATCGCCGGTCCCTTGATGTTGGCCGCCATGGTTCGCCTCTCCTCGGATATCTCAGCCGGAACGCTGTTCTTGTTGCTTGACCGATCCCGGTCGCGGAAGCAGGCGCCCCCGCCAACTGGTAGGACCATGGCAAATGCTGGCGAGCGGTGCAACCTGCCCGTACCGGCGAGATCGACCTGGGCCGGACGGCGCAGAGCCGCATCGGATGTCCGGTATGGCAGGCGAACAGGTGCGAGGCGCCCGCCCGGCGCCGGGCACAAGCGCCGCAACTGGTAGGGCCAGGCTCGAGACATCATGCAAGACAGCGCCGGCCGCCCAGGTCGGGGGTGCCGGCGCTGTGATGAACCGCGAACCGCGCGAGGCTCAGCCGACCGGCTGCTCCGAGCCAAGCACCACCACCTTCGTGCCCTCGGGCGTGCGCTCATAGAGGTGCATCGCATCCTGGTTGATCATGCGGATGCAGCCGGAGGAGACGCTCTTGCCGATGGTCCAGGGCTCGACGGTGCCGTGGATGCGGAACAGCGTGTCCTTGTTGTCCTGCCACAGATACATGGCGCGGGCGCCGAGCGGGTTGCCCGGGCCGCCATGCATGCCGATACCGCTCTGCAGCTGCGACAGCCGCTTGCCCAGCTCGGGCTGGCGCTTGATCATCTCTTTGGGAGGATACCAGTCCGGCCATTCCTGCTTGGACTTGATGACCGCCGCGCCCGACCAGCCGAAGCCCTCGCGCCCGACGCCGACGCCGTAGCGCATCGCCCGGCCGTTCTCGCCGACATGGTAGAGGTAGTGGGCGTGGGGATCGATCACGATCGTGCCGGGCTGCTCGCCGGTGCTGTAGTCCACCTCCTTGCGCAGGAAGGCCTTGTTCACCTTTTTGAGGTCGACGCCCGGCACCGGAAAGGCCCCGGCCTCGGCCGGACCGTACATCGCCGCATAGTCGAAGCGCTCGCCCGACTCGTACAGCGGCTCGCTGGTCACCGGCGACACCGGCACGGCCGGCGCCGGCTCCAGGCCGGGTACGAGCATCGTAGTCGATTGCTGCGAGGTGACGCAACCGCCCAGGCCGAGCGAAAGGCCGGCGGCTGCGGTCAGGAAGGAACGGCGAGACAGGGCGGACATCGACGAAGGCAACTCCATGGCGGGGAACGGCGCATTCTACGGCAACAGCGCCGTGAGCCGCTGTTGCCGACCTGCAACGTTCCGGTTTTCTTTCCGTCCGGAGTCGCCGCTAACCGCCTGTCAGCCAACCACATTCCGCGGCTGGCCCGCCCAGCCCGCCTCGATGTTGTCGACGAGCTGGTCGGCCAGTCCCTGGATCGCCTCCTCGCTGGCCCAGGCCACGTGCGGCGTCAGGATGAAATCGGGCCGGTCGAGCAGGCGCATGAAAGGATGATCGGCCGGCGGCGGCTCCTGCGTCACCACATCGAAGGCCGCGCCGCCGATCTGCCCGCCCTCCAGCGCCGTCACCAGCGCCGCCTCGTCGACCAGGCCGCCGCGGGCCGTGTTGATGATCAGGGGCTTGCGCTGCATCAGCGCGAATTCCGGGCCGGAGATCATGTTGCGGGTGGAGGGCATCAGCGGCGAGTGCAGGGTGATGATGTCGCTGGTGCGCAGTACCGTCTCGAAGGGCGTGTAGAGCGGCCCCATGCCGGTCGTGCCCTTGTAGTCGGAGAACAGCACCTTCATCCCGAAGGCGCGGGCGATGTCGGCCACCGCCTTGCCGAGCACGCCGTCGCCGATGATGCCGAGCGTCGAATTGGCGAGGTCGCGGATCGGATAGTCGAAGTAGCAGAACTGAGCCGCATCGCGCCAGCGCCCGCGTCCGACCGAGGCATGATAGGCCAGGATCGAGCGCCGCAGCGACAGAAGCAGGGCGAATGTATGCTCGGGCACCGTATGCACGGCGTAATTGCGAATATTGGTGACGAGGATGCCGCGGGCCTTGGCGGCGGCGATGTCGATCACGTCGGTACCGGTCGCGGCCACGGCGATCAGCTTCAGGCGCGGCGCTCCGGCGATGGCGTCGGCCCGCACCGGGGCCTTGTTGGTGACGACGATGTCGGCGTCCCGGATGCGCTCGGCGACATCGGCCGGCGCAGTGCGGTCATAGGTGACCCAGTCATGGGCGAAGGCGGGGCTGCGCAGGCGCGTGCCGGGGGAAAGCGTGTCGCGGTCGAGGAAGACGATGCGGGGCTGAGTCATTGAGGAGCTTTCGGCGAGACGAGCGGCAGGAAGCGCTCATGGTAGCGACAGCATCCGACGCTCCGCCACACTTAACTCTTACTCAGATTGCCGCAGCCCCTGTGCCGCCGGGGCCGGAACCCGCCGACGGCCTCTCCCGGCGGATGGTCCCGCTACGCCGCCGACTGTGTCCGCAGGAGCTCTCCCAGCCGCTGGCGGGTCGCATCGTCGGCGGCGGTGTGGATCGCCACGGTGAAGCCGTCGTCCGGGCCGCCGGCTCGCAACGCCGCAAAATCGAACAGCAACGAGCCAACCGCAGGGTGGGTCATTGCCTTCTGCCAGAGCGGCGGCTCCGCCAGTTCGCCAGCGTTCCAGAGATGCGCGAACTCGGCGCTGGCAGCGCAAAGCTGCTTCACGAACGAGTCCATCACCGGGTCGTTCGCCATTCCGGCCGTCGTGAGCCTCAGTTGCGCGACCACCGACCGCGCCACGGCCGGCCAGTCGACGAATCGGTCCCGCATTCTCCGGTCCTGAAAGAGGCGGGCGATCAGGTTGGCCCCCCACTCGATATCGTCGTCGATATTTCCCAGGAGGAGCCGCGCCGGAGCATTGCAGGCTTTGACTTGCCAATATCGGTTCAGGATATAGGCCGGGCTGGGGCTCAGGCCGTGCACCAACGCCAGGAGGCCGGGCGACGGCACTTCGTGGCCGCGAAGCCTGCTTTTCCAATCGAGGTCGGGCCTGGCCAACTGCAGCAGGTAAGCCTGCTCGGGCGCGCTCAGCCGCAGCGCCCGCCCGATGCGGTCGAGCGCATGCAGCGAGGCGCGCACGTCCCGCCCCTGCTCCAGACGGATGTACCAGGCCGTGCTGATCCCGGCGGCATCCGCGATCTCCTCGCGCCGCAGGCCGGCTGTCCGCCGTCGTCCGGAGGGGGTCAGCCCGATGCTCTGCGGGCTCAACCTCTCCCGTCGGCCCTTCAGGAAGCGGCGAAGCTCGGCCCGCCTGGCCAGGTCCCGATCCGACATGGTCCTTCTTATCCCACGATAAGATAGCATTTTGTACCACGCTCATAGTCTCCCTATCAAACCGCATGAGCGGCGGGAGGAACGATGCGGATCACCAGACGAAGCCTGTTCGGCCATGGCCTGGCCTTGCATCTGACCGCGCGGGCGCCGAGCGCCCTTGCTGCTCGGAGCTATCCCAGGCCGAAGGACCCGACAATGAGCCCACTCCAGCAAATCCGGCAGATCGACTACACGGTGATCTTCGCGCGAGACATGAAGGCCATGCGCGCGTTCTACGAGACCGTCATGGAATTCCCCGTCGTCAAAACGCTTGGCGAAGGCTGGATCGAGTTCGGCGTCGGATCGAACCGACTGGCCCTTACGGTCTACGGCCTCGTCTTCAACGATGCCCCGCCCGCCGATGGCACCCTTTCCCTGCAGCTCGCATTTCGCGTCCCGCCTGCCGACGTGGCGGCATGCGCGAGCGCTCTCGAGGCAAAGGGCATCGGGCTGGCCGCGCCGGTGACGGATCAACCCTGGGGCCACCGCACGGTGTTCTTCCGGGATCCGGACGGCAACGTCGTCGAGATATATGCCGAGATCTAGAAACTGTCAGGGCGTGCGGGGCGGCGTCCGGCCGAGGTCGGCGGGGACTTGCCCGGCGGCGCGCAACATGAAGACGATCACCTGGGCCACGGCGCGATAGAGCGCCTCGGGGATCTCGTCGCCGAGTTCGACCGCAGCCAGGGCCCGGACCAGGGCCGGGTTCTCCTCGACGGCGACGCCGGCGGCCCGCGCCGTGGCGATGATCTCCTCGGCGATGCGGCCATGGCCCTTGGCCGTGACCCGCGGCACACCGGGATGGCAGTAATCGAGCGCGACGGCGGTGCGGCGGTCGGCGGCGGTCATGAACGACGATCCAGGACGCTGCCGGCAGGGACCTCGGGCGCGGCCGGCGCACCGGAACGCACCTCCAGCAGGCCGACATCGAGATCGGCGACGGCCAGTGCGTCGTGCAACTCGCCGATGGAGCGACGGAACAGGTCGGCCGTTTCCGGCCGCTCCGCCCAGAGCGTCACGCCGGCCCGCTCGCCCCGCAGCGAGATCAGCGCCTGCATCGGCCCGGTGCCGTCGAGATCGAGCGACAGGCGCATGCTCCAGGCCGGCGCTCCCCCCGCCGGACTTCCCCGTCCGTCGCGACCGATCGCCAGCGACACGATCGGCGCCTGCCCGCCCGGCAGCGACAGCGGAATCTCGGCCAGCCGGTCGTGGCGCGGCGGCAGGTCGGCAGGCGCGCGCGCCTCGGGCGCGACCGCGGGCGGCGGCTGCCGGGCCTGTTCCGGCATGCCGTCGGCGCCCGCCACCGGCCGGGCGACGGGGGCCGGCGACGTGTCCGGCGTCGATGTCACGGCAGCGGCCGGACGCGGCGTCGGCGCGCCGTCGCGATGCTGCGGCGGCTGGCCGGGCGCGGCCACCGGCCGGTCGGGCCGCACCGGCAGGCCCGGATCGCCGTCCGCGGGCCGGCGCGCCGCGTCCCGCCCCTCGGGCAGGACAATCAGCAGCAGCAGCGCGGCGACGACATCGCGCATGGAGGGGGCGACAGGCGATGACGGCAGGGGAGACGGAGGCCCCACCGCGGCCGAGCCGTGACCGGCCGGCGGCAGGTCGCGCAGGGCCGTCGCAACGTCCTGCGGCCATGGCCGCGACGGGAGCGCTGCGGTGGTCCCGGTCGGACCTTGCGGGTTCGGGCTGCTCCGGACCGGACGCTGCGCTGCGCCGCCGGCCTCGCCCTCGCTCCGCGGCAGGCCCGCCCCCGTCGGCGTGGGAGCAGGCCGTTCGACTGCCGTATCGGGCGTCGGAGCGATGAGATGCATCGGGTCGATCGCCGCGGCGATCAGCGCTGCGAGCGTCTGCCGGACCGGGGCGGGCAGTTGCTCGCCGCCTCGCCCGGCCAGCACGGCCAGGGCGCTGGCGATATGCGGCCCCCGCTCCGACCGCGCTTGAGCGGGTGGCGCCGGCGCCCCGTCGCCCCGCGGGTCCGCCCGCTGCGTGGGCGTGGGTTCGGAGCCGGCGGCCGCGGCGAAACGGCTTCCGTCGATCGGTTCCATCCCTGCAGCAGACGGCAAGGGCGCGGCGGACGTCTGCGACCCGGCAGCCGGAGGGGTGGCCCGGCCTGCCGGCGCATCGGCGGTTCGCGGCGTGTCCCCGGCCACCATCGCCTCGGGCGCCACCGGCTGCATCGTCCCGGACGCCGCAGCATCGATCGGCGTCGGCAAGGGCGGCACCGGTGCGCCGGCCGCCGGCGACAGCAAGGGCGGTGCGAACGGCAGCGGGTCCGCCATCGCGGCGATCGTGCCTCTCGCCGCCGCGACGCGCGTGACGGCCGCCCCCGGGGAATCCGGAGCCGACGGCGGCCTCGGGGCGACGGCGACAAGCTGCGCGGAAGCCGGCATCGCAGGCGGCTCGGCGACCGGGACGAGCGCCGCGCCCTGCCGGACGGAGGCCGGGATGCCGGACGCCGCCGGCGACTGGGACGCCCGCGGCGGCGGGCGGACGGCCGGGACGGCTGCGCCGCCGGCGGTCTCGGGAACCGGCATCGGCCCCGCCATATCGACGGCCGGCTGCACGGGTGCGGCCGGCGGGCGCGGCTGCAGGGGCTGCGCGATCGAAGCGATCTGCGCGACGAGCAGCGGCGCTGCGATCTCCGGGCTCGGCGGGCGCGACAAGCCGTTGGCCGGCAGGGCCGGCGGCTGCGACGGCAGGGCCCGCGGCTCGGCGGGCGACGGCTGGCGCCGCACCGAGACCATCAGTCGCCGGTCGTTCTCGACCACGGTCAGCTTGATCGGCTCGCCGGGCTGCAGCGGTTCGACCGGCAGGATGTCGAGCAAGGTGCCGAGCAGGGCGAGCCGCATCTCGCCACTGTCGAGCCTGGCCAGCGCCACGGCATCGACGGTCTCGCCGGCCTTGAGGGTGGCAAGCGCAGCCGGCAGCTCGGCCCGGCCCTGCGGCGCGGCCGATGCCTGCACGCTCCCCGGCACTATGGTCTCGATCGCCACCTGCGCCCCCGCGGTCCGGCCGCGCCGGTCCGATCAAGCGCCCCGCCGGGTTAAGATCCGGCAAATGCCGGCGGCGAAATCCGATCCTGTCCGCCTCGGCCAGCCTTGACCCCGGCCATGCCCCGCTCCAAAAGGCCGGGCATGGCACCTCCCCTTCTCTACCTGCGCGACATCAAGCTGACCTTCGGCGGCACGCCGACGCTGGAAGGCGCGGATCTGTCGATCGCCCCCGGCGAGCGGCTCTGCCTCGTCGGCCGCAACGGCTCGGGCAAGTCGACCCTGCTGAAGATCGCCGCCGGCCTGATCGACGCCGATGCCGGCGAGCGCTTCGTCCATCCCGGCGCGACCGTGCGCTACCTGCCGCAGGAGCCGGACTTCACCGGCTTCGACACCACCCTCGCCTATGTCGAGGCCGGGCTCGGACCGGGAGACGATGCCTATCGCGCCGCCTATCTTCTCGGCGAACTCGGCCTGAGCGGACAGGAAAATCCGCGGAACCTTTCGGGCGGCGAGGCCCGCCGCGCCGCCCTCGCCCGCGTGCTGGCGCCCGAGCCCGACATCCTGCTGCTCGACGAGCCGACCAACCATCTCGACCTGCCGGCCATCGAATGGCTGGAGCGCGAGATCGGCTCGCTGCGCTCGGCCATGGTGCTGATCAGCCACGACCGGCGCTTTCTGGAGACGCTGTCGCGCGCCACCGTCTGGCTCGACCGCGGCCAGACCCGGCGGACGGACCGCGGCTTCGCCCATTTCGAGGAATGGCGCGACGCAGTGCTGGAGGAGGAGGAGCGCGACCGCCAGAAGCTCGACCGCAAGATCGTCGCCGAGGAGCATTGGGTGCGCTACGGCGTGACCGCCCGGCGCAAGCGCAATGTCCGCCGCATGGCCAACCTGGAAGCCCTGCGCAGCGAGCGGCGCGAGGCCAGGCGCGCAGTCGGCTCGGTCAAGATGGCGGTGACCGAGGGCGAGGAGAGCAGCAAGCTGGTGATCGAGGTGATCGACGTCACCAAGGCCTGGCGTCCGGGCGAGCCGGTGGTGAAGGACTTCTCCATCCGCATCGCCCGCGGCGACCGCGTCGGCATCGTCGGCCCCAACGGCGCCGGCAAGACGACGCTGCTCAACCTGCTGACCGGGGCGATCGCGCCGGACGCGGGCACGGTCAAGCTCGGCGCCACCCTCGCCATGGTGACGCTGGACCAGCGCCGCGAGAGCCTCGACCCGAACGAGACGCTCGCCAACACCATGACCGGCGGCGGCTCCGACTACGTCGACGTCGCCGGCGAGCGCAAGCACGTCATCGGCTACATGCGCGACTTCCTGTTCCTGCCCGAGCAGGCTCGCACCCCGGTCTCGGCCCTGTCCGGCGGCGAGCGGGGCCGGCTGATGCTGGCGCGCGCCCTGGCCAAGCCCTCCAACCTGATGGTGCTGGACGAGCCGACCAACGACCTCGACCTGGAGACGCTCGACCTGCTGCAGGAGATGATCGCCGACTACAACGGCACCGTCATCGTCATCAGCCACGACCGCGATTTCCTCGACCGCGTCGTCACCTCGACCCTGATGTCCGAGCCGGGTGGACGCTGGCAGGACTATGCCGGCGGCTATTCCGACATGATCGCCCAGCGCGGCGCCGGCGTGGAGCGCCGCGCCACTCTCGCCAAGCCGGCGGAGAAGGCCGAGGACGCGCCGCCCGCCGCCCCCGCGGCCAACCGCAGATCGGCACGCAAGCTCTCCTACAAGGAGAAGCACGCGCTGGAGACGCTGCCGCGCACCATCGACAAGCTGGCGGCCGAGGCGGCACGCATCCAGGCGCTGATGGCCGATCCCGACCTGTTCTCGCGCGATCCGAAGGCGTTCTCGGAGGCCGGCCTCAAGCTGGCCGACGTCGAGGCGAAGAAGCACGCCGCCGAGGAGGAATGGCTGACGCTGGAAATGCTGCGCGAGGAGCTCGAGGGCTGACACCCATCGAGAGTGAGGCACGGGGCCCCCCTCTCCCGGAGGGAGAGGGAGATCGCGCCTTTGTCGGCCGCCGGCCTCGCCTTATCGAAATCCCCCCCGCTCCAGCACCCCCCTGCCCTTGGCGGTGAGGACATAGCCGATCGCCCGATAGCCCGCCCTGACGATGGCGATCGAGTCCATCGCCAGCGGCAGGCTGGAGCGCGCCACCTCTTCGCCGGCCGGGGTCCGGTAGACCACCTCGCACCAGCCGAACTTGCGGCACATGTGGCCGGCCTGCCCGCTGATCGGCGGGCGCAGGTCGCCGCCGGCCAGGGCCTCCAGATAAGCCTGCTCGCGCGGCGTCGGAGGTCGGTCGAAGACGGGCATATAGGTCATGATGTCCTCATTCGGCGGCGATCGGCAGGGAACGGGCCAGGCCCTCGTCGGGCCGCCGCGCCGGCGGCGCGGGGACCGGATCGTCCTCATCCTTCGGACCGATGAACCGGCCGAAGACCCAGACGAAGAAGCGGGTGACGTCGTCCATCACCGAGTAGAACGACGGCACGAAGATCAGCGACAGCACGGTCGAGACCACCAGGCCGCCGATCACGGCGATCGCCATCGGCGCGCGGAACTCACCGCCGTCGCCGTGGCCGAGCGCGGTCGGCACCATGCCGGCGACCATGGCGATGGTGGTCATCACGATCGGCCGGGCCCGCTTGCGTCCGGCATCGATGATGGCGTCGTGGCGCGACATGCCGTGCTTGACCCGCTCCACCGCGAAATCGACCAGCATGATGGCGTTCTTGGTGACGATACCCATCAGCATCAGGATGCCGATCACCACCGGCAGCGAGATCGAGTTGTTGGTGACCAGCAGCGCACCGACCACGCCGCCGAGGGAGAGCGGCAGCGAGAGGAGAATGGTGACGGGATGGAAGACGCTGCCGAGCAGCAGGATCAGTACGCCGAACACCAGGAGCAGGCCGACGCCCATCGCCATGGCGAAGCCGGTGAACACCTCCTCCATGATCTCGGCGTCGCCGGTTGGCGCGGTCCTGACCGACGGCGGCAGCGTCTGCATCACCGGCAGCGCCTGGATCTTCTCCTCCGCTTCGCCCAGCGTCATGTGGCCGGGCAGATCGGCGCCGACGGTGATGCGGCGCACGCGGTCGTAGCGGTCGATCGAGGATGGTCCCTGCCCGAACTTGACGTCGGCCACCGCCGTCAGCGGCACGGAGTCGCCGGTGGCGGTGGTCAGGCGCAACGCCTCGATCATGCCGAGATTGGTGCGCGAGGCTTCCGTCAGCTGCACCCGGATCGGGATCAGCCGGTCGCCGGCGTTGAACTTGGCGAGGTTGCCGGAGATGTCGCCGATGGTGGCCACACGCACCGCCTCCGAAATCTGCTCGGTGGTGATGCCATAGCGCGCGGCCTCGTCGATCCGCGGCACGATCTGCACCTCGGGCCGCTCGAGGCCGGCGCTGGCGGCGACGCCGGTGAGGCCGGGGATCTTGCGCATCGAGGCTTCGAGCTTGGCGACGGTGGCGTCGAGCACCACCGGGTCCGTGCCCATCAGCGCGACGTTGATGCCGCGCTCGCCGCGATCGTTGACGTACCAGGCGCGCACGTCGGGGATATCGGCGATCAGCCGGTTGATCTCCTCCTGAAGCGTCCATTGCCTGCGCTCGCGCTCGCTCTTGTGCACGAGCTCGACATAGAGCGCCGCCTTGCGCGGCTCCATCGAGCCGGTGGGCGAGGCGCCGCCGATCACCAGCACGCGTTTCACCTCGGGCATGGAGCGGATTGCGGCGACGACCTCGTCGGTCTTGGCGCTGGTATCCGCGAGGCGGCTGCCCGGCGGCAGGTCGACCGAGATGACGATGCGGCCTTCGTCGGTCCTGGGCATGAAGCCCTGGGGCAGGAGGCCGACGGCCGCCAGCGAGCCGACGAACAGCAACATGCCGACGAAGACGGTGAGATAGGGCGAATACCAGCGCGCCAGCGTCATCGCCAGGAAGCGCGTATAGGCCCGCATCACGGAGCCGTCGACCGGCTCCTTGTGATGGTGCGGCCGCAGGAGATAGGCCGTCATCGTCGGCGTGATCAGGCGCGCCACCAGGAGCGAGAAGAACACCGCCACGGCCACCACCAGGCCGAACTGCTTGAAGTACTGGCCGGCAATGCCGCCCATGAAGCTGACCGGCGCGAAGATGGCGATGATGGTCATGGTGATGGCGATCACGGCGAGGCCGATCTCGTCCGCCGCCTCGATCGAGGCGCGATAGGGCGACTTGCCCATCTTCATGTGGCGGATGATGTTCTCGATCTCGACGATGGCGTCGTCCACCAGGATGCCGGTGACCAGCGTGATCGCCAGGAGGCTGATCAGGTTGAGCGAGAAGCCCATCATGCTCATCGCCCAGAAGGTGGGGATGGCCGAGAGCGGCAGCGCCACCGCGGCGATCAGCGTGGCGCGCCAGTCGCGCAGGAAGATCAGCACGACGATGACGGCCAGCAGCGCTCCTTCGATCAGCGTCGACATCGCGGCCCAGAAGTTGCCGTAGGTGTCCTTCACGCCGTCGTCGACGAGCTGGTAGGTGATGTCGGGGCGCGCCTTGGCCAGCGCCTCGATCGCCTTGGCGACCCGGTCGGCGACCTCGGTGTCGCTGGCGCCCTTGGCGCGCTGGATCGAGAAGGCGACGATCGGCGTCTTGCCGTCGAGCCGGGCGAAGGATTTCGGCTCCTCATAGGCGTCCGTCACCTCGGCGATCTCGTCGAGGCGCATCTGCCGCCCGCCCGGCAGCGCGATCCTGGTGCCTTTCAGGTCCTCCAGCGTGTGCGAGCCGGCCAGGGTGCGGATCGACTGCTCCTGGGTGCCGATATCGCCCTTGCCGCCGGCGAGATCGACGGTGGTGGCCTGGAGCTGGCGATTGACGTTGGCCGCCGTGACGCCGAGCCCCATCAGCCGGTCGGGATCGAGCGACACCCGGATCTCGCGCGCGACGCCACCGATGCGATCGACCTTGCCGACCCCCTTCAGGCCCTGCAGCTCGCGCTTGACCACATCGTCGACATGCCAGGACAATTGCTCCAGCGTCATGCTGGGCGCGGCGACGGAATAGGTCAGGATCGGCAGGCTCTCCACGTCGATGCGGCTGACCAGCGGCTCGTCGATGGCGCGCGGCAGGTCGGTCCGGACCTTGGTGACGGCGTCCTTGACGTCGTTGAGAGCCCTGTCCGTGTCCACGCCGATGCGGAATTCCAGCATCGTCACGGACGAACCGTCGGTGACGGTCGACTGGGTGTGCTTGATGCCGGCGATGCTGGAGACGGCGTCCTCGATCTTGCGGGTGACCTGCGTCTCCAGCTCCGACGGCGCCGCGCCGGACTGGGTGACCGTGACCGAGATCAGCGGAATGTCGATGTTCGGGAACTTGGTGATCGGCAGGGTCTGGAACGACACCCAGCCGAGCGCCATCAGCACGACGAACAGCAGGATGGACGGCACGGGGTGACGGATCGACCAGGCGGAGACGTTGAAGGACATGGACGCGCTCCGTTCCTCAGCCCTTCGGCCCGATCGGCGTCACCCGGTCGCCGTCGCGCACGAACGTGCCGGCGGTGGCGACCACCGCATCGCCCGCGACGACGCCCTTGGTGATCTCGACATGGCTGGCGGTGCGCAGGCCGATGACGATCGGCATCGTCGTCACCACGCCGTCACGCACCACCTGCACCGTCGGGCCGGCCTGGGTGTAGAGCACGGCCGACTGGGGCAGGAGCACGCCGTCGCGGCTGGCGACGTCGATATTGGCCCGGCCGAAGGCGCCGATCGTCAGGCCAGGCGCCGGATCGATGGCAAGGCGCACCCGGCCGAGCCGCGTCGTCTGGTTCACCTCCGGCGAGACCAGGCGGACATGAGCCGGATAGGGCTCGGTCCGCGCCGCCGTCACCACCCTCGCCGGCATGCCCGGCTTGAGACCGGCGAGCGTCGCCTCGGGCACATCGGCCTCCAGCTCGATGGCCCCGTCCTCGATGATCCGGAACAGCGGCTCGCCGGTGGTCGAGGCGATGGCGCCGAGGCGGGCGGTGCGGCGGCTGACGACCCCGGCGGTCGGCGCCTTGATCTCGGTGCGCTCGACCTTGACCATCCACTCGCTGCGCTGCGCCTCGGCCAGCCGGCGGTCGGCCTGCGCCACGGTCAGCGCATGCTGCGCGGCGCTGAGGCGCGCGGTCGCGGTGCGGTCGGCGGCTTGGCGCAGCTCGAGCGTGTCGGCGGTGGCGATGCCGTCCTGGCGCAGGGTTTTGGAGCGGGCGAAGGCGCTGGCGGCCTGGTCCTTCGTCGCCTGTGCCTCGGCGATCGCGCTCTCGGCCTGGGAGATCGCCGCATCGGCCCGGGCGATCTGGGCGGCATTCTGGGCCAGCGAGGTCTCGATCATGGCGCGCGACAGGCGGGCCAGGACCTGCCCCTTTGTCACCGTGTCGCCCTCCTCCACCAGGATCTCGTCGACCGGGTAGCCTCCGATCTCGGGCAGGACCAGCACTTCCTCGCGCGGCACCAGGTTGCCGGTGACGATCGCGGTCTGGGTGATCGGACCGCGCACCGCCTGCACCACGGTCACCGACGGCGGCTTGGCGGCCGCCTCGGTCGGCGACGGAGCGGCCACGGCCGGCCCCGTCGGCCCCGGGCGGGACAGCAGCAGCGCCGTCGCACCGGCGACGGCGACGAGACCGGTCACCACCCCGGAGGCGCGAAACCAGAACGATCGCGACGGGCGCGGGCGAGTCGACGCCGGCGGCTGCGGCGCCGGCATCGCCGGGGCAGGCGCATCCGGGCACAGGTCGGACGGAGCCGCAACCGGCACGCCTTCGATCGGGCCATGGACAGTCTGGGCGGACATGGTGCTGGTTCCTGGTCAGGACGCGGTTTCAGCGAGGGTCTTCGCCGCCGGAGGAGCGGCGGCTGGGGCGGAATCCGGAGGGTTGAGGTCGATCTCGCCGGAGAACACGCCGTGCATGATTGCCAGCATCAGGCGGAAGCCCTCGGCGGGGTCGTAGGCCGGGTCGACGGCACGGCGCATGTGCAGGCCGTCGCCGATCGCCGAGAGGATGAAGAAGGCGGCGGCGCTGTCGACCTGCGGCGCCACCTGGCCGGCCCGCTTGGCGGCATCGATCAGGGCGATGATGCTCCGGGTGATCTCCTCGTCCGTGGCCAGGCACACCGCCCCGACCGCGGGGTTGCGCGTCGCCTCGGCCCATATCTCCATGTACTGGATGGAGCGCGAGCGCGGCTCATCGACGAAATGCTTGCGGCCGAGCTCGACGAAGGCGGCCATCACGTCGGCATTCTCGTGCACGTGCTGGAAATCGGCGCCGAAGCGCTCGCGGTCGCGCTCGCAAAGGCCCGAGACGAGTTGCTCCTTCGACTCGAAGTAGCGGTAGAGATTGCCCGCGCTCATCCCCGCCTCCTTCGCCACATCCTGCATGGTGGTGCGATGGAAGCCCGAGCGCACGATGCAGCGCTCGAACGCATCCAGGATCAACGCCCGGCGTTCTGCCGAGCGGCGGTCGCTGGCGGGGGTGGGATCGAGAAAAGGCAAGGTATGCGATGTCCTGGAATGAAAATGAATGTTCATTCTCACTACCACACCCCATGAAGCCGCGCAAACGCCGGATCCATCGCATTCCGTTATCGCGTTCATGACGGGTCGCGAGTCACTCGCCCGTATCCAATACAAATCATGAACCAACAGGAAACACCAGTGCGATCACCGGGATCACGCAGGCGTCGCGGCGAGCGGCCTTGCGGCCGGCCCGGTTCCGCCTAGGCTCGGACGGCGCGGGGTCGAGTCGCCCCCCCTGCCAGCCACAGCCGGACCGCCCCATGCGCCCCAACATCCTCTTCATCACCGCGGACCAGTGGCGCGGCGACACGTTCGGCGCCGCCGGCCACCCGGTGGTCCGCACGCCGCACATCGACGCGCTGGCGGCGAGCGGCGCCTGTTTCGCCCGGCACTACGGCCAGGCCACGCCCTGCAGTCCGGCGCGGGCCTGCCTCTACACCGGCCTCTACCAGATGACCGCCCGGGTGGTGCGCAACGGCACGCCGCTCGACGCCCGTCACGACACCATCGCCCGGATGATGCGGCGCGGCGGCTATGATCCGACCCTGTTCGGCTACACCGACCAGGCCATCGATCCGCGCACCACCAGCGAGGGCGATCCCTGGCTCACCACCTATGAGGGCGTGCTGCCCGGCTTCACCGCCCGGCTGCGCCTGCCGGAGGACAACGGTCCCTGGCTGTCCTGGCTGGCCGCCCGCGGCCACGCCATTCCGGCCGACCGCTGGGACATCTACCTGCCGGCCTCCGGCCGCTCGGATAGCCCGACCATGGCGCCGGCCCGCTACGGCGCGGACGAGACCGAGACCGCCTTCCTCACCGGCGAGTTCCTGCGCTGGCTGTCGGAGCAGCGGCCGGACCGGCCCTGGTTCGCCCACCTCTCGTTTCTGCGGCCCCACCCGCCCTTCGTGGTGCCGGAGCCGTTCAGCACGATGTACGATCCCGCCGATCCCCTGCCCTTCGCCCGCAACGCCACGCCCGCCGACGACGCGGCCCTGCACCCGCTCGTCGCCTACTGGCACGCAATCTCCCGACGCGGCGCCGGCCATTTCGTCATCGGCGCCGGCGACGCCACGGTGGCGAGCTGGTCGGACGCCGATTTCCGCACCGTCCGGGCGATCTACTGGGGCATGGTCTCGGAGGTCGACCGCCAGATCGGCCGCCTCGTCGCCGGGCTGAAGGCGGCCGGCGCCTGGGACGACACCGTGCTGGTGCTGACCGCCGACCATGGCGAGATGATGGGCGACCACTGGGCCCTCGGCAAGTTCGGCTTCTTCGACCCGTCCTGTCACGTGCCGCTGATCATCCGCGCCCCGGGCCGGCCGGCGGTGCGGGTCGAGCGCTTCACCGAGGCGGTCGACCTGGTGCCGACCCTGCTCGACCTCGCCGGCCTGCCCGTCCCCGATCACCTCGACGGCGAGACCCTCCTGCCCTATCTCGACGGCGGCGAGCCGGCCCGGCCGCGCGCCGAGGTGCATTGGGAATACGACTTCCGCGAGGTCGCCACCGGCCGGGCCCAGCAGCATTTCGGCCTGCCGCTGGACGCGCTGAACCTCGCCGTGCTGCGCGACGAGCGCTTCAAATACGTGCATTTCGGCGGCCTGCCGCCGCTGCTCTTCGACCTCGACGCCGACCCCGGCGAATGCGTCGACCGCTCCGGCGATCCGGCTCTGCAGGGCGTGCGCCTCGCCATGGCCGAGCGCATGCTGGCCTGGCGCGCGCGCCATCTCGACCGCCGGCTCACCGGCCTGGAGCTGACCGGCCGGGGCGTCGCCGAGGCCCGCCGGCGCGGCTGACGCGCGGGGCGGCGCAGATCTTCGCCCGCCTGGCCGGCCATTCGCCGCTCGATCCCCGGCCCGGAACCGGCCGCGCCGCGCGCGTCAGCGCAGGACGTAGTCCACCGGCCGCAGCGGAGGCGGCAGGTCGGTCTCGCCGAGCTGCTCCAGGACGTTCGCCTCGATCGTGCGCATGATCGCCTCCAGCGGCAGGCTGTTGGTCGCCGTGCCGAACGGCGCGGCGAGCTCGTCGCCGAGCGCGTCGAGGCCGAAGAAGGTGTAGGAGACGATCGCCGCCAGCAGCGGCGTCCACAGGCCCGAGCTCGCGACGATGCCGAACGGCAGCAGGAAGCAGAACAGATAGGCCGTGCGGTGCAGCAGCAGCGAATAGGCATAGGGCAGCGGCGTCAGCTTGATCCGCTCGGCCCCGCCCAGCACGCCCGACAATCCGCCGACACCGGCCTCGAGCGTCTGCGCCAGCTGCGGCGAGACACGCCCCGCCGCCAGCGCGGCCGCGATGTCGGCGCTGATCCGGTCGAGGACGAGGTTGGGCGGGTTGCGCCCGGCCCCGACCGCGGCGGCTTCCCCGGCCGGCAGGCGCTGCAGCGCCGCCTCGTCCACCGGCGCGTCGCGCAGGTGGCAGCGCAGCGCGTGGGCGAAGGCGATGATCCGCAGCGCCACCCGCCGCCCCTCCTCCGGGCCGAGATAGGCGACGGCCTGGCGCGCCAGGCTGCGCGCGTCGATCACCATCTGGCCGAGGATCTTGCGCGCCTCCCACCAGCGGTCGTAGCTGGCCGAATTGCGGAAGCCGGCGAAGATCGACAGGGCGATGCCGATCAGCGAGAAGGGCAGCGCCGCGATCGGCGCGGCGTGCAGCAGGCCGCGCTGCTGCAGGAGCGTGACCAGGGTCGACAGGCAGGCCACCACCAGGATCTGCGGCCAGATGCGGGGCACGATCGAGCCGCGCATGGCGAAGAGCAGCTCCCAGGCCTTGGGCTTGTCACGGATGATCACGGCGGGACTCGGGAAGGTCGGTGGCGGACAATAAGCTGGATGTACAATCCTGGTCCTTGCAGAATCAAGTCGAACATATTGTTTGGTATTTCTTGACTGGAACTCTAAGTCACATCATCGTAGCGGCTCCGCACGGTTCGTTCCGAAGGATCGCCTGACGAGCATCCGTCCCTGCGGCCCGGTCTCGCGGCGCCCCGCCCGGCGATCGGGCGCCGGCGTCGCGGGATCGGCCCCGCGGGCAGGCGCGGGATGCTCGACACCACCGACGAGGCGGAGAAGCCGGCATGACCACATACACGGGCACCAATCGCGACGACACCCTGGTCGGCGGCGTCGGCGATGACCGGCTCATCGGTCAGGGCGGCGACGACATCCTGACCGGCGGCGGCGGCGATGATGTCTTCGTCTATGATGCACGGCGATTCGGCCGTGATACCATCACCGACTTCGCCGCCGGCGACCGCATCGATCTTTCGGCGCTCGGCGTCTCCGATTTCGCCTCCCTGACGCCGTTCATGCGTCAGGTCGGCTCGGATGTCGTGATCGGCTTCGTCTATGATCAGGCATACGAACGCATCACCCTGAAGGCGACGAGCCTCGCCTCGCTGACCGCCGCGGACTTCGTGTTCGACACCTCGACCGCACCGCACACGGTGACCGGTTCCTCGCGGAACGACGTGCTGTTCGGCGGCAAGGGCGCGGACACGCTGCTGGGCGACAGCGGCAACGACACCCTGGTCGGCGGCGACGGCGATGACCGTCTGGATGGCGGTTGGGGCGATGACCGCCTGAACGGAGGCGCCGGCAACGACCGCCTGGATGGCTATTTCGGCGATGACACCCTGAACGGAGGCGCCGGCGATGATCGCCTGGATGGCGATCGGGGCGATGACACCCTGAGCGGAGGCGCGGGCAACGACCGCTTGAATGGAGGCGACGGCGCGGACATCCTGACCGGCGGCAGCGGCAGCGACACCTTTGGCTTTGATCCGCGATTTTTCGGCCGGGACACCATCAACGACTTTTCCACCAGCGACCGGATCGACCTGTCGGCGCTCGGTATCCCCGATCTCGCCACCTTGACCCCGTATATGAGCCAGATCGGCCAGGACGTGGTGATCAGTTTTGACGAAGAGGCCCGGATTACGCTGAAGGCGACGAGCCTCGCCTCGCTGACGGCCGCGAACTTCGTGTTCGACACCTCCCCCGGACCGCGCACGATGACCAGCGACGGTCTTGGCGGCATTCTGTTCGGTGGAGCGGCGGCGGACACTCTGACCGGCGGCAGCGGCAACGACGTCCTGGCTGGCGGTGACGGCGACGACATGCTGGTCGGCGATTGGGGCGACGACACCCTGACCGGTGGCGACGGCGCCGACCGCTTGAACGGAGGCGTCGGCGATGACGCCCTGAACGGAGGCGCGGGCAACGACCGCTTGAACGGAGGCGACGGCACGGACATCCTGACCGGTGGCGACGGAAACGACACCTTCGTCTTTGACCGGCGATCGTACAGCCAGGATACCATCACCGACTTCGCCGCCGGTGACCGCATCGACCTTTCGGCGCTCGGCGTCTCCGATCTGGCCACCCTGGCTCCGCTGATGAGTCAGGTCGGCGAGGACGTGGTGATCGACTTGACCCGGCATTCCCGGATCACGGTGAAGGCGACGACGCTCGCGTCGCTGACGACCGGGGACTTCGTGTTCGCCGCCCCGAGCGGGCGGCACACGATGACCGGCACGCCGTGGGACGACGTGTTGTTCGGCTCCGCGGGAGCCGACACGCTGATCGGCGGCGCAGGCGACGACACGCTCGTCGGAGGCCGCGGCAACGACGTCTTCTCCTACAAGGCGCGCGGTTTCGGCAGTGACACGATCGCCGACTTCTCCACCGGTGATCGCATCGACCTTTCGGGGATCGGCGTCCCCGATTGGGCCGCGCTGGCGCCGTTCATGAGCCAGGTCGGCCCCGACGTGGTGATCACGTTCGGTTATGCCGGCCGGCCCGAAGCGATCACCCTGAAGGCGACGAGCCTCGCCTCGCTGACGGCTGCGGACTTCGTGTTCGCCACATCGACCGCACCACGCGCCGTGACCGGCACTCCCCAGGGGGACGTCCTGTTCGGCGGCCCGGGGGCCGACGGGCTCGCCGGCGGCAAGGGCGACGACACACTCGTCGGCAGCGCCGGCAACGACATCTTCGTCTATGACGGGCGTGGCTTCGGCCGTGACACGATCGTCGACTTCTCCGCCGGCGACCGCATCGACCTTTCAGGGATCGGCGTCCCCGATCTCGCCACCCTGAGCCCGTTCATGCGCCAGGTCGGCTCCGACGTGGTGATCACCTTCGGCTACAGCTGGCAAACCTATCACTTCACGCCCGAGACCATCACGTTGAAGGGAACGGCCCTCGCCTCTCTGACCACCGCGAGTTTCGTGTTCGACCCATCGACGACGCCGCGAGTGTTGGTCGGCACGGTGTCTTCCGAAGCCCTGATCGGCGGTCGCGGCGATGACCGCCTGGCCGGCCAGGCCGGCGACGACACCATCGCCGGCGGCAGCGGCAACGACAGGCTGCAAGGCGGCGACGGCGACGACAGGCTCATCGGCGGCCTCGGCGACGACACGCTGACGGGCGGCGCCGGCAACGATATCTTCGTCTACGATGCGCCGGGCTTCGGCCGGGACGTGATCACCGACTTCAGGGACGGCGATCGCATCGACCTTTCCTCGTTCGGTTTTGTCGACCTGGACGGCCTGGCACCGTTCATGCGCCAGGCCGGCGCGAATGTGGTGATCGACTTCGGCGACGAAGGCATCACCCTGAAGGCGACGACTCTCGCCTCGCTGACGGATGCGGACTTCGTGTTCGGCCCCACGACAACGCCCGGGACGGTGACCGGCACGCCCGGCGCGGATCTGCTCATCGGCGGCGTCGGCAACGACAGGCTCGTCGGCGGCGCGGGCGACGACAGGCTGATCGGCAGCAGCGGCGACGACACGCTCCTGGGCGGTCCCGGCAACGACAGGCTGATCGGCGGCGACGGCGTCGATCTCGCCGTCTACACCGGCCTCGGCGGCGGCGTCACCGTCAACCTGTCGCTGACCGGGCCGCAGAATACCGGCGCGGGCGGCCGCGACACCCTGACAGGCATCGAGAACGTCTACGGCAGCGGCTATGCCGACATCCTGCGCGGAGACGACGGCGGCAACCGGCTGAGTGGCGATGCCGGAGACGACAAGCTGCTCGGCGGCGGCGGCGCGGACTGGCTCAGCGGCGGCGCGGGCAACGATCTCCTGACCGGCGGCGCCGGCCTGGACGTCCTGACCGGCGGCGCCGGCAGCGACACCTTCGTCTTCGACCGCCCGCCCCTGGCCGCCAGCCGCGACATCATCACCGACTTCGTCTCGGGAACCGACATGCTGCGGATCGACGCCTCGGCCTTCGGCGGCGGCCTCACGGCCGGCGGCGGCGTCACCCTGGTCGCCGGCGCCGCCCCGTCGGCGGCTGGCCACGCCGGCGGGGTGTTCCTCTACAACACCGCGACCGGCGACCTTTCCTACGACGCCGACGGCGAAGGGACAGGCCCGGCCCAGCTCTTCGCCCGCCTCAACGGCCATCCGGCGCTGGCGGCGGCGGACTTCGTCCTGGTCGCGTGAAGTCGGGCCGCGGCGCCACGGCGCGGCCGTCCACGTTCCCCGGCGCCTCGGCCTCGGCTTCGGCTTCGGCCTGCGCCCGGAAGCGGGCGATCAGCCATGCGGCCGCCGGTCCCGGCGGCGTGTCGGTGCGGTAGACGACCTCGAAGGGGTAGCGGCCGCCCTCGGCGTCGGGAAGGTCGAGCTGCACCAGCCGGCCGGCCCGCAAATCCTCCTCGATCATCGGCCTGGGCATGTTGCCCCAGCCGATGCCCTCGCGCAGCAGCGTGTGCTTGGCGCCGAGATCGGCGAGGCGCCAGGTCCGGGGGCTGGCGACGGCGAAGTCGAGGCCCCTGGTCAGGTCAGACCGGTCGGTCAGCACGAGCTGGATGTGCTCGCGCACCGCTCCGGGAGCGACCCGGCCGCCCCGGGCCAGCGGATGGTCGGGCGCGGAGACCGGGATGAGCTCGACGCTGCCGACGACGATGCGCTCGATGCCGGCATGGCCCATCCGGCCGGCGACGGGACCACTGACCCCGAGCGTGGCCGTGCGGTCGAGGATCATGCCGGTGACGGCGCCCAGCGCCTCGACGTGCAGGCGCAGATCCACCGTCGGGAACGCCTCGCGGAACCCCTTCAGCGCATCGACGACCCGCGCGGTCGGCAGCATGACGTCGAGCGTCAGGTGCACCTCGGCCTCCAGGCCCTGCAGCAGGCCGCGCACCTTGGCGCGCAGGCCGTTGACGCCGTCGGCGACGGCGCGCGCTTCCGACAGCACCGTGCGGCCGGCCTCGGTGAGTTGCGGCCTGCGGCTGGCTTCCCGGTCGAACAGGGCGAGCCCGAGCTGGGCCTCGAGATTGGCGATGGCGTAGCTGACCACCGAGGTGGCCCGCCCCAGCCGGCGGCCGGCGCCGACGAAGCTGCCGGTGTCGACCACGGCGAGGAACACCCGCAACTGGTCAAGTGTCGGCGAGCCCGGCTCGGCGGTCATGGCGATGTCCCGGCTGTCTGGCCCATGCTGTCCTTCCCCCGCCCGAGCGAAGCCTCGCACCCCCGTCGACGACCGGCCGTTCGAACAAATCGAACGGCATGGTCGATATTATTCGACTATCCTCCCGTCCGCAGCAATGCCAGACAGGGCGTGACGGCGGATGATACCGCTCATGCAGCCAGGAGCTCCGGATGACCAAGGTCCTCGTCCTCTATTACTCCACCTACGGCCATATCGAGACCATGGCCGGCGCCATCGCCGAGGGCGCGCGCGGCGCCGGCGCCGAGGTCGACATCAAGCGCGTGCCGGAGACGGTGCCCGAGGAGATCGCCAAGGCGGCCTATTTCAAGCTCGACCAGGCCGCTCCGGTGGCCAAGATCGAGGATCTCGCCGATTACGACGCGATCGTGATCGGCGCCCCCACCCGCTTCGGCCGCATGCCCTCGCAGATGGCGAGCTTCCTCGACCAGGCCGGCGGCCTGTGGGTGCGCGGCGCCCTGAACGGCAAGGTCGGCGGCGCCTTCACCTCCAGCGCCACCCAGCACGGCGGCAATGAGACCACGCTGTTCTCGATCATCGCCAATCTGCTGCATTTCGGCATGGTCGTCGTCGGCCTGCCCTACAGCCATGCCGGCCAGATGACCCTGGACGAGATCGTCGGCGGCGCCCCCTACGGCTCCACCACCATCGCCGGCGGCAAGGGCGAGCGCCAGCCCAGCGCCATCGAGCTCGCCGGCGCCCGCCACCAGGGCGAGCTGATCGCTCGCACCGCCGCCAAGCTGGCCGGCTGATCCCGCCGGGAGCGGCGAAACGCCGCCGCTCCCGCCCGTTCGCCCGGCTCACCGCCTTTCCCCCTGCCCCTGGACACGACCGCGCGAAGCCGCTATCTGAGCCTCAGTTTAGATATATTCTAAAGAGTGCGGCCATGAAGCGCTTTGCCGATCTCACCGAGGCGGAAATCCTCGCCCTTGCCATTTCGAGCGAGGAGGAGGATGCGCGCATCTATCTGCAGTTCGCGCAACGCCTCGGCGCCGCCTATCCGGCCACGGCCGCGCTGTTCGAACGGATGGCCGAGGAGGAGCAGGGCCATCGCCACAGCCTCCTGGAACTGCACACGCGCAAGTTCGGCCCGACCCTGCCCTACATCACGCGCCAGGACGTGACCGGCTTCCTCAAGCGCAACCCGATCTGGCTGCTCGAAACGATGCGCATCGAGGAGGTGCGCGAGCAGGCCGAGATGATGGAGCTGGAGGCTGCGCGCTTCTATGCGAAGGCGGCCGAACGCGCCCGCGACGTCGACATCCGCCGGCTGCTCGCCGATCTCGCCGAGGCCGAGAGGAAGCATGAGCGGACCGCCACCGAGGTCGGCGAGACGCTGGTCCCCGGCGACGTGCGGGCGCAGGAGCGCGACACCGCCCGCCGCCTGTTCGTGCTGCAGATCGTGCAGCCGGGCCTGGCCGGCCTGATCGACGGCTCGATCTCGACCCTGGCGCCGATCTTCGCCGCTGCCTTCGCCACGCAGAACTCCTGGGATGCCTTCCGGGTCGGCCTCGCCGCTTCGATCGGCGCCGGCATCAGCATGGGCCTGACCGAGGCGCTCTCCGACGATGGCGCCATCACCGGGCGCGGCAGCCCCTGGCCGCGCGGCATCGCCTGCGGCGTGATGACGACCCTGGGCGGACTCGGCCACACCCTGCCCTACCTGATCTCCGATTTCTGGACCGCCACGGCCGTGGCGGGCATCGTCGTGGCCCTGGAGCTGGCAGCCATCGCCTGGACCCGGTGGCGCTACATGGAGACGCCGTTCACCTCGGCCATGGTGCAGGTGGTGCTCGGCGGCATCCTGGTGCTGCTCACCGGCATCTTCATCGGCAGCTCGTGACGCGGGCGCGCCGTCCAGGCCGGGGACTGCCGCCGGACCCCTGCCCGCCGCCTCATGCGACGCGGCATGTCCCGAGGGCCGACGTCTCGCAGGTCGGCCTGCCTAAGGCGTTTTGCGATTTGACGGACTCGCTTCAAGTCGAAAGACGCGTCGAAACAAAGAGTTGGAGCAAAGCGCGTTTCCACTGAAACGCGCTTTGCTCCAAGCATGAGCCCGAAACAGAAAAGCCGCCGGAGCGAGCCCCGGCGGCCGGACTTTCCTGACCGCGAGCGATGCGCTCAGCGCACCGCCACGCCGCGCGCGATCTCGTCGATGCGACCGCGGAAGATACCGAGGTCATACAGCTCGCGATCGTCCAGCGCCGAGAGCGCCTTGTAGGTCTGACGATAGTTGCGATAGGCCGAGATGCGGGCGAGGAGGGCGGAAAACAGACCGGTGAGAGCCATGACGGACATCCATTGGAGAGCGATTGGTTGCCGTTTTTATAGCTCGGATCGCGCCGCGAATGTGGAAAATCGCACATATGACAAGGAATGTCCGCCATGCGCAGATTGCATGGATTTGCGGCAGACGCCCATGAATCCGGCGGCATTCCGCCCAAGCTATGATCGAAACGATCAGAAAATCGGCACATGGAGATAGATTCCCGGCCGACCTCGCAAGTGCAACATCGTTAATGTTGCGTTGCATTCGTGGAAACCTCCACATTCGTGCCGCCGGCGCAGGCTATGACGACGCGATGTCTTGCCAGCCATGGATCAAAGCCCGTCCATCCGCCTCGAATGCAAAGTAGCAGCCGCCGCCTGCCACGGGTTGCCCCCGCGTCCGTGATATCGGCTCGCCCATGAGCTCGCACAGAAGGAGCGTGCCGACCCCGCCGTGGGAGAAGATGCAGATGTCGCCTTCGCCCGTGCGCCCGGCGATGCAATCCGACACGGCTCGCCGGATTCGCTCCTGAGCATCGATGGCGCGTTCCCATCCAAGGACGCTCTCGTGAGGTTTGCCGAAGAACTGGGTTACGATCTCCCAGAAGCGCGGCGGCTCGACATATCCGGTCGACGAGCGGTCATTCTCGCCAAGCCTCGCGTCGATCTCGAAGGCAAGCCGGCGCTCCGCCTTCAACGCTTCAGCGCAATCCATCGCCTTGCGTTCGCTGCTCGCATAGACATCGCTTGCCCGTGAAAGTTCGGGCCGAGCGCAGAACGATCGAATGCGGGACCAGCCCCGTTCGGAAAGCTGCCAATCCGGGACGGGAATGGCTGGATCTATGACGACTTCGGGATGCGTGACGAAGTAGACTGTCGTCATCCTGTTTCCTGCCGTTTTCGCGAAACGACCGACGTCTGTATCGGTCTGGCGTTCGGTCGGCCGGTCCTCGCCTGCAGGCTTGCCCTCGGTCCCCACGGCGGGCGGAAATTCCCAGGCAGGCTCTTGGGAACCTGCCTGGGCTCGGCGATCGCTGCCGAAGCCGTGGGAAGCCGCCCGGCCGATCCTCGGCCGCCGGCTTTCGGACCGGGCCCTCAGGCCGTGGCGGTCACCTGGATCTCGATCAGGAGCTCCGGCAGGGCGAGCCGTGCTTCCACGGTGGCGCGCACCGGCAGGTTGGACATGTCCACCCAGGCGTCCCACACTTCGTTCATGGCGGCGAAGTGCGCGATGTCGCGCAGCCAGATGTTCACGGTGAGCAGCTTCGACTTGCTGCTGCCGGCCTCGGCCAGCAGGGCGTCGATCTGCTTGAGGATGTCGCGGGCTTGCGCCTTGACGTCGCCGGACGTGTCCTCGGCCGTGAGACCGGCGGTGGTGACGATGCCGTTGGCGACGACGGCCTTCGCAAACCGCTTGCCGGGGTGCAGACGCTTGGTCATGGAATATCCCTCAGAAGGAATGAAGACGCCGCTGTCTGGCCGAAGCCCCGGGCGAAGTCAAACCTTGCGCGGCCCGGCGAAAGTCAGCCTCAGCCGCCGGTCTTCGCCACCAGCGCCGGCGACGCGCGATAGTCATTCGGGAACAGGCGTCTGAGGGCTGAGAGCTTCGGCAGGTCGTTGGCCACGATGTAGGGATGGCCGGGATGGCGGGTCAGGAAATCCTGATGATAGCTCTCCGCCGGATAGAAAGCCTTGAGCGGATCGGTGCGGGTGACGATCGGACCGGAAAACACGCCGGCCTTGCCGAGCTGGGCGATATAGCTCTCGGCCACCCGCCGCTGTGCCGCATCGGCGGGAAAGATCGCCGACCGATACTGCGTGCCGGTGTCGGGCCCCTGGCGATTGAGCTCGGTCGGGTCGTGCACCACCGAAAAATAGATCTGCAGCAGCTTGCCATAGCTCACCACGCGCGGGTCGAAGCTGATCCTGACCGCCTCGGCGTGGCCGGTGTCGCCGCCGCTGACACTGTCATAGGTCGCCGTGTCGCGGCTCCCGCCGGAATAGCCCGAGACCGCGCCGGCGACACCCCGCACATGCTGGAACACGCCCTGCACGCCCCAGAAACAGCCGCCGGCGAGCACCGCGGTCTCGAGCCGCCGGCCGGGTGCCGGCGTCTCGTCCACGGACGGCGGCGGGATCGCCACCGCCTCCTCGGCGACGGCCACCGACGCCGGCAGCAGCAGCACCGCCGCCAACACTCCCAGCCCGGCGGCCCGGAAAACCGCGGCCAGGCTTCGGGCGGACACGAACGACATGGCGGGCCTCCGTCTGCAGTGATTGCGCCATTGTGGCCGTGCCCTCGCATCGGCCCAACACACGATTGCGCCAGCCCGGTACACGAGATCGCGAGCCGCGTCCGCCCGCCTCGGGCCTCGGCGGGTAGCCAGGACCGGCCGATCGGGGTATCGATCGAACGGCGGCGATACCGTCCGCTCCGGCACCCGCAGCTCCGTCCGGTCGCCGGCGGCCCACAAGTCCCGCGCCGCCTCGGAGGAGCCCGCCGCCAGGGCCGCCGGCAGCAGCAGGACCAGGCCTGCCAGGCTGAGGCGCCACGCTCGCCGTTCCCATGCCCGCCGGTCCTCTGTCTGCCCCCGGCCCGTCATGGCTTGCCCTTGCCGAGTTCGATCCGCTCGGCCACCGCGATCCCGGCAACGTCGAGCGCGACCTCGACCTCGCTGTCCAGCGGCGTCAGCCGTGACTGCGACACGAGCAGCCTCGCCCCGCTCCGCTTGCTCTCGGGGATCTCGAAGACGAGGACGAAGCGCCGCGGCAGTCCCCGCTGCAGCGGGACCGTCGACAGCCCGCCGGGCACGCTGGAGAGTCGCTCGCTGGCGGCATAGTCGGCGCCGCTGCGGCCGCGCCAGCTGGCAGCCGCTACCCGCACGGTCGTGCCCCGGGCTTCCGCCTGCCCCTCGACCACGGCCCACAGGCCCGAACTGGTGTAGAGCCGCTCGCGGCCGAAGGCCGTGACCGCCAGCACCCGGACCAGGCGCACCGTATCGACCTCAATGTCGAAGCCGCGAGCCGCTCGCCGACGCCGCCGCGCACCGCGACCGGCCGGGTGATGTCGACATAGCCGGGCTGGCTCGACTGCATCAGCGCCAGCAGCAGCGCCGCGCCGAGCAGCCCTGCCGGGATCCGCAGGGACGCCATCATGGCGCCATCCGCTCCGCCGGACCGAAGTCGACCGCTACCTCGACCGTGGCCACGACGTCGCGGTCGAACCAGCCGGGCGCGCCATAGAGGTTGTCGCGCGGCTTGTAGATCTGGCCGAGCAGCGCGACGCGTAGCCTGTCCGGCACAGACCGGCCCTGCGGCCAGTCCCGGACGGCGAGGTCCCGTTCCGTCATGCCGGGATGCAGCCCCGAACAGGATCGCGCGGTCGCGCGCGAGATAGAAGGCCGGCTGGCCGATGCCGTCCAGCGGCGAATCGAAGGCGAGCAGGCGCCCGAAGGCATTGCTCGTCGCCGCCGACAGGTTGGTGATGTCGAACCCCACCAGCAGCGCGTCCGGAGGTCCGGCCCCCGGCTCCAGCTGGACGGCTTCGCACCGAAACGGGCGTCCTGCACGGCCACCCGCCAGCGCCCGGTCTCGACTGCTTGCCCGTCACGGCGGCCACGATCGGCACCGGCCGGGCTCCGACCACGGCGACCGCCAGCGACAGCAACGCCGCCGCGCCGGCCCCGACGCCGGCGATCGCCCGCACGGCCATGCGCCGGCGCAGCGACGGCAGATCCACGCGGGCCATGCCCCGCCCTACCTCGCCTGTCGCCGGACAGTCTCCGGCCGATGGATGGCGGACCGGCGGCCCGCCCGCTCACAGGACATCGCATTCCTCGCAGCCCGGCCCAGCGCCGGGACGAGGAGCCACATTAGAGCAAAGCGCGTTTTGGTGGAAACGCGCTTTGCTCTAACTCCTTGTTTCGACGCGTCTTTGCGACTTGACGCGATTCCATCAAATCGCAAAACGCTTTAGCCGACCGCGGCATATCTCAAACCATCGCCGACCGACCGGGGCCTTTACAGCAGGAAGTCGCCGGCCTGGAGCGAGGCAACGTTGACCAGGTGGACGGAGAAGTCGAGGCGGCCGTCACCGTTGGTATCGCCCTGCAGGAAAAGGTCGCCGCCGCGTGCGACATAGCGCAGCTCGCCGGCATGGCGGGTGAAGGCATCCGTGCCGATGAAGGAGCTGCGTGCCGCGGCCCGGACAGAGGCGGCGAGCGGCATCACGGTTTGCCGAATCCGGGGCTGGGCGCTCGGCGAAACATGACGCTTCGCCACAGGCAAAGCGGGGACAACGTCCTCACGTTGCTCCCAAGCCACAGCCACAACAGACAGATCTTATCGTGTCGTGGAAAAAGGATCCGAGACGACCGAACGTCCGATTAACAAGCCCCCCACACGCCAATGCTGGGCCGATTTCGCCGATCCTGACTAGACCAGCCTCATCCCCTCGTCATCAAAAGGCCAGTCCGACAGATCGCCAGGAAAATAGTACCGCCGACTCTTTCTTTTTGGCCAAACAATGGTAATCCGATGCAAAATATGCCACAGTGAACAAATTTTCGAGCTTTCTACCTTTCCGGAATGATATCAATCTGCTATCTATTTATCGGAGGTTGCTTAGGATACAGAAGGAAGATCATGACGATCATACTTCATCCGAGTCAGCATGTTGATGATAATACATCAACAGTCCTTGGAGCCGATAGCTACAATGGGCCTACAACCGCGACTTCACAAACAGATGACGCCTCCCACACGCCGATTTTTCGGCCCGACTCAACCACCTCGCCCTGATCCATGCCAACGACTTTCCCTTATGATACAGTAATGGCAATTACTTCCAATGAACTCTTGAATTTTAACCATTGTCGTCTGCGTTTTTGTTAGAAAATTGCGTAACGGCAAGATGTAGTACCATAGTGCCACGCTGACCAGAAAAAACTCCTCGATAACTGGAGCTAGTAATACAATGGTTGACCTTCCCAGCAACACCACGACGACTGCGACCTTTTCCGGCGACGTACAGATGGCCGCTTCCTTCTCGGGCGACTTCGAGCAATTGGGAGATAGCGACTGGATCGGCCTTCACCTGGTCGCCGGCACCACCTATCGCTTCTTCGCCCGTGACGAGACGACTCCGGGCGTGAGCGGCGATGCCTACCTCCGCTTCTTCGACGCCCACGGTGTGGAACTCGCTCACGACGATAACAGCGGCAGCGGACAGAACGCCTACATCAGCTTCACCGCCACGCACACCGGCACCTATTTCGTCGGTGTGAACGACGTCGGTAACGCTACAGGGCGCTACACCGTCGATCTCATCAGCAGCAATTATCATGGCACGGTCATCATCAACGACGAGGTTGTTGACCAAGGAACGAACGATTGGCAGCGCTTCACGTCTGGCACGCCGAGCGACGACTTCATCGACAATGAGGATTTTGACGCGGAGGTCGAAGACACCATCTTCGGTGGAGCCGGGGACGATACGATCATCGCTGGGCAAAATTATGTTGACCCAAAGTTGGATTACAGCGACGCAAATAATACTGTGTATGGCGGGACAGGTTCTGACCATATTTATGGCGCTTATCGAGACGACACCCTCCACGGCGATGACGGGAACGATCACGTTTCCGGTGGTGCCGGCAACGATTTGGTTTGGGGCGACGCAGGCAATGATACGATCGAAGGAAACCAGGGGGCAGACTCGCTGAGCGGCGGCACTGGCGCTGACAAAATGATCGGTGGCGACGGCAGCGATACTTATTATGTGGACAATGCCCGCGATGTGATCGACGAAACCAACACGAACGGCCTCGACAAGGTCTATGCGTCGGTTAGCTTCAACCTGTCCGACTCTTTCCATTGTAAAGGTAAAGTCGAAAATCTGATCTTAACCAACATTTACGATATTAATGGTACCGGCAATGCCGTCGCCAACCAGATCTTTGGCAATGGCGGTATCAACACCCTCAAGGGCCTTGCGGGTAATGACAACCTCGACGGCCGCGGCGGCAATGATGCGCTGATCGGCGGCGCTGGCGCCGACCAGTTGAGGGGCGGGGCGGGCGCCGACAGGTTCATCTTCAACGCCGTGTCGGAGAGCACGGTCTCGGCTTTGGGCCGCGATACGATTCTCGACTTCAGCAGCGCTCAGCACGACAAGATTGATCTGCACGGCATCGACGCCAACACCGTCGCCAGCGGCAATCAGGCCTTCCACTTCATCGGCAGCGGTACGTTTACCCATCACACCGGCGAATTGCGCTACGAGACGCACGACGGCAATGTCTATCTCTACGGCGACATCAACGGCGACGGGAGCGCAGACTTGTCCGTGCAAGTCAGCCACCTTGCGACGATCCACGCAAGCGATTTCGACCTGTAGGTAACGGGAAGGCTCCGAGAGAGTCCCTGCGGGACCATAGCCGCCATCGTAGGTCGTCCCGGCGACTAAATCGCCCGGATCCAGTCGGCATCACCGAGGCTCGAACTCGCCGTTGAGGGACGGTCCCGTCAGAGGCGAACCAGGGATGGTGGCTGTCGTCATGGAGTCGGAGGGGATGTCAACCATGGCGGAGCTTCAGGCGGGACGATGAACTATAGGAGGAAGCTGCAGCAAGGAGCGCTCGGCTGAAACCTGGCTGAAACATGCCGCGAAAACGGGCGAAACCGGCCCCTGGCAGAGTGTCGGCGGATCACAATGAAAGGATCGCCCGATGCTCCCCGCCATCGACCGCCGCGGCTTCGCCCGCATCTTGCTTGCAGGCGTCTTCCTGTCCGCCGTCGATCCCGCCCTTGCCGCGGGACCGGCCACAAAGCTCTTCGCCTTCGTCGGTGAGCAGGGCGAGATCGTCGTGGCGCTGACGAAGGAGGACGCGGCGCTGGGGACCGATGCCGCGGCGATCGGCCAGGCGCTGCGCGAGCGCGGTTCGCTGACGGTGTGGCGCTATGCCGTCCGCAAGGCGAAGGACGGCGAGCTGGAGCAGGCGCCGCTGGCGAAGGTCGGCATGTCGGCGCAGGGCATTCTGCGGGTCGAGCCCTACAAGACGCCGCTTCGCGTGGTGCCGGCGGAATGAGGCCCGGTCCGATGTCCCGTCTCGCGACGGCGGCCGCGGTCGCAACGCTCCTCGCCGCGGCGGACGGCCCTTCTTCGGCGCAGGAGCTTCCGGCGGCGCCGCAGAGCCCGGCGCAGCGCCTGGCCGCGGCGGACGCGGCCAATCCGCAATGGCGCGAGGCTGCCGCCCGCGCGCTCCCGGCCGGCTGGGTGCTCGGCCGCCTTTACCGCCTGGACGACACGGCCGGAACGGCGCGCTTCGCCGCCTTTCCGCAGGGAGCGGATACGCCGTGGACGCCCGGCAACGCCTTCGACCCCGGTCGGACCGTCGAAGTGACGCTCAATGGCCAGGTCGTTGCCGGTGTCCGTGTCACCGCGCGCGCGCCGGATGACGGCGACGGGAGCGACGAGGACGAGGTCCGCCTCATGTCGGAGCTGCGTGCCGCAACGCGGGCGGAGGCGGCGAGCGGCATCACGGTCTGCCGGATCCGCGGCTGGGCGCTCAGCGAAAGCAGCGCCGGCACGCCTGTCCGCCGGACGCCGTCCGACGACGCCCCGATCGCCGGACGGCTCGCCCCTCCCTATGTGTCCCAGGACACCGACGCGTCTTCCATCGACGGATGGCGGGCCGAATTCGACATCACCGGCTACAAGGACGGCTGGTTTCGCATCGCCCATGCGACGGCGCCGGGCTCGGCCTATGACGACGAGCCGCCGCGGAGCCATCCCAGGACCTATGCCGGGACGGGATGGGTCCGGGCGACGGATGTCACCGGCGCCTACGCCAACACGCAGATGCCCGTGCCGCGGCTGCTGCAATATCCCCATGTCGACGCGCAGCCGTTTCAGCCGGGCGACTCCATCGCCGACCATGACGGCAATCTGCCGATCGACGGCACGCTGGTCCGGCTGCACGCCTGCTCGGCGGATTGGGCCCTGACCACGAGCAGGGACGGCCAGCGGGGCTGGTGGCGCGGCATCTGCTCCAACCAGGCGACGAATTGCAGCTGAGGGCTCGCGAAACACACGCGAAACACACGCTGTCTATCGTGGGGCGGTTTTTCGTCTCCCGGAAGGACAGGTCATGCCTCCATCGTCCAAGGTGCGCGCAGCCGAACCGGAGCGGACGAGCGGGAGCGCCTTCGAGCCGGTCGAGGCGGGCCTGCTGCAGGCCCTGTTCAGCGGCGTGCCGGGCCGGGCGGTTTTCGTCGACGCCGCCCATGTCTGCCGCTTCGCCAACGCGGAGTTCCTGGCCTTCGTCGGCCTGCCCGAAGCCAAGGTCATCGGCCGCACCATCGGCGACGTTCTCGGAGACGCGGTCGTCGCCTCCTACGCCCCCCATTTCGAATCGCTAGGCCGTGGCGAGCCGCTGCAGTGGGAGGGATGGGCCGAGTATGGGACGTTCGGCCGCCGCTACGTGCAGGAGACCGTGACGCCCTATCGTCGCGGACCCGACTCGGCGATCCTGGGCTTCATCGCCATTGCCCGCGACCTGACGGATCTGAAGCTGCGCGAGCAGGAGCTGGCCGATCAGGTCGCTCTGCAGAAAGCGACGGAAGCCTATCACGCGGCCGTGGTGCGCACCGCCCTCGACGGCATCGTGGTGATCGACGGCGACGGCCTGGTGGTGGATTTCAACCCGGCGGCCGAGCGGATCTTCGGGTATGAGCGGAACGCGGCGATCGGCCGTCCGATCGTGGACCTCATCATTCCGGCGGATTATCGGGCCGCGCATGAGCATGGCCTGAAATCCTATCTTGCGACCGGCGCGAGCCGCGTCCTCGGCCAGCGCCTCGAACTGCCGGCCATGCTCTCGACGGGCGCGACGATTCCGATCGAGCTGACCATCACCGACGTGACGCTGGGCGGGCGGCGGCTGTTCGCAGCCCATATCCGCGACCTTCGCGCGGCGAGGCGCGCGGAGGCGGAGATTCGCGAGCAGCGCAATGCGCTCTACCAGAAGGAGAAGCTCGCCGCGCTCGGCTCGCTTCTCGCCGGCGTCGCCCACGAGCTGAACAACCCGCTGTCCATCATCACCGGGCAGGCGATGATGCTGCGGGAGGCCATGGAGGATCGACTCGTCGCCGACTGGAACGGCCTGACGGGACGCTGCGAGCGGATCGAGAAAGCGGCAGACCGTTGCGCGCGCATCGTGCGCAGCTTCCTCGCCATGGCGCGCCAGCGCGAGGCCGAGCGCAGGCCGACCCGGCTGGCGACGGTCGTGAACGAGGCGGTGGAGCTTCTCGCCGACACCATGCGCGCAAGCGGTGTCGAGGTCGAGCGCCACTGGCCGGACGACGTGCCGACGCTCTCGCTCGACGCCAGCCAGATCCATCAGGTCGTGCTCAATCTCCTCGTCAACGCGCAGCAGGCGCTCGAGCAGGCGGGCGGCGCCGACCGCAGGATCGCCGTCCGCATCGATGTCGACCGTGAGGCGGGGGCGGTGTCGCTGTCGGTCGACGACAACGGACCCGGCGTGCCGGAGACGATCCGCAGCCGCATCTTCGATCCGTTCTTCACCACCAAGCCACAGGGGGCCGGAACGGGGATCGGGCTTGCCGTGTCCCGCGGCCTGGTCGAAGCGCATGGCGGCAGCCTGACGCTGGGCGAGGCGCCGCTGGGCGGGGCGCGCTTTGCCATCCGCCTGCCCTATGAGCCGGCGCTCGGAGAAATCGACGCCCTCCCGGACAGCGGCGCGGTTGCCGCGCCCGGGCCTTCGCACGCGCAGAGCGTGCTCGTGGTCGATGACGACGCCGCGGTCGCCGAGCTCCTGGCCGAGTTCGCCGGCCGCATCGGCTATGCGGCCGTCATCGCCAACAGCGGCAACGAGGCCAAGGCCCGGGTCGCCGCCCGTGCGGGATGCTTCGACGCGATCCTGTGCGATATCCGCATGCCGTCGGGCGACGGCCCGGCCTTCTACGACTGGCTGCTGGCGCATTATCCGGCGCTGAGCCGGCGGATCGGCTTCGTCACCGGCGACACGCTCGGCCCGCTGGCCGGCCGGTTCCTGGCGCGATCGGGCTGCCCGATGCTCGAAAAGCCCTTCGCCCTGGACGACATCCGCGCCTTCCTGGCCGATCTGACCAAGCCGCCGGGATGAGGCGCATGGCTGGCCCGGCAGAATGGCCCGCCCGGGCCGAAAATCCCGTGCCTGAAACAGTTGAAACAAATCGGACCGAGAGGGGAAACCGCGCGCGTCCATCGTGCCGGCATCGAAACCGCTGGGATGACGGCCATGGACGAACGCAAGATCGCTCTGCTCGAAACCACCTTCGCCGAAGTCAGACCCGTGCAGGAAGAGACGGCAGCGCTCTTCTATGAGCGGCTCTTCGCCAACGACCCGTCCCTGCGCCCGCTCTTTGCCGGAGCCGACATGGATGCGCAGGGCAGAAAACTCATGGGAGCGCTCGGCTTCACTGTCGGCTCGCTACGCAAGCTTGACGCGCTGGCCCCGGCCTTGGAAAGCCTCGCCGTCAGGCATGTCGGCTACGGCGTCGAGCGCGGGCACTACGACACGGTCGGCAAGGCGCTGATCGAGACGCTGGCGCTGTTCTTCGGCGTGCGGTTCACAGCCGAGACGCGCGCGGCCTGGGCCGAAACCTACAAGCTCGTCGCCGGCGTCATGACGCGTGCGGCCTATGGCGAGGCCGAGGCGGCCGCAGCGTGAGCGGCGCGCCATGCGGACCGATCACCCGCCGCGGGCCGTCACGAACATATAGCCGACCCCGCGAATGGTCTTGATCGTCGCCGGCTTGGCCGGATCCGGCTCGATCTTCTTGCGCAGCCGCGTGATCCTGACGTCGATGCTGCGGTCGAAGGGCTCGTTGTCGCGATTGTGCGCGAGGTCGAGCAGGCGATCGCGCGTCAGGACGCGGTTGGGATGCTGCGCCAGCACTCTCAGGAGATCGAATTCCATCGCGGTCAGCGGATCGCGTGAGTTGTCGGGGAGAATGAGGCAGTGCCCTTCGAGATCGAGCTTCACCTTCCCGAAGGGGACGACACGTCGGTCCGACACGTCCGGCGGCACTGGAGGCGCCGCTGCGGGCTGGGCGGCGGCCGGCGGCTCCCGCTCGGCGGCATCGCGCCCGTTGCGCCGGAGAACGGCCCGGATGCGCGCCTTGAGCTCCCGCAGATCGAAGGGCTTGGTCACATAGTCGTCGGCGCCGATCTCCAGTCCGACGATACGGTCGACGACGTCGCTTGCGCCGGTCAGCATGATGATGGGAACGCCGGACCCGGCCCGGATGCGCCGGGCGATCGAGAAACCGTCTTCCCTGGGAAGGTTGAGGTCGATGATCAGGAGATCCGCCGGATGATCGGCGAGGGCCCGGTCGAGCTCGCTGCCGCTGCCGACACCTCGCGTGGCAAATCCCTGTCCGCCGAGATAGTCGACGACCATCTCCCGCAGATCCTGATCGTCGTCCACGACGACGACACGTCCGGCATCACCACCGTTGCTCAAATCCGCAGGTCCAGCCTCGGTCACGAATCGATCCCGCATAGAGCCCGGCAACCGATTCCGGGTGTGCGGCATAGCACAGTGCGACACATTGAAAGCGGGCCTTTCCGGAAGCAAGAATGATCCTCCGAATTTTGCTGCAACACATGCGTCGCCCTCCCCTGATATCGCTCGCCGTCGTGCTGACACTCTGCGGCACATCGCCGGCCCGGCCCGACGACGCCCAGACCCCGCGGGACCTCCAGCTCCCGTCCAGCCTGCACGCCTGCCGCGCCGGCGCCTATCTGGTCGACCAGGACATCGCCGGTGTCGCCGTCAGGAAAGGGCCCGGCACGGCCTCGGCGGCGATCGCCATGCTTCCAGCCCTGCGGATGAAGCAGGGCGGCGGCGGACTCGAGCTCTACGGGGCCGAAGTCAAGGTCGTCGGCGCGGATGGCAGGGGCTGGTTCCTGATCGAGGGCGCCGAATACGACCCCGAGGACGATGCGGACGGGCCGCCCCGCAAGGTCCGGACCTTCGGCGAGACGGGCCGCGTCTACAAGGGACGCGGCTGGGTGCATGGTTCGCGTCTCGGAACGGAGATCGTGGCGTCCCGCGGCTTGCGGTCAGGCCCGGACCGCTCGGCCGGGACCGTCCATCCCCTGGCCCTGTCCGACGCGGATGCGGAGGTCGACGCAACCTTCCTCGACTGCAGAGGCGCCGCGCTGCGCCTCAGGGCCAGGGATCGGGGCAAGACGATCGAGGGCTGGATCAACCCCGAGATCGACGGCGAGAAACTCTGCTCCAGCCAGCGCACCACATGCAGCTGACGGCGCAGCCCGCCATGGTGACCTTCAGGCTGGGCGCCGAACCGATGGGA
The DNA here is from genome assembly GCF_057554225.1 of Labrys sp. Lb11. Lineage (NCBI taxonomy): Bacteria > Pseudomonadati > Pseudomonadota > Alphaproteobacteria > Hyphomicrobiales > Xanthobacteraceae > Labrys > Labrys sp. Lb11. Next base: position 309,650 of record NZ_BAAJOT010000003.1, read on the forward strand.
CGCCACTGCGGCGAGAGGTGCTCGGCCGAGCTTCGGCATAAGCACGGAACCGTCGGACAAGAACTCCATGTCCCCAAAGAATCGAGGAGGCCTTCGATGGAACTGCCGCGGCGGGATCGCATCCGATCCCGCCGCGGCAGGTCTCGTCACACGAGCAGCAGGAAGTCGCCGGCCTGGAGCGAGGCAACGTTGACCAGGTGGACGGAGAAGTCGAGGCGGCCGTCGCCGTTGGTATCGCCCTGCAGGAAGAGGTCGCCGCCGCGTGCGACATAGCGCAGCTCGCCGGCATGGCGGGTGAAGGCATCCGTGCCGATGAAGTTGAAGGACTGCAAGCCGTCGGTGACGACATCCGCATCGATGCCGCTCAGGTCGATCTTGTCGCCCTGGGCGGCGCTGAAGTCGAGGATGGTGTCGCGGCTGCTGACGGAGGGGCTGTCGGCGGTGGTGTTGAAGACGAACCTGTCCGCCCCGGCCCCGCCGAGCAGCCGATCGGCGCCGGTGCCGCCGATCAGCACGTCGTCGCCGGCCCCGCCCAGCAGCGTGTCCTTGCCCGCGCCGCCGACCAGAAGGTCGTTGCCGGCCCGGCCATCGAGCCGGTCGTCGCCGTCGAGGCCGTCAAGGATGTTGGCCCCGCTGTTGCCGGTCAGCTTGTTGGCGAGGCCGGTGCCGGTGCCGGTGAGGTCGGCCGTCCCGGTCAGCACCAGGTCTTCGACCCCGCCGAGAACATGCAGCGCGTCCGACAGGCTGAAGCTGATCGAGGCATAGACCTTGTCGGTGCCGGTCGAGCCCGTCTCGTCGACCACGTCGCCGGCATTGTCGACATAGTAGATGTCGTCGCCATCACCGCCGGTCATCGTGTCGGCGCCGGCGCCGCCCAGGAGCGTGTCGGCCCCGGCGCCGCCGGTGATCGCATCGTCGCCGTCGTCGCCCCACAGCAGGCTGCCGTCGTTGCCGCCATGGATCTCGTCATTGCCGGCCCCGCCGTGGATGCGGTCATTGCCGGCGTCGCCGTAGAGGATGTCCGCGCCGTCGCCGCCGAAGATCTGGTCGTTGCCGTCGCCGCCATGGATCGTGTCGTCTCCCCCGTCGCCGAACAGGGAATCATTGCCGGCATCGCCCTGGATGACGTCGTCGCCTGTGCCGCCCGACAGGAAATTGTCGAAGAAGTTGCCGATCAACTGGTCGTTGCCGGCGCCGCCCAGCGCATCGAGGGCGAGCCCGAGAGTGATGGTGTCGTTCCCGGCCATGCCGAGGATGCGCTCGGCAGGCAGGCCGAGATAGATGTCGTCACTGGGCGACAGCAGGCGGTCGATGGCGGGAACCGCGCTCACGCCGACGGTGTAGGCGGTCGAGGGGAACGGATCCTGCACCTGGACGAAATAGGTCCCGGTCACGGCCGCCATATAGGTGAATGACGGGTCAATGCCGATAAAAGGCGGGGCGCCGGCGACATACAGGCCCGTCGCATCGAGGAGGCTGACGTTCAGCATCGACGGTCCCGCCCAGCCATCGTCACTGCCGTAGAAGCTGTAAGTGGTCCCGGCGACCAGGTCGACCCGGATCCAGTCCGCGTCCCCGGGGCTTTCGAAGTCTCCGCCGAAGGACGCCCCCGTCAGGGGCGAACCGAGGAAGGCGGCGGTTGTCGTGGAATCGGCGGGAAAGTCGACCATGGCGGGGGCTTCCGGATGGAGCAGGAATGGACGAGAGGGCGGTGCGGCGCGGAACACATCGGCAGCATCGCGTGGGTACCATGAAACCCTTAGGGAAACATTGCATTTCCTCAAAGGATCGGAGGCAACGCGGGGAGGACTGCAACAGCCAAGATTTCTGCGCCGGCTTCACAACGGTTGATCTCGGCTGCGAAACGCGAAGGCATCAATCGACAATTTTCTGTTTTGCATGACCAAACAGAGCCCCGGTCTGTGCGCGCTGATCCGCCGGGATTTCTGAGCTGTTCAAATCCTCTGTTTTCGTCAGGGCCTATAGTCAGATGATATTAGGCTCTTCGACCAGGACGATCCCTGCGAGCCTTGGCGACCGTCGGGTGTAGCCAGGCCCGCCGGCATCATGACGGGAGGCACGCCATCTTCCACGGCCGGCACTGCCGCAGCATGAAACTTGCCGGTCTTCCAACTCCGACGGCTCGTTTCGAACCGTCGGAGCCGGAAGACTCGGGACGCCCTGCCCAGAGCAAAGCGCGTTTTGGTGGAAACGCGCTTTGCTCCAGCTCCTTGTTTCGACGCGTCTTTGCGACTTGACGCGATTCCGTCAAATCGCAAAACGTTCTAGCCTCGAAGAACCGCAAGTCCCTTCGGCAAGGATCGCCTCCGCTCCGCCAGGCCAGCCGCCGCTGGCGGCCGCTGCCGTCACAGCAGGAAGTCGCTGGCCTGGAGCGAGGCAACGTTGGCCAGGCGGACGGAGAAGTCGAGGCGGCCGTCGCCGTCGACGTCGCCCTGCAGGAATGCGTCACCGCCCCGCGTGGCATAGCGCAGTTCGCCGGCATGGTGGGTAAAGGCGCTCGTGCCGATGAAGTTGAAATGCTGCACGCCTTCGGCGGCACTCAGGTCGAAGTTCAGGTCGATCTTGTCGCCCTCGGCGGCGCTGAAATCGAGGATGGTATCGCGGCTGAGGACGGATGGACTGTCGGTGATGGTGGTGAAGACGAAAGTGTCCGCCCCGGCCCCGCCGAGCAGCCGGTCGGCGCCGTCGCCGCCGACCAGGGAGTCGTTGCCGGCTCCGCCCAGCAGCGTGTCGTTGTCCAGGCCACCGATGAGCCGGTCGTCGCCGTTCCGGCCGTCGAGGCGGTCGGCGCCGGCGAGGCCATAGATGTCATTGCCGCCGCTGTTGCCGGTCAGCCGATTGGCGAGGCCATTGCCGACGGCCTCGTTGTCGCCCGTCCCGGTCAGCACCAGATCCTCGACGTCGCCGGCCACGCGCAGCGGATCCGTCAGGTTGAAGCCGAACGCGGCATAGATCTTGTCGGTGCCGGTCGAGCCTGTCTCGTTGACGATGTCGCCGGGATCGTCGACATAATAGATGTCGTTGCCGTTGCCGCCGGTCATGACGTCGGCGCCGGCGCCGCCCAGGAGCGTGTCGCCCCCGGCGCCGCCGATGATCTGGTCGTCGCCGTCGTCGCCCCACAGCAGGCTGCCATCGTCGCCGCCATGGATCTCGTCGTCCCCGGTCCCGCCATGGATGCGGTCATTGCCGGCGTCGCCGTAGAGGATGTCCACTCCGTCGCCGCCGAAGATCTGATCGTTGCCGGTACCGCCGTGAATGCTGTCGTCTCCCCCGTCGCCGAACAGGGAATCATTGCCGGCATCGCCCTGGATGATGTCGTCGCGTGTGCCGCCCGACAGGAAATTGTCGAAGCCGTTGCCGATCAACTGGTCGTTTCCGGCGCCGCCCAGCGCATCGAGGGCGAGCCCGAGAGTGATGGTGTCGTCCCCGGCCATGCCGAGGATGCGCTCGGCGGGCAGGCCGAGATAGATGTCGTCACTGGGCGACAGCAAATGGTCGATGGCGGGAACCGCGCTCACGCCGACGGTGTAGCCGGTCGAGGGGAGCGGATCCTGGACCTGGACGAAATAGGTCCCGGTCACGACCGCCATATAGGTGAATGACGGGTCAATGCCGATCAGAGGCGCGGCGCCGGCGACATACAGGCCCGTCGCATCGAGGAGGCTGACGTTCAGCATCGACGGTCCCGCCCAGCCATCGTCACTGCCGTAGAAGCTGTAAGTGGTCCCGGCGACCAGATCGACGCGGATCCAGTCCGCGTCTGCGGGGCTTTCGAAGTCACCGCCGAAGGACGCCCCTGTCAGGGGCGAACCGAGGAAGGCGGCGGTTGTCGTGTTACCGGCAGGAATATCGACCATGGCGAGGGCTTCCGGATGGAGCAGGAATGGGCAAGAGTGCGTTGCGGTAGGGAATGCACCGTCAGCGTTTCCCGGGTACCATGAAACCGTTAGGGAAGCATCTCATTTCCCCGAAGGATCGAAGGAAACTCGGGGACGACTGCAGCAGCCAAGGTTTCTGCTCCGGCTCGATGATGGCTGATTTCGACTGGGAAACGCGCCGTCATCGATCGAAGACGTCCTGTTTTGCATGACCAAACAGCCCCCCGGTTCCTGCACGCCGATCTGCCGGGTTTGCCGAACTCTTCAGCTCCCCTGTTTTCGTCGGGGCCTTTATTCCAGTGACATTCGGACTATTCGCGACGGATCAGGTTCTCGGGCCCGCGACATCCATCTCGACGCCGGCCAGCCCGACGATCATCGGATGGCTGCCGCGTCTCGCTCCGCCTTTCTATCGTCCGGCGAACTCGGCGATGCGCGAGACCAGGGCCGCATCCTGGCCGCCGAAGCCGTGATGCGCGCTGAAGCGGCAGGGATTGCCCTGTTCGGTGCCGCCGCTCAGCCACGTCACCTCGACCCTGCCGCCGGCCCATGCCTGGAACGGCGCCACCCCGGCCGGCCGGGTGAAACGGCAATGGTCGTCGCGATGATGCACCACCAGCGTCGGCGGCAGCAGGCGCGGCGTGCCGAGGATCGCGGCAACGCTTTCTGCCGGGCCGGACGCCTCGCTGAGGAAGCCCGACGTCAACACCAGCTTGTCCGGCCGCGCGCCCGCGGCCAGCCCCTGCGCCGCCCGCTGCGTTCCCTTGCTCGTCCCGACCACGACGACGGGTCGCCCGAGGCCGGCCATGAACTCGACCGCGGCGGCAAGGTTCGTGCCGAGCTCGACGAGCAGCACATTGTAGCCCCGGGCCGCGAAGGCGTCGCGGTTGCGGATGAGGGCATTGTCCCCGCCATCGGCGAAGCGGCCGCCGTCGCCGACATTCAGCCGGCCGTTCCCCCCTGTCAGCAGGAGGATGCTGCCCTTGGGCTTGTCGACGCGGACGAGGATGTTCGGCACCCCGGCCACCGCAACGGTCTCGCCGCCCTTCACCGTCCGAACGGTTTGCGCGACCGGGCCCGCGGACGGTCCGACCGCCAGGCAAAGCGCCACGGCGCCGGATACGGCCGACAAAATGCTGTTCCGGGACATCATCCGGCGACTCCGCTGCAGGCGTTCGAGAGCGCCGACACTGGCCAAGGACCGGATGCCCCACAAGCAAGGAATTTTCGCCCGAGCCATGAGAAAAATTCGAGGCGTCGAGCGCAGTTGGAGATCACACGGAAAATAGCCGGCTATGCGTAGTTTGACGAAGGCCCTCGCCGCCGCGCCCGGATGCGATCGTCCTGCACGGTGCGAGCAGCCGGGACGACCGCCGGTTTCGATCGTCCTGCGTCGCCCGAGGCCGGAGGCATGGAGCGGGGAGCCGGACATCGACCGGCTGCCCGCCCCGCATCGAAGCCGCCCCCTGCCCCCGGACTTGGCGCCGGGCGCCGGGCGCTGCTACAGGCGTGGTATGGTGATGTGCCGGATCGGCGTCCGAGGCGCGGGCCGGCGGCAGCGAGGACGGCGGGGAGGCAACGGGTGCCGGGCGGCAAACCGACGATTTTCACGACGATGCGAACCGAGGACGTGATCGAGGCCTATGCCCGATGGGCCCCCGTCTACGACATCGTCTTCGGTCCGGTCCTGAAGCCGTCGCGCATGGCGGCGCTTGCAGCCCTGCCGCCCGGCACCCGCCGTGTCCTGGAGGTGGGCGTGGGCACCGGTCTGTGCCTGCCCGATTACCCGCCCCATGTCGGCGTGGTCGGCATCGACCTTTCCGCCCGCATGCTGTCGCGCGCCCGCGCCCGGGTCCGGCGGCAGGCCATGACCCATGTCGAAGGCCTGCACGAAATGGATGCGGCGGAGCTGTCCTTCGCCGACGACAGCTTCGACGTGGCGATGGCCATGTACGTGATCACCGTCGCGCCCGATCCCGTCGGCATCATGGCCGAGATGCGCAGGGTGGTGAAGCCCGGCGGCCGGATCCTCGCCGTCGGCCATTTCGCATCGGACGCGGCGGCCGGCAGACCGGCCAGCCGGGCCCTGACGGCGTTCTCCCGCCTCGCGGGCTGGAGCACCACGGTTTCGGCCTCCCAGCTTCGGCGTCTGACCGGCCTGCGCCTCCTGGCCAATCGGCCGGCCGGCCTGCTCGGCGTCCATCGCCTGCTGGAGTTCCAGGTCGAGAAATAATCCGGCCCCGACACGTCATGCCTCGCGGCCACCGTCCCGCCGCCACGCCTGCGTCGCCCGACGCGGCTGGACCGGGACAGGGCGGAGCATCCGGGATCGCCGAAATCTGCGCGATGCGACTGATGGCGTGATGACCGTCACTCGCCGGCGACGGGAGAATCGATCGGTTGGGACGCGGTCGCCGCTTCCGCGGCCAGACGGATGGGATTGACGTCGTGCACGACATGGGCCGCCCGGGCGAGCGTTCCCATGACCCTTGCCTTGATGTCGGCATCGATGCCCGCCCGGTCGAACGCCATGTCCATGCAGCGTATCCAGATGTCGCGGATCTCGGCCGTGATCGGTACATGGGTATGGATGGCGCGGACGTCCGAGTGTCCGTGAAACTCGACGTAGACACGCGGGCCGCCAAAGAACCCCATCAGGAATCGGGTCTGCTCGACACGGGCATGGGCGATGCCGTGCCCGTCGAGATGCAGGACGTGCAGGGCGGCGGCGGCCGGATCCTGCTCGATGATGTCGTAGAAGCAGTCGACGAGACGGGATATCCCGTCTTCGCCGCCGAGCTGATCGTAGACGGAGGCAGGGCGTCCGGTCATCATGCCTATCCCATCCCGTGGCCGTACGGGAACGCTAGCATCGCCATCGGCGGCGCGCCATGAGACACTCCCTCACAGGCAACGGGACAGGCAAGCGATCCGGTCAGTCCGGGCCTTCATGTCCGTTCGCCCTCCTGTATCGATCGGATACGCGGCAAACCGCTTTGAACTGTCCGGCCGCCGCGATACGATCGCTGCATGGCCCCCACCGTCAGCCCGACCATCTTCGCCCGCCGCGATCAGATGTTTCCCGTTCTGGCCGATGCGGACATCGAGCGCATGCGCCGGTTTGGCGAGGCAAGGACCTATGCCGCCGGCGACCATATCGTTACCGCCGGCGAGGTTTCGCCCGGCGTGATCGTCATCCTGTCGGGCAAGGTCGATATCACGCAGTCCGGCGGGCTTGGCCGGCGCGAGGCGATCATCACCTATGGCGCCGGCAACTTCATCGGCGAACTGGCGCAGCTTTCCAGCCGGCCCTCCCTGGTCAATGCGGAGGCGGTCGAGCCGGTCGAGGCCATCGTCATCCCGTCGCGGCGTCTGCGGGACCTCATGGTGCAGGAGGCAGGTCTCGGCGAGCGCGTCATGCGGGCGCTGATCCTGCGCCGCGTCGGGCTGCTCGAAAGCGGCATCGGCGGGCCGATCATCATCGGCCCTCCCGGCAATGGCGACGTCTTGCGGCTGCAGGGTTTTCTGACCCGCAGCGGCCTGCCGCATCGCGCGCTCGATTCCGACACCGACCCCTGCGCCAAGACGCTGATCGAGCGCTTCCGCGTCGATCCGCACCACCTGCCGATCGTGCTTTGCCCGAGCGGCACGCTGCTGCGCAATCCGGGCGAGAACGAACTCGCCCGCTGCGTCGGCCTCCTGCGTCCCGTCGATGCCGACAAGATCTATGACGTGGCCATCGTCGGCGCCGGCCCCGCGGGACTGGCGGCCGCGGTCTATGCAGCCTCCGAAGGATTGTCGACGATCGTGCTCGACTGCCGCGCCTTCGGCGGCCAGGCGGGCGCGTCCTCGCGCATCGAAAACTACCTCGGCTTTCCCACCGGAATTTCGGGCATGGCGCTGATGGCCCGCGCCTACAACCAGGCACAGAAGTTCGGCGTCGAAATGGCGATACCGGACGAGGCCACGCTGCTTGGCGCGGCCGACGGCGCATCGGGCGCCCGCTACGCGCTCGATGTCGGCGACGGCGAGACGGTGCGGACGCGCGCGGTGGTGATCGCCAGCGGGGCGCGCTACCGCCGCCTCGATATCGCGAACCTGGCGCAGTTCGAGGGGACGTCCGTGCATTACTGGGTCTCTCCGATCGAGGCGCGGCTTTGCAGGGACCAGGAGGTCGTGCTGGTCGGTGCCGGCAATTCGGCCGGACAGGCCGCCGTCTACCTGGCCGGCCATGCGAGGAAGGTGACGCTGCTGGTGCGTCGCGACAGCCTCGATGCAACCATGTCGCGCTACCTGGTCGAGCGCATCGAGGCGCAGCCGAACATCGAAGTGCTGACCGAGACGGAAATCGAGGCGCTGGAGGGGCACGAGGGCCATCTTGAAGAGCTGCGCTGGCGCAACCGGGCGACCGGCGCGGAAACGACGCGCCCGATCCGCCATCTTTTCCTGTTCATCGGCGCCGACCCGAACACGGACTGGCTCGCGAACTGCAACGTCGCGCTCGATCCGAAGGGCTTCGTGCGCACCGGACCGGATCTCACGCCGACGCATGGCCTGATGGAGACGAGCCGCAGCGGCGTGTTTGCCATCGGCGACGTCCGCTCCGGCTCGACCAAGCGCGTCGCGGCCGCCGTCGGCGAAGGCGCCCAGGTGGTGGCGGCGCTGCATGCCTATCTTGCGCGGAACGGCGGCCGCGCCGTCGCGACCGAACCGGCGAGGAGATCGTGATGGACGAGTGCAGGCATACGGAAGAGATCAGGGACGTCACGCCGAGCGCACGCGGCTGCGAGGAATGCCTGAAGAGCGGGTCGCCATGGGTGCATCTTCGGATTTGCCGCACCTGTGGCCATGTCGGTTGCTGCGACGACTCGCCCAACCGCCACGCCACCAGGCATTTTCGCGCCACCGGCCACCCGATCATCGAGGGCTACGATCCGCCGGAGGGATGGGGATGGTGCTATGTCGACGAGGTCTTCATCGACCTCGGCGACCGCACCACGCCGCAGGACGGCCCTATCCCGCGCTTTTACTAGGGCGTAAACTCATAAAATGGTTTGGTGTTTATGGCGAGGCGTGATTCTCATGTCCATTTTCAAGAGGCTTTGGCAAGCAGATCTGTTCCGCGGCAGCGGCCTATTCAGTTTGTCCTGCGCATAGCCGGAGGCGAAGGCTTCGAGACGACGGTTGATCAGACTCTGATGCGCGGGTTGGCTACCGCAAGACCGCGTTTTCGTCTCGGGCCTGCCTCTGTCTCAAGCCGGGCGTCGACCTTTCGATCGGCCACAGAATCACAGCGAGGATTGCCCTACCGTGCCTCCGCCTCCGGCGATGAGCAGATGTTCAACGACGGATTTCGACAGTTCTCCCTCTTTTCGGCAGCCTGTCTTCTTTCAGGCGGCGGTGATGGCGGGATTTGTCGCAATGGCCCAAACAAATGCGGCGAGTTCGCGCGCGATGGCGACGCAGACGACATTGATCGGCTTTCCAGCCTTCGCAAGTCGACGATATCTCGCGCACAGCCGCACCTGCGCCTTCCAGGCGATTTCCTTGACAGACTGCGGCAGGAATTCGTTGCGCTCCAAAATCGCGAGTCCGACGCGCGCCGGTGAGCGATATGTCCAGGCGCCTTCGACGAGCATGCGCCGCCCGCGCGTGTTGCCCGCCTTCGTTATGCCGCCACGCGCCGTCTTGGCGCCGGACGACCGCTCGCTTGGGCACAGCCCGAGATAAGCCATGAGTTGCCTCGGGTTGGAGAAGCGGCGGAAGTCGCCGATTTCGGCGACCAAAGTCATCGCCGAAATCGCGGCGATGCCGCGCAAGGCTTGAATGGCCGCGACGACCTTCGCAAGCGACCAGGAGGGCAGAAGCTCCTGCATCTGCTTGGCCAGCCGGTCGCGTCGCGCCAGCGCCTCCTCCATTGCCTGTACAAGCTCCTCGAATGCGATCTGCCGCGCGGGATGATCAAACCGCTGGCCAGCAAGCCATTTGCGATATTTGCCGCTCCAATGTTTGCCGTCTGAATAGACCCGATCGTGCCGCAGAAGAAAGCCGGTCACCTGTTGGCGTGCTCGCCGCAAGGTCTCCACCGCCGCCTGCCTGGCGCGGCATAGGTCACGCATGGCTTCGTGCGCCTCGTCGGGAACCCAGACCGGTGTCAATTCGCCCGACCGGAACAGCGAGGCCTGGGTCACCGCATCGCGGCGATCCGTCTTCACCCGGTCGCCGGGCCGAGTGGGCACCAGCGACGGCGCCACCACCACGCATTCGTGGCCGAGCGCGACGATCTGCCGATAGAGCCCGTAGCCGCAAGGCCCGGCCTCATAGCAGAACGCCAATTGAGCGTGCTTCTTCGAGAGCCGCTCCACCAGCTTGGCGACCGCCTCCGGACGGCTCGTGATCTCGCCCAGGAACCGTGTTTCGCCTCGCCGCCCACCTTCGGCGATCGCCACCGAAATCGTCCGCTTGTGCGTATCCATCGCCACGAAAGTCGTTGTATTTTGGTCCATGGCCCATTCCCCATGCATGAGGCTCTGACCGAAAAGCCGGTCAACCCTCGTTGTTGCATGCCGCGGAACGGGCCGCCCAAATGGACATAGCGTCTCAAGGTTTCCGAACAGGGAAGTCTTTGATGACGCGCCGTCGCCACGAACTCACGGACCATGAATGGTCAATTCTTTCGCCGCTCCTGCCGAACAAACCGCGCGGTGTTCCCCGTGTGGATGACCGGCGTGTGCTGAATGGCATTCTCTGGCGGTTTCGGACTGGTTCGCCCTGGTCAGAAATCCCGGAGCGCTACGGTCCACCAACCACCTGCTACAACCGCTTCGTCCGCTGGCGGAAAGCCGGGGTCTGGGACCGGCTTCTGGAAGCGGTTTCGGAAGCTTATGATGGTGACATCGTCATGATCGACTCCAGCTGTGTCCGCGTTCACCAGCATGCGGCCACGGGAAAAAGGGGGATGGCGAGGATGGCGGCATGGGACGTTCCCGCGGCGGACTTACGAGCAAAATCCACGCGCTCGTGGACGCCGAAGGCCGTCCCGTCACCCTCCGTCTGACCGGCGGGCAGATCGCCGACTGCACCGAGGCCGACGCGTTGACGGATCAACTCGGCGAGGGAACCATCCTCTTGGCCGACAAGGGGTATGATAACAATGCCATTCGGGCCAAGGCCGCCGAGCGCAAGGCCTGGGCCAACATCCCGCCGAAGTCAAACCGCAAGGCCTCCTTTGTCTTCTCGCCCTGGGTCTATCGGCAGCGCAACCTCGTGGAGCGCTTCTTTAACAGGATCAAGCAGTTCCGAGGCATCGCAACCCGATATGACAAGCGGCCCGAGAACTTTCTCGCAGCCGTAAAGCTCATCGCAGCAAAAATATGGTGCCAAAGTTTATGAGTCGACGCCCTAGAGCAAAGCGCGTTTTGGTGGAAACGTGCTTTGCTCCAACGCCTTGTTTCGACGCGTCTTTGCGACTTGACGCGAGTCCGTCAAATCGCAAAACGCTTGAGGGCGTGCCCGGCCGCCGCGAAGCGGCGCGGAATTCGGCCGCTTTCCAATGCCGCGCGGCCACCATCCCGCCGAACTCGGCACAGATGAGCGCAGGTGTGAGCCGATCATCCCGACGCCGGCGCAAATCATAGCAGCCCTTGGGCGCTGATGATTTCAGCACGCATCTTGCCGACGACGGCATCGATGAAGGCCGAGACCGCCAACGGCAGGTGAGACCGGCTCGGGTAGACGACGCTCACGGCCAGATTGCGGCGCATGTACCGGGGCAACACCGGCACCAGTCGGCCGGCCGCGAAATCGGCCGTTCCCAGTATCGGGGTCAATGCGATGCCGAGGCCCGCGATAGCGGCCTTCCGGATTGCCTGCGCGGTGTTCGCCATCACGCGGCCGGTGACGGTCACCTCCTCCTCGGCGCCGTCGGGACCTTGGAGGCGCCACGTCGCATAGTCCCGGGCCTGCGGCACGAACAGACAGTCATGCCGGGTCAGGTCCTGCAACGTCGCCGGCGTCCCGCGCGCGGCGAGATAGGAAGGGCTGGCGACAAGCCCGATCGACCGGCTCTGGATTTTGCGCACGACATAGTTCGGACCGCGCGTCTGCGTGCCCCGAAAGGCGACATCGATGCCCTCCTCGATGAGATCGACCGTCGCGTCGCTCAGGACGAACTCGATGCGCACCTGCGGGTGAGAGGCGAGGAATTCGGCAACCCATTCCATCTTGTAGAAGTCGAAGAAGTCGGCAGGCATCGCCACGCGTATCAGTCCCCGGGGTATCCGCGCGCCGGCAATCAGATCCTCTCCCGCCTGCTGCAGCCCGTCCACGGCCGCCGCGCTGTTGCCGTAGAGCTCGTATCCGGCGTCCGTCAGCTTCAGCTTCCTGGTCGATCGCTGCATGAGCCTGACGCCGAGCTGCTCCTCCAGTTCCTGAATGCGCCGGCTGACCGTGTTGGCAGGAATCCCCAGGCGCCGCGCGGCCTCCGCGAAGCTGCCGAAGCGAACGACCTGAACGAACAGGCCGATGTCGTTCAGGTCGAGCATTGCCGGCATTCCTTCCAAATATGGAGGAGTTAAACCCGATAACTCCGCCTAGTCAATCAAACGCGGAGCGGCCACTTTCAGGGGCAGCGGGAGCCTGCCCGGCCCCGACCGTTCAACCATCCCAGGGAGCGTCCCACATGCCAAAGCCCCCGCACATCGGCATCGTCGTCGGCTCGACACGGCAGGGCCGCTTCAGCGAGCGCGCGGCCGGGTGGTTTCACACGATTGCGGCTCGCCGCACCGATCTCAGCGTCGAAACCGTCGACCTGCGCGACTACCCGATGCCGTTCTTCGACGAGCCGGCATCGCCGGCCTGGATGCCGCCGAAGCACCCGGCCGCGGAACGCTGGGCGGCGAAGCTGGCGGAGCTCGACGGGATCGTGTTCGTGACGCCCGAATACAATCACGGCTACAGCGCGGTGCTGAAGAACGCGCTGGACTATGCCTTTCAGCAGTTCAACCGCAAACCTGCCGCCTTCGTCGGATATGGTGGTGTCGGTGCCGCACGTGCGATCGAGCAACTGCGCACGGTCGTGATCGAGCTTCAGATGGCGCCGATTGCGAAGTCCGTGAACATCGGCATGGTCGAGTTCCTGGGTATCTGGCAGCAGGGCAAGGATTTCGCGGATTATCCGCATCTCGAACAGGCGGCCGTCGCCTTGCTCGACGATCTGTCCTGGTGGAGCCGCACCCTGCAAGTCGGACGTCAGGCCGCATCCGCACTGGCGTCGGTCGATTGAGCGTCCTGTGCCGCCACTCGGCCCACAACGCATGCCCACGGCGTCGTTTCGAGGGTCGGTGTCCCCGTTCGCCGTGACGGGGAGAGCCAAAGGAGACCGGTCATGAGTCAGAAGCTCGCCGTCGTCGTTTCCGGAGCCACGGGCCAGCAAGGTGGCGCAGTGGTGAAAAACCTCCTCGAGCGCGGTCACGAGGTCCGCGCCGTCACGCGCAACACCGACTCCGCGAAGGCGAGGCAATTGGCCGGCGCGGGCGTCACGCTCGTGCGCGCCGCACTCGAGGACACGGCCGCGCTTGCAAAGGCGCTCGAGGGCGCGACCTCGTTCTTCATGATGACGACGCCGTTCGAGGAAGGCCCACAGGCCGAGACCCGCCAGGGCACCTCCGCCGCGGACGCAGCCAAGGCGGCAGGCGTACACCTCGTCTTCAGTTCGGTCGGCTCGGCCGATCGGCAGACCGGCGTCCCGCACTTCGACAGCAAGTACGAGGTCGAAAAGCATATCGCCAGGATCGGCGTACGCGCCACGGTGCTGGCGCCCGTCTATTTCATGGAGAATCTCTATTTCGGCAGGGAACAGCTGGCGAAGGGCATCTACGCAACGCCGCTCCCGCCGGCGCGGCGGCTCGCGCAGGTGGCTGTCGCGGACATCGGCGCCGTCGCCGTTCGCCTCCTCGAGGATCCCGGCCGTTTCGCGGGCAAGCGCTTCGATCTCGGGGGAGACGACCTCACGGGCAACGATGTCGCGGCCGTCCTCTCACGTGTCACCGGTCGCCCGTTCAGCTATTTCCAGGTGCCGCTGGACGTCATCCGCCAACGCATGGGCGAGGACTACGTCAAGATGTACGAATGGTTCGACCGCGTCGGCTACACGCTCGATGGCGCCGCGCTGCGCCGCGAGTTCCCTGACGTCGCTTTTCACGACTTCGAGTCGTGGGCGAAGACGCAGGACTGGAACAGACTTCTCCAGGGCGCGTAGGACGTCCGCGCAACCGATGCATCGAGCCAATCACGAACGGGGAGAACTCCCATGAAAGCCGTCAGGTTGTTCGAATATGGCGGGCTGCTGGCGTTCAACGACATAGCTGCGCCGGCGATCGGGCGCGACGAGGTCCTGGTCAGGATCAGGTGTACTGCAGTCAATCACCTGGATCTCGTCGAGGCCTCGGGAAAGGCGAGAGAGATCCTGCGGATCGACCTGCCCTGGATACCTGGTCATGAGTTTTCGGGCGTCGTCGAACAGATCGGAAGTGACGTAACGACATGCGCGCCCGGTGACGCCGTATTCGGTACGACGACCGGAATGGGCGCCTACGCGGAGTATCTGGCTGTCAAGGCGTCGGCCATCGCCAGGAAGCCTTCCAACCTCTCATTCGAGGAGGCCGCATCCGTGCCGGTGGCCTCCCAGACGGCATGGCAGGGCCTCTTCACCCACGCTGACCTGAAGAAGGGACAAACGATCCTGGTTCATGGCGGCGCCGGTGCCGTGGGTACCTATGCGGTGCAGTTGGCATCGCATGCCGGTGCCGCCGTCATTGCCACCGCGAGCGGCGGCGACGAGACGTATCTCAAGTCCATCGGGGCCGGTATGGTTGTCGACTATCGGAAGGCTCCATTCGAGCATGTCCTGCAAGAGAAAGTCGATGTGGTCTTCGACTTGATCGGTGGCGATACACAGAAGCGGTCGTTCCTCGTCCTGAGGGAAGGCGGCCATCTCGTCTCCGCCGTCCAGCCCGTGTCGCAGGAAGAAGCGGCGGCGCACCACGTGTCCGGCATGATGATGCGGCTCGCCCCTTCGGGAGAGACGCTCGGCAGAATCGGGCGATTGCTGGAAGAGGGGACGATACGAACAGACGTCGCGACGGTGTACGCGCTCGAGGATGTGGCCCGCGCCTGGGAGGATATCGCCGGGAGCCTGCCGAGGGTTCATGGGATGTCGCCCGGCGGACAGCAAGCGGCGAGGCGCAAGTCCCACGGCAAGATCGTCCTTCGCGTGAGCGAATAGGGACGCCGCATTGCGGGCAATCGTCATGCGCCAGCGAATCCGACGCGATGGGCCGACCATCATCTGAAGCGAGCGATGATCTCCCAAAGACGCTGGCAGGACGCCGCGACATGCTTTCTTGGCGCGGTTGCTATACCGAGAAGAAGGCCGGTTTGGCTCGCGTCAGGCAATGAGTACCAGGCCGATAGAGGCACCGGCGACATTCCAAACGCGGCTGCTTCTCTGACAACGGGAACGTCGGGCATATCGCCGGAAAGCCTTATCAGGGCTGCCAGCCCCGCCGTGGTGATCTCGGCGACGGCATCATGCCTCTGAAGGCATTCCAGCAACGCATCACGTTGAGAGGCATAGATTCGCTTGGAACGCCGGAGATGACGCAAATAGTGCCCCTGGCGCATGAACTCGGCAGTGGCCAGTTGCGTCGACGGCCCAGGCGGCGGCCCGAGACAGGCTGCGACTTCGATGAAGCGGGACAAAAGCGATGGCGGGGCGACGAGGAAGCCGAGCCGCAAGGTCGGGCTGATCGTCTTGCTGAAAGAGCCGATGTGGATGACGCGCTCGTCTCGATCCAGTGACGCGAGAGCCGGCGCGGCCCTCCCCTGCAGCTGCAGTTCGCTCAGATAGTCGTCCTCGATCACCCAGACGTCTTGCCGGCCCGCCCAGTCTAGCAGGCGCAATCGTCGCGCCAGCGAAAGCGTGGCGCCAAGAGGCGCCTGCTGGCCCGGAGTCACGACGACGAGTTTCGCGCCGGGAGCGCGGCGCAATCCATGGTCGACGTCGATGCCGTCGGCATCGACCGGGATCGGAACCACCGATAATCGCGCGAGTTCCAGGCCGCGCCGGGTGAACGGGAAGCCAGGCTCCTCCATCCACGCCTTCGCCCCGTCGAGGCCGAGCACGCGCAGCGCCAGGCCAAGGCCGCCGGCATATCCGCCGGTGACGATGACCTGAGACGGCGAGCATTCGAGACCGCGAGACACCGCCAGGTAGCCGGCAATTTCCCGCCTCAAGTCGATCTCCCCGCGAGGATCCGGATACATCGGAGGAGCACTGGCCTCCGCGCGAACCGCATGAGCACGGATGCGCGCGAAAAGCGTCGCCGGAAACGTTTCGATCGCTGGGACGCCCATCTGGAAGATGGCCGGACCGCGCGTCATCTCCCGATATGTTTCCATGAATGAACCGGGATCGAACGGCTGTTCGGACCTGACCGCCGGACGAGGCCTCTGTGCGACATGGGTTCCGGCCGAACGAGACGCCTCGACGAGCTGTGCGGCGGACAGCTTTTCGTAGGCGACGCGCACCGTGCCGCGCGCGACGCCCAGCTGCGCCGCAAGATCCTGCCATGACGGCAGGCGCGCTCCTGGTGCGAGCACCCCATTTTCGATCGCAGCGCCGATACCGATCCGGATCTGCTCGGTCAGCGAAACCTTGGCGGAGCGATCGAGACGCAAGTGGAGCCGCTTGTCCATGCACTCCGTAGTACACGATTCTAATTCATTCTTGGTTCTTTTCCCTGGCTCATGGCGAGAGCATTTTCAAACCGGACAGGAGAAAAGCCATGGCCTTTCGATCGCTCGCCACGACGGCGTGTGCCGTACTCGCTCTCGGCATGACGACGCCCTTGGCCCGGGCGGCAGGCGACCGCGTCACCCCGAATTTCGAGCAGGCGATTCCGAACAGTCCCGGCAAATCGCTGGTCGCCGTGGTCGTCGACTATCCGCCGGGCGCGGCATCGATCCCGCACATCCATGCAAAGTCGGCCTTCATCTATGCCTTCGTTGTCTCCGGAAGGATCGAATCGAGGGTCAATGACGGCCCGACGCGGATCCACAAGGCGGGTGAGAGCTGGTCCGAGCCACCCGGCGCGAACCACTCCGTCAGCCGCAACGCAAGCCGGACCAGACCGGCCAGGCTCCTTGCGGTCTTCGTCGTCGATACCGACGACAAGAAGCTGACGACGCCGACAAAATGATGCTGCCGGCGGGAGGAAAATCACGATGAGCAAGCGCCTCGACTACAACCGGATCGCTCCCAATGGGGTGAAAGCCCTTGGCGGTGTCTACGGCTACGTCGCGCAGAGCGGGCTTCCCGCCGGCCTGGTCGAGCTTGTCTATCTGCGCGTTTCGCAGATCAACAACTGCGCCTACTGCCTCGACATGCACACCCGCGATCTCGTCAAGAAAGGGGTGTCGATCGAAAAGCTCGCTCTGGTCCAGGCCTGGGCGGAGGCCGGCAATCTGTTCAGCGAGCACGAGCGCGCCGCACTCGACTGGGCCGAGACGGTGACGCGCGTCGTCGAAACCGGCGTTCCGGATAAAGCCTTCGAGGCAGCGCGCGGCGTCTTCGAGGAAAAGGAGCTGGTCGATCTCACCATCGCGATCAGCCTGATGAACAGCTACAATCGGATGGCGATCAGCTTCCGCAATACGCCGCAGGCGGTGCTCGAGAAGTAACGGACGAGACGCTCTCGCTGGGCGCAATCAAGGAATTCTGATCATGAGAATATTCGTTGCCGGCGCCACCGGTGCGGTCGGCCTCCCGCTCGTGCGTGCGCTATGCGCGCTCGGACATCAGGTGACGGGCATGACCCGCGCCGGGCCGGGCATAGACCGCCTGCGGGAGCTGGGCGCCACTCCCTCGACCGCCGATGCTTTCGATCCGAACGCGGTCCGCAAGACCATCGCAACGGCCGCACCGGACGTCGTGATCGACGAGCTCACCTGCCTCCCCGCCGATCCGGCCGACCTCATCAGGTCGATGCCCAACGACACCCGCCTTCATCGAGAGGGTGGCGGCAATCTGCTCGCGGCGGCCGGAGAACTTGGCGTCAAGCGCTATATCATGCAGTCGCGCGGCTTCTACCTCGACGCCCCTGCCGGGCACCTCGCGGACGAGACTGCAAAGCTCCGCTATGATGCGCCCGGCGAGATCGGCAACAGTGCCCGCGCCATCGGTGCTTATGAGGATGCGGTCCTGGCTTGCCCCTCCCTGGATGGAATCGTCCTGCGTTACGGCTTCTTCTACGGGCCCGGCACCTGGTATCGCCCGGATGGCGCCATCGCCGAGCAGGTCCGCCAGCGCAGATCCGCGATTGTCGGCGATGGCAATGCCGTCTGGTCCTTTGTTCACGTCGACGATGCCATTGCCGCGACAGTTGCCGCCCTCACGGCGGAGCCAGGGGTCTACAACGTCGTGGACGACGATCCGCTGCCCGTCTCCCAATGGTTGCCCGGCTTTGCCCGCTGGGTCGACGCGCCCGAGCCTCCTCGCATGAGCGTCGAGCAGGCGCGGCAAACTGCCGGAGAAGAAGCGGTCTGCTACCATACCAGGTTGACCGGGGCCTCCAACCATCGCGCCAAAGCACAGCTCGGGTTCAAACCGCGCCCGCTGCCTTGGAAGGAGCCTGGAGCGCGCTGACATTCGGGATGCTGGTGCAGCGGAACATCTGCTTCAGGCCTCTTTTTCAGGGATGCTTGGATGTCGGTTCGCCTGATGTTGGAGCATCATGTCTGCCCGGGCCTCGATCAGGAGCGTCCGGCGCAAGGACGGCGGCGACGATCCCGACGGCGCGGGCCGCAATGCCGAACGCGCCGGGTGTTGAGAAACTCCGCGGCAACCATCAGGCCGCGAGCAGCGCGCATGCGAGTCGACCGGTCGAGACCGACGCTGGTCGCCGGCACGAGCGACCGCGTGGTGCTCATCGAGGACACGCGCGAGCTGCAGTGTCGGCGCCGAACCTGGTCGCGATGCGGACCAAGGACGGCGTCGCCTCGCTGTCGCCCTGGGAGACGCCGCTCAACGATCGATTCTTTGCCGCCGCCGAGCTTCGTCCCGGCGACAAGGACAGCGAACGCCGCGTTCGTATCGTCCGGCGTGTACCCCGGCCGCCTCGCGAAAATCGGTGCAGGCTCCAAGCGCGTCAACGAGGGCTGCTTCTATCGTTCAGAGGGAGGACAAGCTGGTGCGGAGCCGTTTCGCCGCAAAATCGAGAAAGAACCTCGTCTTCGTCGGGAGGGCGCCGGCTCCGCTGTGAATCAGGTGTACCGGCAACGGCTCGGGCTCGAACTCCGAGAGGATGATCCGCAACGCACCGTCTCGCACGGCATCCGCACATTGGTAATGCAGGACGCGGGTCGCCCCAACGCCCGACTGGGCGGCCGCCACCGCAGCCTCGGCCGTGCTGAGCGTCAACCTCGGTTTGATCGGCACGTCCACGACGCCCTTGGCGTCCCTGACCTGGAACGACCAGGTCAGGCCGGGCGCAATGAAATCGAAATTGACGGTGGGCAGCGAGGCCAGTTCGGCTGGCGATTTGGGCACGCCATGGCCGGCGAGCAATTGGGGACTCGCGCACACGACCGTCCGGATCGCGCCGACACGCGTGGCGATCATCGAGCTGTTCGGAAGCGGCCCGATCCGCACCGCCAGGTCGACATGGTCCTCAATCAGATGAAGGTTTCGGTCCGAGAGGAGAAGGCGGATATCGATTTCGGGGTATGTGGCCAGGAACTCCGTGACGATCGGCAGGATCTGTAGACGCCCGAAGAGCACCGGCGCCGTCAGGATCAGTTCGCCGCGTGGGACATTGAATTCACCAGCGGCGACGCGCTCCGTCTCTTCGATTTCGTCGAGGATGCGGCGGGCCGAGGCGATGTAGACGGCGCCAGCGTCGGTCAGCGCAAGCTTCCGCGTGGTGCGGGCCAGGAGCCGCGCCCCCAGATGCGCTTCAAGCTCGGTCACTTTCCGGCTGATCGTTGGAAGAGGCACGCCCAGTTCCCGGCTGGCTTCAGTGAAGCTGCCCCTGTCGACGACCTTCAGGAGAATCGACATGGCTTCCAGGCGATCCATAACTATTCCACTCCACGAAAATATTACCTCCAGGAATAGCCGATTATCCATCCGACTGGAACGGCGTACCTGTTGCTCGAGAGGGGCCGCTCCCCGGCTCCGCAGGAAGAGGACGACCGCCATGTCCCGTCTCGCCATCCCCGCCCGCGACGATGTCCCCGCCGCGTCGAAACCGATCCTGGACGCCGTCCACGCCAAGCTCGGCGTCGTCCCGAACATGTTTCGCCTTGTCGCGCAGAGCCCGGCTGCGCTGGAAGGCTTCGTCTCCAGCAGTGGCGCCCTGGGCAAGACCCTCGATGTCAAGACCCGCGAGCGCATCGCGCTGGCCGTGGCGCAGGTGAACGGCTGCGACTACTGCCTCTCGGCGCACAGCTATCTGGGCCTGAACCTGGCCAAGATCAGCCCGGAGGAAATCGACCTCAATCGCGCCGGCAAGTCGGGCGATGCGAAGGCGAACGCGGCGGTGAGCTTCGCCGCCAGGGTCGTCCGCGAGCGCGGCCACGTCAGCACGGCTGACATCCAGGCGGTGCGCGACGCCGGCTACAGCGACGCCGACATCGTCGAGATCCTCGCCGTGACGGCCGAGAACATCTTCACCAATATCCTCAACGTGGTCGCCGAGACCGACATCGACTTTCCGGTCGTTCGCGCCGCAGAGGCTGCCTGACGTCAGGGGGCTGACGGAACTTTGCACCGTCAGCCCCTCCATGTTCCGCGCGAAGGAGCGCCGCCCTGCCGTATGGATTCCTGGATATCGCCGGGACGTCGAGCGTCAGGGCCGCGCAGGCCCGGATGGGCGCGGACCAGTTCTGGGAGGAGTCCAGGGGGCACCGCGAGTTCGACCGCTTCACCGAGGAAGAAATCGTAGTAGCGGTCCGTCCGCTCCGCGATCGCCTGACCTCGCTCGAAACCGAAAATGCGGAGCCGCGCTTGTCTCGCTCAAAAGGGAGATCGCCCATGACCGAACAACGCCCCCCGTTGCCGCCGTTCGACTTTGAGGCGGCGACCCGAAAGGTTCGCTTGGCTGAGGACGGCTGGAATGGCACGGATCGCAGCTCGTCCAGCGCCTGCTCGAACAGCTCGACCTGCATGTCGAGCTCGGTGCCTGATAAGGGAGAACGCGCCGCTCCGCCCCGCCCGCCGGCGAGCGCCGGGTTCAGCATGCCCCACGGCGACAGGGGCTCATGGATGTCCCACCAATAGGTCAGGGTGAGTCGGCTGTCGCGGTCGGCCCGGACCATGCTCTCGATGAAGGGATCGCCTCACGGGCAAGCGGCGACCGAAGGAGGGCATGGACGCTCATGCCACGGCCTCCAGCAGGCAGAGGCAAGGTCGGGCGCGGCAGGGGCAGTAATTGTCGAGGAAGTGGGAGCCCGCTTCGGCTTGGTCGCCCGAGGACACTGCGTGAACGCGGCTTCCCGCATTTTCCCCACATTCCTGGAGACGTTCGCGGTTTCCGGCTATCGCTCGCGGGTTATCCAACCCCGGCGGCGCTCCAGTCATCTCAAGCAAGCCATCAATGTGTCTTGAGAAAACTGGAGCGGGCGAAGGGATTCGAACCCTCGACCCCAACCTTGGCAAGGTTGTGCTCTACCCCTGAGCTACACCCGCATCCGTTTTTGCCGCCGCGTCGTGGTGCGGCGACGCGGCTCGTATGCCAAAGGGCGGCGGCGATTGCAACAGGGAAAATCGCGTCCTGTGCATAACCCGCGATTTTCCGCGAGGCAGCCCGGAGGTGACGCGCCGCGCATTTCATGTCAGAGAGCGCCCACGCCACGACACGCCGGATTTCGCCTTGAACGACCTTTCGCCCAACGCCGCCGCCTCTCCCCTCGCCCGCGAGGTCGAGCGGCGGCGGACCTTCGCCATCATCTCGCACCCGGACGCGGGCAAGACCACGCTGACCGAGAAGCTGCTGCTGTTCGGCGGCGCCATCCAGCTCGCCGGCCAGGTCAAGGCCAAGGCCGACCGGCGCAACACCCGCTCGGACTGGATGTCGATCGAGCGCGAGCGCGGCATCTCCGTCGTCACCTCGGTGATGACGTTCGAGCATGGCGGCCTCGTCTTCAACCTGCTCGACACGCCCGGCCACGAGGACTTCTCCGAGGACACCTACCGCACGCTCACCGCCGTCGATTCGGCGGTCATGGTGATCGACGCGGCCAAGGGCATCGAGGCGCGCACGCGAAAGCTGTTCGAGGTCTGCCGCCTGCGCGACATCCCGATCGTCACCTTCATCAACAAGATGGACCGCGAGGGCCGCGACCCCTTCGAGCTGCTCGACGAGATCGAGAAGACGCTGGCGCTCGCCACCGTGCCGATGACCTGGCCGCTCGGGCGCGGCCGCGACTTCGCCGGTACCTATGACTTCACAGCCCGGCATGTCCGCCTGGTCGATCGCGACGACGAGCCCACGCCGCTGGCCGCCGACGATGCGGCCGGCATCGGCCGGATCGCGCCCCACCTCGACGCCGCCGCGACCGCCGAGGAACTGTCGCTCGTCCAGGAGGCCTGCGGCGCGTTCGACCTGCAGGCCTTCCGGGAGGGGCACCAGACGCCGGTGTTCTTCGGCTCGGCCATCAAGAATTTCGGCGTCGGCGACCTGCTCAAGGGTCTGGGCGACCACGCGCCCGCCCCGCGCGACCAGGCCGCGGCGACACGGGTGGTGCACGCGACGGAGGACAGGCTCTCCGCCTTCGTCTTCAAGATCCAGGCGAACATGGATCCGAACCACCGCGACCGCATCGCCTTCGTGCGGCTGTGCTCGGGCAAGCTCTCCCGCGGCATGCGGGTCAAGCTGATGCGCACGGGCAAGTCGATGAGCCTGAACGCGCCGCAGTTCTTCTTCGCCCAGGACCGGGCGCTCGCCGAGGAGGCCTACGCCGGCGACGTGGTCGGCATTCCCAACCACGGCGCGCTGCGCATCGGCGACACCCTCACCGAGAACGAGGACATCGCCTTCCTCGGCGTGCCGAGCTTCGCTCCGGAAATCCTGCGCCGCGTCCGCCTGCCCGACGCGATGAAGGCCAAGAAGCTGAAGGACGCGCTGCAGGATCTGGCCGAGGAAGGCGTGGTGCAGTCCTTCCGCCCGCGCGACGGCTCGCCGGCGCTGGTCGGCGTCGTCGGCGCCCTGCAGCTCGACGTGCTGCAGAACCGGCTCGAGGCCGAATACGGCCTGGAGATCCGGTTCGAGCCGTCGGAATTCGCCCTGGCCCGCTGGATCTCGGCCGAAGACCGGGCCGACCTCGACAAGTTCATCACCGCCAACGCCTTCTCCATCGCCGACGATCTCGACGGCGACCCGGTGTTCATGGCCAAGTCCGCCTTCGACCTGCGCTATCGCGGCGAGCAGGCCCCGGCAATCCGTTTCGCCGACATCAAGGACGTGAAACGGGGATGAACGCGCTTACGCCAGCCAGTTCTCGACCTTGAGATCGGGAACGCGGCGGAACTCGCGTTCGTTGTTGGTTACGACAGTCAGGCCCGCGGAAAGGGCGTGGGCAGCGATCCAAAGATCGTTGTTGCCGATCGTCTCGCCGCGCCGTTCATCATCATCATCGCCGGGAAGGGTGGCAAGCAACTCGAAGGCGCGGGCGAGCCCCTGCGCCCGCTCCCGCAGCACCACTTCGTCGCCGCGTCGAAAAATCTCGACTTCCACCCCTTTGAAGCGGAATGCCTTCGGCAATCGCACGGCCTGGCTGTTGCCGGATTTGAAGACACGCGCAGTCGCCATCACCACCCCGCATATACATGGCAGTAATACGGAAGTGAGGCCATGCTTCGAGCCTGGTGCCTGACGCTACGCCGCTTCCCGTTCCAGCGCGGGATAGTCGGTATAGCCCAGCGCTCCCTCCGCATAGATCGTCGAGACATTGAGCTCGTTGAGCGGGGCGCCACGGGCGAAGCGTTCGACCAGGTCGGGATTGGCGATATAGGCCTTGCCGAAGGCGACCGCGTCCGCCTCGCCCGAGGCGAGCGCAGCTTCCGCCGTCTCGCGGGTGAAGCCGTCATTGGCGATGAACACGCCGCCGAACGCCTCCCGTACGCCGGGCGCCAGGCGCGGCTCGACCAGCGACTCGCGGCCGCAGAGGAAGGCGATGCCGCGCTTGCCGAGCTCGCGGGCGACGTAACCGAAGGTCTCGGCCGGGGTCGAATCGCTCATCGAATGGGAGTCGCGCCGCAGATTGAGGTGCATGCCGACCCTGTCGACGCCCCACACCGACGTCACCGCGTCCGTGACCTCCAGCATCAGCCGGGCCCGGTTCTCGATCGATCCGCCATAGCGGTCGGTGCGCCTGTTGGTGCCGTCCTGCAGGAACTGGTCGAGCAGGTAGCCGTTGGCCCCGTGGATCTCGACGGCGTCGAAGCCGGCGGCGCGCGCGTTCGCAGCGCCTTGGCGGTAGGCCTCGACAATGCCGGGGATCTCGTCCGTCTCCAGCGCCCGCGGCGTGACATAGGGCTTTTGCGGCCGGATCATGCTGACATGGCCGCCCGGCGCGATGGCGCTCGGCGCCACCGGCAGCGCGCCGTCGAGATAGACCGGGTCGGAGATGCGCCCGACATGCCAGAGTTGCAGGGCGATGCGCCCGCCGGCCGCGTGGACGCCGTCGACGACCTGCCTCCAGCCCTCGACCTGCTCGGGCGACCAGATGCCGGGCGTGTTGGGATAACCCACGCCCATCGGCGTCACCGAGGTCGCCTCGGTCAGGATCAGGCCGGCGGCAGCGCGCTGGATGTAGTAGTCGCGCATCAGCGTGTTCGGCACGCGCCCGGCGCTCGCGCGCGTGCGCGTCAGTGGCGCCATGATGATGCGGTTCGGCAGCTCCAGGGCGCCGATCTTTATCGGATCGTGCAATTTCGGCATGATGCCTCCATATAGGGATGAACACGCGCCGATGCGCTGTGGTGACCTGACGTTCGATGTTCATCGAACATCGAATATAAGTGACCTTTCGAATGAAGCAACACCCTCATCCCGATGTGAGCGAGATCAGCCTGACCGGCGTGCTGACGGCGCTGGGCGATCCGGTGCGCCTGGACATCGTCGCCTCGCTGCTCGATGGCGAGCGCGGCTCGAGCGAGTTCGACTGCAAGGTCGGCAGTTCCACGCTCAGCCACCATATCAAGGCGCTGCGGGAGGCAGGCGTCATCTGCCACCGCAAGGAGGGAACGCGCTGCTTCGTGTCGCTGCGGCCCGATATGGAGGCGCGTTTTCCCGGCCTGCTCGCGTCCGTGCTGCGCTTTGCGCCGGTCGCGGCCACGCAACGGCCCGCCGACTGACGGCTACTGCGTCATCCCGCGCACCGAGCGGCGCTCGATCAGTTCCGGCGGCAGCGCAAGCATGTGCGGCAGCTCGGCGCCGCTGTCCAGGTGCTCGATCAGCACGCGCGCCGCGGTCTGGCCCATCTCGAAGGCCGGCTGCCGGATCGTGGTCAGCGGCGGCGCCGTATAGGCCGCCATCTCCGAATCGTCGTAGCCCATCACCGACAGCTCGTCCGGCACGGTGAGCCCGCGCTCATGCGCGGCGCACAGCGCGCCCATGGCGAGCATGTCGTTGATGCAGAACAGGGCGTCGGGCAGCCGGTCCGGCCGGGAGGCCAGCTCGCCGAAGGCGCGATAGCCTCCCGCGATGGTGAAGTCCGAATTCACCACCAGCGCCGGATCAAGCCTCGCCCCCGCCTCCTCCAGCCCGGCCTGGAACGCCTCGAACCGGGTGATGCCGCGCGGATGGTCGGCCGGGCCTGTGATGCAGCCGATGCGTCGAAAGCCTCGCTCGACCAGGTAGCGGCCGGCCAGCCGCCCGCCGATGCGGGAGTCGTCGTTGACGACGCAGTCGACAAGCCCCTCGGCCGTGTCGAGCCCCACCACCGGCAGGCGGCCGTTCGCGGCGACCTGGCGCAGGAAATCGGGCGCGGCATTGGTGGTCATCACCACCAGGCCGTCGATACGCCGCGCCGCCAGCGTGCGCCAATAGGCCTCCAGCCGTTCGGTGACGTCACCGGTGTTGCCGAGGATCAGCGTGTAGTCGCGCTCGAAGCAGCCGGCTTCGACGCCGCGGATCACCTCGGCGAAGAACGGATTGACGCTGGTGGTGACCAGCATGCCCAGCGCATGGGTGCGGTTGGCCTTCAGTGCCCGGGCGATGCCGGAAGGCCGGTAGCCGAGCCGGCGGATGACGTCGCTCACCCGCTCGCGCGTCTCAGGCGCCACCGGCCGGGTGGCGTTCACGACATGCGACACCGTGGTGACGGAGACACCGGCCTCCCGCGCAACATCCTTGATCGTCGACAAATCGATCACCCCTCGTGTTGGCCTGGAGCGGCCCAAGCCTAAGGGCATGTTGCACGAACCTGCAAACGTTAGCTGCGCTGCATCGCAAAAAAGCCACAGAGATCCATCGCACCGCGGCGCAGCCCGCTCAGGGCGCCTCGTTGCGGCGCATGCGCTTCTCCAGCCGGCGCACAAGCACCGACAGGCCGATCGTCATCACCAGGTAGAAGAAGGCGACCACCGTGTAGGTCTCGAAGTAGAGGAAGGTGGCGACGGAATAGGTCTTGCCGATCTGGGTGATGTCGGCGACGCCGAGCACGGAGACGAGCGAGGAATCCTTCAGCATCGCCACCAGGTCGTTGCCGAGCGGCGGCAGCATGGTCTTGAAAGCCTGAGGCAGCACGACCAGGCGCAGCGTCTGCCAGCGCGACAGGCCCAGCGCCTGCGCCGCCTCGACCTGCCCCCGGTCGACCGCCTCGATGCCGCCGCGCATGATCTCGGCGATGAAGGCGGAATAACCGAAGGTCAGCGCCGTCACCGCCCGCCATTCGAAGCTGAAATCGCGGACCGTGATCGCCGGCAGGAAGCCGGCCTCGATCGCCCCGGCGAACAGGCCGGAATAGCCCGAGATCAGCGCCGGGCCGACGGCGAAGGCGACGTAGTAGAGCAGCACCAGCATCGGCACGCCGCGCATCACCTCGACATAGGCCTTCGTCACCTCGCGCAACCAGCGCAGCCGCGACACCAGCGCCAGGGCGAGCAGCGTGCCGAACACCAGCGAGGCTGCGTAGGCGACGACGGTGACGCGGACGGTGACGAACAGCCCCTCCCCGATCGCCAGGAAGATCGCGCGGTAACTGGGGCTGCCGAGGCCGAGCACCAGCAGCATGGCCGCCAGGGTGACCAGGATCGCCGCCCACCAGGGGACGCGTGCCAGCACGGACGGCCGCCGCGGCGGCGAGACGCTGGTCATGGCCGGCCGCCGCCGGCGATCGCAAAACAGGGACGGGCGCCGGAACGGCGAGGCAACGGCGCTTCAGGCATTCGCGGGGGCCGCCTCGATCAGTTGGCGATCTTGTAGTCGTAGAACCACTTCTTCTCCAGCGCCGCCAGCGTGCCGTCGGCCTTCATCGCCGCCAGCGCGGCGTTGACCGGCGCCACGAGGTCGGAGCCCTTCTTGAAGATGAAGCCGAACTCGTCATGGCCGAGGCCGCCGCCGACGACCTTGAACACGCCGGGCGAGGCAGCCATGTTGCCCTGCGCTCCGGCCATGTCCATCAGCACGGTGTCGACGTCGCCGATCTTCAGCGCCTGCAGCGAGGCGCCGAAGGTCTCGAACAGCTTCAGGCGCGGGCTCTTGTCGTTGCCGCCCAGCAGGTCGGACACCGCCACGTAGAAGTTCGTCGTGCCGGTCTGCGCCCCGACCAGCAGCTTCGGATCGGCCGCGAAGGACTTGGCGTCGCCGAAGCGCTTCTCGTCTCCCCGCACCAGCATGAACTGCTCGGACACCATGTAGGGGTCGGAGAACTCGATCTGCTTCTTGCGCTCCTCGGTGATCGAGATGCCGTCCATGCCGATGTCGAACTGCCCGCCCTGCACCGCCTGGATCATGCTGTCCCAGGAGGCGGTCTGCCACTCCACCTGGGCATTGAGGCGCCGGGCGATCTCGTTCACCGCGTCATACTCCCAGCCGATGCCCTTGCCGCTCTTCGGATCGGTGAAGTTCAGCGGAAAATAGGCGTTCTCGGTGACGGCGACGATCTTGCGCCCCTTGAGGTCCGGAAGGCCATCGGCAAGGGCGGGAAGCGCAGCCAGCGCTGCGACGGCGGCCGCAAGGCCGAGAAAGGCACGGCGAAACATCCTGACGCTCCTGGGCAGATCGGGAGGAGGTGCAACTCTGGCACGGGACGGGCCGCCGCGACAGGGGCAAATCATGCCCCCGCACAGCCTTGGACCGGCCCGCCCTCCCCGATGCGACGATCAGGAATTGCCGGCGATGCGGTCGGCCAGCAGGGCGATCGTCCGGGCGTAGATGTCGCTCTTGTTCCACTGCTTGATCACGTCGAAGTTCGGCGTGCCCGGCTCCCAGGACTGGCCGGCCACCCAGCCATAGCCCTTGAGGTAGTTGGCGGTGGAGGCCAGCACGTCGGGCGTGCTGTGCAACAGGTCGCGACGGCCGTCGCCGTCGAAGTCGACGGCATATTTGATATAGGAGGTGGCCATGAACTGGGTCTGGCCGAGCTCGCCCGCCCAGGCGCCGCGCAAGGCGGCCGGCTCCATGTCGCCCTCGTCGAGGATCTTGAGAGCCGCGATCAGCTCGCCGTGGAAGCGCTCGGTCCGGCGGCAGTCATAGGCCAGCGTCGATAGCGAGCGGATGGTCTGGAAATTGCCGATATTGGCGCCGAAATCCGTCTCCAGGCCCCAGATCGCCGTGAGCACCGGCGCCGGCACGCCGTATTGCTGCTCGATCCGCGCGAACAGATCCTGGTTCTTGGCGATGAAGCTCTGCGCCTTCTTGATGCGGTAGGCGTTGACCATGCGGCCGGAGAACTGCTCGAAGCTCTGCTTGAAGACCTTCTGATTGCGGTCGTAGCCGATCGTCTTGGGGTCGTAGGTCACGCCCTCGAAGGCGGCGGTGATCGTGCCCTGCGAGATGCCGGCGGCGGCGGCTTCGCCCCTGAAGGCCTCCAGCCAGGCCGGGAAGCCGCTCTCGTCGTCACCGCATTGCGCGGCGGCGGCCGGAGCGGCGGACAGCAGGGTAAGGACGGCGAAAAGGACGGAACGACGCATGATCAAAAATCCAAAGGGTTTGGCTCATTAAGCGCAACGGCCCCCACCCGGCACCCCTAAAATGCCTGATATCCCTGCGTCGACACAAGTTTCCGCCCACCGTTGCAGAGCTGCCGCACCGGCCGCCGCGAATCTTTCGAGACAAGCGGCCACCTGCCGGCTATGTCGAGCACTTGGTCCCGCCCAGCGGTGCCCACGGATCGTCAGGGAAAGATGCCATGAGCCTCATCGCCCATTCGCCCGCTGTCGCGGCCGCTCTCGCCGCCGGCAAGCCCGTGGTGGCGTTGGAATCCACCATCATCACCCACGGCATGCCCTGGCCGCAGAATGTCGAGACGGCGCGGCGGGTCGAGAACGCGGTGCGCGAGCAGGGCGCCGAACCCGCCACCATCGTCGTGCTCGACGGCGTCATCCATGCCGGCATCGACGAGGCGACGCTCGATGCGGTCGGCCGTTCCGACGGCTTCCTCAAGCTCAGCCGCGCCGATCTGGGCTATGCCGTCTCGGCGAAGCGGAACGGCTCGACCACGGTCGCCGCCACTATGATCGCCGCCGCCCGGGCCGGCATCCGTGTCTTCGCCACCGGCGGCATCGGCGGCGTGCATCGCGGCGCCGAGCGCACCTACGACATCTCGGCCGACCTGCATGAGCTGGCGCGCACGCCGGTCTGCGTCGTCTGCGCCGGCGCAAAGGCCATCCTCGACCTGCCCAAGACGCTGGAGACGCTGGAGACGCTCGGCGTGCCGGTTGTCGCCTATGGCGCGGACGAGTTCCCCGCCTTCTGGAGCCGCAGCAGCGGCCTCTCCGCCCCGATCCGGCTGGATCAGGCGCAGGACATCGCAGCCCTGATGCGGGCGCGCGACAGCCTGTCGCTGGACGGCGGCGTGCTGGTCGGCAATCCCATTCCCGCCGACGAGGAGATCGCCGCCGCGGAAATCAATCCGGCGATCGACGCGGCGATCGCCGAGGCCGACGCCCTCGGCATCGCCGGCAAGGCGCTGACGCCCTTCCTGCTCTCGCGCATGCTCGAGCTGACCGAAGGCCGCAGCCTCAAGGCCAATGTGGCGCTGGTGGAGAACAATGCCCGCCTGGGCGCCCGGATCGCGGCCGCCCTGGCCGCCTGATCGCGACGCAGCAGGCAGATCCCCAGACCTGCGGCACGCATGATGCCGAGCAGCGGAGGGCTTGCCTTTCCAGGGCGAGATCAACCTCGGCGAGAGCCGGGGGAGACTGCCTAGGCCGGCGGCGCGTCGACCTTCTCGCCGGCCGGCTCCGACGTGGTCAGCAGCTTGCGCAGGCGGCTGTCGAGATCGTCATTGGCGGCGGCGAGGTCGGCCACCGGCGGCACGGCCGCGCCGTTGCGGACCGCCGCGTCCCGGGCAATCTCCGCGGCGAGGCGGGCGAGTTCGACGCGAACGGCCTGATTGTCGCGATCCACCGCCTGCCAGCCCTCGCGGGCCTCGCGCCGGAGTTCCGCCGCCTCGGCCTTCAGGCGGGCCTGCTCGATCTTGGCCTCTTCCAGCCGCGCTTCCAGGGCCTGCCGGTCGCTGCGCAGCGTATCGGTGCCGCGCGCGAGATCCGTCGCGGTGCGCTGGGCCTCGGTCTTCAACCGCGCGATCTCGTTGGCCAGCTCGGCCTCGCGCCCGGCGACGAAGGCCAGCTTGCCATCCCGCTCCGACAGCGCCACATCGCGGCGGCGCAGGTCGGACGTGGCGGCGCCGAGCCGGTTCTCCAGCTCGGCCATGCCGGTCTCCAGGTTGCGCACTTCGGAAGCCCGTTCCGACAGATGCTGCTCGAGCCGGGCCACCTTGGCAGCGAGGGCCGCGGCCGATGCCTCCTTGCTCGCCAGTTCCGCCGCCTGCAGCGCCAGGCGGCTCTCGCGCTCGACGCCGGCGGCCGTCAGCGCGGCCAGCTCGCGCTGTCCCTGCGCCAGCTCGTCCTCGGCCGTGCCGAGCTTGGTCCTCAGCGCGACGATCTCGACATGCAGGCCGTCGATCTCCATGCGCGCGCCGTCGAGCTCGCCCCTGAGGGCCTGCGCGCCCGCATCGCCTTCAGCCATCGCGGCCCTGGCCGCGTCCAGCTCCGCCTTCAGGCCGACGATGTCGCGCTCGCGCTCGATCAGGTCCGCGCGCGTCGCCAGCGCCTCTTCCTCCAGCGCGCGCAGCCGTTCCAGCCCGGCCGCGCCGTCCACGCTGAGACGTCGGATGATCTCGCTCTGCCGGCCGTTCTCCGCCATGACGGCGTGACGGCGGTCCCGCTCCGCCTCGTAGCGGCTCTCGACCCGTCGTTGCTCGATGGCCGCCTCGGCCCGCACCAGGTCGCGGCCCGCGCGCACTTCCGCCATGGAGATCGGGATCGCCGTCTCAAGCTGCCGTCTGGTCAGCCGCAGCGCCCGCGCCCAGACAGCCGGCAGCGTCGCAAAGGCGATCAGGCCCGCAACGAGGAAGCCAAGTGCGAAGACGATGGCGTAATCGAGCAAGAGGAGATCGATGCTCCAGCAGAACCGGCCTGTATCCGCCTTCTATATGGCACGGGCGGCGCGCCGCTCAAAGGGAGGCCGCGATTTTCACGCCCGAACAGGGGCCGGGCTCCGATCCCGAAGGCGGGAGCGAAGCCCGGGCAGGCTCGCAGTCCGCCCGGCGGGACTCAGAGCGGGTTCCAGGTCGCCTCGGGCGTGAACTTGAGATAGCCGAGATTGACGCCGAGCCGGGCGCCGACGCCGGACTTGATCGGCACCACCACCATGTCGTCCCACATCAGCGCGGTCATGCCGATGCCGCCTACCACATAGGCGGAGCCGGCAATGCCGGCGAAGCGCGAGAAGATCGCGTCGGAACGCGGCATGTTGTAGACCAGCATCATGGTGCGGGCGCCGTCGCCACCGAAGTCCCAGCCGAGCGAGGGGCCCTGCCAGTAGACCTTCTGGTCGCCGGCATTGCGGGTGAACAGCGTGCCCTCGCCGTAGCGCAGGCCGGCGAAGAAGGCCCCCGCGCCCTCCTCCCCGAGGATGTAGCCGTTCGGCTCGCCCCAGCGGCTGACGGCCGACTGGATCGCCATGGCCAGGTCGCGCGAGACGGTGCCGAAGAAACGGTGGCCGGTGGAGACCAACTCGTTCTGCGAGATCTTTTCGGGGCGGGCGTACCGGTCCTGAGCGGAGGCCGGCCCGGCCATCGGCGCGGCCAGCAACAAGGCGGCCACGGCGAAGACGACAGCACGGAACTTCGACGTCATGAATCTAACCCTCTTTCCGGTTGAGCTTCCCGGATGCGCTCGGCTCCTGCTGCTGCTTCAACGCCTGTTCCATAGAATTTTAGCCATTCTTCTAACGCCGACTTTCCTCCATGCGGGTTAACGAAACCCCAGCGGAGGCGTCTCGCATCGGCCGCACGGGATCTTGCGAGCGTCGGGCGCGATACAGTCCGCAAAATCGTACGGAACTATGGCCTTGTCCGACTTTCCCCCTCGCCGCACCATCATGGCTTTGCGGCTCGCGGCCTGCGCCCTGGCGCTGGCATGCCTGGCCGGGCCGGCCGCGGCGGGCACGCTGGCCTATGAGGGCATCACCCTCACCGAGGTCGGGCTCACCGAGCGGATCGTCGCCGATCGGCAGTCCGGCGTGGCGATTGCCGGCTATGATCCCGTCGCCTATTTCGCGGCGGGCCGCCCGGTGGTCGGCTCGGCCGAGTTCCAATTCGTCTGGAGCGGCGTGGCCTGGCGCTTCGCCAATGCCGGCAACCTCGCCGCCTTCCAGGCCGACCCCGCTGTCTATGCCCCGTCCTTCGGCGGCTACGACGCCGATGCCGTCCGCCAGGGCATCGCCGTCGCCGGCGACCCCCGCATCTTCGCGGTCTCCGGCGAACGCCTCTATCTCTTCCGTGATCCGGCCAGCCGGGCTGCCTTTCTGGCCTCGCCGGACCAGGCCGCCGCGGCAGACGCAGCCTGGCCGACTGTCGAAAGCGGACTGATGCGCTGATCAGTTGAGTGGCAGGCGCCCCCACGCGACGAAGGCCCCGTTGCGAAATCCGCCCGGGCCGCGCTGGTAGCGGAAGGGCGAGCCGTCGGGTGCCACCACCGTGCCGCCCGCGGCCGCCAGCACGGCATGGCCGGCGGCCACATCCCACTCCATGGTCGGGCCGAAGCGGGGATAGACGTCGGCCGCTCCTTCCGCCACCCGGCAGAACTTCAGCGAGGAGCCCGCCTCGCGCCGCTCGACGATCGGAAAGGCTGCCAGGAACGCGTCGCTCCCGGCGTCCGGATGGGAGCGGCTGCACAGGGCCGTCAGCCCTCTGGCCGGATAGGGACGGGTGTGCAGCGCGGTCTCCACGCCGTCGGCGCTGCGCCAGGCACGGGTGCCGCCGGCATAGAGCACGCCCGCAGCCGGCGCATAGACGCAGCCGGCCACCGGCCTCCCCTCCTCGATCAGGGCGATGTTCACCGTGAACTCGCCGTTGCGGCTGAGGAATTCCTTGG
The DNA here is from genome assembly GCF_057554225.1 of Labrys sp. Lb11. Classification (NCBI taxonomy): domain Bacteria; kingdom Pseudomonadati; phylum Pseudomonadota; class Alphaproteobacteria; order Hyphomicrobiales; family Xanthobacteraceae; genus Labrys; species Labrys sp. Lb11. The sequence goes on from NZ_BAAJOT010000003.1 coordinate 343,214, forward strand.
TGCCGTCGAGCGGATCGACCAGCACGTAGCGCGTGCTCACATCCGGCACCTCGCCCCGGCACACGCTCTCCTCGGCCACCACCGGCACGCCTGGCAGCACCATCGGCAGGCGCTGCAAGATGATCGCTTCGGCCACCTCGTCGGCCTGGGTCACCGGCGAGCGATCGTCCTTGAGCCGCGCCTCGGCGCCGAATTCATACAAGCGCATGATCGCCTCCCCCGCTTCAAGAGCGATCAGGGAAAAGGCCTTGGCCAGGATATCGGGAGTCACGAGGGCGATCCGTTGGAGAAACGGGATGCGGCCCGGCAATCAGGCCGGATCGATCCCTGCAGCCTAAGGTGGCCCGCCGGGCCGGCGGGCGCAAGGCGCCGCGATTCAGCCGCCCTTGCGGACGTCGCAGGCACGACCGCCCGTCAGGGCGACAAGCTGGTCCGGTGTCAGGCGGAACACCGCGTTGGGCGTGCCGGCGGCCGCCCAGATGCTGTCGAAGCCCGACAGGTCGGCGTCGACCAGGACCACCGGCGCCTCGCGATGGCCGAGCGGCGGCACGCCGCCGATGGAAAACCCGGTGCGCTCGCGCACGAAATCCGCATCCGCCCGGCCGATCGCCTCGCCGACGAGCGCCGCCACCTTCCTTTCGTCGACCCGGTTGATGCCGCTGGCCACCACCAGCACGGAACGGCCGGACGCGGAGCGGAAGATCAGCGACTTGGCGATCTGAGCAACCGTGCAGCCGATGGCATTCGCCGCGTCCTCGGCGGTGCGCGTGCTCTCGTCGAATTCGAGCACCTGGAAGGCCGGCCCGAGCAGGGCCTGGATCTTGAGGGCGCTCGCGGCGGTGGCGGGCTTCATCGGGCGGCAGCTCCGGCTGGCGACGGCGGCAGGAGAGGCAAGGGCATGGCCAGGCGCCGGGCCACGCCCTTCACAACCCCCGCCGCAAGGGCTATCAGGTCGCAGACATATAGGTCCGGACGCGGCGATTCTGAACTCCATCGGAGGCCGCAATCGGCGGTTCCAGTCTTCGTGTCAGTCCTTACTTCTTGACCTTCGGGATGCCCTCATGACGGCCGGATTTCACCTCGATGCCCTCGACCTCGCCGCGCTGCTGTGCTCGCGGGTCTGCCATGACGTCATCAATCCGGTCGGCGCCATCGTCAACGGCCTGGAGGTCCTCGAGGACGAAAACGACCCTTCGATGAAGAGCTTCGCGCTCGACCTGATCAAGAAGAGCTCGCGCAACGCCTCGGCCCGCCTGCAATTCGCGCGCATCGCCTTCGGCGCGGCCGGCTCGGCCGGCGCCTCGATCGATCTCGGCGACGCCGAGAACGTCGCCCGCGGCTTCATCCATGACGAGAAGGTCTCGCTGACCTGGGCGGCCCCGCGCCTGCTGATGCCCAAGAACAAGGTGAAGCTGCTGCTGAACCTCCTGGTGGTGGCGACCTCGACCATCCCGCGCGGCGGCATGGTCAACGCCGCCGTCACCGGCGATGCCGACACCGCCCGCTTCGAGATCGTCGCCACCGGCAATCATTCGCGCGTCCCGCACGGCCTCATCGCCCTGCTGGCCGGCGAGCCGGAAGGCGGCACGCTCGACAGCCACGCGATCCAGCCCTACTACGCCGGTCTGGTCTCCCGGGCGGCCGGGATGACCGTCACCGTCGAGGCGATCGAAGGCGGCGTGTCGATCGTCGCGGCCCCGCAGGCCCCGGCGACGGAGGCTCCCGCCGCCGCGTAGGCCCGGGTTCTACCGATCGCCGGCCTGGATCATAGGGAGTGTCGGCGCCCCGGCCGGGGCGCAAGGCGGTGCGGCTTGTCGTCCGGGAGGTGCTAAGACATCTTCAACTCTTTGCCTCGATTCTTGCCGCCGGATCGAGGCGTCCGCGTACGCCGCCGGGGTGGGACGATGGACGATCTTCTGAAGGAATTTCTCACGGAGACCAACGAGAGCCTCGACGTCGTCGACGTCGAGTTGGTGAAGTTCGAGGCCGACCCGAACAACACCCGCGTGCTCGACAATATTTTCCGTCTCGTGCACACCATCAAGGGCACCTGCGGCTTCCTCGGCCTGCCGCGCCTGGAAGCATTGGCCCATGCCGCCGAGACGCTGATGGGCAAGTTCCGCGACGGAACCGCGGTCACCGGCCCGGCGGTCAGCCTGGTCCTGTCCACCATCGACCGGATCAAGCAGATCCTCGCCGACCTCGAGCGCACCCAGGCCGAGCCCGCCGGCGACGACCAGGATCTCATTGCCGAGCTGGAGAAGATGTCGTTGGCGGCGACCCCGGCCCGCAAGGAGCGGGAGGTCACCGTCGGCACGCTCGTGCCCCAGACCCTGGAACGGCCGCTGCGCGTCGGTGAGGTGTCGCTCGACGAGCTGGAGCGGGCCTTCCGGGAGACCGAGGTGGAGCCGCCGCCGGCGCGGCCCAAGCCTGCACCGGAACCCGAGCCGCCCCGCCGGGCCGCCTCGCCCCCGCCGGAGAAGGAACGCGACGACGAGGCCAGGCTCGAGAACAGCGTCGCCACCCAGTCGATCCGCGTCAATGTCGACACGCTCGAGACGCTGATGACCATGGTCTCGGAGCTGGTGCTGACGCGCAATCAGCTGCTCGAGATCGTCCGCCGCCACGAGGACTCGGAGTTCAAGGTCCCGCTGCAGCGCCTGTCCAATGTCACGGCCGAGCTGCAGGAAGGCGTGATGAAGACGCGGATGCAGCCCATCGGCAATGCCTGGCAGAAGCTGCCACGTATCGTCCGCGACCTCGCCAACGAACTCGGCAAGCAGATCGACCTGGACATGCACGGTGCCGAGACCGAACTCGACCGCCAGGTGCTCGATCTCATCAAGGACCCGCTCACCCATATGGTCCGCAACTCGGCGGATCACGGGCTGGAGACGCCGGAGGAGCGCCAGGCGAGCGACAAGCCGCCCAGGGGCACCATCAAGCTCTCCGCCTATCACGAAGGCGGCTACATCATCATCGAGATCGCCGATGACGGCCGCGGCCTGAACACCGACAAGATCCGCCGCAAGTCCGTCGAGCTCGGCCTGGCCTCGGACGCGGACGTCGAGAAGATGACCGATGCCCAGATCCAGAAGTTCATCTTCTCCGCCGGCTTCTCCACGGCCCAGGCCGTCACCAATGTTTCCGGCCGCGGCGTCGGCATGGACGTGGTGCGCACCAACATCGACGCCATCGGCGGCACCATCGACCTGAAGTCGGTGCCGGGCCGGGGCACCACCTTCTCGATCAAGATCCCGCTGACGCTCGCCATCGTCTCGGCGCTGATCGTCGAATGCGCGGCCAACCGCTTCGCCATTCCGCAATTGTCGGTGATCGAGCTGGTCCGGGCCCAGTCGAATTCCGAGCACCGCATCGAGCACATCAACGACACGCCGGTGCTGCGCCTGCGCAACAAGCTGCTGCCGCTGGTGCATCTGAGCAAGCTGCTGCGCATGGACGGGGACGGCGCCATCCGCGCCGACGCCGAGAACGCCTTCATCGTGGTCACCCAGGTCGGCAGCCAGACCTTCGGCATCGTCGTCGACGGCGTCTTCCACACGGAGGAGATCGTCGTGAAGCCGATGAGCAGCAAGCTGCGCAACATCCCGATGTTCTCGGGCAACACCATCCTGGGCGACGGCTCGGTGATCATGATCATCGACCCCAACGGCATCGTCTCGGCGATCGGCTCGGGCGCCAACACCGTGCAGGAGGCCTCGCCCGACGCCGATGCCCGGCGCGTGGAGGAGGAGAAGCAGATCTCGCTCCTGATCTTCCGCGCCGGCAGTCCCGAGCCCAAGGCTGTGCCGCTGTCGCTGATCACCCGCCTGGAGGAGATCGAGGTTTCCAGGATCGAGCTCTCGAACGGGCGCCATCTCACGCAGTATCGCGGCATGCTGATGCCGCTGGTGCCGGTCAATGCCGAGGTGCGCCTCAACACCGAGGGGACCCAGCCCATGCTGGTCTTCTCCGATGCCGGCCGGGCCATGGGCCTTGTCGTCGACGAGATCGTCGATATCGTCGAGGACCACCTCGACATCCAGGTGGAGAGCAGCGTCCCGGGCCTGCTCGGATCGGCGGTGATCCGCGGCCAGGCGACCGAGATCATCGATGTCGGCCACTACCTGCCGATGGCGTTCGAGGACTGGTTTCGCCGCAAGGAGATGAGTTCGGACGCCCTGACCCGCAAGCTCCTGTTCGTCGACGACTCCCCTTTTTTCCGCAACATGCTGACACCGGTCCTCAAGGCGGCCGGCTACCAGGTGGTGGCGGTAAGCGACGCCCATGAGGCCCTGGAGCTCGCCCTCGGCGACCAGGGCTTTCAGGTCGTGGTCTCCGACATCGAGATGCCGGACATGAACGGCTTCGAGCTCGCCGAGGCGCTGCGCGCCGATCCGCGCACGGCGAGGCTTCCGATCATCGCCCTGTCCTCGATCACCACCCCGGCCGCCATCGAGCGCGGCCGCCAGGCCGGCTTCCAGGACTACGTCGCCAAGTTCGACCGCCAGGGCCTGATCGCCGCCCTGAAGGAGACCGCCCTGGAGTACGGAGCCGCCGCATGACGAGCGCCAACGACAACGGCCTGGCCGTCAAGGCCGCAGACAGCCTCGCGCAAGGCACGACCGAATATGTTACCGTGGTGATCGGCGGCCAGCTCTTCGGGCTGCCCATCAACCGGGTGCAGGACGTGTTCATGCTGGACCGCCTGACGCAGGTGCCCCTGTCGCCGCGCGAGATCGCCGGCGTCCTCAACCTGCGCGGGCGCATCGTCACCGCCATCGATATGCGCTGCCGTCTCGGCCTGCCTCCGGTCGAGGGACGGACCGGCGGCATGGCCGTCGGCACGGAATATCGCGGCGAGAGCTACGGCCTCGTCATCGACCAGGTCGGCGAGGTGATGAAGCTCGCCGACACGACCCGCGAAGCCAACCCGGTGAACCTCGATCCCCGTTGGGGCCGCGTCTCGGCGGGCGTCCATCGTCTCGACGGCCAGTTGATGGTCATCCTCGACGTGGACCGCGTGCTTGAACTGCCCAGCGACGTGCTGGCCGCCTGATCGGAAGGAAAGCACCATGAAGCATTGCCTCGTCGTCGACGACTCCAGCGTCATCCGCAAGGTCGCCCGCCGTATCCTCGAGGGCCTCGACTTCAAGATCACCGAAGCCGAGGATGGCCGGAAGGCGCTCGACATCTGCTCGCAGGCCATGCCCGACGCCGTGCTGCTCGACTGGAACATGCCGGTGATGGACGGCTTCGAGTTCCTCAAGGAGCTGCGCCGGCTGCCGGGAGGCAAGGAGCCGAAGGTGGTGTTCTGCACCACGGAGAACGACATCGCCCACATCGCCAAGGCCATGCGGGCCGGCGCCGACGAATACATCATGAAACCGTTCGACAAGGACATCGTGGAAGCCAAGTTCCAGGAAGTCGGGCTGATCTGACGTCGTGCCCGCCGGTTTCGGCCGCCCCGCGGCCCTCGCCGGCCACCATTCCAGTTGCGAGCAAACCACCGATGAGTGTCGCGACCACGCCCCTCGCCGCGTCACGCGCCGAGCCGCCGGTGCGGGTCATGGTCGTCGACGACGCCGTCGTCGTGCGCGGGCTGATCGCACGCTGGCTGACGGAAGCCGGCGGCTTCGAGATCGTCGCCAGCCACCGCACCGGCCGCCAGGCCGTCGACGACATGGACCGCGCCGATCCCGACATCGTCATCCTCGACATCGAGATGCCGGAGATGGACGGGATCGAAGCCCTGCCGCTGATCCTGAGGAAGAAGCGCACCTGCGCCGTGATCATGGCTTCGACCGTGACCCGGCGCAACGCCGAGCTCTCGCTGAAATGCCTGGCTCTCGGCGCGCTCGACTATGTGCCCAAGCCCGCGACGAACCGCGAGATCACCACGTCCGAGGATTTCCGGCGGGAGATCGTAGAGAAGGCCCGCGACATCGGCCGCCGTGCCGCCGCCGCCCGCCGCATCGGCGCAGCCGTCCGGCCCGAGGACCTGCCCGAGCGGATCAGGACGCGCATCCGGCCCGACGCCGAGCGCCCCCCGTTCCGGGTGACGCAGACCGCCTCGCCCGTCGTCGGCGGCTTCCTCGCCAGGGAGCGCGCGGCAAGCCGGGCAGCCGAGCCCGCCCCCGTCCCGGCGGCCGCCGGCGGCATCGTGCTGCGTCCGTTCTCCTCGGCCGTGCCCCGCCTCCTGCTGATCGGCTCCTCGACCGGAGGTCCGCAGGCCCTCAACATCGTCCTGTCCGGCATCGCGCCGCTGATCGACCGCGTGCCGGTGCTGATCACCCAGCACATGCCGGCGACCTTCACCACCATCCTTGCCGAGCATCTCGGGCGCAGTTGCGGCCGGCCCGCGGCCGAGGGGATCGACGGCGAGGCGATCCGGCCCGGCCGCGTCTATGTCGCACCCGGCGGCCGCCACATGCTGGTGAGGCAGGTCGACGGCCATGGCGCCATCGCGCTCGACGACGGGCCGATGATCAATTTCTGCAAGCCCTCCGTCGATCCGCTGTTTTCCTCGGCCGCCCGCATCTTCGGCAGCGCCGTCTGCGCCCTGGTGCTGACCGGCATGGGCTCGGACGGCACCCATGGCGCCGGCGACATCGTCGCGGCCGGCGGCAGCGTCATCGCCCAGGACGAGGCCACCAGCGTGGTTTGGGGCATGCCGGGCGCCGCTGCCCAGGCCGGCCATTGCGCCGCGGTGCTGCCGCTCGCCGACATCGCTCCGAAGCTGTTGCGTATCTTTTCCGGAGACCGGACATGACCCCCGCCGATTTCGACTTCCTCCGGGCTCTGCTGAAGGACCGCTCGGGCCTGGTCCTGTCCGCCGACAAGCAATACCTGATCGAGAGCCGCCTCTCGCCGGTCGTCCGCAAGCACGGCCTCGCCTCGATCAGCGACATCGTCCTGCGGCTGCGCGGCTCGGCTCCCGCCCTGGAGGCGGCGGTGGTGGAGGCGATGACCACCAATGAGAGCTTCTTCTTCCGCGACAAAACCCCCTTCGAGCATTTTCGGGAGGTGATGATGCCGGCGCTGCTGGCCAGCCGCGCCGCTCAGAAGAAGCTGCGCATCTGGTGCGCCGCCGCCTCGACAGGGCAGGAACCCTACACCCTCGCCATGATCCTCGACGCGATGGTCCCCAGGCTCGCCGGCTGGTCGATCGAGATCCTCGGCACCGACATCTCCAACGCCGTGCTGGAGCGGGCCCGCAGCGGCCTCTACACCCAGTTCGAGGTGCAGCGCGGCCTGCCGATCCAGCTCCTGCTCAAGCACTTCGGCCAGAAGGGCGACATGTGGGAGATCGCCCCGAAGCTGCGCGGAATGGTGCATTTCCGGCCGCTGAACCTGCTGCGCGACTTCAGCGGCCTCGGCCGCTTCGACATCGTCTTCTGCCGCAATGTGCTGATCTATTTCGACGCCGAGACCAAGATCGACGTGCTCGGCCGCATCGCCCGCCAGCTCGCTCCGGACGGCTATCTCATCCTTGGCGCGGCCGAGACCGTCGTCGGCCTCACCGACGCCTTCAAGCCCCATCCGGACCGGCGCGGGCTCTACCTCGTCAATACGGCCAAGAGCACGGCCGCGCCGACGGCGGCGTTGCGCCTTGCCGCGGCTGCGGCCCCCGGTTTCCGGTAGCGCCGCCTCCCTCGCCGCCGGCGCGCGCAAAGGGCAACCGGGCTCGCGCCGGCGCATACCGTCTCCTGCGGCCATTCCGCCCGGCTCACGGCCGGCACCCGATGCGATGGGTCGATGACGGAGCGGGCCGCGGCCCCGGATTCGCCTTGTCCATGGCCAGCGCAATCCCGACGCGCCGAAGCCCGCCGCGGCGAAGACCGGGGCGGGCGCGTCACGCCATGGGTGCGGCTGTCTGGCGGCCTATGCCCGGCCGTGGCCCCGCGCCAGGCCGATCCGGTCCATCTCCGACTGCTCGCGCTGGGCCTCCACGGCCCGCTCGCTCGCCTTCTCGCGGTCGTCCAGGATCTCGACCTTCTTCAGCTCCTCGAAGGCCTCGCCCAGGGCGGCCTTGGCCGAGTCGAGCTTACTCTTCAGGTCGTTGGCGGAATCCATCAGGTTGTCCCGGCGCACCATGGCGGCGCGCGCATAGGTTGGATAGGCGAAGTGGGCGGTGTCCGTGATGCCGGCCTTCTGCTCCTCCTGGCGGATCTCGCGGTCGAGTTCAGCGGCCATCCTCTCGAATTCGGCAACCATCGTCTCGATTTGCGTGACCTGCCGGCGCTTCTCGTCGACCTGGAAGCGTTTCAGCCGGATAAGGGTCTCGCGCGACTTCATCGATCTTCACTCCGTTCGGCCGGCGCACGGATCCGGGCGCTAGCGCGCCGCGGCTCCGACGATCTCGGCCAGACGAAGATAACCATCGCGCATGGACGTGAATTCTTCCTTACCCTGTCTTAGAAAAGCCTCGAATTCCGGGTTGAGCCGAATGGCTTCGTCCACCTCGGCGCTCGAGCCGCTGCGGTAGGCGCCGAGGCGGATCAGTTCCTCCATGTCGGCATAGGTGGCCATGATCTGCCGGGCCTTGCGGACCGTGCCGAGGAAGTCGGGGTCGGTGGCCCGCGGCATGGTGCGCGACACCGTCTTCAGGACGTTGATGGCGGGGTAGCGGCCGCGTTCGGCGATCGCCCGCTCCATGACGATATGGCCGTCGAGGATGCCGCGCACCGCATCCGCCACCGGCTCGTTGTGGTCGTCGCCGTCGACCAGCACGGTGAAGACGCCGGAGATCGTCCCCTCCCCCATGCCGGGCCCGGCCCGCTCCAGGAGGCGCGGCAGCTCGGAGAAGACGGTCGGCGTGTAGCCCTTGGCAGTCGGCGGCTCGCCGGCCGAGAGTCCGATCTCGCGCTGGGCCATGGCGAAGCGCGTGATGCTGTCGATCATGCACAAGACGTCGCGGCCGAGGTCGCGGAAATGCTCGGCCAGCGCCAGGGTGAGATAGGCGGCGTTGCGGCGCATCAGTGCCGGCTCGTCCGAGGTCGCCACCACCACGACCGAGCGCGACAGCCCCTCCTCGCCGAGATCGTCCTGCAGGAACTCCTGGACCTCGCGGCCGCGTTCGCCGACCAGGCCGATCACCGAGACGCCGGAGGCGACGTTGCGCGCCAGCATCGACAGCAGCACCGACTTGCCGACGCCCGAGCCGGCGAAGATGCCCATGCGCTGGCCCCGGCAGCAGGTCGCGAAGGCGTTGAGAGCCCGCACCCCGAGGTCGAGCGGCGCCCCGACCCGGCGGCGGGCATGGGCCGGCGGCGGCAGGGCCCGGAACGGGTAGAGCGTCCGGCCGGACGGCAGCGGCCCCTTGCCGTCGATCGGCTCGCCCAGCGCGTTGACGACGCGCCCCAGCCAGGCCTCGCACGGGCGCACGCCGGCCGAGGCGACACCCACCACCGCCTTGCAGCCACGCCGCACCCCGTCCAGCGCCCCGAAGGCGAGGGCTAGGGCCCGGTCCCCCTCGAAGCCGACGATCTCGCACGGCACCAGCCGGTCATGGGCGATCTCGATCGTCACGCGACCGCCGACGATCATGGCATGGACCGGGCCGGCGATCTCGACCATCAGGCCGCGCACCGCCGCGACGCGGCCATAGACGACCGCCTCCGGCATGCCGGCGATCTCCTCGATCAGAGCCTCCAGGCCCATGTCGCCCTCACGTGCCAGGCGCGCCCCGGCACCGCGGAAGCGGCATCCGGACGAGCGCCACGAATCATTTCGCAACCGACTCGATGGTAACCTTTAATTTACCCGCCTCCTTAATGATCACCTGGGGTGATCAACGGACTGGAAACCTCTTTCGTCAAGGAATTGGCAAAGGGTCGAGTCGGTTGAATCACTTAACGACAGATCTTGGTATGGAAGATGAGGACGGCAGCCTGACGAATTCCTCTTTGTGGCAAAGCTTTATGATGATTTGCGCACATTCTGCGCAGATGGGCTTGCTTGGAAGAATCAGAATTTGTTAACCATTAGGGCGTAGTGTTGTCGTAATCATCGTCGAGGCGGATTCACCGTGCCGCTCGCGATTGCGGGCGGGCTGGCGACCCCTCAAGGGGCGCGGTGGGGGATAGAGATGCGCGTATTGCTGATCGAGGACGACAGCGCCACGGCTCAGAGCATCGAGCTGATGCTCAAGTCGGAGAGTTTCAATGTCTACACGACCGACCTCGGCGAGGAGGGCGTGGATCTCGGCAAGCTCTACGACTACGACATCATCCTCCTCGACCTGAACCTGCCGGACATGTCGGGCTACGAGGTGCTGCGCTCGCTGCGCGTCGCCAAGGTCAAGACGCCGATCCTGATCCTCTCCGGCCTTGCCGGCATCGAGGACAAGGTCAAGGGCCTCGGCTTCGGCGCCGACGACTACCTGACCAAGCCCTTCCACAAGGACGAGCTGGTCGCCCGCATCCACGCCATCGTCCGCCGCTCGAAGGGCCATGCCCAGTCGGTGATCGCCACCGGCGACCTGATCGTCAACCTCGACACCAAGACCGTGGAAGTCTCCGGGGCCCGCGTGCATCTGACCGGCAAGGAATATCAGATGCTGGAGCTGCTCTCGCTGCGCAAGGGCACGACCCTCACCAAGGAAATGTTCCTCAACCACCTCTATGGCGGCATGGACGAGCCGGAACTGAAGATCATCGACGTCTTCATCTGCAAGCTGCGCAAGAAGCTGGCCAATGCCACGGCCGGCAAGAACTACATCGAGACCGTCTGGGGCCGCGGCTACGTGCTGCGCGAGCCGAGCGACGACGACGTCCGCATGGCCGTGTAGCGCTCGCCGTCCGACAGAAGACCCAGAGCATGGCCGGGGAAACCCGGCCATCGTCGTTTCAGGGGTGGCGTTGCGCCGAGCGACAGGCAGGTCCGACCCCGTCCGAAAAAGGGCGTGGAAGAGCCTTCTCCCTGCAAGTCGGATGTTTCCGACTTGCTCTCTTGCATGCCGATCTCGGGAACACCCGAGATTGGTGAGGCGGGGAAGGTAGCCCGACGAAGTCGGGTCGGATGGGGTGCGGCAAGCAGGGCTCCGGCTTCGCCGGCATGGCACGACGGTGGCAGGCGGGGCCAAAGCCGGAGCCTTGCGGACCGCGCCCCGTCCGCCAATCCTACGGATTGGCACCTTCCCCGCTTCGCGGAGAAGGCTTTATGCACCCATTCCCGCCCTCGCCCCCTTCCTGCTCGCACCATCGATCGCGCTCCCCCGGCCGCGCTTGACACGCCCTCCGAAATGTAGAAAAACTAGATAGTCAAACTACAAACATGCCGGTTGGGTCGGCTTTGAGCGCGCAAAGCGCTCGAAACGGAGGAAACACCATGTCTGCGGATCTTTTCCGATCGTCCCGTCGCGCCTTCCTCAAGGGCGCCGCGGCTGCGGGCGTCGCCCTGGCAGGCGGGGCGCACGGCGCCTTCGCCGGGGGCAAGAAGCCCTTCGTTCCCTACAGCAACAAGAGCCTCGACTATTATTTCTTCGTCACCCAGGAAGAAGCCGTCAAGCGCGCCGTCGAGGCCCAGGGCTGGGAGTTCCAGGCGGTCAACGCCAACTTCGACAACACCCGCCAGCTCGAGCAGTGGCAGAACCTTTTGCTGAAGGGCCCGGCTGCCATCATTTCCGACCCGATCGACAGCCAGGCCATCGCCAGCGCCATCAAGCGCTACAACGCCAAGAAGATCCCGGTCGGCATCATCGACACGCCGGCGCTCGACGGCCAGGTCGCCATCACCGTCGACTTCGACAACTACCAGGGTGGCGCCATGGCCGCCGAGCAGATCGTCAAGCTCCTCACCGCCCGGCACGGCTCGCCCAAGGGCACGGTGCTCAATTGCTACGGCGCCCTGCAGAGCGTCGCCTGGCGCCTGCGCAAGGAGGGCTTCGAGGCCACCATGCAGAAGTACCCGGAGGTCAAGCTCTACAGCCGGCCGACCGAGGGCAAGATCGACAAGATGCAGGCCGTCACCCTCGCCACCCTGGCCGAGGTGCCGACCCTGGACGCCGTGCACGCGCCCAGCGACACGCCCTCGCGCGGCATCGTCACCGCCCTGCAGCAGAAGAACCGCTGGAAGAAGGTCGGCGAGGAAGGCCACGTCATCTTCGTCAACATCGACGGCGAGCCGATCGCGCATCAGTGGATCAGGGACGGCTATATGGACGCATCGGTCGCGCAGGATCCGATCGCCTATGCCGAGATCACCGTCGAGATGCTGGAAAAGTACGCGATGAAGGAGCAGCCGGTACCGATCGGCCCCTACGAGAACAAGAAATACTACTGGGAGCGCGCCACGATCACCGACTCGATCACCGGTCCCTCGCTGATCATCGCCCCCTTCGTCATCGACAAGTCCAATGTCGACGACAAGCGCATGTGGGGCAACATCGCCTACAACGAGTGGGGCCTGCGCTACAAGTAGGCGCGCCCCGTGCCGCAGCCCCTCTTCCGGCCGGGAGGGGGCCTTCGGCGCCTCCCCGCACGCCTGCCTCCCGAGGCCGCAATCCCATGGACATGCCATGACGAACGCCGCGCGCCAGCCGGTCCCTGCCTCCGAAGGGACGATCCTGCGGGCCGAGAACCTGGTGAAGACCTATGGCAGCGTGCAGGCGCTCAAGGGCGTCTCGCTCTCGGTGCGGCGCGGCACGATCCACGGCCTGCTCGGCGAGAACGGCGCCGGCAAGTCGACGCTCGTCGGCCTGATCTCCGGCATGAAAACCCCGACCAGCGGCGAGATCTGGCTCGGCGACCAGCCGGTCGCCGGCCAGGACGTCAAGAGCATGGAACGCTCCGGCGTGTTCCTGGTCACCCAGGAGCCGATGATCGTCGAGCAGCTCAGCGTCGAGGAGAACCTGATGCTCGGCCGCTGGCCGGTCCGGCGCGGCTTCGTCGACCGCAGCCGCCTGCGCCGGGACGCCACGCGCATGCTGGCGGATACCGGCATCGCCCCGGAGGCGCCTGCCGGCTCGCTCGGCGCGGTGGAAAAGCGCAAGCTCAACATCCTGCGCGCCCTGTTCAGCGGCGGCGAGGTGATCATCCTCGACGAGCCGACCACCTCGCTCACCGTCGCCGACCGCAACCACCTGTTCGACTTCATGCGCGAGCTCAAGGCCCGCGGCGTCACCTTCATCTTCATCTCGCACTACAACGAGGAGATCCTGGAGATCTGCGACGCGGTCTCGGTGCTGCGGGACGGCTCGCTCGCCGGCGAGAGCCACGACATCGCCGCCCTCGACTCCGACCGTCTCTCGGAACTGGTGCTCGGCCGCGACCTCGCCCTGTTCCATCGCCGGCGCCGGGCGCCGGAGAGCCTTTCCGCTGATGGCGGCCTCAGCTTCCGGGGCGTGCGCGCGCCCGGCGTCGCGGTCGAGGCCTTCGCCATCGCCCCCGGCGAGATCGTCGGCTTCGCCGGCCTGCCCGGCTCCGGCGCCAAGGACTTCGCCCGCTGCATGTTCGGCCTCGTGCCGGTCGAAGCGGGCCGCTTCACTGCCGGCGCCGCAGGCCCGGCGCCGCTGCCGCGCGACCCGCGCGAAGCCTTCCGGGCCGGCATCGCCTATCTCTCCGACGACCGGCGCCGCGACGGCCTGGTCGGCATCCGCTCGATCCGCGACAACCTGGTGATGTCGAGCCTCGACGCCCTCTCTTCCTTCGGCTGGATCGACGTCCGCCGCGAGGAGGAGACTGCGCGCACCTTCTTCAGGCAGATGGGTGTCAAGGCGCCGGGCCTCGACACGCCGGGCGACGCCCTCAGCGGCGGCAACCAGCAGAAGGTCTGCCTCGGCCGCGTCATCGCCACCGGTCCCAGGCTGCTGATCCTCGACGAGCCGACCCGCGGCATCGATGTCGGCGTCAAGGAGGACGTCCACCGCCAGATCGACACGCTGACGGCGGCGGGCATGAGCATGATCATCATCACCACCGACCTCGACGAGATGGTGCGGGTGGTGGACCGCGTCTGCGTCTTCTCGGGGGGCTCGATCGTCGAGACCCTCACCGGCACCGACATCACCAAGGAACGCCTGCGCGCCGCGGCCTTCGACCGGGGCGGCGCCAACAGCAAAGGGACCAGCCAGCCATGAGCGACGGAGCCTCCTTCGACGTCGGCACCCGGGCCGGCGGCATCGCTCCCACGGCCGCCCGGCCGGCAGGCGGCGGCCGCTCCGCCGTGCTGCAATGGCTGCTCCAGAACGTCGTCTGGTTCTGGCTGCTCGGCCTGATCGTGATCTTCGGGGTGTTCAACCCCTACTTCTTCACGGTCAACAACATGCAGAACATCATGGTCCAGGCGACCGTGCTGGGCCTGCTCGCCCTCGCCATCTCGCTGCCGCTGCTCGTGGCCGAGATCGACCTGTCGATCGCCTCGAACATGGGCTTCTCCTCGGTGCTGGGGGCGCTGGCGATCGGCCACGGCATGCCCTGGTGGGCGGGCATCCCGCTCGGCATCGTCGCCGGGGCCGGCGTCGGCCTGTTCAACGGCCTGTGCGTCACGCGCCTGCGCATGGTGTCGCTGATCGAGACCCTGGCGATGATGATCATCCTGCAGGGCGCCCTGCTCGCCATCACCGAGGGCAACACCGTCGCCAACATGCCGGACGCCTACACCTGGATCGGTCAGGCCACCCTCGCCACCTGGCCGATCATGCCGCTGGTGTTCGTGGCGTGTCTCGCCGCGATGGCGATCATGCTGCGCCGCACCGTGCTCGGCCGCAGCATCTATGCGGTCGGCGGCAACGCCGCCGCCTCGGCCGCCGCCGGCATCCGCGTCGAGCGCATCAAGATCCTCGCCTTCACCCTGTCGGGCCTGCTCGCCGGCATCGCCGGCTACATGCTGGCCGCCTGGCAGATGGCGATCACCTCCAACCAGGGCGAGGGCTTCCTGCTCTATGCCATCGCCGCGCCGATCATCGGCGGGGTCAGCGTCTTCGGCGGCCGCGGCTCGGTCGTCGGCATCCTCGGCGGCGTGCTGCTGCTCACCACCATCCAGGCGGGCCTGGCCGTGGTCAGCTTCCCCTCCTTCTATGTCGGCATGATCGGCGGCCTGATGATCTTCGTCGCCGTGGCCATCGACGCCGTCCGGGTGCGCATGTCGGCCGGTCGCTGACCGGCCGGCCGCCACGGGCACGTCTGTAGTTAAACTAGATAGAATATGCTTGCCGGATGGCGCCCCGCCGTCCATCCCGTTCCGAACACGGCCACCGCTTCGGCCCCGAGACCCGCCATGACCGACATCCCGACCCATCCCAACTACATCGACGGCGCCTGGACGGCCGAGGGCGTGGCCGAGTGGATCGACGTGGTCAATCCCGCGACCGAGACGGTGATCGCCCGCGTGCCCCAGAGCGGGCCGGCGCTGGTCGACAGGGCCGTGGCGGCCGCCCGCCGCGCCTTCCCGGCTTGGCGCGACCTCGGCGCCCATCGGCGGGCCGAGATCCTGCGCCGGGCCGGCGCCCGCGTCGCCGCCAGCTGCGAGCCGATCGCCCGCGCCATGACGCGCGAGCAGGGCAAGCCGCTCAACGAGGCGCTCGGCGAGGTCGACAAGCTCGCCAAGACCTTCGCCTATTATGCCGAGGAGGCGGTGCGTGTCCTCGGCTACACCGCCCCGAACGAGGAGGCCGGGTATCTCAGTCTGGTCGAGAAGGAGCCGATGGGCGTGGCCGCGGCGATCGCGCCCTGGAACTATCCGGTCGAGCTGATCGGCTGGAAGCTCGGCGCCGGGCTCGCCGCCGGCTGCACCCTGGTGGTCAAGCCGTCGGAATGGACGCCGCTTTCGGCCATCGGCGTGATCGAATGCCTGCACGAGGCCGGCCTGCCGCCCGGTGTCGTCAACCTCGTCATCGGCGACGGCCGCACCGGCCAGGCCCTGGTCTCCCATCCCGACATCGACAAGATCGCCTTCACCGGCTCGCAGGCCGTGGGCGAACAGATCTTCCGCACCATGGGCGGCATCAAGTCGGTGTCGCTGGAGCTCGGCGGCACCTGCCCGCTGCTGGTGGCCCCGAGCGCCGACCTCGACGCCGCCGTCAAGGGCGCGGCCCGGCGCGGCTTCCGCAACATGGGCCAGGTCTGCATCGCCATCAACCGCATCTATGTCCACCGCCCGCTGTACGAACGCTTCGTCGCGGACCTCGTCGCGGCGGCGCGGCGGCTGGTGATCGACGA
The DNA here is from genome assembly GCF_057554225.1 of Labrys sp. Lb11. Lineage (NCBI taxonomy): Bacteria > Pseudomonadati > Pseudomonadota > Alphaproteobacteria > Hyphomicrobiales > Xanthobacteraceae > Labrys > Labrys sp. Lb11. Next base: position 359,374 of record NZ_BAAJOT010000003.1, read on the forward strand.
CGGCCTCGCCAATCCCGCCGCCGATCTCGGGCCGATGACCAACGCCGCCGGCCTGGTCAAGGTGCGCGAGCACGTCGCCGACGCCCTCGCCAGGGGCGCGCGCCTGGGCTGCGGCGGCAGGCCTCCCGAAGGCCGGACAGCCGGCCACTTCTACGAGCCGACGGTGCTGGCCGACTGCACCTCCGACATGCTGGTGATGAGCGCCGAGACCTTCGGCCCGGTGGTCGGCGTCACCGCCTACGACACGCTGGAGGAGGCGATCGAGCTCGCCAACGCCTCGCCCTATGGCCTTGCCGCCTATGCCTATGCCCGCGACGCCGGCGAGATGTTCGAACTCGCCCGGCGCTTGTCCTTCGGCAGCGTCGCCATCAACAATGTCGACGCGGGCACGATCAACGCGCCCTATGGCGGCCGGCGCAAGAGCGGCGTCGGCTATGAGCACGGGCGCGAGGGCATGGAAGGCTATCTCACCCTCAAGCATGTGCGCATCCGCCATCGCGCCTGAGCCCGGAGGATCCGCGCCGCCATGACCGCCCCGCCCTGCTTCCTCGGTATCGATATCGGCACCTCGACCTGCAAGACGCTGGCCCTCGACGCCGACGGCCGGGTCCTGGCGCGCGCCACCGCCGACTATCCCCTGTCGACGCCGCGCCCGGGCTGGGCCGAGCAGGATCCGGACGACTGGTGGCGTGCGGCGGCCGAGACGGTCTCGGCCGTGCTGGCGCAGCTCCGGGACCGGCGCGTCCACGCCATCGGCCTCACCGGCCAGATGCACGGGCTGGTGCCGCTCGACGCCGGGGACCGGGTGATCCGGCCGGCCATGCTGTGGTGCGACCAGCGGGCCGCGCCGCAATGCGAGACGATCACCGCCCGGGTCGGCGGCCTCGACGCCCTGCTCGCCCTGACGAACAACCGCATGCTGCCCGGCTTCACCGGCGGCAAGGTCCTCTGGCTGGCCGAGCACGAGCCCGAGGCCTTCGCCCGCATGCGCCGCTTCCTCAACCCGAAGGATTATCTGCGCCTGCGCATGACCGGGGTGCACGCCACCGACGTCTCCGACGCCTCGGGCACCGGCCTGTTCGACGTCGCCCGCCGCCGCTGGTCGCCGGAGATGCTGGCGGCCGTCGGCCTCACCGAGGCGCACACGCCGATGGCCTTCGAATCCGGCGAGGTCACCGGCGGCCTCTCGCCCGAGGCCGCGGCCCTGTGGGGCCTGCCGGCCGGACTGCCGGTGGTGGCCGGCGGCGGCGATTCCGTCATGCAGACCACGTCCCAGGGCGTGGCCGAGCCGGGCCACATCGGCGTCACCATCGGCACGGCCGGCATCGTCGGCGGCGCCGCCCGCGCCTGCCCGGACAATCGCGGCGGCCTGGTGCAGGTCTCCTGCGGCAACGCGCCCGACCGCTGGCACGTCATGGGCGTCTCGCTCAATGCCGGCGGCTCCTTCCACTGGCTGAAGCAGACGCTGGAGGCGCTCGCCCCGGATCTCGGCTTCGACCGCCTGGCCACCCTCGCCGCCGCCACACCGGCCGGCGCCGGAGGCCTCCTGTTCCTGCCCTACCTGATGGGCGAGCGCTGCCCGCACGTGGCGCCGGACGGACGCGGCGCCTGGGTCGGCCTCACCCGCGGCCATGGCCTCGGCCACATGGCCCGGGCGGTGATGGAGGGTGTGCTCCTCAACATGCGCGCCATCCTCGACCTCTTCGCCGAGGCGGGCCTGAGCGCCGGCAGCCTGCGCGCCTCGGGCGGCGCCACCGCCTCGCGCATCTGGCTGGAGCTGCTGGCCGACGTCACCGGCCGCCCGGTCGCCACCGTGTCCGGCGCCTCCGAAGGCGGAGCCTTCGGCGCGGCGCTGCTGGCCGGCGTCGGCGCCGGGCGCTGGCCGAACCTTGACGCGGCGATCGGCGTGGTCGACGAGACCTCGCAGGCCGCGCCCGACCCGGCTCGGGCCCGACTTTACGACGCCCTCCACCCCATCCACAAATCGCTCTATGCGACGCTGGAGCCGACCTTCGCGGATCTTGCGAGGCTTGCCGATGGCGATCGCGACGGAAAGGCCCCGACATGAAGGCAGTCATCTTCGATCTCGACGGCACGCTGGTCGACAGCGCCCCCGACATCGCCCTGGCGATGAACCGGCTGCTGGCCGACCGCGGCGTGCCCGCCCAGGAGGTGGCCTTCGTCGAGGGCTTCATCGGCGAAGGCGCACGCATGCTGGTGCAGAAGCTGTTTGCCGCGCTCGGCGTCGCCAGCGACGACCTCGACGCCGACACGGCGCGCTACCTCGCCCATTACCGCGCCGCTCCGGTCGCCGCCTCGAAACTCTATGCCGACGCGGCGCCGGCACTCAGGGCCCTGCACGCCTCCGGCATCCGCCTGGGCGTGTGCACCAACAAGCTGCAGGAGCTCGCGGTGACGGTGCTGGACCATTTCGGCCTGCTGCCGCTGATGTCGGTCGTGGTCGGCGCCGACACCACGCCCTTCACCAAGCCCGATCCGCGCCCGCTGCTGCATACCGTCGCCGCGCTCGGCGTCACGGCGGCGGACACCGTCTTCGTCGGCGACACCGCCATCGACCGCGACTGCGCCGCGGCCGCCGACATCCGTTGCCGCATCGTCGACTGGGGCACCGGCCGCGAGGTCGACGTGCCGGCCTCGGCCCGGCTGGCGCGCTTCGCCGACCTGCTGCCCAGCCCCGTCGGCGCAAGCTGAGGCCCTTCCGCCATGCTCAAGCAGGTCGCCAGGATCCGGGATACGCTCAGCAAGGCGGAGCTGCGCCTCGCCGAGGTCGTGCTGAAGCAGCCCGAGGCCGTGATCACCATGAGCATGGTGGACCTGAAGAAGGCCGCCGACGTCAGCGATCCCACCATCGTGCGCTTCTGCCGGCGGCTGGGCTGCTCGGGCTATCCCGAGTTCAAGGTACGGCTGGCCCAGGGGCTCTCGCCCGAGCCGCCCTTCACCCACCGCGCCATCGAGCAGGGCGACAGCATCGCCGCGGCCTGCGACAAGATCCTGACCAACTCGATGAACGCCATCAAGCGCTTCGCCAGCGACGTCGATGCCGACGCGGTGGAGCGGGCGGCGACGAGCATGCTGAACGCGCGGGCGGTGTTCCTGCTCGGCCTCGGCATTTCCGAGACCGTCGCCTTCGACGCCGAGCACAAGCTGTTCCGGCTCGGCCTGCACTGCCGCACGGTGCTGGAATCCCAGCGCCAGATGCTGCTGGCGCCGACGCTGCGCAGCGACGAGGCGGCCGTGTTCTTCTCCCATTCCGGCGCGACGCGCACGCTGGTCAACGTCGCGGCCACGGCGCGGGAGAACGGGGTGGCGACCATCGCCGTCACCGCCCCGCAATCCCAGCTGGCGCGGACCTGCGACATCGTCATCGCCGTGCCCCGCTACGAGCACAGCGAGCTCTACACGCCGCTGACCGCCCGGTTGAACCATTTCCTCGTCATCAACATGCTCGTCGTCGCCATCGGGCTGAAGCAGGGCCGGCGCATGCCGGACAACCTGACCGCCCTCGACCCCTGGCTGACCGAGAAATTCATGGACTGACGGGCGCACCGCCCGGACAGCCGACGCCTGCCGCCCCCGTCATGAGGCCGGATGCCTTCGCATCGCCGGCCAACGCCCGAACCAGGAGCAAGGAACCGATGCTGCAGCCCAGGACCGAACAGGACAAGGCCAAGATCGCCGCCGGCCGCAAGGCCATCGCCACCTATCTCGGGAACGACATGCAGATCGGCCTCGGCTCGGGCACGACCTCGCACTGGTTCGTCCGCGCCCTGGGCGAGGAAGTCGCCAAGGGCCTGCGCATAGCCGGCGTGCCGACCTCCAACGCCACGCGCGACGTCGCCCTCGAGGTCGGCGTGCCGCTGCTCGACCTCAACGATGTCACCGAGCTCGAAGTCACGCTCGACGGGCCGGACGAGGTCGACCATGCCGGCCGGATGATCAAGGGCGGCGGCGCCTGCCTGCTCTGGGAAAAGATGGTGGCCCGTGCCTCCAAACGCATGGTCTGCATCGCCGACGACACCAAGATCGTCGACACGCTCGGCCGCTTTCCGCTGCCGATCGAGGTGATCCGCTTCGGCTGGCGCAACACCGCCCATCAGTTGCAGAAGCTGTTCGCCGAGTTCGGCTTCGGCGAGGTGCCGATCGTGCTGCGCGGCGGCGAGGCCAGCCCCGTGCTGACCGACAGCGCCCACTACATCCTCGACTGCCACCTGAAGGCGATCGGCGATCCCGACCGGCTGGCGCCGCGCTTCAACGAGATCCCCGGCGTGGTCGAGCACGGGCTGTTCGTCGGCATCGCCAACGAGATGGTGGTCGGCCACGCCGACGGCAGCGCCGACGTCGTGGTGTTCTGACGGCCGATGCCCCAGCACGCCAGCGCCGGCCGGCCGGACGATCTCGACGCGCGCCTTGAGGCCTTCGACCCCGTGGGAGACGGAGACGAGCAGGAGCGTTATCTCAGCGACTGGCCGCGCGATGCCATCGGCCGGGCGCGGGCGATCCTGCGCCCGCGCGACGCCGAGGAGGTGGCCGAGATCGTGCGCCTGTGCGCCGCGGCCGGCGTGGCGGTGACGCCGCAGGGCGGCCATACCGGCCTCGTCGCCGGCGCCGTCCCTTCGCCCGACGGGACGGAGGTGGTGGTCAGCCTGGAGCGGCTGAACCGCATCCGCGAGATCGACGCCGTCAACTTCTCCATGACGGTGGAGGCCGGCTGCATCCTCGCCAATGTCCATGAGGCCGCAGCGGCCGAGGATCGCATCTTCCCGCTCTCGCTCGGGGCGCAGGGCAGCTGCCAGATCGGCGGCAATGTCGCCACCAATGCCGGCGGCATCAACGTGCTGCGCTACGGCATGACGCGCAACCTGGTGCTCGGCCTGGAAGTGGTGCTGCCCGACGGCCGCATCTGGAACGGCCTGAGGAAGCTGCACAAGAACAACACCGGCTACGACCTCAAGCAGCTCTTCGTCGGCTCGGAAGGCACGCTCGGCATCGTCACCGCCGCAAGCCTGAAGCTGTTCCCGCGGCCGACCCAGGTCGAGACCGCTTTCCTCGCCGTCGAGTCGGCCGCGGCCGCGGTGGCGCTCTACGGCGCCGCCCGGCGCGACCTTGCCGACCTGCTCTCGGCCTTCGAGATTATCCCGCGCCTCGGCGTCGAGCTCGCCCTGGAGGCGACGCCCGAGCTGCGCGACCCGCTGGAGACGAAAGCCCCCTGCTATGTGCTGATGGAGGCCTCGGCCAGCGGCCTGGTCGACCTCAATGCCCTGGTGCAGCGCTTCCTGGAGGCCGCGCTCGAGCAGGGCCTTGTTTTCGACGGCACCCTGGCCGGCACGATCGGCCAGGCCCGGGCGCTGTGGCGCATCCGCGAGGATCTGGTCGAGGCCCAGGCCCGCCGCGGCCGGCACCTGCGCACCGACGTCTCCGTGCCGATCTCGGCCATCGCCGCCTTCCTCGACACGGCGCATGCCGCGCTCGCCGCGGCGGAACCGGCGGCCACGGCGCTGGCCTACGGCCATGTCGGCGACGGCAACATCCACTTCAACGTGCTGGCCCCGTCCGCCATGCCGGACGCCGAGCGGATCGATTTCCTGCACCGCTGCGAGGCCGTGATCTTCGCCGAGGTCGACCGCCGCGGCGGCTCGATCAGCGCCGAGCACGGCATCGGCCGGGCCAAGCGCCAGGCCCTGGCCGAGCGCCTGCCGGTCGTGGACGGCGAGCTGATGCGCACCCTCAAGCAGGCGCTCGACCCGGCCGGCCTGATGAGCCCGGGACGGGTGATCGAGGGATAGGCCGCCCTGGCACGGACGGCCTCCCTCGCTGCCCCTACCCTCGCGGCCGCTTCACCAGGGCTCGGGCGGAGATTGCCGCCACGCACAGGACCGAGACGATGAAGATCGCGCCGGACATGGCATAGATCGTCGGCGATGCGCCGGAATTCATCTTGCCGAACAGGACGACCGGCAGGGTGTTCTGGCGTCCGGCCAGGTAGAAGGCGCGGGTGAACTCGTTGAGCGAGAGCAGGAAGGAGAAGATGAAGGCGCTGACCAGCCCCGGCCGGATCAGCGGCAGCGTGATATCCCGGAACTGCTGCCAGCGGCCGGCGCCGAGATCGGCGGCCGCCGTCAGGTAGGAGCGGCGGACCGCGGCGAAGCTGGTGAGGATGACGATGAAGGCGAAGGGCATCGCCCACAGGAGATGGCCGGCGATGACGGTCAGGGCGGACGCCTTGACGCCCGCGCGCGTCATCACGGCCGACAGGGCCAGGCCCTGGATGACGCCGGGCACGAACATCGGCAGGATGACCGCCAGGAACCAGGCGGCGCGGCGCCCGTGCAGGTCGACATAGGCCAGAGCGGCGAGCAGCGACAGCGCCGTCGCCGCCGCCGCGGTGACCGTCGCGACGACGAGGGACTGCCAGAGCGCGGCGAGCAGCGCATGCTCGCCCGCCAGCGCCAGATACCATTTCAGCGTCGCGTCTGAGGGCCGCGGCAGGCCCGGCTGCAGGGACGGCCCGAAGGAGACGCCGAGGAGGTAGAACGGCGGCGCATAGATCGCGATGAGGCCGAGGATGGTGATCGTCCACACCACCAGGCGTGGGACGGGTTCGTCGCGGACGGTCATGGGCTGCGGTCCTCGAACAGCCGCGCCAGGCCGAAGGCCCAGTTGCCGATCAGGACCATCCCGAAGACCACGACGAGCACGACGGTCGAGATGGCGAAGGCAAGCGGATAGTTGGCGACGCGCATGACGTCGTTGATCATCACCGACACGATGCTCGCGCCGGCGCCGCCCAGCATCTGCACCTCGGTGGAGGAGCCGGCGACCATGACGAAGACGAAGAGGAAGCCGGCGAAGATGCCCGAGAAGGTCAGCGGCAGCAGCACGGTCCGCACCATCGTCCAGAAGTCGGCGCCGAGGTCGCGCGCCGCGGCGAGCGCGATGGGGTCGACGCGCCGCATGGCCAGGATCAGCGGGAAGGTCGCGAAGGGAAGGTAGGAGGCGACGAGGCCGACGATCACGGCGAAGTCGCTGAACAACAGCCAGTCGAGCGGCGCCGAGGTCAGTCCGACCGCCTGCAGCAGCGTGTTGATGGCGCCGGTGCGCCCGAGCACCAGCCGCCAGGAAAAGGAGCGGATGAGGTAGGAGGTAAAGAAGGGGATCGTCATCAGCGCCAACAGCGTCACCGCGAGCCGGCGCCCGGCGAGGAAGTGCACGGCGTAGGCCGTGGGATAGGCGATCAGGAGGCAGAGCGCCGCGGCGAGGAAGGCCTTGGCCAAGGTCGAGAGGATCACCGTCCAGCGCCCCGCCTCCAGGATGCCGGCATAGCCGGCAAAGCTCAGCTCCGGCTTGATCCAGTAGGTCGCGGGATCCCAGGCCCAGAAGCTCCAGACGACGACGAGGGCGAGCGGCAGCAGCCCCAGGACGAGGATGGCCAGGAGCGGCGGCGACATCAGCAGCAGCAGCGCGGACCGGGACGCCTTCATGCCCTCGCTCCGCTGCGCACGCCGCGGGACAAGGGAGCCGGGATGGGCCGGCAAGACCGCGTCATGGCAAGTCCCACGGGCGCTGAGACAGGGCCGAACCATGCCGCTCTCGAGAAGGACGACGTCCTCTCAGCCGTCATGGCCGGACTTGATCCGACCATCCGCGCGGCCACAGATCTGGCAGAATGATACGATGGTGACCTCGCAGGACTGGTCAATTGCCGCATTCCCTTACGATATCGTAAGCGATCTCGCAGCGAAATCGAGTTCGATTTCGCTCGGGATGGCCGGATCAAGTCCGGCCATGACGCTCCTGAGAGGTTGAGCCCGGTCCTCCGACGATCGCTTATCTCAGCGCCTATGGGATCAAGTCCGGCGATGACAACCGAGAGGGCGTCGCCCTCTCCTGGAACGACATGGCTCGGCCCTGTCCTGGCGCCTATGCGGACAGGCCCGGCCATGACGGCGGAGACCGAGCCGTGCGCGTGGGTTGCCGGACCGCGGGCGGTCGTGGCGGCAGAACGCACGTTGCCGGTCGTGCAGGCGGTACCCTTCGATCGTGTCCTGGCGCCCATGGAACCTGATCCGGCCGTGACGGTCGAACCGGCGAGGTCTGGTCTACCGCCGGTATCTTCCGTCCTCTGCATGCATCGACCGGCCGCGGGCGGGCCCCGGCGGCCGGGCTGCCGCCTCACGCGTTGCGCAGCTTCTGCCACCATTCCTCGTAGAGTTGGAACTTGTCCGGCCGGCAGTTCTGCCAGTAGATCTTGCCGCCGAACTTGGCCTTCACATGGTCACCCAGCGCCTTCACCTCCTTGGGCGGATAGGCGTCCGGGTGCTTCTCGGCATAGGCGAGATTGTTGTCGGTCGGCACGAGGTAGCCGCGCGACTTGCCGAGCTCGCAGCCGTAGAAGCCGGCCAGGAGTCCGTTGACGAAGGCATGGGCGGCATCCGCGGTGCCGCGGTCGGCGGCGCCCTTGAGGAGCACGGTGTTGTTGCCCCAGCCCTCATAGCCTTCCACCGGTGCGGCATACTCGACCTGCAGGCCGCGCTTGCGGCCCTCGAGGACAATCGGCTCCCAGCCGGTCATGGCGTCGACCTCCTCGTTGGCGACGAGCTGGACGCCCTGCTCCCAGCCGTTCCAGAAGGTGCGGAACTGGCCGTCCTTCTTGTGCTTGATCAGGAACTCCATCACCAGGCCGAGCTCGGACTCGGTCAGGTTGCCGGGGTCGCCGATCGGCTTGTTCTCGGCCTCCTTGAGATAGATGGCCGTGAACACCGCGCTGTTGATCCAGGCGTCCTCCATCGCCACGCGCCCCTTCAGCTTCGGGTCGAAGATGACGCCGTAGCTGTCGACCTTGCCGAGCTTGTCGGGCCGGTAGATGATCGAGTCGGCATTGATCACGGCGGGGATGCCGTATTGCTTGCCCTCGTGCTTGAGGGTGGGAATGTCCTTGGCCCATTGCCAGACGCCGTCATAGTTCGGGATCTTGGCGAGGTCCCAGGGGACGATCAGTCCCTGGCGGACCAATTCCTTCTCGGCGCCGCCCTGGAAGCCGCCGACGTCGAAGAGATCGTTGGCGTTGCCCGCGGCCAGGCGCGCGATCACCGGGCCGACATCGTTGCCGTTGTCGGTAAATTCCGGCATGACGCCCGTCTCGGAGGCGAACTCCGCCCATTTCTCGCCGATGTCGAGCGTCGCGGTGGCCCAGAAGGCGACGCCGGCCGTCTCCGCGGCCATGGCGAGGCGGGGCAGGCCGCCGACGGTCAGGGCGGCCGCGCCGGCGCCCATCAGCTTCAAAAGGTGGCGGCGCTGCATGTTGCTGCGAAGCGCGGCCGGGCCGGATCGATCTTGCAATGCCATTTCCTTGTCCCCTCTTTCGTCTTGCCGACCGTCGGGGTCGGGTCCGCCGCGTCACGCCGAGGCCGGCATGCCGGAACCGGATAGTTGCAGCGCCGCGCCCGGCCTCAGGCCGATCGTCATCACGTCGCCCGGCGCCGGGACGCCGGCATCGGCCGCCAGCGCCACCACCAGCGTCTGGCCGTCGACGAAGGCAAGCCTGACGTCGCGGTGGAGGCCGCGGAACGTCGTGTCGACCACGGCGAGCGACAGCGTCGGCAGGTCGGCGCCCGCCGCCGGCGGCGCCACCACCAGCCGGTCCGGGCGGATGGCGACGATGCTGCCGGCCATGTCCGTTCCGTCCGCAAGCTGCACCGGCAGGCGCTGGCCGGCGATCGTCGCCCAGCCGACCCGGCCGGCCGCTCCGTCGCGGACGATGGCCTCGGGCCGCAGCAGCGTGTCGATCCCGACGAAGCGGGCGACGAAGGCGTTCGCGGGCGCCTCGAAGAAGCGCGCCGGCGCGTCCACCTGCTCGATCCGGCCGCGATGCATCACCGCCATGCGGTCGGAGAGGCTGAGCGCTTCGTCCTGGTTGTGGGTGACGAGGATGAAGGTGGCGCCGGTGCGCCTGTGCAGGCGGCCGAACTCGTCGCGCATCTGCTGGCGCAGCCGCTCGTCCAGGCCGGTCAGCGGCTCGTCGAGCAGCAGGATGCCCGGCTCCATCACCAGGGCGCGCGCCAGGGCGACGCGCTGGCGCTGGCCGCCGGAGAGCAGGTTCACGTCGCGCGGCCCGAAGCCCGAGAGCTCGACGAGGTCGAGCGCGTCCTCGACCTTGGCCCGCAGCGCCTCGCCGGAAAGGCCGCGCAGGCGCAACCCGTAGCCGACATTCTGCGCCACCGTCATGTGCGGGAACAGGCCGAGGCTCTGGAACACCGTGTTGACGGGGCGGCGATTGGCCGGCACGCGGGCCATGTCCTCGCCGTCGAAGGTGATGCGCCCTGCCGTCGGGCCGTCGAAGCCGCCGATCAGCTTGAGCAGCGTGCTCTTGCCGCATCCCGACGAGCCGAGCAGCGTGAAGAACTCGCCGGCGCGGATGTCCAGGCTGACATCGTCGACGGCCCTGACGGCGCCGAAGCTGCGGGTGACGGTCTCGATGCGGATCGCGATCGCCATGGTCAGGCCGCCACGGCCGCCTGCTCGCGGATCAGCAGCAGGCCCTCGTCCGAAACCTCGAGCGACTGGCCTTCGAGCACCAGGCTCGTCGCCGTCGCCTCCTCGACGATCAGCGGTCCCTGCAGGCGGGCTCCCGGCGCCAGCCGGCCGCGGTCGTAGACCGGGCAGGCGACCCAACCGCGCCCGCGCCCGAAATACACGTCCCGCCGGCCCCGCAGGGCCGCCGCCGCGGTGCGCCCGTCCGGCTGCGGCCGGGGCATGGCGATCACCGGCCCGCTCAGCACCGCTTCCAGATGCAGCATGGTGATCTCGATCGGCGCATGCGACAGGCGGAAGGAGTAGGCCCGCTCATGGCTCGCATGGAAGCGCTCGGCAAAGCTCGCCTCGTTCTCGCCGGGCTGGAACAGGGCGAAGACGCCGTGCTCCTGGCCGCGATAGCGGGCCTCCACCCGGTAGGTGAAGCGGATGTCGGCGCCGACGCCCTTGCCGAAATACTCGACCGCCTGCCTCTCCAGGCCGCCGAAACGGCGGCGCAGCTCCTCGACCGACTCCGGCGACAGCGGCGAGAACCACGTCCCGCGGAAGTCGGCGCGCGGCTCGGCCGCCAGCATGCCCCAGGCCGAGAAAATGCCGGGATGCGGCGGCACCACCGTGGTCTTGACGCTCAGATCCCGCCCGAGCCGCGCGGCCAGCGCCGGGCCGGCGCCGCCGCTGATGACGAAGGCGGCGTCGCGCGGATCATGGCCGCGCTGCACGGTGACCAGCTTCAGCGCGTTGATCATGCTGGCATGGGCGATCTCGATGATGGCGAGCGCCGCATCCTCGACCGTCAGGCCGAGCGGCTCGGCCACCGTGGCGATCGCCGCGGCGGCCTTGGCCTTGTCGAGCTGCATGGTGCCACCTGCGAAGGTCGCTGGATCGAAGATGCCGATGGCGAGGATGGCGTCGGACAGCGTCGGGCGCTCGCCGCCGCGCCCGTAGCAGGCGGGCCCCGGGGTGGAGCCGGCGCTCTCGGGGCCGACATGCAGGGCGCCGCGCGCATCGACGCGCGCGATCGAGCCGCCGCCCGAGCCGATCTCGACGATGTCGACCACCGGCACCTGTACGGCATAGCCCGGCTGGATGCGGGTATGCTCGAGCTTGTACTCGCTGTCGAGCGTCGGGCGGCCGTCATGGATCAGCGAGCACTTCGCCGTGGTGCCGCCGACGTCGAGCGACAGCACCTCGGTCTCGCCCAGCACCTTGCCGATGCGCGCCGCGCCGGCCACGCCCCCGGCCGGTCCCGACTCCACCAGCGTCAGCGGGCTGCGGATGGCCTGGTCGAAAGTGGAGATGCCGCCGTTCGACTGCATGGCGTAATAGGGACAGGAGAGGTCACGCTCCGCCAGCGCCGCCTCCAGCCGCTCGAAATAGTGCTGGATGATCGGCTGGACATAGGCGTTGAGCACCACCGTGTTCGAACGCTCATACTCGCGCCACTGGCGCGACACCTCGTGGCTGGCGCAGACCGTCAGGGCCGGCAGCGCCTGCGCCAGCGCGCGGGCGCAGAGGATCTCGTGCTCGGGATTGACGTAGCTGTGCAGGAACAGGATCGCGACCGCCTCGACGCCCTGCTCCAGGCAGCTCCGGATGATCGGCTCCAGCCCGCCGGGATCGAACGGGCGCAGCACCGTCCCGCGGGCATCGATGCGCTCGTCCACCTCGAAGCGCAGGTGTCGCGGCACAAAAGGCGCCGGACTGAGGAAGCGCAGGTTGTAGAGGTCCGGCCGGTTGCCGCGGCCGATCTCCAGCACGTCCCGGAAGCCGGCGGTGGTGACGAGCGCCGTACGCACGCCCTTGCGCTCGGTGATGGCGTTGATGACGGTCGTGCCGCCATGGGCGAAGAAGGTGACGTCGCGGCTGCGCAGCCCGTCCTTCGCCTCCGCCATGGCGATGGCGGCAAGCACGCCCTCCGACTGGTCGTGGGTGGTCGTCAGGCTCTTGGCCGTGAACACCTCGCCGGTGCGCTCGTCATAGCCGACGAGATCGGTGAAGGTTCCGCCGACATCGGTGGCAAGCCTGATCATCCCGCCGTCCTCCGCGCATGGCCATAGGTCCGTCCCGCCTCCTCCGGCGTGACGAAGCCGCGGGCGATATCCTCCTCGACCAGTTCGGGCTCGCGCAGGCTCGGATCGCCCCAGCCGCCGCCGCCGCCGGTGACGATCCGGACCACGTCGCCGCGACCGAGATCGATATGCGGGTCGCGCCCGTAGTCGCGCGCCGTGCCGCCGGCGGCGAGGATCTGCAGCCGGTTCGCCGTGCCGGGGCGGCCGCCGTTCATGCCCCAGGGCAGGGTTTTCGTCCGGCCGAGGCTGCAATAGGCGGAAGCGCCCTCCCCCAGCACCTCGTATTCCCGCACCACGCCGAAGCCGCCGCGCCGGCGCCCGGCGCCGCTGCCGCCCTCGACGTTGAGCTGGTAGCGCCGGACGAGCAGCGGGAAGCGAGCCTCGATGGCCTCGACCGAATAGTTGTAGGTGTCGCCGTCGGTCAGGGCGATCAGAGCGCTGGCGCCGTCGTGGTCCTCGCTCGCGCCCCAGCCGCCGTGCTGCGGCTCGATATGGATGAAGGGCTCGCCGGCCAGGTCCTTTCCGGCGATGTAGACGACGCACAGGCTCGAATAGGAGCCGGCGGAAAAGCGCGACGGCATCAGCGGCGCCAGCGCCTTCCAAACCAGTTCCGAGGCGTGGACCGAGCCCTCATAGTACCAGCCGGTGGGCGAAGGCCGCTCGGCGGTGAAGATCGTGCCGGGCGGCGCGACCACGGTCAGCGGCCGGAACCAGCCCTCGTTCGACGGCGCCTGGGGTCCCACCAGCGCCTTGACGATGGTGCGGACCGCCGACTGCAGCGCGCCGCGGGCGCAGTTGATCGGCCCGGCCACGGCCGGGGGGCTGCCGGTGAAGTCGGCGGTGATGCTGTCCCCGGCGATGGTCACCGCCACCTGGACGCGGATCGCCGCGTCGGTGACGCCGTCCCCGTCGATCACGTCCTCGGCGCGGTAGGTGCCGTCGGGAAGCGCGGCGATGGCGGCGCGGCTCTGGGCTTCGCCGGCGGCCAGCAGGTTGGCGAAGGCCTGGCGCACCACGCCGCTGCCGTACCGGGCCGCGAGCTCGAGCATGCGCCGGGCCGCGACCCGCACGGTCGCGACCTGGGCGGTGAGGTCGCCGATCGCGATTTCGGGGAGGCGGACATTCTCGCCGATGATGTGCAGCAGGTCGCCGGAGAACACGTCGGAGCGGACGATCTTCACGCCGGGCAGGCGCAGGCCTTCCTGGAAGATCGAGGTCGCGTTCGGCGCCAGGCTGCCGGGAACCGAGCCGCCGACATCGAGGTGATGCGCCACGTTGATCGCGTAGGCGAGAATGCGGCCATCGAAGAAGACCGGCTTGACGATGGCGAAGTCGCAGGCGTGCGTTCCGCCGGAATAGGGATCGTTGGTGAGCAGAATGTCGCCGTCGGCGAGGTCGTCGCCGAAACGCTGGATCAGGCCCTTGACCTGGGTGCCGAATGTGCCGGTGAAGATGGTGATGCCGTTCATCTGCGCCACCAGTTCGGCGTCGGCGGTCAGCAGGCCGCAGGCGAAATCCAGCACCTCGTAAATGACGGGGCTCATGCTGGTGCGCGCCATCACGATCCCCATCTCGTCGACGGTTGCCGTCAGCTTGCCCTCGATGATTTCCTGGGTCACCGGATCGACGGTGTGCGCGGCGATGGTCACGGCTGGAGGCGTCCTCTTGGCGGGTACGGACACGTCCAGACTAGAAGCTCCGACGCCGGACGACAGCCTGCCGGATGGGTGGGCCGGCCGGCAGCCGCCCCACCCGATCGGGTAGGCGGCCGCGGCTCTCAGCGCGACAGGAGGCCGACCGCGCGGGCCGCCGTGACGGCGGCGGTGCGCGTGCGCACGTTCAGCTTCGAATAGATGTTGCGCAGATGGAACTTGACGGTGTTGCCGCTCAGATCCATCCGGCGGCCGATCTCCTTGTTGCTCAGCCCGGTGCCGAGCAGCTCGACCACCCGGCGCTCGCGGGTCGTCAGCCAGCCCGGCTGCTCCGCCTCGGCGTCGCCGGAGCCCGGCTCGGCGGCGTCCTGGCCGGCGGCGCGCCCGAGCATCGACGGCAGCCGTTGCTGGATGACGTGTGGCAGGCCCGCCTGCTCCGCCAGGGCGCGGAGCTCGCGGCAGAACGCCCTGCCCTCCATATGCAGCAGCATCGGCTGGGTGGCGACGGGCGCGGCGAGCATCAGGTCGCCCAGGCTCTCGACGGCGGCGCTCCGCGCTCCCTCGGCGAGCATCAGGCGGATCTCGAACAGGGCGAGCTCGATCGACCGCAGAACGTGAGGGGGCTGCGACTGGCTGGCCCTCGAACGGTCGAAGATCGCCCGTGCCGCCTTCCGGTCGCCGCGGGCGAGATGGATGCGCGCCCACAGCAACGCGGGCGTGGTACCGCGCAGATGGGTGGCGAGATCGTTGAGGTCCCCGGCCTCGACGAGCCGTTCGCCGAACCCGTTCGCGGCGGCATAGCGGACTGCCGGCTCGACGTCGCCGCTGGCCAGGAGCAGCGCCACCCGCTCCCCGTCGATGAGCCGCGTCAGCCGCTCGAAGCCCCGGCGCCTCGCCATGGCGCGGACGCCGTCGAGGGCGGCATGGGCGGCGACCATGTCCCCGGCCGCCCGGTGGATGCGCTGTTGTGTCGTGACGCCGGCGGCCAGGAGGTCGAACCAGGTGTCGTGGCGTTCGAGATGCGGCAGCGCCCATGACAGCCTGGCGGTTGCCCCGCCGAAGTCGCCCTGCACCGACAGGAGTTCCGCCTTCAGCACCTGGCCGATGGCGTCGAGATCGCTGCGCCTGCCGATATTGGCCTGCGCCTCGTCGATCAGCCGGTCATAGGCCTCGGCCGCCGCGGTGAAATCGCCGCCGAAGAAGGCGGCCTGGCCGAGGTGGACATGGAGATGCATGGCGCCGAAATCCGCGCCGCCGGCGCGGAACGCATGCATGGCGAGGTGGCAGTAATGCACGGCGCGGTCGAAGTCGCTGCGGATCAGGAAGTTGCAGGCGAGCATGTTGAGGGTGAGCGCCCGGTTGATGATCCCCATCTCGCCCGTCGCCACCAGGTCGTGCTCGAGCGCGGCCAGGTCGGCCGCGCTCACCCATCGATCGATGTAGAGGGAGACCACATTGCGGACGACGCGCAGGTCGTTGCCGATCGCCGTCGCCTGGCCCGGATCGGCGCCACGCTCGGCGATCGAAAGATAATGCTCCGCCAGGTCGAGATGCGAGGCCTTGGCGCTGACCAACGCCAAGCCGAGGGTCGTCAGCGGAAAGCACGCAAGCTCGATCTCGGCCACCCGCGCCAGGATGGCATGGAACAGGCCGGCCAGTCCGCGCCTGGTCGAATAGACCAACCGCCAGCCGCCGGTGGCCTCGACGATGCGCGCGGCAAGCTGGACATCGTCGCACAGCAGCGCGTGCCTTACCGCCAGCTCGCAGTCGCCGCGCTGCTCGAACCAGAGTGTCGCACGGCGCAGCGGCGCCCGCATGTCGACGCCGCGCCGTTCTGCCTCCTCCTTGAGATAGGCGTGGAACACCGGGTGGCAGCGGATCCAGCCCCCCGGTCCGGCGAGTTCGTCGATCGGCAGGGCGTGGTCGGCGAGGCGTTCGAACGCCGCCACCATGTCGTCCCGCCCGAAGACCGCGGCGACCAGGTCGCGGTTGATCGCCGGGAAGGGCGAGGTCTGCACCAGGACATGCTGCACGGCGGCGGGCAGGTTGGCGAACACCTGCTCGGACAGATAGGCGCCCATCTCCGCGCTGCCGCCGTTGAACGAGGCGAGGATCGCGTCGCCGTCGGCCTTGTCGTCGACGAGCAGGCGGACCATCTGCAGCGCCACCGCCCAGCCTTCCGTGCGCCGGTTGAGCACGCTCACCTGGTCCGGCGTCAGGCCGGCCGTGCCGTCGCCGAAGAAAGCCTGGGCTTCCTCGTCCGAGAAGCCGAGTTCGGCGATGCCGATGCGCCGCAGCTCGCCGCGGACGCGCAGGGCCGAGATGGGAAAGCGCGGCGGACAGCGCGACATCAGCACCAGCTTGACGTGATCGAGGCCGCGGTCGGCCAGCAGCCTGGCGATGACCGTCTCCGTGGCATCGGTCTGGGCGCAATGATAGTCGTCGAGGAACAGGATGACGGGCGCCGGCAGCTTGCGCAGGCGCGTCGCCAGGATGGCGAGCAGGGCCGGCGCGGCCATGCTGCCGGCATCGAGGCCGGAGGTGTCGTCCTCCCTCAGAGGCTTCAGGGCCTCCAGCAGCGCCAGGACGAACTGGCTCTGCTCGCTGTGCTCCGCATCGAGCGCGACCCACGACAGAAGGCAACCCCGCCGGCGCAGCGCCTCGTACCACTGCGCGCCGAGCGAGGTCTTGCCGTATCCCGCAGGCGCCGTGATCATGGTGAGCCGCCGCGGCTCGCCTCGCTGCAGCGACTGCAGCAGCCCGCGGCGCTCGACCAGCCGCTGCCCGCTCTTGGGAGGCTCGAACCGTGTCCTGTCGTGCATCCGCCAAACTGTGCAGTGCAGGGCTGGGCATTGCAAGGCGGGGGAAGGCCCCCGCCTCGATCCATGCCCGGCGTCATGTCGCCGCCTCCGGGCTTGAGCCCGCGGCTCGGGGCAGCGCCTGTTCCGAACACCGCCCAGTTGAGCTTCGAGCGCGGGAATTGGCAAAAATTGGCAACGCTATTGTGCTGCGCCCGTGTGGAGGTCCACGATGCCAACCCGCAATATCAGCCTCACGGCCGAACAGGATGCCTTCATCGATGAAGTCCTCAAAAACGGCGAGTATCGCAATGCCAGCGAGGCGATCCGCGATGCCATTCGCACGTGGCAGCAGCAGCGGACCTTGGGTGCCCTCAAGCTGGATCAACTGCGCTTGAGCATTGCGGCCGGTGCCGCGGCGCTGGAGCGCGGCCAGTATACCGAAATCGAAGACGAGGATCTCGACGACACCCTTGCGCGCCTCGCCGAGTAACCGAGGCGCGACTTCATGGCTAGATATCGGCTGTCGGATCCGGCGAAGGCCGATATCGCTTGGATCCTGAGGACCAGCACGTTTCGTCACGGCGCGCAGGCCCGCGACCGCCACCGAGCCTTGCTTGCGGCGGCAATTCGGCGCATTGCAGCGGAGCTGAATGGCGTTTCAACGGCCGATCGCTCCGAATTGCTCCCAAACCTGCGCAGTTTTCACATTCGGCATAGCCGCGGTACGACCCTGGAGGCCAAGGTCGCCAATCCGGTGCATGTGATCTTCTATCGTCCCGTGCAGCCCGGCCTTGTGGAGATTGTTCGTGTCCTTCACGAGCACATGGAGCCGGGGCGCCATATCGGCTGACCAGTCCTCACGGCAGGGAATCCGGATCGACGGTTCTTGAGCAGCCAGGCGACGATGTCGTCGCGGCCGGCAATCGTGGCGCAGGCCGGCAGCAGCATCTCGGCGAGTGGAAGCCCGCACCCGCCAAGGCTCGCGATCACGCTCTGCGAGCTCTCTCTTGGCCCGACCCCATCGCGATCTGGTCGCGACCATTCCGCTTGGCTGCGTAGAGCGCCTTGTCGGCGTCGCTGAGCAATTCGTCGAAGTCGATGATGGTGTCCTCGATATAGGAAACGCCCGCGCTGACCGTGCACCTGAAGGAGCCGCCTCTCCCGGCGAAATGATGCCTGGCCAGGCGCGTGCGCACGTCTTCGGCAAGCCTGACTGCCGCGACGAGCGAGGAGCCCGACACGAACAGCGCAAATTCCTCGCCACCGAACCGCGCGGCGAAGACGTCCGGTCGGGCGCTAAGGGTCAGGATTTCGCCGAACACCCGCAGCACCTCGTCCCCGGCCGGGTGGCCATGGACGTCGTTGATCCTCTTGAAGTGGTCGATGTCGAAAATGATCAGCGTGGCAGGCCCCTCGATGCCAACCTCGATGCGGTTGAACAGCGCGCGCCGATTGAGAAGGCCGGTGAGCGGATCAATTTCGGCGTCGCGCTTGTGGCCTCGTGCCAGGCGCGCCTGGTTGAGCGCCAGGGAGAGGGCGCCGATCCCGGCAAGCGTGGTCAGGCACACGCCGATGTTGAGGTCCTCGGCCCAATTTGCCGGGGCCTGCGACAGGATCCACTGGCTCGGATGGATCAGGACGATGGCACAGGGAACGAAGGAAAGCCCGGTCGCAATATAGAGGGCCGTCAACAGCATGATCGCCAGCCGAGCTTCGTTGCGCCCGAGCCAGTAGTCCCAGGCCGTTATGAACAGAATGGCGGCGGCCACGATATTGAGCACGAGGATGGACAGGCCGTTGTAGCCGGACAGCATGGGAACCGCCATGGCAACGGACGATACGATCGCCATGACGCCCATGGCGCGTCGGGGAAGACGTCCGGTGCGGAACTCGCGACCGGCGCCGAATACGAAGGCAAGACCCGTCAGCAGGACCGCATAGCCTGCGGCGCCCAGGGCGGACGACATCGTCTGCACGTACTCGCCGTAGATCAACGCGCCGAGCGCCATCAGCAGGACGCCGATGCTCCAGACCATCAGAAAGCGCTCCTGCCTGGAGACCAGCCAACTGACGAGAAAGGCGACCGCCAATCCACAACCGGAAAGGGTGAAGGCGGTCAGCAGCGATTGATAGTCCAATGGCACGGGAAACCCACGGGCAGGCAGCAGGGAGCCGAGAGCCTGCCCGAAAGTCGGCGGAGGCGGCCCGGCGGGCCTTTCCGCCGACCTACCGGTCAGGCTCCCGTACGTTATGTGGTTGCGGCAATTGCGAAAAACTTAAGAAGTCCCGTCGAACGGCTCCGGCTGCGGCGGATTGGACCGCGCCCGCGGGATTCAAGTGGCTTCCTGCGCGGGAGAGGCCGCTTGGGCATCGCTTCGTTTTCGCGGCGCCGCCGCGGCAGCGGTCTTGCCTTCGTCATGTTCGCATTGTTTATGACAGGAGGCGGACCGTGCGGACCGCCCCACTCCCGGAGCGCACGCAGGCGGCATGAAGATCAAACTCGACTATGTCTGGCCGTTCGTCGGCCTCGCCGCCGTCGTCTTCTCGATCTATCTGCTGTCCAAGGAGTTGAAGGGCGTCAGCGTCGGCGCCGTCTGGGATGCCATCGTCGACCACGGCCCCGTGGCCTTCGGCCTCAGCATCGCCTCCTGCCTGCTCGCCTATGCCGCCCTCGCCTGGTACGACCGCATCGCCCTGATGCATGTCGGCAAGAAGCTGTCCTGGCTGGTGGTGTCTGTGGTGTCCTTCTGCGCCTATGCGCTCGGCCACAATATCGGCGTTTCCGTGCTCTCCTCCGGCGTGGTGCGCTACCGCGCCTACAGCCGCATGGGCCTGACCGCCGCCGAGGTCGCCATCGTCACCGGCTTCTGCGCCTTCACCTTCGCCTATGGGGCGATATTCCTCGGCGGCATCGTGCTCACCTTCGAGCCGGCGCTGGTCGCACGCCTGTTCCACATGCCGGAGGACCTCGCCTTCGGCCTGGGCCTTGCCATGCTCGTCGCGGTGGCGCTCTACCAGCTCGGCGCGGTCATGCACTTCAGGCCGCTGCGCATCCGCTCCTTCCAGATCGCCTATCCCAGGCCGGGCATCGCCTTCCGGCAGCTCTTTGCCGCGCCGATCGAGATCATCGGCGCCGCGGCGATCATCTATTTCGCCCTGCCGGAGGCCAACCATCCCGGCTTCTTCGTGGTGCTCGGCGTCTTCCTCGCCTCGTTCTGCGCCGGGCTGATCTCCAACGCGCCGGGCGGCATCGGCGTGTTCGAGGCTGTGTTCGTTCTGGCGATGCCCGAGATCCCGAAGGCGGAGGTGCTGGCGGCGCTGATCGTCTTCCGCCTGCTCTACCTCCTGATCCCGCTCGCCATGTCCTGCGCCGTCATCCTGATGACCGAGCGCCAGGCCTTCTCGGAGGCGATCGCCGCCGCGTTCGGCCGCAAGAGCGCGCCTCAGCCCTCCGACGAGGGCTGATCCACGAACGGCACATGCGGCGCCGCCGTGCGCGGCAGGTGGCCGGTGAGCCGCGGGTCGTCCGCGACCTCGACCATGAAGGCATAGGGGGTGAAGCCGGACCGGGTGTAGAACGCCACGGCGCCGGGATGGTCGAAGGTGCAGGTGTGCACCCAGAAGCGCCTGATCGGCCGCGCCCAGGCCCTGGCGACGGCCTGGTCCATCAGGAAACGCCCGGCGCCCTGGCCGATCGCCTCCCGGACCAGCCCGAAATAAGCCAGCTCGCAGGTCTCCGCTTCGCGGAAGTCGAGCTCCAGCAGCCCCAGCACCCGCCGCCCCTCGCGCAGGCGGAACACCTCCACCTGCGGGTGGGCGAGGATGGCGCGCAGCGTGTCGTCCGGCGTGAACAGGCGCGAGAACCACAGCCAGTCCTCGCCGACGAGGCGGAACAGGGCGCGGTACTCATCGAGATCCGGCGCCTCCCAGCGCTCGACCGTCAGCGGCCGCTCCATCGGCCGGAGGGGCTTTTTCGGCGGCCGCGTCGTCATCTCCAGGCAGGTGACGACGTTGGCGAGCTTGCCGGGCGGGACGGCGGAATAGCCGGAGGGAAGCGGGGGATTGGTGAGTTGCATCGGCTGGGAAAAGACCATTCGGCGGAGGGCGTCAAGTCCCCGTACCGCTCACACGCTGCCCACCGTCCGCAGCCGCGCCCGCGGATGGATCTCGGCCTGGCTCATCACCGTGGTCTGGGCCCGGAAGCGCTCGACGATGCCGCGCACGAAGGGGCGGATCGAGGCCGAGGTGACCAGCACCGGCACTTCGCCGGCCCGTGCCGCCGCTTCGAAAGAGTCCCGCACGGCATGCACGAACTCGGTGAGCCTGGAGGGCTGCATGGCCAGGTGCTTGTCGTCGCCGCTGCCGACGATCGATTCGGCGAAGGCCGTCTCCCAGCGCGGCGACAGGGCGAGGATCGGCAGCACCCCGCCCGGCCCGGCATTCTGCGCGCAGAGCTGGCGGGCGAGGCGCGTGCGCACATGCTCGGCCACGTCGCGCGGGTTGCGGGTGAAGCCGACGGCCTCGGCGATGCCCTCCAGGATCGCCGGCAGGTCGCGGATCGACACGCGCTCGGCCAGGAGCTGCTGCAGCACGCGCTGGATGCCGGTGACGGTGATCAGCGAGGGCACGATGTCCTTGACCAGTTCTCCCTGCTCCTTCGGCAGTTCCTTCAGGAGCTTCTGCACCTCCCCATAGGAGAGGAGATCGGCCATGTTGGCCTTGAGGATCTCGGTGAGGTGGGTGGAAAGCACGGTGGTGGAATCGACCACGGTGTAGCCGCGGATCGCCGCTTCCTCGCGCAGGTTCGCCTCCACCCAGGTCGCCGGCAGGCCGAAGGTCGGCTCGATGGTATGATGGCCCGGCAGGCTCACCTGCCCGCCGGCCGGGTCCATGACCATGTACTGGCTGGCCCAGATCTGGCCCGAGCCCGCATCGGTCTCCTTGACCTTGATCATGTAGGTGTTGGCCTCGAGCTGGACATTGTCGAGGATGCGCACCGAGGGCATGACGAAGCCCATCTCGGCGGCGAGGGAGCGGCGCAGCGCCTTGATCTGCTCGGTGAGGCGGTCGGAGCCGTCCGGTGAGTTGACCAGCGACAGCAGGGCGTAGCCGAGCTCGATCTTCAGCTCGTCCATCTTCAGCGTCGCCGAGATCGGCTCTTCGGCCGGCGGCGCCTTGGCCTCCTCGGCCTGCCTGGTCACGGCCGACCGGGCGGCGGCGGCCCGCTGCGTCTTGGTGGCGTTCCAGGCCAGCACGCCGGCGCCGACGGCCAGGCCCAGGAAGGGCAGCATCGGCAAGCCCGGCAGCGTGGCCATGACCGCCATCACCCCGGCCGCCATGCCGAGCGCCTGGGGATAGCCGGACAACTGCCGGACCAGCGCCTTATCGGCGGCGCCCGACACGCCGGCCTTGGAGACGAGCAAGCCGGCCGCGGTCGAGACCAGCAGGGCCGGCACCTGGGTGACGAGGCCGTCGCCGACGGTCAGCACCGTGTAGGAATGCGAGGCCTGGGAGAAGCTCACCCCCATCTGGAACACGCCGATGACAATGCCGCCGATGACGTTGATGAAGGTGATCAGCAGGCCGGCGATCGCGTCGCCCTTCACGAATTTCGAGGCGCCGTCCATCGCGCCGTAGAAGGCGCTCTCGTCCTCCAGATCCTTGCGCCGCTTCCTCGCCTCCTGCTCGTTGATCAGGCCGGAGGAGAGGTCGGCGTCGATCGCCATCTGCTTGCCGGGCATGGCGTCGAGGGAGAACCGCGCCGCGACCTCGGCGATGCGGCCCGAGCCCTTGGTGATCACCATGAAGTTCACGATGATCAGGATGGCGAAGACGACGATGCCGATGACGAAGTTGCCGCCCATCACGAAATCGCCGAAGGCCTGGATCACATGGCCGGCGGCCTGGGTGCCCTCGTGGCCGTGCGACAGGATCAGGCGGGTCGAGGCGAGATTCAGCGACAGCCGCAGCATAGTCGCGATCAGCAGCACGGTCGGAAAGGCCGTGAACTCCAGCGGGTGCTGGATGAACAGCGCCGTCATCAGGATCAACACGGAGAGGATGATCGACACTGCCAGGAAGAGATCCAGCAGCATCGCCGGCAGCGGCATGATCAGCACGACCATGATCGCCAGCACGCCGATCGCCAGCAGGATGTCGCCGCGCCGCAGCACCGCCGCGATGCCGTGCAGGCTGAAGCCCGCGGCGCGATCCTGTCGCGCCGTGGCGGGCTGCGCCACCATCAAGTCCGTCATTCCAACCGCCCCCCGGGGCAGCCGGCGTTTCACGACGCAGGTCAGCCCGGCAAGTTTTGCCGGGTGCATGGTTAACAAGGAGTTATCGAATTGCATTGCCGGAGGGCCTTGCACGCCGGCAGCCTTGCCAGCCGCTGCGTCCCGTCGGCACACTCGCGCCGCCAAGGCCGGGGACGGGTGCGCCGGAGGCGTGTTTTTCGACGCCGGGCAGCGCGGGGCGCATTGCACAGCTCGGGCGATCTTGTAAAATCGTAAGACAACAGCGGCGCCGCAGCGCCCCTCCTCCCCGCCCGAAAGGTTCCAGGCATGGCCGAGACGCGTCCGATCCTGTTCACCGGTGCCGCCGGCATCCTCGGGCGCTGGCTGCGGCCGCGGCTGGTCGAGCGCTACGGCGCGCTGCGCTCCACCGACATCGTCGATCCGGCGCCGGCCCTGCCGGGCGAGGAGATCGCCGTCGCCGACCTCGCCGACGCCGACGCGGTGGACCGCCTGGTCGAAGGCACCGGCCGCATCATCCATTTCGGCGGCATCTCCTACGAAACCGGTTTCGAGCGCATCCTCGCGGCCAATATCCTCGGCACCTACAACCTGTTCGAGGCGGCGCGCCGCCATGGCGCCGGCCCGATCGTCTATGCCAGCTCCAACCACGCCATCGGCTTCTACACCCGCGATGACCGGCTCGACGCCAATGTCCGCACCCGGCCGGATTCGCTCTACGGCGTGTCCAAGGCGTTCGGCGAGGATCTCGCCAGCCTCTATGCCGACAAATACGGGGTGGAGAGCGCCTGCCTGCGCATCGGCACGGCGCGCCCCGATCCGATCGACCCGCGCCATCTCTCGACTTGGCAGAGCTACGAGGATCTCCTGCGGATGATCGAGGCCTGCTTCGCCGCGCCGCGGCTCGGCTGCACCATCCTCTACGGCGTCTCGGCCAACGACCGCAGTTGGTGGAGCAACGCCGCCGCGCCGCATGTCGACTACCGCCCGCAGGACAATGCCGAGCGCTTCGCCGCGGCGATGCTGCCGGACGGCGATCGGCGCGACCCGGAGGCGCCAGAGGTCAGGTTCCAGGGAGGCCCCTTCGCCTCCGCCGACTATGTCGCTCGCAAGCCCTGAAGCCGGGCCGCCGCCTCGCGGATGCGGCCGGCGACCAGGTCGAGCCCCGCCGCGTCGAGGCGACGGACATCGACGAGCAGCAGGCCGCGCCCGGCCATCAGGTCGCGCACGACGATGCGCGGCGTCCCCTGCTCGATCGCCCGGGCCAGGGCGTGGGCATCGCCGCCGGCCCGCGCCGCGTCGACCGTCAGGCCGACGCGGCTGAACGGGTTGCCGGTCTCGTCCGGGATCACGGCGGCGGCGATGCCGGCAAGGCCCTGCAGCCGCGCCGCGAGCTCCCCGGCGCGCTCGAGCCCCCACGCCTGCTCGGCCGCGGCGTCGCGGCGCACCCAGCGCTCGAGCGCGGCGATCGCGCCGGCGACCGCCTCCTTGCCCGCCTTCATCGGCCGGCCGATGCCGCGCTGCTGGGCGGCGCAGGCCCGCACCAGCTCGGCCCGGCCGGCGATCAGGCCGGCGGTCGGGCCGCCCAGAGCCTTCTGGCCGCTGAACAGCACGAGGTCGGCGCCGGCGGCGATCAGGCCGGGCCAGTCATATTCGGCGGCGGCGTCGACGATCACCGGCACGCCCGCGGCGTGGGAGATGGCGATGAAGTCGGCCAGCGGGATCATGCCGGTCTGCGCCGTATGGTGCGAGACCACGTAGAGCGCCGCCGCCGTGCGCGGCCCCAGCGCAGCGGCGAGCTGATGCTCCTCCGCCTCGCAGGCCGCCCCGAACTCGACGGGAACGGCGCCGCTGAGACGGATGTCGCCGGTGATCACCGAGCCGTAGCAGACGACATGGCCCTTGTGCAGCACCACCTCGTTGCGCAGCCCGCCCGTGTCCGGCAGGCGCTCGATCCGGCCGAGGTCGCAGCCGGTCATGGCGGCGGCCACCGCCACGACGATGCCGGCGGATGTGCAGTTGGTGACGAAGCCGGCCTCCGCGCCGGTCGCTGCCGCGATAACCCGGCTCGCCGCCGCCTGCAGCTCGGCCATGTCGACCGACACCGCCAGCATGGCCGCCACCTCGCGGACGATCTCCGGGTGGACGGGGCTGGCGCCGAACACCGTCTCCGTCCCCGACGCGTTCACCATCGCCGACAGGCCGTGGCGCGCCATCAGGTCGCTCGCGGTCATCATGCCCTCCCTCCGGGCCAGCCCCGTCTTGCACCAAGCTGTCTGATAAGTTTACAATTGTCCAGACGGAGTGATGGCGGGGGGTGGGGATGTCGGCGATCGATCTCGGCGCGATCGAGGCCAGCCTGGTCGACGGCGGCACCAAGGGCCTGCCGCCCGGCCTCGGGCCGACGCCGCTGTCGGCGCTCGGCCGGCAGGGCTGGAACCTGCTGCGCGAGGACCTGCCCCTGCCGCTTGCGGTGCTGAAGCGCTCGGCGCTGGAGCGCAACAGCGCTTATTTCAGCAGCTTCCTGGCGCTGACCGGCGCCGCGGTCGCCCCGCACGGCAAGACCACCATGAGCCCGCAGCTCTTCGCCCGGCAGATCGCCGACGGCGCCTTCGCCATCACGCTCGCCACCGTGCAGCAGGTGCGGGTGGCGCGCAGCTTCGGCTTCGACCGCATCGTCCTGGCCAACCAGGCGACCGGCCCGCAGGCGGCGCGCTATCTCGTCGGCGAGGTGGCGCGCGACCCGGCCTTCCAGCTCTGGATCTTCGTCGACTCGCCGGCCGGCGTCGAGCGCCTGGCCGCGGCCGCCCGCGAGGCCGGCGGCACGCGGCCGCTGCAGCTCGTCCTGGAGGGCGGCTTCCTCGGCGGCCGCACCGGTTGCCGCACCATCGAGGACGCCATGGCGGTCGCCGAGGCGATCATGGGCGCCGCGCCCTTCGTGGCCCTCGCCGGTGTCGGCGGCTACGAGGGATTGCTGGCGGCAAAGGATCCGGAGACGACCGTGCTCAGGGTCGGCGCCTTCCTTGACCATCTCGTCGACATCGCGCGGGCCTGCGAGGCCCGCGGCGCCTTCGCGCCGGGGCCTGTCCTGCTCACCGCGGGCGGGTCGAGCTATTACGACCTCGTCGCTTCCCGCTTCGCCGCCGCCGGCCTTGGCCGCAAGGTGACGGTGGTGCTGCGTAGCGGCTGCTACCTCACCCATGACTCCGGCACCTATGAGGATCGCTTCCTGGAGCTGCGCCGGCGCATGCCGGCGGTCGACGGCCTGCCAGCCCGCCCCGCCCACGCGCTCGAGGTCTGGGCCTATGTCCAGTCGCGGCCGGAGCCGGAGAAGGCGATCCTGACCATGGGCAAGCGCGACGTCTCCTTCGATTCGCGCCTGCCGGAGCCGCTCGCCTGGCACCGGCCAGGGCGGGCCGGGCCGCCGCTGCCGATCGGCGAGCGCCATGCGGTGGCCGGCCTCAACGACCAGCACTGCCATCTGGTTCTGCCGGAGGACAGCCCGCTGCAGGTCGGCGACATGGTGGCCTTCGGCATCTCGCATCCCTGCACCACCTTCGACAAATGGCAGGTGATCCCGGTGGTGGACGACGACTACACCGTGGTCGACGCCATCCGCACCTTCTTCTGACCGCCGGGAGGTAGTTTCCGACATGAGCCTGGATTTCGACCGGAGGCTGGCGGCGCTCGGTGCCGAAGTTCCCGACCCCACCGTGCCCGCCGCCAACTACATCCCGGCGGTCATCGCCGGCAATCTGGTGTTCCTCGCCGGCCAGATCCCGCGGCGCGGCGAGACGCTGACGGGCGTCGGCCGGCTCGGCGAGACCCTGACGCTGGAGCAGGGCCAGGCCGCCGCGCGCCTGTGCGCGCTCAACCTGGTGGTGCAGCTCAAGGTCGCCTGCGGCGGCTCGCTCGCCCGCGTCCGGCGCATCGTCAAGCTCACCGGCTTCGTCAACGCCGCCCCCGACTTCGTCGACATGCCGCGGGTGATCAACGGCGCCTCCGACCTGTTCGTCGAGATCTTCGGCGAAGCCGGCCGGCACGCCCGCAGCGCCGTCGGCGCGCCGATCCTGCCCCGCGGCGTCGGCGTCGAGGTCGAGGCCATCGCCGAGATCGATCCGTAGTGTCGTGTCCAACGCCCCATCCCGGTCGCCGTGCCGGCAACATGGCGCAAGGCCTTGAATCAACGAAGGTTCCGTGCCGCCGGAGCCGGAGCACGAGCCTGCCCTCCCCGCCGGGAGGGCCTCGCCGCCGTCGAACCTGAAGCATTCCGGTCCCGCGGGCTTCGCCCAGGGGATCGCCGACATGGGAGAGCCCGCATGACCGTGTCCCCCGCCGCCCTCGCCGCCGATGCGCCTTCGCATAGGAGCCGGCGCGACCCGCGCTACGACATCCTGTTCGAGCCGGTGCGCATCGGCCCCAAGGTGATGAAGAACCGCTTCTACCAGGTGCCGCAATGCACCGGCATCGGCCACGTCCGGCCGGGTTCGAGCGCCGGCCACCGGGCGGTCAAGGCGGAAGGCGGCTGGGGCGGCATCTCCACCGAGTCCTGCTCGATCCATCCGGAGGTGAACCAGACGCTCTCGACCAACACCACGATCTGGGACGAGGGCGACGTCATCAACCATCGCCACATGGTCGACGAGGTCCACAAATGGGGCGCCCTCGCCGCCGTGGAGCTCGGCGCCGGCGGCGTCAAGGACAACCTGTTCAGCCGCTACGTCGCGCCGGCCATCGACCGCTTCCCCTCCGGCGGCATTCCCAAGGTCTACACCTATCCGGCGACCGAGGAAGACATCGCCCGCGTCATGCAGATGTACGAGGACGCGGCCCGCCGCGCCCGCGACGCCGGCTTCGACATCCTCTACATCCATGGCGCCGCCGGGGTCTTCCCCGTCCACGCCCTGTCGCGCCATTTCAACCGCCGCACCGACGGCTATGGCGGCTCCTTCGAGAACCGGGCCCGCTTCTGGGTCGAGGCGCTGGAGCGGCTGAAGCGGGTGGCCGGCGACGACTGCGCCGTGGCCACGCGCATGTCGATCGACGACCTCGCCGGCCCCTGGGGCCTGGAGTTGCACGACGAGGGCCTCGCCTTCGTCGAATATGTCACGCGGCTCGGCCTGGTCGACATGTGGGACATCATCATCGGCGGCTCGGGCGAGGACATGTGGGGCGAGGACTCCGGCCCCTCGCGTTTCTACAAGTCGAACCACCAGGCGCCGTGGAACGCCGAGGTGAAGCGCATCGCCAAGGTGCCGGTGGTCGGCGTCGGCCGCTTCACCGAGCCGGACGAGATGGTACGCGTCGTGCGCAGCGGCCAGCTCGACATCATCGGCTGCGCCCGCCCCTCGATCGCCGACCCCTGGCTGCCGCGCAAGATCGACGAAGGGCGGATCGAGGACATCTGCGAATGCATCGGCTGCAACGCCTGCGTCTCGCGCTTCAACCTGAACAACGCCATCATCTGCACCCAGAATCCGACGGCGCTGGAGGAGTATCGCCGCGGCTGGCATCCCGAGCGCTTCGAGCCGGCGCCGCGGCCGCGCACCGTGCTGGTGGTGGGCGCCGGTCCGTCGGGTCTCGAATGCGCCCGCGCGCTCGGCCGCCGCGGCTATGACGTGCATCTGTGCGAGGCCCGCCAGACCCTGGGCGGGCACCTGCAGGATGTCGTGCGCCTGCCCGGCCTCGTCGAATGGGGGCGGGTGATCCAGTATCGCGAGGGCCAGATCCAGCGCATGCCGAACGTGACGCTGATGCGCGGCACCGGCCTCGTCACCGCCGACGACATCCTGGAGTTCGGCGCCTCTCGCGTGGTGCTCGCCACCGGCGCCCATTGGGTCGGCGACGGCCTCGGCGCCACCGGCCCGGATCCGGTGCCCGGCATCGACGCCGCACTGCCCCACTTCGTCACGCCCGAGCAGGTCTTCGCCGGCAAGCCGATCGGCGACCGGGTGGTGGTGCTGGATGCCGACGGCTACTTCATGGCGGTGAGCCTGGCCGAGATGCTGGCGGACCAGGGCAAGCAGGTCACCATCGTCACCCATCTCGACAAGGTGGCGCCGATGACCGAGCTGACCCTGGAAGGCTACAACATCCACCGGATGATGCGCGAGAAGGGCATCGCCGACCGCACCGGCCATTGGGTCGAGAGCGTGCGCGGCAGCCTCGGTGCGGTCGAGGTGCTGCTCTACGACCGCTACCGCGACGGTTCCCGGCGCACGACGACGCCGACGGCCGGCGTCTATCCCCGCCGCCTCGGCGACGCGGTCGAGATGCTGGCCTGCGACAGCGTCGTGCTGTGCACCGCCCGCGAGTCCAACCGCGAGCTCTACGACGCCCTGGTGGCGCGCAAGGAGCGCTGGGCCGGCGCCGGCATCGAGGCGGTGGTGCGCTCCGGCGACTGCCTGGCGCCGCGCTATCTCGCCGACGCCATCTTCGACGGCCACCGCATCGCCCGGGAGATCGAGAGCCCCAATCCCGAGCGCCCGCGCGCCATCATCCGCGAGCGCCACATCTGGGGCCAGGAGACCTTTCCCAAGCTGGGCGATCCGGTGCTGTGAGGCGGACGGACCGTATCCGGCTCAACGCCCGCCGGCCCGCTCTGCCGGACTGGAGAGCGAGCCGGCATCGGGCCTCACCGCTCCTTTCGCCAGGCCTTGAACTGCTCCATCGTCTCGGCGTTGGCGGGATAGAGGCCGAAGATCGACTGGCCGGCCTTGACGCGCTCGGTGACGAAATCCTCCAGCAGCGACTGCTCATAGCCGTCCCGCGCGACCTCGTCGGCGAGGTGGCGCGGAATGACGACGACGCCCTCATGGTCGCCGACGATCACGTCGCCGGGATAGACCGGAACCTCGCCGCAGCCGATCGGCACGTTGATGTCGATGGCATGATGGCGGGTGAGATTGGTCGGCGCCGAGCGGCCGGCGCAATAGACCGGGAAGTCCAGCGCCTCGATGGTCGGGGAGTCGCGCAGGCCGCCGTCGGTGACCACGCCGGCGGCGCCGCGCATCATCATGCGCGTCACCAGGATGCTGCCGGCACCGGCGGCGCGCTTGTCCTGCCGGCAATCGATCACCATGACATGGCCGGGCGGCACGGTCTCGACCGCCCTGCGCTGCGGGTGGTTGCGGTCCTCGAACACGGCGGAGACGTCGATGTCCTCGCGCGAGGGGATGTAACGCAGCGTGAACGCCTCGCCGACCAGCGGCGGCCCGCCCCTGGTCAGGCGATGGACGCCCTGCATGAAGGTGTTGCGCAGGCCGCGCGCCATCAGCTGCGATGTCAGCGTCGCCGTGCTGATCTTGGCGAGCAGGGAACGCGTCTCGTCCGAGAGGGGTGTCGTGCTCATGGCGTGTCCGTCCGGCGTGGCGGGGAAAGGTCGAGAAAACTCGTCTTACATCTTTACGGGTTTATCTCGCAATGCCCTTGATGGTCGCGCGCAGGCACTGATTGCGCAAGGGCATGGAGCGGCGGAGGCTCCCAGCGTCCTGCTCTGCCGCCGCTATGCGCCGGACCGGCGGTCATGATCGCGCGTTCGGAGCGGCAGACCTGCCTGACAAGTTTATCAATTCATTGACAGGCCCGGGATCCCATGCAAGCCTCCGGTCCCAGGCTGGGCAATGGCAGGGGAGCATCCCCTCTTCGGCAGCCGAACAGCGGAGGTTGTCATGGTGGTGCGCGAAGGTGATCCCCGAACAACTCGTGTTTGGCGGCGGACATTGGGGCGGGCGGCGGCAGGCAGGGTGTCCTGCCTCGGTCTCGCCGCCCTCGGCGCGGTCTGGCTCGGCCTGCCGGCGGCATCCGCCGCCGAGTATCACGAAGCGCCGATGCTGGCCGACGAGGTCAAGGCCGGCAAGCTGCCGCCGGTCGCCGAACGGCTGCCGGAGGCGCCGCGGGTGGTCACACCCTACGAGAAGGTCGGCACGTATGGCGGCACCTGGCGCTCCGGCATGGTCGGCGGTTCCGACCGCAACTGGCTCTTCCGCATCGCCGGATACGAGCCGCTGCTGGCCTGGGACCGGGAGTGGAGTGGAAAGGTCGTCCCCAATCTCGCCGAATCCGTCACCAGCAACGCCGACGCCACCGCCTTCACCATCAAGCTGCGCAGCGGGCTGAAATGGTCGGATGGCAAGCCGTTCGGCAGCGACGACATCGGCTTCTTCATCAACGACATCGCCGGCAACAAGGAACTGCTGCCCAACGGCGTCGACTGGCTGATGAGCGCCGGCGAGCTCGGCAAGTTCGAGAAGGTCGACGACACGACCTCGACGATCACCTTCAAGGAGCCCTACGGCCTGTTCCCGCAGCGCCTGGCCAGCGTCTATGGCGTGCAGATCGCCATGATGGCCAAGCACTACTGCTCCCAGTTCCACTCCGCCTACAACAAGGACGGCGTCGCCGCCCTCGCCAAGCAGGCCGGCGTGCAGAACTGGACCGAGCTCTTCATCAAGAAATGCGCCGTCGACACCGAGGCCAACGAGCGCTGGCAGAACCCGGAGCGCCCGACCATGGAGCCCTGGGTGATCAAGGATCCCTACGTCAGCGGCGCCACCCTGGTGACACTGGTCCGCAACCCCTTCTACTTCAAGGTGGATCCAGACGGGAACCAGCTGCCCTACATCAACGACCTGCGCATCTCGGTCAATGCCGACAAGCAGACCCTGGTGCTCAAGGTGGTGAACGGCGAGATCGACTATCAGGACCGCCACATCAACACCAACGCCAACCGCGCCGTCTTCGTCGACGCCGCCGAGAAGGCGCAGATCCGCCTGGTCGACGGCCCCAACGCCGACATGAACACCACCATCGTCTCGCTCAACCTGACCCACAAGGACCCGGTCAAGCGCGAGATCTTCAACAACAAGGATTTCCGCATCGGCCTGAGCTACGCCATCGACCGGCAGGCGATCATCGATTCCGCCTTCGTCGGCCAGGGCGAGCCCTGGCAGGCGGCGCCGCGTAAGGAATCGCCCTTCTACAACGAGCAGCTGGCCAAGCAGTACACCGAGTTCAGCGTCGAGAAGGCCAATGAATACCTCGACAAGGCCTATCCCAAGAAGGATGGCGAAGGCTTCCGGCTCGGCCCGGACGGCAAGCGCATCACCTTCAACGTCATGGTGATGCCGGCCCTGGGCGACTTCCTCGACTCCACCCAGCTCGTCGTCCAGTACTGGCAGGCGGTGGGCGTCGACGCCAAGGTCCAGACCGTCGACCGCACCCTGTTCTACGACCGCAAGGACAACAACGACCACGACGCAGCCGTGTTCCTGGGCAGCGGCGGCATGGTCGACGCCCTGTTCGAACCGACCTTCTACTTCCCCTTCTGGAACGAATCCCTGTTCGCCGTGCCGTGGGGCAACTGGTATGCTTCCGGTGGCAAGTCGGGCGAGGAACCGCCGGCCGTGGTCAAGCAGCAGATGGACCTGTTCCGGGAGGTCACCCAGCAGGCCGACCCGGCCAAGCAGGTGGAGCTGATGCAGAAGGTGCTGGCGATCGCCGCCGACCAGTTCTACGTCATCGGCGTCAACAGCCCCGGTCCGCTCTACGCCGCAGCGAAGAACAACCTGCACAATGTCTATCCCAGGCCCTTCGCCTGGACCTATCCGACCCCGGTCGCGAGCAATACGGAGACCTATTACTTCGATCCGCAGAAATAGCGGTCGCCGCAGCGTGCCGGCGCCGGGCCTGCCCCGGAGCCGGCGCATTCTTCACGGGGAGGCAGGGGCGAGCATGGTCAGATTCATCCTCCGGCGTCTTCTCTGGATGATCCCGTCGTTCTTCGCCGTCTCCGTCGTCGCGTTCACGATCATCCAGCTGCCGCCGGGCGACTTCGTCACCAGCTACGCCGCCGACCTCGCCACCTCCGGCTCCCCGGCGAGCCCGGCGACGCTGGAGGCCATGCGGGTGCGCTACGGCCTCGACCAGCCCATGGTGGTGCAATATCTACGCTGGGTCGGCAACGCCCTGCAGGGCGACCTCGGCATGTCGTTCGAGTACCGCACGCCGGTCGCCGACATCATCTGGAACCGCCTGGGCATGACGACGCTGGTGGCGTTCTGCACGCTGATATTCGTGTGGGTCATCGCCTTCCCGGTCGGCATCTACTCGGCCGTGCGCCAATACAGCGTCGGCGACTACGCCGTCACCTTCCTGTGCTTCCTCGGCATGGCGACGCCGAACTTCCTGCTCGCGCTGTTCGTCATGTACCTCTCCGTCGAGTTCCTCGGCTATTCCGTCGGCGGCCTGTTCTCGATGGACTATGTCAACGCCCCCTGGAGCTGGGGCCGGGTGGTCGACCTCCTCCAGCACCTGTGGATCCCGGTGGTGGTGCTCGGCGTCGCCGGCGTCGCAGCGCTGGTGCGGATCATGCGGGCCAACCTGCTCGACGAGCTCGGCAAGCCCTACGTCGAGACCGGCCGGGCCAAGGGCCTGCCGGAGACGACGCTGGTCCTGCGCTATCCCACGCGCGTCGCGCTCAACCCCTTCATCTCCACCGTCGGCTGGGTGCTGCCGGTGCTGGTCTCGGGCGACGTCATCGTCTCCAGCGTGCTCAGCCTGCCCACGGCCGGGCCGATCCTGATCCAGGCCCTGAAGACGCAGGACATGTATCTTGGCGGCGCCCTCATCATGTTCCAATGCGTCCTGGTGCTGATCGGCACCCTCCTGTCGGACCTGCTGCTGGTCTGGGTCGATCCGCGGATTCGCTATGACAATTGACCCATCGCCGCCGATCGCGCTGCTGCCGGACGATCCGGCCCGCAAGCGTGACTCCGCCTCGCAATGGCGGTTGATGTGGTGGCAGTTCCGCCGCCACCGCCTGGCCATGGCGAGCAGCGTCGTGCTCCTGTTCATTATCCTCGTAGCGGTCTTCTGCGAGTTCCTCGCCCCCTTCTCGCCGACGGCCTTCACCCCGCGCTACACCTATGCGCCGCCGCAGGCGCTGCATCTGTTCGACCGCGACGCGCAGGGCAGCCTGATCTGGCGCCCGCATGTCAACGGCTACAAGGTGACGATCGAGCCGACGGCGCTGCGCCGCAGCTTCGTCGTCGACCCCACCCAGAAATATCCGGTCGGCTTCTTCGTGCCGTCCGAGCCCTATACGATGTGGGGTCTGTTCACCCTGGAGACCAAGCTGATCGGTCCCCTGAAGAAGGGCGATCCGATGTATCTGCTCGGCGCCGACCGGCTCGGCCGCGACATGCTGAGCCGCATCGTCTACGGCACCCGCATCTCCATGTCGATCGGCCTGATCGGCGTGGCGCTGAGCCTCCTGCTCGGCATCGTGCTCGGCGGCATCTCCGGTTATTACGGCGGCTGGATCGACAACGTCATCCAGCGCGTCATCGAGTTCATCCTGTCGCTGCCGACGACGCCGCTCTGGCTGGGCCTTGCCGCCGCCCTGCCCAACGACTGGCCGCCGCTGCGCATCTATCTGTGCATCACCATCATCCTGTCGCTGATCGGCTGGACCAGCCTGGCGCGGGTGATCCGCGGCCGCTTCCTGTCGCTGCGTACCGAGGACTTCGTCACGGCCGCGCGCCTCGACGGCGCGAAGGAGCCGCGCATCATCTTCCGGCACATGGCGCCCTCCTTCGTCAGCCACATCATCGCCGAGGTGAGCCTCGCCATCCCGGCGATGATCCTGGCCGAGACCGCGCTCAGCTTCCTCGGCCTCGGGCTGCAGCCGCCGATCGTCAGCTGGGGCGTGCTGCTGCAGGAGGCCCAGAACATCCGTTCGATCACCACGGCGCCCTGGCTGTTCGCACCCGGCATCGCCGTGGTTGTCGCCGTCCTGTCCCTCAACTTCGTCGGTGACGGCCTGCGCGACGCCGCCGATCCCTACCGGCAATAGCGTGGTCTCCCGCATGACGACCGCTCCCGACGACATCGTGCTCGAGGTCCGCAACCTGTCGACCTGGTTCGACAGCGGCCGCGACGTGCTCAAGGCGGTCGACGGCGTCGACCTGACGCTGCGGCGCGGACGCACGCTCTGCGTCGTCGGCGAGAGCGGCAGCGGCAAGAGCGTCACCGCCCGCTCCATCCTCAACATCGTGCCCAAGCCCGGCCGCATCGTCGGCGGCGAGATCCGCCTGCACGGGGCCGGCCCCGGCGGCGGTCCGCTCGACCTCGCCGCGCTCGATCCCCGAGGGCGGCAGATCCGCGCCATCCGCGGCCGCGACATCGGCATGATCTTCCAGGAGCCGATGTCGAGCCTCAGCCCGGTCCACACCATCGGCCAGCAGATCGTCGAGGCCATACGCCTGCACCGGCGCGTCAGCCGGGCCGAGGCGCGGGCCCGCGCCGTCGAGGTGCTCGACCAGGTCAAAATCCCGCGGCCCGAACGCAGCTTCGACAGCTACCCCTTCGAGTTCAGCGGCGGCATGCGCCAGCGGGCGATGACGGCGATGGCGCTGGTCTGCGAGCCCAAGCTCCTGATCGCCGACGAGCCGACCACGGCGCTGGACGTCACCACCCAGGCCGAGATCCTCGACCTGATGAAGGGCCTGCAGGCCCGGCTCGGCATGGCGCTGATGTTCATCACCCACGACATGGGCGTGGTCGCCGAGATCGCCGACGACGTGGCGGTGATGTATCGCGGCAAGCTGGTCGAGCACGGCCCGGTCAACGACATCTTCCTCGCGCCGCGCCATGACTACACCAAGCGCCTGCTGGGCTCGGTGCTGGCGCTGGAGCGGCGCTCGCACCTTGCCGGCAAGGTGGCCGTGCCGCGGCAGGACGACGTCATCCTCGACGTGGCAGAGCTGTCCATGTCCTATGGCGGCCGCCAGCCCTTCTTCGGCCGCCGCCAGGAAGGACCGGTGAAGGCGCTCGACGCCGTCAGCTTCCAGCTCCGGCGCGGCGAGACGCTCGGCATCGTCGGCGAGAGCGGCTCGGGCAAGACCACGCTCGGGCGCTGCATCATGCGCGTCATCGATCCCGTCTCGGGCCGCATCCTGTTCAAGGGCCGCGACGCCGCCCCGGTCGACCTGGCGCCGCTGCCGCGCACCGCGGTGCGGCCCTACTGGCGCGACATGCGCATGATCTTCCAGGACCCGTTCTCCTCGCTCAATCCGCGCATGACCGTCTTCCAGGTCGTCGCCGAGCCCCTGCGCAACCATGGCATCGCCGCGGGGCAGGAGCTGGAGGACCGCGTGGCGGATCTGCTGGAGCGGGTCGGCCTGCCGCGCGATGCCATGCGCCGCTACCCCCACGCCTTCAGCGGCGGCCAGCGCCAGCGCATCGGCATCGCCCGGGCTATCGCGCTCAAGCCGCAGCTCATCGTCGCCGACGAGGCGACTTCGGCGCTTGACGTGTCGCTGCGGGCCCAGGTGCTCGACCTCCTGCTCG
The DNA here is from genome assembly GCF_057554225.1 of Labrys sp. Lb11. Lineage (NCBI taxonomy): Bacteria > Pseudomonadati > Pseudomonadota > Alphaproteobacteria > Hyphomicrobiales > Xanthobacteraceae > Labrys > Labrys sp. Lb11. The sequence continues at coordinate 396,045 of NZ_BAAJOT010000003.1, forward strand.
ATCTCGGCCGGGAGCTCGGCATCAGCTACGTCTTCATCAGCCACGACATCGGCGTCATCCGCTACATGTGCGACCGGGTGGCGGTGATGCACCGCGGCCGCATCGTCGAGATCGGCGAGACGCAGGCGGTGTGCGACGACCCGCAGCATCCCTACACCCGGTCGCTGATCTCGGCCGTGCCGAAGCCGGATCCGCGCCTGCGCGGCAAGACCGTGCGCATCCGCTACGATATGGCAACGGCGCCGTGAGGCGGCCTACCCCGACACGAGGACATCGCCCATGCCCCATCCCTCCGTCGATTGCGTGCTCGACATCCGGGCCGATCTCGGGGAATGCCCGGTCTGGTGCGGGCGGGAGAATGCGCTCTACTGGGTCGACATCCCGGCCGGACGCCTGAACCGCTTCGATCCCTCGACCGGCGCCAACCGCGTCTGGACCGTGTCCGAGCCGATCGGCTCCTTCGCCCTGCGCCAGGACGGCGGCGCGCTGCTGGCGCTGAAGTCGGGCCTGTGGCGCTACGACCTCGACACCGAGGCGATGACGCCGCTGGCGCGGCCCGAGCCGGATCGTCCCGGCAACCGACTCAACGACGGGCGCTGCGACCGGCAGGGCCGTTTCTGGGTCGGCAGTATGGAGGATCCGGTGCAGCCGGAACGGGCTCGCGGCACGCTCCACCGCTTCGACGCCGATCATCGCTGCACCGCCATGGTCGATGGCCTGTTCGTTTCCAACGGCCTCGCCTTCAGCCCGGACGGGCGCACGCTCTACCACTCCGACTCCTTTGCCGCCGTGCGCACCATCTGGGCCTGGGACCTCGACCCAGACGACGGTGCCATCCGCAACCGTCGTGTCTTCGTCGACACCCACGGCATGCCCGGCCGCCCGGACGGCGGCGCCGTCGACGCCGACGGCTGCTACTGGATGGCGGCGAACGACGGCTGGGAGCTGATGCGCTTCACGCCCGATGGCCGGATCGACCGCCGCATCCCCCTGCCCGTCGCCAAGCCCAGCATGCTGGCCTTCGGCGGCCCGCGCCTCGACACGATCTATGTCACCTCGATCCGTCCCGCCGCAGGCCTCGACCGGCAGCCCCAGGCCGGCAGCCTGTTCGCGCTCCATGCCGGGGTGACCGGGCTGGCCGAGCCGAGGTTCAAGGGGTAGCCAGTGGAGGCGAACGCAAGGCCACGATCAGTCGTAGAGGAAGGGCGAGGCGCAAGAAGCCTTCTTCGCGGAGCGGGGAAGGTTTTATGCGTCCCATCCTGGTCCGGCGGCCGCGAATGTCGCGATGAATGCCGTCCGTGTCGCAGAGACGATCTTGTCTTCACCCTTCCGGCGCTAAGGAGCCGTGTGCTAACAAGCGAATCGAGGTGGGCGTCATGACCGTACTTGATCCCATAGGGGCTGAGATAAGACCGAACCATACCGCTCCCGAGAGAGGCGGCGTCCTCTCGGCCATGACGCGATTGAACGGACGGGTCCATTTCCCCGACAATCGCATATCTTAGCGCCTATGGGATCAAGTCCGGCCATGACGGCCGAGAGGGAGCACATCAGGAGTAGTAATGCGCTTGTCCGCCAACAAGCCCCAAGGCGAAAGGGCGCGGTGCGCCGCCATGTCCCAGCGCCCACGAAGGCAAAACCGTTCATGACGGGTCCGACGATTCCGATGTCCGCGGCGGCCGCCGAGAATCGAACGACGACTTGTCAGGCGACTTGACATCGCCACGACGAGGGCCGGACTGGCTTCGAGACGGCCGCAGCGGGCGGTGACGCCGCGGCCGCAGATCGGCAGAACAAGGAGGACCGCTTGGCTCGCAAACCCGCCGAACTCAAGTCCCGGCCGAAGATGGAGTGGCCGGCCCAGTCGCCGCAGCGCCCGTCCCGCCTCGGCGACCAGCTCTACGGCCAGATCCTCGACCGCATCGTCTCCGGCGCCATGCCCGAGGGCGAGAAGCTGCCTTCGGAGAGCCAGCTTTGCGAGATCTACGGCGTCTCGCGCCCGGTGGTGCGCGAGGCGCTGTCGCGCCTGCAGGCGGACGGGGTGGTGGTGTCGCGCCACGGCTCCGGCTCCTTCGTGCAGCGCCGGCCGAACCGGGAGTTCTCGCTGCTGGCGCCGATCGGCGATGTCGCCGACCTCATGCGCTGCATGGAATTCCGCATCGCACTGGAGGGCGAGGCCGCCTTCCTTGCCGCGACGCGACGCAGCGAGGCCGATCTCGAACGCATCAAGCGGGCCTATGATGACCTGGAAGGCGTGATCGCCCGTGGCGAGGTCGGCGGCGAGGCTGACCGCGCCTTTCACGTGGCCATTGCCGCGGCGGCGCAGAACCGCCTGTTCGTCCAGGCCATGGAGGTCTTCGCCGAGGCGACGCTGAAAGGCATCGAGCTCGCCCGCAAGCTGTCGCTGCGCCAGAGCGCCCGCCGCCTGCAACTGGTCCAGCAGGAGCACAAGCGCATCCTCCAGGCGATCGAGGCGGAAGAGCCGGCAGCGGCGCGCGAGGCGATGCGCACCCATATCGACAATGCGCGGGTGCGCGTGCTGACCGACAGCACCGAGCCCTGATCAGGCCGCCGCAGCCAGGCCGTCGTTGAAGGCGCGCAGACTGCGCGCGGCCGGAGCGACGCGCTCGCGCGCCTCAGGCTCCAGGTTCGACATCAGCGGCAGCACCGGCCCCATCTCGGCGATGCCGGCAAGGGTCACGCCGTCATGCAGGACGCGGACGGGATTGATGGTGTCGCGCAGCGTCTCGAACGGCAGGAAGCCTGAACGGATCCGCGCCGCGGCCTCGAAATCACCGGCCTGCAAGGCCCGCAGCAGCGCCATCGAGGCGCGCGGGGCGATCGAGACCGAGCCGGACGTGAAGGCGCGCAAGCCGAACCGGCGCCAATGCTCGATCGCCGGCCGCTCGCCGATGCCGCTGATGATGCAAGACCGGTCGACGCGCTCCACCAGGTCCGCGAGGAAGGCATCCTCGGTCGGATCCGTACGCACGATGGCATATTTGATGGCGGCGACCGCACCTCTGTCGACGAGACGGGCGACTGCCGCCGGTGCCAGATAGGTCTCCGAGCGCAGATAGGCGATCGCCGGCCGCCCCAGCCGCTCGGCGAAGCGGGCGATGCCGTCCTCGACGCCGGCTGGCGTCGCGGCGCCGGCGGCCGGCAGAACCATGGCGGTCGGGAAGGGCCGGCTGCGCAGCGCCTCGGCCTGGTCCATCATCTTGCCGAAGTCCGGCCCGACCGCCGGGATGATCCAGCTTCCGGGGGAGGCCAGTTCCAGCAGCATGTCGAGCAGCTCGGCATAGCCGCCGACGCCGATATTGTAGAAATTGGCGTTGCCGCCATACATCAGCGTCGAGACGCCGCCGGCCTCCAGGTGTCGGATCAGCGCCGCATTCGCCGGCCGGTTGAGCGTCAGGTCCGCGTTCCGGGCGAGCGGGGGCACCGCCAGGACCGACTTCGTCAGATCGCCATGCATGGATCGTTCTTTCCTGCCCGGCCCGGGGCGGCCGGATCATACCATCATCCTAAGGCCTGACGCTGCGGAGTCAATAAGGCGTAAACTTGTCTTACATGTATGGTCTTTCCAGGCCGAACAGGTGGGCGGCGGTGCCCCCCATCACCAGGTCGCGCTCGCGGCCGGAAAGGCCGGGAAAGGCCTCGCCCCAGCGGACGGCCTGCGCGTAGGGACACACGCTGCGCACGCCCGGATAGTCCGAGCCGAACAGCACGCGGGCGGCGCCGAACCGGTCGAGCACGGCCCGGTAGAACGGCACGATGTCCGGGAAGGGATAGGAGGTGCGGGCATCTTCCGCGACGCAGAGCAGCTTGAAATGAACGTTGTCCCGCGCCGACAGCATGTCGAGCAGCGGCGCGGCGTCGCCTCGGCGGTGCACGTCCGGCCCGAGATAGTCGACGATGAACGCCGTGCCGGGATGGCGCGCCGCCAGGGCCGCGATCACGGGGGCCTGGTCGAGGTCCATATGAAACGACAGCGACAGGCCGAGGGCCGCGACCGCCTCGAACAGCGGACGCCGCTCCTTCCGCGCCAGCCAGGATATGTCGCCCTGGCGAATGAGGTTGAGGCGCAGTCCGCGGCAGCCGCCGGGCCCGCACCACCGCGCCACGTCGGGCTCGGGCGTGGCCGATCGCGGATCGATCAGGCAGATGCCGGCAAAGCGGTCCGGCCGCGCCGCCAGGCAAGCCATCAGGTAGCGGTTGTCCCAGCCATAGACGCTCGGCTGCACCAGCACCGCCGTCCCGACACCGGCCCCGGCCATGTCCTGCAGCAGCATCTCCACCGGCGCCGACGTGGTCGGGGCCGGCACATGCGCCAGGATCGGCTGCCAGGGATAGGCGTCGGCATCGCCCGACCAGACATGCACATGCGCATCGATGATCATCGTCAGACCTCGCCGGATGGGATGGGGCGCCGCCCCAACTTGTCTGTCAAAATACACAGTTTGCCCGCACCGCTCTTGAATCACGCCCACACGGGTGAAACAAGAAGGGACCACCGGCTCGGAGCCTCTCCATGACCATCGGAATCGGCATCATCGGCGCGGGCGTCATGGGCGGCGACCACGCCCGCACGCTGGCACGCTCCATCCAGGGCGCGGCGCTCGTGGCCCTCTCGGATGCGGACCCGCAGCGTGCCGGAGCGGTGGCGGCCGAGACCGGCCGGCCGCATCTGCATGCGGACGGCCGGGCATTGATCGCCGATCCGGCGGTCGGCGCCGTCATCATCGCCTCGCCCGACGCCACCCACCGCGAGCTGGCCCTCGCCTGCATCGCGGCCGGCAAGCCGGTGCTGTGCGAGAAGCCGCTGGCGCCGACCGCCGAGGAATGCCTCGACGTCGTCGCGGCCGAGACCCGGCTCGGCCGGCGGCTGGTGCAGGTCGGCTTCATGCGGCGCTTCGATCCGGGCTACCGGGCCATGCGGGCGGCGCTGGTCGCCGGCCGGCTCGGCGCTCCGGCGATGCTGCACTGTGTCCATCGCAACGCCAGCGTGCCGCCCTGGTTCGACGCCGGCATGGTCGTCACCAATTCGGCGGTGCATGAGCTCGACATCGCCCGCTGGCTGCTCGACGACGAGGTCGCCGCCGTCTCCACCTTCATCCGGGCGCCGGACGGCGGCACGCCCCCGGGCGACCGCCAGTTCATGGTGCTGGAGATGCGTGGCGGCGTGCTCGTCGACGTCGAGCTCTTCCTGGCCGCGGGCTACGGCTACGACGTGCGGGCCGAGCTGGTGTGCGAGCAGGGCACGGTGTCGCTGCGCCCGCAAGCCCCGGTCGAGCAGCGTTTCTCCGGCGAGCAGGCCATCGGTTTCGCGCCGGACTGGCGGGCGCATTTCGCCGCCGCCTATGCGGCCCAGCTCCAGGCCTGGGTCGATTCGATCCGCACCGGCACGCCCGCGACCGACGGCGCCAGCGCCTGGGACGGCTATGTCGCCTCCGCCACCGCCGCCGCCTGCCTCGAGGCGCTGCGCAGCGGCCGGCGCACGCGGCTCGACCTGCCGGGCAGGCCGGCCTTCTACGCCTGACGCGTCTTGCGATGTGGCGGAGCGAAGGGCGCCCCGTCCGCTCCCGTGCGGGACGCCTACCGCCGTCCGGACATGATCAGGTGGACGATCTCGGACTGGCTGGTCTCCGCCGTCCGCAGCTCCTCGGCCTTGCGGCCGCGATAGAGCACGGCGATGCGGTCGGTCACCTGCATCACGTCGTTCATGTTGTGGGTGATGTAGACCACGGCCACGCCCTGGCTCGCCAGCTGCCGGGTGAGCTCGAGCACCTTGTTCTGCTCGGGCACGCTCAGCGCCGCCGTCGGCTCGTCGAGAATGACGAGATTGGCCTTCCAGCGGATGGCGCGCGCGATGGCGATCGCCTGGCGCTGCCCGCCCGAGAGGCTGTCGACGGTGACCCGCAGCGAGGGAATGTGGATGTCGAGCCGCTTCAGCGTCTCGGCGGCGTCCCGCTCCATCTCCCGCGTCTTCAACAGGCGGATCAGGCCGGGAACGAGGTCGACGGTTCGCTCCCGCCCGATGAAGAAGTTGGCGGCCACCGGCAGGTTCGGAACCAGCGCGAGATCCTGGAACACGGTCTCGATGCCGAGCTGATGGGCACGGTCGGGCGAGTTGATCCGCACCTCGGCGCCGCCGCACTCGATCGTGCCGCCGCTCGGCTGGTGCACGCCGGAGATCACCTTGACCAGGGTCGTCTTGCCGGCGCCGTTGTCGCCGAGCAGGCCGAGCACCTCGCCGCGGCGGATCTCCAGGTCGATGCCGTCGAGCGCCAGCAGGCCGCCGAAGCGCTTGCTGACGTTGGTGAGCTTGAGGAAGTGCTCACCCGCCGCTTGTGTCCCGGTCATGCCAGCCCTTTCCCGCCGGCGCCGAGGCGCTCGACGAAGGCGAGGCCCGAGCGCAGGATCTCATCCTCGCTCAGCATGAAGCCGTAGACCTGCGCCTCGTACTCCACCGAAAGCGCCCCGCCATAGCCGGCGCGCTCGAGGCCGCGGACCAAGGCGGGGAAGTCGATGGTTCCCTGGCCGAGAGGCGGAAAGGCGAAATCCGGGAAGCGGCCGCTGCCGTCCTTCAGGTGGACGTGCACGATGCGGTCGGCCAGTTCGTCAACCACGCGGGCCGGGTTCTCGCCCTGGACCTCCAGGTGGCTCGGGTCGAAATTGACCCGGAACGGCACACCGGGCAGGTCGCGCGCCAGCCGGTGATAGTCGTCGACGGCATGGAAGAGATGGCCGGCGATGGCCTCGATCGCCAGGGTGACGCCGCGGCGTCCGGCATGGTCGGTGGTCCGCGCCACGGCATCGGCGAACCAGCGCCAGCCGTCCTCGCGCGTGCCCTCCCCCGCCTGCGGCCCGGAGAGGATATGGACGACCGGCGCGCCGACCTCGGCGGCGAGATCCGTGCAGCCGTCGACGAAGGCGATCGCCGCCTCGCGCGACGCCTTGTCGGCGGCGACCATGCCGACATGCGCGCCGACGGCCGGGATGGCGAGGCCCCGGCCGCGGCAGGCCGCGACGATGGCGCGGCGCTCCTCGCCGGTGGCCTCGGGTGTCACATGCGGCGGCGCCCAGGGCAGCGTTTCGGCGTTGAGCTCGATCGCCGCATAGCCGGCGTCGGCCACTCGGCCGATCACCTCCCCGATGCCGAGCGCCGGAAGGCCGACGCTGTGGAAGCAGGCTTGCATGGCGAACCTCAGGCGTAGGTCGGGACGATGAACGGGGCGTCGGCGGGCAGCGGCAGGTCGACCCAGCCGCCCGAGCGCATCGAGAGATAGGCGGCCTGCACCACCTCCTGCGCCTTCAGGCCGTCGACGCCGCTCGCCGCTTCGAGGCGGCCGGTGCGGGTGGCGGCGCAGAAAGCCCTGAGCTGCGCCTCGTAGGGGCTGCGCCGGGGCGGCTTCACCGTGATCCAGCCGCCCTCGAAGCCCTTCCACCAGGCGTCGGGATAATGGGCCTCGCGCAGCACCTCGGGCAGGTCCTTGGCGCTCTTCTCGGTGTAGACCGCCAGCGGCGCGGCGTTGAACGGGTTCAGCGTCTCGCTGGCGATATGGATGGTGCCCTCGGTGCCGTAGAGGTCGGTGCCGTCGCCGATATTGGGCGAATAGCGGTTGCCGGACAGGCAGCCGCGCGCGCCGCCCTCGAAGCGCGTCAGCAGCCAGACATTGTCGTCGACCTTCTCCTGCATCTGGCTGTGCGCCAGCTCGGCGAAGACGCCGGAGACGTCGCCGACGAGGTGGCGGGCGAGGTCGATGCGATGGATGGTCAGGTCGATGATGGTGGCCCCGCCCGACTGGGCCAGGTCGTAGCGGTAGCGCGTCGCCGCCGGATAGGCGGTCGACTTCTCCGAATAGACCGAGCGCATCTGGTGGACCTTGCCGATGAAGCCGGCATCGAGCAGGGCCTTGGCGATCTCGACCTGCCCCCAGAAGCGCTGGTTGAAGCCGACCTGCAGCACGACACCGGCCCTGGCGCAGGCCTCAACCATGCGCCGGCTCTCGGCCACGTCGATCGCCAGCGGCTTCTCGCACAGCACGTGCTTGCCATGGGCGGCGGCGGCGATGACGCCCTCGCCGTGGAAGCGGTTGGGCGTTGCCACGATCACGGCGTCGACGCCGCCCTTGTCGAGCATGGCCTCCAGGTCGCCGAAAGCCTTGCCGCCGAACTCGGAGGTGATCGCCTCGGCCCTGGCTAGGTCGCTGTCGAAGACGGCGGCCAGCTCGGCCTCGGCCGACCTGGTGACGACCGGCGCATGGCTGAGCCGCATGATGGCGCCGGCGCCGATGAGCCCGATGCGGACGGGAGGTGCTTTCGGTTCAGACATCGTTCCAACCCATGTTCTCGTGTTCCGGCCCCGGCGCTTCGTCCCGAGCCGCCAGCCCGGACCCCTCATTGGTTCGAGGCTTCGTGCCGCGTTCAATCTACCCCGGCGAAAGCCGCACGGAAGCCGCCCGGCGGCCTGCGGGGCCGCTACTTGATGATCTTCAGCTTGCCGCGGCGGATGGAGATCATCACCGCGCCGACGAGGACGATGCCGGTCAGCACCGTCTGCACATTGGTGGCGACCCCCATGATGATCAGGCCGTTGGCGAGCGTGGTGATGACCAGGCTGCCGACCACCGTGCCGAGGATCGAGCCGGTGCCGCCGGTGAGCGGCGTGCCGCCGATCACCACGGCCGAGATCGCCATCAGCTCGAAGCCCGTGCCGACGGTGGGGCTGCCCGAGCCGAGCTGCGAGGTCAGGATGCCGCCGCCGATGCCGGCCAGCATGCCCGACAGGATGAACATCGCAAGCTTGACGCCGTCGACCGGCACGCCGAGCACCCGCGTCTTCTCCTCGTCGCCGCCGATGGCGAAAGTGTAGCGGCCGAAGGTCGTGAAGCGCAGCAACGCCGCCATGACCAGGGCGACGCCCACGGCGATGACGAAGGGCATCGGCGGCGTGCCGAACAGGTAGAACTCGCTGGTCAGCGGGATCGGCACCGGCATGCCGCCGGTGAAGATCACGGTCGAGCCGCGGGCGACCGAGAGCATGCCCAGCGTCACGACGAAGGAGGGGATGCGCCCGAAGACGAAGACGCTGCCGTTGACCGCCCCGAGGACGGCTCCGACCACCGGGGCCACCAGGAAGGCCCAGGCACCGAGCATGCCGACGCAACTGGCGGCGACGGCGCCGGACAGGGCCATCACCGAGCCGACGCTGAGATCGATGCTGCCGCCGATGATGATGAAGGTGATGCCGATGGCGACGACGCAGAGCACCGCGCTGTTCTGCAGCACGATGCCGAGATTGTTCAGGGTGAGGAAGCGCTCCGGCGCCAGCACCCCGAACACGAGGATCACGACGGCGAGGGCGACATAGGCGATGTATCGCGACAGGAACTCGCCGACCGAAGGAGACTGCATGACAAACCCGTTCAAGGACATCCAGGCATGGGCGCGGGCCGGCGAGCGCAGGGGCGCTCGCCGGCCTCGCCTCACTTGGTCTGCAGCGGGAAGGTCTGGCTCGTCGCCTTCGGGTTGGTCGTCAGCGTGTAGTCCTTGACGTCATAGGGCGGCGCGCTGTCGATGAACTGCGCCTTGAAGGCGGCGAAATTGGCGCCGTTGACGCCGAGCAGGTCGAGCCGGATGTCGGTCTTGATCGGCTTGTGGCCGTTGATCGCGTCGAAGGCGATCATCACGCCGAAGCCGAGTTGCAGCCAGTGGCCGCCGGTGGAGAAGACGTAGTTGGTGCCCTGCTGGATCAGGTCGAGCGCCTGGGGCACGAGGTCCATGCCGCCGAGCTTGATCTCCTTGTCGCGCCCGGCCTGGCGGATGGCGCGGAAGGCGCCGAGGCACAGGGCGTCGTTGTAGCACCACACCGCGTCGATCGAGCCGGCGCCATGGGCCGCGAGCAGGTTCTGCATCGCCTGGTAGCCCGCGTCTTCGGACTCGCCGGCGCCGACATATTGGACCAGTTCGACGCCGCTCGCCGCCTTCACTGCCTCGATGAGCCCCTGCTGGCGCCCTTCCGCCACCGAGGAGCCGGGCAGGCCGCCGAGGCCGACGACCTTCCTGGCGCCCTGGCCGATCAGGTACTGGGCGATGTCCCGCCCGGCGGTGACGTCGTTCGGGCCGATGAAGGCGACATAGGGAGCCTTGTCGTTCTCCGCCGCGAAGCCGGGATAGCGGTCGACGATGACGATCGGCAGCTTGGCGCGCTGGGCGAGCACGATCAGGCCCGGGGCGCTGGCGGTCGACTGCGGCGTGACGACCAGGGCATTGGCGCCGCCGGCGATCAGCGACTGCACGTCGGCCAGCTGCTTGTCCTCGCGGTTCTCGGCGCCGACGACCACCAACTTGACGCCGAGCGCCCCGGCCGCGTGCTGGGCAAAATTCACGGCGTTGACCCAGAACGGGTTGTCGAGCGTCGGAATCGAGACGCCGATCGTCTTGGATTGCGCCATGGCAAACGGCGTTGCGGACACCAGGGCGCCGAAACCAAGGGCCGTTGCGGCCACGGCGCCCAGGAGGGCGCGCCGCGTGAAATGTAGAGACATGGATTCCTCCCTGATCAGCGCTTTTGAGCGGCGCCGGACATCGTCGCTGGCGCTCCCGGTTTCCGGTGAACGCGTTGCATCGCGACGATCAAAATCTATCCACATCGTCCCTCATACGTCAACAATGATGTTCAATGCGACACACAGACTCCAAAACTCCTGCCGTAGCCGACCGCCGATGGCCACATTCCAGGCACCAGCGGGAATGGAGTGGACAATGTCGCCGCGTAGAACTCGATTGCGAACAAGTGCTTCACCCTCCGGCGCGTCCTCTCCGCCGTCATGGCCGGACTTGATCCCATAAGCGCCAAGACAAGATCGAACTATGCCGCCCCCGAGAGAGGCAACGGCCTCTCAGCCACGATTGACCTGACGAGCCTATTTCCCTAACGATCGCTTATCTTAGCACTCATGGGACTTGGTCCGACCATGACCGCCACGTTGGCTTCGCCTGCCGATGAATGCCCCCCCCAAAGACCGGAAGTGCCGCCTCGGCACAGCCTTGGACCCTAGTTTCGCAACACTGTTGACCAAAGCGCATCATCTCGCCATAGTGATGTCATTCCTTCGACCGGATGGACGCAGGCGTGGAAATCAGATCAGTCAGCAAGGCTATTCGGCTCCTGGAGACGCTGGGACGCGAGCCCGGCGCCGTCGGCGTCTCGGACCTGGCGCGCCAGGTCGAGATGGACAAGAGTTCGGTGTCGCGCATGCTCCGCACGCTGGAGCAGGCCGGCTTCGTCGCCCAGGATCCCGTTACCCAGCGCTACACCCTCGGCATCACCCTCGGCATCCTCGGCCACAAGGCGCTGCGCCGCATCGACCTGCGGTCGAGCGCCCGCCCGACCCTGGAGCTGCTGGCCGAGCGGACCGGCGAATGCTCGCACATGGCCATCCTGGCCGACGGCCGCGCCTTCTATGTCGACCAGGCCGCGCCGGACCGCGGCGTCATCGTCGATGCGCCGATCGGCACGCTGGCTCCGCTCTATTGTACGGCGCTCGGCAAGTCGCTGCTGGCGTTCCAGCCGCCGCGCATCCGCGAGGCCCTTATCGCAGCGCTGTCCTTCGAACCCTTCACCCGCCGCACCATCACCGACGCCGCCGCGCTCGAGGGGCACCTGGCGCAGGTGCGCCGCAACCGCGTTGCCTATGACGACGAGGAGTTCAGCATCGGCGTGCGCTGCCTCGCCGCGCCGGTCTTCCGCCATGACGGCATGGTGTGCGGGGCGGTCGGCGTTTCCGGCCCGAGCCCGCGGGTCACCGACGACCGGATGAAGGCCTGGGAGATCCTCGTGCGAGACGAGGCGGCCGCCTTGTCGCGCCGGCTCGGCTACGAGGAGGACGCAGCGGCGGGGACGGTCGTCGGCGCCGACTAGGCGGCTCATTCCGCGTCCAAATCCGGGAGCGTGCCGCCGGCGGGGCGGTGCGAACCCTCGTCTGTTGCCCGCACCAAGACCAAGACACGACAGGGAGAGAACGTCATGCACGCTCAAGGGGAGGAGATGCGCGCCCGGGCGCGCGCCATCGCCGCCGCCGGTGGCCTGTCCGCCGCGCTCGCGGCCGGGACCGTTGCGCCGACGGTCGACGTCACCGTCTCCGAGGGAGTCGTGCTGGGCCTGCTGCGCCAGGGCGTCACCAAGTTCTTCGGCATCCTCGGCCACGGCAACACCGATCTCGGCGAGGTCCTGCGCCTCTACGCCGAGGCTGGCGCCCTGCGCTTCCTGCACTGCCGCAACGAGGTGGCGATGGCCCATGCCGCCACGGCGCTGCGCTGGGTCTACGGCGAGACGGCCGCGGTGCTGACGTCGATCGGCCCGGGTGCCCTGCAGGCCTTCGCCGGCTCGCTGGCCGCCGCTTCGAACGGCATCGGCGTCTACCATCTCTACGGCGACGAGACGACCCATGGCGAAGGGCCGAACATGCAGCAGGTCCCGGGCACCCGCCAGGGCCAGTTCGGCCGGCTCGTCGACGTCATGGCCCCCGCCTTCACCCTGCACACGCCGCAGGCCCTGCGCGAGGCGATGCGCCGCGGCACGGCCGCCGTGCACCGCCCCGGCTTCGCCTCGCCCTTCTATCTCTGCCTGCCGATCAACGTGCAGCCGCGGCTGATCCGCGGGCTGCGGCTGGACGCCCTGCCCCGCCGTATCGAGGCGCCGGCGACGGCGCCGGCCGGCGCCGATCCCTATCGAGCGGCGAGCGCCCTCGCCCGCCGCCATGCCCGCATCGTCATCAAGGCGGGCGGCGGCGCCTGCGGCGCGCCCGAGGCGGTGCGGCGCCTGGCCGAGCGGCTCGGCGCCGTGGTCGTGCTGTCGCCGAAATCGACCGGCGTGCTGCCGGACCGCCACCCCCTCAACATGCATGTCGGCGGCAGCAAGGGCTCGATCAGCGGCAACCACGCCATGGAAGAGGCCAGCCTGCTCATCGCCGTCGGCACGCGCGCCGTTTGCCAGGCCGACTGCTCGGGCACCGGCTATCCCAAGGCCGAGGCCGTCATCAACATCAATGCCGACCTCGACGACGCCGCCCACTACAACGACACGCTGATGCTGCCCGGCGACATCGGCGCGGTGATCGCCCGCTGGCTGGAGGATCTCGGTCCGGCCGATGCGGCCGATCTGGCGCGGACGGAGGCATGGCGCCGCGACTGCGCCGCCCGCAAGGCCGAGTGGCAGGCCTTCAAGGCCGAGCGCTGCGGCGCGGTGACCCTGCACGACGCCGCCTGGGGCCGCCCGGTCCTGACCCAGCCGAGCGCCATCGCGGCGCTGGCGCGCTTCGCCGCGGCCGTCGGTGCGGTCAAGGTGTTCGACGCCGGCGACGTCCAGGCCAACGGCTTCCAGATCGTCGAGGACGACCGGCCGGGCGAGAGCGTCACCGAAGCCGGCGCCTCCTATATGGGCTTTGCCGCCAGCGCCCTGCTCGCGGCCGCCGCAGCCGACCGGCCGGCCTACATGATCGCCTTTTCCGGCGACGGCTCCTTCGTCATGAACCCGCAGATCCTGATCGACGCGGTGGTGCACGGCGCACGCGGCATGGTCGTCGTCTTCGACAACCGGCGCATGGCGGCGATCTCCTCGCTGCAGAACGCCCAGTACGGGCCGGACTTCGCCACCAGCGACGAGGTCGCGGTCGACTACGTCGCGATGGCCGCCGCGGTCCCCGGCGTCAAGGCCGTGTTCGGCGGCTGGACGCTCGCCGAGTTCGAGGCGGCCCTGCGCCAGGCCCATGCCCATGACGGGCTCGCCCTCGTCCATGTCCCGGTCTACTGGGGCGACGATCCCCTCGGCGGCATGGGCGCCTATGGCCGCTGGAACGTCGGGCCGTGGTGCGCCGAGGTCGAGCGCCTCTATGCCGGCCAGACCATCTGAGGAGCTTTCGACATGTATGAACGGTTCGGACTCTTCATCGCCGGATCCTGGCGCCCGGCCCGGGACGGCAGGACGCTCGCCGTCGTCGACCCGGCCGACGAGGAGGTGATCGGCACGATCCCGCAGGCCGGGCCGGCCGATCTCGACGACGCCCTCGCCGCTCTCGCTTCGGCCGCGCCCGCCTGGCGCGCCGTGCCGGGCTGGGAGCGCTCCGCCCTGCTGCGCCGCATCGTCGAGGAGCTGCGCGCCCGGGCGGCCGAGGCGGCGCTGATGATGTCGCGCGAGACGGGCAAGCCCCTGGCCGAGGCGCGCGGCGAGTTCGCGGCCGCCATCGACCAGTTCGACTGGCAGGCCGACGAGGCGCGGCGCATCTTCGGCCACAGCCTCGGCGGCCGCGAGGCCGACATCCGCCTCGACGTGCGCTACGAGCCGGTCGGCCCGGTCGCGGCCTTCACGGCCTGGAACTTCCCGGCGCTGCTGCCGGCCCGCAAGATCGCCGCGGCGCTGGCGGCCGGCTGCCCGATCGTGGTCAAGCCCTCCGAGGAGACGCCGTCGAGCGCCTACGTCATCGCCGAGGCGGCCCGCGCCGCGGGCCTGCCCGCCGGCGTGCTCAACATCGTCACCGGCTCGCCCGACGCGATCTCGCGTCACCTCATCGCCTCGCCGGTGATCCGCAAGGTGTCGCTCACCGGCTCGGTGGCGGTGGGCAAGGCGCTGGCGCATCTGGCCGCCGACGGCATGAAGAAGATGACCATGGAGCTCGGCGGCCATGCCCCGGTGCTGGTCTTCGCCGACGCCGATCCGGTGGCGGCGGGCCAGGCCTGCGCCCGCGCCAAGTTTCGCAATGCCGGCCAGGTCTGCATCTCCCCGAGCCGCTTCTTCGTGCACCACTCGATCTACGAGCCCTTCGCCCGGGCCATGGCCGACACCGCCGGCGCGATCCGCATCGGCCGCAGCCGCGACGACGGCGTCGAGTTCGGCCCGATGATCAACGCGCGCGGGCGCGAGCGGACGGCCCAGCTGGTGGAGGACGCGCTCGGCAAGGGAGCCGAGCTCCTGACCGGCGGCGGGCCGCCCGCCGGCTTCAACCGCGGCTTCTTCTTCGCGCCGACCGTGCTCGGCCGGGTGCCCGAGGACGCCGCGATCCTCCGCGAGGAACCCTTCGGCCCGGTGGCGCCGATCCTGCCCTTCGCCGATTTCGACGAGGCTGTGCGCCGCGCCAACGACGTGCCCTACGGCCTTGCCGGCTACGTGTTCTCGCGCTCGCTGGCGACCGCCTCGCGTGCGGCGGACGCGCTCGAGGTGGGCATGGTCGGCGTCAACGACATGCTGCTCGCCGCCGCCGAGATCCCGTTCGGCGGCATCAAGGAGAGCGGCATGGGCCGCGAGGGCGGCCGGCTCGGCATCCTCGACTATCTCGAGCCGAAATATGTCAAGCTGCGCCTGGCGTGAACACGGAACGGAGCGGGTGCGGATGCCGCCGATCGTCTCGCCACGGTGCGGGCATCGCCTGATTTCTGAAATGATGCGTCCTGCGGCCGGCGCCCTCGACCGTCCCCGGACACAGGGAGGATGCGAACCATGAGCGACGACACGGCCGAACCGCGCGGCTTGCGGCGCGGGCTCACCAATTACGGCGACCGCGGCTTCAGCCTCTATCTCCGCCGGTCCTTCGCCAGCTCGATGGGCTACAGCCGGCAGATGCTCGACCGGCCGATCGTCGGCATCGCCCAGTCCGCCAGCGGCTTCAACAATTGCCACCGCCATTTCCCCGAGCTGATCGAGGCGGTGAAGCGCGGCGTGCTCGCCGCCGGCGCGCTGCCGGTGGAGTTCCCGACCATCTCGCTCGGCGAGGTGTTCCTCGACCCGACCAGCCTGAAGTTCCGCAACCTGATGGCGATGGACGTGGAGGAGATGATCCGCGCCCAGCCCATGGACGCGGTGGTGCTGCTCGGCGGCTGCGACAAGACGGTGCCGGCCCAGCTCATGGGCGCGGCCTCGGCCGACATCCCCGCCATCCAGCTGGTGGCAGGGCCGATGTCGACCAGTCGCCACCGCGGCGAGCGGCTCGGCGCCTGCACCGATTGCCGGCGCTTCTGGGCGCGCTACCGTGCCGGCACCGTCGACGAGGCCGAGATCGACGCCGTCGAGCAGCGCCTCGCCTCCACCGCCGGGACCTGCGCGGTGATGGGCACCGCCAGCACCATGGCCTCGCTCGCCGAGGCCCTGGGCATGATGCCCGCCGGTGCCGCCGCCATTCCCGCCGTCGACGCCGACCGCCTGCGCATGGCGGAGGAGACCGGGCGCATCGCCGTGTCGCTGATCGGCACCGACCGGCGCCCGAGCCGGATCATCACCGCCGCGGCGATCGAGAACGCGACGCGGGTGCTGCTGGCGCTCGGCGGCTCCACCAACGCGGTCGTTCATCTCGCCGCCATCGCCGGCCGGCTCGGCCTTTCGCTCGACCTCCGGGCGATGAACGAGCTCAGCCGGACCACGCCCGTCCTCGTCGACCTCAAGCCGACCGGCTCCGGCTACATGGAGGATCTCCATGCCGCCGGCGGCATCCCGGCCGTGCTGCGCGAGCTGCGCCACCTGCTGCATCTCGACTGCCTGACCGTCACCGGCGAGACGCTCGGCGAGCGCATCGCGGCGGCCGACGCCTGGGTCGACCGGCAGATCGTCCGGCCCGTCGACGATCCCGTGCGCGAGACCGGCGGGCTCGTCGCCCTGTTCGGCAACCTGGCGCCGCGCGGCGCGGTGCTGAAGCGCGCCGCCGCCGATCCCGCCCTGTTCGAGCGCGAGGGGCGCGCCGTCGTCTTCACCTCGCTGGCGGATCTGGCCGCCCGCATCGACGATCCGGCGCTCGACGTCACGCCCGACGATTTTCTCGTGCTGCAGAATGCGGGGCCGGCCAGCACGGCGGCCATGCCCGAGGCCGGCTACCTGCCGATTCCCGCCAAGCTGGCCCGGGCCGGCGTCAAGGACATGGTGCGCATCTCCGACGCGCGCATGAGCGGCACGGCCTACGGCACCATCGTGCTGCACGTCGCGCCCGACGCCGCCTCGGGCGGGCCGCTGGCCCTGGTGCGGAGCGGCGACCGGATCGGGCTGAGCGTCTCGCGGCACCGGCTGGAGCTGCTGGTCGACGAGGCCGAGCTCGACCGCCGCCGGGCCGCCCTGGCGCCGCCCGGCCCGGCGCGGGACCGCGGCTACCAGCGCCTCTATCGCGAGCAGATCCTGCAGGCCGACCAGGGTTGCGACTTCGCCTTCCTGCGCGCGGTGGAGCCGGAAGGCGGCTGAGCGGCGCCCTCGCACCCCTCACTCGCCGATCAGGTGCAGAACGATGTCGCGCCGGTAGGGCTGGCTGCGGTGCTCGAACAGGAAGAGCCCCTGCCAGGCCCCGAGCACCATGGCGCCGGCATCGACGGGAATCGAGAGCTGCACCTGGGTCAGCGCTGCGCGGATATGGGCGGGCATGTCGTCCGGCCCTTCGCACTCGTGGGCGTAGCGCCCGGGCTGCTCGGGCGCGATCTGCCCGAAAAAGGCGAGAAGGTCGCCGCGGACGTCGGGATCCGCCCGCTCCTGGATCAGGAGCGAGGCGGAGGTATGGCGGCAGAAGACGGTCAGGAGCCCGGTCGCGATCTTCTGCGCGCCGACCCAGGAGCGCACGGCCTCGGTGACCTCGATCAGCCCCTTGCCGCGCGTCGGAATGGAGAGGTGATGAATTGCCTGGCGCATGACTCCTGATATAGGGCCATAGCCGCAAAAATCACTCCCTTTCGATCGTGTTCACCTCCGACTGCGTGCCGTCGCGCCAGGTGATCTGCACGCTGATCGACTTGGTCTTGCCCGGCACCTTCATGTAGGGCGTGGCGTTGCCCGGGATCGAGTACGGGTCCTTGGCGTTGCAGGCCGGCATGTCGAAGCGGCGGAGCGGCGCGGCGCCGTCGAGGCCGTAGCGCACCTCGGTGATGGCGCAGCGATAGCTCATCAGCGTGGTGAAGTAGACCAGCGTGCCGTTGAAGTCGCGGAATTCGACCCAGCTCGGCCAGATCTGCTCCAGCGCCTTGCGCTGGGTGTCGAACAGCGCCACGTCGGGGTCGAAGCGGATCGGGAACGGGCCGACCGTCGCCCCGTCCACGGTCTGGTAGCGCACCTGGATGATCGCCGCCTGGGCCTTGCCGGAGAGCTGGAAGGACGGGTTGGGCATGCGCTGGCCGGTGCGCTGGTCGAGCACGTCGAGCAGGCCGGTGTCGCGGTACTCGCCGGCCTCGCCGACGCGGTAGGAGATCGAGACCACCGGCTCCGGCGTCGACAGCGTGACCGTCCAGCCGGAATTGGAGCGCATGAAATTGGCGATCGGCGCCCGTACCGCCCCTTGCGCCGCGTCCTTGACGCTCGGGTCCGGCCGCACCATCGCGAGCTGCTGGCTGCCGGCGGGCACGCCGCCCTGCTGGGTCGCGAGGCGCTGCTCGGCGCTGTCCTTGGGCGGATTGGCCGGGTCCTGCAGGGCGATCTTGGCGTCCTTGCCGCCGATGACCACGCCGGGCCCGAGCGTGACGCCCGGCCCGAGCGTGACGCCGGCACCGGCCTGGGTGGTCTCGGTGACGTGGATCTCGGTCGGCACGTTCGGCGAGACGTTGTGGGCCTCGGCCGCCGGCTGGTCGGCCTGCGGCGCGCCGGCGGGCGCATCCGAGAGCACGACGTCGCCGATCACCTGGTCGTAATAGGCCGGCGTCTGCTCGTGGCCGATGGTCCGGGCCAGCGCCTTGACCTTGACCTGCGTCGCCTTGGCGATCTGCACCAGCGTCCGGCCGGGCTTGTCGAGCTCGGCGAGGAAGGTGCGGGTGAAGACCGAGTTGGGATTGCCGTCGGCGTCCGACAGGCGGTCGAGCGCCTCCTGCTTGGCGCCGGCCGACATCAGCACGAACACGCCCTCGGGCGCGTCGACGCGGCTGAGACCGCGCGTCGCGGCGGTCGAGCGCGTGCCCGGCCCGGAGAAGGGGTTGTCGCGGCAGGCGTCGAGCACCAGGATCGCCACGCCCGCTCCCTTCTCGCGGATACCGTCGATGATGCGGTCGACCGGGAAGGAGGCGTCGCGCACCAGATCCTGCTCGCTCGACTTCGCCGCAGGCACGTCGGTGGGCAGGAGGTAGTTGGTGCCGCCGATCTCGAAGCCATGGCCGGAATAGTAGAACACGGCGCGGTCGCCGGGCTGGATGTCGGCGTTGAAGGCGACGATCGCCTTGCTCATGGCGCGCTGGTCGACGTTCTCCACCCGGCGCACGACGAAACCGAGCTTCTCCAGCTCCGCGGCGATCGAGCGGGAATCGTTCACCGCCTTCTGCAGCGTCGGCACATTGGCGTAGGCGTCATTGCCGACGACGAGCGCGATGCTGCGCGCCTGCGCCGCGAAGGGCGCCAGCACCAGGACGGCGGCGAGGACGAGAAGACGGCGCATGGACGAGGCTCCCGGGACGGATGAAGCACCCTAGCGCGCGGCGCGAGGTTCCTCCACCCGCCCTGCCCGATCCGGCGCCGGCGGGCCGTGCGCAAACGCACATCGCTGCGGCGGAGGCCATCCGGTTTCCCAGGTGACACCCTCACGTCTTCCAATTTCCACGTTGATCTCCTAACTCCTACCGAGCGACGACGACGGGAGGGAGAAAGCGTCCATGGCCGATTTC
This sequence comes from Labrys sp. Lb11, assembly GCF_057554225.1. NCBI lineage: Bacteria > Pseudomonadati > Pseudomonadota > Alphaproteobacteria > Hyphomicrobiales > Xanthobacteraceae > Labrys > Labrys sp. Lb11. The sequence goes on from NZ_BAAJOT010000003.1 coordinate 415,653, forward strand.
GATGCCGCGATCAAAGCCGCCGAGGCCGAAGTGAAGGCCGCCCAGGCCAAGGTCGCCGACATGACCTCGAAGATCGAGGCCACCCGGGCCAAGATGGAGCAGGGCACGGATGTCTCCATCGACATCGCCAATGCCACGCTGGACGACGTGCACGCCCATTCGGAGGCGATGAACGCCAACATCGCCGAGCTGATCATCGGCCTCGACGACATCACCGCCGGCTTCTCCAAGGACTTCAGCGCCCTGCGCGAGAAGACCGGCTGGGAGAGCTTCGTGGGCATGTTCTCGGAGGCCAAGTCCGACAGCATGCGCGAGGAGCGCCTGCGCGGCACCTCGATCGACGACAAGCTGCAGGATCTGATCGCCAAGTCCGACATCATCGTCAACCTGCTGCAGGGCCAGCTCGGGGTGCTGAACGACCACAAGGCCCGGGTGGAGAAGAACCTGTCGGCGACGCTGGGCGAGCGCGAGGCGACCGTCGGCCAGCTCGATGCCATCAAGGCCCAGATCCTGGCGATGGATCCGAAGATCATCGAGCTGGAAAACAAGATCTCGATGGAGCAGAACGCCGCCGCCCGCACCAGGCTGGAGACGGAGCTCGCCGAGACCAATGCCCGCTTCAACGCGCTGGCCCAGGAGGAGCAGGTCAAGCTCGCCCAGTCGCAGACGCTGGAGCGCTATATCGAGAAGGGCAAGAGCTGGGTCGACAGCCTGCAGAACCAGGCTGCCACGCAGATGGTGCTGATCAACAAGCTGCAGACCGACACCAAGCAGCGCGTGGTGCTCTACGACGCCTTGACCAAGTCGTTGAAGACGGCCCAGCAGCAGGATGTCGCCCACCGCATCAACGAGATCGGCGTCAAGACCGACCAGGAGGCGCAGGCCGCCATGGCCGCGATCGGCTCGGCCACCAACCAGCGCATGGCCGACATGATGGAGCGCCACGAGGACCACATGGTCTTCGCCCGCAAGGTGCTGGAGGAGAAGGCCAAGTCCGATGAGCGCTTCGCCCGGCGCTTCGCGGCGATCGTCGAGAAGCACGACAAGAACCTCTACGGCCAGTCCTGACCGGCACGTCCGTGAGCGCTCCAGGAGACGACCACGCCGTCCTGCCCGATCCGATGGCGACGCGGCGCTACTTCGCCAAGTTCGCGCGGATCATCAGCCATCTGCGCGACGTGGCCGGCCTGGCCGAGAACCGGTCTCCGGGCGAGCTCGGCAAGCTGCAGCTCGACCTGATCGAGGCTTATCTCAATCGCCTGGCCAACAGCTTCACCGCCCTCGGCCTGAAGCACCTGATGGCCGGCCGGGCGGGCGCGCCGCCCCTCAGCCTCGAGATCGACCGGCGCGACAGCGGTTTTCCCGTTTTCCGCGAGATCCTGACCATGGCGACCGACCTCACCCAGGCCGACCGCCACCTCGCCGCCCTGCCGGACCAGGCCGCGCTCAAGCAGCAGATGATCGCGCATATCCTCTCCGAGCGCAGCGCGCCGGGCAGGCTGCAATATGCCATGAGCCAGCGCGTCTATTACGAGACGCTGAAGGCGCGCGCGCTGTTCTTCGCCCAGAACCATCCGCAGTTCCTGCTGATCTCCCGTCCGGACGAGCCGCGGCGGCGCTACCTCGTCCACTGGGCGGTCTATGACAGCATGGAGAGTGTGCCGGCGATCTATGTGCTGGTCATGGAGGATTCCGGCCGCACGCCCCTGCCCGACGATGCGGAACGGGCACCGGTGGTGCAGTCCCATCTCCTGGCCCAGTCGCTGTCGTCGCTGAAGCTCCTGACCATCGCCCGCGGCTTCGACGCCGATTTCGACGAGCTGCATCCGAAATTGCTGCGCCGCATCCATGTCGGCCCGATGTACTCGCACGCCTTCACCGAGCAGAACGGACCGCTGCGCGACATCCTGGCCGAGGCGTCCGGCGTCAACGGTCGCGACTGGGCCCTGGCCTGGACCGTCGAGACGCTGGTCTCCGCCCGCTGCGAGACGCAACCCAAGGGGCTGTTCTCGCAGGTGCAGCGCGAGATCTTCGATCTCGACCAGTACGACCCGGTGGCCGCGGACGCCGGCGTGACGCGGCTGGAGCGCTCGCTGATCCTGCCGCTGCGCGCCTATCAGGTGCTGAGCGACCGCAACCCGCCGGGCTTTGCCGGCGTGCGCAAATATGTGGTGGCCGAGAACGGCGCCGTGCTCAGCGGCATGTGACGGCGGGGATGCATGACGGCGGGCCGAGGCGGAGACGACTGACGAGATGGCGACATCGCTCAACCTGATGGAAGTGCGCGAGGCGGCGATCCGGGCGCATTACGACGGCGTGGTCGCCATGCTGGAGCATTTCGACTACGCCCCGCGCATCGCGCCGCCGCGGCCGGAGGCGGCATCGCCCCGGCAGCTTTCCCCCGGCATCACCGCCACCGGCCGGCGCTTCCGCGCCACCACGCCGGGGCTTGCCGCCCGGGCGTCCGTCCCGGCCTCGGGCGTCAGTCTCATCGAGCGCGTCGGCGCCGCCGATGCCGGCGATCCGCTGGTCAGCCCGGCCCAGGCCGGCGCTCTGCAGGCGCTGCGCCGCGCCGTCGCCACGGCCATGGCCGTGTCCGACCTGTTCGAGGAGCGCACCGCCCTCGGCCAGCTCAAGCGCGACAACCGCGACGGCCGGCTCGACCCGGCCCGCCGCACCGAGTTCGCCGAGCTGCTCGCCGCCGCCGCCCTGATCACCCTGCACGTCACGGCCAGCATGCTCGCCTTCCTCATGTCGGCGTCGCCGGCCGAGGGCGAGGCCGAGATCGGCCCGGTGCAGGAGATCGTCACCGACAATCCGCTGGTGGCCCTGCACGGCGTGCTCTGGGAACTCGACGGCATCCTGGCCCGGCTCGACGACGACGCCCGGCTGGTGCCGGCGATCAACGCCTGGTGCGAGGCGGTGATGCAGGCGGTGGCCGCGCGGGCCGCGACGGCGCCGCGGCTCGAAGCCTTCACCGCCGCCGCCTACCGGGTCGAGGCCGACGATTTCCGCATCGACGGTTTCAGCCCGGCCACCCGCAGGCGCAGCACCGGGCTCGCCATGGCCTTCAAGCAGCCGCAGGAGGTGATCGGCAACCATATCGCCAAGCACCAGTCGATGAAGCTGGCGAAGATGCTGATGGCCTATGATTTCACCCGCCGGCTCAACCCCTTCGCCGAGCTCGGCGGCTTCATCTTCACCTTCATGGGCGACGGCAGGCCCGGCACCGGCAAGACCACCCTGATCCAGATGATGGCGGGGCTGCTCGACACCTATTGCCGCAATGCCGGCTATCCCTTCCACTATGCCAACCTCTCCACCGAGAGCATCGACAGCTACCAGGGCAAGTCCGCCCAGAACGCCAAGGCCTTCATCCGCGCCGTCACCGATCCCGGCGTGATCGGTTTCGGCACCATCGACGACATCGACCAGCTCGCCGGCCGGCGCGGCGACCGCCAGTCCTCGGCGGGGCAGTTGGAGATCACCGCCGTGCTGATGGAGAGCTTCGCCGGCGCCGGCACCGTGGTGCGCGGCAACTGCACCTTCGGCATGTTCTCCAACTTTCCCGAGAACGTCGACGACGCCCTGCGCCAGCGCGCCGGGGCGCGCTTCCTGGTCGACGGGCCGCAGACCCGCGAGGACTATGTCGACATCCTCGCCCTGCTGCTCGGCAAGCGCCACCAGATCCCGGTGGGCGAGCATCGGCTGTTCGCCACGCAGGAGATCCGGAAAGCGGTCGCCGCGTCCTATGAGAGCCATGCCCGCCCCCGCGAGGAAGCCCTGGCCCGGGTGTTCGAGAGCGTGGAGGCGAAGCTCGGCCGGCTCGACACCCTGGCCAAGCTCGGCGCCTATCTCAAGGCGATCCAGGAGGCCGACGCCCGCTTCACCGGCCGCGCCGTCAAGAACATCACCGACGCGGTCAAGGTGCGCGCCATGGACTTCGAGCTGCCCGACGAATGGATGGAGAAGCCGGAGCTGTTCCTGGCCAGGGACTACGACACGAAGAAGGCGATGATCGCCGAGCTTGCCGGGCCGATCACCGTCGACATGGTCGTCCAGGAGATCAACCGCTACGCCGACAGCGAGTTCCGCTACGCCGACAAGTCGGACGAGGCGGCCATCGCCGAGGCGGTGCGCGACATGGGCCGGATGGAGGAGGCCAGGCGCCGCTTCGCGGAGGCGCGACGGGCATGAGGCGGCTGATCGAACAGGGCCTGATGTTCGGCAACCTCGTCGAGGTCGCCTCCCCCACCATGGTCGCCCGCTACAACGCGGCCCTGGAGAAGCTCACGGGCAAGCGCACCGCGCTGGCCGATTTCCATATCGACCTCTCCGGCTTCTCGCCGGAGATCGGCGACGAGCTCGGCGACCCGCTCTACCTCAACCCGCACGGCTGCAACCGCCAGTTCATCCTGCTCGGCCTCGACCAGATGGGCGCGCCGCTGCTCAACGCGCAGTTCTCGACGACCCGCACGATCCTGCGCCATTTCATCGAGGACAATGCGGCGGCGCTGGCTGCCCTGACCGCGCGCGAGGCGGTGCTCGGCGAGCTGGTCAACTCGGTCTGGCGGCTGACCCGGCCGCTCGACGTGCTGGGCCTGCGCACCATCACGGTGGAGGCCAACACCACCACGGGCCGGGTGACCGACGCCCAGAAGCTGTCGCAGATGATCGAGGCCTTCCGCACCGAGGACGGGCTCTGGTACGACGACGCCCATATCGCCGGCATGATCGCCCTGGCCGAGCGGGTGGGCGACATCGCCAGCCATCCCGTGGCGTTCAGGAAGACCGTCTACCGCCAGGGCAACTTCCACACCACGCATTTCGGCGGGCTCTACCTCTTCCGCGACGTCCCGTATCCGGCCCTGCTCTACCGCGACCCGGCGGTCGGCGCCGCGCAGATGGAGGGCATCTCCAGCCTCGACCTGAAGGACGCCGCCATCATCGCCAATTTCCTGCAGTTGAACGGCCTGATCGAGCCGGTCTTCGACGCCTTCGAGCTCGACGTGAAGGCGCTGCTGCGCCAGCGCCAGGACTTCATGCTGGTCGATCTGCTGGCCGACCTGGAGACGGCGCCGACCGAGCTGGCACGGCTGACCCGGGCGGACCTGCGCCGCATCGCCATGCGCCACGCCGCCGACCTGCCGCCGGACTTCGAGGCGGTGGCCTCGGCGCTGGCCGCGGTCGAGGATGGCCGCGCGCCGTCCCTGCCCCGTCCGGGCGAGCCGGGCTTCTTCTACCTGCACCGCGCCACGCCCGCGACGGACCGCGACCTCGTGAACCAGCTGCTGAGCGAGTTCACGCCGCTCGACATCCGCCAGCTCTTCATCTGCAACAAGCCGGCCTTCTACACAGCCTATCTCGGCTGGAGCGAGCGCAGGAAGGACTATGTTGCCGAATTCCTGGCCCAAGAATATGCCATGGACAAGCAGGGCGTCCGCGAGGAGCTGTTCGGTCCCGAGCCGACCATGGCCGATCCGGGCGTGGCCACCGGTCCCTGGGGGCCGCGGGCCGGCGGCACGTCGGGCGATGCCGGGCCGCGCCATGGCGCGATCAAGGGGCCCTGGGGCCCGCGCGCGGGACACTGAGGCCGCGTCGTGCCGCCGACATGGTGCAGGGCGATGATTGACCGGAGATCCCGATGGGGATCGGAGCCGGATTGCAAGGAGGGACGATGCTGCGCCTGCTGAAATGGGTCGTGATCGTCGCGGTGGCGGCGGTGGCAGCGCTCTGGCTGAATTTCGTCCTGCCCTCGCACGACATCGTCCGTATCGCCGGCACCGACACCAAGCGCCTCGACAGCTCCGGCTGGTTCGACAGCGAGGCGCCCGGCCTGCAGGCCAAGAACACCCGCGACGTGCGCTTCATCAACACCACCTATCCCGACGGCGGCATCCGCGTCTTCCGCAACGAGGACACGGACTGGTCCTTCCCCTTCTACTTCAAGTTCGACAGCGGCAACCTGCAGGCCGAGGCGCAGGCGCTGAGCTCCAGCGCCGACAAGCCGCAATGGGTCGTGATCACCAGCTATGGCTGGCGCATCCCCTATCTCACCATGTTCCCGAACGCGCTCAGGATGCGCCCGGCCACCGGGCCGGACGAATTCGTCATCCCCTGGTTCAACATCATCGTCCTCAGCGTCCTCGCGCTGGCGGTCGGCTGGGTTGTCTATCGCGTCCGCCGCTTCAAGCGCGAACAGGTGGATCCGATGATCGAGGATATCGGCGAGCGCATCGACAACGCCGTCGAGACGGTGGACTGGCACGCCGAAGCCGTGAGCAACCGCGCCACCGGCCTGTGGAGCCGCTGGCAGCGCTGGCTCGACACCTGGAAGAAGAAGCCGGGCCGCCGGTGAGGCGGTTGCCGAATTCCCGGCTCGCGCCCATGCCGTCGATGCGCCGGCCGGGGCCGAACGATGGGGAGGGGCTATGCTGCGCCTGCTGAAATGGGGAGCGATCGCCACAGCCTTGGCGGTAGCGGCGCTGTGGCTGAACTTCACCCTGCCCTCGCACGACATCGTCCGCATCGTCGGCACCGACACCAAGCGCCTCGACAGTTCCGGCTGGTTCGACAGCGAGACACCGGGCGTCAGGACCCAGAACACCCGCGACGTGCGCTTCATCAACACTGCCCACCCCGACGGCAGCATCCGCGTCTTCCGCAACGAGGACGCGGGCTGGTCCTTCCCCTTCTACCTCAAGTTCGACAGCGGCACGCTCCAGGGCAAGGCACAGGCCCTGGCCTCCGGCGCCGACAAGCCGCAATGGGGGCTCGTCACCAGCCAGGACTGGCGCATCCCCTATCTCGGCATGTTCCCGAACGCGCTCAGGATACGCCTGGCCACCGGGCCCGACGAGGTCGTCATCCCCTGGTTCAACATCGTCGTCCTCGGCGTCCTCGCCCTGGCGGTCGGCTGGATTGTCCACCGGATCAGGCGCTTCAAGCGCGAGCGGGTGGACCCGGTGCTCGAGGGCATCGGCCAGCGCATCGGCGGCGCGGCCGGGACGTGGACCGACACGCCGAAGCCGTGAGCCCCCTACCCCGTCATCACCTCCTCCAGCAGCTCGAAGACGCGCGGCGGCATGCACTGGGCGACGTTGAAGCGCAGAAAGCGGCCGGCGGACTGGGACACGCTGAAGACATTGCCGGGCGCCAGCACCATGCCGCGCTCCAGGGCGCGACGGGCCAGAACGGCCGAGTCCCGCCCCTCGGGCAGCATCGCCCACAGGAACATGCCGGCGCGCGGCTCGACCCACGGCGTCAGGCCGAGGCCACGCAGCCGCCGCAGCGTCAGGGTCATCGCGCCGGCAAGGCGGGTGCGCAGGCGTTCGGTATGGCGCCGATAGCTGCCGTCGGTCAGCACGCGATAGAGCAGCTGGGCATTGGCGTCGCAATTGCCGAAGCCGGTGGCGAGCTTGAGGTCGGTCAACTGCTCGACCCAGTCCGGCCGCGCCGCCACGAAGCCGATGCGCACCGACGCCGACAGGGTCTTGGAGAAGCTGCCGATGTGGATGACGCGCCTGAGCCCGTCCAGCGCGGCCAGGCGCGGCGTCGGCGCGATCTCGAATTCGCCGAAGCTGTCGTCCTCGACGATGGTGAGATCATGGGCCTCGGCGATGGTCAGAAGCTGGTGCGCCACCGCTGCCGACAGGGTGGCGCCGGTCGGGTTCTGCAGCGTGGCATTGGTGAGGTAGAGGCGCGGCCGGTGCTCGGCCGCCAGCGCCGCGAAGCGTTCGAGGTCGGGTCCCGAGGGCGTCACCGGCACGCCGATCACCCGGGCGCGTTGAGCCCACAGCAGCGCCTGGAAGTTGAAGTAGCAGGGATCGTCGACCAGCACGGTGTCGCCCGGCTGCAGCAGCAGGCGGCAGACGAGGTCGGCGGCGACGGAATCGGAGTCGGTCAGCATCACCGCGTCCGGCTCGGCGGCGATGCCGCGCTCGTTCAGGGTGCGGGCGATATGGGCTCGCAGCGGCGCCAGCCCGAGCGGCGAGCCATAGGCGGTCAGATTCGCCGCCTCGTCGCGCCCCAGGCTGCGGAAGGCCCGGCGGATCGCCTCCTGCGGCAACCAGTCGTCGGGCAGGCAGCCCCAGCCCGGCTTGAGCGCGCCGGGCGGCGCCTCCAGTGACTGGCGCATCACCCAGAACGGGCCGATGACGCGGTCGAGCTTCGGCCCGGCCTCGATCAGACGCAACGCCGGCCCGCGACCGGCGACATAGAAGCCCGAGCCGGGGCGCGAGACGATGGCCCCCTCCGCCACAAGTTTGTCATAGGCTTCGACCACGGTCGACTTCGAGACGCCCTGCGTCTCCGCAAACCGCCGGATCGACGGCAGCCGCGCGCCGGGCGCCGCCGCCCGCGTCGCGATCTGGCTGCGGACCGCCTGCATCACGCGGGCGACAAGCGTCGATTCCGTCTCGCTGCCGGCGACGATATCGAACATCCGTATTACCTTTCGTACCAATACAGTTCGGATGAATTGTACCGGATTGTGTCTGTCCTGGCCAGGGTGCCCAACCTATCGTCGGAGCATGGCAGCAACGTCCGACGGCGATCGGCCGGGCGGGCTTGCCGCCGCACCGGCGAAGGGATCTCGACCATGGACGACAGATGGACCGGCTGGCTCAACGGCCTTCTCGGCGTGCTGATCTTCAGCGGCTCGCTGCCGGCAACGCGCGTCGCCGTGCTCGACCTCGACCCGCTGTTCCTCACCGCCGCGCGTGCCGCCATCGCCGGCCTGCTCGGCGGCGTGCTGCTGCTGGCGCTGCACCTGCACATCCGCTGGAACCCGGTCAGCCCTCATGACCTGCAGCAGGGCAAGACTGCGGTTTCCCGGCGCATCGACCTGCCGGGGCGGGCGGAGATCGTGCCGCTGATCGTGGTGGCGCTCGGTGTCGTCGTCGGCTTCCCGCTGCTGACGGCCCTGGCGCTGCGCAGCATCACCTCGGCCCACGCCATCATCTTCGTCGGCCTGCTGCCGCTCGCCACCGCCACATTCGGCGTGCTGCGCGGCGGCGAGCGGCCCAAGCCGGCCTTCTGGCTGTTCTCGATCGCCGGCAGCGCCGCCGTCGCCGCCTTCGCCCTGCATCAGGGCGGCGGCGGCAGCGGCACGGGCGACGCGCTGATGCTGGCCGCGATCATCGTCTGCGGCCTGGGCTACGCCGAGGGCGCCCGGCTTTCGCGCCGACGCAGCGGCTGGCAGGTGATCTCCTGGGCGCTGGTGATCTCGCTGCCGGTGACGCTGCCGCTCGCCGCCATGCTCGAGCCCATCGCATGGAGCCGGGTCGGCTGGCCGGCCCTGTCGGCCCTCGCCTATGTCTCGCTGTTCTCGATGCTGATCGGCTTCGTGTTCTGGTATCGCGGCCTCGCCCTCGGCGGCATCGCCGCCGTCGGCCAGCTGCAATTGCTGCAGCCCTTCTTCGGCTTCGCCCTGGCCGCTCTGCTGCTGCACGAGCCGGTCGGCTGGATGACGCTGGGCGTGGCGGTCGCGGTGGTCGTCTGCGTGGCGGGAGCGAAGCGCTACGGCTGAGGAGCGGCCGGAGCCGGCTGATCGGGCCCCGGTCCGATAGGATCAGCACCACCACGGGCCATGATGCGACGGCCTTCGCCCCCGAGCAAGATGCCTCCCTGCCTGCCGCTCCCGGCGATATCCGGAATTGGCGGCGAGGAGGCCTCTTGCACCTCGCCCCGTCTCCTTCCCATCGCAGGAAGGCCGGGTGCGCGGCTGCGCTCAGTACCCCACGGCCCGCGCCTCGGCGCCCGGCGGCGGCGGGATGCGGTGGCCCTCGTCGCTGTACTGGTTGAGCTTGTTGCGCAGGGTGCGGATCGAGATGCCGAGGATGTTGGAGGCGTGGGTGCGGTTGCCCAGGCAATGGTCCAGCGTCTGCAGGATCAACTCGCGCTCGACATCGGCGACCGTACGGCCGACGAAGGAGCGCGACAGCGCCTCGGCCGTCGCCGCGGCCTGTGCCGCCAGGCCCTGGCTGAGGGCGAGGCTGTCCATCGCCGTGCCCTCCGGCGTGCGCAGCGCCTCGGGGCCGATCTCGGGGCCGGCGGCGAGCAGCACCGCCCGGTGCATGGCGTTCTCCAGCTCGCGCACATTGCCCGGCCAGCGCGCCGCCATCAGGCTCTTGCGCACCTCGACGGACAGGCCGCGCACCGGCAGGCCGTTGGCCTGCGCATATTTGCGGGCGAAGTGCTGGGCCAGCTCCAGCACGTCCTGGGGCCGCTCGCGCAAGGCCGGGATCTTCAGGTTCACCACGTTGAGGCGGTAGAGCAGATCCTCGCGGAAGGAGCCCTTGCGCACCTCGTCCGCCAGGTTGCGGTTGGAGGTGGCAAGGATGCGGATGTCGACCGGCACCGGCTTGGCCCCGCCGACACGGTCGATCACCCGCTCCTGGATGGCCCGCAGCAGCTTGGCCTGCAGACGCACATCCATCTCAGAGATCTCGTCGAGCAGCAGCGTGCCGCCGTTCGCCTCCTCGAACTTGCCGACGCGGCGCGCCACCGCGCCGGTGAAGGCGCCCTTCTCATGGCCGAACAGCTCGCTCTCCAGGAGGTTCTCCGGGATCGCAGCACAGTTCACCGAGACGAACGGCCGCTCGCGCCGGCTCGACTTGGCGTGGACGTAGCGGGCCAGCACCTCCTTGCCCGTGCCGCTCTCGCCGGTGATCAGGATCGAGGCGTCGGAGGGCGCGATCTGCCCGGCGAGCCGCACCACGGCCTGCATCGCCTCGTCGCGGACGACGAAATCGTTGCTCTCGCCGGCGACGGCGGCGAGGATGGCGCCGATCAGCTCCGGATCGGGCGGCAGCGGGATGTACTCCTTGGCGCCGGCCCGGATGGCGGCGACCGCGGCGCGCACGTCGTTGTCGACGCCGCAGGCCACCACCGGCACATGGATGCGTTCGGCCTCGAGCTTGCCGACGAGATCGCGGATGTCGAGCATCACGTCGATCATCAGGAGGTCGCCGCCGCGGCCGGCCCGCAGATGGCGCAGGGCCCCCTCGACGTCGGCGACATGGGTGACGGTCGCGCCGCGGTCCATGGCGATCTTGGTGGCCGCCGTGAGCTGGCCTTTCAGAGTTCCCGCGATCAGGAGTTTCATGGCTTACTTCTCCCCCTTCAGGATTTCGGTCATCGTCACGCCGAGCTTGTCCTCGACCAGAACCACCTCTCCCCGCGCCACCAGACGATCGTTGACATAGATGTCGATGGCCTCGCCGACCTTGCGGTCGAGCTCCAGCACCGAGCCGGGCCCGAGCTTCAGCAGGTCGCCTACGCCCATGCGGGCCCGCCCGAGCACGGCCGAGACCTTGACCGGCACGTCGAACACGCTTTCCAGGTCGGACGCCACGCGGCTCTGCCCATCCTCGGCATAGGCCATCCCCGCTCCATCCGGCGCCACCAGATCGATGTCGTCGTTCAGATGCGGCAGGCTCATGTTCTTCACACCGGGCTTCTCATTCATCGGCGGTTCTCCTCCGGCCGGATGACTGGTCGAGGTGGCGGCCGATGGCCTCCTCGAGCACCGCCTCCAGCGCCACGGTGTCGCGCACCGCGCCGCCATCGGCCCATTCGATCCGCGCATCCCCGACCAGGATGTCGGGCTCGCCCAGCACCACGATCGCGCCGGCGAAGCCGGACTCGCGGGCGATGGCTTCGAGCCGCGGCTTGACCGCCTCGACCAGGGCGGCATTGACCCGCACCACCGCGTGGGGCGTCGCCCGGAGATGGCTGAACACCGAGCGGGCAAGCTCCTCGATCGGCACCAGGGGCTGCTGCTCCAGGAGCGTCCCGGCCAGCTTGCGCGCCAGCGCCAGCGCCAGCCGCGCCGCCTGTTCCTCCGACCTGTCGGCGATCCCGGCCAGGCGTCCGCCCGCCTCGCCGAACTGCAGGGCAAGCCGCTGCATGGTCGCGGCCAGCCGGGCGGTCTCGTCGATCTCGCTCTGCCGCCGCCCTTCGGCAACGCCGCGCAGGAAAGCGGCCTCGTCGGCGAGCCGCACCGCGCTCTGGTGGTCGACCAGCGGGATGCTCGGCTCAGCGGCGGCCGGCGCGGCGCGCGGCGCGCCGAAATCGTCGTCGAACAGGAACTTGGCGCGGGGGGTCACGGCGCAGGCCTGCGCGGCGGGCGCGGCAACGGCCTCGCCTCGGGGGTCGGCGTCTCGCCGTGGGGCATGGGCAAGTGCGGGCGCATCAATATACCAGCTCGTCGTCGGCGCGGTTCTTGGTGATCATGATCTCGCCCTTGGCGGCGAGATCCTTGGCGCTGGAGACGAGGATGGCCTGGGCCTCGTCGACATCGCGCAGGCGAACCGGCCCCATCGCCACCATGTCGTCCTGCAGCAGCTTGCCGGCGCGCCCCGACATGTTGGACAGGAAGAAGCTGCGTGCCTTCTCCGAGGCGCCCTTGAGAGCAATCGCCAGCTTGTCGCGGTCGACCGCGCGCAGCAGCGTCTGCACCGCCGCCGGGTCGAGCTTCATCAGATCGTCGAAGGTGAACATCAGCGCCTTGATGCGCTCGGCGCTCTCGCGGTTGGCTTCCTCCAGCGAGGTCAGGAAGCGCGTCTCGGTCTGGCGGTCGAAGGCGTTGAAGATCTCGGCGATCAGCTCGTGCGGGTCGCGCCGCTGGGTCTGGTTGAGGTTCGACATGAACTCGGTGCGCAGCGTCTGCTCGACGCGATCCAGCACTTCCTTCTGCACGCTCTCCATGCGCAGCATCCGCCCGATCACGTCGAGCGCGAACTCCTCGGGCAGGATCGCCAGAACCCGCGCCGCCTGGTCCTGATGCACCTTGGTCAGCACCACGGCAACGGTCTGCGGGTACTCGTTCTTGAGGTAGTTCGCCAGGACGTTGTCCTGCACGTTGGACAGCTTCTCCCACATGTTCCGGCCGGCGGGGCCGCGGATCTCCTCCATGATCTGCGCCACGCGGTCGGACGGCAGATAGGTCTGGAGCAGCCGCTCGGTGTTCTCGAAATTGCCCATGATGGCGCCCGACGCCGACATCTGGCCGACGAATTCGAGCATGAACATCTCGACCGCCTCGGCCTCGAGGGCGCCCAGATGCGCCATCGCCGCCGAAATCGCGCGGATCTCGTCGTCGTCGAGGCCGCTCCAGATCGTGCTGGCATATTTGTCGCCGAGCAGCAGCATCAGCATGGCTGCGCGTTCGACGCCCCGCAGCACGCGCGTGCCGGGGGAAAACTTCTTCATGGGCTCGACGGGAACCGGTTCGGTCGACATGGCCCGTCCTCAATTCGCCGGCTCGGCCAGCCATGTCCGGATCAGGGACAGGGTTTCGCCGGGGTTGCGCTCGACCAGCTCGCCGATGCGTTCGACCGAGCGCTGCTGGATGCTGCCGTTGATCTGTGCGACGTCGAGCAGTTGCAGCGTCGGACTGGGCTCGGGCGGCGGCAGCACCAGCGGCGGGCCCTCCGCATGCGCCGCGGCGATGCCGGCCACCGCGACGGCCGGCGCCAGGGGCCGGTCGGCGGCGTCGGGCGAGACGATGCGCCGCACCAGCGGCCTCACGGCGAACAGCAGCACCAGCAGCGACAGCAGGGTCAGCACGCCGAGCTCGGCGAAGCGCATGATGTCGATGCCGGAGAAGGCGCTCATCCAGCCCTGGCCTGGCTCGATGTCGGCAGCGGCCGGCGCGTCGGCGAAGCGCAGGTTGACCACCTCGACCTGGTCGCCGCGCTGCTGGTCGTAACCGATCGCCGAACGCACCAGCGCGGCGATACGGTCGAGATCCTCCTTGGCGCGCGGGTTGTAGGCGAGCGCGCCGGCATTGTCCTTGGCATAGGACCCGTCGACCAGCACCGCCACGGAGACGCGCTTCACCCGCCCGCCGTCGATGGTCTCGGTCTTGGTGGTGCGCGAGATCTCGTAGTTGATCGTCTCCTCGTTGCGGCGGGTCAGATCCTGCGCCCCGGCATTGGGATTGGCCTGGCCGCCCGCATTGGGCAGCTCGTTGCCGACGGTGACGCTCTGGTCGCGCGCGGCGACGGCGGTGCTCTCCTCCCGCGTCTGGGTCGAGCGGATCACCTTGGTGTCGGGGTCGTAGAGATCCTGCGTCTGGGTGATCCGGTTGTAGTCGAGCTCGGCCGTCACCTGCACCCGGGCCCGGCCGACGCCGACGACGCTCTCGACGATGCGCTGCACCTGGTCCGACAGGCGCCGCTCATAGGCGACCTGCCGCTCGTCGGCGGCGCTCTCGGGCTCGCCGGCGGCGGCGCCGTCGGCGAGCAGGGCGCCGGACTCGTCGACGATCGAGATGCGCTCGGGCTTCAGCCCCTCGACCGCGCTGGCGACGAGGTGACGCACCGCCCGGATCTGGCTCTGGTCCAGGCCGCCGCGCACCTTCAGCACGATCGACGCGGAGGGCGGCTCGCGGTCGCGCTGGAACAGCGCCTTCTCCGGGATGACCAGGTGGACGCGCGCCTGCTCGATGCGGTCGATGCCGCGGATCGAGCGCGCCAGCTCGCCCTCGAGCGCCCTCAGCTGGTTGATGTTCTGCACGAAGCTGGTGGCCGACAGGCTGTCGCCCTTGTCGAAAATCTCGTAGCCGACGCCGCCGCCCGAAGGCAGGCCATCCTGCGCCATGGTCATGCGCAGGCGGGCGACCCGCTCGCGCGGCACCAGGACGGTCGAGCCGTCGCCGCGCAGCTCGAACGGCACGCCGGCCGCTTCCAGCGACTTCACGATCGCCGCGGAGTCCCGCATGTCGAGATTGGCAAAGAGCACGGCCATGTCGGGCTGGCTGAAGCGCAGGATCACGAAGGCGAAGAAGCCGATCAGCGCGAGCGTCATCGCTCCCATGGCCGCCAGGCGCCCCGGGCCGAATCGCTTCAGAACCTCCATCAAACCCTGCACGCGCACGCCCCATGTGCTGCGGGAGCGGGGGTCCCGTGGCCGCCGGCCCCAGGCCTCCCGCACGTTTTCCGTGCCGCGACCCGACCGGGCGATCGCCCGGTCCATGCCGCAGACTAGGCAAGAATTGCCCGGTTCATGGTTTCGAAAAGGTTAACGCGGTCCGACGCGCGGCAGATCGGCATCGTCCGCCACCCGGCAAGACTTGCCGGGTGGCGGCACAAGGTGCCGCCCGGATTCTCTTCCTTCACATCATGAGATCCTATCAAGCCATTGATCCTGAAAGTGTCACCGTGGCACCGCGACTGGTACGCCTCTTGCGTCACGCGGAATGACGACGCACCCGCCATTCCGCGGGCGCCGACGCGAATCCGAGACCGCCGCTTGCCCAGTTCCGTATCCGCCGCCGACATCGAGCCCGCGCAGCCCAAGGCGCGGAAGAAGCGCGTCGACCCGGCCGATCCGTCCGGTTTCGCCGAGCTTCTCGTCCCGCCCGCCGCGCCGCCATCTCCAGCGCCGACGGGGCCGGCCGAGGCCATGGCGCAGCCCGCCGCCCGGCCGGCCGGCGCAGTCGCAGCCGCCGGCGCGCTCCCGGCTGCTCCGTCGGCGGCACCGGTGCAGACGGTCCTCCCGGCGATGCCGGCGGGAGATGGCGGCTTGGCCGCATTCCTCGCCGCGGCCGGCGTTCCCACCGAAGCGGCCGGGGCATCCGCCGCCATCGCGCCCACACCGGAGGCCACGGCCACGGCGCCTGTGGCCGGCCGCCTCGCTCCGCCGGATATCACGGCGTCGACGCCGGTCGCGGTGCCCCCGGCCGCCGCCCCTGCCCTCGCTATGGTCCAGTCCGGGCCTGCAGTGGCGGAGCCGGCCGTCACCGCCGCGCCCGCGTCGGCCGCCACCGAAGCGTCCATCCCGCCCGCGCACCTGCTGCCGGCGCGAACAGCCCCGCAGCCCCAGGCGGCCGCCCCCCGGCCGCATCCTGAAACCGGCACGCCGCCGGTCAAATCGTCCCCGGCCGGGGCCACGGGTGCGCCGGCCGGTCCGCCTGCCACCGTCACGGTCTCCGTCAGTGCCGCCGCGCCGACGCCGGGCGCCCTCGCCGCCCCGGCTGCGACCGGTCCGGCAGCGGTATCGACCTCTGCTCAGGCCGAGCCGGTCCATGCCGGCGCCGTGGCCCCGCCCGAGATCGATGTCGCCGCCTCCGCCCGCCCGCCGGCGATCACGGCGCAGCATGATGATCGGGCGCCGGAAACGGCATTGCCGCCGGTCGCCGCCGACCGCAGCAAAGCCGCCTCGACGGCGGCCCCGGCGCAGACCTCTGCCCCGCCCCCCCCACCTGCTCCGTCTCCCGCAACCGCACCGGCGGCGCCGGTCCAGCCTGCCGAGGCCTCCGTGCCGGCAACCGGTAGCGACACGCCTGAGGCCCCGACCGCAGGCAGAACCGCCACCGGGACGGACACAATCGCGGCACCCACCCTCCCGGCCGGCCTGCCGAGACCCCTTGCCGGCGCCGCGGTGGCCGAGAGTCCGTCGGCGCCGGCCGCCAGCTCCCGCCCCGCCGCGCCGCCGACCGGCCCGACGATGGCTGCGGCCGTGGACCGGGCGTCCCGCCCGGCGGCGGACGGCAAGCCCGCTGCAGCGGCGGACGACGCCGGGCGTGAGGACACGGCGGACGTTGCTGCCCGGCCTGCAGTCGAGGCGTCCCGGCAGGCCGAGGCCGCCGCGCCGGCGAGGTTGGAGGCTCCGACACCGATACCGATACCGATACCGCCGGCTGGGGCGGCCCAAAGCACCGACGGCCCCCGTCCGGCGGCGGAGCAGACGCCGCAACCATCCGTGCCGGTGATCCCCTCCTCGCTGCCCCATCTGGCCGTGACCGTCGCCGCGCGCGCCAAGGCGGGCGAGAGCCGCTTCCAGATCAGGCTCGACCCGCCCGAGCTCGGCCGGGTCGACGTCAGCCTGTCGATCGACGACAGAAGCGGCGCCGCCACCACCACCCTGACGGTCGAGCGGATGGACACGCTCGACCTGCTGCAGCGCGATTCCCGGGCGCTGGAGCGGGCGCTGAACACTGCCGGCTTCCGGACCGATCCGGGCTCCCTGCAGTTCAACCTCCGCGACCCCGGCCAGAACCCGCAGGGCTTCACCGGCCACGACCAGGGCGCGGGCCGGCAGGCGCCGCACCGCAGCGCCCCCGACGGCGGCGAGACTTCCCGGCCGCCTGTCCCGTCGCCAGCCGCCTATGCCCATCCTCTCGGTCGCCGCAGCGGCCTCGACATCCGCGTCTAAGGGAGCTCCAGCATGACGAGCGTGTCCTCCGCCACCGACATCGCGACCGCCCAGGCCGGCGCACGAAAGACCATTGCCGGCAATTTCGACACGTTCCTGCAATTGCTGACCACACAGCTGCAGAACCAGAACCCGATGGATCCGCTCGATACCAACCAGTTCACCCAGCAGCTGGTGCAGTTCTCCTCGGTCGAGCAGCAGCTCAAGACCAACGATCTGCTCGGCACGCTGGTGTCCGCCAACACCGCCAGCATCGTCGCCGCCTCGGCTGGCTATCTCGGGGCGCAGATCACCGCCGACGGCTCCACCACCACCCTGGACAACGGCAAGGCGACGTGGACGCTGACGGCCGCCAAGCCGGCGGCCAAGGCGACCTACAGCGTCATCGACAGCAAGACGGGCGAAACCGTCTACACCAAGACCGGGACGCTCGATGCCGGCCCCGGCACCTTCAACTGGGACGGGCGCACCGATGACGGCTCGCTCTACACCTCCGGCACCTACAAGCTGAAGATCGACGCCATCGACGCTGCCGGCCAGCCGGTCACCGTCTCGACCGAGATCTCGGGCAAGGTCGACGCCGTCGACCTGTCCGGCGAGACGCCGCTGCTGCAGGTCGGCGGCATCCATGTCCCGCTCGACAAGATCAAGACCCTGCGCAAGGCCTCGTCCTGACGCCTCGGGCGCGGGCCGGCTGCCCCTGTGGCACCCCGTCGCCACAACTGCCGCGGCCGGCCGGCAGCCACGGATTCATCGAGGGCAGGACGGGGGCGCAGACACCGGGAAAACACTGGTACAACTCACCACAACCCATTGCTACATAAGGATTTTATAACAAGTCCCAAGGTGGTTCCAATGCGATATTTTCCCTTCAGCAATTTTTAAGCGGAGGTAACTACGCTCATAGGAGACAAGGTCAGTCGAGTTGTATGAGCGTATCCCATGACCGAACCTCTTCGCCCACGGGTGAAATACGTAATCGGCCCGGACGGCAGTCCGCTGACGATCGCCGACCTTCCTCCGCCCGGCACGCAACGCTGGGTGATCCGCCGCAAGGCGGAAGTGGTCGCTGCGGTCCGCGGCGGGCTTCTCAGCCTCGACGAAGCGTGCACCCGCTATACGCTCACCACCGAGGAGTTCCTCGGCTGGCAGGCCTCGATCGACCGTCATGGCCTGGCCGGGCTGCGCACCACGCGCATCCAGCACTACCGCCAGTAACCGACCTCGCCCTTCCCGGACGCCGGCCTCGCAAGAGTCCGGCGTTGCTGCATTTGAGGACGCCCGGATGCCCCGGCCGGTCACCGGCCAGAGGGCGGCCTACGTGCCAAGCGCCGCCTCGGGCGGATGCGATTCCCCCCCGTCACAGGACCTTGGCGGCGAGCCGGCTCTTCGACGATCGCCTTCATCCCGCGCCCGCGGGCATGGCGTCAGGCGTCGGCCAGGACCTGCAGGTCGCGCGAGAACGATAGCGTCACCGGAACGCCTCGCTCCGGCGGCGGCGCGCTCGGGCTGTTGAAGCCGTCGAGCGAGATCACCGTGTTGTTGCAGCGCACGCGCACCCGGACGATCGCGCCCTGGAAACCGACATCCTCGATCACGCCGCCCAGCTTGTTGGAAAAGTCGTTGCCCTGGGACAGCGAGATGCCTTCCGGCCGCAGCGCCACCGTGGCCTTGTCGCCGGCCCGGGCGCCGGGGAAGCCGCCCGCCACCGAGATCTCCTGCCCGTCCACGGCGATCCTGCCGGCCGCCGGATCGAGGATGCGCCCTTCCAGGAGGTTGAGCGTGCCGACGAAGGAGGCGACGAAGCGGGTGCGCGGCCGGTTGTAGATCTCGAACGGCGTGCCGACCTGCTCGATCCGGCCCTCGTTCATCACGACGATGCGGTCCGACATGGTCAGCGCCTCCTCCTGGTCGTGGGTGACGAACAGGGTGGTGATGCCGAGCTCGCGCTGCACCGCGCGGATCTCGGCGCGCAGCGACACGCGGATCTTGGCGTCGAGCGCCGAAAGCGGCTCGTCGAGCAGCAGCATCTGCGGCTTGACCGCCAGGGCCCGCGCCAGCGCCACGCGCTGCTGCTGGCCGCCGGAGAGCTGGTAGGGATAGCGGTCGGCATGGGTCGGCAGCGTGATCAGCTTCAGCATCTCGTCGACCCGGGCGGCGACCTCCGCCGCCGGCCGCTTGGCGACCTTGAGGCCGAAGGCGATGTTCTGGGCCACCGTCATGTTGGGGAACAGCGCATAGGCCTGGAACACCATGCCGACCTTGCGCTGGTTCGGGTTGAGGCCGGTGACGTCGGCGCCGTTGATGCGGATGCTGCCGGAATCCGGCCTCTCGAAGCCGGCCACCATGCGCAGCACCGTGGTCTTGCCGCAGCCCGACGGCCCGAGCAGCGAGATGAACTCGCCCTTTTCGGCGCTGAAGTCGAACTGGCGCACGCCGGTGTTGCCGCCGAAGGTGCGCTGGAGCTTGTCGATCTGGAGGAAGGCCATGGCTGCGCTGCTCATCTGGAGGGTCTGGCGCTGCGCGCGCGCCCGAAGATCTGGATCAGGCCCATGCAGGCCCAGGTGACCAGGAAGGCGATGATCGCCAGCGCCGACGGCTCATAGGCCCGGTTGGCTCCGATCAACTGCAGGTAGGGACCGAAGGCCGGGCGGTTGAGCAGGCTCGCCAGCGTGAACTCGCCGATGACGATGGCGAAGGTCAGGAAGGCGCCGCTCAGCACTGCCGAGCGCACGTTCGGCAGGATGATCTTGAACAGGATGGTCGGCCAGCCCGCGCCGAGACTCTCCGCCGCCTCCGTCAGGGTCTTGACGTCGATGGCGCGCAGGCCCGTGTCGACGGTGCGGTACATGTAGGGCAACGCCAGCGTCACATAGCCGAAGGTCAGGAGCACGTTGGTCGCCCCGGCCGAGGCGGTGAACGGCAGCCAGGACGAGGAGTTGTACAGCCGGAGATAGCCGAAGACGATGACGATCGCCGGGATGACCAGCGGCAGCAGCGTGATGAACTCGACCAGCGAGCGCAGGTGCGGCAGGCGCAGCCGCACCCAGTAGGCCGTCGGCACCACCAGGAGCACGCCGACGACGATGCTCGCCAGCGCCTGCACCACGGAATAGAGGAAGGTTGCCTGGAACTGGCTGTCGCCGAAAACGACGCGGTAGGCCTCGAAGCTGTACTGGCCGCGCAGCATGCGCAGCGAGAACTCGAAGGTCGCCAGCAGCGGCACGATGAAATAGGTCGCGGCGAAGGCGAAGATCAGCCAGCCGATGATCGATTGGCGTTTCATCGGAGCCACCGTTCGCCGCGGCTGCGCAGCCAGATATAGGCGCCGTTCGACAGGCAGGTGATGACGATCATGCCGAAGGCGAGCGCGAAGCCGAGATTGGGATCGTTCAGCACGTCGCCGCGGATCTGGGCGAAGAGCTGGATGGTGACGATGTTGAGCGAGGAGCCGGTGAGCGCATAGGCCGTCGCCACGGCGCCGAAGGCATTGGCGAACAGCAGCAGCGTCGCGCCCAGGATGCTCGGCCACAGCACCGGCAGCCCGATATAGCGCCAGTAGTGATAGGCGCTGCCGCCCAGGATCGCACAGGCCTCGCGCCACTCACGCTTCATGCCGTCGAGGGCCGGCACCAGGATCAGCACCATCAGCGGGATCTGGAAGTAGAGATAGGTCAGCGTCAGGCCCCAGAAGCTGAGCAGGTTGAAACCGGTCGCATAGAGGTTGATGCCGAACCAGTCGCGCAGCAGCACGGTGACGAGGCCGACCCGCCCGAAGGTCGCCACGAAGGCGAAGGCGAGCGGCACGCCGGCGAAGTTCGAGGCAACGCCGGAAAAGGTCATCACCGTCGGCCTGAGCCTGTCGGGCAGCGCCCCCGACACCAGGGCGTGGGCGATGAAGAAGCCGACGAACGCGCCGCCGAAGGCGGAGGCGGCGCTGATCTTGATGCTGATCCAGTAGGAGGCCAGCAGGTCGGGCCGGTTGAAGAGCTCGACGAAGTTGGCCAGCGTCGGGTTGCCCGCCTTGTCCTGGAAGGCAGCGACCATCAGCATGCAGGTCGGCACGATCAGGAACAGCAGCGCGAAGGCGAAGAACGGCAGGACGCCGAGCGTCGCCAGGGAGAACAGGCCCCCGGCGGAGGCGGTCCTGGCGACGGGCGGGGCTTGCTGGGCGGCAACGGTCATGCGGGAACCGGGGTGGTGACGGGTGTGCCCGGCATCGGAGTGTGCCTCGAAAATCGGCGGCCGAGGACCGGCGACGAGCCGACCCGACGACTTTCGAGGCACACGCTCACCATGCCTGAACCATCCTGGTGTTTCGAATCGGTCCTTCCTGAAACCCTCGCCCCCGCCGGAGCGGACGTGGTCCGCCGCGACGGGGGCAAGGATCGGGTCGGCGGCCCGGACGAGCCGGGCCGCCGTGATCTCACTTCACGTTGGCGCCGACGACGGCGTCCCAGTTCTTGGTGATCTCGGCCTTGGCGGCGTTCTGCTCTTCGAGGGTCGGGAACACCGCCTTGGCATAGGCATCGGCCGGCGGCAGCTTGTCGAGCAGATCCTGCGGGATCTTCTTGTTGGCCGCAAGGTCGTTGAAGCGGATCGGGTGGCAGTAGCCCTTGAGCCAGCCGAGCTGGCCTTCGTCGGAGTAGAGATACTCCATCCACAGCTTGGCGGCGTTCGGATGCGGGGCATAGGCGCTGATCGCCTGGACATAGACGCCGGCGACGACGCCCGAGGCCGGCACCACGACCTCGACCTTCGGGTTGCCCTTCAGCGTGTCGCGGTCGGCCAGGGCGTTGTAGTCCCAGCGCACGAGGATCGGCGTCGCGCCCTGCGCCACCGAGGCCGCCTTGCCGATCACCGGCACGAAGTTGCCGTTCTTGTTGAGCTCGCCGAAGAACTTCAGGCCCTCGGCCGCAGCCTTGGAGGCATCGCCCTTGGCGGCGGAGAGGCCGGCGGCATAGACGCCCTGGATCGCCTGGTTGGCGACGCGCGGGTCACCGGCGAGCGCCACGGAGTTGGCGTATTCGCTGGTGAGCAGGTCGGCCCAGTCCTTCGGCACCGTCTTGACGATGTCGGCGTTCACCTCGAAGGCGAGCACGCCGTAATAGTCGCCGTACCAGTAGCCGTCCTTGTCCTTGGCGCTGTCGGGGATCGTGTCCCAGGTCGAGACCTTGTAGGGCTGGATCAGGCCGGCTTCCTTCGCCGTCGGGCCGAAAGACAGGCCGACGTCGATCACGTCGGGAGCCTGCGGGCCGGTGTTGCCCTTGTTGGCCTTGATCGCCTCGATCTCGTCGCCCGAGCCGGCATCGGGATTGAGCTCGTTGATGGTGAGGCCGTACTTGGCCTTGAAGCCGTCGATCACCGCGCCATAGCCGCACCAGTCATGCGGCAGGGCGATGGTCGTCAGCTGCCCCTCCTTCTTGGCGGCGGCGATCAGCTCTGCCGACGGCTCGGCGAGGGCCGGGCTGACGGCCGCGAGCAGCATCGCCGACGACACGGTCGCGGCCAGGCTCTTCCTGAGACTTGCGTTCATAGTTCTCTCCCCTGCGGCCGCGATCTGTTTTGACGGACGCCATTCGGAATAAACGATACGAAAAGCGCCTAGCAACGGCACACGACACATTTGTGACAGCAGCGCGTCACTTGCGCAATCCCCCCACCGTCGCCTCATGGCGTGCTCGCGACCTGCGCGGACGGGTTGCTTCGCAGGTCCTTACGCAGGATCTTGCCGACGTTCGACTTCGGCAGCTCGTCACGGAACTCGACGAACTTCGGCACCTTGTAGCCGGTGAGATGCTCCTTGCAGTAGGCCCGCACCGCTTCGGCCGTCAAGGCCGGATCGGTGCGCACCACGAAGGCCTTCGGCGCCTCGCCGGCCGGCCCGTCGGCGATGCCGATCACCGCCGCTTCCTTGACGCCCGGCATCTTGGCCAGCACGTCCTCGATCTCGTTGGGGAAAACGTTGAAGCCGGAGACCAGGATCATGTCCTTGCGACGGTCGACGATGCGAAAGAAGCCGTCCGCGTCCATGGTGGCGATGTCGCCGGTCAGCAGCCAGTCGCCGCGCATCACCCTGGCGGTCTCGTCGGGCCGGCGCCAATAGCCCGCCATGACCTGCGGGCCGCGCGCCGCCAGCTCGCCGGGCCGGCCGACCGGCACCTCGCGAAAATCGTCGTCGACGCATTTGAGCTCGGTCAGCGGGATCGGCACGCCGATGGCGCCGATGCGGTTGTTGCTGAACGGGTTGAAGGTCAGCACCGGCGAGGCTTCTGTCAGGCCGTAGCCCTCGATCAGCGGACGCCGGGTCAGCGCGACCCAGCGCTCGGCCACGGCCGCCTGCAGCGCCATGCCGCCGGCGACCGCGATGCGCAGCGTGGCCGGGGGCGCGTCGCGGAACCAGGGCTCGTTCACCAGCCCGTTGAACAGGGTGTTGACGCCGGTGACGAAGGTGATGCCGTGGCCCTCCATCGCCTTGCGCAGGTTGGCGAGCGGGCGCGGGTTGGGGATCAGCACGCTGTGGGCCGAACGCATGTAGAAGGCCAGGAAATTCACCGTGAAGGCGAAGATGTGATAGAGCGGCAGCGCCGTCAGGATGGTGTCGGTGGCGGAGATGTTCTCGCCGGCGAAGGCGGTGACCTGCGCGGCATTCACCACCAGGTTGCGATGCGTCAGCATGGCGCCCTTGCAGACGCCCGTCGTCCCGCCGGTATATTGCAGGCAGGCGACGGCGGAGGGGTCGAGGCCCGCGGTGTAGGATTCCGTCGCCGTCCGGCCCCGCAGGTGCCGTCCGCCCCGCTTCAGCGCCGCGGCCAGCCTGACATGGGCGAACGTAGCCGGCGGCAACTCCTTGCGCACATATTTCTGCACCGCCCCGATCAGGGTCCGGCGCAGCGCCGGGAAGAGCTCCGCCGCCGAGGTCAGGACCACGTGCGGGATCGGCGCCCGCGCCAGCGCGGCCGCGAGCTTACCCCCGAACATGTCGATGACCACCAGCACCGACGGCCCGGCGTCGGCGAAGACCTGCACCATCTCGTCGGCGGTGTAGAGCGGATTGATGTTGACCAGGATGCAGCCGGCCTTGGCCACGCCGAAGACCACGACGGGATAGGCCAGCCCGTTCGGGATCTGGACCGCCACCCGTTCGCCCGGCTTCAGCCGCAGCTCCTCGCGCAGATAGGCGGCGAAGGCATCCGACAGCCGGTCGATCTCGGCGAAGGTCAGCGCTCCGGCCATGCCGTTGGGCATGACGCAGGTCACCGCCGTCTTCCCCGGCGTCCGCCGGGCCCGGTCCCTGGCAATGTCGCCGATCAGGCGATAGGGCGCGGCCGCGGCCGCCTCGATCGCCCCGTCCGGATAATGCACGACCCATGGTTTGTCGGTCCACGACACCCCAGGCGCCGCCGCGATATCCCCTGTCATGCGTTTCCCCGGTTGGCCCTGCCCGTCGGCAGCATCCTTGTTCGCGGAGGCATCATGGCGCGCTTTGCCGCGAACGAACAGGCCCCGCCGGGCCGGGCCGTGACACCCCGGCGGTCCGGCGACGCCACGCCGCCGGACGGCGCCTCCCGACGCGCGGCCTGCCGCAAGCGTCGCCGGACAAGGCCGTCGTCAGGCTCTCGCCGCATTTGCGGCCAGGGCGGCGACCGCCGGCATCAGCCCGGATTCGACCGATCTCGGCAGGCCCAGCCCGAAGCTCTCGCCGGCGAGGCGGGTCAGGTGGGCGCCGATCGGCAGCGAGCAGGTCGCGGCCGGCGAAGGCGCGTTGCAGATGTGCAGCGTGCGCGCGGTCCTGCGCACCAGGAAGTCGTGCACCAGGGTGCCGTCGCGCAGCATCGCCTGGGCGCGCACGCCGGAGCGATAGGGCTGGAGGTCGTCGAGCGTCAGCTCGGGGCAGTATTTGCGGCAGAGCTGGAGATAGCGCCGCCGGCTGAGGGAACTGCCGAACTCGGCCATCGCGGCGCCGAAATGGCGGCGCAGCATGCGCCAGAAGCCGGGAAAGGCCAGGGTGTCGGCCATGTCGCGCAGGTCGACGTCGCGCCAGCGATAGCCCTCGCGTGCGAGGGCGAGCACCGCGTTCGGGCCGACGGTGACATAGCCGTCGATCATGCGTGTCAGATGCACGCCGAGGAAGGGCATGGCCGGGTCGGGGATGGGGTAGATCAGGTGCCGGACGATGTCGTCCTTCGACGCCGGCAGCCGGAAATATTCACCTCGGAAGGGGACGATCCTGAAATCGGTGTCGATGCCGCAGAGCCTGGCGAGGCGGTCGGCCATCAGCCCGCCGCAGGCGATGAGATGGCGCGCGCGCAATGTCCGGTCGCCGGCGGCCACCGTCACCTCGTTCGCCCCCTCGCGGATGTCCGTCACCTCGTGCCGGGTCAGGATGGTGCCGCCGGCCTGACGGAAGCGCTCGGCCATGGCCAGCGCGACGCGGCGCCAGTCGACGATGCCGGTCACCGGCACGAACAGCGCGCCGAGCCCGGCGATCCGCGGCTCGCGACGGGCGAGTTCCGGCGCGTCGAGCCGCTCGATCGCCAGCCCGTTCTGGCGGCTGCGTGCCTCCAGTTCGCCCATCCGCTCCAGTTCCAGCGCATCGGTCGCGACCAGGAGCTTGCCGCATTGCTCGACCGGGATGGCGTGCTCGCGGCAGAACCGCAGGGTCGCGGGCACGGCGATCCGGCAGAACTCGGCCTTGAGGCTGCCGGGCTTGTAGTAGACGCCCGCATGCACGACGCCGCTGTTGTGCGAGGTCTGGTGCCGGCCGAGCTCCGCCTCCTTCTCCAGCACGGCGACGGCCAGGCCGGGATAGTGCTCCAGGAGCTGCATGGCGGTCGACAAGGCGACGATGCCGCCTCCGACGATGCAGATATCGACATCCGTCATCGGCTCTCTCCGGTCGTGATCCGGCCGGCGGCGAGAGCGGGCGCGAGGCATCGCCGGATGACCGCGCCGACGCCGGGAAGCAGATTGGGTTCGCCCATGGTCCGACAGGCCTGGTTGGCAGGGCCGCCCAGGACGAGGCCGGCCGGAGCGCTGCACCTCCCGATATCACGAACGCCGCGACAATGACACGAGGGCGGCGCGGATCCGGTCGCCGGGCGGATTTGCCGACCGGCCGGGCTCAGGCCCGCTCGACCGAGGCGGCGAAGACGTAGCCGACGCCGCGCTCGGTCTGGATGACGCGCGGCGCGCCCGGCGCGCGTTCGAGCTTGCGCCTCAGGCGCAGGATCTGGACGTCGATGCTGCGGTCGAAGATATCCTCGTGCACGCGCGTGGCCTGCAGCAGATGCTCGCGGCTGAGCGGGCGCTGCGGCGCATCGAGAAAGGCCAGCATCAGGGAATATTCGCCCCTGGTCAGCGCCACGGGCATCCCGTCCGGATCGGTAAGACGCCGGGTGCGCAGGTCGAGCTGCCAGCCGCCGAAGCGGAAGCGTCGGTTCGCCGGATCGCGCGCCGCCGGCGCGCTCCGCCCGCCCTCGATCCGGCGCAGCACGGCGCGGACACGCGCCAGCAACTCGCGCAGATTGAACGGCTTGGTCAGGTAGTCGTCGGCGCCGAGCTCCAGCCCGACGACGCGGTCGATGTCGTCGCGGTGATGACCGCTGGTGAGGATCACCGGCAGGTCCGAGCTCGACCGGATCTCGCGCAGCAGATCCAGCCCGTCCTCCTGGCCGAGCCGGAGGTCGAGGATCATCAGATTCACGTCCGCGCTTTCGAGGACGCAAGTCATCTCGTGGCGGTTGGAGGCCACCAGGACGCGGATGCTGTTCTCGACGAAATAGGTCCGGATCATGCGCTGCAGGGCCGGGTCGTCCTCGACGACGAGGACGCACACCTGGCGATCGCTGCCGCCATGGGGAGCCCGCTCCTGCAATGATACCTGGCTCATGCCGCCCAGCTACCGCAGTGACGCCGCACCAGGCTGTCTCGCCGGTTACATGCGATGCTGCGGCAGACCCTCGTGGTGCTCGAACGTTTCACGGCAATTACGCTGCGTTGATCGTCATGCCACGGATAGGCACGAATGCCGCCCATGCCAATACCCATGACGGGGTATGCGGCGGGCCTCGGCACGTTACCGCGTTACCGCCGTAACGCGATGGCCCACGGCTGAAACACTTCTGTAGCACGAGGCCGCGAGCCTGACGGTC
This sequence comes from Labrys sp. Lb11, assembly GCF_057554225.1. Taxonomy (NCBI): domain Bacteria; kingdom Pseudomonadati; phylum Pseudomonadota; class Alphaproteobacteria; order Hyphomicrobiales; family Xanthobacteraceae; genus Labrys; species Labrys sp. Lb11. The sequence goes on from NZ_BAAJOT010000003.1 coordinate 442,970, forward strand.
GGGGGCCGATCCGCAGGCCTGCGCCCGCTCGGGAGAACACGCCGGTCCAAGGAGCGACCATCGCCATGGCAGATTCGATCGACTCATGCGGCGCGGTGAGCGCCGGTCCGGCAGGGCTCCCGCTCTCCCGTCCGCACGCGCGGGACGCAATGCGCGCCGAGCAGTCCTCGGCGTCCCCGCCTGCCGGCAGCCAGACGGCACGGCGGGTCCGGGCGGGCGGCTCCTCTCCCTCCTGGCCACGCTTGCCGCCGCGATGGCCCGGCGGCGTCGGATGCGGCGCGACCATGCCCGCCTCATGGCGATGAGCGATCACGACCTCGTCGATATGGGGCTCGGCCGCGGCCCTCCCGACGGCCCGCACCGGCGCTGGCGCCTCGTGCCGCGCGACGGCCCGCGGGCAGTCGGCGACGACGGCGAGCCCGGCCCACGCTGAGCGGGCGTCGGCCGCAACGCCGATCATCCTCGCCACGAGCATTCGAGCACCTGACGCCCGAACCGGGCCGGCCTCGAATAAATCTCCATCCCGCGTGTTCATACGCCGTCGGCCACGCGAGCAGGGCGCCATGTCCATCAATCAGAAGATCGGAGGGCAGTCGCGCAGGACCGGCGTCGCCATGCCACCGGGGATGCGCTTCGGCACCACGATGCCGGGCCGAGGGCCGGCCACGTTCGGCGCGGGACGCGCCTAGTGGCCCTCGACGAGCATCACGCCCGGCTGCACGCCTGGCCGGCTGCGGCGAATGCCGCCGGGCGCGAGGCGGTCGGCTGCGACCGGCCGGTCGAGCCGGCAGGTCAGGACCACGCCCGGCGCCTGCAGGCGCTCGGATCGCTGGCGAGCGGGATCGCCCACAACGTCAACAATATTCTCAGCGCCATCCTCGGCTATTCCGAGATGGTCGAGCCGCATCTGGCGCGCGGGACCAAGGCCGCGCAGCATGTCGGCGAGATCCGCCAGGCGGCCGAGCGCGGGCGCGACCTCGTCGACGCCATCCTCGCCTTCGGCCGGCGCAGCCCGCCCTGCCCGCGCCCGGTCCGAATTGGCGCGCTGCTGGATGAGACGACCTCGCTGCTGCATGCCTCCCTGCCCGCCGGCATCGGCTTCCTGGTCGGGGCGGTGCCGCCGGCCCTGGCGGTGTCCGGCGAACCGGCACAGCTGCAGCAGGTCCTGCTCAACCTCTGCGCCAACGCGGCGCAAGCCATGGAAGGGCGCGGCTGCATCCGGCTCGCAGCCGAGCGACGGCACGTCCCGACGCCGATGCGCACCAGCCATGGCGAGCTGACGCCGGGCCGCTATGTCGGCCTCTGCGTCGCCGACCGCGGCCACGGCTTCGGCGATGGCATCGCCCGGCGCCTGTTCGAGCCCTTCTTCACCACGAGGCCGGGCGGGACCGGTCTCGGCCTGGCGACCGTCCGCGATATCGTCCACGGCCATGGCGGCGCGATGCACGTGCTGAGCCGGCCGGGACAGGGCAGCCGCTTCGAGGCGTGGCTGCCCGCGGCCGAGGCAACCGACGAGGAGACCATGCCGGCGCCGCCGGCGGACGACGTGCAGCCTTGAGCCCGGCGATGCCGTCCGGCATCGCCGGCGTGCCGGAGGCATCGCGGCGGCACTGCGCCGGGCCTGTCCGATATGTTACGGGCGTAGCGCAATATCGCGCCTTTGAAATGATATCGTAGCGTCACGCCGCCACGCTTTGCATCTACCGCTCGACATGCGTGCGATGAAGAGCATTGTGTCAAAAATACTGTCTGGGACGATCTTATCATGGCCAAATTGTCGGGAAGCTGCTTTTGCGGCGCAGTCGAGATCGAGGTGGACGGAGCGCCGGAGGCGATGGGCTACTGCCATTGCCGTTCCTGCCGTTCGTGGTCCGGCGGACCGGTGAACGCCTTCAGCCTGTGGAAGCCGGGGGCGGTGCGGGTCACATCCGGGGCCGAACATGTCGCGACCTACAGCAAGACCCCGGTCAGCCTGCGCCAATATTGCGCCAGGTGCGGCGGGCATCTGATGACCGACCATCCTCCGCTCGGCCTCGTCGACGTGTTCGCGGCGACGATCCCGGGCCTCGACTTCAAGCCCGCCGTCCACGTCAACTATGCCGAGACGGTGCTGCCGATGCGTGACGGCCTGCCCAAGCTCAAGGATTTTCCCGCCGAGTTCGGCGGATCCGGCGAGATGATGGCGGAGTAGCGCTCGCCCCGACCGGGACGGCGTAGCACCGACGGGCGATATCGGACCGCCACCCACCCCTCCCCCTCCTGCAAGTCGACGCGCGCGCTCCACCAGCCCGCGCGAGCCCTCCGATTCATCCCGGTTCATGCAAGGCCCGGAGCCTGGCCGCCTCGACGCGCCGGCACCCGCGGCGGATTCCAAGGACACCTCCATGACAACGACGCCAACCATCGGCGGTCAGGCGACCGTCGCATCCGAGCCCTTCGGCGGGATCCAGGTGACGGCGCTGGCCGACGACACCTTCGTGCTGGCCTGGGACGACGGCACCGACCTCTTCGCCCGCCATCTCGACGAGTCCGGCACGGTCACCGCCGTCAACCTCCTCTCCGGCGTTTCCAACGCCACCACGCAGCCCCTGATCAATCCGCACGTCGTCCAGCAGGTCAATGGCGCGGTGACGGTCACCTACAGCGTCTTGGACGCCGCCGGCAACGGCGACGTGCGCTGGCACGACGTTCCGCCCGGTTCCACGCCCGACGGCGACAGCTCGCCCATCGCGGTCGATGCCCGCACTGAGATCCTGGTCGACAGCGCCGCCGTGGCCGGCGGCGGCTCAGTCGTGGCCTATGGGGTGGCCGGCGCCGGCATAAACTCCCATACGGTGCTGCGCTTCGTCGACGCGACCGGCCATCCGACCGGCAATCAGATCTTCGTCGGCGCCCAGCCCGGCCAGACCCAGCAGAATGCCGCGGTGACGGGGCTGGCCAACGGCAACGTCGTGGTCGCCTACGAGAACGTCGACACGTCGACCGGCGCGCGCGACGTCCGCTTCCACATCGTCACCCCGAGCGGCTTCGATTCCGGTCCCGTGCCGATCAGCTCCGCTGGCGCCAATGCCGGCATCCCCGACGTCACCACCCTGGCGGACGGGTCCTGCGTCATCGTCTGGCAGCAGGCCGGGGGGCTGGCCATGCGCCACGTGCTGGCATCGGGCCAGCTCGACGGCGACACGGTGACGGTCGCCGGCACGGCGGGCGCCCTGGTGCCGAAGATCACGGCCCTGAAGGATGGCGGCTTCATCGTCGCCTGGACCAACCGCGACGGCCAGGAAAGCGACGGATCGGCCGATCTCGACGTCTTCCTGCAACGCTTCAGCTTCGACCGGCCGGATCCCGGCTCCGACTCCGTGCTCACGCGCATCGGCGACACCGTGCATATCGAGCAGGCCGGGGACCAGGGCCTGTTCCAGCTCGACATGGCGACGCTCGCCGACGGCCGGGTGATCCTGACCTATGTCAGCGAGACCGGCGACTCGACCAATGTCGACGAGCTCGTCTACCGCATCATCGACCCGCGCGACGCGGCGATCCTCGGCACCGAGCGGGGCGAGACCATCGTCGGCCGCGCCGACGGCTCGACGATCTCCGGCCTCGGCGGCGACGACAGGCTGATCGGCGGGGCCGCCGCCGACATCCTGAACGGCGGCACCGGCAACGACATCCTCGACGGCGGCCTCGGCAATGACCGGCTGGACGGCGGCACCGGCATCAACACTGCCTCCTTCGGCAAGATCTCCCTGGCTGTCGATGTCGACCTCTCGGCCGGCAAGGCAACGGGCCAGGGCAGCGACACCCTCCTGCGCATCCGCAACGTCGTCGGCTCGTCCCAGGCGGACAAGATCACCGGCGACGGCCAGGCCAACGTCATCGACGGCGGGGCCGGTGCCGACATCATGCGGGGCCTGGCCGGCAACGACACCTATCACGTCGACAACGCCGCCGACGTCGTGCTGGAGGCCGCGAACGGCGGCACCGACACCGTGCTCGCCAAAGTCAACTACACCCTGGCGGCCGGCCAGCACATCGAGACGCTCACGGCGGTGAGCGGCAGCGCCGCCACGCGCCTGACCGGCAATGCGTTCGCCCAGGCCCTGGTCGGCAACGAGGCGGACAATATCCTCGACGGCAAGGGCGGCGCCGACGTCATGACCGGCGGCGGCGGCAACGATCTCTACGTCGTCGACGATGCCGGCGACGTCATCCGCGAACGGGTTGGCGGGGGAGCGAACGACAGGGTGGCCGCCTCGGTCAGCTACCAGCTCGCCGCCGGGGTGGAGGTCGAACAGTTGCGGGTCGCCGCCAGCGCCGGAGCCGCCGCGATCAACCTCACCGGCAACGAATTCGCCCAGCAGATCATCGGCAATGCCGGCAAGAACGTCCTCGACGGCGGGGGCGGCGCCGACACGATGGCCGGCGGCGGGGGCGACGATACCTACATCGTCGACAATGTCGGCGACGTCGTCGTGGAGGCGGCCGGCAATGGCAATGACCGGGTGCTGACCAGCGTCAGCTACACGCTCGGCGCCCATCAGTCGATCGAGCTCCTTGCGACCACCAACAGCAACGAGACCACCGCGATCGACCTGACCGGCAACGAGCTCGCCCAGCGCATCGTCGGCAATGCCGGCCACAATGTCCTCGACGGCAAGGGCGGCGCCGACCGCATGGAGGGGCGTGGCGGCAACGACCTCTACATCGTCGACAATGCCGGTGACGTGGTCGTCGAGGCCGCGGGCGGCGGCTTCGACATCGTGCACGCCGGCGTCAGCTATGTGCTGGGCGCCGGCCAGTCGATCGAAGGCATGGCCACGGCGGGAGGCCTCGGCAGCAACGCCGCGATCAACCTGACCGGCAACGAGTTCGCGCAGATAATCGAAGGCAACAATGCTGCGAACATCATCGACGGCCGCGGCGGCGCCGACATCATGTCCGGCGGCGGCGGCAACGACACCTATATCGTCGACAATGTCGACGACATGACGCTCGAATCCGCCGGCAACGGCAATGACCGGGTGCTGACCAGCGTCAGCTACACGCTCGCCACCGGCATGGCGATCGAGCGGCTGACCACGACCAACACCGCCGGCACCGCCGCCATCAACCTGACCGGCAACGAGCTCGCGCAGGAGATCGTCGGCAATGCGGGCGCCAACATCATTGCCGGCGGGGCGGGCAACGACACGCTCACCGGCGGCGGCGGCACGGATGTCTTCGTGTTCAACACGGCCCTCAGGGAACGCGCCAACGTCGACCGGATCACCGACTTCGACGTGCAGGACGACACCATCCGCCTGGAGAACGCCGTCTTCACCGCGCTGACCGCCACCGGCGGGCTGTCGGCCGACGCCTTCTTCGTCGGCGCGGCAGCGCACGATGCCAGCGACCGCATCATCTACAACGCCCAGACAGGCGCGCTGATCTACGACAGCAACGGCAGCGCCGCCGGCGGGCAGACCCAGTTCGCCACCCTGGCGCCGGGCCTTGCCCTCACTGCCCAGGACTTCCTGGTCGTGTGAGGGCGGGAGGAGGGCCGGGCGTACCGCTCGCGACGCCCGGCCCTCCGTCAGCTATCATCCCGTCGAGCCGCGGGCGCTCCGCACGGGAGCGTCGCGCTCCCACGCCACCAGGAGGGTCGGACCCATGGCGAATTTCACCGGAACCGTCGCCGACGAGGTCATCATCCCGGACTTCGTCTCCGCCACCGTCACTGCGACCGGCACGCCGCGGCCGTCCGATGCGCCCGACGTCATCGACGGCGGCGGCGGCAACGACATGATCGACGGCGGCGGCGGCAACGACATGCTGCTCGGCGGCGACGGCAACGACGTGCTGCTCGGCGGCGCCGGCGACGACCAGGTCTTCGGCGGCCGCGGCAACGACGTCGCCGTGCTCGGTGCCGGCAACGACCTGTTCACCTGGAACCCCGGCGACGGCAGCGACGTGGTCGACGGGATGGACGGCACCGACGCGCTGGTCTTCAACGGCGCCAATATCGCCGAGACCATGACCCTCGCCGCGCACGGCGCGCGGGCGGCGCTGAGCCGCGACGTCGCCGCCATCACCATGGATCTCGGCAGCATGGAGCGCATCGAGCTCCACACCCTGGGCGGGGCCGACACCATCGCGGTTGGCGATCTCGCCGGCACCGGCGTCAAGCACGTCGTCGTCGACCTCGCGGCCGTCGGCGGCGCGGGCGACGGCGCAGCCGACATCGTGGCCGCGGACGGCACGAGCGCGGCCGACCAGATCCGGATCGGCAGCGCCAGCGGCCCGGTCGTGATCCTCGGCCTGTCCGAGCGCGTGACCATCGAGAACGCCGAGGCCGGCCTGGACACGGCTGTCATCAACGGCCTCGGCGGCGCCGACACGATCGACGCCTCCACGCTCGGCGTCGGCCGGATCAGGCTGACGGCCGACGGCGGCGACGGCAACGACACCCTGCTCGGCAGCGCCGGCGACGACCGGCTGATCGGCGGCGCCGGCGACGACCTGGTGACCGGCGGGCGCGGCAACGACGCCGCCCTGCTCGGCGACGGCAACGACCGGTTCATCTGGACATCCGGCGACGGCAGCGACACGATCGACGGCGAAGGCGGTACCGACACGCTCGAGTTCCGCGGCGCCGGTACGGGAGAGACCGTCACCATCCTCGCCAACGGCACGCGCGTGTTCCTGGCCGAGGACGCCGGCGGGGCCAATCTCGACATCGGCACCGTCGAGACCCTGGAGATCACGGGCGGAGGCGGCAACGACGCGATCCGTGCCGGCAACGGCCTGGCGGCGCTGACGCAGCTCGTCATCGACGGCGGCAGCGGCAACGACGTCCTGGTCGGCGGCGACGGCGCCGACAGGCTGATCGGCGGCCTGGGCAGCGATACGGTGACCGGCGGGCGCGGCAACGACCTCGCCCTGCTCGGCAGCGGCAACGACCTGTTCATCTGGAACCCGGGTGACGGCAACGACGTGGTCGACGGCCAGGACGGCATCGACACGCTCTCGTTCACCACCGCCAACATCGCCGAGTCCCTGAGCCTCTCGGCGGTCGGCGGGCATGCGGCGCTGTTCCGCAACGTCGCCAACATCACCATGGACCTCGTCCATGTCGAGCGCGTCGCGATCGCGACGCTCGGCGGCGCCGACACGGTCGCGATCGGCAACCTCGCCGGCACCGACGTCAAGCGCGTCATCGTCGACCTCGCATCGTTCGGAACGACGGCCGGCGACGGCGCCGCCGACACGGTGACGGTGGACGGCACGGCCGGCGGCGACCGGATCCGGGTCACGGCCGCGGGCAGCCTGACATCGGTGAGCGGGCTGACGGGGATCGTCGACGTCGATCATGCCGACAGCCTCGATCGCCTGGCGATCACCGGCGGGGCCGGCAACGATACGATCGATGCATCCGCCGTGCCGGCCGGCATGATCGCGCTCAGCCTCGACGGCGGCGCCGGCGACGACACCCTGGTCGGCGGCGCCGGCAACGACACCTTCGTGTTCAGGGCGGCCGACGGCGGCCGCGATGTCGTCCGCGGGTTCCAGGCGCACGGCGCGACGGCCCAGGGCGACGTCGTCGCGCTGTCCGGCTTTGCCGACCAGACCTTCGCGCAGGCGGTGGCGAACGGCCATATCGCGCAGGTCGGCGCGAACGTCGTCATCTCCGACGGGACCGGCCTCGTCGTGGTCCTCGACCACGTCTCCCTCGCGGCGCTCCAGGAGCAGGATTTCCTGTTCTCCTGAGACCCGCTGCGCCGCCTCCCGCCGGAGGCGGCCCCGGAGAAGCGCCTGCGATCGGGCTCTCCTGTCAGCCGATCTTCACCATGACGTGCCGGACCACGGTGTAGTCCTCCAGCGCGTACATCGAGAGGTCCTTGCCGTAGCCCGACGACTTGACGCCGCCATGCGGCATCTCGCTCGTCAGCATGAAATGGGTGTTGATCCAAGTGCAGCCATATTGCAGCCGCGCCGCCGTCGCCATGCCCCGGGTGATGTCGCGCGTCCACACCGAGGAGGCCAGGCCGTAGTCGCTGTCATTGGCCCAGGCGACCGCGTCGTCGACATCGTCGAAGCGCGTCACCGACACCACCGGGCCGAACACCTCGCGGCGCACGATCTCGTCGGACTGCAGCGCGCCGGCCACCACGGTCGGCTCGTAGAAGAAGCCCTTGCCGGCGCCTTCGCGCCCGCCGGTGGCGATGGCGATGTGCTTCTGCTCGGATGCGCGCTCGACGAAGGAGGCGACGCGCGAGCGCTGGCGCGCCGAGATCAGCGGCCCGATATCGTTCTCGTCGTCATTGGCCTGGTTGAACTTCAGCCCCTTCACCGCCGAGGCAAGGTCGGCGACGAGGTTGTCGTACACTTTCTTGCCGGCATAGATGCGGCAGGCGGCGGTGCAGTCCTGCCCGGCATTGTAGTAGCCGAACACCTTGATGCCTTCGACCACCGCCTCGATGTCGGCGTCATCGAACACGATCACCGGCGCCTTGCCGCCGAGCTCCAGGTGGGTGCGCTTCACCGTCTTGCTGGCGGCCTGCAGCACCTTCTTGCCGGTGGCGACGTCGCCGGTCAGCGACACCATCGCCACCTTGGGATGATGGATCAGCGCGTTGCCGACGGTCTCGCCGCGTCCGACCACGACATTGACCACGCCCTCGGGGAAGATGTCGGCGATCACCCGGGCCAGCTTGAGCATCGTCAGCGGCGTCTGCTCCGAGGGCTTGATCACCACGGTGTTGCCGCCGGCCAGCGCCGGACCGAGCTTCCAGGCCGCCATCATCAGCGGATAGTTCCACGGCGCGATCGAGGCGACGACGCCGATGGCGTCACGCCGGATCATCGAGGTGTGGCCGGCCAGGTACTCGCCGGAGACGGCGCCGTGCATGTTGCGCACCGCGCCGGCGAAATAGCGGAAGCAGTCGACCACGCCCGGGATCTCGTCCTGCAGCACGCGGATGCGCGGCTTGCCGCAGTTGAGCGCCTCGAGCGTGGCGAAGGCCTCGGCATCCCTTTCGATGGCGTCGGCGAGCTTCAGGAGCAGGGCCGAGCGCTCGGCCGGCGTGGTGCGCGACCAGCCGGCAAAGGCCTTCTCGGCCGCGACCACGGCCGCATCCACCTGCTCGACCGAGGCCTCCGGCAGATCGACGACCGTCTCCTCGGTCTTGGGGTTCAGCACCTTTTCCGGCGTCTCCGTGCCGGCGACGAAGCCGGAGCCGATGAGCATGGACGTATCGAGCATGGCTGTTTCCTCCTGGGACGAAGAAAGGTCGGGGCGCTCGGGGCGCGGCGTCTCACTTGCCGCTGCCGGCCACGTGCTCGCCCTCGCGGGTGAGGTAGTAGGCCGCCAGGATCGGCAGCGCCGTGACGGCGATGACGACGACGGCGACGACATTGGTGACGGGACGCTGGCGCGGCCGGATCAGTTCCGACAGCATCCAGATCGGCAGCGTGCGCTGCTGGCCCGCGGTGAAGGTGGTGACGATGACCTCGTCGAAGGACAGGGCGAAGGCCAGCATGCCGCCCGCCAGCAGCGAGGTGCCGATCGAGGGCAGCACCACGTGACGGAAGGTCTGGAAGCCGTCGGCGCCGAGATCCATCGAGGCCTCGACCAGCGAGGGCGACAGGCGGCGGAAGCGCGCCACCGCGTTGTTGTAGACCACCACGATGCAGAAGGTGGCGTGGCCGAGCACGATCGTCCAGAACGAGAACGGGATGTCGGCCAGGTTGAAGGCGGCGCGCAGGGCGATGCCGGTGATGATGCCGGGCAGCGCGATCGGCAGGATCAGCAGGAGCGACACCGCCTCGCGGCCGAAGAACCGCGTCCGCGCCAGGGCGGCCGCGGCCAGGGTGCCGAGCACCAGCGCCATGGCGGTCGACAGCGCCGCCACCTTGACCGACAGGGCCAGCGCCTCCCACACGTCCGGCCGGTTCCAGGCGACGGCGAACCATTTCGTCGTCAGGCCCGGCGGCGGGAAGGCGTAGCTGCGATCCTCGGTGGTGAAGGCATAGAGGATGATGAAGGCCAGCGGCAGGTGCAGGAACAGGAGGCCGAGGCCGGCGGCGATCCGGAGCGCCAGGGGCGAGCGGGCCTGGGTCATGGACATCCTCCCACCGTCGCGGCGGCGGCGCGGTCACAGCGCATCGAAGGCCCCCATGCGCTTGGCGACGGTCAGGAACACGCCCATGATCAGCACCGGCACCACCGAGAAGGCGGCGGCGAGCGGGATGTTGCCGGCCGTGCCCTGCTGGGCATAGACGACCTGGCCGAGGATCAGCGAGGACGGCCCGACGATCTGCGGCACGATGTAGTCGCCGAGGGTCAGCGAGAAGGTGAAGATCGAGCCGGCGACCACGCCCGGCAGGGCGAGGGGCAGGATCACGGCGCGGAAGGTCTGGCCGGGACTGGCGCCCAGATCCCCGGACGCCTCGATCAGCGAGCCCGGCACCCGCTCCAGGGAAGCCTGGATCGGCAGGACCATGAACGGGATCCACAGATAGAGGAACACCAGGATCATGCCGGTGTAGCTGACCGACAGCGACGGGCCGCCGGCGACCGGCAGGGCCAGCCAGGCGTCCAGCACCGAACCGGCGCCGATGGCGTTCATGAACCAGCCGATGGCGCCTTCCTTGGCCAGCAGCAGCTTCCAGGCATAGACCTTGACGAGATAGCTCGACCACAGCGGCATCATCACCGCCACGTAGAACAGCGCCTTCGTCCGCCCCCTGGCGTAGCGGGCGGCGTAATAGGCGATCGGGAAGGCGATGACGATCGACAGCAGCGTGACGATGGTCGAGACCGCGAAGGTGCGCAGGATGATGTCGAGATTGGCCGGCTGCAGCAGTTCGCCATAGGTCTTGAGCGTCGGCTCGCGGACGATGGTGCCCGAGAACTCGTCGATCGAGAAGAAGCTCTGGGCCAGCAGGGCGAAGAGCGAGCCGAGATAGACGATGCCGAGCCAGAGCAGCGGCGGCACCAGGAGCAGCATCAGGTAGAAGCCGCGCCGGGTGACGAGGATGTCGGAGAGCCGGCGCAGGGCGCCGTCGGGCGGCGATGCGACCGGCAGGGCGGCGCTGTTCGTGGCGGCCATCACCCCTCCTCCATCACATGCAGGGCGCTGCGCGCGAACGCCGCCCGCACCGGCGTGCCGGGCTCGTGCGCGGCGCTGCCGGCGGCCGGGACGGCGGCGAACAGGCGGCCACGGGCCGTGGCGATCTCCACGCGCTTGATCGCGCCCTGGTAGAGCGTCTGCGCCACCTGCCCGTCGACGACGATGCGCTCGGCCGGCGCCGGCTCGCCCGGCGCCAGCAGCACGATCTTCTCCGGCCTGAGGCTGGCGGGCCGGGCCTGGCCCGACCATTCGCGCGCCGCCTCGGCTTCGATCACATTGGATCCACCGACGAAATCGGCGACGAAACGGGTGCGCGGCCGCTCATAGATGTCCTGCGGGCTGGCGACCTGGACGATGCGGCCCTCGTTGAACACGGCGACCCGGTCGGCCATGGACAGGGCCTCGCCCTGGTCGTGGGTGACGAACACGAAGGACAGGCCGAGCGAGCGCTGCAGCGCCTTCAGTTCGCCCTGCATCTCCTCGCGCAGCTTCAGGTCGAGGGCGCCGAGCGGCTCGTCGAGCAACAGCACCTTGGGCCGCACCACCAGGGCGCGGGCGAGCGCCACGCGCTGGCGCTGGCCGCCGGAGAGCTGTCCGGGCTTGCGCGCCTCCATGGCCGCCAGCTTGACCAGGCCGAGCGCCTCGCGGCCGAGTTTCTCGCGCTCGGCCCGCGGCACCTTGCGGATCATCAGGCCATAGCAGACGTTCTCCAGCACGTTCATGTGCGGGAACAGCGCATAGTCCTGGAACACGGTGTTCACCGGCCGGCGATAGGCCGGCATGCCCTCCACCGCCTCGCCGAAGATGCGGATATGACCGGCGGTCGGCTGCTCGAAGCCGGCGATCAGGCGCAGGCACGTGGTCTTGCCCGATCCGGACGGGCCGAGCATGGCGAAGAACTCGCCGGGCGCGATGTCGAGGTCGACGCCGTCCACGGCCCTGACCTGGCCGAAATGGCGCTCGACACCGCGGAAGGACACGGCAGGCTGGAGAGAAGACATGGCGATGGTCCCATGGGCCGGGCGCGATGCCTGCGGCATCGTCCGGAAAGTAAGTGCTCCAGGCGCGACGCCGGCCGTTCCCCTCCCCCTTGCGGGGAGGGGTAAGGGGGTGGGGGTCGTTGGCGTAGGGCGCGCCTAATCCTGAAGGACCCCCGCCCTTTATCCCTCCCCGCAAGGGGGAGGGGAACGGCCGGCGTCGCGCCATATCCGACGGGGACCGCGTGTCGCCCAAAGGATGCCCACACGAACCTGATGTGAAGCACGCCTTCCCAGACGACGCCTCAGCGGCCGCCGATCACGGCGATGTAGTCGGTGACCCAGCGATAATACGGCACGCAGGCTTCCTGCGAGGCGCATTTGGCCACCGGGGTACGCCAGAACCTGATGCGGTCGAAGTTCTCGAAGCCGTTGGTCTTGCAGCCCTCGTCCGTCAGCAGCGCGTTGCCCTTGCAGGCGGCGGGAACCGAGGGATTGGAGCCGAACCAGGCGGCGAGGTCGCCCTGCAGCTTGGGCTGCAGCGAGTGTTCCAGCCACATATAGGCGCAGTTGGGATGGGCCGCCTCGGCATGCATCATGGTGGTGTCGGCCCAGCCCGTGGCCCCTTCGACGGGAATGGTCGAGGCGATCGGCTTCTTGTCGGCCTGCAGGAGGTTGACCTGGAACGGCCAGGACCCGGAGGCGACGACGCCCTCATTCTTGAAGTCGTCCATCTGCACGTTCGAATCGTGCCAGTAGCGCTGGACCAGGGTGCGCTGCTTGCGCAGGAGGTCGAGTGCGGCCTTGTACTGGTCCTCGTTCAGCTCGTACGGGTCCTTGATGCCGAGCTCGGGCTTGTTGTGCATGAGGTAGAGCGCGGCGTCGGCGATGTAGATGGCGCCGTCATAGGCCTGGACCCGGCCTTTGTTGGACTTGCCGTCCGGCAGGGTCTGCTCCTCGAACACCACGTTCCAGCTCTTGGGAGCCTCCTTGAACGTCTCGGTGTTGTACATCAGCACGTTCGGCCCCCACTGGTAGGGCACGCCGTAATGCTTGCCGCCGACCGTGTGCCAGGGCGCACTCTGCAGGCGCTCGTCGATGGTCTTCCAGCTCGGGATCAGGCTGGTGTTGATCTCCTGGACGCGCTTGCCGGCGACAAGGCGCAGGCTGGCGTCGCCCGAGGCGGTGACGAGGTCGAAGCCGCCCTCGTTCATCAGCGCCACCATCTCGTCCGAGGTGCCGGCGGTCTTCACCGTGACCTTGCAACCGGTCTGCTTCTCGAAGTCGGTGACCCAGTCATAGGCCTTGTCGGTCTCGCCGCGCTCGACATAGCCGGGCCAAGCGACGATATCGACCTGGCCCTCGCCCTTGCCGAGTTCCTTGACCTGGGCCAAGGCCGGGCCGACGGCCATGGCGGTGCTCATCAGCGCCGCCATGGCGACGTTCGCCAGGCGGAACGCAACAGGTCCGTGTGATCGCATGGTGCTCTCTCCCCTCGAAGACGATGGCTGGCGGCCTTGTCGCTACGGCCACCTCTTGCTTGGACAGCTTCGATGACCCCACCATGACTCGGGGCACCCGCCCCGCGCCACACCATTCGAGAGATCGAAGCTATCGGGATTTCCGATGGGAGAGCCGACCTATCGCCCCCGACCGCCGCGCCAAGTCTGTGCCACCGCGACGAACTGCCCGGCCACCCGGCTGAGCGGCGAGCCCCTCCGCCAGACGATGGCGACTTCGACCGGCGGCAGTTCCTCCTTGAGGTCGCGCGCTTCGATCTTGTCGCCTTCCAGCGACCAGGGGCGATAGGCCAGATCCGGCAGGATCGCGACGCCGGCGCCCGTGGCCACCAGGCTGCGCGCCGCCTCCACCGAGCGGGTGCGGATCGCCACCGGCGGACGCACGCGGGCACGCCGCCAGGCCTCCTCGGCCGCCTCGGCGATCTCGTCGAGGATCAGCAGCACGAAGGGCTCGCGTGCAAGATCCGCCACGCCGATGCGCTCCTCCTCGGCCAGGCGGTGGCCGATCGGCAGCCACAGCCGGTAGCGCGACACGTCCACCGTCTCGACATGGAAGGCCGGCTCGTTCTTCTCCGTCCCCGCCAGCACCACGGCGACGTCGAGCTCGCCGCCGACCAGCAGATGCTCGAGATAGTCGCGGCCATCCTCGACGATCTCCACCGTCACGCCCGGAAAGGCGCGGCGGAAGCGGGCGAGCAAGTCGGAGAGCACGTAGCTGGCCACCAGCGGCGTCACCCCCAGCGCCAGCCGCCCGTCGACGGGAGCTGCCTCGTCCTTGAGGGCGCGGCGGGCATCGGCGATGTCGGACAGGATCTTGCGGGCGTGACGCAGGAACTGGTGGCCCTTCAGCGTCAGGTCCACGCCGCTGGCGCGCCGCTCGAAGAGGGCAAAGCCGAGGTCGCTCTCCAGCTCGCGGATCGCCTCAGTGACGGTCGACTGCGAGATGGAGAGCCCATGCGCGGCGCGCGACACCGCCCCGTTCTCGGCGACGGCGACGAAATACTGGATCTGGCGGAAGGAAAAGGCCATGGGCTCCGATGCTAAGGGTCCGTCGGACAATAAGAGAATCGGTCGCGACGCCTGCCAATCCCTTCCCCCCTTGTGGGGAAGGGTAAGGGATGGGGGCCGTGCAGGACGAACTCCATCCTGTGGCCCCCACCTCGTACTCCTCCCCACCCATCTCGGGTGTTCTCGAGATTGGCATGCAAGAGAGCAAGTCGGAAACATCCGACTTGCGCGGAGAAGGCTTTTTCGCACCTCGTCCTGGCCCGACATGCCGGGTTTTGGATATAGTCGAGCGAAGGGGATGGCAAAACGCCCCCCCGGCATGGCATAGGACCTGGCGTCCTGCCCGACGACCACGCACTTTCCTCTTTCTCGACTGTCGATGAAACCGCCGATGCGCCTTCTCGCGATCTCCGGCAGCCTGCGCCGCGCATCCTCCAACACCGGCGTCCTCGAAGCCATGGCGCTGCTGGCGCCGGCCGGGATCGAGATCCGCAGCTTCGGCGGCCTGGCGGAGCTGCCGGCCTTCAATCCCGACCGCGACGACGCCGTCGACCTTCCCGCCGTCCTCGCCTTCCGCGATGAGTTGCGCGCCGCCGACGGCGTGCTGATATCGAGCCCCGAATACGCCCATGGCGTGCCGGGAGCCCTGAAGAACGCGCTCGACTGGGTGGTCGGCAGCGGCGAACTGGTGGACAAGCCCGTCGCCCTGATCAATCCCTCGCCGCGCTCCCTCTTCGCACACGCCCAGCTCACCGAGACGCTGACGGTGATGAACACCCATCTCGTCGCGGCGGCCTCGATCACGCTCTTCGTCAGCGGGCGCGGGCTCGACGGCCGCGGCATCGCGGCAGATCCGGCCCTGGCGTCAAGCCTGCGCCAGACCCTGGCGGAGCTGGTGGCGGTCGTGAGCGCCGGGAGGCCGGCGGCATGAGCGACGCATCTCCCGATATCGCCGTCATCGGCGGCGGCCCGGCCGGGCTGATCGCAGCCGAGACGCTCGGCGCCGCCGGCAGGTCGGTCGCCGTCTACGATCGCATGCCCTCGGTCGGCCGCAAGTTCCTGCTTGCCGGACGCGGCGGGCTCAACCTGACGCATAGCGAGGACATGGACCGTTTCCTCGCCCGTTACGGTGCGGCAGCCGAGACCCTGGCGCCCCTTCTCCGGGACTTTCCGCCGGAGGCACTGCGCCGCTGGGCCGAGGGCCTGGGCGAAGAGACCTTCGTCGGCTCCAGCGGCCGCGTCTTTCCCGGGAGCTTCAAGGCCTCGCCGCTGCTGCGCGCCTGGCTGGGCCGCCTCGGCGGGCTCGGCGCCGCCCTGCATCCGCGCCATCGCTGGACGGGCTGGGACGAGGCCGGCGCGCTCGCGTTCGAAACGCCGAACGGACCGCTGGCGCTCAGGCCGCAGGCGACGATCCTCGCGCTCGGCGGCGCATCCTGGCCGAGGATGGGCTCGGACGGCGGCTGGGTCGGCATCCTCGAAGCGCTCGGCGTGGCGGTGGCACCGCTGCGCCCGGCCAATTGCGGTGTCGAGATCGGCTGGTCGGCGGCGATCCGCGAGAAGTTCACCGGCGAACCGCTGAAGCGCATCGCCCTCGCCTTCGACGGCCGCACCGTACGCGGCGAGGCGGTGCTCACCGCCCACGGGCTCGAAGGCGGCGCGGTCTACGCCCTGGCGGCGGCCCTGCGCGAGGCCGTCGCCGGCGCCGGCGCGGCGACGCTCGCCGTCGACCTCAAGCCCGACCTCGCCGAGGCGGAGGTGGCGCGGCGGCTGACGCGGCCGCGCGGCGGCCAGTCCTTCGCCACCTTCCTGCGCAAGGCGCTGGCCCTGCCACCGGTCGCGGTGGCGCTGGTCCGCGAGGCCAGCGGCAACCACCCGCCGGATGCGCCGGACGCGCTGGCGCGCCTGATCAAGGCCGCTCCCCTCGCCGTCACCGGCGTGCGCGGCCTGGAACGCGCCATCTCCACCGCCGGCGGCGTGCCCTTCTCCGCGCTCGACGACGCCCTGATGCTGCGCGCCCGGCCCGGCCTCTTCATTGCCGGCGAGATGCTGGACTGGGAGGCGCCGACCGGCGGCTACCTGCTGCAGGCCTGCTTCGCCACCGGCATTGCCGCGGCCAGGGGAGCGCTTGCGTGGCTGAAACAGCGGCCGGCGGCTTGATTCCCGTGGGGAAGCCTCGGATAGTCTGCAAGGCTAGACATCCAAACGAGTGCATCATGATCAGGGTTCGCGGGTTCGCATTGTTCGCCGCTCTGTCCGCCGTGGCCGGCTTCGGCACCGCCACCATCGTCGACGCCAAGACCTTCTCCAAGACCGTGTCGACCGGTCGATCGACCAAGATCGACCATTACACCGGCTGGAACGATGACTGCTCCTTCCTCGACATCAGCATCGACATTGTCACCAAGCCGGCGCATGGCACGGTCACTCCGCGGATTGCCAGCGGGCGCATCGGCCAGGCCCAGATCGGCAAATCCGGGGCCTGCCTGGGCAAACCGACCAAGGTGCTGGAACTCTACTACAAATCTGCTCCCGGCTACCGGGGCGCCGATGCCATGTCGGTCGACATGCGCACGCCGACCTCGGCTCCCGTCCGCTTCGACTACGACATAACCGTGAGATAGGCCCGCCCCGGGTCAGCCGAGGCTGGCGCTGCCGCTCAGTTGCACTGAAGCACTCCGTTGAACCGGAAGCAGTTCGCACCGGTCCCGGGAGCCTGCGCGCGAGGGCGCGGTGCCGGCGGCCTGGCCTGGCGCTGCTGCACAACGCGCGGCGGCCGCTTCGCCGGCGGACGCCTGACCACTGGCGCCGTCGCGGGAGCGACGGGAGCGGGCTTGATGGCCGGCGCCGGCGCGTCGGGTTCGACGGCGCCGACCCGGGCCGGAGTCGCCTTCCTTTCCAGCTCCGTCTTCAGCGCCCGCGCCAAGTCGGCGTAGACGCCCGTCGGGAAGGACTTCAGGAAGGCGTCGAGCGCCGCCGCGGTGCCGATTGCCTTCGCCGCCTCGAAGGCCCTGGCCGGATCGTCCGCCGGCACCGCCGGTGCCGGTAGCTGCGGCTCGGCCTTGACGAAATAGAATTCGGACGACAGGCGCGACAGGCGCTCAGGCTCCTGCTCGCCGCCGGTTGCGGCTCGGACGCTGGCGGTGACGCGCTTCATCATGCTCTCGATCTCGACTCCCGGTTCGGTCACGTGCCGCAGGAAGGCTGCGGTGAACGGACTGTTGCGTCCGCTACCGTCGTCCGCGACCTTGCCCGGCCCGGCGGCGTAGACCATCAGCAGATCCTGGCTGCCGATATCGACGCGCGCCAGGCCGCGCCCGATGCTGCTCGACCGGTTTGCCGCCCTGGCCTGGCGCCGGAGCCGGTCGGCCAGCGGATTGTTGCGGCAGGCATCGAGGAAGACCAGGTTGAGCTTGGCCCGCCCTTCCATTTCGCTGAGGACATCGGCAAGCGCCACGCCCTCGCGCTTGAGCCCGAACTCGTCTTCTACGCGCGCGTCCACCGGGATGAGATAGTTTTGGTCGTTCACTTGCACACCGTGACCGGAATAATAGAACAGCGCCACGTCGGCGCCCTCGATCTTGCGCGCGAAGCTCCCGACTGCCCGGGTGAAGGCGGCTCCGTCGAGATCGAAGCCGTCGATCACGTCGAAGCCGAGCCCGGCGAGCGCCTTCGCGACGTCCTCGGCATCGGTGCGGGCATTCCGCAACGCACCGACATCCGTGTACGCGGCATTGCCGACGATCAGGGCCACACGCCGCTCGGCCCTGGCCGCGGCGGAAAGACAACACAACACGATCAAGGCCAGCAACAGACGCGACATTGCCCAGGCTCCGGGACGCAGGCGGCGATCATGGCATGGCAGCTTCCCTGCGTCAGCAGACAGGGCATGCCCGCTCACCCCGCATTCCCCGTGCCAGGACGCGGCACACAGATGAGAACCATTATAAACTATTGAAATATCTCGATAATTATTGCAGCGCCGTCTGAATCGTGCTGTGGTCGCGCCGTCCCAGATGCCGAGGCCTTGACCCTCGCGGATTGAAGGATCGACCCGATGAGCTTCCACGACAAGACCGTCCACGACGCGCAGGCGTCCCGCCCGATCGGCTATCACGTCGACGCTGCGGCCGAGAACCTGTTCTTCACCGTCTATCGCTGCTGGATGGCGGGCTACGCCACCGGCGACGTCGCCTGCTGGGACATCGCGTGGGAGGCGCTGCGCCGGGAAATGCCGGCGGACAACGCCAAGCCGCTCTACGGCGAGTTCCATCATTTCGTCCGCACGCTGCGCGAGGCGGCGACCCGTGACCTCGCCTGGCGGCCGGCCGCCTGCCGGGCGCTGTGCCGCGACGAATGCCTGATCCTGGCCATGGCCGACGCCGCCCAGCGCAACGTGCCGGCGCAACTGAGCGCCGCCGCAGCCGAGCTTCTGCAGGGCGGCGAGGCCGACGAAGCCCTGGCGGCAACCCTGTCGCTGACCCGGGCCCTGGCCCGCATCGGCCTGTTCATCACGCCGGTCAGCGCCAATGCCTTCGAGATGATGCTCGGCCGGAGCGCGGGGCCGGACGCCGCGCAGCCTCGATCGGAAGGCAATACTTGACGTTCGATAGTTTATTGGACCAATTCCAGATTAGAGTCATTTTCATGTACAGATTTGACTGATTTAAAACTGTAGATTTATCTTGTCGCTCCAGGAGAATTCGCTTAGGCCTCGTCCGCGAACCGGTGCTTCGCCTTCGACGACTATCCCTTGACGCGCCGTACCAGCCGTCATCTCCGGTCGGAAATGACGACAGAAGAATCACGCCTTTACCGGACCTGCCTCCATGGCTTGCGCAGCCGGTCCGGCACCGACGGAGAGAAGATGATGCAGATGGGTTGGACCAGGAGAGCCGCGCTGGCGCTCGGCGTCATGGCGCTGGGCTCCGGCGTGATGACTGCCGCGCCGGCCTCGGCCGAGACCAAGGCCCGGGACGTGCTGAAGACTTACGCCGACATCGCCCAGGCCATGTACGGCGATGCCCATGCCGCCAGCCTCGACCTGCAGAAGGCGGTCGATGCGCTGATCGAGAAGCCCTCGGAGGAAACGCTCGCCGCCGCCCGCAAGGCCTGGGTCGACGCCCGGCCCTGGTACATGCACAGCGAGCCCTTCCGCTTCGGCAACCCCATCGTCGACGAATGGGAAGGCGACATCAATTCCTGGCCGCTCGACGAGGGCCTGATCGACTATGTCGACGCCGGCTCCTACGGCGACAAGTCCGACGAGAACCCGCTCTACACGCTCAACGTCATCGCCAACAAGACGCTGAAGATCGGCAAGGAGACGGTCGACGCCTCGACGATCACGCCCGAGTTGCTCAAGGACAAGCTCAACGGCGCCATGTCGAGCGACGCCAACGTCGCCGTCGGCTGGCACGCCATCGAGTTCCTGCTCTGGGGCCAGGACCTGCACGGCACCGGCACCGGCGCCGGCGAGCGTCCCTGGACCGACTATTCGCTCACCCAGTGCACCCACGGCAATTGCGACCGCCGCGCCGCCTATCTCAAGGTCGCGACCGATCTTCTGGTTTCGGACCTCGCCGACATGGCCGACTGGTGGAAGCCGGGTGGCAAGGCCCGCGCCGATCTGGAGGCCAAGGACGACAAGGCCGGCCTCGGCGTCATCCTCACCGGCCTGGGCTCGCTTTCCTTCGGCGAACTGGCGGGCGAGCGCATCAAGCTCGGCCTGGTGCTGCACGACCCCGAGGAGGAGCATGACTGCTTCTCCGACGACACCCACCATTCCTACCTGAACTCGCAGCGCGGCATCATCGCCGTCTGGACTGCGAGCTATACCGGCCGCGACGGCAAGGTGTTGAGCGGTCCCAGCCTGGAGAAGCTCGCCGCCGAAGCCGACGCCAAGAGCTCGGCGGCCGTCGACGCGGCCCTGGCGGAGACGCTCAGGCGCTTCGTCACGGTGCAGGAGGAAGGGGACAAGCCCCGGGGCCAGCGCTGGGACCAGTTGATCGCCGCCGACAATCCGAAGGGCAACCAGATGATCCAGGCTCTGGTCGACGGACTGGTCGCCCAGACCCGGGCGCTCGAAGGCGTCATCGCCAAGCTCGGCATCGAGGTGAAGGTGCAGGGTTCGGACAGCCTGAAGGACGTGAACTGAGACGTCGCGGCACGCCGTCGGGGCACCGGCCCGGCGACGGCGTGCCGCATGCCTGCCCTGCTCGCATGACGGGTGGGGAGGCGGTAGCCTGTGGGGGGCGAAGCAGCCAGTCTTCGCCGGCCACCGGCGCCCCCGAAGGGGCGACCGGGAAGCCGGCCCGATCGTCACGCGGATGGACGCGCAACCATGATCTCCCCCCTGACCCGCCGCTCGGCGCTCGCCCTCGCCGGCGGTGCCGGTCTCGCCGCCGTGACCGGCTTCGCCGGCCGCCGTCCGGCCCACGCCGGGAGCGGCCGAGCGCCGGTGACGCACGAGGTCTCGCTCATCGCCAACGAGCGCCCCTACACCCTGCCCGCCTTTCCGGCAAAGCCCCTGCCCTTCTGGCTCTACGGCGAGGCACCGTTTCCGATCATCCGCGTCACCAAGGGCGATCGGGTCCGCGCCACGCTCACCAACCGGCTGCCCGAGCACACCTCCATCCACTGGCACGGCCTGCGCATCGCCAACGGCATGGACGGCATCCCCTGGCTGACCCAGCCACCGACCCGGCCGGGCGAACACTTCGTCTATGATTTCATCCCGCCGGACGCCGGCACCTTCTTCTTCCATCCCCATTGCAACGAGGTCGGCCAGGTCGGCCGCGGGCTGGAAGGCCTGCTGATCGTCGACGACGAGAACGCCACCTACGCCGTCGACCATGTGCTTGCGGTGCGCGACTGGCGCATCGACGCGGAGAAACAGGACTTCCTGCCCTTCACCACCGAACAGGGCGCGGCCAAGGCCGGCACCTTCGGCGCGCTGCGCAGCGTCAACGGCCGGCGCCAGCCGGACTTCCCGGTGCCGGCCGGCGACTATGCCCGCATCCGCATCCTGGCCGTCGACCCGACCCGGATCATGGAGGTCGGCATCGAGGGCGCCGAGGCCGCCATCATCGCCGTCGACGGCTTTTCCGTCGGCCCGATGCCCCTGGAGAGCTGGCGCATGGGCATGGGCATGCGCCTCGACGTCGCCATCCGCCTGCGCGAGCCCGGCGCCACGGCGCGGCTGATCGACTATTTCAGCGCCGACCAGGTGACGCTCGCCACCTTCACCGCCACCGGCGAGGCCCGCACCACCGGCGAGTTCGCCCCGCCGGCGCTGCCGCCGCACGGCCTGCCCGAGCCGGATCTCGCCAACGCCCAGACCATCCCCTTCACCTTCTCCGCTTCGAGCGTCGCCGGCACGGTGCCCGATCCGATCGTGCTGCCGGACGGCCGGGTGTTCGATCCGACCGACAATCTGTGCCTGTCGAGCCGCACCTTCTGGGCGATCAACCGGCAGTCCTGGCCCGGCCACGGCGCCGCCGGCCTGCCGCAGCCGCTGGCGACGCTGCAGCGCGGGCGCACCTATATCTTCGAGCTCCTGAACACGACGCCGCACGTCCACCCCGTGCACACCCACGGCTTCGGCGCCAAGGTCCTGGAGTGCTCGCGCCTCGCCCGGCCGGTGCACCGCGCCGACACGGTGCTGCTCACCACCAAGGAGCGCATCCGCCTCGCCTTCGTCGCCGACAACCCGGGCGACTGGATGTTCCACTGCCATATCCTGGAGCACCTGGAGACCGGCATGATGGGCATCATCCGCGTGGCGTGATGCGGAACGGGACGATGCCGCGCGACGCGACCGACGCCCAAGCCCCCTCTCCCGACCGGGAGAGGGGTCTCGCGCCTTGCCTTGCCATCGTCTTGCTCCTCCTCGCCGCCCCGGCCCTCGCCGATCCGCTCGAGATCGCCATCGGCCAGAAACTGTTCAAGCGGCAATGGGTTTCGGCGCCGTCCTCGACCAAGGCCAATGACGGCCTCGGGCCGCTCTACACCGCCACGTCCTGCGCCGCCTGCCACCCCGGCGGCGGCGCCGGGACGACCCGCGTCGTCCGCTTCGGCAAGGGCGAGGGTGGCGATCCCGTCTACGGCCGCCAGCTTCAGCCCTTCGCCGTCACGGGACTGCAGGGCGAAGGGACGGCCGACATCGCCGATACCGCCGGCCGGCCGGCCGTGACGATCACCGGCCTGGCCTACGGACCGTTCGATCCGGCGACGCGCATCGGCCTGCGCCGCCCGCCGGCCCTGGCCGGGCTCGGCGCCATTGCGCGGCTGGGCGACGACGCCATCCTTGCCAACGAGGCGGTGGGCGGAGGCCGCGCCAGGCGCCTGCCGGACGGACGCATCGGCCGCTTCGGCTGGAAGGCGGCCGACGCCGACGTCGAAGGCCAGGTTTCCGCCGCCTTCTCTCTCGACATGGGACTGTCGACCGCCAGGCATCCCGATCCGTTCGGCGACTGCACGACGGCCCAGGCGCAATGCCGCGCCGCCCCCACCGGCTCGGACCACGGCGAGCCGGAAATCGCCGCTCCGATCCTGGCCGCCATATCGGCCTACGTCATGAGCCTGGAACCTCCGCCACCACGGGTCGAGGCGCCGGGAGCCGCCGCGTTCCGGAGCCTGGGCTGCGCCGCCTGCCACGTGCCGGTATTGGCCGATCGCCAGGGCCGCTCCGCCACCGTCTTCTCCGATCTCCTGCTGCACGAGATGGGTCCGGACCTCGACGACGGCGTGGCCGAGCCCGGCGTCGCCTCGTCGCAATGGCGCACCGCGCCGCTGATCGGGCTCGGCGCCCGGCTTGCGGCCGGCGCCGCCCTGTTGCATGACGGTCGCGCTGTCTCGCTCGCCGGCGCCGTCGCCGCACATGGCGGCGAGGCCGCCGCCGCCCGACGGGCCTACGATCAGGCCCCGCCGGGCGAGCGGGCGCTGCTGGAATCCTACCTGAAAGGCCTTTGACCGATGCGCTTGGATCTCCACAGGTTGAGACGCCGCCCGAACATCAGCGCTTCGCTACGGTCGTCCGTCGAACGCGCCCTTTCGACCGTCATGGCCGGGCTTGCTTCCATAGGCGCGACAACATGGCAGACCATGTCGCGCCCGAGAGAGGCGACGTCCTCCCAGCCGTCATGGCCGGGCTTGACCCGGCCATCCACGCGCACGCCAACGGCAGCAGGCTTGCCGCCCTCCTTGGCCCGTTCCCTCTTCTGCGCTGACAATGGTCGCGTGGATGGCCGGGTCAAGCCCGGCCATGACGGTCAGGTTGGTGCGCATGATCCCAAACAGTGCCTGATTTCGCACCACGCGGCAGTGGCCGCGCTCGCCGTCCTCACCCTCGTCGTGGCCTCTCCCGCCCTCGCCGACCCCGCGCAGGACCAGGCGGTGGCGAGCAACATCGCCTCCCGCTTCCTCGCGCCGAAATATGCCGCGCTCGCCGACGCCGCCGCGGCCGACGTGACGGCCTGGCGCGCCTATTGCGCCGCGCCGGACGAGGCCGGGCTGCCGGCGCTGCAGGCGGCGTACCGCAAGCTCGCCCTCGCCTTCGGTCAGGTCCAGGCCTTCCGCTTCGGCCCGATCGGCGACGGCACCACGGCCGAACGGCTTTATTTCTGGCCGGAACGCAAGAACGCCACCGCCAAGGGCCTGGCCGACCTGCTGGACGGCTCGGCGCCGATCACCGCCGAGCGGGTGGAGCGGGCGAGCGCCGCGGCGCAGGGCATTCCCGCCCTCGAACGTCTGGCCTTCGGCGACACGGGCGCGGCGCCGCCGGTCGCCGGCACGACCGACGCCGCCAGGCGCAGTTGCTCCGCCGGGGTGGCGATCGCCGCCAATGTCGCCGATATCACCCGGGCCGTCTCCACCGCCTGGAACACGCCGGGCACCGGCTATGCGGCGCGCCTGGCCAAGGGCGACCTCGATCCGGCCCTCGCGCCCTCGATGCAGCAAGCGGCCTCGACCCTGGTCACCGGCTTCATGACCGGCCTCGCCGTGATCCAGGACCAGAAGCTGGAGCCGATCCTGGGCGACAGCGCCGAGGAAGCCAAGCCTTCTGCGGCCGAAGCCCGGCGCTCCGGCCTCACCGTGCCGATGATCCTCGCCAACCTCCAGGGCCTGAAGGATTTCGTCGCCGCGCTCGAGGGGCCGATCACGCCGCTGCAGCGCAAGTCCTGGGAGGCCCTGATCGCCCGTCTGGAGAAACAGGCCCAGGCGCTGCAGCGGGACTTTCCCGACGGCGTGAACGACCCGGCGCGGCGCGCCGACGCCGAGGCGCTGCTGGAACGCATCAAGGGCGTGCGCGCCGTCCTGCGCGACGAGGTGCCGATCGCCCTCGGGCTGAAGCTCGGTTTCAACGGCCTCGACGGAGATTGAGGACCATGCCGACCCGCCGAGACATCCTCCGTACCGCCGCGGCGGCGGCCGCCGCCATGGTGGTCCGCCCCGCCCTCGCCGGCTCCATCGCGGCGCCGCAGGTGGTCGCGCCCTTCCTGGAGGACGGCCTCAGGCCCGGGCTCGGCCGCTGGAGCACCCATGCCGCGCCTGACGCCCGGATCGACCTGCCGGCGCGCGTGCATGCGGTGGCATTGCATCCCGACGCCCGCAGCTGCGTCGCCGTCGCCCGCCGGCCCGGCCGCTTCGGCGTCGCCGTCGACCTCGCGCGCTTTGAGCAGTCCGTCGCCTTCGAGAGCACGCCGGACCGGCATTTCTTCGGCCACGGCCTGTTCGCCGACGAGGGCGCGCTGTTCCTCACCACCGAGAACGACTACGAGGCCGGGCGCGGCGTCATCGGCGTGCGCGACGTCCGGCGCGGCTTCAAGCCGGTGGCGGAGTGGCCGAGCGGGGGCGTCGGCCCGCACGACCTCGTCATCGATGCCGGCGGGCGGACCGTCATCGTCGCCAATGGCGGCATCGACATGTCTCCGGACACCGGCCGGGCCAAGCTCAACGAGGAGACGATCGTATCCTCGATCGCCCGCATCGACATCGGCTCCGGACGGATCACCGGGCTCGCGCGGCTCGACGAGGACGTGGCTTCGCTCTCCATCCGCCACCTCGCCGTGCTGGCGGACGGCGCCGTCGCCTTCGGCTGCCAGGAGACGCTGCGCGACGGGCACGTCCGCCCGCTGGTCGGCAGCGCCGATGCAGGGGGGCGCATCCGCTGGTTCGAGGCTCCGCCGGGCGGCTGGGCCGACATGGCCGGCTATGTCGGCGGCGTCGCAGCCGACGAGACCGGACGCCTGGTCGCCGCCACCTCGCCGCTCGGCAGCCTATGCGGCGTCTGGGATGCGGCATCCGGACGCTGCCTCGCCGCCGTCCCGCTCGCCGACTGCTGCGCCGTCGCCGGTTTCGAGGACGGCTTCGTCATGACCGGCGGCCATGGCGGCATGGTGCGGATCGAACCCGGCGGCTCCGAACCTTTGCTGGAGGCCCGCGTCGGTTTCGACAATCACCTCGCGGTGGTTTGAGCACGGCGCCGCCGTGCTATGAGGGGCCGGCACAACCGCCGAGGTCCCGCATGTCCCGCCCCGTCCGCGTCGTCGAGAACCTGTTCATTCCCGTGCCGGGCGGCATCGATCTGGCGGCGCGCCTCTGGCTGCCGGAGGATGCGGAGGCGGCGCCGGTTCCCGCCATCCTGGAATATATCCCCTATCGCAAGCGCGACGGCACGCGCCGGCGCGACGAGGCAATGCATGGCTGGTTCGCGAGCCAGGGCTATGCCGCGATCCGCGTCGACCTGCCGGGTTCCGGCGACAGCGGCGGCCTGCTCGCCGACGAGTATGACGCCCATGAGCTGGACTGCGCCTGCGCCGTGATCGCCTGGCTGGCCGAACAGCCCTGGTGCGACGGCAAGGTCGGCATGATCGGCAAGAGCTGGGGCGGCTTCAACGCGCTGCAGGTCGCGGCGCGCCGGCCCCCGGCGCTGAAGGCGGTCATCTCGGCGTGCTCCACCGACGACCGCTATGCCGACGACGTTCACTTCATGGGCGGCGCCCTGCTCAACGACAATCTGTGGTGGGGCGCCGCCATGCTCGCCTGGCAGGCCCTGCCGCCGACGCCGGCTCTGGTGCCCGACTGGCGGGAGACTTGGCGCCGCCGCCTGGAGCACCTGCCCTTCTTCCCCGCGCTCTGGGCCGCGCACCAGCGCCGCGACGCCTATTGGCGGCACGGCTCGGTCTGCGAGGATTTCTCCGCCGTCGCCGTGCCGGTCTTCGCCGTCGGCGGCTGGGCCGACGCCTACAGCAACGCGGTGCCGCGGCTGCTCGAGCATCTCGACGGGCCGCGGCTCGGCCTGATCGGACCCTGGGCGCATTGCTACCCGCACGAGGGCCGCCCCGGCCCGGCCATCGGCTTCCTGCAGGAGGCCAGGCGCTGGTGGGATCATTGGCTGAAGGGCCTCGACACCGGCATCATGGCCGAGCCGATGCTGCGTGCCTGGGTGGCCGAACGCGCACCGCCGGCGACATCCGCACCGGACAGTGCCGGCCGCTGGGTGGGCGAAGCCTCCTGGCCCTCGCGCCTGATCGTCAAGCGGCCGATGTTCCTCTCGCCCGGCCAGCTCTGGTGGCGACCGGCGCTCACCGCCGACCTCGCCATCCGCTCGCCGCTCTGGGCCGGCATGACGGGGGGCGAATGGATGGGTTCCGGCCTGCCCGGCGAGGCGCCGGCCGACCAGCGCCTCGACGACGGCCTCGCCCTCGTCTTCGACTCCAAGGAGCTCGCCGACCGCATCGAGATCCTTGGCGCGCCGGAGCTGGTGCTCGAGCTCGCCGGCGACAGCGAGGCCGCGCAGATCTGCGTGCGCCTCTCCGACGTCGCGCCGGACGGCACCGCCACCCGCGTCTCCTGGCAGGTGCTGAACCTGAGCCACCGCACCGGCCATGCCGAGCCGACGCCGCTGGTGCCGGGCGAGTTCCAGATCGTGCGCATCCGGCTCAACGATTGCGGCCATGCCTTCCCGGCCGGCCACCGCATCCGCCTCTCGATCGCGACCGCGGCCTGGCCCGCCGTCTGGCCGGCCCGGGACGCGGCGACGCTGACCGTCCGCACCGGCGACAGCGCCCTGATCCTGCCGGCCCGCCGGCCGCGGCGCGAGGACGCGGCGATCCGCTTCGAGCCGCCGCTCGAGGGCCCGCCCGGCTCGGCGGCCGAACTCGCCCCGCCGCGGGCCGAGCGCCGCTTCGGGCTCGACCTCGTCAGCGGCGAGGCGACGATGGTGGTGGAGGGCGACGCCTTCGGCGCACCGCCGACCCGGTTCGAGGAGATCGGCACCGAGGTCTCCCATCACATCCGGCGCGAGTTCTCCATCCGCGACGGCGAGCCGGACAGCGCCCGCCAGCGCGTGACGCAGGCTTGCACGCTCACCTGCAAGGGCCGGCAGTTCCGCACCGAGGTCGAGGCCGAGATGACCGCGACGCGCGAGGCGTTCCGCCTCACGGGCATGGTACGCGCCTTCGAGGACGATCGCCTGTTCGCCGAGCGCCGCTGGGACGAAGTCCTCCCGCGCGACCACGTGTGACGGCCCTGCCCGCCCGACGCCTGCTCCGGCCGATGCGGGACGTGCCCGTTCCGGCCCGCGCCGCCTCATGCCCTCCCGCCCGCACATGCCGATCGCCGCCCCGCCCCATCCCGCAACGCTGACCCAGACCGGCTTCCCGCGCTTCTGGTGCTCGCGCGTGCTGTCGGCCGCCAGCTTCCAGATCGTCGGCGTGGTCATCGGCTGGCAGCTCTACGCCCTGACCGGCAGCGCCTTCGACCTCGGCCTGGTCGGCCTGTGCCAGTTCCTGCCGATGCTGGCGCTGACCATCCCGGCCGGACACGTCGCGGATCGGTACGACCGCCGCCACATCGTCGCCATCTGCCAGCGGGTGACGGCGACCGCGGCGGCCGGCCTTGCCGCCGCCTCGCTGACCGGCGCGCTGTCGCCGGCGGTGATCTTCTGCGCCGCCGCCCTGATCGGCACCTGCCGCACCTTCGAGAATCCCACCATGGCGGCGCACCTGCCGGGCGTGGTCGGCACGGCCCTGCTGCCGCGGGCCCTGGCCCTGTCGGCCTCGGCGATCCAGACGGCGACCATCCTCGGTCCGGCTCTCGGCGGCGCGCTCTTCCTTGCCGGGGCGGAGGCCGCCTATGTCGCCGTCGCGCTCTTCTATGCCCTCGCCAGCCTGCTCGTCCCGCCACGGACCGTGACGGCCCCGTCCGAGCAGCGCGAGCCCGCGACCATGACCACCCTCCTCTCGGGCTTCGTCTTCATCCGCGGCAAGCCGATCGTCCTTGGCGCCATCTCCCTCGACATGGTGGCCGTCCTGCTCGGCGGCGCCACCGCCTTGCTGCCGATCTATGCCCACGACATCCTGCAGACCAACTCGGTCGGCCTCGGCCTGCTGCGGGCGGCGCCGGCGGCCGGCGCGCTGGCGACCTCCCTGGTCCTGGCCCGCAGGCCCCCGCGCCGCCGGGTCGGCCGCACCATGTTCGCCGCCGTCGCCGCCTTCGGCCTCGCCACGGTGCTCTTCGGCCTGTCGACCTCCTTCCCGCTGTCTCTCGCCGCCCTTGCCGCCATGGGCGCCGCCGACGTCGTCAGCGTCGTCATCCGCTCGACCCTGGTGCAGCTGGAAACGCCGGATGCCATGCGCGGGCGGGTGAGCGCAGTGAACGCCATGTTCGTCGGCACCTCCAACCAGCTCGGCGAGTTCGAATCCGGCATGACCGCGGCCCTGATGGGAACCGTGCCGGCCGTGGTCTTCGGCGGCATCGGCACGATGCTGGTCGCCGTCCTATGGTCGCGCCTGTTCCCGGCCCTGCGCCGGGTCGACTCCATGCCGGGCTGACGGCGAGGCGGCCTGAGGGCTCGCATCCCCGAGCCGGGGAGCCCCGGCTCGGGGATGCGGTTCTACAGCTCCAGGATCGTCTCGAACCCGCCATAGATCATACGCTTGCCGTCGAAGGGCATGTTCGCCATATCGCCTTTCAGCCGCGGGTCCGCCATGACCTTGGCGTTGATGGCGTCCCGATCCTGGCGCGAGGCGTAGACGATCCACGAGAACACGACGACCTCGCCCTCCTGCGCCTGCACGGCACGCGGGAAGGAGGTGATCTCGCCGTAGGGAACGTCGTCGCCGATGCATTCCACGAAGGCGAGCGCGCCATACTCCTTCCAGATCGCGCCGGCCTTCTGCGCCATCGCCTTGTAGGCGTCGATGTTCTGCCGTGGCACGGCCAGAACGAAACCGTCGACATAGGACATGGTCATCTCCTCGGGTTGCGAACCATCGGAGGACGATCGGGCGGACAGCGGTCCGACAGGCGCGCCGATCTTTTTTCGGCCGGTCCGGCACGGACCATCCTCGTCGCGCCAGGAAGCGGCCATTCGAAGATAACCCGGGCCGGGCGCGGTGCTAGGATGGCGCCGTTGCCGGGGGAGCCGCGATGATCCGCCTTGCCGAGCCCAAGGACGTGCCCCAGATCGAGGCGCTGGTCTGCGAGGCCTTCTCCCTCTACCTCCCGCGCATGGACCGGCCGCCGGGCCCGATGCTGGACGACTATGCCGCCCATGTCGCCGCCGGCCGGGCCAGCGTGCTGACGCGGCGCAACCGCCTCGCCGGCGTGCTGGTCCTGGCGGCGGAGGCCGATCATCTCCTGCTCGACACCGTCGCCGTCGCGCCCCGCTTCCAGGGCCAGGGCATCGGCGGCCGCCTGATCGGCCATGCCGAGGCGCAGGCCCGCCGGCTCGGCCTGCCGGAGCTGCGCCTCTACACCAACGAGGCGATGACCGAGAACCTGCCGCTCTACCGCCATTTCGGCTTCGTCGAGACCCACCGGGCGGAGGAGAACGGTTATCGCCGGGTGTTCATGACCAAGCGGCTGTGAGGCAGGGGAGTTGCGGGCTCCGGAAGACCAGCGCGCCCCGCAATCCCGCCGGCGCCGACCGGCGGCTGCTCCGGAGGTGCAGGAAGGGGATCGTTCTCGACGGATCCGTAACTTGACGTTGCGCGAGGTCCTCCGCACAATTGCGGCCGAACGTCTGCATGGTCGTGCTTGCTTCCTGCCCCGTGGCGGAAAGGTTCAGCCAAAGGACACGCTGAAATCCGCCTTCAGGGGACCATCATGGCCACCGTCTACGGCACGCCCGGCAACGACTTCATCCATCGCACCGGTGACGGGCGCAAGCCGCCCGCCGGCTCCACCGAGATCCTCGGCGTCACCATCGGCGACGACACCATCGCCGGCGGCCTGGGCGACGACATCATCTTCGGCGACCGCGGCAATGACCGGCTCAGCGGCGGAGCCGGCAACGACATCCTGGACGGCGGCGCTGGCGCCGATACGATGACCGGCGGGGCCGGCGACGACATCTTCATCGTCGACAATTTCGGCGACACCGCGCTGGAAGCCCGCGGCGGCGGCATCGACACGGTGAGGAGCTCGATCCATCACCGCCTTGCGGCCGAGATCGAGAACCTCGTCCTGACCGGCACCGCCGCCCTCAAGGGAGTTGGCAACGCTCTGGATAACAAGATCACCGGCAACAGCGCCGCCAACACCCTGGACGGTGGCGCCGGCGCCGACACGCTGGCCGGCGGCGCGGGCGACGACACCTACATCGTCGACAATGTCGGAGACCGCGTGATCGAAGGCCTTGCCGGCGGCGTCGACACGGTGAAGAGCTCGATCTCCTATGCCCTCGCCGCCAATGTCGAGAACCTGACGCTGCTCGGCTCGGCTAACATTAACGGCACCGGCAACAGGCTCGACAATGTCCTGATCGGCAATGCCGGCGCCAACATCCTCGACGGCCGCGGCGGGGCGGACACGATGACGGGAGGCGCCGGCAACGATACCTATATCGTCGACAATGTAGGAGACGCCGTCGTCGAAGCGGCCGGGGGCGGTACGGACACGGTGCAAAGCGCCATCACCCATACGCTCTCCGCTCATGTCGAGAACCTGACCTTGCGCGGCAGCGCCGCCATCGATGGTACCGGCAATGAGCTGGACAACGTCATCGTCGGCAATTCAGGCGCCAATCGGCTGGATGGCGGAACGGGCGCCGACGCGATGACCGGTGGAGCCGGCGACGATATCTTCATCGTCGACAATGTCGGTGATAGAACGATCGAGGCGGCCGCCCTTGGCATCGACACCGTGCTGAGTTCTGTCTCACTCACCCTGGCGGACAATATCGAGAACCTGACTCTGACTGGCGCTCTGACCAACAGCGGCATCGGCAACGCCCTCGACAATGTCATCATCGGCAATGGGAGCGACAACACCCTCTCCGGTGCGGATGGCAATGATACGCTGGACGGTGGCGAGGGAAATGACCGACTGTCTGGCAGCATCGGTCTCGATCAGGTCAACGGCGGCGCTGGCGACGACACGCTCGTCGTCAACTCAGGCGAAGTCGTTGCCGGCGAGATCTACGATGGCGGCTCGGGCAACGACACGCTCGACGGCACCGGCGCACAGGGATGGACCGATCTTACCAACGTCACGCTGACTGGCCTGGAAAACCTCATCGGCTTCCGGTCGGCCTGGCCCTGGCCGAGCTTCCCCAGCCTGTTCCTCACTGCGGCCCAGCTCGATGCCTTCACCGGGACGATTTCGACCGGATCAATCGTATTGTCTGGGGCCGGCGCCGTCGATCTTTCCGATGCGGACGTCTTTACCAGCTCATTCATGTTGTCCGATTCCGGCAACAGCCTCACGCTCAGAGACAAGGGGCTTGCAGAGTATACGGTTGATGGCGGCGAGGGCGCCGATACCATCACGCTGATCGGGGGCACTTCCGGTGGTGAGTTCTATGGCCGCGGCGGGGACGACACGTTGACCGGCAACGCGGGGAGTGACAGTCTCGTTGGCGATGACGGCGCCGACACCCTGGTCGGCATGGGCGGTGACGACCGGCTCGACGGCGGCGAAGGCGACGACACGCTGAGCGGCGGCGGCGGTAATGATTCGCTGGGCGGCGCTGGCGGCCTGGACAACATCCGCGGCGAGAGTGGGGACGATCGTCTCTATGTCCAGCGGACGAGCGATATCGTCAACGGCGAGGCCTATGACGGCGGCGCGGGAAACGACACGCTCAGCGGGTATGATGGTGTCGTCGCCGATTTCACCCGGGTCGCGCTGAAGGGCCTGGAGAACCTGGTCGGCTTTGAACGCGTGACACTGACGGCCGCCCAGCTCGATGCCTTCACGGGATCGATCGATGTCCCGGAAGTGACCTTGGTCGGAGGCGGCGCCGTCGATATCGCGGATGCCGATATCGGCCAGGGCATTTTCAATCTCTCCAATGCCGGCAATCACTTGACGCTCGGCGGCGGCGTGGACGGGCCTGTTACGGTGAACGGCGGCCTCGCTGCCGACGTTGTCACGGTGATCGGCTCCGCCTTACACGGCGTGACGCTTCATGGCGGCGGCGGTGCCGACACACTGACCGGTGGCGGGGGAGACGATCATCTGCTCGGTGGTACGGGCAAGGACGTCGTCAGCGGTGGAGCAGGCAACGACACGCTGTCGATCAATTCGGTCGAAGACATCGCCGCCGGCGAAATCTATGACGGCGGCGACGGAAACGACACTTTGACTGGGTGGGGCTCGGGCAAGGTCACCGATTTTAGTCGCGTGACGCTGACGGGACTGGAGAATCTGGACGGGTTCTATGATCTCGGCGTGAGGCTGACGGCCGCCCAGCTCGATGGATTCACGGGCAAGATCTCGACGTCCTTGATCACGCTGGTCGGCGCTGGCGCCGTCGACATCTCTGATGCCGATTTGCGAGCCGCCTGGATCCGCCTGTCCGAAGCCGGCAACAGCCTGAGGGTGAGGGATGCGGGCTTTGACGAGATCGACGTCACCGGTGGTGGCGGAGCCGACACCATCACCGTCGTCGGCGGCATTCCCAACGATGACTCATCTCTCTATGGCGCCACACTCGACGGCCGCGGCGGCAACGACATCCTGAGCGGCGGCGACAGCGACGATTGGCTGGCCGGCGGCGCCGATATCGACGCTGTTCACGGCGGTGATGGAAACGACACCCTCTGGATCGAACGCGGCACCGATATCATCGCCGGCGAAACCTACGACGGCGGCGACGGCCGAGACATGTTGAACGGATATCATGTCACCTCGGCGGACCTCAGTGGCGTGAACCTCGTCGGGATCGAAGACATATCGGGCTTCAGGAGCGGGCTGGCACTGACCGCCGCCCAACTCGACGGGCTGACCGGGGTCATCGAAACCGGCACCATAACCCTGACCGGAGCCGGTGCTGTCGATATTTCGGATGCCGAAGTTCACACCGCTACATTCAACCTGTCCAAGTCCGGCAACAGCCTGATCCTCAACGACCAGGGATTCGGCTACGGCCCGTATAAGGTGAACGGTGGCGAAGCAGCCGATGTCGTGAGCATCGTCGGTGGCTTCGTCGGAGCGGTGCTCAATGGCAATGGCGGTGCGGACAATCTGAGTGGCGGCAGCGCGGACGACGTTCTGAACGGCGGCGCCGGCAATGACACGATCCGCGGCGGCGGCGGCAGCGACGACCTCGTCGGCGAGGCCGGCAACGACGTGCTGGCCGGCGGCTTCGGTGCCGACACGCTGACGGGGGGTGCTGGCTCCGACCGCCTGACAGGCGGAGCCGGAGCCGATCAGTTCGTGTTTACCGAGACGTCCAGCCTCGTCGACGTCATCACGGATTTCAGCGGCCAGACGAATTTCGCGGGTGTCAGCGGCGACGGCGATGTCCTGACCCTCAAGGGGTTGACCGGCGTTTTCGAATATCGCGGCAGCCAGGCCTTCACGGCATCGGGAAATACCGAGGCCCGCGTCGTCGGCGACCGGGTTCTGATCGACACGGACGGCAACGGAACTGCGAACATCACGATCGCGATGACGGGTCTGACCAACCCGGCGCATCTCAGCGCCGCGGACTTCCTCTTCGTATGAACCGGCACGAGTGCCAGCACGCGGCGGACGAGGCCACGTCGAAACGGCAGGCACATTGAGCGCCCTTGCCTTGGGAGACTGTCATGGCGACCATCACCGGCACATCCGGGAACGACTTCATTCACCGGGCGGGAGACGGACGGGTCCCGGCTGAGGGAGAGATCGAGGTCGTCGGCGTCACCACGGGCAACGACATCGTCAGCGGCGCCGGCGGGGACGACGCCTTGTTCGGAGACGACGGCGACGACCGTTTGAATGGCGACGAGGGCAACGACTTCCTCTCCGGCGGCGCTGGCAGGGACGTTGTTCACGGCGGGACCGGCAATGACACGCTGTGGATCAGGGATGCGCGCGATCTCGTTGCCGGCGAGACTTATGACGGCGGCGACGGCATCGACACACTGGACGGCCGTCGTGTCGCCGCAGCAATCGACCTCAGTGACGTGGCCCTGACCCGCCTGGAAGCCCTGATCGGCTTCGATCAAGGCGTGAGCTTGACGGCGGCCCAGCTCAACGGCTTCAAGACGACGGTAGAGACAGGGGTCGTGACGCTGTCGGGTGCCGGCGCCGTCAATATTTCCGATGCGGATGTCCGCACTCGCACATTCAATCTCTCCAACCTCGGCAACGCTCTCATCCTGAGAGACCAGGATTTCTTCGAGTACTCGCAAGACTACACCGTGAACGGCGGTCAGTCCGCCGACACCGTCACCATTATCGGTGGTGTGTCCGGAACCTACGGTTCGGAACTCCACGGCAATGGTGGCGACGACGTGCTGAGCGGCGGCCGTGCCATGGATACTCTCGACGGCGGCAGCGGCGATGACACGCTCAACGGCGGTCTCGGCAATGATTCGCTGATCGGTGGAGCCGGCAGAGATGCAGTTCATGGCGGGGCCGGCAACGACGAAATCGACATCAAGCTCTCCAGCCATGTCGTCGCCGGCGAAATCTACGACGGCGGTGCCGGTACCGACATGCTGAGCGGCTATTTCGGGGGCTCGACGACCGATCTCAGCAACGTGACCCTGCTCGGGCTCGAAAGTATCACCGGTTTCGCGGCCGGATTGCGACTGACGGCGGCGCAGCTCGACGGGTTCAATGGCCGGATCAGCACCGGAGCCATAAGCTTGACCGGAGCTGGTGCCGTCGACATCTCGGATGCCGTGGTGAGCACCCGGATATTCAACCTCTCCAGCGCCGGCAACAGCCTCACCCTTTACGACAGCACCGGAGGTTATACGATCAATGGCGGTAGGAATTCCGATACCGTTACCATCATCGGCGGTACGCATTACTATGGCGTGACTCTGTACGGCAACGGCGGTGACGACACGCTGAACGGCGGCAAGGGGGATGACAAGCTGGATGGCGGCTCCGGCGCCGACAGGCTGAACGGCGGCAGCGACGGCGACGTGCTGACAGGCGGTGCCGGCGCGGATATCGTCAATGGTGGAGCGGGGGCCGACACGCTGGTGATCAGCCGCGTCAGCGATATCGTCAGCGGCGAGATCTATGATGGGGGCGATGGCCTTGAAGACACGCTGGACGGACGCGACCTCGGTGCTTCGGCCGATATCAACCGCGTTACCCTGGTGGGCGTGGAAAATCTGAGGGGCTTCAAGGACGGGGTGGCGCTGACGGCTTCCCAGCTCAGCGGGTTCACCGGCTCCGTCGATACCGGGACCATCTCCATAAGGGGCGCCGGCACCATCGATCTATCGCACAGCCATACCTTCACCGATCGATACGTTCTCTCGAACTTGGGTAACACGATTGCGATCAACAGCTGGTACGGTACCTACACCGTCATCGGCGGCCTCGCAGCCGACACGATCTCCATCGGCGGCTCCTCGCCGTATTATGGCGCCACTTTCTACGGCAATGGCGGCGGCGACACGCTCAACGGCGGCGGGGGAGCCGACGCCCTCTATGGCGGAGCCGGTGCGGACATATTGAACGGAAACGGCGGGCGGGACACGCTGGACGGCGGCGACGGCAATGACGTGCTGAGCGGCGGCACTGGCAGCGACATCATCAATGGCGGCGCTGGAAACGACAGACTCGTCATCCAGTCCGCAGGTGACCTCGGCAACGAGGAATCCTATGACGGCGGTGTCGGCGTCGACACACTGGATGGAACCGCTGTGGCTTCGGCGGTTGACTTGCGCGACATAACACTGCGGGATCTGGAAAATCTGACCGGCTTCGAGCGCGGCGTGACGATGACGGCAGCGCAACTCGACCGTTTCACCGGCACGATCTCCACCGGCACGATCACCCTGACGGGAAGCGGCAGCGTCGATATCTCAGACGCCCGCACCTCCACCGGCACGTTCCGTCTTTCCGACGGCGGAAACAGCCTGACGCTCAGCGACAGCGGTTTGGCTGCTCTCACCGTGCATGGCGGCAGCGCCGCCGATATCGTGACGGTCGTCGGAGGCTCTCGCGGCGCCACGCTCAACGGCAATGGCGGCGTTGATGTGCTCAGTGGCGGAAACGCCGGCGACATCCTCAACGGCGGCGCCGACGCCGACACACTGAGCGGCGGCGGCGGCAATGATACCCTGATCGGCGAGGCAGGCACCGACGTGCTGCGTGGCGGCAGCGGCGCCGATACGCTGACCGGTGGCTCCGGGGCGGACAGGTTCGTCTTCGCGGGAGTGTTCGGCGGCATCGACACTGTAACCGACTTCAGCGGCCGAACGAGATTCGGTGGCGGCACCGGGGAGGGCGACGTCCTGTCTTTCGAAGGCGTGCTGCACGGCGCCTTCGAATACCGCGGCGGCCAGGTCTTCACGGCCTCCGGTCACACCCAGGCCCGCGTCGTCGGTAATCAGGTTCTGGTCGATGCGGACGGCGACGGCGCGTCCGATATCACGGTCGTGCTGACGGGCCTGACAAGCGCAGCCCAACTACAGGCGGCGGATTTTCTGTTCGCATGAGCAGCGGGCAGGGATCCATATGGGCTCCCGCCGGCAACTTCCGATCACCGACACCGATGCGTTGAGCATCCCTCCCGAAGGACGACCGACTATGGCGACCATTGCCGGCAGCACCGCAGACGATTTCATTCACCGCACCGGCGACGGGAAGTCGCTGCCACCCAACCACAACGAAATCGTCGGCGTGACCACCGGCGACGACGTGATCAGCGGGGCCGGCGGGTACGACACGATTTTCGCGGATCTCGGCGATGACAGGCTGGATGGCGGGGAAGGCAACGACACGCTGTACGGAGAAGGCGGCAGCGACACGCTGGACGGCGGCACTGGCAATGACGTCCTGAACGGCGGGATCGGCAACGATGTGATGAGGGGAGGCACCGGCAACGATACCTTGAACGGCGGCAATGGTGTCGACGCCATGGCCGGCGGGGACGGCAACGATATCTACGTCGTCGACAGTTTCGGCGATACGACGCTGGAACTTGAGGGTGGCGGCACCGATACGGTGCAAAGCTCGATCAGCCATCGCCTCGCGGCCGAAGTCGAGAATCTGATACTGACCGGCATTGCCGCGCTCAGGGGCATCGGCAACGCGCTCGACAACAGGCTGGTCGGCAATGCCGGCTCCAACAGTCTCGACGGCGGGATCGGCGCCGATACGATGATCGGAGGCGCCGGGGACGATCTCTACATCGTCGACAATACCGGAGACACCACGATCGAAATGAGCGGAGGCGGCACCGACAGCGTGCAAAGCTCCGTCACCCTTACCTTGATGGATCATGTCGAGAACCTGACACTGACCGGCGTCGCGGCCATCAACGGTACAGGCAACGCTCTCGACAACCGCCTCCTCGGCAATGGCGTCGCCAATATTCTGAATGGCGGCGCCGGTGCGGACGTGATGAAGGGCGGGGCCGGCAACGACATCTATGTCATCGACAACACCGGCGACACTGCGATCGAAAAAGCGGATGGCGGCACCGACGCGGTCAGGAGTTCAGCCAGCTATAGTCTAGCCGCTTACATCGAAAATCTGACATTGACTGGATCGGATGCCATTAACGGTACCGGCAATGCTCTGAACAATACCATCATTGGCAACGCCGCAGCGAACATCCTGTCGGGCGGTGGCGGCGACGATTTTCTGGATGGTGAATTGGGCGCGGATGCCATGCGTGGCGGCGCCGGCAATGACATCTTCATCGTCGACAATATCGGCGATACCGTGGTTGAGCATTCGGGGGGTGGCTCCGACACGGTGCGAAGCTCCGTGAACTATACCCTGGGTTCGGAGACCGAGAACCTGATCCTGACGGGCACAGGTTGGATCACAGGCACCGGAAACGCTCTGGACAACGTGCTCATCGGCAATGCCGGCTCCAACACCCTAGACGGCAAGGCCGGCGCTGACACGATGACGGGAGGGCGCGGCGACGATCGCTATATCGTCGACAATGCCGGCGATACCATCATCGAAACCGCCAGTGGCGGCTGGGACTCCGTCCGGAGCTCTGTCACCTGGACACTGGCCGCCCACTTTGAGGGGCTGGTGCTTGCCGGCACCGCGGCAATCGACGGAACCGGCAACGAACACTCCAACTCCATCATCGACAACACGGGTGACAATACTTTGCATGGCGGTGATGGTCACGACTATTTGCAAGCCGGCGAAGGCAAGGACCATGTCTATGGCGACGGAGGGAACGACACCCTTCAGATCGGCGGCTTCGGGAACTACCGCCCTCACGTTGATGTCGTTGCCGGCGAGATCTATGACGGTGGAACGGGTATCGATACTCTGTGGGGATATACGGGTGCCCGCCTGACGCCTGTTGATCTTACCGGCGTCACCTTGATTGGACTGGAAAACCTGCGCGCCTTTCTCAACGGTCTGATCCTGACAACCTCGCAACTTAGCGGCTTCTCCGGCAGCATCGATACCGGCGCCATAACGCTTGCTGACGGTGGTGGGATCGATCTTTCCGAAAGCGCTGTCTCGACACAATATTTCAACCTGTCCGACAGTGGCAATCAACTGACCCTCCGAGATCAGAACCTGGCCGGTTACCGGGTAAGCGGCGGTGCCGCAGCGGACACAGTCACCATTGTCGGCGGTGCCGGCGGCCGCTATGGGGCTGTTCTCGACGGCCGTGGCGGCGCGGACATCCTGAGCGGCGCTGCCGCCGCCGATACCCTGAACGGCGGCGAGGGGGCTGATATCCTGAACGGCGGAGGCGGAGCCGACAAGCTGACCGGAGGGGCCGGCGCCGATCACTTCGCCTTTGTCAGCCAATATGGCGGCCTCGACACCATCACCGATTTCAGTGGCCGGACAAGATTCAGCGGCGGCGCCGGTGAGCACGACGTCTTGCGGTTCGAAGGCCTGCTGCACGGGACCTTCGACTATCGCGGCAG
The DNA here is from genome assembly GCF_057554225.1 of Labrys sp. Lb11. Taxonomy (NCBI): domain Bacteria; kingdom Pseudomonadati; phylum Pseudomonadota; class Alphaproteobacteria; order Hyphomicrobiales; family Xanthobacteraceae; genus Labrys; species Labrys sp. Lb11. The sequence continues at coordinate 482,911 of NZ_BAAJOT010000003.1, forward strand.
CCAAGTCTTCACCGGGTCAGGCAACACGGAGGCGCGGGTCAGCGGCGACCGCGTCCTGGTCGACACCGACGGTGACGGATCCGTCAACATCACGATTGCGTTGACGGGCCTGACCAGCGCCTCACAATTGAGCGCAGCCGATTTCTTGTTCGTCTGAGCAAAGGAGCCGATCCACCAGAGGGCGGCGTGGCCCCGCCCTCCGCCAACCTTCCGCACCAGCGCACCGCCCCCATCCACTCGAGGAGGCGCTGGCGCTGCATTTCGGTGCGACGCGAGGCATCGAGTTTCCAACTCGGAAACCCGCCCCGTTGGGCGCGTCCACCTGAGTCGGCCGGCGTGGAACGAGGTAGACCATCCCGATCAATGCGGCCGGCCGTCCTCATGCCCGATCGAGGCCTCGACGGCCGCGACGATCTCCTGGATGGACGGGAACTTCCCGATCCCCGCCAGCCCTTCGCCGCATTCGATATGGGTCCAGCGCACGAGGCCGTCGCGGTCGATGAGGAACTGGCCCTTGAGCTGCGGCCATTGCCGCTCCATGTCGGCATGATCGGTCGGGTTCTCGACATAACCGTCAAGCCTGGCCAGCGCCTCGGCGGCTTGCCGGACAGGGAGTGGCTCGGGCAGTTCGCCGGTGGGATTGATGCGCGTCTCGGCCAGCGCGGCCATCAGATCCGGCGTCGGCGCAGGCTTGGGGACGCCGTAGGCCCGATGCGTCGACAGCTCCGGATCGGCTGCGATGCGCAGGCGGCTCGGGCGAAACCTGAAATAGAGGCGGGCGTTTTCCAGCTCGGTGGCAACGATACCGAGTGTCTCGACCCCCAGGGCCTGCAAATGAGGGCCCGAGGCCGCCATCTGCGCGATCGCCCGGCGGCAGAAGGGACACCAGAGCCCGACGAACAGGGCGAGGAACAGGGAACTCCTGCCGCGATAGTCGGAGAGCGACGCCGTACCCGACCCATCGAGAGCGGGCAGCGAGAAGTCGGGAGCGCGTTCACCCGGGGCAACCTGCGTCGGCAGCATCGTCATGCGCCTTCCTCCTTCATCGGTGCCACAACATCGTGTCGAAAATCGAGAGCCCGGCTTTCGGCAGAAACGAAGCGACGACAGAACGGAGCTAGCAGAGAAACGGCAGGACCATCAGCGCGTCCGGTTCGACACCGGCGCGCCGGCAGACTTCTTCCGACTTGCTCAAGTATAGCGCGGCTTGGCCCTGGTTCCCAGCGTCGAGATGCAGCGTGCCCAGGCCATCGTAGCAGGGGAACAGGAATTGCGGCTCGCCCATCCGCTCGGCCAGGCTCAGCGCCTCCTCATAGGACGCGAATGCGAGCGCATGCTCGCCCCGGCATTGATAGATCTGGCCGAGGATGATGAGCGGCGCGGCCAGGTGGTCGATGAGGCCCAGCCGGCGGTCGAGGTCGACCGCCATTTGCGCCGCCCTGACACCCTCCGCCTCGCACCGATCGGTCAAGGCGCAATAGGCGACGGCGAGGCTGGCATAGATCCGGGACTGGAAGCCCAGGTCTCCCGCCTTCCTGGCGGTTTCCAGTCCGTGCAGGCAGGTCGCGATGCTGCGCTCGGGATCGAGCGAGCTGTAGAGCACGCCGAGATTGGTGTAGCCGCGGCAGGCGGCCTGCAGCAGATGATGCTCCTCGGCCAGCCCGATGCTTTGCTCGATCTGCTCGACCGCAGCCGCCGGCCGGCCGGTGCGCGCCAGCGCCACGCCCTTCGTGTTGCAGGCCTGGGCGCGTATCGCGGCGAGCTCCCGCAGGCGTTCCGGGTCCGGATCGGCGCTGCCGTCGCGCTCCGTCTCGGCAAGCGCCCGCTCCGCCCAGGCGATCGCGCCGTCATTGTCGCCGGCGCGAAAGGCGAGCCGGCCCACCTCCTGGAACAGTTGCGCGCGCTCGGGCGAATAGCCCTCCTCGCCGAGCAGGGCGAGGCCTTGCATGAAGCAGGCCCTGGCGCCTTCGCGGTCGCCCGCTTCCCAAGCGAGGCCGCCGATCTTGCGCCGCAGCCGCGCCGCCCCCGCCCGGTCAGCCTCGGCTTCGAGCGCCTGCCGCACCGCCTCGTAGTGAACCGCGGCCTCGGTTCGCCGCTCGGTCAGCGCCAGCAGGTCCGCCAGCCGTTCGCGCGTGGCCCGAATGTCGCTTTCGCAGTCCCGGCAATCGGCCAGCGTGCGCAGGGCCCGCTCATAATGCCGGATCGCATCGTCATTGGCATAGACGGCACCGGCCCGATCGCCGGCCGCCATGAGATAGCGCGCGCCCCTGGGCCTGTCGGAGCTCAGGCTCCAGTGATGGCCCAGCGCTTCGAGATCGCTGAGCCGCTCGGGCCGGCTGCCGACGCTGCGTTCGAGCGCGCGGCCGGCCCGTCCATGCAGTTCGGTTCGGCGGGCGAGCAGCAGATTCCGGTAGACGGCTTCATGGACGAGGGCATGGGTGAAGCGATAGCTGCCGCCCTCGTCGCCGGCCGGGCAGAGGAAGTCCACCTCCGCCAGGCGCCGGAGCGTGGGTTCGACGACGGCCGGCTCGGCGGCAATGTCGGCAAGATGGGCCACATCGAACGCGATGCCGAGCACGGCCGCCTCGTGGAGGACGCGCCGCTCGCCGGCGGAGAGCCTGTCGACACGCGACAGCAGGAGGCCCTGCAAGGTCGGCGGCACATCCTCGGTGTCGAGCGGGGCAGCACGGCGCCAGCGGCCGCCCTCGCGCCTGAGCACGCCCCGGGCCACCAGGCTTCGCACGATCTCCTCCACGAAGAGCGGGTTGCCGCCGGCCCGCCGGACGACGAAGGCCCGGATGTCGTCGAGGACACCGCCGTCGGCCTCGCCGAACAGGGCGCCGACGAAGGCCCGCGTCTCATCCGGCGACAGCGGGGCGAGGCGAAGGCTCGACTGCACGGCGCGGACGAGGCGCGGCGCCGACCTGCCGGGGCGCTGCGACAGCACGACCATCAGGCGCCTGTCGGCGAGGTGATCGACCACGTCGTACAGGAGATCCACCGAGGCCGTATCGGCCCAGTGAAGGTCGTCGACGACGACGAGACAATGTCCCTGGTCCAGGCGCCGTTCGAACAGCAGGCGCGCCGCCAGCGCGATCTGACGTTTCACCTGCTCCGGCGCGCGCTCGTCGGGCTCACGCCCCTCCACCCCGAGCATGGGGCCGAGGACCGGCTCGACCGCATCCGCCATGTCGGCCCGGGCGCCGAGCGCGGCAAGCCCGGCCGCCAGCTTCCGGCTTGCCGTTTCCAGCGTATCGTCGCGGCGCATCCGATAGGCCTCGCGGAACAGGGTGCCGAAGACGCCATAGGCGGGCTCGCCGAGGGACGAACAGGCGGCACGGCGGACGGAGCCGCCGGCAAGACGGCCCTGTGTTTCGAGCGTGCCGAGAAACTCGGCGATCAGCCGCGACTTGCCGGAGCCGGCCTCCCCGACGAGTGTGACGATCTCGGCGCTTCCCGCCTGCGTCCGATCGAAGGCCGCGACGAGCCGCGCCAGTTCGTCGTCGCGGCCGACCATCCGGCTTTCCAGCCCATGCGCCGCCAGTCCGCGCCCCGAGGCCGGCGCGGCCAGGAGCCCGGTCAGCCGATACGCCGCCACCGGCGCCGCCTTGCCCCGCAGGGAGAGATCCCGCACGGGCGCGAAGCCGAAACGATGCCGGGTCAGGGCATGCGTGGTCTCGGAGACCAGGATGGTTCCCGAGGCCGCTGCCAGCAGGCGCGCCGTCGTGTTGACGGTGTCGCCCGTCACCGCATAGGCGGCGCCGGCGGCCTCGCCGAGGTGGCCGGCGACGACGAGCCCGGTATGGACGCCGATATGGAGGCTCACCGGCTGGCCGAGGCGCCCGGCCCAGCGCTCGTTGAGCCGAGCCACCTCGCCGGTCATGTCCAGCGCGGCGGCGAGAGCCCGCTCCGGGTCGTCCTCATGGGCGATGGGGGCGCCGAACACCGCCAGCACGGCATCGCCGACGAACTTCTCCACGAAGCCCCGATAGCGCGCCACCACCCCCGCCAGGGTTTCGAACAGGGCATTCTGGAAGGCGCGGACGTCCTCCGGATCGAGCCGCTCGGCCAAGGCGGTGAAGCTGGAGACATCGGCGAACAGCACCGTCACCTGCCGCCGGTCCGCCTCGGGCTGGTCGGGTGTCCCGGCCGCTACGTGCGGCGCCCGCGCCGTTCCGCAGCGCGGGCAGAAGGCGAAAGCCGGCTCGCAGGCAAAACCGCAATTCGCACAGGACGTCGGTTGCGGACGCCCGCACCGCGGGCAGAACGCGAAGCCCGATGCCAGCTCAAGACCGCAACCGGCGCACGCCATGGGACGATCCGCCATCGACGATACGAGCTGCCCCACCCTGCCCGCGACTGCGAAGGCCGGCCGGCGCCGACCCCGATCTCCAGAGTCCGAAGGATCGAACGCCGCCGGACGGAAGGCGATGCATCGTCCTGCTCCAAAGCAGGCTCTGACTCATGGTACGAATTTTGAGCGGCTTGCACCAGCGCAGCGAGCATCGTCATGCGCTTGCCGCGCGCGGTCGCCGCTCCCAGTCCGCCGGAGGCGCGTCAACCTTCGGAACGCAGGAAGCGCGGGAGGTCGAGCGGCATGAGCCCTTCGACGCCGGCGCATTCATGTCCCGATGGAGTCGCGATCGCCCGGCCCCGCGCTGCCGGAGCCTCGACGGCGCCGGCAAGGCCCGGCCGGCGGCCGGCTTCGCCGAGGCCGCCGTTTTCCCGGCGGCTGCGCGCCTTTGCTTGCGGAATTTCAGCCGCACAATCGCGGCCAAACATCCGCGTGATCCGGCTCGCCGCCTGCCTCCGGGGCATCGACCATCCCGCGTCCTTCATGGTAGCCTGCGGTATCATGCAACGGCCCGATCCGGCGGCCGTCATAGAGCGGGGCACGATCCATGCCAGCCGACGAAACATTTTTCCCCGACACGGCCGACCATGGGACCTCGATGGGAGGGATCCTTGTGGCCGGCACTCAGGACAACTCCTATATTACCCTTGCAGCCGGCATCACGTATAGTTTCTATGCCCACTTCGACAATGGAGACCAAGCATACTTTGGAATCTATGATTCCGCGACCGGAGATTGGGGCGCCACATCGACCGACGGCGGCGTCGGGAGCAATGCCGTCTTTACCTTCACGCCCACGATCAGCGGGATATACCAGATAGGCATCCAGGATGTTTCCGGTGGCGGCGGCCCATGGACCATCGAGGCCACGGGCGTCCCGGCAACCAACCACCTCCTGACGACGAGCGACGACATTTTCACCGGCACGACGGCAGGCGAGCGCATTCTGGGCGGCCTCGGCAACGACACCGTCGCAGTCGGCGCGGGCCTGGATGCCCTGGGCGAGCAAGGCAACGACACGCTGACCGGCAACGGGCTCGCCAACTTCATCTCCGGCGGCACGGGCGACGACGTCGTCGACGGCGGCGCCGGCGACGACACCCTGTTCGGAGACGGCGGCGCCGACCGGGTCTACGGCGGCACGGGCACGGATATCATCTACGGCGGGGCCGGGGACGACTCCCTGTACGCCTTCTACCGCGACATCGGCGACCGCGGCAACGACATCCTCCATGGCGGCGGCGGCAACGACGGCCTCCTCGGGTCCGACGGCGACAACCAGTTGTTCGGCGACGATGGCTCCGACCAGCTCTTCGCGCTGGCGGGGGCCGACCTGCTGGACGGTGGCCTTGGCGCCGATCTCATGGTCGGCTTCACAGGAGACGACACCTACGTGGTCGATGACGCCGGGGACGCCGTCGTCGAGGCCAGCGGCGACGGCATCGATACGGTCCGGTCCTCGATCAGCTTCAGCCTGGTCGCGGACGGGGCCCACGTCGCAGGCGACGTCGAGAACCTGACCCTCACGGGGACGGCCGCGATCGACGCCACCGGCAACGCCCTCGACAACGTCCTCATCGGCAACAGCGGCGACAACCGCCTGGACGGCCGCGGCGGCGCCGACCTCCTGTTCGGCGGGGCGGGCAACGACATCTATGTCGTCGACAATGCCGGCGACGTGGTGCGGGAGGATACGGTCGCCGGCATCGACGACGGCGGCGTCGACACAGTCCGGGCCTCGATCGCCTTCACGCTCGGCAGTCTCTTCGAGAAACTGGTCCTGACGGGGAGCGCCGCCATAGCCGGCACCGGCAACGGGCTCGCCAACAGCCTGACCGGCAACGGCGCCGACAATGTCCTGGTCGGCCTGGCGGGCGCCGACCGTCTCGACGGCCGCGCCGGCGCCGACACCCTTTCGGGCGGCGCGGACAGCGATACGCTGCTCGGCGGCGCCGGCGACGATGTCCTGGCCGGCGGGGCCGGCGGGGACCGGCTGATGGGCGGGGCCGGGGCCGACACCTTCGTCTTCGCCGACGGCGCCGACAGCGTCTATTCCGCCACCGGCCGCGACGCGATCCTGGATTTCGACGCGAGCCAGGGCGACAGGATCGACCTCGCCGCGGTCGACGCGGACATCACCAGCGCCGGAAACCAGGCCTTCGACTTCATCGGCACGGCGCGCTTCACCGGCCATGCCGGCGAACTGCGCTACACCGCGCAGGCCGGCGACGTGTTCATCCACGGCGACACCGACGGCGACGGCCAGGTCGACTTCTCCATCCGCGTCTCCGCCCTCCACGGGGACCTGGCCTCGCTCCAGGCCGGCGACTTCATCCTGTAGAGCCGAGGCCTCCATGTCGGGCGACGGCCGAGCCGCCCTCGCCCGACTCTCGCGCCAGCGCCGCCGCCCGGATCAGGGCGGCGTCGTCGCCGAGCTCGGCCGCGACGATGCCGGCCGGGCGGAAGCCGGGGAGCAGGAGGTCGAGCGGCATGGACCGGCCGCCGCCGAGATCGACGCCGATGACGCTGGCGCCCCGCTCCGCCCCGCCGGTGGCGGTCACGCCGGCCTGCCCCCGCCAGGCCTCAGACCGTCACCTTGGCCGTGCGCAGCGGCGTGCCGACGCCTTCGGCGATACGGCGATAGGCCATGGCGATGTTGAGCGGCTGCATGGCGAGCACCATGGACGCGGCGGCCGCCAGCCCCGTGTTGCGCGGCAGCGCCAGCGTCGTGCAGCCGCCGACCGGCGCCTCGTCGCTGGCATCGACAACGACGGTGGCGCAACCCGCCTCGACCGCGGCCGCGGCCAGCGGCGGCACCAGCGCCGCATCGCCGCCGGCGCTGCGGAACAGCACCACGCCGAGGCCGGGCCGCAAGCCTTCGAACGGGCCGTGGCGGAACTGCCCGCCCTCGAAACCGATGGCGGCGACGCGCGCCAGCTCCATCATCGACAGGGCGGCGCTGGCGGCGACGCCGGCCATGGCGCCGTAGCCGGCGAGGATCACGGCCTCGCTGTCCTTGAGGGCCTCGTCCACGGGGCCGCTCGGCGGCGGCGCCGCGGCGGCGAACAGCGCGCGCAGGCCGGCCTGCGGTGCGCCGAGCGCCTCCAGGATGGCGCCGTGCATCGCCAGGGTCAGGGTGATCGAGCGGGTGGCCGCGAAGGCGTGCTCGCTGCCGCCATGGGCGACCAGCGCCGCCCGGCAGGCCCGGGCAAGCGGGCTCCCGCCCTCCAGCGTCAGGGCGAAGCGCTCCTCGCTGCCGGCCGGGCGCTCGATCAGCTCGACGATCTCGCCGGACCGGCCGGACTGGGAGGCGATCAGGGCGGTGCGCGGCGCGTCCGGCAGCGGCGAGGCCAGCACCTCGGAGGCGATCCACGCCCGGCAGTCCAGGCCGAGCTCGCGGTAGAGCGGCGCGACGATGCTGTTGACATGGTGCGAGCCGCCCATGGCGTAGAGGGCGAGGCTGCCGGTCGCCCGCGCGCTCCGCGCCACGGTGGCGGCGCCGGCCGCGACGCCGTCGAGCGTCGCCAGCGCGTCCGGGTATTGGCGCGTCATCTCCGAGCGCATGCGCCGCACGCCGTCATGGTCCTGCATGTCCGAATCCTTCCAGGGATAGAATGGGATGATAGCCGCAAGCCGCGGCGAAGGTCAGGCGAGGATCCGGCCCGTGTCGGGATCCGCCGGGCACAGGCTGTCGAGGTTGACGGCCGGCACCGGCGGCGCATCGGGCCGGAACTGCAGGCCGCCCATGGATCGGGCCATCGCCCGCTTGCGGTCAGCCCGGCCATCGCGCAAAGCATGGGGATGGAGGCATCCTCGCCGATGCCTGATGCCGACAGGATGTGAAGATCGCGGCCAGGACCAGCGAGCCGAAGACCGGCGCCAGCATGAACGTCATCACTCTCAAGGTGACGCTGCGCGGCACGAAGCCGCCGGTCTGGCGCCGGCTGGTCATGCCCGGCACGATGACGCTCGGCGACCTGCACCGGGCGATCCAGGCGGCGATGGGCTGGCACGACAGCCACCTCCATGTCTTCACCATCGGCGGCGAGCCATATGGCGACCGCCGCAGTGTCGACGACGTCGCCGACGAAAAGCGCGTGACCCTCAACGGCCTGCTGAAGTCACCCGTCATTCGCTTCTCCTACACCTATGACTTCGGCGACGATTGGGAACACACGATCGCCTTCGAAAAAAGCGAAGCGGCGGTCGAGGGCGTATCCTATCCCCTCTGCGTCACTGGAAAGCGCAACTGCCCGCCGGAGGATTGCGGGGGCGTCTGGGGCTATGCGGAACTGTTGGCCATTCTGGCCGATCCCGCCCATCCCGAACGGGCCGAACGGATCGACTGGATCGGCGAAGACTTCGATCCGGACGCCTTCAACCTCGAACGCGCCAACGCCGTCCTCGCCGCATGCTTCAGGAAAAAATAGCCGGCACTCGGCAAGCCGTCCCGATGCCGGATCTCGGAACGTGAGCAATTACTCATGATGATAGCGGCACTATGATAGCGGCACTGCGCTATGAACAGGCTGTCTTCCGCAGCGCGATAGACCAGGCGATGCTCCGGCGTGATGCGCCGCGACCACCAGCCGGCGAGCGGACCGCGTAGCGGCTCCGGCTTGCCGGTGCCCGTGAACGGGTGCGGGCGCATTCCTTGATGAGGCCGTTGATGCGCGCCGGCCGCTTGGCGTCCATCGCCTGCCAATGCAGGCAATCCTCCCAGGCGCGCGCGTGGAAGACGAGCTTCACTCCGAAAGCCCGCGCTCTGTCCCGTCGACACTGACACCGCGGCTTTCGCCGCGCAGACCATCCGCCGATGGTGACGGGAGGTCGGCTGCCTTCGCTATCCCCTGGCCAGGCGTCTGGTCATCACCGCCGATGGTGGCGGCAGCAACGCCTCACGCGGACGCCTTTGGAAACTTGAATTGCAGCGCCTCGCCGATGAACTGGGTCTCTCGATCGAAGTGCACCACCTCCCGCCGGGAACAAGCAAGTGGAACACGATCGAGCACCGCCTGTTCTCGTTCATCACCCAAAATTGGCGCGCCCCCCTCGTCAGCTATCGCGTCATCGTCGATCTGATCGCCTCGACAACCACGAAGACCGGGTTGAAGGTCCTGTGTAAACTCGACACCAACACATATCCCAAAGGCATCGCATTTCGGTGACACGCCAGCGCGGCGCCGCGGACGCCGGAGAATGATTTCTGTGGAGTGTCATCGCAATCCCGGTGCCAGGTGACCAGGCGCAAAATCAGTGCAGGAACTCGAAGCGACCAAGGGCGTGACTGCCGGGATGCCTTCCTCGGCCTCGCCAAAACCTGCACAAAGTTCGGCATCACATTCTGGGACTATCTCGCCGACAGGCTGCAAATCCCTGACCAGAAACCCACCCCCAGCCTCCGATCCATCGTCAGAAGCCGCTGCGCTTCTGCTTGGACCCACTCGATCCCGCCCCGATGCCTCGGCCTGATCGATCCTGAAAGCAAATCCGCGAACTCTTGCCACAGGTTTTCCCCCATTGCCTAGGCACTGAGTAACTTATTGGTAAATCAGGACTTTGTAGCTTTCTCCGATTTTGTGGAAAACCTCAAAGGCGGCCGTCCGACCAAGGAATACGACATCGATCTCGGATGTGGGACCGGAGCCCGCTACCAAAGGCGTTTGACTGCGAAACCGTCGAAGAGTGCTTCATTCGAAATCAACACCATGTCCTCGGATTGAGCCTGGGCAATGAGGAGGCGGTCAAACGGGTCCTTGTGCGCGATGTTCATCCCACCGGCTAGCAGGGCATGGCGGACGGTGATCTCCAATTCGGCAAAGCCCTGATCGGCGATGATCGCCTCGAAGTCCTGCGCGAGCAGCGCCGCGTCAGGGAGCTTGCCAATGCGGAATTTGGTGGCGACCTCCATGGCCGAGGCGGCGCTGACGGCGATGCTGTTGACCTCGTCCCCGATAGCCTCGCGGGCACGGCGGCTCAGCGCCTCATCACCCGCAAGCCACCAGATCAGAGCATGGGTATCGAGCAGCAGCCTCAAGCGAGATTCCACCCCCCGAGTTCATTGTCGGGCAGCGGCTCGTCAAAGCGCGCATCGACGGCGATCTTTCCCTTGAGCGCCCCAAAGCGCCGCTTGCCGCGTGGCGCGACCGGCACCAGGCGCACCACCGGCACGCTGCCACGGGCAATGACCACATCTCCGCCCTCGAGTGCGTCTGCGATGAGTTTGGACAGGTTGGTCTTCGCATCGTGAACCGAGAACTGGGCCATCGGCATCTCCTTAGCTAAGAAGATAGCTAAGAAGTCCGCGCCGAGCAAGAGCCATGCCGTTTCCTGGCTGCTCCAGGTTCCATTGCACGCGACGCCCCACGCGACAATCCGGTTAGGGGCCGTTCGCGAACAAGTGAATCAACGTGGGCGTCATGGCCGGACTGATCCGGCCATCTCGACGAGATCGCATGCGATCTCGTTAGGGAACGCGACGAAGGCGGGTCCAGGTGCAATCCTGGTCCATATCCTGCACCGACAGTGGCCGCGTGGATGGCCGGGTCAAGCCCGGCCATGACGGTTGGGACGGAGCGCCCTACGAGTAACGAAGCACTTGTTCGCGAACGGCCCCTTAGCCCGTTTTGCTTCGCCCATGCGCGGCGGGGCTTCTTTGAACTGGCCGACATCGAGAAAAATGCCCGGGAAGGTCAGAAGGGTAAACCCATCTCCCCGATCGCGGTGGAGGCGGTCAGGCGCCTGGATGCGCCGTTCGAGATCGAGCGCATCATCAACGGCCGCAGCGCCGACGAGCGGCGTGCCGTGCGCCGGGAGAAGAGCAAGCCGCTTCTCGACCAAATGCCGGGAATACGCCGCCGGTGGCGCACGGCGCCGCCGTCCGCACCAGCAAACGCCATGCCGGGCTGGCGATCAAGCCTGCCGGTGCTGCACAGGCCGCGCCGGCAGGTCTCACTCGATCGGCCGGGCCTCTTCCGGCAGCATGATCGGGATGCCGTCGCGGATGGGATAGGCGAGCTTGGCCGGCCGCGAGATCAGCTCCTGCTTCTCCCGGTCATATTCCAGCGTCGCCTTGGTCAGCGGGCAGACCAGCAGCTCCAGGAGCTTGGGGTCGACGAGGTTGGCGTGACGGGGCGCGGGGGTGTTCGGCATGGGGGCCTCGATCCGGTTTCGTGGGCGACGCCTATTGCAGCGGCCCGTCGCCGCCCGCTCCGTTCTTGGCCAGCTCGATCTCGGTGATCGCCACCAGCATGTCGGCGCGCTCCTTCAGCGACGCGGCCTCGAGCAGGGCCTGCTTCTCGCGCACGTCGAAGGGGCTCATCATCGACAGCGCATTGACCAGCGCCTCGTTGGGGGCCTGGCGAATGGCGTCCCAGTCGGCCTGCAGGCCGGTGGCGTCGAGATAGGCCCGCAGCGTCTTCACCAGGGCGTCGCGATTGACCTCCCCCTCCCCGGCCCGCGGCTTGAAGTCGGTGGCGAAGGCCTCCACGCTGACGCGGCACTGCCGGTAGGGCGTCGTCGCCGGCACCTCTTCGAGAACGCGGAAGCGGGTGACGCCGGTGAGCTGGATGAGGTAACGCCCGTCGCCGGTCTCGGCGAACTGGGTCAGGCGGCCGAGGCAGCCGACATGGTAGAGGCGCGGCACGTCCGAGCTGTCCTCCGCCTCCGGCTGGATCATGCCGATCAGCCGCGCGCCGCTGAGCGCGTCGTCGACCATGGCGAGATAGCGCGGCTCGAAGATGTTGAGCGGCATCTGCCCGCGTGGCAGCAGCAACGCCCCGGACAGGGGGAAGACCGGAATGACCGCAGGAACGTCGCCCGGTTCCCTGATCAGGTGAGCCATGTCACCCCTCCCCCGTATTCGCGCGCCGATGCCCCCGGACGTCCCGGTTTCCCGGAAGGCCGCCTATGCGAACAGGATCGACGACAGCCGCCGGCGGCCGCTGATCGTGTTCTCGTCCGTCGGGCCCCAGGCCTCGAAGAACTGCACGAGCTGCTTGCGGGCACCGTCGTCGTTCCATTTGCGGTCGCGCCGGGCGATATCGAGCAGGTGATCGACCGCCTCCTCGCGCCGGCCGGCCGCGGCAAGGCCGAGCGCCAGGTCGAAGCGGGCCTGATGGTCCTTGGGGTTCGCCTCGACCTGCCTTGCCAGGGCCGAGAGATCGCCGACCGAGGCCGCCTGCTCGGCGAGCTCCAGGGCGGCGCGGGCGCCGGCGATGAGGGGATCGTTCTCCTTGCCCTTGGGCGTCAGCGACAGCGTCGCCTTGGCCTGTTCCAGTTCGCCGGCGGCCGTGGCGGCCCGGACGAGCCCGGCGATGGCCTTGAGGTTCTCGCCATCCTCCTCGAACACCTGCGCGAAGAGCTGCGAGGCGCCGGCGAAATCGCCGGCGGCGAGCGCCGCCTCGGCATCGGCCAGGATCAGGTCGAGCTCGTCGGGACCGCCGGGGCCGGCGATCTTGTCGATGAACGCCTTGATCTGGCTTTCGGGCAGCGCGCCCATGAAACCGTCCACCGGCTGGCCCTTGGAAAAGGCGAACACCGCCGGAATGGACTGGACCCCGAGCTGCCCCGCGATCTGCGGGTACTTGTCGATGTCCATCTTGACCAGCTTGACCCGGCCCTTGGCGGCGCGCACCGCCTTCTCGATGATCGGAGCGAGCTGCTTGCAGGGGCCGCACCACTCCGCCCAGAAATCGACCAGCACCGGCTGGTTCATCGATTCCTGGATGACGTCGGCCATGAAGGTCTGCGTCGTGGTGTTCTTGACGAGGCCGTCGGCACCCGCTGCTTCAGCGCTCATGATCGTCTACCCGTTGTCGTGAGAATTGACCGCTTAGATGGGACCGTCCGGCGCAAAAGGCAACATGCCGAACCGCATTCAGCCCTGCGCCTCAGCTCCGCCCGAGACCGGCATGATCCTCGGCTCGTGGCCGGTGGAGCGCAGGAAGGCGAGGAGGTCGTCGCGCCGGATCGAGGTGGTCCGCGTGTTGACGAGCGGATGGTGGTTGAGCACGTCGTGACGCATCAGCGCCTCGTCCAGCACCACGCTCACCCGTCCGTCCCGGTCGTTGATCGCGCCGAACGGCGTCACGGCGCCGGGCTGCACGCCCCAGACCTCGACAAGCAGATCGGCCGAGCCGAACGACACCTTGCCGCTGGCGCCGATGATCTCATGGATGCGCTTGAGGTCGATCCGGGCGTCTTCCTCGGCGACGACCAGGAAGAGCGCCCCCTTGCGGTCCTTGAGAAACAGGTTCTTGGTGTGTCCGCCGGCGATCTGGCCGCGCAGGGCCTTGGAATCCTCGACCGTGTACAGCGGCGCGTGCTCGACGGTCGCCACGGCGATGCCGAGCCGGTCGAGATGGGCGAACAAGTCTTCGGGCGTCGCGGGCATGGCGTTCTCCAACCGGGGCCAGCCTCATAGGACGCCGCAGGACGGGCGACAAGCCCGCGCGGCCGGCGCTCAGGACATCGAACTCCGCTGGGGCCAGGCGGCGCCCCCATGGACGTCATGGCCGGATCAAGGTCCGGCCATGACGGAAATATCGCACCAGGGACTGTGCCGGCGGCGGCACCCGTCGCGATTCATGCATCGACCCGGGTCCGGAGCCCCGGCGCTCACCAACAGGTGAAACCGCCGTCGGCCACCACGGTGGCGCCGGTCATCAGGCTGGAGGCGTCCGAGGCCAGGAAGTGCACGACGGAGGCGATCTCGTCGGGCTTGCCCAGGCGATGCATCGGCGTGTCGCGCAGCCAGACGTCGATCATGCCGTCGTTCTCGTGCCGGTACATCGTCATCGCGGTCTCGATGTAGGTCGGCGCCACCGCATTGACGCGCACGCCGCGGTCGGCCCATTCGGCGGCGAGCGAGGATGTCATCTGGTGCACGGCGGCCTTGGCCGCGTTGTAGTAGGTCTGCTTCTGCGGGCGGTTCGAGATCAGGCCCGACATCGAGCCGATATTGACGATGGCGCCGCGACCGGCCTTCAGCATATGCCGGGCGAAGGCGCGGTTGCACCAGAAGACCCCGTTGTAGTTCACGTCGTTGACGTGCAGCCAATGCTCGTCCGTGACGTCCTCGGCGGCCGTGCCGGAACGAGCGATACCTGCGTTGGCGACCAGGATGTCGACGCGGCCATAGTCGCGCACAACGCCGTCGGCAAGCGCGTCCACCTCGGCCGATCTGGTGACGTCGACCTGGCGGATGTCGGCGTCATGGCCCTTGGCGGCGAGCTCCGCCTTGCCCTGCCCGGCAATGGCAAGGTCGATATCGGCGATGACCACCTTGGCGCCGTGCTCCAGCAGCGCCTCGGCGCAGGACAGGCCTATGCCCCGCCCGCCGCCGGTCACCACCGCCACGCGGCCGTCGAGCCTCAGCTTCTCGGCAAACATCGAAGGCCTCCTTGTCTCGTCTTCAGGTTGTTCGCAGTCAGGATGCGGGTTGCGCGGGCTTGTCGAGGAACGGATGGCGTCCGGGCTGCGCGAAGCGCGTCCGGCGCACCTCGAGCAGCTTCTCGACCTGCTCGGCGCTGAACTCCCTGGCGCCGCCGTAGTGCGCGGCGAGGTAGACCACCTTGGCATAGTAGTCGAGCGCTTCCATCTTGAAGTAGGCGCTGGTGAGGTCGTGCCCGTAGGAGAGCGCGCCGTGGTTTTCCAGCAGCAGCGCGTCATGGGTCGCCAGATAGGGCGTGATCGCGTCCGACAGCTCCGAGGTCGAGGGCAGGCCGTAGGGCGTCAGCGGCACCTCGCCGAGGAACATGGTGGATTCCGGCATGATCTGCTGGGTGATCGGCTTGCCGCAGATGGCGTGCACGGTCGCATAGAGCGGATGCGCGTGCACGACGGCGCGCACGTCGGGACGGTGATCGTAGACGCACAGGTGCATCATGATCTCCGTCGAGGGCCGATAGCCGGCCTCGGCGAGAAGGGAGCCGTCGCGGCGGATGCGGCAGATCATGTCCGGCGTCATGAACCCCTTGGATACGCCGGTCGGCGTGCACAGCAGCGTGCCGTCGTCGAGCAGGACCGAGATGTTGCCGTCGTTCGCGGCCCCCATCCCGCGCGCATAGGCGCGGCGCCCGATTTCGCAGATGTCTTCGCGCAGCTTCGGATCGTCTTGCATGGTCATCGCTCTCCGGCGCCGACCCTCTCCGCACCTGGGCGAAAAGTCAATGATTCGGATGTCCGAATTTTTGAAAATGTCCGAATTTTCACATGTTGCCGGGCAGCGAGCTGCCCCGCGCATCAGCAGACGAGCTGGACGCCGCGCCGCTCGAACAGGTCGAGCCAGGCTTCGGACGGACGGCTGTCTGTCACCACGACGTCGATCAGATCCAAACCGCACATGTTGACCAGAGCCGTCCTGTCGAACTTTCCGCTGTCGACGAGGAGGCAGACGCGTCGGGCATTCTCGATGAAGGCGCGCTTGACCTCGGCGTCGGCGATGTTGTTTTCCATGAGGCCTTCCGACAGCGACAGCGCCTTGCAGCTGATCAGCGCGATGTCCGCGTTGAAGCGGGCGATCGCCTGGCTGGCGAGGGGCCCCACGAAGGTCATGGACCGCCGGCGCAGTTCACCGCCGACCGACATGACGGTGTGGTCGGGCAGGCTCGCATCGGACAGGATGCGCACCGAATTGGTGATGACGGTCAGGTCGCGGCGGGCGCCGACCGCGCGCAGGGCCTCATGGGCGGTGGACGAGGAATCCATCATCACCGCATCGCCGTCCCGGACCAGCCCGGCGGCCTTGGCGGCGATGGCGCGTTTGGCCTCGATGTTGATGAGGTGCCGCGTCCTGTAGGGCAGGTCCTCCACGCCGCCGCGCGGCGCCACCGCGCCGCCATGGGTGCGGCTGACCAGCCCCTCCCGTTCCAGCTTGTTGAGATCGCGCCGGATCGTCTCCTCCGTGACGCCCAGCAGCGTGCTGAGATCCGTCACCACGACCCTGCCTTCGCGCAGGATGCGGTCGAGAATGCTGTTCTTGCGCTCAATTGCGAGCATGTGTCACCGGATGGGGTCGCATCGTGGCCAGCGGAGGCCCGGACGGATCGCGGATGTCGGCCGACTGTTCAATCAGGGCCCGGGCTTCGTCCAGCGTTTTGAGGCGGGCGAGGCCGATCCGTCGGCACGCCCCCTCGGGCCGGTCTACCGCACGGTCCTCGAAGCGACGGACGTTCCCGAACGACCGGCCCGTGCCGGCGAAGGCGGCCGGCGTCGCCCGGCCGCTGCCGGGACCGAGATCGAAGACAAGGCATCGGGTCATGGCAAGCTTCGCGGGAATATCGGCGCCCCTCTTGACGAAGATTCAGACATAATCGGGCATGAGAGACGAGATCAAGATCCGATCATGACCGATCCTCCCAGGGCCGCCGCCGCACCGGAGCAAAGGTCTCCGGCCACCCCGGCTGTCATCGGCTCAGGCGAGGAGCTGCGAACACGCTTGCTCCTGCCCGCCCCTTCGCGGTAAATCCGGCGGGCTCGCGGAGACCTTGACCCTCCGCCGGGCGAAGAGGTTTCGATGTTGAACTCGCTCGACCTGCCGCGTCGGCCGCAGGACACCCGCGTCGTCGTCGCCATGTCCGGCGGCGTCGATTCATCCGTCGTCGCCGCCCTCCTCAAGGAGGAGGGCTATGACGTGATCGGCGTCACGCTGCAGCTCTACGACCATGGCGCGGCCATCCACCGCAAGGGCGCCTGCTGCGCCGGGCAGGACATTGCCGATGCCCGGGCCGTCGCCGAGCGCATCGGCATCCCGCATTATGTCCTCGACTATGAGAGCCGTTTCAAGAGTGCGGTGATCGACGCCTTCGCCGATGCCTATGTCGCCGGCGAGACGCCGATCCCCTGCGTCGCCTGCAACCAGAAGGTCAAGTTCCGCGACCTGCTCGACACGGCGCTGGATCTCGGCGCCGACATCCTCGCCACCGGCCACTACGTCGCCAGCCGCCCCGCGGCCGGCGGCCGCGCGCTCCATCGCCCGCGGGATGCCGAGCGCGACCAGAGCTATTTCATGTTCGCCACCACCCGGGAGCAGCTCGACATCCTGCGCTTCCCGCTCGGTGACATGACCAAGCCGCAGACCCGCGCGGCGGCCGAGCGCTTCGGCCTCTCGGTCGCCGGCAAGGCCGACAGCCAGGACATCTGCTTCGTGCCCACCGGCCGCTATGCCGAGGTGATCGAGCGGCTGAAGCCGGGCGCGGCCAGGCCCGGCGAGATCGTGCACGTGGACGGCCGTGTCCTCGGCCGTCATGCCGGCGTGATCCACTACACCATCGGCCAGCGCAAGGGCCTGGGCATCGCCGCGGGCGAGCCGCTCTATGTCGTGCGCCTCGATGCCGACGCAGCCCAGGTCGTGGTCGGCCCGCGCGAGACGCTGGCGACCCGCACCGTGCTGCTGCGCGACGTCAACTGGATCGGCGACGGCCCCCTCGATGCCCTGCCGCCCGAGGGCATCGAGATCGCCGTGCGCGTGCGCTCGACCCGGGCGCCGAAGCCGGCGCTGCTGCGCCGCGGCGCCGACGGTCCGCTGATCGAGCTCGCCGAGGCCGAGGACGGCGTTTCGCCCGGCCAGGCGGCGGTGTTCTACGACAGTGCCGAGGACCGGGCGCGCGTGCTCGGCGGCGGCTTCATCCTCAAGGCCCTGCCGGCCGCGACCGTGCAACCGGCCCTGAGCGTCGTCGCGGGATAGAACTCCGCCTCCGGCTCTGCATAGCGCCGTCCTATCCTCGGCATCGCCTTGGGTCTTGCTGCGCCTTGGGCTATGAGTGAATCGGCAATGCGATATGCGGCTGGTGCGATGGCAAGAGACCTCGATCCTTATAAGCTCTCGTCCCCGCGGATCTTCCTCGTCCGCATGCTGGTTTTCCTTGTGCTGGCCGGCTGCGTGCTCGCGGTGCTCTATCGCCGCCTGTTCGAAGCCTTCATGGCCAATCCAGGCCTCAACGGCCTGATCGTCCTGTCGCTGCTGCTCGGCATCGCCTTCGCCTTCCGCCAGGTGGTGCGCCTGGTGCCGGAGGTGCGCTGGGTCAACGCCTACCGCATGCGCGATCCCGGCCTGAACCTGCACGACCAGCCGGTGATGCTGGCGCCGATGGCGGCGATCCTGGGCGACAAGGTCGGGCGCAAGGCGATCTCGATCGCGACGCTGCGCTCGATTCTCGAATCGATCGGCATGCGCCTGGACGAGCAGCGCGAGATCTCGCGCTACCTCACCGGCCTCCTGGTGTTCCTCGGCCTGCTCGGCACGTTCTGGGGCCTGATCGAGACGGTCGGCTCGGTCGGCAAGGTGATCAATTCCATGTCGGTGGGCGGCGGCAACGCTGCCGTGGTGTTCGAGGATCTGAAGAACGGCCTCGCCGCCCCGCTGTCGGGCATGGGCATCTCGTTCTCGTCCTCGCTGTTCGGCCTTGCCGGCTCGCTGATCCTCGGCTTTCTCGACCTGCAGGCCGGCCAGGCGCAGAACCGCTTCTACAACGAGCTGGAGGACTGGCTCGCCGCCACCGTCACCGACATCGAGGCGGAGAGCCTGGCGCGGGCCGGGGCCGACGGCGAGATGGCCGCGATCAAGACCGCGATCGAGCGCATGGCCCATGCCCCGCAGGACGGACGCACCGCCACCGCCGCCATGGCCCAGCTCGCCGAGGGCATCCAGGGCCTCGTCCAGCACATGCGTTCCGAGCAGCAGATGATCCGCGACTGGGTCGAATCCCAGGCCGAGCAGCAGCGCGACATCAAGGTGGTGCTGCAACGGCTGTCGCGCGAGCGTGAGTCGCACTGATGGCCTATGCGCGCGGCCGCCGCCGGGGCGAGGGCATCAACTACTGGCCGGGCTTCGTCGACGCGCTCTCGACGCTGCTGCTGTCGATCATCTTCATCCTGTCGATCTTCGTGCTCGGCCAGTTCTTCCTGTCGCAGGAGGTCACCGGCAAGGACGAGGCGCTGAACCGGCTCAACGGCCAGATCGAGGAATTGTCGCAACTGCTGGCGCTCGAGCGCTCCAACAACCGCAACGCCCAGGACCAGCTCGCCCTGCTCGGCGACAGCCTGAGCAAGGCCGAGGGCGAGAAGCTGCGCCTGCAGGGCCTGATCGACGCAGCCCGCGGCGACGCCGCCAAGGCCCAGGCCGATGCCGCCGGCGGCGCGCTCGGCGAGATGCAGTCCCGGCTGGACAGCCAGAAGCGCATCTCCGACCAGGCCATGGCCCAGATCGAGCTCCTCAACCAGCAGATCGCGGCGCTGCGTCGCCAGATCGGCGCCCTGGAGGAGGCGCTCGACGCCTCCGAGACCCGCGACCGCGAGAGCCAGACCAAGATCGCCGACCTCGGCTCGCGCCTGAACATCGCCCTGGCCCAGCGCGTGCAGGAGCTGTCGCGCTACCGGTCCGACTTCTTCGGCCGCCTGCGCGAGATCCTCGGCAACCGGCCCGACGTGCGCATCGTCGGCGACCGCTTCGTCTTCCAGTCCGAGGTGTTCTTCGCCCCCGGCCAGGCGACCCTGCAGCCCGAAGGCAAGGCGGAGATGGACAAGCTCGCCACCGCCCTCCTGGAGCTGCAGGACAAGATCCCCGCCGACATCCCCTGGGTGCTGCGCGTCGACGGCCATACCGACAACCGGCCGATCAAGTCGCCGCAGTTCCCCTCGAACTGGGAGCTGTCCGCCAGCCGCGCCATCGCCGTGGTGCAGTATCTCATCTCCAAGGGCATCCCGGCCCAGCGCCTCGTCGCCGCCGGCTTCGGCGAGTTCCAGCCGATCGATCCCAGCGACAGCGACGAGGCGCGCAGCCGCAACCGGCGCATCGAGATGAAGCTGACCGAGCGCTGATGCCCCGCCGGGCGGATCGCCGGCTCGCGGGCGCACGACGGCGCCAGCCACGACCTCCGCGGCATGGCGGCTCTTCACAGTGGACTGTTGCCCCCGGCATTGCCGTGCGGATCGAATTGGGCTGGGGTCCGGCAGGCATGGAATTGGCTGGACAGGCCTGTTACCGTCGAAAATAATTTTTGAACGGTTGCCGTGATGGAATTCTGGCACATTCGCCAGGCAAAGCGTGGGGTCGAGAGTTTTTCGATGACGAAAAAATACTTCGGGACGGACGGCGTGCGCGGGCGTGCCAACACCGTGATCACGCCCGATCTGGCCATGCGCGTCGGCATGGCCGCGGGCCTTGCCTTCCACCGGGGAGACCATCGCCACCGGGTCGTCATCGGCAAGGATACGCGCCTGTCCGGCTATATGATCGAGAATGCGCTGGTTGCCGGCTTCACCGCCGTCGGCATGGACGTGATGCTGCTCGGTCCGGTGCCGACGCCGGCGGTGGCGATGCTGACGAGCTCGCTGCGCTGCGACCTCGGCGTGATGATCTCGGCCTCGCACAATCCCTTCGACGACAACGGCATCAAGCTGTTCGGCCCGGACGGCTACAAGCTCTCCGACGAGATCGAGCAGCAGATCGAGCTCCTCATCGACAATCCGGGCAATGGTCTCGCCGGCTCGCGTGAGCTCGGCCGCGCCAAGCGCATCGACGACGGCCGCTTCCGCTACATCGAGTTCGCCAAGCGCACCCTGCCCCGGCACCTCACGCTCGACGGCCTGCGCGTCGTCATCGACTGCGCCAACGGCGCCGCCTACCGGGTCGCCCCGGAAGCGCTGTGGGAACTCGGCGCCGACGTGATCTCGCTCGGCGTCGAGCCGGACGGCTTCAACATCAACCGCGACGTCGGCTCGACCTCCCCCGAAGCCTTGTCGCGCAAGGTGCGCGAGATGCGCGCCGACATCGGCATCGCCCTGGACGGCGACGCCGACCGCGTCGTCATCGTCGACGAGAAGGGCCATCTGGTCGACGGCGACCAGCTCATGGCCGTGGTCGCCGCCTCCTGGCACGAGGACGGGCGCCTGGCCCAGCCCGGCATCGTGGCGACGGTGATGTCCAATCTCGGGCTGGAGCGCTATCTCGGCGGCCTCGGCCTGATGCTGGAGCGCACCGCCGTCGGCGACCGCTACGTGCTCGAGCGCATGCGGGCGAACGGCTACAATGTCGGCGGCGAGCAGTCCGGCCATATCATCCTGTCCGACTATGCCACCACCGGAGACGGCCTGGTGGCGGCGCTGCAGGTTCTGGCGGTGCTGAAGAAGGCCGACCGGCCGGTCAGCGAGACCTGCCACCGCTTCGAGCCCCTGCCGCAGATCCTCAAGAACGTCCGCACCCGGGGCGGCAAGCCTCTGGACGATCCGAAGGTCGTCGTCGCCATCGAGGATGGCCGCCGCCAGCTCGGCGACGGTGGCCGCCTGATCATCCGCCCCTCCGGCACCGAGCCGGTGATCCGCGTCATGGGCGAAGGCGACGACCGCCTCGTCGTCGAGACGGTGGTCGACCAGATCATCGACGCGATCGGCAAAGCGGCCTGAGCAGCCCGTCCGGCCTCGGCCCGAAACAGCTTTCGGGGCGAGCCCGCCGGCAAAGACACCAGCGGGTGTTTGTGGCGGCCTCGGCCGCCGCTGGCATTTCCGGGGACAGCCGACTGCGACGCTCGTCTTGGCAGCGACTTGATCGAACCGGTACCCAGACACCATCACCGCAGATTTCGACTTGGATGCGCTGGAGGCGGCGCCGGCGAAAGCTTCGGCCCGACGCTCACCATCACGGGCCGCGCCAAGCAGAGGTAAAGGATCGCGGTTAAGAATTAGGGTTAAAGGCTCTTTAAGACTTGGTCTCCATAGTCGGCACCAGGACTGCGGGCCGTGGTGTCGAACGGCTCCTTGGACGGAAGGACCCGATGATGGCCACCTTGAAGACCTTTGCCTTGGCGAGCACCCTCCTCCTCGCCGCCTCGGCGGCCTTTGCCGCCGACATGCCGATCCCCGAGCCGCCACCGGTGGCGGATTACGGCGGCTGGTATCTGCGTGGCGATATCGGCTTCTCCAACCAGCAGGTCGACAAGCTCGACAACGTCCTCTATGGCGGCCTCGACACCCTGAACACCCGCCAGAAGGATTTCGACGCCGCCCCGTTCGGCGGCCTCGGCATCGGCTACCGCTTCAACCAGTGGCTGCGCGTCGACGTGACCGGCGAATATCGCGGCAACGCCAACTTCAACGGCCTCGACACCATCACGTACACCGACGACGGCGTCCTGCGGGTCGGCGAGAACCGCTACACCGGCAGCAAGTCCGAATGGACCGGCATGCTGAATGCCTATGTCGATCTCGGCACATGGTACGGCATCACGCCCTTCGTCGGCGCCGGCATCGGCGGCTCGCTCAACACCATCTCCGGCTTCCAGGATGTCGGCACGACCGACCTGCCGGGCGGCGGCGACATGACCCACAGCGTCGCCTATGGCAAGGACAACTCCCAGTGGAACTTTGCCTGGTCCCTCCAGGCCGGCCTCGCCTACGAAGTCACGCCGAACCTGACCATGGAACTGGCCTATCGCTACATCAATCTCGGCAACGCGCAGTCCGGGGATCTCGTCACCTACGACGGCACGAACGCCATCTACAATCCGATGAAGTTCAAGGACATCACTTCGCAGGACTTCAAGTTCGGCATACGCTGGGCGCTGGGCGAGCCGGCCCCGGCCGCCGAACCCTATCCCCTCACCCGCAAATATTGAGGCGACGGACGCGACGGCCCCACCCAGGCCTTCCGCATTCCGGGCAAGACGGCGTGGCCTCCAGGGCCGCGCCGTTCTGCTTTTCAGGGCCACGACAGAGCAGGGATTTCCGAGAATTTCAAGATGATTGACGAATATGGTTAAGAGATAAGGTTAAGCAGCGCTTAAGGATCGGCTGCTAGGCTGATGCCCGTTGGGACAGTCCGGATCGGCAAGACGATCCGGCACGCAAGGGGGACCGGCATGGTCAGCGACACGGGCAGCTTCAGGATATTCGCTCTGGCCGCGGCCCTCGGGCTGGTCGGTCCGGCTCATGCCCTGGCCGGCGACATGCCCGAAATCCCCCCGGTCGAGGACGCCGGCGGCGAGCCGGAGCTCGGCAGCAACTGGTATCTGCGCGGCGACGTCGGCTACACCCTGTGGCAGAATCCCGGCGTCAACGGCCGCTGGACCAGCCCTATCGAAGCCCCGTCGAGCAATGTCAGCCTCGACGGCACCTGGTCGGCCGGGCTCGGCGCCGGCTATGATTTCGGTGGCGCGCGCGTCGATCTGACGGTCGACTATATCGGCAGGCAGAACGTCGAAGTCGGCTTCGGCGCCTTCGACTGCGATCTCGGCGCCGGCGGTGCCACCTGCCTGGGGCAGGCCAAGAGCAGCGTCTCGGCGATCCCGATCCTGCTCAACGCCTATGCCGATCTCGGCAACTGGGGCGGCTTCAAGCCATATATCGGCGCCGGCCTCGGCGTCGCCCGCGTCGATTGGGGCCGCTGGGATACCCAGGTCGCCTGCGCCGAGAACGGCGGCACCTGCCCGCTCCCGCCGGGCGGCGACGCTGCCATCGATTTCTCCAATGAGGGTGCCACGACCTGGAACTTCGCCTGGGCGCTGATGGCCGGCATCAGCTACTCGGTCAACCAGAACCTGTCGCTCGATCTGGGCTACCGCTTCCTCGACATCGCCGACGGCAAGGCCGGCCGCAACCACGCCTATCCGACCGATCCCGTCACGCCGCTCGGCGATGTCCAGTACAAGGATCTCTACGCCCACGAGATCCGGCTCGGCTTCCGCTATCTCGTCGACTGACGCCCCCACCAAAGAAAGCGACGCTCTCTCTACAATCGCGCTTGACGCCGCCGCCGCCCGCGCGCATACGGGCGGTGGGACATCCCTCCCCAACGAGGGACGCCCATCTGCGAGGATGGAGACATCGCGATGACGACGACAATGCCCGCGGCACGGCCGACGGTTGCAAATTTTTCGTCCGGCCCCTGTGCCAAGCGGCCGGGCTGGACCCCCGAAGTCCTGAAGAACGCGGCGCTGGGCCGCTCGCACCGGGCCAAGATCGGCAAGACCAAGCTTGAGCAGGCGATCGAGGAGACGCGCGAGATCCTGCGCATTCCCGCCGACTACCGGATCGGCATCGTTCCGGCCTCCGACACCGGTGCGGTCGAAATGGCGCTGTGGTCGCTGCTGGGCGCCCGCGGCGTCGACCTGCTGGCCTGGGAATCCTTCGGCGGCGAGTGGGTCGCCGACGTCGTCAAGCAGCTCAGGCTCGCCGATGCCCGTGTCCTCAAGGCCGGCTACGGCGAGATCGTCGACCTCTCCGCCGTCGACACCCGCACGCGTGACGTGGTCTTCACCTGGAACGGCACCACCTCGGGCGTGCGCGTGCCCGACGCCGACTGGATCGCCGCCGACCGCGAGGGCCTGGCCATCTGCGACGCCACCTCGGCCGCCTTCGCCCAGCCGCTCGACTGGGGAAAGCTCGACGTCGTCACCTTCTCCTGGCAAAAGGCGCTCGGCGGCGAGGCCGCGCATGGCGTGCTCGTGCTGTCGCCGCGCGCCGTCGCCCGCCTCGAGAGCTACACGCCGGCCTGGCCGCTGCCCAAGATCTTCCGCCTGACCAAGGGCGGCAAGCTGATCGAGGGCATCTTCAAGGGCGAGACCATCAACACGCCCTCCATGCTGTGCGTGGAGGACTATCTCGACGCGCTCGCCTGGGCCCGCTCCATCGGTGGCCTCGACGCCCTGATCGGCCGCGCCGACGCCAGCCTCGCCGCCATCGAGCGCTTCGTCGCCGCCACGCCCTGGATCGATTTCCTCGCCCGGGACAAGGCGACGCGCTCCAACACCAGCGTCTGCCTGAAGGTGGTGGACCCGGCGATCACCGCCCTCACCGCCGAGGCGCAGGCCGCATTCGCCAAGGCGCTCGCCGCGGCGATCGAGAAGGAGAAGGCGGGCTTCGACATCGCCTCCTACCGCGACGCCCCGCCCGGCCTGCGCATCTGGTGCGGCGCCACGGTCGAGGCGGCCGATGTCGAGGCGCTGATGCCCTGGCTCGACTGGTCGTTCCACAAGGCGAAGGCCGAGCTCGCGGCCGCGTCCTGACCGGAAAGCCGGTTGGGCCGGCCCGACCGGCGGGCCCGCCGCCCTCCCCACGATCCAGCATGGCCGGCCGGCGCCGGCCCCCCTCTCCGCGGTTGCATAGAAGGTTTCGCCCCATGACCGCCCCGAAAGTCCTGATTTCCGACGCCCTGTCGCCCGCCGCCGTCCAGATCTTCCGCGATCGCGGCATCGAGGTCGACTTCCAGCCCAACCTCGGCAAGGACAAGGACAAGCTCGCCGAGATCATCGGCAACTATGACGGCCTCGCCATCCGCTCGGCCACCAAGGTGACAGCCAAGATCCTGGAGAACGCCACCAGGCTGAAGGTGATCGGCCGCGCCGGCATCGGCGTCGACAATGTCGACATCCCTGCTGCGACCGCCAGGGGCGTGATCGTGATGAACACGCCTTTCGGCAACTCGATCACCACCGCCGAGCACGCCATCGCCATGATGTTCGCCCTCGCCCGCGAGATCCCCGCGGCCGACGCCTCGACCCAGGCCGGCAAGTGGGAGAAGAACCGCTTCATGGGCGTCGAGATCACCAACAAGGTGCTCGGCATCATCGGCTGCGGCAATATCGGCGCGATCGTCGCCAACCGGGCCATCGGCCTGCACATGCGCGTCGTCGCCTACGATCCCTTCCTCAGCCCGGAGCGGGCGGTGGAGATCGGGGTGGAGAAGGTCGAGCTCGACGACCTCATCGCCCGCGCCGACATCATCACCCTGCACACGCCGATGACGGCGCAGACCCGCAACATCCTGTCGCGCGAAGCGCTGGCCAGGACGCGCAAGGGCGTGCGCATCATCAACTGCGCCCGCGGCGGCCTCGTCGACGAGGAGGCGCTGGCCGAGCTGCTCAAGTCCGGGCATGTCGCCGGCGCCGCCTTCGACGTCTTCGTCGAGGAGCCGGCCACCGCCAACCCGCTGTTCGGCCTGCCCAACGTGGTCTGCACCCCGCATCTGGGCGCCGCGACCACGGAAGCCCAGGAGAACGTGGCGCTGCAGGTGGCCGAGCAGATGTCGGACTACCTCCTGCGCGGCGCCATCCAGAACGCGGTCAACTTCCCCTCGATCACCGCCGAGGAAGCGCCCAAGCTCAAGCCCTACATCACCCTCGCCGAGAAGCTCGGCTCCTTCGCCGGCCAGCTCACCGAGAGCACGATCAAGACCGTGCGCATCATCTATGAAGGCGATGTGGCGCACATGAAGATCAAGGCGCTGACCAGCGCCGCCATCGCCGGGCTGCTGCGTCCGGCCCTGGCCGACATCAACATCGTCGCCGCTCCCTCGATCGCCCGCGAGCGCGGCATCGTCATCGAGGAGACGACCCGCGAGAAGATGGGCGACCACGAGTCGCTGATCACGCTCGAGGTCGAGACGGAGGCCCTCACCCGCGCGGTGGCCGGCACCATCATCGCCGGCACCAGGCCGCGCATCACCCAGATCAAGGGCATCAATGTCGAGGCCGACCTGCTGCCCCGCATGCTGTACATCACCAACCACGACCGGCCCGGCTTCATCGGCGCCATCGGTTCGCTGCTGGGCAAGAACAACATCAACATCGCCCACATGCAGTTCGGCCGTGACTTCGAGGGCGGCGACGCCATTGCCCTCGTCGCCATCGACCAGCCGGTGAGCGAGCCGCTGCTCAAGGAGATCAACACCCTCCCGAACGTGGTGCAGGTCAAGGCGCTGACGTTCTGAACGATCGCCACGCGGCGGGCGCTAAGGGCTCGTCAGCGGTCACGTGCTTCGTTACTCCCGGACGGATTTTGAGCGAGGGAGACACTTGCCGACCCTAGAGATATGAAGCAAGCTCCCGCACAATCAACTCTACGATAAATCGAGAACTATCCAGGTCTGATCGACCTGGATAGTTCTTTGCGGT
Source organism: Labrys sp. Lb11 (assembly GCF_057554225.1). Classification (NCBI taxonomy): domain Bacteria; kingdom Pseudomonadati; phylum Pseudomonadota; class Alphaproteobacteria; order Hyphomicrobiales; family Xanthobacteraceae; genus Labrys; species Labrys sp. Lb11. Next base: position 510,151 of record NZ_BAAJOT010000003.1, read on the forward strand.
CGCCTCCACTCAAGTAGATGCTGCCGCCTATCCCGAGCGTCTATAACCACGGCGCAACGGGTAATCGCACACCGAACATGGACAGAATCGGCAAGGAGGGGCAGAACCTCAGAGATCTTGATGGCCAGCCAAGTTGCACGGCGGCCGTGCGGCGGTCATCACAGTGCGGTTGCCGGTGCGCACCACTGCACCGTGCGCATGAAAGGTGCTCTGTCGCAGGGCACCGCTCGACTGATAGTGTTCAAGTTCGTGATGGACGGCGGCCAAAACTTGGCGTCGACTGAAAGTACAAAGCCAGTTTCCGAAAATGATCGGCAGCGTAAAGCTCCACGACGGCGTCGAAGGCACCGCCGAAATCAAATCTGCCGCCTGATTCGTCTCCCCCGGCTCCCGCATGGCTCCCACTTTCGCACCGTACGGCCATGCCCTACGCTGCTCGCTTCTGGTCTCTCAATACTCCGAGAACATGATCATGCGTCATCGGCCGACCGACGGATCCGCCTCTCCGTCGACCCCTGAAGGAATCAGGCGTCGCGATCTCGTTCTGAACGGCGGCATGGCGCTTGCCGCGGCTTCCCTGGCTTCAATGGCGCCCGCGAGCGTCACGTCGGCCCTGGCCCAATTGGCGTCACCGCGCCCGCACATCGTCTATATCGTCGCGGACGATCTCGGCTGGAAGGACGTCGGATTTCACGGCTCCGACATCAAGACCCCCAATATCGACAGGCTGGCACAGGAGGGGGCACAGCTCGAACAATTCTATGTCCAGCCGATGTGCACCCCCACGCGCGCGGCCTTGATGACCGGTCGGTACCCCTGCCGCTACGGCCTGCAAACCCTGGTCATCCCGACCCCGAGCAAATACGGCCTGCCGACGGACGAAAGGCTGCTGCCGCAGGCCCTGAAGGATGCAGGCTACAAGACGGCGATGGTGGGCAAGTGGCACCTGGGACATGCCGACCGCAAGTTCTGGCCCCGCCAGCGCGGGTTCGACTATCACTACGGGTCGATGGTGGGCGAGGTCGACTACTTCACCCATTCATCGGCAAATGTGCTCGACTGGTATCGCAACGACCGGCCGGTGAAGGAGCGGGGCTACGCCCCCCAATTGTGGGGCGCGGATGCCGTCGCGCAGATCAACCGGCATGATCCCAAGACGCCGCTCTTTCTCTACCTCGCCTTCACAGCCCCGCACTCGCCCTATCAGGCGCCGAAGGACTATATCGACAGATACCAGCACATCGAAGACCCGACGCGACGCACCTATGCGGCGATGATCACCTGCATGGACGACGAGATCGGCAAGGTCGTTGCCGCGCTCGAAAAGAAGCAGATGCGCGAGAACACGCTGATCGTCTTCATGAGCGACAATGGCGGCAACCGGACCGCGATGCTCGCCGGGGATGTCGACGTCTCGAAGCTGAAGCTGCCGGCCGACAACGGCCCCTATCGTGGCGGCAAGGGCACGCTGTACGAGGGCGGAACGCGCGTTGCCGCCCTGGCGAACTGGCCGGGACGGGTCAAGCCCGGCGAGGTGAAGGAAATGATGCATGTGGTGGACATGTTCCCCACGCTTGCCGGGCTGGCGGGGGCGAGCCTGACCGGGGGAAAGCCCCTCGATGGGCTCGACGCCTGGTCTACGATCAGCAAGGGCAGTGCCTCGCCGCGGCAGGAGATCGTCTACAATATCGAGCCCTTCCGCGGCGGCGTGCGCGAAGGGGACTGGAAGCTGATCTGGCGGACTCCCCTTCCCTCCTCGACGGAGCTCTACAACATTCCGCAGGACCCATCGGAAACGACCAATCTCGCCGCGAGCAATCCCGAGAAAGTCACGCAGTTGAAAGCCCGTATCGAGCAGCTGGCCAAGGAGAGCGCCAAGCCGCTGTTCCTTGTCGACGCCTTCACGGCGGTCAAGGGGGCCTCGCACGGACCACCTCCGTTGCCCAATGAGGATAGCTATTTCACGCAGGACGATTGAAGAGGGTTACGTCCTCCCGCCCGCCATGGGATCACCATCGAGGCAATCGGACGCATCCCTCGATTGACACCAAGTCGCGAGGATGCCGACGCATCCGCGCCTTGAAAAGCTCAAGCGCCGCTCGGGCTTACCCAAAGCTCAATGAGGCAAGCTCATCGAGCTTTGGCATGAGTTGTTCTTCGGAGCGCCCGGGGCCGGCGCCCGTTCCGTCATCGCGGCATCGGAACATCGGGAAAGCCCGGCAACGGCTTGTCGACGGGCGCCTGCTGGATCGGCTCGGGCCGCGGTGCGATGCGCTTCTTCCGCCTCACCGTGGGCGCCGGCACCCACGCTTCCCCCATGGGCGCCAGGACCGGCCCAGGCGGGGCGCCCGCTGCCGACAGGGCATCCAGGCCGCCGCCCGGCGACAGCACGACCTCGCCTGAGCCGACACCGCCCTGCAGCCCCTGGACGGCGGCGACCAGCGCCTCCGCGCCCACCCGGGTCCGGCACAACCGCACCCGGATCGACAGGCCGAGCCGTTCGCCGAACAGGCTCGGCGGTGTGCCCGTCACCCACTCGTTGGCATTGCTGACCGACTGCCAGGCATAGAGGCAGATCTGCGGGCCGCTGCGGCCGAGCGCGTAGCCGAAGGCGCCGAAGCCGTTCTGCGTGAAGCCCGGCTGGAGCGACATGGCGATCCCCGGCAGCCGCTCCGCCATCTCGGCGACGAGCTGTTCCTGGGTCGCGGACCGGACGAAGCCGCGGCGCGACAGCGTCACGTAGATCGCGTTCTGACCTACCGTCCCCGGATCTCCCCGCAATCCGATCGTCTGTTTCAAGGACGATTCCGTGATCCGCTCGGACAGCCCGATGGCCGGCCCGGCCGCCCCCACGGGCATCACCAGCGGCACGTTCGGCGCCAGCCCGAGCGCCCTCGCCCAGCGATCGGCGGAGGCGGCCTGCGCCGCCGCTGCCGACAGGATCAGCAGGCCGGCCGCCAGGCGGATTTTGATCGAGGCCGCCATGCGTCAGTGCCCTCGTCCCGCATCCGGATCCGTCGCCGCGGCGAGCCCGGCCCGGGTGTCGCTCGTCGACATCTGCCGATCGAGTCTGGAAAAGATTGCCGCGGCCTCGTCGCGGCGCAACAGGTGATAGAGCGACCAGCCGCGCAGGACCATCAGGTCGCGCGGTTCCGCCACGAAGGCCCGCCGCCGATCGAGCGTCCGAAGCACGGCCTTGTACTGCCCGCGATCGAAGGCGTTCGCCGCCTGCTGGGCGAGGACGGCGGTGCCGATCTCGTTGCGGCGCTGGCTGGTGAGAGGTCCCGAGGCCGCCGCCGCGAGCGCCGCATCCGGACGGTTGCTGCGCAGCTCCGCCAGGGCCTGGCCATAGGCGGCATCCCCGGGATTGGATCCGCCCTGTGCCGCGGCAAAGGCAATCGCCGCCTCCTGCGGCCGATTGAGCGCCATCAGGCACCAGCCCTTCTGCAGGCTGGTGTTGGCGTTGCCCAGGCCGGACGCTTCCGCCTGCACCGCCAGCGCGACGCAGCGCCCATAGTCCTTGCGCCGGGCCGCGGCCGCCGGGCCGCCGCCGCTCGCCCCGCCGGCGCTCCGCTTGCGCGGGCGGCCCGCTTCGCCGGCCGGGTCACCGCCGGCGGCCACGGTCCGTCCGAGGGCAGCCAGGGCCGGGAAGGTCGGCAGGTTGCGCTTGAGGAAATCGGCCAGACCTGCCTTGTCGCCGAGCCGCTGCAGCGAGAGCGCGAGGCCGAGCGCAGTGCTGTCACGCGGCTGCCAGGCCATCGCCTTCTCGAACCAAGCCTTGGCCGGCTCGAACTGGCCAATATTGTAGGCATACCACCCCAGGGCCCGGGCGCCCGACCCCAGCTGGCGCGCGAGCACCACCTCGCTGAACCGCTTCAGGCGCTCGGCGTCCATGACCACCGGCTTCGGGGCGGTCAGGTCCGGCTCGACCAGGCCGGCATAGGCGAGGAGTATCGCCGGATCCTGCTCCCGCCACCGATAGGCCAGGCTCTCGGCCTCGGCGTTGCGTCCCAGCTCCCGCAGTGCATTCACCGCGCCCTGCGCCGCCTTGGCGTCCTCCGGCCGGGCCTTGTCGACCGAGGGGACATGGGAGAGCGCGAGCTGGAACCAGCCGAGCGCCCCGGCCCAGTCCTTTCGCTGCGAAGCCCGCCAGCCCAGCAGTGCAGCATCGTCGGCGCCGGCAGCCCCCGACTTCGCCGAAGCCTCCAGCAACTGCTGCTCGGCCGGGCTGAGATCGTCGGTCGCTGTCCCGGCGACGATCTCGCCCAGATGCCGGCGGGCCAGCTCGAGGCTGATCACATCGAACTCCGGTCGCCCGTCCGGGCCGGTCCGGCCCATGGCGATCAGCGTCCTGACATCGCCGGGCGACAGGACCGCCATGGCCTTGCGCACCGTGGCGAGCCGCGCCTCGCCATCCTGCACGGCGCCGAGGATGCTGCGGTAGATCTCGAGCGCCTTGGCTGTGTCACCGGTCCGCGCATAGGCTTCGGCGACGCGCCAGGCGACGTCGAGGTCGGCGGTGTCGACCAGTTCCGGCGTCTTGCCGGCGAAGTCGATGACGGCGGGCCAGTCGCTGCGGTCCGAGGCCGCCACCAGCGCGGCCCTGGCCTGCTTCAGCGCCAGCTTGGCGGCGAGATCCTCCGGCACCGTCCAGGACGGATCGGCAGCCTTGCGCCGGGCGATCTCGGCTTCGAGCTCGGCGAGCTTGTCGGCGGCGAACAGATCCCAGAGCGGCTTGTCGTCCGACACGGCTTCCGGCAGGGCGATCGAAGCCGGCTCGGCCGGCGGCTGCCAGCCGGGGTAGAGGCTGCGCAGGCGCCGGATCTCGGCGTCGACGCGCGCCGTCTCGTTGCGCGAGGCGTAGTAGCGCAGCGCGCTCATGTCGACGTCGGCGACCGTCGTCTGGCCGGCCTGCTCTGCGGCGGAGGCGGCGCCGGCCAGAGCGAGCACTCCGAGAAAGGGCAGCATGCGGCGGATCACAGGCACTGCGGATACCTCTGCCGGGCCGCAATCAGCACCAGGGCTCGCAGCGTTGTCGGGTAGTAGCGGTCGACGGCGGCACCGGTGAGGTCGACGTCGATCTTCCGGCCCGCCGCGGCGCAACGCGTCAGGGCGGCGATCGCGCGATAGCCGCTGTCCGAGAACGGCTCGATCACCTCGCCGCTGACCACGTTGATGCGCTGGGGAGGCACCGCCGGGTCCGCCCAGGCGGTCATGTAGGGAGCGAGGTTCGCCTTGCTGCCGAACCCGCCCCAGACCAGGTAGAGCGGGATGCGGATGGCGTCGTAGCCGAAGGTCGGCGCAAAGCCCTTCGCCGGTGCCGGCTTGCCGCCGGCCAGCGCGACCCAGTCGCTCGGCAGGCTCGGCGGCCCGAAGCGGGCGGCGGAGAGGAGGTCCAGGCCGCCCTTGACGGCGGCGTCCCACGGGTGGCCCGGCGCCACCGCCGCCAGGCGGAGGAGACCGGGAAAGACCCAGTAGGACGGGTTGACCACCGGGCCATCGGCCCGGTCCTTGGCGGAATAGCCGGCCATGCCCGGCTTCAGGAGAGTTCCGAACTTCCCCTGGACGATAGCCTTGTCGGCGATGACCGCCGCCAGTTGCAGCGACGCCGCCTTGTACGCGTTGTCGCGCCAGAGGTCGCCTGCCTCGGCCAGGGCCCAGGCGATCAGGATGTCGCCGTCGGTGGCGTTGTTGCGGTCGCCGACATGCGGCGTCGCCGCCGGATCCCAGCGCCAGGCGGCGAGGCCGTCGTCGCGCAGCATGAGCTGCGCCCGAGTCCAGTTCCACATCAGGTCGAAGGCCGCGCGGTCGTCGGCGGCGGCGGCCAGCAGCATGCCGTAGCCCTGGCCTTCGCTGTGCGAGATGTCGTGGTTGGCGTTGTCGGTCACCCGGCCGTCGCCGCTGACGAAGGCGGCCTTGTAGGCCTGCCACAGCGCCGGCGCCTGCAGCGTCCCGCCGATCGGCGTAACCTCGCCGGCCCGGGCCAAGCCGGCCATGGCAGCGAGGATGAGGAAGGCGAACAGCCGGCGCATCAGGCCCCCCGTCGCGAAAAGGCGAGCGTCGCCCAGGTGGCAATGCCCAGGGTCATCGTCGCCAGCAGGGCGAGGCCGATATACCAGCCGGCATTGCTGGAGACCCAGCCGGCCGCGATCAGTCGTTCGTTGCCGACCGAGAACGGCGCGGTCCGGAAGAAGGCGATGCTGCGGGCGGCAACGAGGTCGACGCTGCCGCCGGCCGCCGCCAGCGTGGCGGCCCGTCCCGCCAGCTGGGCGACCCGGACGGGATCGGTGACGGCGGCTGCGCCCGCCGCCAGCGCCTCGTCGTCCCGCGCCGCGACGACGGTCAGGGCCGTGCCGTCGCGAAGGCCCTGCGCCATCAGCATCGACATGTCGCCGGTGACCGCCACCGGCCGGTCCGGATAGGACATCAGGCCGGCGCTCTGCAGGGAGCCGACCGCCAGGCCTCTCAGCCACTCGATGGTCGCGCCGGCCGGGCCGTACCAGCCTTCGCTCCGGTCGACCTGTTGCCCCCAGGCGTCGAGCCGGTCCATGTCCGCGCTGTCACCGGCCGCCCACGGCGTCGGGATGGCGCCGGTGATGTCGTTCCTCGCCGGCACCGGCCGGCCGGACCAGGCGCTTGCGACCGTGGCGGCGTCGACGCCCGCTGCCTCGAGCAGCGACGGCGTGATGTCCGTGGAGGTGCCGAGGATCACGGCGGACGCCTCGCCGGGCTGTGGCGGTCCGCGCCGGATGACGGCGTTCGTCGGCACGCCGGAGCCGAGCGCCGCGTTGACCATGAGGGTCGCCGCGGCCGCCACGGCCTCGGGCGTCTGGCGCGTCAGGAACAGCTGCGGCGGCGCGTCGGGGGTGATGCGAAAATTGCCGACCATGGTGGCCGAGAGGTTCGGGAACTGGGCGATCCGCGCCAGCCGCGGCACCGCCAGCGTGCTGCTGCCGAGGATCAGGAAACGCTCCTTGGCGTTGATCGAGGTCAGCGTGTCGCAGGACAGGTCCGAGCGCGCCGGCAGCTCGGCCTGGATCTCGATGCGGTTGCGCCCCGGGCGGAACGCCGTCAGCGGCATGTGGATGACCTGCCCTTGCAGGGCGGCCCCGCCCGGGCGGTCGAGGTCGAGATTGCCGTTGATGATGCCGTTGACGCGGATGATCAGGCGGGCGTCGCGGGTCAGCCCGGCCGAGTATCCGCCGTCGAAGGTGAAGCGCGCCTCGCCGTAGTCGGCGGGAAAAGCGTCCGGCGGCAGGACGATGTCGAAGCCGGTCCGGAACAGGCGGCCGCTGAAGGTCGCCGTGCGCACGCCGAGATCCGCCAGGCTCGCAGCCTCGCCCGGCCGGATGCGCGCGCCCCGGGCGGTCGCCAGCGCCTGCAGGCCCTCCGGCGTGCCGGCCGGCCGCGGCACGGCCTCCAGCTCGGCGACCGCCCGGTCGAGCTCGGCTTCGGTGAACCCCGACACGGTCAGGAGCGGCCCTCCCTGCTTGGTGGTGCCGAGGCTGACCGCGGAAGCGGCGGAGGGCGGCGCGGTTCCGAGCGTTGCGGCAAGGGCGGCCTGGGTGCCGACGGCGATGGTCAGGCCGTCGGGAGCCGGGACGGTGTCGACCACCGGGTGGTTGAAGCGCCCGCGCAGGGCGACCCGCTCGGCCACGGCCACCGCCCGCTCGATATCGGTCGCGGCGGCGTTGGCCGGCAACAGGAGATGCAGGCGGGTGGCGCCGGACGTATCGACCGCAAGGGCCGGCAGGTCGTCCAGGCTCTCCATCGTGGGGTCGATGCCGGAAAAGCCGCTGCGTGCCGGATCGATCTGCGTCCACAGCTCGTAGGTCGCCTCGATCGAGCAGTCGACGCGGTGGCGCTGGGAAATGCCGATCTGCACGGCATTCCAGCCGGGCGTCAGCGTGCCGGCGGGCAGGTCGAAGAACAGGCGCTTGGCCGAGGTCGGCGCCGCGATCGGCACGCGGCCGATGGTGTGGCCGTTGACGGTCAACGTCAGCCAGGACGCCTCCGGCATCACCGAGATCGCCGCCTGGTAGGTGAGCTGGAACCGTTTCGCCTCTCGCGTGGCCCCCGGCGGCAGGTAGACCGGCACGGTCAGCGTGCCGTCCTCGCCGTCGACGCGCATGGCGTCCGGCGAGGCCGGCAGGCGCCAGAGGCTCGCCGCGGGCGAAGCCGGCGTGGCGGGGACCGTTGCCGGCACCTTGGCGACCGTCGCCGGCACCGTGGTAACCGGCGTCGTGGTGATCGGCGTCGTCTCCTCCGCCCCCGCCGGACGCACGGCGATCGCGGCCGAGAGCGCGGCGGCGGCCGCGACGGCGAGGGTGCGATGCGTCCTCGTCATGCCGCGCTCTCCCGCCCGGCCGGCGCCGTCTCCGGTGCCGTGGCGGCCGGCGCCGGATCCGGGCCGCCGTTCCCGGGCCGTCGCGGCGTCTCGGGCAGCCGCGCCGGCGGCGGCGCCTTCTTGCGCGTGCCGCGCACCGCGAAGCCGAAGGCGCGCAGGCTGTAATGCAGCCCCCAGGCGATGAACTGCAGCGTGCCCGCCAGGATGCCCTTGTGCTGGCGGCGAGCCTGCCTGACCCGGTCGAGCGCCATGAAGTCGCCGTACATCAGGTCCGCGACCAGCCGCATATGGGCCGGCGAGGTCTGGATGAACTGCAGGCCGTAGAGATTGTCCGGCCCTTCGGCGCCGATATGGCGGACGATGACGGAGACGCTGCGCACCGGCACGTCGGACCGCAGCTGGTCGACGATCAGGGTGCCCAGCAGCTCGCTCTCGCGGTTGGACGGCAGCTGTCCGCCGATCGTCCGGACCCTGGCGCCGCCGGTGGAGACGTCCTCGATCAGCACGGGGACCTCGATGCCGCCGGCGATCAGCAGGCCGCGCCGCTGGATGTCGAGGCGCTGGGTCTTGCGCAGCTCGCGCCGTTCGGTGACGGCGCCGAGCGCCGCGCCGGCGATGATGAGGTTGAAGGCGTTCCAGGCCAGCACCACGACCAGGAGCTCGTTGAACACCGGTTCCGTCGCCAGCTTCCAGATGCCGACGCCTGCCCCCAGGCACAGGACGAAAAACAGCGCGAAATAGGGTCGGGCCAGCTCGGACAGCTGGTCCTCCTCCAGCGTCAGCGACTTGTCGGTGACGTTGAAGGTCGGCTTGCGCGGATTGAGCACGACGCCGATGATGGCGCGGAACAGGTGGATCGACTGGACATATTCGTACAGCTCGGACACCCAGGGCCAGCGCACGCGCCCATAGAGATAGTTCTGCATCATCACGTTCACCACGAGATAGGTCACGGTGTAGGCGACCATCTGGTGGACGTTGGCCACATAGATCTTCAGCGAGAAGAACAGATAGAGCAGCGGCGCGAAGGTGAAGGCCAGGCGCGGGAACGGAAAGAACCAGAACAGCGGGTTGGAGACGTAGCATATGCGCTGTGCCAGCGAGAGGCCGCGGCGGAACAGCGGATTCTTCAGCAGCAGGATCTGGATCATGCCGCGGCACCAGCGCGAACGCTGGCCGATGAAGCTCGCCAGCGTCTCCGGCTGCAGGCCCGCGATCAGCGGCTTCTCGACATAGACGCTGTTCCAGCCCCTGGCGTGCAGTTCCAGGGCCGTCTCGCAGTCCTCGGTGATGGTCACGCCGGCAAAGCCGCCGACGCTGTCGAGCGCCCGCCGGCTCAACACCGCGGCCGAGCCGCAGAAGAAGGAGGCGTTCCAGCGATCCAGCCCCTTCTGGATGACGCCGTAGAACATCTCGTTCTCCGACGGCATCTTCTTGAAGGTCTGCAGGTTCTTCTCGATCGGATCGGGATTGAGGAAGACGTGCGGCGTCTGCACCAGGAAGAGCTTGGGGTCGGCCCGGAAGAAGCCGACAGTCTCGCGCAGGAAATTGCGGAAAGGTGCGTGGTCGGCGTCGAAGATGGCGATGAGTTCGCCGTTGGAGACAGCCATGCCCGCATTCAGGTTGCCCGCCTTGGCGTGCTCGTTGCGGGCTCGGGTCACGTAGCGCACGTCGAGGCGCTCGGCCAGCGCCTGCAGCGCCGCGCGCCGCCGCTGCGCCGGCAGGGCGATGCGGGGGTCGGGCGAATTGACCTTGGCGTCGGTGCCGCCGTCGTCCAGCAGGAAGACGGTGAACTTGTCGCGCGGATAGTCCATCGCCTTGGCTGCCGCCAATGTCGAGGCGAGGAGATCCGCATCCTCGTTGTAGGAGGGCACGAACACGTCGACCGTCGGCAGATCCTTGTCGTCGACCTCGGGCGCCCGGCGCTCCTCGACCGGATCAGCGATGATGAACAGGCTCATCGCCAGCACGGCGACGCAATACATCTCCGCACCGTAGAGCAGCAGGCCGAAGGCGAAATCGACCGGATTGGCCAGCGGCGGCAGCGTCGAGGTGGTGCGCCAGAACACGTAGCGCAGTACGACGAAGGTGCCGAGCGCGAGGAAGACGTGCTTGGCCAGGCCGGAATGACGCAGGCGCGACAGCACCAGCATGCCGCCGATGCAGGCGACGCTCAGCAGCAGCTGCGCGTCGATGCCGATCGGCAGGGTCGCCAGGCAAACCACCAGGGCAACGGCCGACAGCCAAAGCAGAAATCGAGCCCAACGCGCCATGCCGTTCCTTCCCTGCATATCCGCTCCCGGCAAGAGCGAAAAGCGCAGCCTCCTGGTTCCCGGAGATCGCATGGTGGCGGCGGTATGGATAATAATTCCTTTATGCCCCCGTCGGAGGTAGCAAGAAACCGCGGCATGCCGGCCGCCCCGACTCGCGCATGCGCGGACAGCGACGGTCGCACGGCCCCGGCTGCGCCGATTTCCCCTGTCCGGCCCCTATCGTCCCGGCGACGGGTGTGGTGTGCGGGACACAGGATGGCAGGGAAGCCACACGCTTCCGTGATCGTGCGGGAGGTCAAACATTAACCCTGTTTTGACGGAACAAGATCAACAGTAGCGGATACCCGCTTTGCTTTTGATTCCACGCAAGGTTGTTGTTTCATGATCGATCTGTCCCGTCGCGCACTTGTCCTGGGCGCACCCTTTGTTCTGGCCGGTTGCAGCGGCGTGCCCTCGTCCATGGCGGGCCTGGACGGCTTCGGAGTCGATCCCGAGTACCAGCGGATCTATGGCGAGATCGACGACGGCCGCTTCATCGTGCCGGCCATCGACGTCCGCAAGATCGACCCCAGGTTCCTGCGCCGGCAGGTCCAGGATCCCACCGGCGAGGCGCCCGGAACGATCGTCGTCGACCCCGACGCGCATCACCTCTTCCACGTGCAGGGTGACGGCACAGCCATGCGCTACGGCATCGGCGTCGGCCGGGAGGGCTTCGCCTGGAACGGCGATGCCCGCGTCCGCCGCAAGTCGGTCTGGCCGACCTGGACGCCGCCGGCCGAGATGATGCTGCGCGATCCGAAGGCCGCGCTCTATGCCGGCGGCATGCCCGGCGGCCTCGACAACCCGCTCGGCGCCCGGGCGCTCTATCTCTACCAGGGCGACCGCGACACGCTCTACCGCATCCACGGCACCGCCGAGCCGGCCTCGATCGGCAAGTCCGTGTCGAGCGGTTGCATCCGCCTGTTCAACCAGGACATCATCGACCTCTACAACCGCGTTCCGGTCGGCACCAACGTCGTGGTGCTGCCATCGAGCGGCGGCTACGCCTGATCTCGACCGGCCCCGGGGGCGGCGTCCATCCGCCCCGGCCGCGTCAGGCGCCGTCGACGAAGACCGCATCGAGGTTCCCGTCCTGCCGAAAGGCGCGGGGCCATCTCGCCAGCGACCAGAACCTGCCTCTCAGCGCTGCTTGCCGAGCTCGGCGACGGCGATGCCGCCGAACACCAGGCCGGCGGCGGCGATCTCGCCCCAGCCGATCGGCTCGCCCAGGATCGCCACCGCCATCAGCGCCCCGAACACCGGGATGAGGTTGATGAACAGGCCGGCCCGCGCCGGACCCAGCAATTCCACACCGCGAATGTAGAAGATCTGCGACAGGAGCGACGGGCAGATCGTGACATAGGCCATGATCGCCCAGCCCTTGGCGGTCGGCCAGTGGAAGGCTCCCTGCGCCATTTCCCAGATCAGCAGCGGCGCGGAGACGAGCATCGCCACCACCGAGAACCAGCTGAACAGCGACAGGCCCGGCAGCGGCGGCCGCAGCCGGAGGCCGAGCGTATAGCCGGCATAGAGCCCGCAGGCGACGAGGACGTAGAGGTCGCCGATGTTGAACTGGAACTCGGCCAGGCGCCGCAGGTCGCCGCCCGAGGCGACGACCGCGACGCCGACCAGCGTCGCGGCCGTGCCGACGCCCTGCAGGAGACTGGTCCGCGAGCCGAACAGCAGCATCGAGCCGGCGAGCACGAACACCGGGATCGAGGACTGCAGCATGGTGAGGTTGACGCCGCTGGTGTGATAGGCCGCCAGGTAGAGCAAGGCGTTGAACGCGGTGTAGCCGAGGGCCGCCATCGCCACCACCCAGGGCCAGCGCGGCGCCAGCACCGGCAGCACCGTACGCGCCTCCCGGCGATAGAGCGGCAGCAGGATCAGGCAGACCAGCAGCCAGCGCAGGAAGGTCAGGGTCATCGGCGTCACCTCGCCGATCGCCAGCTTGCCGACGATCGAGTTGCCGGCCCACATCAGGCTGGCTGCCGGCAGCACCACATAGGCGTTGTCGTAAAGGCCACGGAGGGGATTTCGCATCGCGGACGCCGGTGGGCGCCGTCGCCGAGGCCCGGCCCCGGTGGACGGCGGTTGAGGGGCCGGCGGCAGGACATCCGGCGAGCCGACCCGGCCGGCATTCGGCCGGGCTTCATGGCTCTACCGGCAGGCCCCAGGCCCGGCAACCCCCATTCGGCCGCCGGCCTGCCCGCGCGGCATGGCTCCCCTGCCCCATGCCGTACGCCCTTTTCCAAACGGGAGCGCACTGCTACATCACGATCGAAACGGACCAGAGACTGTCATGCCCCCCATTCGCCTCCTCGTGGTCGAAGGCAATGTCCGCGCCGCCCGCGAGCGCCACAAGTCGACCTACGGCCTGACGCCGTCGGAATCCTATGCGGCGACCCTCAGGCGCTTCGCGCCCGACGCGGTCTGCGACATCGCCTTTCCGGCCGACGAAGGCGCGAACCTGCCCGAATCGACCGGCCTGGCCGACTATGACGGCGTGGTGCTGACCGGCTCGGGGCTCAACCTGTGGAAGGCGGAGCCCGAATCCATGCGCCAGGTCGAGCTGGCGCGCGAGGTCTACCGCTCGGGCACGCCGTTCTTCGGCTCCTGCTGGGGCCTGCAGGTGGCGACGGTCGCCGCCGGCGGCTCCGTCCGCGCCAATCCCAAGGGTCGCGAGGTCGGCATCGCCCGCGACATCACCCTGACGCAGGCCGGCATCGGCCACCCGCTCTATGACGGCAAGGCGCCGATCTTCACCAGCCCCTGCGTGCACGGCGACGAGGTCGAGGCCCTGCCCGGCAACGCCGTCGTGCTCGCCGCCAACGCCGTGAGCGACGTGCAGGCGGTCGACATCAGCCATGACGGCGGCACCTTCTGGGGCATCCAGTACCACCCGGAATTCTCGCTCAACGAGCTGTCGGTGATCATGCGCCGCTACAAGCCGACGCTGATGGCCGAGGGCTTCTTCCGCGACGGCGCCGTGGCCGACCGCTGGATCGAGGATCTGGAGGCGCTGGTGGCCGACCCGCGCCGCACCGACATCTCCTGGCGCTACGGCATCGGCCCCGACATCCTCGACCCCGGCCGCCGGCTGAAGGAGATCGAGAACTTCATCGAGCACCGCGTCAGGGCGGTGCGGGCGCAACGCGGGCGGGACTGACGCCCGCCCCGGCTGTTCCGGCGGAAACAACCTCCCCGCGGCGCCTCCATGGCGCCGCAATCGCGCTCTTCATACAGCGTGTCATCCACGGGGAGGCTTTCATGCGCCACGCTCTCGCGATCGCCCTGGCCCTCGCGGCGCCGCCGGCCTTCGCCGCCGACCTCGCCGCCGGCTCGAAGGTCGACGCCGTCACCGTCTATCCCGACGGGGCGACCGTGACGCGCATCATCGCGTTCGACGCGCCCGCCGGCGACACGACGCTGGTGGCCAGGGACTTCCCGGCCGACCTCGACCAGGCGTCGCTGCGCCTCGACGCCTCGGCCGCTCCGGGCATGTCGGTCGCCGGCATCGATGCCAGGCAGGTCTTCGTCGACCCGCCGGAACCCGACGCCAGCCTCGAACAAGCGCTGCAGGACCTCAGGGACAGGCGCGCCGCGGTCGACGGCGAGATCGACGCGCTGCGCACCAAGCGCGGCTTCATCGAACGCATCGCCAGGAGCGCCTTGCCGGCCGTCGGCAAGGACGCCGGCGACAAGCCGTTCGACCCCGCCACGCTGCGCGCGACCTGGACCATGGTCGGCGACGATCTCGCCGCCGTGAACGAGGCGGTGCGCCAGGCCGAGATCCGCGCCCGCGACATCGACAAGGAGATCGCCAGGGCGACGGCGCAGCGCGACGGCCGGCCCCAGGGCCAGCAGCGCACGGAGCTGCGCATCGCCCTCACCGCCGACCAGGCCGCCAAGGGCCGCATCGCCGTCAGCTACGTCATCGGCCATGCCGGCTGGACGCCGCTCTACGACGCGCGGCTCGACAGCACGGCCGGCTCGCTCGATCTCGTCCGCCGCGCCCGCATCAGCCAGTCGACCGGCGAGGACTGGAGCGACGTGGCGCTGACCGTCTCCACCGCCAGGGCCACCGCCGGCGCCGCCGCGCCCCGGCTCGAGACCAGGCTGGTCCGGCTCTACCAGCCGCCGATCGTGCTGCAGGAAGCTCCGGCTCCGCTGGACGCCGCCCGTCCGAAGCTGCGGATGAACGCCCCGGCCGGCTCCGCCATGGCGGAGCCACCGGCTCCGGCGCCGGTCACGCCCGGCCGCGAGCAGGAGGCCAGCCTCGACACCGGCGGCTTCCAGAGCAGCTGGGCCCTGCCCGGCCGCACCTCGGTCGCCTCCGGACCGGCAACGCGGTCGCTGCGGCTCGCCTCCGACACGATCACGCCGGACATCGTCGCGCGCGCCGCGCCGGCCGTGCAGGCCACGGCCTTCCTGGAAGCCCGCTTCGACCATGCGGCGGACACGCCGCTCTTCCCCGGCCGGGTCTCGATCTATCGCGACGGCCTCTATGCCGGCCAGGCCGACATGCCGCTGGCCACGCGCGGCGAGCCGGTGCGCATCGGCTTCGGCGCCGACGACCGCATCAAGGTCGAGCGCGTCGTCACCCGCCGGACCGAGACGGATGCCGGCCAGGCCCGCGCCGGCCGCAGCGACCGCCGCGACTTCAAGGTGACCCTGCGCAACGGCCGGCCCGCGCCGATCCGGATCTCGGTGGAAGAGGCGATCCCGGTCAGCGAGATCGCCGACGTCAAGGTCGAGCTCTCGCCGCAGACGACGCCGCCGACCGAGAAGAACGCCGACAACCGCCGCGGCATCATGGTGTGGACCTACGACCTCGCCCCCGGCGCCATCCAGGACATCAAGTTCGGCTACAAGGTCTCCTGGCCGCCGGACCTGGACGTGCAGATGGATTGACGGGAACGCCCCCTGCGACGCTATTTCACGCGTTCATATGGGGTATAAAGTTGATTACACATAAAAATACGGATATGGGCATCGTCATGTCGAACCTGGCGTCCGGCACCACTCGCGGCGGCTTCTCAGCATGAGCAATTTCTTCGAAGAACGGGTTCTCAGCGTCCATCACTGGACCGACACGTTGTTCAGCTTCACCACCACGCGGGATCCGGGCTTCCGGTTCGAGAACGGGCAGTTCACCATGATCGGCCTGCCGGTGGACGGCCGCCCGCTGCTGCGGGCCTATTCGGTGGCCAGCGCCAACCACGAGGAGACGCTGGAGTTCTTCTCGATCAAGGTGCCGAACGGGCCGCTGACCTCGCGCCTGCAGCACCTGAAGGAGGGCGATCCGATCATCGTCGGCAAGAAGGCGACCGGCACGCTGCTGCTCGACAACCTCAAGCCCGGCAAGCACCTCTATCTGCTCGGCACCGGCACCGGCCTCGCCCCCTTCCTCAGCCTGATCAAGGACCCGGAGGTCTATGAGCGCTTCGAGCGCATCATCCTGATCCACGGCGTGCGCCAGGTCGACGAATTGGCCTATGGCGAGCGCATCACCCGGGAGTTGCCCGAGCACGAATTCCTCGGCGAGAGCGTGCGCGAGAAGCTGATCTATTATCCGACCGTGACGCGCGAGGCCTTCCGCAACACCGGCCGCATCACCGACCTGATCGCCACCGAGAAGCTGTTCGAGGACATCGACCTGCCGCCGCTCGACATCGAGGATGACCGGGTGATGATCTGCGGCAGCCCGGAGATGCTGCGCGACCTCAAGGCCATGCTGGAACAGCGCGGCTTCCTCGAAGGCAACCACGGCGAGCCCGGCCATTTCGTCATCGAGAAGGCCTTCGCCGAGCGCTGAGGGGTGGGGCACGCGGCGGTGCCGACAGCCGGCTACGGCGTCCAAAACCCTCTTCGCGAAGCGGTGGGGTGACCGACGAAGCCGGCTCCGGTGCGGAAGGTCGCGAGGTCCCGTCCGGTGCCGCTGCCTCGCGACGGCCGTACTCGCCGGACACAGACCCATAGGCGCTAAAATAAGCGACCGTCCGAGAAATGGGCTCGCCCATTCAGTCGCGTCACGGCCGGACTTGATCCGGCCATCTCGACGGGATTGCATGCGATCTCGTTAGGGAACACGGCGGTTGGGGCCTGTCGTCGCCCGATTCTGTGTCGTTGGTGTCCGCGTGGATGGCCGGATCAAGTCCGGCCATGACGGTTGAGAGGACGTCGCCCTTCCCAGCAGCGGCACGATCCGCCCCTATCCTGGTGCCCGTGGGAGACAGCCCTGCCCGTACCCCCACAATGCGGCGCCTTGGGGTGAAGGAAACGGGGTTTCTGGCCCCTATCTCCACGCACTACTCCCGCCTGGCCGTCCCCGGCAGCGCCACCACGTCGCCGGCTGCGACGGCGAGGCGGATCGCCTGGCCCTCGGCCACCGCGGCGGAGGGGCCGAGATGGGCGACGATCTCCAGGTCCGGCGCCGCGTCCGGCCGGACGTGGCAACGGTAATGCGTGCCGAAGAAGGCGGCGCCGGTGACCGTCGCCTCGCCGAGCGCCAGCGCCGCATCCGCCGGCCCGGCCTGACGAAACTGCTCGGGCCGGATGCACAGCGTCACCGCCTCCCCGGCGCCGGGAACGCCGGCCGTGAAGCTCGACAGCGGCAGCCGCACCGGGCCGAACGGCGTCTCCACCGCCGCCGCGTCGCCCGCCGTCCCGGCGATCCGGGCCGGCACGAAATTGACCTCTCCCATGAAGCCGGCCGAGAACAGCGAGCGCGGCCGCATATAGACCTCGGCCGGCCGGCCCGCATCGGCGATGCGGCCGGCGCTCATCACCACGATGCGGTCGGCGATCGCCATCGCCTCCTCCTGGTCGTGCGTCACGTGCACGAAGGTGGTGCCGACCCGCTTCTGGATCGCCTTGAGCTCGTCCTGCATCTGGCGGCGCAGCTTGAGGTCGAGCGCCCCGAGCGGCTCGTCGAGCAGCAGCACGTCCGGGTCGACGGCGAGCGCCCGCGCCAGGGCGACGCGCTGGCGCTGGCCGCCGGAGAGCTCGTGCGGCTTCTTGTCCGCCGCCGCCCTGAGGCCGACGAGGTCGAGGAACTCCAGCGCCCGCGCCTGGCGCTCGGCCCTGCCGACGCCGCGCATGCGCAGGCCGAAGCCGACATTGTCCTTCAGGCGCATATGCGGGAACAGCGCATAGTCCTGGAACATGGTGGTGGTCGGGCGCCGCGCCGGCGGCACCCGGGTCATGTCCTTGCCGCCGATCAGCACCTGCCCGGCATCGGGCGAGAGGAAGCCGCCGAGGATGGAGAGCAGCGTGGTCTTGCCGCAGCCCGAGGGACCGAGCAGCACGATGAACTCGCCCGCCCCGATCTCCAGCGAGACGTCGTCCAGGGCGGTGAAGACGCCGAACCTCCTGGTCGCATTGCGGACGGAGACCGAGGCGGTCATGGCTTGGCGTTCCTTCTGAACAGGACGAGCTCCAGCACCAGCAGCACCGAGACGGAGACGAGGAAGACGAAGGAGCCGATGGCGTTGGTCTTGGGGCTGAGGCCCGAGCGCAGCAGGCTCCAGATCTCGACCGGCAGCGTCACGTCGAAGCGCGACAGCAGGAAGGCGATGATGAACTCGTCCCAGCTGAAGGTCATCGACAGGAAGAAGGCGGCCAGCAGCGAGGGCATCAGCATCGGCGCCGTCACCAGCACCATGACCTGGAGGTCGCCGGCGCCGAGGTCGCGCGCCGCCCGCTCGATGTTGACGTGGTGCGAGCCCATCGAGGAATAGATGATGGCAAAGCACAGCGGCAGGTTGATCACGACATGACCGATGCCGACCGTCCACAGCGACAGGCGGATGCCGAAGCTGTTGAGCACGGTGAGCAGGCCGAGGCCGATGATCAGGTAGCTCACCGTCATCGGCGCGATCAGAAGGCCGCGCTGCAGGGCCGAGCCCGGCAGCTTGTACCGTGCCAGCCCATAGGCGGCGAGGAAGCCGAGGAGGCAGGCCAGCAGCGAGGAGAGGACGGCGACCAGGAAGGAGTTGCCGAGCGCCCGCATCAGCTTGGCGTCGTTGAACACGGCCGCGTACCAGCGCAGCGACGCGCCGTTGAAGGGCGGCACCGGCAACTGGCCGTCCTGGAACGAGAACAGCACCAGCACCGCCACCGGCAGGAAGATGAAGCCGAAGATCAGGACCGCATAGGCCGAGGACAGGGCGTGGACGATCCGCTCGCGCATGTCACACCCGGTCGATCTTGAGCCAGCGGGCCGTGGCGGCATAGGCCAGCGTCACCGCCAGCATCAGGATGATGGACAGGGCAGCGGCCATCGGCAGGTCGGCCCGGCGCCCGACCTGCAGCATGATGATCTGCGGCAGCACCAGTTCGTTGTTGCCGCCGAGGATCTGCGGCGTGACATAGTCGCCGATGCACAGGACGAAGGTCAGGAAGGCGCCGGTCATGATGCCAGGCAGGGTCAGCGGCAGGATCACGTGCCGGAAGGTCTGGAAGCCGTTGGCGCCGAGGTCGGCGGCGGCCCGGCGGTAGTTCGGCGACAGCTGCACCAGGTTGGCGTAGATCGTCAGGGTCAGCAGCATGACGAAGAAGTGCACGAAGCCGATCACGGTCGCCGTGCGGGTGCTGGCCAGATCCAGGGGCTCGGCGATCAGGCCGATGCCGATCAGGGCCTGGTTGACGATGCCGTTGCGGGCCAGCACCAGCAGCCACGCGTAGGAGCGCACGACATAGGAGGTCCAGAACGGCAGCACCGCCAGGATCAGCGCCAGGCGCTGGAAGCGGCGCGGCACGCGCTCGGCGATGATCCAGGCCAGCGGATAGGCGAGCAGCACCGAGAGCACGGTGACGGTGAGGGTGATCTCCAGAGAGTTGACCAGCCCCTTGAGCAGCGCCTCCTCCTGGAAGAAGCGCAGGTAGTTGTCGAGGTTCCAGACCCGGACGATGCCCTGGCCCTGCCGCGACCAGAAGCTCATAGCCGCCATGAACAGGAAGGGCAGCACGAAGAAGGCGAGCGTCCAGACCAGCGCCGGCAGGACGAAGCCCCAGGCCTTGCGGCGTTCGGCCTGTTCGAGGGACAGCGCGGCCATCGGCACGCTCCAGGCGGATGAGAGTGGCGGTCGGGCCGGGCGGGCGTGGCGCCGGACGATCCGGCCGAGCCCCGGGAAGGGATCGGCCGGCCGGGCTCAGTGCTGCATCATCTCCGTCCAGGCGTCCTGCAGCTTGCGGTCGAGCTCGGGCGTCGGGGCGGGATAGAGCTGCGCCCGCTTGAGATAGTCGGCCTGGTCGTTCCAGCGCAGCGCCGCCTTCTGGGCGTCGGTCAGGTGGGCGCCCGCCTTGCTGTTGGCCGGCATCGCCCAGTAGCAGGACGAGGTGGCGAGCCGCGCCTGCCCCTCGGGACTGAGGATGTACTGGACGAATTTCAGCGCCAGGTCCTTCCTGGTCGAGTCCTTCATCACGGCGAGCGACTGGCTCCAGCGCACGGCGCCCTGGTCGGGGATGACCCAGTCGAGGTTCGGCTTGTCGTGCACCAGGGACGCGGTGATCCACTCGCCGCCGCCGACGAGGATGTCGACCTCGCCGGTGGCGAGCGCGGTCTGGGACGCGGTGACCTCCCCGACCTGCTTGGCCACCGCCTTCATCGCCGCCAGCTTCTCCTTGATCGCCGGCAGGTCGGCGTCGGACAATTCGGCCGTCTTCTTGCCGAGGGCGATGTCGACGAGGCCGATCATCGGCAGGTAGTAATCGTACAGGGCGATGCGACCCTTGTACTTGTCCGACCACATGACGGACAGGTCCTTGACGTCCTTGGCGTCGACCTTGCTCTTGTCGAAGGAGATGGTGTTGTAGCCGAACTTCTCGGTGACGGCGTAGGTCTTGCCGTCCTTGCCGTTCTTGTCCGCCAGCCGCACTTCCGGGAAGATGTCGGCGTCCGGCAGCGCGCCGGCGGGAAGCTCGGCCAGCAGGCCGAGGTCGACGGCACGGTGCACGTCGATGCTGTCGATCACCATCACGTCCCAGTCGCCGGGCTGCGACTGCTCGAGGATGGAGAGCGCCGCCCCCGTCCCCTCATAGTCCTTCAGGTTGACCTTGACGTTGTTGGCCTTCTCGAAAGGCTCGATCAGCGCCGGATCGGTGTGGTCGCACCACACCAGCGCGTTCAGCTCGTCCTGCGCCGCGGAGGGCGTCGTGCCCGCGGCGGCAGAGACGGCCAGCACCGCGACGGTCGCCAGGCACCGGCGCAGCAGCGCGCCTGCGTTCGAAACAGGTTTCATGATCGGTCCCTCCGCCGGCGCGTCTGTTGCCGGCGCCGTTGACAAGAAAACTGAATGAACTCATTTTTCGTGTCAATCTGAAAAAATGAACCTGTTCATATTTGAGGAAGCCCATGGCCGGACTGCGCGCCAGGCAGAAGGCGGACCGGAACCGGCGCATCCTGGATGCGGCCACGAGGCTGTTCCGCGAGGTCGGCTACGACGCCGCGCGCATCGAGGACATCGCCGAGCTGGCGGACATATCGGTGGGCACCTTCTACAATTACTACGAGAACAAGGGCGACATCCTGGTCGCGGTGGTCACGATGGAGGTCGAGGAGGTGCTGCAGGCCGGCGGCGCCGTCGTCGACGCCCCGCCCCCTTCGGTCGCCGAGGCGCTCAAGGCGCTGATCGACCGGTACTACGACCACTCCCTGGTCTATCTCAGCAAGGCGATGTGGCGCGCCGCCATGGCGATGTCGATCCAGCAGCCGGAGAGCCCGTTCAGCAGGCGCTACACCGAGCTCGATTGCCGCCTGTGCCAGCAGGTCGCGACCCTGGTGCTCAGGCTGCAGCGGCGCGGCGCCGTCCGCCCGGACATCGACGCCGAGGCGGTCGGCCAGATGTTCTTCAACAACCTCAACATGATGTTCACGGAATTCGCGAAGCAGGATGCGATGACGCTCGATCACCTCAAGCAGGAGGTGACGCGCCAGAACCGGCCCCTGGCCACGCTGATCGCCGCGCCGCCGGCGCCCGACGCCCCCATTCCTTAAGCGACCGTCACATCGGCCGTCGCGGCTGTCATCAAAGCGTTGCGCAAGCGCGCTAGCCCCTATGCAGGATTTGAAGTTCGAGCAGGACATCGCGGATCGGGCCACGGTCCGCGATGTCCTGCGCGGAGACAACCGACCGCAGGGGATGGCATGCTGGCTATCGAACGGGTCTCGCGCCGCTTCGGCACCAAGACGGCCGTGAACGACGTCAATCTCCGGATCGCTCCCGGCAGCTTCATCGGGGTGATCGGCCGCTCCGGCGCCGGCAAGTCGACGCTGCTGCGCCTGATCAACCGCCTCGCCGACCCGACGCAGGGTCGCATTCTCTGGGACGGGGTCGACGTCACGGCGCTGCGCGGCCGCGAGCTGCGGCAGTGGCGCAGCCGCTGCGCCATGATCTTCCAGCAGTTCAACCTCGTCGGCCGCCTCGACGTCCTCACCAACGTGCTGATGGGCCGCCTCGCCACGGTCTCCACCGCCAGCTCGGTGCTGCGCCTGTGGAGCGACGAGGACAAGGCGATCGCCCTCTCCGCCCTCGAGCAGTTCGACATCGGCGGCCTCGCCGGCCAGCGGGCCGACTCCCTCTCCGGCGGCCAGCAGCAGCGCGTCGCCATCGCCCGGGCGATGGTGCAGGACCCGGCGATCATCCTGGCCGACGAGCCGATCGCCTCGCTCGACCCGCGCAACACCAGGACGGTGATGGATGCGCTGCTGCGCATCAACAAGCATTTCGGCATCACCGTGCTGTGCAACCTGCACTCGCTCGACATCGCCCGCGACTATTGCGACCGGCTGGTCGGCATGGCCGCCGGCAGCGTCGTGTTCGACGGCGTCCCGGCGGAGCTCACCGCCGACGTGGCGCGCCAGCTCTACGGCCTGGAAGCCGCCGACGTCATCGGCGCCGAGGCCGCTCCCACTCCGGCCGCGGCGACAGTTGCCCGCCCCGTCGCGGCCTGACCCTCGCCCCGGGGCTGCGGCCGTCGCTCCGGGGCGAGCCCTTTCTTTCCCACACTGTTCCCAATCGGACCAACAGGAGAAGTCCATGCTCACCCGCAGGACCATGCTCGGCGTCGCCGCCACGCTCGCTTTCGCCGGCGCCGCCCAAGCGCAGGACTGGAAAGCCCAGTATCCCGAGCTGACCCTCGGCGTCATCCCGGCCGAGAACGCCTCGGGCACGGTGGACCGCTACACCCCCCTCACCGACTATCTCAGCAAGGAGCTGGGCGTGAAGGTGACGCTGCGCGTCGCCAACGACTATGCCGCGGTGATCGAGGGCCAGCGCGCCGGCAACATCCATCTCGCCTTCTACGGCCCGGCCTCCTATGCCCGCGCCGTCATCACCGGCGTGGCCACCGAGCCCTTCGCCGTGCAGCGCCACGAGACCGGCCTCACCGGCTATTACTCCGTGGTCTATGTGAAGGCCGACAGCCCCTACAAGACCATGGACGACCTCAAGGGCAAGAAGATCGCCCTGGTCGACCCGAACTCGACCTCCGGCAACAATGCGCCGCGCTACTACCTCAACAAGGCCGGCTACAGCGTCGACAAGTTCTTCGGCTCCAACGTCTACGCCGGCAGCCACGACAATGCGGTGCTCGCCCTCGCCCAGGGCACGGTCGACGCCGCCGCCAACTCCTGGAATTCGGAGAACGATTCCAACCTCACCCGCATGCTGACCCGCGGCCTGCTCAAGAACGCCGACGGCACGCCGATGAAGAAGGAAGACTTCCGCGTCGTCTTCAAGTCGGACCTGCTGCCGGAGGGCCCGTTCGCGGCGCTGGCCTCCCTGCCCCCGGAGCTGAAGCAGGCGGTGGCCCAGGCCTTCCTCGATATGCCCAAGAAGGACAAGGCCGCCTTCGACAAGCTCTCCGACGGCAAGGACATCGAGTTCGTCGCCACCAGCCCGAAGGACTATGAGGGCATCATCGGCATGGTCAAGTACAACGACGAAGCCCGCAAGAAGTCCTGAGCCCGGCCATCAGGCCCGCGCCCGGCACGGCGCGGGCCTGATGCTCATGCGGACGAAGCGGACAGCGATCGCCCGCCTCGTCCGGAGCCATGCCCGACCTGATCGCAAAGGTGCTGAGATAGGGTCGGACCATGCCGCAGCTGGGAAAGGCGGTGTCCTCTCAGCCGTCATGGCCGGACCTGATCCGGCCATCCACGCGACTGCCAACGACACAGAATCGGGTGACGACTGAGAGGGCGCCGCCTTTCCCAAGAGCGTCATGGCTTGGCCCTATCTCTGCGTCCATGGAATCGAGTCCGGTCATGGCGCCCCTGGACCCGCGAACCTGCGTGTCGACGGCCGGTTCGTCCCAGCACCCACCGGGCGGCGCCCGCCCGTGACTTGCCGAAGCGTTCACGCGAAAGCCGTGCCGCGTCATGCCCTTGCCGACGATACCTGACTCATCGGCTCAAGCGACGTCCCTCCCCAAGCCGACCACCGGAGCCGCCTTGCCCAGCGCCCTGCCCCGCCTGCCAGACCACCAGGCCGCCGCCCTGATCGCCGCCTACCAGCGCCGCGTCGCGGCGCGGCGGTGGCGCATGCTCGGCCTCGTCGCGGTCTTCCTCGTCCTGCTCGGGCTCAGCGGCGTCATGGCCGAGGTCAGGCCCTGGGCGCTCGTCGCCAACATCGCCAATTTCGGCAACTACCTCGCCAAGACGGTGCCGACGCTGTCGCTGCAGAATTTCGGTGGCGACGTCGCCACCTGGTACTGGAACTTCCCGTCCTGGCTGCTGCTGCTCGGCGAGACGCTGCTGATGTCCTATCTCGGCACGCTGCTCGGCGGCATCGTCGCCTTCGGCCTGGGCTTCCTCGCCTCGGCCAACCTCGTCGGCAACCGATGGCTGCGCGTCGGCATGCGGCGCTTCCTGGAATTCTGCCGCACCGTGCCGAGCGTGGTCTTCGCCCTCCTGTTCGTCATCGCCTTCGGCCTCGGCCCGATGGCCGGCGTGCTGGCGCTCGCCATCCACACCGCCGGCGCGCTCGGCAAGCTGTTCGCCGAGGTCGTCGAGAACATCGACATGAAGCCGGTGGAGGGCCTGACCTCGACCGGCGCCGGCTGGGTGCAGACCGTGCGCTTCGCCGTGCTGCCGCAGGTCCTGGCCAACTTCACCAGCTATTCGCTGCTGCGCTTCGAGATCAACGTCCGCGAGGCCGGCGTGATGGGCTTCGTCGGCGCCGGCGGCATCGGCCAGGAGTTCCTGGTGGCGATCCGCAACTTCTACTACACGGACGTCAGCGCCATCCTGCTGATGATCATCGTCACGGTGGTCGCCATCGACCTCCTCACCGAGCAATTGCGCCACCGCCTCACCGACGCCCGGGGTGTGGCATGACCGGCGCCGCTCCCGCGGCCTCGCTGCGCGACCTCGCCCTGGCCGACATGGCCGGTCTCAAAGCCCGCCATCCCCAAGCCTTCGCCGTGTCGCCGCGCCGCCGCGCCGCCGCCATCGGCATCCCCGCCGCGGCCGCTCTCCTGGCGCTGTTCGCCATGGTCTGGTTCGACTTCTCGCCGGCGCGGATCTGGAACGGGCTCTACCGCCTCGGCGACTTCGTGGTGATGATGTTTCCGCCGAGCGCCGGCGGCCGCTTCCAGGCCTTCCTCGTCGCTCTCGGCGAGACGCTGGCCATCGCCTTCCTCGGCACGCTGGCCGGCGCGACCATCGCCTTCCCGCTCTCCTTCCTGGCGGCGCGCAACGTCACCGCCGGCTGGCCGCTGCGCTTCGCCATGCGCCGCGTCTTCGACGTCCTGCGCTCGGTCGACACGCTGATCTGGGCGCTGATGTGGGTGAGCGTCGTCGGCCTCGGCCCCTTCGCCGGGGCGCTGGCCATCGCCTGCTCCGACATCGGCGCCTTCGGCAAGCTGTTCTCCGAGGCGATCGAGACCACCGAGCGCAAGGCCGCCGAAGGCGTGGCCGCCTCCGGCGGCAGCAAGCTGCACCAGGTGCGCTTCGGCCTGCTGCCGCAGGTGCTGCCGGTGATGGCGAGCCAGGTGCTCTACTTCTTCGAATCCAACACCCGCTCGGCCACGATCATCGGCATCGTCGGCGCCGGCGGCATCGGCCAGTACCTGACCGAGCTGATCCGCGTGCTGGAGCTGGAGCAGGTCGCCTTCCTGATCATCATGATCCTGATCACGGTGGCGCTGATCGACATCGTCTCGACCCGCCTGCGCATGGCGCTGATCGGCCGACCCCTGGCGCAGAAATAGCCCCGCTCAGCTGACGACGACCAGCTCCATCCGATCAGCGACGAACAGCGTCTGCCCCGCCTTGATCGGCACGCCGTCCGCGTCGAGATTGGCGCCGTTGACCACCATCAGCACGCGGCCGGGCGCGAGGTCGAGCTCCGTCGCCTCCGCCGCGCTGGCGATGCGGGCCGAGACGCGCAGTTCGCCCAGCCGGTAGTCGGCGACGCCGCAGGCCGCCAAGGCCGGCGTGATCGCGCCCGTACGCCCGAAGGCCGCCGGGAACCCGGCGAAGCGCGGCAGCGGCAGGAACGAGGTGGCGATCGACACCGGCACGCCGTCGACGAAGCGCTTGATCCGCGTCTTCAGCACCGGCGAGCCCGACGCGATCCGCAGGATCTGCGCCGTCTCCTCGGACGCCGCCACCGTCACCGCCTCCAGAAGGTCGCCCGCCGCCGCGTGGCCGGCCCGCGCGACATTCTCGGAAAAGCGGGTGCGGGCGCCGATCGGATAGGGCACGCGCCGCCCCTCGACGAAGGTGCCGCGCCCCTGCGTCGCCCGCAGCAGTCCCTTGGCGGCAAGCTCGCCGATAGCGCGGCGCACGGTGTGGCGGTTGACGGCGAACCGCGCCGCCAGCTGCGCCTCGGTCGGCAGTTGCGTCCCGGCGGCAAGCAGGCCGGCAGCGATCTCCGCCTCGATCGTGTCGGCGATCTGGCGCCATGCGGCGACGCCGTCGCCGCGGGAGAGAGGCAGGCCGGCGACACCGTCGCCGCGAGACAAAGGCAAACCGGCGACACCGTCGCCGCGGGGCTGCGGGGCCGTGCCGGACGGCGCCGGCAGGGCCTCGGGCGTCATGAAGATGTCATTGGACTCGGACATGCATTTGTCTATACCATTAGACAAATCACTTGCATAGATATGGACGGCATCAGCATGGCAGTACCGGGCATGGCCGATTCAGGCGCGATCGCAGCGCGGCGCGAGATGATGCGCGTGTGCACGGAGGCGACGGCGGCGGAGCTGGCGGCGGCACTCGCCGCGCTGGCGCCGACGCCCCCGGCCCGGGACCTGCGCGCGCCCGAGACCGGGCTGGTGATGCTGCGCGGGCGCACCGGCGGCGACGGCGCGCCCTTCAACCTCGGCGAGGCCAGCCTGGTGCGGGCCGCGGTGCGGCTGGCCGACGGCGGCACGGGCTTTGCCTATCATCTCGGCCGCAACGCGGCCAAGGCGCGCAACGCCGCGATCCTGGATGCCCTGTGGCAGCAGGAGCAGCGGCGCCGGGCCGTCGAGGACGCCCTGGCGCCGGTCCGCGGCCGCCTCGACGCGCAGGCGGCGACGGCGGCCCGCAAGACCGCGGCCACGCGGGTCAATTTCTTCACCATGGTGCGGGGCGAGGACCAATGACCATCACCGCAGACCTTGCCGCGATCGGCGACCACGACGAGCTCAGCCCCGGCTTCATCGATCCGGTCGCCGATTCCCAATCCGTGTTCCGCGCGGTGATGATGGCCATCGCCCGCCCGACCACCGTGCATGCGCTGGCGTCCGGCCTTGCGCCGCCGGCGCCGCTGACGCCCGAGCTCGCCGCCGTGGCGCTGGCCCTCGCCGACCACGAGGCGCCGATCTGGCTCGACGCGCCGCTGGCCGCGGCGCCGGCGGTCTCCGCCTTCCTGCGCTTCCACACCGGCGCGCCGATCGTCGCCGATCCCGCGAAGGCAGCCTTCGCCCTGATCGCCGACGCCCCCGCCATGCCGCCCTTCGACAGCTTCGCGCTCGGCACCGATCCCTTCCCCGACCGCTCCACCACGGTGGTCTGCGCCGTGACGAGCCTCGACGGCGGCACGCCGATCGAGGTCGCCGGTCCCGGCATCCGCAGCCGCGCCACCTTCAGGGCCGGACCGCTGCCGCCGGATTTCCCGGCCCGGATCGCCGCCAACCATGCGCTGTTCCCGCGCGGCCTCGACACGCTCTTCGTGGCGTCTGGCTGCGTCTGCGCCCTGCCGCGGTCCTCCTTCCTGTCCCGGGAGGCCTGAGATGTACGTTGCCGTCAAGGGTGGCGAACAGGCCATCGACAATGCCCACCGTCTGCTGGCCGAGACCCGTCGCGGCGACACCGCCGTCCCGGAGATCGGCACGGACCAGATCACCGGCCAGCTTTCTCTCGCCGTCGACCGCGTCATGGCCGAGGGCTCGCTCTACGACCGCGATCTGGCCGCCGTGGCGATCAAGCAGGCGCGCGGCGACCTGATCGAGGCGATCTTCCTCACCCGCGCCTTCCGCACCACCCTGCCGCGCTTCGGCTATTCGGAGCCGCTCGACACCGGCGGCATGGCGATCCGCCGGCGCATCTCCGCCACCTTCAAGGACCTGCCGGGCGGTCAGGTGCTCGGCCCGACCTTCGACTACACCCATCGCCTGATCGACTTCGCCCTTGCCGCCGAAGCCGACGCTGCCGCGTCCGCCCCGGTCGCCGAGGCCGCGGCGGACGCCGGTCCGACGCCGCGCGTCACCGACATCCTCGGCGATGAGGGCCTGATCGAGCGCGACGTCCCCGCTCCCGAGGGCGTCGAGATCGGCGACCTCACCCGCACCCCGATCGATTTCCCGGTCGAGCGCGACATCCGCCTGCAGAGCCTCGCGCGCGGTGACGAGGGCTTCCTGCTGGCGCTGGCCTATTCCACCCAGCGCGGCTTCGGCCGCACCCATCCCTTCGTCGGCGAGATCCGCTTCGGCGAGGTCGAGGTGGAGTTCGTGCCCGAGGAGCTCGGCTTTCCCGTGCCGCTCGGCCGCATCGGCGTGACCGAGTGCCAGATGGTCAACCAGTTCCACGGCTCGGCCGAGGTGCCGCCGCAGTTCACCCGCGGCTACGGCCTGGTGTTCGGCCAGCTCGAGCGCAAGGCCATGTCGATGGCGCTGGTCGACCGCTCGCTGCGCGCCGGCGAGTTCGGCGAGGAGCGCGGCGCCCCGGCCCAGGACGAGGAGTTCGTCCTGTCCCATTGCGACAATGTCCAGGCCACCGGCTTCGTCGAGCACCTGAAGCTGCCGCACTATGTCGACTTCCAGGCCGAGCTCGACCTGGTGCGCCGCATGCGGGCGGAGCAGGCCGGCGAGACACCCCCCTTGCAGGAGGCGGCGGAATGACCAGCGCCAGCATGTCCGCGCCGGCCGGCGGGCCGACCGTCGCCGGCTACAATTTCGCCTATCTCGACGAGCAGACCAAGCGGATGATCCGGCGGGCCATCCTCAAGGCGATCGCCATCCCCGGCTACCAGACCCCCTTCGCCTCCCGCGAGATGCCGATGCCCTATGGCTGGGGCACCGGCGGCGTGCAGGTGACGGCGGCGGTGATCGGCGAGGGCGACACGCTGAAGGTGATCGACCAGGGATCGGACGACACCACCAACGCCGTGTCGATCCGCAAATTCTTCCAGAAGACGGCCGGGGTGAGGACCACCACGGCCACCGCCGAGGCAACGATCATCCAGACCCGCCACCGCATCCCCGAGGCGCCGCTGGGCGAGGACCAGATCCTGGTCTACCAGGTGCCGATCCCCGAGCCGCTGCGCTTCCTGGAGCCGCGCGAGACCGAGACGCGCAAGCTGCACGCGCTCGCCGACTACGGACTGATGCACGTCAAGCTCTACGAGGACATCGCCCGCCACGGCCATATCGCCACCACCTATGCCTATCCGGTTGAGGTCGCCGGGCGCTACGTCATGGACCCGTCGCCGACGCCCAAGTTCGACAATCCCAAGATGGACGACTGCGCAGCGCTGCAGCTCTTCGGCGCCGGCCGCGAGAAGCGCATCTATGCCGTGCCGCCCTACACCAAGGTGCGCAGCCTCGACTTCGACGACCACCCCTTCCGCATCCAGAGCTTCGCCCAGCCCTGCGCGCTGTGCGCCGCCGACAACGTCTATCTCGACGAGGTGGTGCTCGACGATCGCGGCGGCCGCATGTTCGTGTGCTCCGACACCGATTTCTGCGCCGCCCGCCGCGCGGCCGGCCACAAGGGCGCCATGCTGGGCGAGGCGCCCGCCGAGGTGTCCGGAGAGGCGCGGCATGGATAGGGGCATTGCCGCCAAACCAATCGCCGGAGCGCGACGCCGGCCGCTCCCCACTCCCGCCCGGGCGAGGGGGTCCGCGTCGCGGTTCAGCGTTTCCTTCGCGATGGCCGAGTGCCGTCGCAGTGCGATCCCGCCCCGAACGACACCCGACCAGCCCGCGCGACCGTTTCTCCCGGCCGGAGCCGCCCATGCCTGATGCCCCCCTTCCCCTCCCCGACGCGCCGCTGCTCTCGGCGCACGGGCTGACGAAATATTACGGCCGGCAGCTCGGCTGCGCCGACGTCTCCTTCGACCTGCACGAAGGCGAGGTGCTGGCGGTGGTCGGCGAGTCCGGCTCGGGCAAGTCGACCCTGCTCGGCCTGCTCGCCACCGAGCTGGAGCCGTCGGCGGGCGCGGTGTCCTACCGCATGCGCGACGGCCGCGCGCGCGATCTCCACACGCTGTCGGAAGCCGAGCGCCGCTTCCTGCTGCGCACCGATTGGGGCTTCGTGCGCCAGGATGCTCGCGAGGGCCTGCGCATGGGCGTCTCGGCCGGCGGCAATGTCGGCGAGCGGCTGATGGCGGTCGGCGCGCGCCACTACGGCGACATCCGCGCCGCGGCGCTCGACTGGCTCGGCCGGGTCGAGATCGCGAGCAACCGCATCGACGAGACGCCGGCGGCCTTCTCCGGCGGCATGCGCCAGCGCCTGCAGATCGCCCGCAACCTCGTCACCCACCCTCGCCTCGTCTTCATGGACGAGCCGACTTCCGGCCTCGATGTCTCGGTGCAGGCCCGCCTGCTCGACCTTATTCGCGGCCTCGTCGCCGAGCTTGGTCTGGCTGTCATCATCGTGACGCATGATCTGGCGGTGGCGCGCCTGCTGTCGCACCGCATCATGGTGATGCGGCACGGGCGCGTCGTCGAGACCGGCCTGACGGACCAGGTGCTCGACGATCCGCAGGAAGCCTATTCGCAACTTCTCGTGTCTTCGGTGCTCGCGGCATGACGGACGACCAGCCCATCCTCGCTCTGGAGAGCGTCGCCAAATCCTTCACGCTGCATCTGCGCGACGGCACGACCATCGGCGTGATCGGCGGCGTCGGTTTCACGGTGAAGCCCGGCGAATGCGTCGTGCTCGGCGGCCGGTCGGGCGCCGGCAAGTCGTCGATCCTCAAGATGATCTACGGCAACTACCGCGCCAGCGCCGGCCGCATCCTCATGCGCCGCGGCGCGGCCGTCGTCGACGTGACGGCGGCGGCGCCGCGCGAGATCCTCGCCCTGCGCCGCGACACGATGAGCTATGTCAGCCAGTTCCTGCGGGTCATCCCGCGCGTCTCCGCGCTCGACATCGTCGCTGCGGCGGCGCGCGAGACCGGGCTCGAGGCCGAGGCGGCGCTGGCCCGCGCCGCCAGCCTGCTCTCCCGCCTCAACCTGCCGGAGCGGCTGTGGCACCTGCCGCCGGCCACCTTCTCGGGCGGCGAGCAGCAGCGCATCAACATCGCCCGCGGCTTCGCCCCGGACCGCCCTCTCCTGCTGCTCGACGAGCCGACCGCCTCGCTCGACGCCGCCAACCGCGCCGTGGTGGTGGAACTGATCGGCGAGAAGAAGCGCCGCGGCGTCGCCATCGTCGGCATCTTCCATGACGACGACGTGCGAGAAATGGTCGCCGATCGAATCGTCGACGTCACCCGTTTCGCCGTTCCGCCCCAAGCCGAAAGCGCCCGCCATGATCGAACCGACGAGCTTCCTCATCGCCAACGCCACGCTGGTGCTGCCTGACCGGGTGGTCGAGGGCGGCTGGCTCGCCGTCGACGACGGGCTGATTGCCGAGATCGGAGAAGGCGCGCCGCCGGAAAAGGGCCTCGACTTCAACGGCGACCTGCTGCTCCCCGGCCTGGTCGAGCTCCACACCGACCATCTCGAGGCCCATTACGCGCCGCGCCCGCATGTGCGCTGGCACGCGCCGAGCGCGGTCGCCGCCTATGACGCCCAGCTCGCCGCCTCCGGCATCACCACCGTGTTCGATTCGCTGCGCGCCGGATCGGACGCCGACTCCGCCTCGATCGGCAAGGATCTGGTGGCGCTCGGCGAAGCGCTCGATGCCGCTCGCGCCGACGGGCATCTGCGCGTCGACCATCACACCCATCTGCGCTGCGAGATCGCCTCGCCGGACGTGGTCGAGCAGGCCATGGGCTTCGCCGAGCGCTTTCCCGTGCACATGATGTCGCTGATGGATCACACGCCGGGGCAGCGCCAGTTCCGGGATCTCGAGACCTGGCGGCGCTTCTACATGCGCAAGTCGCCGCTCAGCGACGCCGAGATCAACGAATTCGTGCGCCAGCGCCTCGACCTGCACGAGCGCTTCGCCACCGCCAACCGCCAAGCCCTGGTCGAGCTGGCGAAGCGGCACGGCATCGTGCTGGCGAGCCATGACGACGCGACGCAAGGCCATGTCGCCGAGGCCGTCGGCGACAAGGTCGCCATCGCCGAGTTCCCGACGACGATGGAGGCGGCGCAGGCTTCGCACGGTGCCGGCATCGCCGTGATGATGGGCGGGCCGAACATCGTGCGCGGCGGCTCCCATTCCGGCAACATCGCCGCCGAGGCTCTCGCCCGCGCCGGCGTGCTCGACATCCTCTCCTCCGACTATATCCCCGCCAGCCTGATGATGGCGGCGTTCGAGCTGCCGCGCCGGGTGCCGGCCATCGACCTTGCGGCGGCGGTCGCCATGGTGACGCGCACCCCGGCCGAGGCCACCGGCCTGACCGACCGCGGTGCCCTCGGGCCCGGCCTGCGCGCCGATCTCGTGCGCGTGCACCTCAACGCCACCACGCCGGTCGTGCGCCGCGTCTGGTCGCAGGGCCGGATCGCGGCATGAGCGCCGGCGCCTTCGTCTGCGTCGTCGGCCCGAGCGGCGCCGGCAAAGACGCGCTGATCGCCGAGGCGCAGCGCCGGCTCGCCGGCGATCGGCGCTTCCTGTTTCCGCGCCGCCTGGTGACTCGGGCGAGTTCGGCCTTCGAAGACCATGACAGCCTCAGCGAGGAGAGGTTCGCCGAGGGGGTCGACCAGGGTTGCTACGCGCTGAGCTGGCGGGCGCACGGCCTCGGCTACGCGCTGCCCGGCGACCTCGTCGGGGTCGTCGCGGACGGGACCTGCGCTGTCTGCAACGTCTCGCGCAAGATCATCCCCGAGGCGCGCCGACGGTTCGGACGGGTGCGCGTGGTGCTGGTCACCGCCCCGCCCGAGGTGATCGCCGCCCGCCTCGCCGCCCGCGGCCGCGAGAGCGCCGAGGCCATCGCCGCCCGCCGGGCCCGCGAGCAGGCGATGGACGATGTCGGCGTCGACCTCACCATCGTCAACATCGGCACGATCGCGCAAGGTGCGGACCGGCTGACGGCGTTCCTGGCGACGCACGCCGCGCCGGCGATCGTGTAGCCGCCGGCGCGGCGAATCAAGGCTGCGCCGGCTTGCCCGCCTGCTGCTGCCGACGATAGCCCTCGATCGCCTCCTGCGCCATCTCCTCACCCCAGCGGGCGCCGGTTGTCGCTATGAACTGGGCGACCACCGGCCGCTTCTGATCAGAATTAGGCCGAACAACACGGAGTGCAAAAGGCGCATGGGCCTCTCCTTGAGCAGACGAGCCCGCCCCCTACGGGCGCGATTGCGAACCTATTCGATCGGGAGGATCGATCGACGCTGAGGAAGGCATTCCCCATCTCCTTCTTGAACCGGGCGCGACCTTGTCGCCTGCCAAGCGACGCCCCCGCCATTTCGTGCGCTCTACGCCGCCCGCCCTGCCAGCATCTGCTCGATCAGCCCCTCCACCGCGCCGGGCTTGAGCCGTTCGTCGATCACCAGTTGCGCGGCGCCGAGGATGCCGGCGTTCCCGCCGGTCCGGCTGGTGACGATGGCAAGATCGCTTACGGCGAGCGGCAGGCAGCGTTGGTAGACATGCTCGCGGAGGCCGGCAAGCAGGTGCTCGCCGGCGCCGGCCAGCGTGCCGCCGACCACGATCATCGCCGGGTTGAGCATGCTGACCACGTCGGCCACCACCTGGCCGAGCACGCGCCCCGCCTCGCGCACGCTCTGAATGGCTTCGGGCACGCCGTCTTCCAGCAGCGCCATGACGTCGCGGGCATCGCGTGCCTCGAACCCGGCCTTGCGCAGGTCGCGGGCGATCGCCCAGCCGGCGGCCCGCGCCTCGACGCAGCCGCGCTTGCCGCAGCGGCACAGCGGCGCCCCGGGCGCGTCGAACTGGATATGGCCGATGTCGCCGGAGGCGCCGCGAGCGCCGCGATAGACGCCCCCGCCCATGACCAGGCCGCTGCCGATGCCGGTGCCCGCCTTGACGAACAGCACATGGTCCTGCTCCGGCCACATCAGCCGGTGCTCGGCCAGCGTCATCAGGTTCACGTCGTTGTCGGTGAAGACGTCGAGGGCGAGGTCGCGCCTGAGGCAGCCCTGGATGTCGAAATCGTCCCAGGCCCGCATCACCGACGGCCCGACGACGCGCCCGACATCGTAATGCACCGGCGCCGGCAGGCTGACGCCGAGGCCGAGCACCGGCGCGGCCCGGTCGGCGCGGCGCGCCAGGAGGGCGCGGCAGCCGCGGGCGACCTCGCCCAGGATCGCCGCCGGCCCGCTGCCGACATCCATGGGCACCAGGGTCTCGTCGCGGATCGCCGGCTCCAGGTCGGTCAGCGCCACGCGGATCATGCTTTCGCCGATATCGGCGGCGAGCACCGTGCCGAAGCCGGTGTTGAGCCGCATGGTCTTGGCCGGCCGGCCGCCGCTCGGCAGCGTCTCCTCGGCCTCGACGATCAGCCCGGCCTCGAACAGCACGGCGAGGCGCTGAGAGACCGTGGCGCGCGACAGGCCCGACACCCGCTCCAGGGCCGGGCGCGTCGAGGCCTGACGCGACAGGATCAGCGACAGCACGGGCCCCGCGCCGGCTGTGGTCAGATGCACGCGCATGCTGCCGGCCCCCCTCTCCCGGCAGGCTGCCGGGCCGCTGCTTCAATGGCAAGAATTAATGTATGAAATTATACATAAGTCAAATGCCATTCGCTTGACATCCTACAGAAAGCGGCAATACTCCCCCCGCTGCCGGAGCGTCGCGCCGGCCGTCAAGAACGCCGCCCCGCCGAGCCGAGGGCGCAGACTATCGGAGGAGACGAGATGAGTTCGAAGACTTTTGCGCGTGCCCGCCGCCCGCTGCTTGCCCTCGCGAGCGTCGCCGCCCTCGCCCTGATGAGCGGCACCGGCTTTGCCGCCGACAAGGTGCTGGTCGGCCTGATCACCAAGACCAACACCAATCCCTTCTTCGCCAAGATGAAGGAAGGCGCCGAGGCCAAGGCCAAGGAGCTCGGCGTCGAGTTCCAGGCCTTCGCCGGCAAGTATGACGGCGACAACGACGCGCAGGTCGCGGCGATCGAGAACCTGATCGCCTCCGGGGCCAAGGGCATCCTGATCACCCCCAGCGACACCAAGGCGATCGTGCCGACGGTGAAGAAGGCGCGCGACGCCGGCATTCTGGTGATCGCCCTCGACACGCCGCTCGACCCGATCGACTCGGCCGACGCCACCTTCGCCACCGACAACTTCAAGGCCGGCGAGCTGATCGGCGCCTGGGCCAAGGGCACGCTCGGCGACAAGGCCAAGGACGCCAGGATCGCCTTCCTCGACGCGATCGAGAGCCAGCCGACGGTCGACGCCATGCGCGACCAGGGTTTCATGAAGGCCTTCGGCATCGACATCAAGGATCCCAACCGCTACGGCGACGAGGACGATGCGCGCATCGTCGGCCATCAGTGGGGCAAGGGCGCCGAGGAAGGCGGCCGCACCGGCATGGAGAACCTCCTGCAGAAGGATCCCTCCATCAGCGTCGTCTACACCATCAACGAGCCGACCGCCGCCGGCGCCTACGAGGCCCTCAAGGCCGTGGGCAAGGAAAAGGACGTGCTGGTCGTCTCGGTCGACGGCGGCTGCCCCGGGGTCAAGAACGTCAAGGACGGCGTCATCGGCGCCACCTCCCAGCAATATCCGCTGCTGATGGCCTCCATGGGCGTGGAAGCCGTGGTCGCCTTCGCCAAGGACGGCAAGAAGCCGGAGAAGACCCCCGGCCTCGACTTCTTCAACACCGGCGTGTCGCTGATCACCGACAAGCCCGTCGACGGCGTTCCCTCGATCACCACCGAGGAAGGCCTGAAGAAGTGCTGGGGCTGATCCCGGCCAGGCCCGGCGCCTGACCTTTCGACATCCGGGGAGCGGTGCGAGCCGCTCCCCTTCCCTTGGGCCCGGCCCAGTTGACGAGGACCTTCCTGACATGACGCGCGCCGACGAAAAGCTCGCCCGGATCCGGGCCGGCAAGTACACCCGTTCGGATTTCATCATCGCCGACGCCAAGGACGGCGACATGGGGCCGAGCATCACCTCCTGCGGCCCGCATCGCGCCAAGGACGGTAGCTGGTCGCGCTACCGCACCCGCGCCGAGTTCCTCGACCAGATCCAGGCGATCGTCGAGCAGGACATCGTCGACATCATGCTCACCTCCGCCTCCAACCTGGAACTGCTGCAGGAGCGCGGCGTGTTCCAGGGCAGCGCGGTGAAGCCGGCCATCCGCGCCAACGACACCACCGACATCTGGGTGATGCGCGGCGCCTCCTACGTGAAGAAGCCCTCGCGCCCCTACCGCACCGCCTCGCTGTCGCGGGTGACGACGGGCACCGACTATCCCGCACCGGGCGGACGCCTCGTCGGCACCGATCTCGGCCTCTACTCCATCACGTTCAACAACGACCTCGACGCCGACTACGAGTCGCTCGAGGCCTTCGCCGCGTTTCGCGAGGACGCTGCTGCGAACGATTTCAAGTACTTCCTGGAAGTCTTCAATCCGAACGTCGACACCGGCATCGCTCCCGACGTGCTGCCGCATTACGTCAACGACTGCATCATGCGCTGCCTCGCCGGCGTGGTGAAGGCTGACCGGCCGCAGTTCCTGAAGATCGCCTATAACGGCCCCAAGGCGCTGGAGGAGCTCGCCTCCTACGATCCCGCCGTCATCGTCGGCGTGCTCGGCGGCGGCGC
Organism: Labrys sp. Lb11; assembly: GCF_057554225.1. Taxonomy (NCBI): domain Bacteria; kingdom Pseudomonadati; phylum Pseudomonadota; class Alphaproteobacteria; order Hyphomicrobiales; family Xanthobacteraceae; genus Labrys; species Labrys sp. Lb11. The sequence continues at coordinate 547,135 of NZ_BAAJOT010000003.1, forward strand.
CGGCACCACGCGCGACTGCTTCGAGCTCCTGTTCCAGGCGGAGAAGTACGGCGCCCGCGTCGCCCTGTTCGGCCGCAAGATCAACCTGGCGGAAAGCCCGCTCGACATGGTCGCGACCATGCGCGAGGTCGCATCCGGGAACCTCGCCCCCTCCGCGGCGGTCAAGGCCTATCACGGCGCGCTGGAACGCCAGGGCATCAAGCCGAACCGCAGCCTGGCGGACGACGATCAGGTCACCGAGGCGGTGCTGAAGAACTGACAAGGAAGCGATCGGACACCGTGCCCGTCTCGACCTTGCCCGGGCAGTGCGAGACGCCGCGGTTCCGATCAAACCGAGACGCCCACACCCTCCCTGACGGCATGCCGGACCGTTCCAGCTTGCCGTCCTTGTCCACCCATCTCGGGAATACCCGATATGGGTGGACAAGGACAAAGGGTGGGGACGCTGACGCGGGGGACGCTCTCCCAGCCCGTCATGGCCGGACTTGATCCGGCCATCCACGCGGACGCCAACGGCACAGAATCGGGCGACGACAGGCCCCAATTGCCGCGTTCCCTGGCGCGATTGAACGGGCGAGCCCATTTCCCCGACGATCGCCGATCTCAGCGCCTCCGGGGTTTGTCCCGGCCATGACGACCAGGTTGGCGTACTCGGTCCGGGCGGCGCCTTGGTGCCACGCCCGAAGCGACTGTCCTCCAACGAAAGCCAGGCGCCGGTCCGAGCGATCGACGCCTCCGAATTCGAACGACAAGGTCCGACGAGAATGACCGAACGCCGAGGCATCGTCACGGCCGGCACCTGGTGTGTCGACCGCAACAACATGATCGAGTTCTGGCCCGCCGAGGACGGCCTGGCCGAAATCGACGATATCCAGCCGCGCGGCGGCGGCTCGGGCTGCAACATGGCCTGCGACATCCGCCTGCTCGACCCCACCCTCCCCGTCGAGACGATGGCCCTGGTCGGCGCCGACGCCAATGGCCAGCTCCTGCTGGCGCAGGCCGACGAGTTCGGCATCGACCGGCGGCGCATGATCGTCACCGACGCGGCACCGACGCAGTGCACCGACGCCTTCATCTCCCGCCGCTCGGGCCGTCGCACCCATATCTACTTCGCCGGTACCGCCACGCTGCTGACCCCCGACCATTTCGACCTCACCGGCCTCGCCGGCCGCTTCTTCCATCTCGGCCTGCCCGGTGTGCACCGGATCATGGATGCGCCCTGGCAAGGCGATGCCAATGGCTGGGTGACGGTGCTCAGGCGCGCCCGCGCCGCCGGGCTGGAGACCAGCCTGGAGCTCGCCAGCGTCGAACGCGACCGCCTGGCGGCCCTCGCCCGCCCCTGCCTGCCGCATCTCGACTTCCTGATCGTCAACGACACCGAGATCGGCGCCATCGCCGGCGAGGAGACGGTGCGCGGCGACGCGACCGATATCGAGGCCTGCGTCCGCGCCGCCCGCCATGCCATGGACAGCGGCGCCATGCGCCTCGTCGTGGCGCATTTCCCGCTCGGCGCCGTGGCGGTCACGCGCGACGGCGCCGTCGTGCACCGCCCCTCCGTCCGCGTGCCGCAGGCGGAGGTGGTCAGCGCCAACGGCGCGGGCGATGCCTTCGCCGCCGGCATGCTCTACGGCCAGCACGAGGGCTGGAGCCTGGAGGACAGCCTGTCGCTCGCCCATGCCGCGGCCGCCGCCTCGCTCAGGGCGATGTCCACGGTCGACGGCCTCGAATCCTGGCAAGGCTGCCTGGCGCTCGCGCAGCGCTGGGGCTGGCGCGAGGATCGGGCCTGAGATCAGCCAAGGGCTTTGCCGGCGTTCCGTCCTGCGGTAGGTCCTATCCGGTCACTGCATCGGCAAGAGAATCCTCATGTTCATCGGCATCGACCTCGGCACCTCGGCAGTCAAGATCGCGCTGGTGGACGGCAGGCAGACGGTCATCGCCTCGGCCGACCGGGCACTGCACCCGGTGCAGCCGCGCCCGCTCTGGTCGGAGGATGATCCGGAGAGCTGGTGGACTGCGGTCGCCTCCGGCCTCGACCAGTTGGCGGCCGAGCAGCCCGAGGCGATGGCCAGGGTTGCCGGCATCGGCTTTTCCGGCCAGATGCACGGGGCGCTGCTGCTCGACGGCGAGGATCGCCCGGTGCGCCCGGCGATCCTGTGGAACGATGGCCGCGCCAGCGCCGAGGCTGCCGAGCTCGCCGCCCTCGGCACCGCGGTGCAGGCGGAGATGGGCGTCCTGGCCATGCCGGGCTTCACCGGGCCGAAGATCCTCTGGCTGGCCAAGCACGAGCCGGAGGCGATCGAGCGCACCCGCCATCTCCTGCTGCCCAAGGACTATATCCGCCTCAAGCTGTCCGGCGAGCGGGCCACCGACGTCTGCGACGCGGCCGGGGCCTGGCTGCTCGACGAGGCCGGGCGGCGCTGGTCGCCGACCGCGCTGAAGGCCTGCGGCGTCGACCCCGCCTGGCTGCCGCGCCTGGTCGAATCGCGCGAGCCGACCGGCACGCTGCGGCCCGAGCTCGCCGCCCGCTGGGGGATGCCGGCCGGGGTGGTGCTGGCCGGCGGCGCCGGCGACGTGGCGGCCGGCGGCATCGGCATCGGCTCGGTGCACGAGGGCGAGGGCTTCGTCTCGCTCGGCACATCGGCCCAGATCTTCGTCGCCGCCGCCGAGCACCGGCCCGACCCCGACCGCATGGTCCACGCCTTCTGCCATGCCCTGCCCGGCGTCTGGTGCCGCATCGCGGCGCTGCTCAGCGGCGCCAGCCCGCTCGCCGCCGCCGCGCGCTGGACCGGCAATGCCGAGATCGGCACGCTGCTGGCCGAGGTCGAGGCCCGTTTCAAGGGGCCCTCGCGCCTGCTGGCGCTGCCCTATCTCTTCGGCGAGCGCACGCCGCACAACGACCCGCATGCGCTCGGCGCCATCGTCGGCCTCACCGCCTCGACCCACCGCGCCGACCTGATCCAGGCCGTGCTGGAGGGCGTCGCCTTCTCGCTGGTCGACGGGCTCGACACGCTCGCCGCTTCGGGCGCGCAGCTCCAGCGCCTTGCCTTCATCGGCGGGGGCACCCGTTCGGCCTTCTGGGGGCGGCTCATCGCCTCGGCCATGGGCGTCACCCTGGTCAAGTACGACGCCTCCGACCGGGGCCCGGCCTTCGGCGCCGCCCGGCTCGCCCGCCTGGCCGTGACCGGCGAGGATGCCGGCGATGTCGTGGTGCCGCCCCCGGTGCAGGCGGTGATCGAGCCCGACCCGGCGCTGCACGAGGCCTACCGGCCGCGCGTCGAAGCCTTCCGCTCGCTCTACCGGGCGCTGAAGCCGGAATTCGCGCGGGGCCTCTGACGGCCGCGACATCGCCCGTCGGCGCTGGCAATGTCGCGGGCGCCGTCGCAATCGTCTTCCCTTCCCGCCCGGGGCTCGCTATATAAGCCGAATTCCCGACATCAGGCTTGCGTCGGGCTTCGTTCCGGGAGGCCGGAGCGCGGCGGCGGCAGCCCTTGCCTGAAGACGATTTCAAGGAGAGGCACCATGAACGCCCCGCTGATGCCCAAGGCGACCGCCGTCTGGCTGGTCGAGAACACGGCGCTGACCTTCGATCAGATCGCCGATTTCTGCAAGCTCCACCCGCTCGAGGTGAAGGGCATCGCCGACGGCGAGGTCGCCGCCGGCATCAAGGGGCTCGACCCGGTGACCTCCAACCAGCTGACCCGCGAGGAGATCGCCCGCGGCGAGCGCGATTCGCGGTATCGCCTCAAGCTGGCCGAGCCCAAGACCAAGATCGCCGTCGCCAAGGTGAAGAAGGGGCCGCGCTACACCCCGGTCTCGCGCCGCCAGGATCGTCCGAACGCCATCCTCTGGCTGGTCAAGAATCACCCGGAGCTGAAGGATGCGCAGCTGATGCGCCTGATCGGCACCACCAAGTCCACCATTGCCGCCATCCGCGACCGCACCCACTGGAACACGGCGCAGCTCACCCCGATGGATCCGGTGATGCTCGGCCTGTGCTCGCAGATCGATCTCGACTTCGAGGTCAACCGCGCCTCCAAGGACAAGCCGGCCGAGATCGAGAGCGGCGCCACGCTGCTGCCGGCCGAGATCACCACCGGCCCCGCCGAGCGCGCGCCGCGGACCGAGGACCCCTTCGCCGCCATGCCGAGCCGCATGGCCGAGCGCGAGGAGCAGATCGACGTCGACAGCGTGTTCGCCAAGCTCAAGGGCCTGAAGCAGAAGGACTGAGGAGCCCTTTTGCCGGACGGCGGTTCCGGCGGGCACGCTCACCTGCCTCGGACCGGCTCTCAGGGGCAGTTCGCCAAGAAGCGAACACCGCGGGCGTCATGGCCGGACTTGGTCCCATAGGCGCCAAGATGGAGCCGGACCATGCTGCTGCTGAAAAGGGCGACGCCCTCTCAAGAGTCATGGCCGGACTTGATCCGGCCATCCACGCGCACGCAACGGCACAGAAACGGGTGATAATAGCCCCAATCGCCGTGTTCTCCTACGAGATGGCCGGATCAAGTCCGGGGCCATGACGGCTGAGAGGGAGTGCCTCCCGGAGGGCGCGACGCACTTGTTCGCGAGCAAACTCTCAGGCGATGATGTCGGGGGTCAGTTGATCCTCCAGAAACGCGATGCGGTCCTTGAGGGCGAGCTTGCGCTTCTTCAGACGCTGCAATTGCAGGCGATCGGGCGTACCGACCTGCTCCAGTGCCAGGATCGCCGCGTCGAGGTCGCGATGATCCTGTCGCAACCGGCCGAGTTCGATCTGCATGGCGACCTCTTCCTCTTCGGTCAGTCGCTGTCCCACGCCGTCGCCCCCCTGCCTTGCACGCCAGATTATGCCGCCCGTATCCGTGCGCCGCAAGACGCAGCCACGGGCGCAATACCCCCTGCTCCCCCAAGAGAAGCCGGCCGCGCCGGTGTCCAGCCGGCCTCGACGTCCCGGGACGCCGGGAGTGCTGCGGCAGGCAGAGTCTCGGCCCGGCCGTTGCGGGAACCAATACGCAACGATCTGTTTTCGCAGACGAAACCGCTGCTCCGCGCGTTCGAAGCCTCGTGCACGGCGCGATTCGATCGCCTCGACAGCTTGACCGATTTGTGACAGGGTCAGCGGGTCCGTAGGGTGACACAAGGAGGCCGTCTATGCCCGTGGAGTCGCATCTGGTCGAACTCGAACGCAAGCACCACGCGCTTGAGTCGGAACTGGTCGAAGCTATGGCTCATCCGTCCTCCGACGATCTCAAGATCGCGGAGCTCAAGCGCAAAAAGTTAGCGTTGAAAGACGAGATCACTCGGTTGAAAAAAACAATGACGGTGCACTGAAGAACCACTGCAGAGAATTCTTGCTGTCACGCCGCCGGTCCGGGACGTCCTGGCCGGCGGTTTTTGTTGAAAGGAAGCGGAGCCCGAGCCTCCCTCCGGCGCATCTCCGATCGCTCCGTCGCCGCCGCCCGCCGCTGCCGGGACGCCTGCGGCTGCCAGGACCGTGCCTGGGCGCACAGACGCCCGCCTTGATCCGATGTCATGCTGGATGCCGATGAGCGGAGAGGCCCATGCCCAAGCCGTCGCACCGATATCTGCCGAGCTTCGCCCGTGGCCTGCGTGACGGGCTCATCTTCATCGTCCTCGCCCTCATCGGAGCCGTCCTCGCCGCCGCGGCCATTCCCGGGGCGGCCCATGCCGCCGCCCCGCAGGCGATCGCCCAGGGCGTACCGCCGACCCTGGACGACTTCAGGCGGGTGCTGAACCAATATGGCGGCTACATCTATTCCGAGCGCTATGGCGACGTCTGGCGCCCGACGACGCTGCCGCCCGGCTGGCATCCCTACCCCGCCTGCAACTGGGTCTACGACCGCACCTATGGCTGGATGTACGACGACGCCACGCCCTGGGGCCGGATCGTGCACCATTACGGCCGCTGGGCCCACGACGCCGATGCCGGCTGGGTCTGGGTCCCCGGCATAGAATGGAGCCCGGCCTGGGTGATCTGGCGCACCGGCGGCCCCTGGACCGGCTGGGCGCCGACGCCGCCGGCCGGCGATCAGCAGGAGACCACGGTCGCCGCCTTCGAATCCGACAAGCAGTGGACCTTCATCGAGACGGAGAAGCTGGCCAATCGCTGCACGGCCGAGCCCGCTCCCGCGCCCGCCGCGGCCTTCCGGGCCACCACGCTCGTCACCACCGTGAAGATCGTCCGCAACATCGCCGTCTTCGCGGTCGAGCCGCCGCCCGGCACCGCCGCCGTCGACGTCGACCCCGGCCCGGTCGCGCCATGGCCGGCCGCCTTCCTCGGCGACTGGATCACGCTGCTCGGCGCCGTGTCGTCCGGCGCGCCGATCACGCTCGCCAATGCCGCGCTCTGTCCTGCGCCGGCAGCCGACCCCCGGGCGATCGTGTCCCAGCCACCGCCCGCGCCGCGCCGGGCCCGGCCGCAGGCGCTGCGCGAGACCAGGGCGCTGCCGGATCCGCCACCGCCGCTGCGGGTTGGGCCGCGCCCGCCGCCGGTCGAGGGTATCCCGCAAGGGATCGTCCGAGGGCCGGTGATCGTTCCCGACGTCCGCCCGCCGCGCCCCTGGCCGCCGCGGGTCCAGGGGCCCGCTGCCGGCCCCGGCGGCGGCTTCCGCCCGCCCCGCCCGCACCGTCCCGGCGACCTGCAGCCGCTTCCCGGCGGTCGCCCGGTCCTGCAGCCACCGCCGGGCTCGAGCCGCTTGCCGCCCGGCAGGCCCCGCCGGCCATTGCCGATCGAGGGAGGCCCGGTCATCCGCTGACCGGGCCCGGCCCTTCGCGCCATGCGCCGAGGTTACAGCCGGCCAGCCATCTCGCGCAGCTTGAACTTCTGGATCTTGCCGGTCGAGGTCTTGGGCAACTCGGTGAACACCACGTGCCTCGGCACCTTGTAGCGGGCCAGCTTCTGCCGGCACCACTCGATCAGCTCCTCGGCGGTTGCGTTCGCCTCGGGCTTCAGCTCGATGAAGGCACAGGGCGTCTCGCCCCAGGTCTCGTCGGCCCGCGCCACCACGCCGGCCGCCTGCACGGCCGGATGCTTGTAGAGAGCATCCTCCACCTCGATGGAGGAAATGTTCTCGCCGCCGGAGATGATGATGTCCTTGGACCGGTCCTTGAGCTGGATATAGCCGTCGTCATGCTTCACGCCGAGGTCGCCGGAGTGGAACCAGCCGCCGGCCAGCGCCTCCTGCGTCGCCTTCGGGTTCTTGAGGTAGCCCTTCATCACCATGTTGCCGCGAAACATGACCTCGCCAAGGGTCTCACCATCGGCGGGAACCGGCAGCATGGTCGCCGGGTCGATCACGTCGACGGCCTCGAGCGGCACGTAGTTCACGCCCTGCCGCGCCTTCTTCGCGGCCTGCCCGGCGGCGTCGAGCTCGTTCCAGGCTCCCTGCCACTCGTTCACCACGGCCGGGCCGTAGGTTTCGGTCAGGCCGTAGAGATGCGTCACCTCGAAGCCCGCCGCCTTCATGCCGGCCAGCACTGCTTCGGGCGGCGGGGCGGCGGCAGTCATGAACGCCACCCGATGGTCGAAGGGACGCTTGTCCTCGGCCTTGGCGTTGATCAGCGTCGACATCACGATCGGCGCGCCGCACATGTGCGAGACCTTGTGGGCGGCGATCGCCTCGTACATCGCCGGCGCCCGCACCTGCCGCAGACAGACATGGATGCCGGCCAGGATCGAGATGGTCCAGGGGAAGCACCAGCCGTTGCAGTGGAACATCGGCAGCGTCCACAGATAGGTCGGGTGCCGCCCCATCTCGCCGCTGAGCACATTGCCCAGAGCGGTGAGATAGGCGCCGCGATGGTGGTAGACGACGCCCTTGGGATTGCCGGTGGTGCCGGAGGTATAGTTGAGCGAGATCGCGTCCCATTCGTCGTCCGGCCGGCGCCATTCGAAGGCCTCGTCGCCCTCGGCCACCAGCGCCTCGTAGTCGAGCGTGCCGAGACGGTCGCCGCGGGTCGGCGCCACGACGTCGTCATAGTCGACCACCAGCGGCTTGACCTTGGCCAGCGCCAGGGCCTCGCGCATCACCCCGGCGAACTCGCGGTCGGTGATCAGCACCTTGGCCTCGCCATGGTCCATCGAATGGGCGAGCACCGCGGCGTCGAGCCGGGTGTTGAGCGTATTGAGCACGCCGCCCGTCATCGGCACGCCGTAGTGGCATTCGAGCATGGCCGGCGTGTTGGCCAGCATCACGCTCACCGTGTCGCCGCGGCCGATGCCGCGCCTGGCGAGGGCGGAGGCGAGCTTCTTCGAACGCGCCCAGAAGGTACGGTAGTCGACGCGGGCGTCGCCGTGGATGATGGCGGTACGGTCCGGGAACACCTGGGCCGCCCGCTCCAGGAAGGAGATCGGCGTCAGCGGCTGGTGGTTGGCCGGCGTGCGGTCGAGGTCGAGGTCATAGGGTGTCGAGGCCATTGCAGTCTCTCCCGGATTCGTCTTTTGCCCGAGAGGCTACCCGCTGTCCCGGCGCGTTGAAATAGCCTTGGTCGTCGGCATTTCACGATGGCGCCGCCGGGCCGGGCGCGGCTGTGGCGGAACGGGCCGCCGCCCGCCGGTCAGGACAACTGGCGCAGGCGCCGCTCGCCCGTCCGCGCCTCGGCGCCCTCGTCGAAGCCGATGCGCTGGTCGACGAGATAGAGCGGCCGGCCTTTCACCTCGTTGTGGATGCGTCCGACATAGAGGCCCATGATGCCGGTCATCAGCATGTTGATGCCCGACAGGAGCGCCGTGATCACCACGGTGGAGCTCCAGCCGGGCACGAGATGGGCCTGGCTGAACCACATCGCCACGACATAGGCGGCATAGAGCATCGCCAGCACCGAGACGCCCATGCCGATCCACAGCGCCAGGCGCAGCGGCGCGTCGGAGAAGCTGACGATGCCGTTGGCGGCCAGCCGCAGCATCCTGCGCAGGGGATATTTGGTCTCGCCGGCGGCGCGCGGCTGCCTGCGGAAGGTCACCGCGGTCTGCCGGAAGCCCATCCAGGCGAACATGCCGCGGACGAAGCGGTCGCGCTCGCGCATGGTCGAGAAGGCATCGAGCACCTTGCGGTCGATCAGCCGGAAGTCACCGACATCGCGCGGGATCTCGACCGAGGCGAGCCGGTTCAGCACGCGGTAGAACAGATCCGCGGTCGCCTTCTTGAAACGGCCCTCGCCGTCCCGGCTCAGGCGTTGGGCATAGACGATCTCATAGCCCTCGCGCCATTTGGCGATCATGTCGAGCACCAGCTCGGGCGGATCCTGCAGGTCGGCATCCATGACGATGACGGCATCGCCGCTCGCCCGGTCCATGCCGGCGGTGATCGCCACCTGATGGCCGAAATTGCGCGACAATCCGATGAACTTGTAGCGCGGATTGTCGCGGGCGCGGGCCGCCAGCACGATCGGGCTGCAGTCCCGGCTGCCGTCGTCGACGAAGATCACCTCGGCCGGCGCGTCGAGCCGGGCCAGGAGCTGGTCGAGCCGGTGCAGCAGCAGCGGCAGCACCGCCTCCTCGTTGAAGATCGGCACGACCAGCGAATAGCGCGGCCGGACTGCGGTTGTGTCGGACACGGAGGCCCCTTCCCTGCGGCTCGCCCCGCCCGGCGCCGCGGCATGGCATCGGCGCCGGGCGGGGCGATGATGGCGCGCCCGGGTTAATCGCCGGTCAATCCGGCGCGGCACCCCGGCAGGGCCGAAGCATGGCGGACGGCCGTGAGGCGATGACCGGGATCATGAAAATCTTAGGAAAATACTGTATATTTTCCATGTTCCCATGAATAGAGATCCTTGATCCGAGCGACGGCAACATCTCGTTCATGATTGAGCTGGTAGAAGCGGACCATTGCTTGGACCGCTCTCATGCTCTCTTCGCTACGGACCTTCCTGCAAGCCGAGGACGGCTCGGTCCTCCCCCTGTTCGCCGCGGCGCTCGTACCAATCCTGGCGGTGGTCGCGATGGGCGTGGACTACGGCCTGGCGGCCAAGGCGCGCCAGCACGACCAGCAGGTACTCGACGCGGCGCTGATCGCCGCCGCGGGACAGCGCGGGGCCGCCAAGGCCCAGGCCACCTTCACCGCCATGCTCTCCCAGGGTCTGCAGCCGGGTTCCGTCGCCAGCGCCCTCGTGGTCGACACGTCCAACCCCGACGCCTTCCAGGTCCGCGCCTCGGTCGACGGGGCGCAGAGCACGGTCTTCGGCGGCATCGTCGGCCGTCTGTCGATCCCCTACAAGGCACAGGGCTCGGCCCTCGCCGGCTACAAGCCGACCACGGCCAACGTCACCGTCACCTATGTGAAGGGCTACTGGTACAAGGTGATCGGCCTCTACGTGCACCGTCCCGGCGCGAGCACCGACACCGCCCTGGCGACGATCACCTACCAGCCCACCAACCTCGTCAGCGACGGCGGCATCGGGGTCGGCACCGCCACCATCAGCGGTCCGGGCCTGCAGACGGTGACCGCGGCCGGCCTCAACCTGTCGCTCGCATCCGGCCCGATCCAGCTCGGCGACTACGACAAGGTCTACTTCAAGATGTCGGTGAAGAAGGCGAGCTGCGCGCCCGGCTACAAGCAGTCGTCGCAATCGACCAACACCAACGTCAAGTGCGTCTCGACCTCCGGCTCGGCGACGTTCGACTCCGTCTTCCGCACCGACGACCCGAACACGTCCGAATATCTCTTCGTCGACGGCAAGCAGCAGCCGCACGGCGTCGTCGTGCCGATCGCCACCATGATGCCGTGCCAGACCAGGGGCGCCAAGCAGGAGTGGGAGGACGGCGGCGGCTTCTCCAGCCAGGACTTCGGCTTCACCATCGTGTCGGCCTGCACCACGCCGGACGCCGACAATGTCCGCCTGACCAACTGAGGGGGCGCTCAGATCCCGAAAGTGCCGCGCACGCCCTCCCAGACCAGGTTGACGCCGACCACCACCAGCAGACCGTAGATGATGCGGTAGAATTTGGCGGCGTCGACGCGGCGCACCAGCCAGACGCCGAAGACGGTCGAGGCCACGGCCACCGGCGCCAGTGCCGCCGACAGCATCAGGTTCTCGCTCGAGAACTGGCCGAGCATGAAATAGGGCCAGACCTTGATCAGGTTGATCATGGCGAAGAACCAGGCGGTGGTGCCGGCCAGCAGTCCCGGCTCCAGGCGCTGGGGCAGCGAGTAGATCTGGTAGGGCGGCCCGCCGGCATGACTGACGAAGGAGGTGAAGCCGGCGACCACGCCCCAGAACAAGCCGGCGCCGTCCCCCGGCTTCGGCCCTTCCGCCCGCTTCTGCACCAGCCCGATCCACCAGTTGAGGGCGAAGGCGAGCGCGATAAGGCCGACGATCAGCCGCACATGCCCGTCCCGGACATAGGCTGCCAGCAGATAGCCGGCGACGGTGCCGACGATCGCCCCGGCGAGCGGCACCAGGAACACGCGCTTGTCGAAGGAGCGGCGATAGGACAGGAGCGACACCCAGTCCTGCAGGATCAGGATCGGCAGCAGGATCGCCGCCGCCTTCACCGGCGACATGACGATGGCGAGCAGCGGCACGCCCAGCACGCCCAGGCCGGCGAATCCGCCCTTGGAGACGCCGACCACCGTCACCGCAAGGACGGCCACAAGCCAGAACAGGGGATCGGACAGCATCGGGGGAGACTCGAGGATCGGCGGGGGAAACGATTGCCTAGCACCGTGCGCCGTGCCAGGCGAGGCTTCGCGACGATTTTCAGGCCGGGAAAGCGAATTATCGCCGTCGATGCGCCGCCCGCCCCTGGCAGCTTCGGGGAATTCTGCCTAAGAGGGCACACTCCGGGCACCGGACGCGTCGCCCCGGTGCCGACGAGGCCAAGGCCATGACCACGACCGACATCCCCCACGCCGCCGATCTCCTGCCCAAGCGCCCGCTCGCCGCCGGCGACTACCGCACCCTGGCCCTGGCCTCGCTCGGCGGCGCGCTCGAATTCTACGATTTCATCATCTTCGTGTTCTTCGCCACCGTGGTCGGGCAGCTGTTCTTTCCGCCGGACATTCCCGACTGGCTGCGCCAGGTGCAGACCTTCGGCATCTTCGCCGTCGGCTATCTCGTGCGGCCGCTCGGCGGCATCGTCATGGCGCATTTCGGCGATCGCCTCGGCCGCAAGCGCATGTTCACGCTCAGCATCTTCCTGATGGCGGTCTCGACGCTCGGCATGGGCCTGCTGCCGACCTACGCCGTCGCCGGAGCCTGGGCGCCGCTGGCGCTGGTGCTGCTGCGCATCCTGCAGGGCGCGGCGATCGGCGGCGAGGTGCCGGGCGCCTGGGTGTTCGTCGCCGAGCACGTGCCGGCCAACCGCGTCGGCTTCGCCTGCGGCGTGCTGACGGCTGGCCTGACCGCCGGGATCCTGCTCGGCTCGCTGGTGGCCAGCGCCGTCAACGCCGCCTTCACTCCCGAGACGATCGCCGGCTGGGCCTGGCGGCTGCCGTTCCTGCTCGGCGGCGTGTTCGGCCTCGCCTCGGTGCGGCTCCGGCTCCTGCTGGAGGAGACGCCGGTGTTCCGCGAGATGCAGCGGCGCAAGGCGCTGGCGGCGGAACTGCCGCTGAAGGCGGTGCTGCGCGACCATCGCAGCGCCGTGGTGGTATCGATGCTGCTGACCTGGCTGCTGTCGGCCGCCATCGTCGTCGTCGTCCTGATGACGCCGGCCCTGCTGCAGAAGCAGGGCATCTCGCTGGCAAGGGCGCTGGAGGCCAACAGCTTCGCCACGCTCTGCCTCACGGCCGGCTGCGTCCTGGCCGGCGCGCTCATCGACCGGATCGGAGCCGGGCTCTTCTTCCTGGTCGGCAGCCTGCTGCTCGGCGTCAGCGTCTTCCTGTTCTACACCCGGATCGGCACCGACCCGGCGCTGCTGATCCCGCTCTACGGCCTTGCCGGCCTCTGCGTCGGCGTCGTCGGCGGCGTGCCCTTCGTCATGGTCCGCGCCTTCCCGGCGGCGGTGCGCTTCTCCGGCCTGTCCTTCTCCTACAACGTCGCCTATGCGGTGTTCGGCGGGCTGACACCGCTGGTCGTGCCGCTGCTCCTGGCGTTGAACCCGCTGGCGCATCTCTATTACGTGCTGGCGCTGTGCGTCCTGGGCTGCGGCGTCGGCCTCTGGCTCCTGCGCGCCTCGCCGCGCTGACCGGTCAGCGCGGCGCCGGCCTTTGCCGGCCGGCCCTTTGGGCGTAGACCGGGGGACCAAGCCAAGCCGGATCACGCCATGCCCCTGCCCCGCCGCCACTGGTTCGAGATGACGACCGAGGAGTTCCGTACCGGCGACACCGCGTCCTGGATCGCGGTGCTGCCGGTCGCGGCCATCGAGCAGCACGGCCCGCATCTGCCGGTCGGCGTCGACAGCATGATCATGCAGGGCTATCTCGACCGCGTCATCCCGCTGGTGCCCGACGACGTCCCGGCGACCTTCCTGCCGATCCAGACCGTCGGCAAGTCGAACGAGCACCTCGCCTTCCCCGGCACGATCAGCATCTCGGCCGAGACGGCGATCCGCAGCTGGGTCGAGATCGGCGAAAGCGTGCACCGGGCCGGCGTGCGCAAGCTGCTAATCGTTAACTCGCACGGCGGCAACATGGCGGTGATGGATGTGGTGGCGCGCGAATTGCGCGTGCGCCACGGCATGCTGGCCGCCTTCACCTCCTGGCACATGTTCGGCTACCCTGACGGCGCCTTCCCGGCCGAGGAGATGCGCCTGGGCATCCATGCCGGCGAGATCGAGACGGCGCTGATGCTGGAGTTCCGGCCCGACACCGTGCGGATGGACGAGGCCCGGGATTTCCGCCCCGCCACCTACGAGATGGAGACGATCTACCGGCAGTTGCGCACCGGCCGCCCGGGCGGCTTCGGCTGGATGGCGCAGGACCTCCACCCGGCCGGCGCCGCCGGCAATGCCGCACGGGCGACGCGGGCCCAGGGCACGGCCTCCGCCGACCACGGCGCCGCCGCCTTCATCGAGCTGCTGGGCGACCTCCACCGCTTCGACATGGCGCGATTGAAGCCGGGGCCGCTGGATCGGGACTGAGGCCGCAGGCCGCGCCGGCGCGCTTTGCGAAAGGGTTTACTCCCCCCGTCCGATCCGTTATTTCACCAAAAAGCCCGGCCGGTTATCGTGCCGGGCTTTGTCGCGTCAGCGAGCCGGAGGAAACGCCATGGCCAACGTCGTCGTCGTCGGATCCCAATGGGGTGACGAAGGCAAGGGCAAGATCGTCGACTGGCTGTCCGAGCAGGCCGACGTCGTCGTCCGCTTCCAGGGTGGGCACAATGCCGGACACACCCTGGTGATCGGCAATCAGGTCTACAAGCTGTCGCTGCTGCCGTCCGGCATCGTGCGCGGCAAGCTGTCGGTGATCGGCAACGGCGTGGTGCTGGACCCGCATGCGCTGGTGGCCGAGATCGCCAAGCTCGGCGAGCAGGGCGTCTCGGTGACGCCCAAGACCCTGCGCATCGCCGAGAACACGCCGCTGATCCTGTCGCTGCACCGCGACCTCGACCGCCTGCGCGAGTCGGCCACCGACGGCACCAAGATCGGCACCACCGGCCGCGGCATCGGCCCGGCCTATGAGGACAAGGTCGGCCGGCGCGCCATCCGCCTGATGGATCTGGCCGATCTCGGCGCACTGCGCTCCAAGATCGGGCGGCTGCTCAACCACCACAACGCCCTGCGCCGCGGCAACGGCCAGCCGGAGATCAGCGCCGACACGCTCTATGACGAGCTCGCCTCGGTGGCGCCGCTGGTGCTGCCCTATCTCGACAATGTCGTCGCCCTGCTCGACAAGAAGCGCAAGGCCGGCAACCGCATCCTGTTCGAGGGCGCCCAGGGCGCGCTGCTCGACATCGACCACGGCACCTATCCCTATGTGACCTCGTCCAACACCGTCGCCGGCGCCGCCGCGATCGGCTCGGGACTGGGGCCGAACGCCGTCGATTACGTGCTCGGCATCACCAAGGCCTACACCACGCGCGTCGGCGAAGGGCCCTTCCCGACCGAGCTGTTCGACGATATCGGCCGGCGCATCGGCGAGCGCGGCCGCGAGTTCGGCACGGTGACCGGCCGGCCGCGCCGCTGCGGCTGGTTCGACGCGGCGCTGGTGCGCCAGTCGATCCGCACCTCCGGCATCACCGGCATCGCCCTGACCAAGCTCGACATCCTCGACGGCTTCGACACCATCAAGGTGTGCGTGCGCTATCGCCTCGACGGCGAGGAATATGACCACCTGCCCGCCGGGCAGTCGGCGCAGGAGCGCGTCGAGCCGGTCTACGAGGAGATCGAGGGCTGGAAGGGCTCGACCGCCAATGCCCGCTCCTGGGCCGACCTGCCAGCGCAGGCGATCAAGTACGTCAGGCGCATCGAGGAGCTGATCGGCGCGCCCGTGGCGATCCTCTCCACCAGCCCGGAACGCGACGACACCATCCTTGTCCAGAACCCGTTCCAGGTCTAAGTCTGGCAGCGGACATTTGCGGGTCGGTTCGCCGGGGGATTTGGCGGCCTCGACCATCTCGTAGGAGACTGCGACGGCCCGTGCGGAGACGGGAGCCGGAAGGCGCCGAACCACCCGTGGCCGGGCGGTTCGAGCCGTGCCGGCTTCATTTCCACCGCCGCGTCTCAGTCCGGTCCCATTTACCGCCTAAGCGGACAGCTGTTTCGCCAACCCGGGTTGCCTGCCTTGTCGACGGATTATTTCCCCCCCATCCAGCGTGCGGTGCAGAACCTGTCGCCGAACACCCTCGATGCGCGCCGGATCCTGTATGACAAGGCGCGCACCGCGCTGCTCAAGCAGCTGCGCAGCGCCGATCCGGCGCTGACCGAGACCCAGATCACCAAGGAACGGCTGCTGCTCGAGGATGCCATCCGGCGTATCGAGACCGACATGCTGCGTCCCGAGACCGCCGAGCGGGTGCTCGGTGCCCGGCCGCCCGCCCCGCCTCCGGCGCCGCCGCCCGCCCCTGCCCCGCAGCGCCGGGAGCCGCATGCCGACGAGCCCGACGCCCGGCCGATCGAGCACGCGCCGCCGCCGGCCGACGAGCCGATCGCCCCGCAGGGACGCCGCTCGAACGGCGCCCGCCCCAACGGCTCGCGCCCGCCGGCGCCGCGGCGCCCCGCCGCATCGGACGGACGCAACCGGCGCTTTGCCATTCTCGGCGGCACCGCCCTCGTCCTGATCCTGGTCGCCGCCGGCGTGATGACGATGATGGAGCGCGACACCGGCGAGCTGCCCTCCCCGGTCGTGCAGCAGCAGCCCGCCTCCGGCCCGGCTCCGGCCGACAAGCCGGCCGCCTCCGGCAAGCTGACCGAACGGCTCGGCGCACCCGAGTCAGGCCAGCCAGCCCCGGCCGCGGAGACGCCGCCGCCACAGCCGCCGCAACCCCAGCCTCAGGAGCAGGTCGCAGCAGTCCCGGCCCCCGAGACGCCGGCGCCCTCGACGGCTGCCCAGCCGCTGACCCCGGCCGCTCCGAACACCGCCACCGTCGCCCAGACCGCCGTGCTCTACGAGGAGCAACCCGACAGTCCGAACCGAGGCCAGGCCTTCCAGGGCACCGTGACCTGGCGCACCGAATCCGTCTCCGCCGGCGCCAACGCCCCGATGGATACCGCCATCAAGGGCGATCTCGACATCCCCGAGCGCAAGCTCAAGGCGACGATCACCCTGCGCCGCAACATCGACCCGGCCCTGCCGGCGACGCACACCATGGAGATCCAGTTCGTCGTGCCGCCCGATTTCCCGAATGGCGGCATTTCCAACATTCCCGGCGTGCTGATGAAGTCCAACGCCCAGCAGCGCGGCCTGCCGCTGGCCGGCCTGTCGGTCAAGGTGACGAACGGCTTCTTCCTGGTCGGCCTGTCCGACTCCCCCGCCGACAAGGGCCGCAACGCCCAGCTCCTGAAGGAGCGCGGCTGGATCGACATGCCCGTGCTCTACGACAATGGCCGCCGCGCCATCCTGACGCTCGAGAAGGGCGTACCCGGCGAGCGGGCCTTCGCCGAAGCGTTCAGCAGCTGGGAAAGCTCCCAGAGCGCGGCCCAGCCCTGACGGCCCAAGCGTCCTGACGGCCCTGCCCGGGCCTTCGGAAACGGCTTTCGGCAACCGACGGGCGCCGGCTGCAGGCCGGCGATGCGGGGCAGCGGCCGTCCTCTTGTCGAGCGATCCCGGAGCCTGGAAAGGCCCGCCCTGGCTTGCGTTGCGCTGACAAGGCGCATCCGCGACCGGGCCATCCGAAACCGGATCGCGGAAGTGGCCCGGCTCGCGTGCACGCCGGGACGCGGCCCGTCGTTCGGCCCCCACCGGGCCATGCCGGTCGGCCGGCGTCCCTGGACCAGCCGACGATAAAAAACGGGGGCAAGATGCCCCCGTTCGATCGGAACCCGCGGAATGCCGCCGATCGGCACCGGGAACCGGGAGGTCCCCTTGCCGTCTCGGGCGCTGGGCCGCCGTTATGCCACGGCCTCCAGCCGCGCCACGCCGGAGCGCACGGCCGCCTGCACCTTCTCGAAGGCGCGAACCTCGATCTGGCGCACGCGCTCGCGCGACACGCCGAACTCGTCGGACAACTCCTCCAGCGTCACCGGATCGTCGGCAAGGCGGCGGGCTTCGAAGATGCGGCGCTCGCGGTCGTTGAGCACCCCCAGCGCCTGGCGCAACGCCTTCGAGCGGTTGTCGCGCTCCTCGGTCTCGGCGAGTTTGGTCTCCTGGTTGGAGCTTTCGTCGACCAGCCAGTCCTGCCACTCGCCGTCGCCGTCCTCGCGGACGGGCGCGTTCAGCGAGGCGTCGCCGCCGAGGCGGCGGTTCATCTCCACCACCTCCTGCTCCTCGACGCCCAGGGACTTGGCGATCGACTTCACCTGGTCGGGACGCAGGTCGCCCTCGTCCAGGGCCGAGATCTGGCTCTTGGCCTTGCGCAGGTTGAAGAACAGCTTCTTCTGGTTGGCGGTGGTGCCCATCTTCACCAGCGACCAGGAACGCAGGATGTACTCTTGAATCGACGCGCGGATCCACCACATGGCGTAGGTCGCCAGGCGGAAGCCCTTTTCGGGCTCGAAGCGCTTCACGGCCTGCATCAGGCCGATATTGCCTTCGGAGACCACTTCGCTGATCGGCAGGCCGTAGCCGCGATAGCCCATGGCGATCTTGGCCACGAGCCGCAGATGCGACGTGACGAGTTTGTGAGCCGCATCGCGGTCGCCATGCTCGCGCCAACGCTTGGCGAGCATGTACTCCTGCTCCGGCTCGAGCATGGGAAACTTCCGGATTTCATCGAGATAGCGGGACAGACCGCTCTCGGCGGCAATCACGGGAAGCGCGGCAGACGCCATCGAACCCTCCTTAGGAACCCCCGTTCTGGGCAGTTCGGCGAGGTCGCCCCCGGACGGCAGACGACCTCTGATATGATGTAGGAAGCGTGAGGCCCTAGGTAAAGAGGGGCCTTCTCATTTCCGGTACCGCATATCATGACGGAAATTGCGGCGATTTGGCGTTGCTTTTTTGCATAGCCAGCGATGCAAAAACGGTATCACGGTGACGTGAACGCAAACCGGCATCGCCGCGAGCCGCCTACATCGCCTCCAGGCCCGCCTTCAGCGCGGCGAGATCGGCCGGCAGGACGCTTTCGAACACCAGATGCCGGCTGCTCCCGGGATGCTCGAAGCCCAGCAGACGGGCATGCAGGGCCTGGCGCCCCAGAGCCGCAAGGGCCGCCTGCGCCGGCTCGCCCAGCAGGGCGGCCTTGGTCCGGAATCCCGGCCCATAGACGTCGTCGCCGAGCAGGGGATGGCCGAGATGCGCCATATGGACGCGGATCTGGTGGGTGCGCCCGGTCTCCAGGCGGCACTCGACCAGGCTGGCGACCGGTTCGCCGTGATGCGCCCCGAAGCTCTCCATCAGGGCATAATGGGTGATCGCCTCCCGCCCGCGGCCGAGCGGCAGAGCGGCCATCTTCTCGCGGTTGCGGGTGGAGCGGTCGATGCCGGTCTCGACGGTGCCCTGGCGCTTGACCCCGCCCCAGACGAAGGCGAGGTAGGCCCGCTCCAGCGGCCCGGTACGGCCATGGTCGGCGAACTGCGCCGCCAGGCCCTGATGCGCCCGGTCGGTCTTGGCCACCACCATCAGGCCCGACGTGTCCTTGTCGAGCCGGTGCACGATGCCAGGCCGCCGGACGCCGCCGATGCCCGACAGGCTGTCGCCGCAATGGGCGATCAGGGCGTTGACCAGTGTGCCGGTCTCGTTGCCGCCGGCCGGGTGCACCACCAGGCCGGCCGGCTTGTCCAGCACGATCAGGTCGTCGTCCTCGTAGACGATGGCAAGCGGGATCGCCTCCCCCTGCGGCTCTGCCGGCGCCGGCGGCGGCACGGTCAGGCTCACCGCTTGGTCCGGCCGCAGCAGATGCCCGGCCTCCCGGACGGCCCGACCGTCGACCATGGCCTGCCCGGCCTCAATCAGGGCCTTGAGACGGGTGCGCGAGAGGTCGGCCACCTGCCGCACGAGATAGCGGTCGAGCCGCTCGCCGGCATCGGAGGCCGCGGTCCGGAAAGTCCTCGGCTCGGAGAAGTTCTGCGTCATCGCCCCATCGTCGAACATGCCTGCGCCGCGCTCCTTGTGCACGAAACGCCCCGGTTTCAGAAGCGGCGATATGGCGGTCGCCGATCCGACACGGGCCTGTCACGACGCCGTGCCACACAGAGCCCGCCCGCTCGCTGATATGGGGAACCTGCTTGGAAATCGCCGACGTCCTGAAGCGCGCCACCGCGATGCCGCTGACCAATCCGTCCTTCCCGCCCGGTCCCTACCGTTTCTTCGACCGGGAATATGTCATCATCACCTACCGCACCACGCGCGAGGCGCTGGAGGCGGTGGTGCCGGCTCCGCTGGAGATCGACGAGCCGCTGGTCAAATACGAGTTCATCCGCATGCCGGACTCGACCGGCTTCGGCGACTACACCGAGACCGGCCAGGTGATCCCGGTCCGCTTCCGCGGCCAGCACGGCGCCTATGTCCATTCGATGTACCTCGACGACGACGCGCCGATCGCCGGCGGCCGCGAACTCTGGGGCTTCCCCAAGAAGCTCGCCAGCCCGAAGATCGTGCATGAGGGCGAGGTGGTGGTCGGCACCCTGCATTACGGCAGCGTTCTGTGCGCCGTCGGCACCATGGGCTACAAGCACCGCCCGGCCGACCATGGCCAGGTGCTGGCCGCGCTGACGGCGCCCAATTTCCTGGTCAAGATCATTCCGCATGTCGACGGCACGCCGCGCATCTGCGAGCTCGTGCGCTATCACCTCACCGATGTGACGCTGAAGGAGGCCTGGGAGGGGCCGGCCGCGCTCGACCTGCGCCCGCATGTCGCCGCCGACGTCGCGCGCCTGCCGGTGCTGGACGTCGTCTCCGCCGTGCATTTCCGGGCCGACCTGACGCTCGGCCTGGGGGAGGTGGTGCACGACTATCTCGCCTCACCCCTCGCGTGATTCCCATCCTGCCCGAGACGTCCGCCCGGAGGCCCTGAGCCGTGCTCGAACGCAACCCGCAAAAGGCTGCCCGCGCCACCATCGCGGAAATCTCGGCGCAATATGACCGGATCGCCCTGGTGTTCCAGGGCGGCGGCGCGCTCGGCGCCTACCAGGCCGGCGTCTACCAGGCGCTGGCCGACGCCGGCTGCGAGCCAACCTGGCTCTCCGGCGTCTCGATCGGCGCGGTCAACGCCTCGATCATCGCCGGCAACGAGCCGCGCCACCGGCTGCAACGGCTCGAGCAGTTCTGGCAGACCGTCTCCGGGCGCAAGATCTGGGCCTACACGCCCGAGGGCGACATGTTCCGCGACATCCGCAACCGGACGAGCTCGTGGATGACGATGACCCAGGGCCAGCCCGGCTTCTTCAAGCCGCGCTTTCCCAATCCCTGGTTCCAGCCGCCCGGCGCGGACGGCGCCACCAGCTTCTACGACTCGGCCGAGCTCAGGCACACGCTGGAGGCGGTGATCGACTTCGACATCCTCAACGACGGCCGCAAGCGCCTCAGCGTCGGCGCCGTCAATGTCCGCACCGGCAATTTCGTCTACTTCGACACCGACACCGTGCGCATCGGGCCCGAGCACATCATGGCGAGCGGCGCGCTGCCGCCGGCCCTGCCGGCTGTCCGCATCGAGGGCGAATATTACTGGGACGGCGGCATCGTCTCCAACACGCCGCTGCAATACCTGCTCGATCAGGAGGAGGACCGCAGCTCGCTGGTGTTCCAGGTCGACCTGTTCAGCGCCCGCGGCACGCTGCCGCGCTCGATGCCGGACGTGCTGTCCCGCCACAAGGACATCATGTATTCCAGCCGCACCCGCCAGAACACCGACACGTTCCAGCGCGCCCACGGCCTGAAGATGAAGCTGCTGAAGGCGCTGCAGCGGGTGCCGGACAATCTCCTGAGCCAGGAGGAGCGGACGATCATCGAGGACTATTCCAACGCCGGCGTCGTCAACATCGTGCACCTGATCTACCAGCACAAGACCTATGAGGGGCACGCCAAGGACTACGAGTTCTCCGGCACCTCCATGCGCGAGCACTGGGATGCCGGGCTGGAGGATACGCGGCGCACCCTGCGCCACCGCGACTGGCTGCTGCCGCCGACCACCGAGGCCGGCGTCGCCGTCCATGACCTGCATCGCGAGGACCCGACCTGAGCGGCGGCGCCGGGCGGGAGGAATCCCGCCCTCCGATGCGTGCCGCTCCCGGCGCGGAAGCCGCGCCGGGAGCCTCCTGCGATTTGACGCAATCGTGCCAAGTCGCAAAGATGTGTCAAAACAATGAGTTGTAGCAAAGGGCGTTTCCGCCGGAACACGCTTTGCTCTAGCCCGTCTTCGCGGATTGGGGGCAGATTGAGGCATCCCCGCGGTTGGCGATCAATGGGTTAGGCTAAAAGGTCTTCACTACGTCGACTGGCTTGGGCGAGGACGGAGGAGGTGATTCTGGGCGGGGGCTGTGGCGGCAATTGGAGCTTGAGGCGGCTGATGAGGAGGCTGAGCTCGGGCTCGGGCTGGGTGTAGCGGGTCAGCTGGATCTCGCGACCATCGGTGGTGGGCAAGTGGACGTCGATCATCTGGATGGCAACGAACTTTTCCAGAGCACTTCGAGCGGTCAGTCCCGGGGCCAGGGCGTGGAGGCGGCGGGTCAGGGTGATCTGCAGGCAATAGGCCAGGAAGGCGATGAAGATGTGGGCTTCTATCCGCCTCTCATCCTTGTGGAAGACCGGGCGGATCGCCAGGTCGCCTTTCAGGGTCTTGAAGACCTCTTCGACGGCGACGAGCTGAATGTAATATTGCCATAGCAGCGCGGGATCGTTGTCGGTGAGATTGGTTCGCAGCAGATAGCGCCCTTCACGCCGTCTGATGGTTCGCAGCCTCTTGCGGTCGAGGCGGAAGGTCAGCCCGCCGTTCTTGTCGATGTCGACATCGACCAGGCGCCAGGCGGTCGGCGCCTTGGAGCGCGCGGCGCCCAGCTTCATCAGGAGCTCCTCGCGGGAGACCGCCATGGCGGCGATCTGCCGGAGCCGCTTCCACAGCCATTTCAACTGCCGCCGCCGCATGGCCCGTTCCTTGGAGACGCGGTCGAGGCTCTGGGCGAAGACATAGAGTTCGCCATCCTCGGCCAGCAGCTTCACCTGAACGCCCTGCCGCGCCTCCTGCCAGGGCTTGTCCAGCAGGTGCTTTTCCAGGCGGTTCAGCCGTCCCTTGGGCGTTCCCACCAGATACTGGACCGGCGGGTCACTGGCCCGCATCTGTGCCAGGGCCGCCTCGGTGGGAATGCCGCGATCCATCACCCAGACGCGCCGCGCCTTGCCGTATTGCTGCTCGATCTTGCCGAGGAACATCCCCAGCGTCTTGCTGTCGGCGGTGTTGCCGGCCAGCACCTCGTAGGCCAAAGGCAAGCCCTCCGGGGTGACGACCAGGGCGATCACCACTTGCGGACAGTCCGGCCGCTTGTCGCGGCTATAGCCGTGACGGCGCTTGTCGCCCTCGGGCAGATCCGAGGCGTTGACCTCAAAATAGGTGCTGGTCAGATCGTAGAGCAGCACGTCGAAGCGGGCGTTGAACAGATCGCGCCAGCGCTCCGCCAGATGAGCGAACAGGGTCTGCCTGTGCGCCAGGAGCAGGTCGTGGCAGGCATACAGTTTGTGCGCCTCGGCCAACCCGAAGTCCGCCCCCAAGAGATCGGCCATAGCGCTACGCTCGAACCATTCGCGATGCAGGCGCCATTCGCTGCCCGGTGCGATCAGGCGATAGGTCACCAGAACCTGAAGCACCTGGTCCCAGCGTGTCCCCTTGCGGCTCGGCGGCAGGCGGTCGGCCCAGAACCGATCGAGGTGCAGGTCGCGCCATAGGAGCCCGGCCAGCCAACAGGCACCCCATTGGCGCGGCCGGCACAGCCGGAGCTCCGACAAGCGAAGCTGCACCACTGAGGCATCGGCCGCGACGGCTTGGCAGCGATCCTCCGGAAACAGAGCCAGCGTCTGTCGATCGCCGGTGTCGGTATCGAGCACCTCGATGGCTTTGCGCCAGGCGGCGGCCTGAGAAGAGTTGATTTCACCCAAATACAAAACCTGCCGCTGCACCACCCGGCCATCGTCGAGACGCTTGTTCTCGACGATGTTCCAGTAGGTGTGCGTCTTGCCGTCCTTCCTTCGCTCGGTTCGTCGCAGAAACATGGCGACATGAATCTATGCACGCCAAACCGTATCTTGGAAATAGCCTAGGTCTTCACTACAGCCGATTCCGGTAGAACATGCGAACCTCGCCTCAATCAGATCAAATACTTACGCGCTCAAAAAACCTCGAAATCGACGTTTCCGCGCGCGAATCCGCGAAGACGGGCTAGGCGAAGGCGACGTCGATCGTGCCGTGGGGGCCGAAATCGGCGCGGATCGCATCGCCCGGGCGGGCCTCGACCGGGCGCACGAAGGACCCCGACAGCACCACCTCGCCGGCGGCGAGTCCCATGCCGTACCGGTGCAGCCGCTCGGCCAGCCAGACGATGCCCAGGGCCGGATGGTCGAGCACGCCGGCGCCGAGGCCGGTCTCCTCGACCTCGCCGTTGCGCGAGACGATGGCGCCGACCCAGCGCAGGTCGACGTCGCGCGGAGCGCAGCGGCGGCCGCCGACGACGATGCCGGCATTGGCGGCGTTGTCGGAGATGGTGTCGAAGATGGTGCGCGCCTTGCCCGTCGCCTTGTTGAACCGCTCGATGCGGGTGTCGAGGATCTCCAGCGCCGGCGTGACATGGTCGGTGGCATCGAGCACGTCGTCGATCGACAGGCCCGCCCCCCGCAGCGGCGCCTTCATGACGAAGGCGATCTCCGCCTCGATGCGCGGCTGGATGAAGCGCCCAGCCGGAACCGTCGCCCCGTCGGCGAACAACATGTCGTCGAACAGGATGCCGGAATCCGGGATGTCGATGTTGAGCGCCGACTGCATCGCCTTCGAGGTGAGGCCGATCTTCCAGCCCTTGACGACAAGGCCGGCGGCGATCTTCCGGCGCACCAGCGCCGCCTGCACCCGGTAGGCGTCGTCCATCGTCGCCTCCGGGAAGTCGAGGCTGAGCAGCCTGATCTGGCTGCGCCTGCGCTCGGCCTGGAACAGCCGCTCAGCCGCGTCCTCGACCTGGTCGGGCGTCATGGTCATCGCGTCACCTCGTCGGCCACGCCGTTGCGCAGGAGGCCGATGCCCTCGGCCTCGACCTCGATCACGTCGCCCGGCTTCAGCCAGATCGGCGGCTCGAAGCGGGCGCCGGCGCCGGTGGGCGTGCCGGTGACGATGACGTCGCCCGGCACCAGCGTGGTGAAGGTCGAGATATAGGCGATGATCCGGCGGAACGGGAAGATCATGCGGCCGGTCCGGTCGCTCTGGCGCCGCTCGCCGTTGACGCGCGTCTCCAGGCGGATATCGGCGATCTGCGCCTCCTCGACGAAGGGCACGAGCCATGGGCCGATCGAGCCGGTGCCGTCGAAATTCTTGCCCTGGGTGACATTGAACTTGGCGTGGCGCACCCAGTCGCGGATCGTGCCCTCGTTGCACAGCGACAGCGCCGCGACATGGTCGAGCGCCGACGCCTCGGGAATGCGCCGGCCGGCCTTGCCGATGACGATGACGATCTCGCCCTCATAGTCGAGCTGCGGCGATTCCGGCGGCCTGAGGAGATCGGCGCCGTGGCCGACGAAGGAACGGGGGAAGCGGATGAACAGGGACGGGTTGGCGGGCGCCGCCTGGCCGTCCTTGTACTCCTCGTTGCGGTCGGGGAAGTTGACGCCGACGCAGATGATCTTCTCCGGCGCCGGCACCGGGATACGGTAGGCGATGTCGGCAAGGCCGAAATCAGCCGGGCGGCCCTCCGCCTCCTCGGCGAGCCGGCGCAGGGCGCCGGCCTCGATCGCCTCGCGCAGGCTCGGCCATGCGGCGCAGTGGCGGGCCGAGAGGTCGACCACGCCGCGGTCGGTGACGGCGCCGTAGCGGATGCGGCCGTCGGCGGTGAAGGTGGCGAGGCGTCCGAAGGCGCTCATGGCCGGCTCCTGGAGGATGCGATGGGCAGGGCGCCGGTCATGGCGCGACGATCGGCGTGGCGGCGAGCTCCGGCTCGCGCGGCGCGACGCCGGCGAGCAGGCTGCCCTCCTCGAACCAGGACCGCGGCGCCGGGGCGCCCCACAACGTCTGGCGCTGCGGGTCTTTCAGGTCCCATTTGATCGGCTCGAGGTCGGGGTCGACCGTCTGGTAATCCGAGCAATAGATCTCGAGGCGATGATTGTCGGGATCGCGGATATAGAGGAAGAAGGCGTTGGAGATGCCGTGCCGGCCAGGGCCGCGCTCGATGTTGCCGACATAGCCCGTGGTCGCCATCAGGTCGAGCAGGTCGATGACGTTGAGCGGCGTCGGCACCCAGAAGGCGACATGGTGCAGGCGCGGACCGCGGCCATTGGTGAAGGCGATGTCGTGCACGCCGCCCTTGCGGTGGGTCCAGGCAGCCCAGAGCCGGCCGGTCGCGGCATCCTCGGTGTATTCGGTCACGCGGAAGCCGAGCTCGTTGTAGAAGGCCACGGACTCGTCGACATTCGGCGAGAAGCAGTTGAAATGGTCGATGCGCAGCGGCTTAACGCCCTTGTACAGCGCATATTTCTGGTGGATCGGCGCCAGGCGCTCCATCCGGGCGTAGAATTCGAGCGGGATGCCGTGCGGGTCGCGGGTGCGGAAGGTGCGCGACTGGAACGGGCGCTCCACCCATTCCACAGGCAGGCCGCGACCCTCGAAGAAGGCGGCGGCCTTGTCGAGGTCCTCCTCGGAGAACAGCTTGAAGCCGAGGTCGCGGGCCTCGGCCTGATCGGCCTGCCTCAGCACGATGCAATGGTGGCCGCGCTCCTCCAGGGCGCGCAGGTAGATCGCGTCCGCGCTTTCGTCGGTCACCTGCAGGCCGAGCGTGTCGACATAGAAGGCGCGCGAGCGCGCCAGGTCGGTCACCGCCAGCTCGACATGGCTGAGCCGCACGATGTTGAAGGCGGGATAGAGGTTGGGCGGCGGCACGGGCATCGGGATCCTCCTCCTGTGCGCCGTCAGCCGCCGAGCTTCTGGATGGCGTGCGGCGCGGTCGCGAATGCGACGTTCTTGGTTTCCATGTAGAAATCGAACGACCAGTCGCCGCCGTCCCGGCCGATGCCAGAGGACTTCACGCCGCCGAACGGGGTCGGCAGGTGGCGGACATTCTCCGAATTGACCCAGATCATCCCGGCGTCCAGCCCGTCGGTGAAGCGGAAGGCACGGGTGACGTCGGCGGTCCACAGATAGCCTGAGAGGCCGTACATGCTGTCGTTGGCGAGCGCCAGCGCCTCGGCCTCGTCGCGGAAGGGGATGGCGGTCAGCACCGGCCCGAAGATCTCCTCGCGGGCGATGCGCATCGTGTTGGTAGCCCCGGTGAATAGGGTCGGTGCCACATAGCAGCCGCCGCCGGGGCCTTCGTGCCGGCTGCCGCCGACGGCGACCGTCGCGCCTTCGGCCCGGCCGACGGCGATGTAGTCCAGCACCTTCTTCTCGTGGACGGGATGGATCAGCGGGCCGATCACGGTCGCCGGGTCAAGCGGATGGCCGATCCGGATGCGCGCGGCCTTCTCGGCGACCAGGGCGGTAAAGCTGTCGTAGATCGAGGCTTCGACCAGCAGGCGGGAGGACGAGGTGCAGCGCTCGCCGTTCAGCGAGTAGATCATGAACACGGCCGCGTCGGCCGCGCGCTCCAGGTCGGCATCGGCGAAGACGATCACCGGGTTCTTGCCGCCGAGCTCGAAATGCACGCGCTTCAGCGTGTCGGCGCCCTGCTTCATGATCATCGAGCCCGTGCGGCTCTCGCCGACGAAGCCGATGGCCTTGATGTCGGGATGCTCGGTCAGCGCCTTGCCGGCCTCCTCGCCCAGGCCGTTGACGAGGTTCCACACGCCCTTGGGCAGCCCCGCCTGCTCGGCGATCTCCACCAGGAGGCGAGCGGTGAGCGGCGAGAATTCGGCCGGCTTGTGGACGACCGTGCAGCCGGCGGCGAGCGCCGGGGCGATCTTCCAGGTCGAGAGCATGAAGGGCGTGTTCCACGGCGTGATGACGCCGACCGGGCCGATCGGCACGCGCGTGGTCATGTTGAGCTGGCCGGCGGTGCGCAGCGTCCGGCCGTCGCGGGCCTCCGGCGCGCGATCGGCGTAGAAGCGGAAGTTCTCCGCGCCGCGCAGCGCCGCCTTGGCCATGAACTTCAGGGCCTGGCCGGTGTCCATGCACTCGACGAAGGCGATCTCCTCGGCGCGCGCCACGATCGCGTCCGCGACCCGGTGCAGCAGCGCCTTGCGGGCCTCACCCGGCAGCGCCGCCCAGCCGGGAAAGGCAGCCTTGGCCGCCCTGGCGGCGCGATCGACGTCGCCGGCCTTGCCGTGGGCCACCCGGGCCAGCGGCTGCAGGTCGACCGGCGAGATCGTCTCGAAGGTGGCGCCGTCGGCGGCGGGGACCGCTTCGCCGGCGATCTGGTTGAGCACGCCCTCGTGGCGGAAGCGTTCGAGATAGACCTCCGCCTTGCGCAGATTGTCGTCGAGTGCGGTCATGGCCATGTCCTCGTCACTTGCCGCGCAGGCGCGGATGGATGGCGTTCTTCTTCCAGCTGAGCTCGCCGTCGATCTCGCGGATCTCCAGCGACAGGGCGAAATGCGGGGTGTCGAACAGTGGAGCGAGGTGATCGCCGACGGCCGTGAAGATCGCCGTGCCGGCGCGCTTCTTCTCCTCGGCGCTGCGGCCCCTGCCGATGCGCAGGCTCATGTCGATGAAGCCGTTCTCCGGCAGTTGGTCGGCGACGGCATAGGCCTCGGCCCGGAAGGCCCGCACCCGTATGGCCCCCGGCTCGAACAGGCCGGTGTCGAGCATGGTCTGCGCCACCAGCGCGCAGAGCCGGCCGAGATCGACGGACGCGTCGAGATTGGCCGAATACTCGATCGCCATATGCGGCACGGCGGTCCTCCCCGGATGCGGCTCCAGATCAAATAATTAACATGTGAATTACAGTCGAAACCGTGAAAGTCAAGCGCCTGCGGCCCGGACGGCGCCGGGATTGTCGACGCCGAAACAATCGCGATATAGCGAACTGGCGAAGGCGGCGGAAAGACAGCCCGTCCGCCGCTCCCGGCGGGCTCCGCCGGCCCAGGTCCCGGAGGCTCGCGTTGCTGCCGCCCAGCACCCGCCGATCCCTGCCCATGGTTCTGCTGCGCGCCCGCGAGGCGGTCATGGCGCATTTCCGGCCGATGCTGGCCCGCCACGACATCACCGAGCAGCAATGGCGGGTGCTGCGGGTCCTCGGCGAGAACGGCGCCCTGGAGGCGACCGAGCTGGCCGACCGCGCCTCGATCCTGCCGCCGAGCCTGACACGCATCATCAAGGCGCTGGAGGAGCGCGGCTTCATCACCCGCAGCAAGGTCAAGGACGACGGGCGTCGGGCGCTGCTGGCGATTGCTCCGGCCGGCGCGGCCCTGATCGAAGACCTGGCGCCGGAGCGTAGCGCCATCTACGAGGCGATCGAGAAGCGCTACGGCGCCGAACAGCACGAGAAGCTCCTGGATATGCTGGAAAGCCTGATCCGATCGGAGGCGGCCGCGACCGGCCGGCCGCCTCACCCCGGCGAAGCGGACAAGGGCGGCAGCCAGGTGTCGCCGGTCCAGCCGGCCTCGTCATAGTCGGCCATGCACCGGTCGACCAGGTCCTCCATCGCCTTCAGCCGGCCGCCGCGCTCGGCGCCCCTGAGCACCTGCACCCGCACCTCCTCCGGCGCGCCGGCATAGTTCAGCTCGTAGAGCGCATGCCGGCCGCCGAACTCGGTGCCGGTCGCGTCCCAGAGCAGCTTCATGATCTTGATGCGCTCGACATGGCCCATGTCGTCGGAGCCGCGCACATACCGGGCGAGGTAGCGGTCGATCTCGGGATTGCCGAAATCCCTGGCCGAGGACGGCAGGTAGATCAGGCCGGACGCGATCACCTTGCGAACGATGTCGATCACCCGCGGATAGGCTTCCGACATGAAGGTGCGGTAGGCGAGCGCGGCCTCCAGGTCGGGCAGCACCGCGCCATCGGTCCATGGGATCGGGTTGTGCGCCATCGCGTTGGAGAAGCTCCAGAACATGTGGCGCAGCGCGATCACCTCGCCCAGCGCCGCCTGGTTGCCGCGGAAGCCGTCGCCCCCCGTCGCCCGCAGCGCCTTGGCCAGCAGGCCGGCCAGGAAGTCGAGCTTGACGGCAAAGCGCGTGCAGCCCTGGAAGCAATAGCCGTGCATGAAGCCGGAGGCGGGGTGGAAGGACAGGATCTTCTGCGCGTCGCGCAGCACCAATACGTCCTCCCAGGGCACGAAGACGTCGTCGAGCACCAGGATGGCGTCGTTCTCGTCGAAGCGCGACGACAG
This sequence comes from Labrys sp. Lb11, assembly GCF_057554225.1. Lineage (NCBI taxonomy): Bacteria > Pseudomonadati > Pseudomonadota > Alphaproteobacteria > Hyphomicrobiales > Xanthobacteraceae > Labrys > Labrys sp. Lb11. Next base: position 577,052 of record NZ_BAAJOT010000003.1, read on the forward strand.
AGGATAGTCGAAGGGCGTTCCGACCGTGTTGGCCGTCTGCTCGTAGGAGACGCGGCAGAACATCTTCACGCCCGGCGCGTTCATCGGCACGATGAACATCACCGACAGGGACGGGTCTTGCGTCACGGTCGCCGATCCCTGCGCCAGGAAATTGTAGTGGGTGAGCGCCGAGGAGGTCGCCACCACCTTGGCCCCGGACACGCGGATGCCGGCATCGGTCTCGCGCGTGATGTGGACGAAGACGTCCTTGACCTGCTCGGCCGGCTTGTGCCGGTCGACCGGCGGATTGACGATGGCATGGTTCATGAACAGGACGGCTTCCTGGGCCCGCCTGTGCCAGGCCCTGGCATTGTCCTGGAACGGCCCGTACCACGCGGCATTGGCGCCGAGCGTGTTCATCAGCGCGGCCTTGTAGTCGGCGGTCCGCCCCATCCAGCCATAGGTCATGCGCGCCCAGTGGGCGATGGCGCCCTGCTGGGCCACGAGCTCCGCCGACGACCGGGCGACGCGGAAATACCGGTGCGTGTAGCCTCCCGACCCGGTGTCGGTCGGCGCCGTCAGCACCGACTGCTGGGCCGGGTCGTGCAGCCCGTCGTAGAGCCGGGCGAGCGAACGGACCGAATTGCGCATCGCCGGATGGGCGGTGACGTCGGCGACCCGCTCGCCGTTGACGTAGACATCCCGTCCGTCGCGCAGGCTCGCCAGATATTCGGCGCCGGTGAACGGCCGCGTGGTCTCGGCCCGAAACTCTTCCGCTCGCATGCTGTCCTCCCTGACGGGTGCAGAGTAGCCGGACGCGATTGATGGGTTATGGACGAAAGCGCAAACCGCCCGGACTTTTTCGGGCACCGCGGCAAGGCCGGCACCGCGGGCCGGGAAGCCCGAGTCCTCCCCTCAGCCCGCGTCAGGTGATCCTGAACAGCCGGGTCAAGGCCAGGAACTGACCGCCCGGCAGGGCAATCGAGGATCCAGGGTTGCTCGGAACGCCTGGCGTCGTCACGACTGCGCCGATCCCCCGCCCCGCGGCCCGGCAAGGCGCGTGCGCAGCGCGGCCACGCCGGCCAAAGTCAGTCCGGCGAAGGCGGCACCGGCGAGGAAGGTGCCTTTCGGGCCCGCCGCGTCCCAGAGGCTGCCGGCGATGATGCTGGCGGCCAGCAGGACCACGCCCGTCACCAGGTTGAACATGCCGAACGCGGTGCCGCGCAGTTCGGGCGGGGCGTTGTCGGCAACGAGCGCCGCGAACAGGCCCTGGGTGAAGCCCATGTGCAAGCCCCAGAGCAGGACGCCGGCGCCGAGGCCGGGCAGTCCCGGTGCAAGAGCCAGGACGATGTCGGCGGCGACCAGCAGCAGCAGGCCGACGCCCAGGATCGTCGCCCGGTCGGCCCGGTCCGCGAGGATGCCGACGGGATAGGCCGAGACGGCATAGGCCAGGTTCATGACCACCAGCACGGCCGGGACCAACATCAGCGGCAGCCCGGCCGCCTGCGCCTTCAGCACCAGGAAGGCCTCGCTGAAGCGCGCCAGGGTGAACAGCGCGGCGATGCCCACGACCCACCAATAGCGCACCCCGAGGCGCCGCAGCTCGGCCAGGCTGAGCGGCATGCGCACCCGGCGCAGGCCGGCCGGCCGCTCGGGTTCGCGCACCGCCAGGGCGATCAGGGCAAAGGACAGGAAGGCCGGGACGACCGCGACCCAGAACACGGCCTGGAAATGGTCGGTCGTCAGCCACATCAGGCCGATGGCCAGGAGCGGGCCGAGAAAGGCGCCGACCGTATCGAGCGACTGGCGCAGCCCGAAGCTGGCGCCGCGCAGATGCGGCGGGCTGATGTCGGCGACCAGAGCGTCGCGCGGCGCGCCGCGGATGCCCTTGCCGACGCGATCGACGAATCGGGCCGCGACCAGCCACCCCACCCCCGTCGCCAGGGGAAAGACCGGCTTGGTGATCGCCGCGAGGCCGTAGCCGAAGGCAGCGAGCCATTTGCGCCGCCCGAGCCGGTCGCTCAGCGCGCCCGAGAACACCTTGGTGATCGAGGCGGTCGCCTCGGCGATGCCTTCGATGATGCCGACGGCAAGGCCGGAGGTGCCGAGCACCGCCACCATATAGACCGGCAGCAGGGCGTGGATCATCTCCGAGGAGATGTCCATGAGCATCGAGACGAAGCCGAGGATCCAGATGCCAGCCGGCAGGTTGCGCCATGGCCTGGCGCCGCCTGCGCCCGTGCCGCCCGCAGTCGAATCGCCGGTCGTCATCGTGCACCTCGAAGGCTTGCCCGCGGCCGCGAAACGGCCTTGCCGCAGCGCCCTTCTGTCCGACCAGCCCGTCGAAGTCGAGTGAGACGGCGAAGGTCGCCCGGCCGGCCCCCTCCGTGCCCGGTCGAGCCTCGGGCCGGGCGCCTCGTCCCGCGGACAGGCCGGGAACGAGTCGGGCGGCGCCTCCGTCCGGAGGGCGCCGCCCCACGTGGGAATCGCGGGCCCGCGGTGCTCAGAACACCTGGCGGAAGGCCACGAACAGCACGAAGGCGAGGCCGATCGAGGCCGGCAGGGTCAGGACCCAGGCCATCAACATGTTGCGCACGGTCGACCATTGCAGGCCCGAGCCGTTCGCCGCCATGGTGCCGGCGACGCCGGAGGACAGCACATGCGTGGTCGAGACCGGCAGGCCGAGATAGTCGGCGGCGCCGATCGTGCCCATGGCGACCAGTTCGGCCGAGGCGCCCTGGCCGTAGGTCAGGTGGCTCTTGCCAATCTTCTCGCCGACGGTGACGACGATGCGTTTCCAGCCGACCATGGTGCCGAGCCCGAGGGCCAGCGCCACCGCCACCTTGACCCAGAGCGGGATGAACTTCGTCGCGTTGTCGACGGCCGTGTGGTACTTCGTCACCGCCTGCAGGTCGGCCGCCTCCATCGGCAGCAGCTTCTTCTTGTCGATCAGCTTCAGCGCCTCGCCGATCAGGTAAATGTCGTTGCGGGCGTTGCCGACCAGCTCGATCGGCAGCTTCTCCACGCTCGGATAGGGCGAGACCTTGGCGGTGGTGTCGCGGATGAAGGCCCGCAGCGCCGGCGTGGTGACATCCGTCCAGCTCTTGGAGCGGACCGCCTCACCCACGACCGCCTTGGGGTCGCCGACGGCGATGCCGGGCTTGGCGTATTTGGCGAGCACGGCCTCGACCTGGCCGGCCGCCGACTTGTAGGCTTCGAGATAGTTGATGTCCGGCGTGCGGTTGAGCGCGAAGGCGGTCGGCACCACGCCGATCAGGATCAGCATGATCAGGCCCATGCCCTTCTGGCCGTCATTGGAGCCGTGGGCGAAGCTGACGCCGGTGCAGGTGAAGATCAGCAGGCAGCGGATCCACAGCGGCGGCGGTGCATTGCCCTTCGGCGCCTCGTAGAGCTCCTTGTTCTTGATCAGGAGCTTCATCGCCAGCAGCAGCAGCGCCGCCATGCAGAAGCCGAACAGGGGCGAGATCAGCAGCGACATGCCGACCTCGGTCGCCTTCGACCAGTCGACGCCGCTGGTGGCCGTGCCCGCCGGCGCCAGGAACTGGTTGGCGAGGCCGACGCCGATGATCGAGCCGATCAGCGTGTGCGAGCTGGAGGCCGGCAGGCCGAGCCACCAGGTGCCGAGGTTCCACAGGATCGCGGCGACCAGCAGCGCGAACACCATGGCCAAGCCCGCCCCGGAGCTGACCTGCAGGATCAACTCCACCGGCAGCAGCGAGATGATGCCGAAGGCCACGGCGCCGCTGGCGGTCAGCACGCCGAGGAAATTGAAGAAGCCCGACCACATCACCGCCAGCTCGGCTGGCAGGGAGTGTGTGTAGATCACGGTCGCCACCGCATTGGCAGTGTCGTGGAAGCCGTTGACGAACTCGAAGCCGAGGGCGATCAGCAGCGCCAGCCCGAGCAGGATCCACGGCACCGCGACGGCGCCGGCCAGGTCCTGGCCGAGGGCGTAGCCGACATAGGCCAGCCCCCCGAGCACCAGGACGGCGAAGGCCGGCATGAACCACCTGCCGACCGTGCTCGGCCGCTCCAGCGGATGATCCGACCGTGGAATTCCTGCTTCGTTTGCGACCATGTCGACCATGCGACGTCCCTTCCGTACCGCATATCAGGATGGGGACGACGCTAATCGCGCTGCATGAAGCTGCCATGACCGCCGCCCCGGACAGGCGGAGGGCGCGGCGACGCCGATCGGCATTCCGCACAATCACCTGATATTGCGCGTGAATTTCGGCACGGCCCACGCGGGAGCGAGTTTCGATACCCGCCGACGCGATATTTCCTGCCGTCGGCTGCAACTTCTGCCTTGATGCCTGCCGCGTTCATGGCTATAGAGCCGTCCTCCGCCGCTGCTCCCTTCGTCTAGTGGCCCAGGACGTCGCCCTCTCACGGCGAAAACAGGGGTTCGAGTCCCCTAGGGAGCGCCAGCACTTGCTAAGTGTTGAGCCGGCCTGAATTTTCCGTAAAATCAAAGCCTTGGGCACCACCGTTGTACAAACGGTCGGTACAAACGACATGGCTTTGATGACCTACCTCCTCAAAGATCGGAATGGCACCTACCACTTCCGGCGGATCATCCCGCCGGCCCTGCGGCCCTTCATGCCGGCCCCGTGGCTGGGGAAGACCGAGTGGAAGCTGTCGCTCTGCACGAAGAAGCCGGCCGCCGCAAAGGTCGAGGCATCGAAGGTGCTGCGGGAATGCGTCCAAGCGTTCGACGTCGCGGAACGCAGGAGGCGTGGCGAAGCCGCCCTGCCCTCCTCGGTCGACCTCAGCGACCTCTCGGTGGCGGAGATCGAGGCGGACATGGTCGCCCAGCTTCTCGAAGTCGACTCGGCGGGACGGGAAGACGGCGACGACAGACGGCGCCTTCAGACCCCGGAGGAGCGGCGGCAATGGCCCAACCTCATCGAGGTGGACTTCCGAGCCAAGGGCATGGCCGAGGACCACGCGGTGGCCTACGGCGAGAGCCTCGAAGAACTGTCGGCGGATTACCGGCGAGCACTCTCGCGCATGGCCCCCGGGATCATTGAGGCGGAACTCAGGGCTTATCTGCGGAGGCACGGCGCCCCGATTGATCCCGCCTCCCGTTCTACCGTGAGGCTGGCCTTGCGGTCCTTCGTGGCTACGTCCGGGCCTATACACTGATGCTGAGCCGGCAGGCCGGCGAGATCGTCGTCACCCCCCGCCCCGAGCGCCGACCGCGGGCCCAGGCTCTCGGAAGCCTTCGACCTGTGGAAGGCCGGCGGGACCGCCAAGGGCTCGAAGGTTCCGGGGCCCAACACCGTGCGGGAAGCTGAGCACGCCGTCCGCCGCTTCCGCGAGTGGTATGGCGATATGCGCCTTGGCGACATGACCCGAGAGAAAGCCCGGGAGTTCCGCGATGCCCTCGCACGGGTGCCCCCCGCCTGCCCAGGGAATGGCTGAAAGACCCACTGCGCGACCTGCTGAAGCGCAATTTGTCGGGCCTGCCCCCTGTCACGCCAGCACCGTCAACAAGTCGCTACAGCCCCTCTCCGCCGTCGTATCGCTGGCTCGCGCCAGGGTCGCCTTGACCGGGTGGCCGGCTTCACCAATCCCTTCGACAAGGGCATGAAGCTCAGCATCGACAGCCGCGAGACAGAGGGTCGCGAAGTGTTCGACACTGCGGACCTCCGAGCCCTCTTCGGCTCCCCTGTCTGCGCTCGCGGTGAGCGCCCGGCGGCCGGCGGAGGCGAGGCGGCCTACTGGCTTCCCCCTCATCGCACTCCTCACCGGGGCACGGCAGGGCGAGACTGCGCAGCCCCCGGCGCCGAACCTGTGGCCGGCCGCGAGGGCTGCATCCCAGTTGCCGTTGTGGTCCGCGAGGGCCTTGGCGTCGTCCCGGGTGGACTTGATGAGGCTGGCGAGCCCCTCATCGGAGATGATGGGGACGGCTAGCAGGCTGCTGAAAAAGTCCCCGATGTACCCGGTTCGATTCGGCTTCGGACTCATTCCGATTGCGGTACGTCCCGTGAACAAAGCAGTTTTTCAGCAGCCTGCTAGAGGCGTGGCCGCCGGGGTGGCCGGAGCGAGGACCCCTTGGCCCTTGGCGTTGGGGGCATTGTTCGCAGTGCGAGGAGGGACCGGGCTGTCCGAGGCGGCGGCTGCCTGGGAGGCCGGGAGCTTGGACGGGCCGCCTCCCGCCACTACTTCATCCGCTGCCTTCGCTCCTCCGGCCCCCTTCGAGGCTTCGTCGAGGAACTGCACCGCGGGGTTGGCGTTGGCCGGGATGGGAGGTTGAGGCGGGGAGGCCTCCTGTCCCGCCGGAGGAACACTCTGCGCATCAGACCCCACCGGCACCGGGTTCTTGTTGGCCGCCTTGTTGTCGTTGCCGGGGAACGCCCGCAGGTTCTGATTGTCCGGCTTCGGGACCGGCCCCTTGGTGCCTGAGGATCGAAGGGCGTCATCTGGGGGACCGTAGAGGCCGGCCCCGTGGTCACGCTGTCGGCCGGGCTTCAGGGCGAGGTTGCCGTCCACCAGAGCCCCCGCAGGCGCATTGACGGTCCCATTGTCGTTCCCGGAGACCAGGGGAGGCTGGGCCACGTTGGCGTTGTCCGCCCTATCGATCACCGTGCTTGGTGGCTCATAGGGTTGCGCCCAGGGCCTGGACCTGCCGCCCGGGGGTATAGGGTTGCTCCCAGGGTCTCTTCCGTTGGGCCGCTTCCGCCTCCCTGGTCGCGGCTTCGATTGCCGCCTTGTCTCCCGAATTGAGGACCTTGAAGAGCCGCAGTGTCCCTAGCCATGTCTGCGTAACCATGCGAGATAGCCCTGACGGTTCATGCGCAGCTCGATCAGCGGAAACCGCTTCACCTCCATCGTTCGAAGCTCGGCTTGGCGCAGAGGATTTCTTCGGTCGGGATGCCGATCCACTGCTCCACGATCGGATGGTCGGGGGAGCGCTTCCAGGTGAAGCCCGCGAGCTCTCGCACCTTCCGACGGATCGGGACGATCTTGAAATCGGTGGTGCATTGTCGGCGGATCATCCCGATCGAGGTCACCGGTGCTGCTGGAACGGCGCGAGCCGATTTCCACGAGAGCGCCCTCGTCATCCCCGTCAAATACCGGAATGATCGTGCCAGCCGACGTCGCAGTCTTGGCGAAGGCCGGCATGGACGCCCAGCGGCGCCCGTCACCTGCCTGGAGAAGTTGATTGCGGATATTGCCGCCTGAGACGATGTGGACCGGGAACGGCAGGACGTTCACGGACATAAGCCAGCGCAAATGATCCCAGACAGGTCGGGGCTCGACTCCCGCGACGAGCTTGCCATAGGCTGATCGGGCGGAGAGGTCTCACTCTTCGCCATGTCGAAACTCTGTCATATCGGTCAGTTGCCGCCCCTTTGGTTCTGCTCGGTAAGCACGGACAGCCAGGAAGAGTCTCGTGAGCATTGGTGCCCACCGGAGGAAGGCGACGCTCGTCGCCGCGCTCCTCTCCACCGCATTCGTGCTGCCTCCTTCCGCGGGAAGCGCTCAAGCACAGCCTGCGGTCCCGGAGTTGTCTCAGGCAAGGCCCGCGGGGCCCGTCGCTGGAACCACTCTGCAAAAGGCCTATGTGCGCGAGATGGCGAAGGCGGCCTATGTCTGGGGCTGGCCGCTAGTGAACCTGCACAACCGGCGCCTCGTGTTTTCCCAGCTTCAGGAATCTGGACTCGGCGACGGCGTCCTGCCTGTCGCGCCGCTCAACCACCTGACGATGCTGACCGACTACATCGCGCCGGAGGAAAGGGCGGTCGCCTGCCCGAACCAGGATGTGGTCTACGGCTTTGGCATCTTCTCGCTCGACAAGGAGCCTGCCGTCTTCCAGGTGCCCGATTTCGGCGACCGCTTCTGGGTCTACCAGCTCGGCAACCAGCGCACAGATTCGATCGGGCAAGCCGGCAAGATGTACGGCACGAAGCCGGGCTTCTACATGGTCGTGGGTCCGGACTGGAACGGCAGCGTGCCGGACGGCATCGCCGGCGTGTTCCGGTCGCCTACCAATCTGGCCTACATCATCCCGCGCGCTTTCGTTGACGACACGCCGGAGGACAAGCGCGCAATCCAGCCGGTGATCAGCCAGATCATGGCCTATCCGCTCAGCCAGTTCGACGGCAAGCAGAAGACCAAGGACTGGAACAAGATCCCGAAGCTCGCCGACCCCGCCGGCGGCAAGCAGGGCGGTGGCGCCGAAACGCAATGGGTGAAACCGGATAAATTCTTCGACGAGCTGCCGGCCATCCTGAAGGACGTGCCGCCCATGCGGGGTGAGGAGGCACTCTATGGCTGGCTCGGCTCGATCCTCGACGCGGCGGCGAAGGACCCGGAGCTGAAGGCCACGCTGAAACAATCGGCACTTGAGGCCGAAAAAGAGATCCTGACGCCGCTAAAGGCCTTCCGCTATTCCGGCGTGCCGGTCCAGAACGGCTGGACCTCGCCGCTCAACGGCGCGAATTTCGGCACGGATTACTACACCCGGACCGCCGTCGCTCGGACCAATATCTTCGTCAACGCGCCCAACGAGACAGCCTACTTCTACCAGGAGTACGATGGCGACAAGAGGCGGCTGAACGGCAGGAACGCCTACACCGTGACCTTCGCCAAAGGCGAAGTGCCGCCCGTGGACGGCTTCTGGTCGCTGACGCTCTACGATGCCGACCACTTCTTCGCCCCCAACGAACTCAAGCGCTTCTCGCTTGGCACCAAGAACAAGGATCTGAAGTTCAATCCCGACGGGTCGCTGATGCTCTATGTCCAGCCAACGCGGCCGGGCGCCGACAAGGTCTCCAACTGGCTGCCCGCGCCGAAGGGCGATTTCGAGCTTTATATCCGCGCGTACTGGCCGAAAGAGTCTGTTCTGAAGCGCCAGTGGGCGCCGCCCGTCGTCAACCGCGCCAAGTAGGAGCAGCAAAATGAAGCTCGGTCTCGCCAAGACGATTGTCACGGCGGCGTTCGCCGCTGCCCTCGGGCTCGGATCATCGGCTCTTGCGCAGTCGTCGCGTTATGAAGAACTATCGACCCTGCCGCTGACGGAAGGCTATCTGTCGAAAGCCGACACGGCCAAGCTCAAGGACGAGTTGCTGTTCCAGCGTGCGGTCCAGTCCTATCTCTGGGCCCAGCCGGCGCTCAACATCTTCGCGATGAAGGAGGGCTCGGAGAAGCTCTTCGGCAAGGGCTACAACATCCTCCCGGTCTGGAAGGAGCGCCTCAACGCCAACACGCAGGTCACGACGCCGAATTCCGACGTCATCTACGCGATGGGCTATATCGACCTGAAGCAGGACGGGCCGATGGTGCTGGAAGTGCCGCCGGGGCTTCAGGGCATCCTCGACGATTTCTTCCAGCGGCCGATCTGCAATCCGGCGCCCGTCGCGGAGAAGACCTGGTATCCGGAGCCATATTCGAAGAACATCTGGTGCGGCGATGTCGGCCTGCCTGGGCCGGACAAGGGCAAGGGCGCGAACTACCTCGTGATCCCGCCGGACTACACTGGCGAGATCCCGAAGGACTACATCGTCTACAAGTCGCGCACCTACAACGTCTTCGTCTTCTGGCGGGCCTTCTTCAAGGATCCCAAGGATCTTTCGGAACCGGTGAACCTTATCACGCAGACCCGGATCTACCCGCTCGGCAAGAAGGACGGCGCCAAGCCGATGCAATTCCCGGATGGCTCTGCGGCGGCGCCGAACATGCTCTATCCGCAGGACGGCAGCGCCTTCGACATGCTCTCGCGCTTCATCGACAGCGAATATGTCGATCCGACTGACGCGGACATGCGGGGCATGCTCGCGAGCATCGGCATCATCAAGGGGCAGCCCTTCGCTCCTGATGCGCGGACGCGCGAGATCCTCGACCGCGCCGGACGCACCGCCTTCCGCATCGGGCGCGCCATCGCCTATGATCCGCCGCCGATCGTACCGAACACCCGCTGGTACAAGGACCGGCAATGGGTCAACCCGTTCCCGGCGAACACCGAGTTCACCGGGCCGTCCTTCAAATATCTCGACCTGCGCACCGGCTTTTTCGCGCTGGCCTATTCGGCTAGCCCGGCGATGGCAGTCAACATGGCCGGAATGGGTGCGAAATATCCCGTCGCGTTCACCGATGCCGATGGTGATCCTCTTTCGGGCGTCAAATCCTACAAGCTGCATCTGCCGAAGGACATTCCTGCCGGGATATTCTGGTCCGTCACCGTCTATCGGCCAGAGACAGCCTCGGGATTGGCCAATGGTCAGCCATTTCCGTCCCTCAACACGATGGACAAGCCGGAGATGAATGCCGACGGCTCGCTCGATCTTTATTTCGGCCCCGATGCGCCGGCAGGCAAGGAAAGGAACTGGCTGAAGACGGTCTCCGGCCAGGGCTTCTTCGTCATCCTCCGCCTCTACGGCCCGACACAGCCCTTCTTTGACCAGACGTGGGTGCCCGGCGATGTCGAGAAGGTGAAATAGCACGGGGCAGAATATGTCATCGCCATCAGGCCGGGTTGATCGATCCGGCCCGATCGTTTGGAGTGCCCGACTGATCTCCCCGAACGCCTCGCTGATCAGCGAATATTGAACCGCGCCGGGATTGCCGGAGGCGATTTGGCTTGAGTCGCGCGGCCATGGCGGGCTGTTCCAGCGTGGCGTGGTGACGCGCCTCGGCTTCGGCCGGCGGGATGTTGCCGATGGGCTCCGGGAGCCGGCGCTTGGCGACATGGTCATGATAGGTGGACGGGGCGATCGGCAGCACCCGGCAGATCGGCTCGCCCCCGTATTTCCCATGGTGATCGTCGATGAAGGCGATCATCGCTTGAACGGGCGGTCGAGCTCCGCCATCGCAAAATAGGCCGACGCCCTGCGCGGGATCTCATTGGCCTGCCGCAGTGCGCGGGTCTCGCGCTCCGGCGCCTTGAGCCGCTCGGCGACCTCGGTGGCAAGGCCGCCGCGCCCGCCGCTGTCCACCTCGGCCTTCCTCACCCGTTCGTTGAGTGTCCGCGCCGTGCAGCCGATCTTGGCCGAGATCGCCGAAACCGCCGCCCAGCGCGACGGATGCTCCCTCGCGTGATCCAAAACCATCCGAACCGCGCGGGCTCGGACCGCGGGTGGAAATCGATTTGTCGTATTGCTCATGATGGCTCCCACTTCTCAAGAGTTGGAGCCTCCGGCAATCCCGGCGCGGTTCACTGGTGTCGTCTTAAGTATTTGATTTTGTAAGATTTTCAGGTTTCGTCTTGCGTTTCCTCCAGGGAGCGCCAAAGCGCTTATATTTCAATAGCTTAGCAGCATGTTAGACAGTCGGTTAGACACGCCATCTTCGCTTCCGGCTCTTGAGGGCACACACCGCAGCCCTCATACCTATGCGCGCCAGTCGGACCTGTTCCGCTTTTGCCGAATACAGCAAGCGTGATTGATATCGTCGTGCCGCTTCCTGATCTCCGGGGGTGCTTCCCTTCTAGGTCGGATCAGCCTTCGCGATCCGTGAGGCGGCTCCGGGGATTTCGGCGCGACTGCGTTGGGGAGCTTGATTACGGGCGCCCGTGGCCGCGCTGTCCGCACCGGCAGGCCGGCGAGGATTCCGACCGCGGCGTCATCGCCGTCTGGCCGTCGGTCGCCCCTCACTGCCGACGCATCGCGAGTTCGCGCCTCTCGGCGTGGTTCAGCACGCACGCCAAGCTCTCGGCGTCCCGCCGCAGGCCGAAGACGCATGGCACGCCATAGATCCAGGCCAGCTTATCGACGCGCGTATCGTAAACCGCCCAGCCGCCGTCATCCTCACGGACCTCGTAGCTGCCCCTGGAAGGAACCGGCCCATCGACATGTGCAATCGTCTCCCGGCGGCGCGACGTCACGCGCTCCGTCTCACCGCTGCTGCCGACTCCGCGGCAGGACGCGGGGCGCCCCCACCGGGCAGGCACTTCAGTCGATCCGCTTTCATGCGCCTCTCCTCCCGCCACCGATGCGGACGAACGCCGTCGCTTCCCGCGCGGGTCAAACGACGATGGCGGCAGCGGATGAGGAGAGAATTAGCTCCGGCGTCCCGGTTCGACAGTTGCAAGCGGTGACTTGTCAGCCCTGCCGTCTCTCTTCCCCGGGCGATGGAACCTCTCTCCGGCGCGTTATGCCGTGGGCCCGCGCCACCATCGGCTCGGCGCTCGCCTGCTCGCCACAGCCCGCCGCGGCGGTCGACGTCTCCGGCGTGGCCCCTGGCCGGAGATCACGACACGCCCGACCTCGACGGCCTGAACGTCCGGCTGTTCGGGATGGACACGCAGGAGACGGAGCGGGGCTACGACGAGACCGTTGCCGTCGCCACCGGATGGCGGCAGGCCAAGCAGCAACAGCCGGGGCGCGCTTGCCGCGATCGCCGCACATGCCGTAGACGCCCCTCGAGCCCGGCCGTCCACAGGACGGCGCCTCAGCCTTGCCCCTAAAGGAGGAAGTCCCCGGCGACGAGCGCGGAGACATGCGCAAGCTCGATGGAGAAATCCGCCTTGCCGTCGCCGTTGATGTCGCCGGAGACGATGACGCTGGTGCCGGCGACCGCGTAGCGTAGCTCGCCGGCATGATGGCCGAAGGCGGCCGTGCCGATGAAATGGAAGGCCTGGTTGCCGGCGACCGTGGTGTCGGCGTCGATGCCGCGGATGTCGACCCGGTCATCCTGGGCGGCGCTGAAATCCTCGATCACGTCCCGGCTGGTCGTGGCGACGCTTTCGATCGTCGCCTTATAGACGAAGGTATCGGCGCCCGTACCGCCCCACAGGTGGTCGAGGCCGGTGCCGCCGGTGAGCAGGTCATTGCCGGCACCGCCCTTGATGATGTCGTTGCCCTTGCCGCCAAGGATGGTGTCGGCATAGGCGCTGCCGATGACCGTATCATTGCCGTCGCCGCCGTCGATGACGCCGTTGATCCGGCCGGCGCTGGTGTCGAGCCGGTCATTGCCGCCGCCGAGATCGACGGCGCCGTTCATCGTGCCCTTGTTGACGATGATGTCGACGGCGACGCTGTCGCTATGGCTATGGCCGTAGGAGAATTTGCCGCCCGTGATCGTACCGGTGTTGGTCAGCGACAATGCCTCCGTGCTGTTCAGATTTAGGTCAGTGCTGGCAGATCGGTCGATACCATACTGCCCACCCTCGATTGTTCCATCATTGGCGATAGTGGATGTCGTCGTGTCACTGGACGTCCTGAACAGAATTCCTTGATTTCCTCCGGCAATATATCCGTGATTTATTATCGAAAATTGATATGAAATAGCAGCAATTCCAAAATCCGTTAGTCCACGGACAATGCCTGTACTGTAAACGGTGACGTTGTTTCCATGCTCGGCCTGGCTCGAAAAAAGGATACCCTGGTCCGAAGCGATCGTGCCGTCGACGAGGACCTGCTGGTTGGACCCGTCAGCATAGACCGTTCCGATGACGATCGGCTTGGAGACGTACAGGCTATCCGCTCTTGTGAGGTCTGTATACGCATTCGTGTTCGCGATCGGGATCTGCCACGCCATAGTCGTTCTCCGATTGACGTTGATGGGCGCAGAAAGATTTTACGGCACATGCTGTTCTGTCAACGGCATGACGCGGAGTAAACTTCCATCAGGAGTCGGGTCAGGTCGGACCCATCCGTGTGCTGGACCGCCCCCTTCGCCCCGCCCCTGTACAGAGCGCTGGTGGCACAGCGCTAGCCGGCGAGACGCGAGCGCGGCGTTCCGGCGCGTGCCGTAGACGGCTTCAACCCGAGGCCGCCCTTGATCGGGCGGAAGCCCGAACGACGGACTTGCGAAAGTAGACGGATGCCCGGGAAACGAATGATCATGTGCCCCTGGATCAACAATTCCTTAAAGGCATGTACGTGGTATAGCTTGGGTTGAGATGGAGGAACGCATGGGAAAGAGCCGGCTTTGCAGGAGGTGGCGATAGATCTCACTCTTGAAATCGGTAGAACTCGAAGTGACAGCGTCCTTCGTTGTCCATCGCCATTTCAAACAGCCATGATATCACGCGCGGCGCGGCCGGAGCGGGCGCAGGTTTGTCCTGCGTAGTTGAGTTGGTACCCAAAATCGTGCTGATGCCTGAAATCGCGCCCGCGAACGGGATTATATCCATACTAACCTCCTCCAGGGCCTCGCCTGCGCGAATGCACCTCAGCGTATCGTTTGAAATGAGGAGGGGGAGCCATGATCTCTCCTCGAAGGAGAAGCGTGGCACTCCGTCTCGGTCCGTTTCCTGGTAAACGGCAGATGAATGGTCCAATGGGGCACATATAGCCACGCAAGCAAGCATCGTCGACAGCATCCGCATCGACATAACCTCCCCAAAGGGAGCACCTACCAGAGCGGTCCCTTCGCAACAATCTTGAAGCATTGCCGCACCAGAAACTACCCTGGTAGTCAGTCGTTCGGAAAGAGCCGGCTCTGAAATTCAGCCATGCTTGTCAGGCCGCCGACGCCTGGTTCATTCCGAGGGGAACCATGACCGGATATCCGATCACACCGAGATCGACGGCTTCCCGCACGACTGGCGCGGGGTATCCTTCCTCGTGCCGGCCTTCAATCCCAGCCTCAGGCACCTCCGATACGGCTCTGGAATCGCAGGCTTGCCGTGAACGCGGCGCCTCAGTTCAGCGACGGCAGTGACTGGAAGGTGACGCCCTTCTCGACGATTGTCACCCGCCGATCAGGCGGAGTTAATTTATGGAAAACATAATAATACATAGTATTTTTCTGTATATTTATGAAATTATAATTTCTTTTCACTGCGGAAACAGAAAATTTCGATATCGTCGACAAGATCGACAAGACCATCCAATGGAATCCTGAAAACGAGCGCGGCCACGCATGTTGCCATCGGGATGACGGCGCAGCCTTTGCTCGAGCCGGCATTCGCGCGGGTCTGCCCCTCGCCGCGCCCGACCGTCCCCTCCCCCGTTGGATCTTTCTCGTATCCTGTGCGACTCTCCGCCCCGGTTGAATTCGGGAGAGCCTGCCCATGCCGAACCGGTCCGTCGCCCTCGTCGCCCTGCTGGTGACGTCCCTGGTCCTGGCGGCCTGCGCCAACACCGTGCGCGGTGTCGGGCGCGACGTGAAGCAGACCGGCCGGGCCGTGGCCGACGTGGTGCGCTGACGCAGGAAGGTCGGTCGGGGCCGGCGAATCGCCCGATGCGGGTCTTGTGCCCGGTCGGGGATCGCCGTCCCGGGATGGTGCGGTCCTCGCCTGTCCCACTCTTGGAGGTATGCCATGCCGGTGTTCGACGACGAACCTGTGAAGAAGCCAGTCAGCCACGCGATCGGGCAGGACCTGTCCGCCCTGTCGCTGCATGAGCTCGACGAACGTATCGGGCTGCTGCGCGCCGAGGTTGTCCGCCTCGAAGAGGCCAAGCGCACGAAATCGGCGTCGATGGATGCGGCGGCGGCTTTCTTCAAGCCGAAAAGCTGATCGCTTAACTTTTAATTAAGCTTTCTGGTTTACCACCTTGGGTATCCAGTTTTCTGGATGTCGAGTGGCTCCTGTCCACTCTGTTTGACGCCTCCCTGTTTCGACTTTCCAAAAGCCGCGGCTCGTCCGCGGCTTCTTTTTGTGGATTCACCTTCCCTTTCCCGGCGGGGCCGCTAGCCTGTTAACCATGAGGCGCTGGCCTGGGGACAATCCCGATTTGGCCCTCGCCTTGCAGGGTCTTCTCTCGCTAGTCACGACCTGTTCCGTTTCGGGACGCGTGCCGGCGTGTCACGGGTGAAGCAAGGAAGGGCGCTCGATGACCGAGAGCTTGAGCAGAAATCCGGCGGAGACGGTGTCTCTCGGCGAGAGGCTGGTGTCCTCCTCGGCCTTCAAGGCGTTGTTCCGCGAAGGCATGGGCCTGGTCGAAACCACCGCCGCCTATCTCGACGGCCCCGGCCGGGCCGAATCGCGCGGGCTCGACCGGGCCGGCGCGCTCGCCTACGCCACCGAAAGCATGCGCCTGACCACGCGGCTGATGCAGCTCGCCTCCTGGCTGCTGCTGCAGCGCGCCGTCAACGAAGGCGAGATGACCCAGGAGCAGGCCCGGGCGGAGAAGCACCGCGTCCGGCTGGTGCCGGCAGCGCCCGACCCCGGCCCCGAGGTGCTCGACCTGCTGCCCCCCGCCCTGGTGGAGCTGATCCGCCAGTCGCTGCGCCTGCAATGGCGGCTGCGCAGCCTGGAGGAGGTGCTGGCGAAGTCGCCCGCGGCGGCGGTCCCGGATGCGGACAATGCCGTCGGCCAGCAGATGGACCGGCTGCGCCAGGCCTTCGGCCGTCGCTGACCGCTCACCCCGCCGGCGCCGATTTCGGGAAGGGCTTGCTCAGGAAGGGCGAGCGGGCGAGCCCGAATCGCCAGGGCAGTTCCTTCGCCTGGGAGATGCCGATACGCGGGCCGACCGCGATCTCCGGCTCCGCCGTCCGCGCCTCGAGCCGGAACGGCGGCGCGCCCAGCGGCAGCCCGCTATGCCCGCCGTCGACGCCGAGGGCCTGTGCCAGGCGCGCCGGGCCGGCGCAGAGCAGACGTTCGGCTTCCAGCCCGCGCCGCGTCCGCATCGCCGCCAGGCCCGCGGTCGGCGCCAGCGCCCGCACGAGCACGGCGCTGGCCTCGCGTCCCGGCCCGCACACCATGTTCAGGCACCAGTGCATGCCATAGGTGAAATAGACATAGGCATGGCCGCGCGGACCGAACATCGGCGCGTTGCGCCGGGTCGGCCCGCGGAAGGCGTGGGAGGCCGGATCGTCGGGACGATAGGCCTCGGTCTCGACGATCACGCCGCCCACCCCGTCGACCAGCAGCGTCGCGCCGATCAGCCCGCGCGCCACCGTCAGGACATCGGCCTCGAAGAAGCCGGACGGCAGGACCTCGCCGGTCACAGCATGTCCAGCGGCACCTTGCGCCGCGGCGGCGGAAAGCCCTTGTCGAGCAGCGCCAGGTCCTCGTCCGACAGCACGATATCGAGCGCCGCGACGTTGTCGCGGACATGCGCCACCCGCGCGGCCTTGGGGATGGCGATCACCCCGGGCTGCCGCAGCAGCCAGGCCAGGGCGACCTGATGCGGCGTGGCGCCGTAACGGGCGGCGACCGCGCCCAGCGGCCCCGCCGCCGGCAGGCGGCCCTGCTCCACCGGGCTATAGGCCATCAGCGGCACGCCGTGCCGCGCCAGCCAGGGCATGAGGTCGTATCCCGGGCCGCGGCGGGTGATGTTGTACAGCACCTGGTTGACGGCGCAGGCCTGTCCGCCGGCTTCGAACAGCTCCTCCATGTCGTCGGTGTCGAGGTTGCTGACGCCCCAGTGCCGGATCTTGCCGGCACGCTGCAGCGCCTCGAAGGCGGCGACGGTCTCGGCCAGGGGGATGCCGCCGCGCCAATGCAGGAGGTAGAGGTCGAGGCGGTCGGTGCCGAGGCGCTTCAGGCTGCGTTCGCAGGCCTGCGGCAGGCTGGTGCGGCCGGCGTTCTGCGGATAGGCCTTGCTGACCAGGAACACCTTGTCGCGCAGTCCGGCCAGAGCTTCGGCCAGCAGGCTCTCGGTGCGGCCGTCGCCATACATCTCCGCCGTGTCGATCAGGGTCAGGCCCGCCTCGACGCCGGCGCGCAGCGCCGCAATCTCCTCGGCGCGCCTGGCGGCCTGCTCGCCCATCATCCACGTGCCCTGCCCCAGCGCAGGGACAGTCTCTCCGGTCGGCAGGCTGATCATCGGCATCGACATTAACCTTTATCCACGTGATGATGGCGGCGTAATTTCGCCTCAGAGACAAGTCAATTCCGCCCCCCGCTTCCGCATTGACACCGCGCGCTCCGACAGTAGCTTGCGGCTGAATTCCAGCCAGGGACCCTTTCATGACCGACGATATCGACCGCCGGCTTTTCCTCAAGGGCGGCGCCGCCCTCGCGACGCTGGCCGCGATAGGCCTGCCGGAGCAGGCCTTTGCGGCCGACGGCCCGCTCGCGTTCGGCGAGGAAAAGCCGTTCTCGTTCGATGGGCTGGTCGAGCGGGCCAAGGCCCTGGCGTCCCAGGCCTATGTGCCGGCGGAGCGCCCGGCCCCGGAGATCACCAGCCAGCTCGACTATGAGAAGGTCGGCAAGATCACCTTCCGCACCGAGGCGGCGCTGTGGGC
Organism: Labrys sp. Lb11; assembly: GCF_057554225.1. Classification (NCBI taxonomy): domain Bacteria; kingdom Pseudomonadati; phylum Pseudomonadota; class Alphaproteobacteria; order Hyphomicrobiales; family Xanthobacteraceae; genus Labrys; species Labrys sp. Lb11. Next base: position 595,139 of record NZ_BAAJOT010000003.1, read on the forward strand.
CGACGGGCCGCCGCCCTTCCCCGTCACCTTCTTCCATCTCGGCACCTTCTTCGCCAAGCGCGTCGGCATTTCCGTGCTCGAAGCCGGCAAGGCCCGCGAGATCCTGTACAAGCAGTCCTATTTCGACATGCCGGCCGACAGCCCGGCCAAGCAATTGCCGGAAGGCGCCGGCTTTGCCGGCTTCCGCTTCCAGGAAAACCGCAACGGGCCGCTCGACTGGAGGAAGAACGACTGGGTCGCCTTTCTCGGCGCCTCCTATTTCCGGTCGATCGGCGAATTGTTCCAGTACGGCCTCTCCGCGCGCGGCATCGTGGTCAACGCCGCCAACCCCAACCCGCCGCATGACGAGGAATTCCCGGACTTCAAGGAATTCTGGCTGGAGGCGGTGCCGGACTCCCACGACCAGGTCCGCGTCTTCGCCCTGCTCGACGGCCCCTCGGTCTCGGGCGCCTTCTCCTTCCTGATGACGCGCGACAAGGCCGTGCTGATGGACATCGACGCGCATATCTTCGCGCGCAACGACATCGCCCGCTTCGGCCTGACGCCGCTGACCTCGATGTTCTGGTTCTCCGAGACGGTGAAGCAGACCGCGATCGACTGGCGGCCGGAGGTGCACGATTCGGACGGCCTGGCCATGTGGACCGGCGGCGGCGAGCGGATCTGGCGCCCGCTCAACAACGTGCCGTCCACCACCGTCTCCTCCTTCTCCGACTCCAATCCCAAGGGATTCGGCCTGCTGCAGCGCGACCGCAACTTCGACCACTATCTCGACGGCGTGAAGTACGACCTGCGGCCCTCGGCCTGGGTCGAGCCCCTCGAACCCTTCGGCGAGGGCGCGGTGCAGCTGATCGAGATCCCCACCAATGACGAGATCCACGACAACATCGTCGCCATGTGGGTGCCCAAGGATCCGGTCAAGGGCGGCCAGGCCTTCAAGCTGAAGTACCGTCTGCACTGGGCGGCGGACGAGCCCTTCCCCACCGATCTCGCCCGCTGCGTCGCCACGCGCCTGGGCAATGGCGGCCACCCCGGCACCACCCGCCCGATCGGCGTGCGCAAGTTCATGGTCGAGTTCCTCGGCGGCCCGCTCAAGGACATTCCCTTCGGCGTCATGCCGGAGGTGGTGCTGAGCACGTCGCGCGGCGAGTTCTCCTATGTCTTCGCCGAAGCCGTGCCCGACGGCGTCGCCGGCCACTGGCGCGCCCAGTTCGACCTGACCGTGACCGGCCAGGAGCCGGTGGAAATGCGCTGCTTCCTGAGGACCGGCGACAAGGTTCTGACCGAGACCTGGCTGTACCAGTACCACCCGTTCTGAAGCGCGGCGGCATCCGCCCCGACCATGTCCGCGACGGCGCTTCCGCGGGAGCGCCGTCCGGCCCGAAGCCATGGCTGTCCACACGCCCTCGCCCCGCGGCGCAGCAATGGGGTTGAACCCCCCTCCCCCGTCCTTATACTCGCCGGCTTTCGGGGAGAGCCCATGCGAGCAGGCGCGAATCATGGCGGGTGAGACCTTGAGGCCCGTCGCCATCATCATGGGCAGCCAGTCAGACTGGGCGACCATGCGCCACGCCGCCGAGACCCTCGACACGCTCGGCATCGGCCATGACGCGCGCATCGTCTCGGCCCACCGCACCCCCGACCGCCTCTACGACTTCGCCAAGGGCGCCAAGGCCGCCGGCTTCCAGGTCGTCATCGCCGGCGCCGGCGGTGCTGCGCACCTGCCCGGCATGACGGCTGCCCTGACGCCGCTGCCGGTGTTCGGCGTGCCGGTGGAATCCAAGGCGCTTTCCGGCGTCGACAGCCTGCATTCGATCGTGCAGATGCCGGCCGGCATCCCCGTCGGCACCCTGGCGATCGGCCGGGCCGGCGCGGTCAATGCGGCGCTGCTCGCCGCCGCGGTGCTGGCGCTGCACGACGAGGCCCTGGCCCGCCGGCTCGAGCGCTGGCGCGCGGCGCAGACCGCCGCCGTGGCCGAGCGGCCGTCCGCGACAGAGGAGACGCACCGATGAGCCGCATTCGCGTGGCCCCCGGCGGCGTTCTGGGCATTCTCGGCGGCGGCCAGCTCGGCCGCATGCTGGCTCTTGCCGCGGCCGAGCTCGGCATCGAGTGTCATATCTACTGCCCCGATCCCGACAGCCCCGCCTTCCAGGTGGCGCGACGCATCACCTGCGCGCCCTACGAGGACGAGACCGCCTTGGCCGCCTTCGCCGCGGACGTCGACGCCGTCACCTACGAGTTCGAGAACATCCCGCCCCTGGCCGCCTCCTTCCTCTCGGCGGCCAAGCCGGTGCTGCCCGACGTGCGCGCCCTGGAGACCACGGCCGACCGGCTCACCGAGAAGAGCTTCGTGCGGGCCCTCGGCATCGGCACGGCCGAGTTCCGGCCGGTCGACAGCCGGGCCGACCTGGCTTCGGCCGTCGGCGCCCTCGGCCGGCCGGCCGTGCTGAAGACGCGCCGCTTCGGCTATGACGGCAAGGGCCAGACCGTCATCCGCCCGGGCAGCGACCTGACCGAATCGCTGGCGCGGATGGGCGGGCAGCCGGCCATCCTCGAAGCCTTCGTGCCCTTCGTCATGGAGGTCTCGGTGGTGGCGGTGCGCGGCGCCGACGGCGCGGTGCGCACCTATGACCTGGTCGAGAACGAGCATCGCGATCACATCCTCGACATTTCGGTGGTTCCCGCCCGGGTCGCGCCCGCGGTGGCGCGCGAGGCCGGCGAGATCGCCAGCCGCATCATCACGGCGCTCGACTATGTCGGCGTCCTGGCCGTCGAGATGTTCCTGACCCGGGACAACAGCCTGCTGGTCAACGAAATCGCGCCGCGCGTGCACAATTCCGGGCACTGGACCCAGGACGCCTGCCTGGTCAGCCAGTTCGAGAACCATGTCCGTGCCGTCTGCGGCTGGCCGCTCGGCTCGACCGAGCGCCATTCCGACGCGGTGATGACCAACCTGATCGGCGACGACGCCGAGGCCTGGGCCGCCTTGGCCGCCGAGCCTGCGGCGCTCCACCTCTACGGCAAGGCGGCGGCGCGGCCGGGCCGCAAGATGGGCCACATCACGCGGATTTCGCCCCGCGGCAACTGAGGTCAACTGGACAATAAAGGCCTGTTCTGGTAGGAGAGCCGCCCTGTCGGATGGTGCTTCGGCGACGCTGGCGTGCGTCCCTGGCGGCCGCGGGGGTTCAACGTTCAAACACGGGATATGGCGCGTGCAGATTCTTGTCCGCGACAACAATGTCGACCAGGCGCTGAGGGCGCTGAAGAAGAAGATGCAGCGCGAAGGCATCTTCCGTGAGATGAAGCTGCGCGGCCACTACGAGAAGCCGTCGGAGAAGCGGGCTCGCGAGGCGGCGGAAGCCATTCGCCGGGCGCGCAAGCTCGCCCGCAAGAAGCTGCAGCGCGAGGGCCTGTTGCCGCCCTCGCCGCCGCGCGCCGAGAAGAAATAATCCGCCGTTCGGCGGAGAGGCCACGCTGATATTGCGCCCGGCCGTCGTCGAAGGGAGAAGTCCCGGGACGACGCGGGCGCTTGCTTTTTGGAACCGACTGCAACCGGATGGGAGCCTGTCCCTTCCCAGCGTCTCGCAGTTGCCGCACGCGGCGCCTGGGATGATCGGTCGCAGACATGTTGAAGGCCGGATGATCGAGATGGCTGCAGCCCTGCCGCGAGACCTTGCCCCCCCTGCCGCCCCCGCCATGCGGCGTCTCGGCGTCGTCCTGGCCGTCGGTCTCCTGGTCGCCGGCCTCGGTGGCTGCGAGACGGTCGGCAACAGCGTGTCGCCCCGCGGCGGCGACGCCGAGGACTCGCAGACCGCCAGCACCGACATCGCCTCGCTCTCCGCGGTGGTGCAGCGCAACCCGAACGATGCCGAGGCCTGGAACATGCGCGGCTCGGCCTATGCGCGCTCCGGCCAGTACGATGCGGCGGTGAAGGACTTCAACCAGGCGCTGACGCTCAATCCGAGCTTCGCCCAGGCGCTCGCCAACCGGGCGCTGGTCTATCGCCGGATGAAGCGCCCCGACGCGGCCCTCGCCGACTACAACACCGCGATCAGCACCAATCCGAGCTATGCGCCGGCCTATGTCGGCCGCGGCAACATCTATCGCCAGCAGGGCCAGGTCGATCTGGCCATGGCCGACTACAACCGCGCCATCCAGGTCAAGCCGGAGACGGCCGAGGCCTACCACAACCGCGGACTGATCCGGCAGGGGCGCGGCCAGAACGAGCTGGCGATCGACGACTTCACCTCGGCGCTGTCGAACGACCCGCTGGCGCCCGAGCCCTATTATGCCCGCGGCACCAGCTACCTCGCCTTGCAGAAGTACAAGGAGGCGCTGGAGGATTTCAACGCCTCGCTGCAGATCGACAATAACAACGCCGCCGCCTGGGCCGGCCGCGGCCTGTCGCAGGAGGGCCTCGGCGATCGCCAGAAGGCCCGCGAGAGCTTCCAGCGCGCCCTGGTGATCGACAAGGGTTACCAGATCGCCAAGGACGGCCTCGCGCGAACCTCCGGCTCCTGACGAGCCCCGGCTCGGAGCCCTTGAAGCGCCCCGACGGGATCCGTAGGCCCTGAGACAGGGCCGGACCGTACTGCCCGGGGGAAAGGCGGCTCCCTCTCAGCCGTCTGCGTATCTTGGCGCCCGTGGGATGGGAACCGGGCGGTCAGTTGCGTGGCGCCGGCCGCGCCCTTGACGTGCCGGTCCGTCCTGCTCTCCTCGCACACGGCCACGGAAAGAGAGCCGTCGGCATGTCCACCCCTGAAGCGTTTTGCGATTTGACGGAATCGCGTCAAGTCGCAAAGACGCGTCGAAACAAGGCGTTGGAGCAAAGCGCGTTTCCTCCGAAATGCGCTTTGCTTCAGAAATCGTCGTTTCGTCTTTCACGGCAGGACGGCCACGCAATCGACCTCGAAGAGGATGCCGTTGAGAGTGCAGCCGATGGTCGTGCGGGCCGGAAGATCACCCTTGAAGAAAGTCGAATAGACCGCATTGAAGCTGTCGAAGTCGGCGAGGTCGGCGAGATAGGCGTTGACCTTCACCACGTCGGAGAGGCTGCTGCCCGCACCCGTCAGGATCGTCTCCATGTTGAGGAGCGCCTGGCGCACCTGCCCGCCGAAATCGGCCGGCATCGTCCCCGTTCGGGGATCGACCGGGCCCTGCCCCGACACGAAGACGAAGCCGTTGGCGACCACCGCGTGGGAATAGGGTCCGGCGCGCCCCGGCGCGTTTTCCAGCACGATATGCTGCTTGGGCATCGTTTTCCTCGCTTCAGAAGAAGGTCTTCACCGCGTCGACCACATTGAAGTCCGCGTCGAGCACGCAAAGCACGTCCCATTTGTCGAAGGTCGTGCAGGGATGCGAGATGCCCAGTTCCACGAGGTCGCCCGGGCGAAGCGGACTTTCCGGCGGACATTTGAGATAGGCATGCTGGTCGTTCAGCATGGTGATCTCGTGGCCCGCCGACAGGTCCCTCACCGTCATCGCCGCCGCGCCCGAGGCATAGCGCAGCGGCCGGGGCAGATGCGCGTCGTAGGACACGTCGCGCCGGCCGGCGTTCAGGAAGGCCAGGCCCGGCTCCGGCCGCGACTGCACGGTCGCCCAGACGGTGAGCGCCTGGCGCGGCTTGGCGTCGAGCGCCGCCAATTCGGGCGAGCGCTCGAGGGCGCGGGCGATCTCGCGCTCGTACATGCCGGCATCGTGCGAGATGTAGCAGCCGCTGCGCAGCACCACGCGCGAGGGCCTGTCGAAGCGCGGGCGGCTCAGCGCCTTGGCGACGAGGTCGAAATAGGCCGAGCCGCCGGCGGTGAGCAGGATCTCCTTGCCGCCGAACAGGCCGGCCTCGGCGAAATGCTCGGCCGTCCCCGTCATGAAGGCGAGAAACTCGCCGATGCGGCGCTCGATCTCGGCCCGGTCGGCACCGCGAATGCTGCCCTCGAACCCCTCGATGCCGACGAGGATCGCCGCATGGCGCATGCGCGCCAGGCGTTCGGCGACGGCCCGCGCTTCGGCCTCGCTGCGGCAGCCGGTGCGCGCGAAGGGCGAGCCGAGCTCGATCAGCACCTGGAACGGCCGGTGGCCGGGATGGCCGGCCGCGACCTGCTCCAGAAGCGCGGCGCCTTCCAGCGAATCCATGAGGAAGTAGAAGTCGAAGTCGGGATCCTCGACCTGCGTTCGCGCGATATAGGCCAGGAAGCCCGGATCGAGGATCTGGTTGGCGAGGAAGATCCGCGACACGCCGTAGTGGCGGGCGACCTGAACGTGGTGCTGGGTGGAAAGCGTGATGCCCCAGCAGCCGTCGTCGAGCTGCCTGCGGAAGAGCTGGGGCGCCATCGTCGTCTTGCCGTGCGGGCAGAGCGACACGCGATAATGACCCGTCACCGCCGCGATCCATCGGCTGTTTTGCGCGATGGCGGCCCGGTCGAGCACCGCCAGCGGGGTCGGCAGGTCGCGCTGCAGCAGGTTCCAGCCCCGGCGGCCGACCTCGGCGAGCGGCATGTCCGGCAGGTTCGCCGGCATTCCCTTGGTGCGGCTGTCGATCCGCACGTCCGGGAGCGAAGAAAACAGCGTCGATGGCCTTTCGGCCTGTGCGTTCGGCACCGGAAACACTCCTTCGGTCGGCTTGCCCATCAGGGCTGGAAGCGGGCCATCTCCCCGTCATAGCGCTTGGCGTTGGGATAGGCATATCCGCATGCCCGGCTGGTGGAGAGGCCCATGCCGACCAGCCCCTCGAGGATCTTCACCCCCGCCGCGACGCCGTCGACGACCGGTACGCCGAGGTCTCGGGAAATGAAGTCGACGAGATCGGCCATGCCGGCACAGCCGAGCACGATGCAGTCCGAATGGTCCTCGGCGATCGCCCGGCGGCATTCCTCCAGGATGACGCGGCGCGCATCCGATCCCTCCACCTCGAGGTCCAGCACCGCCAGTTCCGTCGTGCGGACCTTGCGGCACTTGTGCTCCATGCCGTAGGCGCGCACCAGATGCTCGAGGATGATGCGGCTGCGGTGGCCGGTGGCGACGACGGAAAAGCCTTCGCAGAGGAAAGAGGCCATGTGCATGGCCGCCTCCGCGATGCCGACGACGGGGCCGTTGGCGATCTCGCGGGCGGCATGCAGGCCAGGATCGTCGAAACAGGCGACGAGATAGCCCTCGACGCCTTCCGCCGCGCCCTTGCGCACCTCGTCCACGACACCGAGCGCGCTCACCGCCTCATCATAATGCCCCTCGATCGAGGCCGGCCCCATGGAGGGGCTGACGGCCAGGATCTCCGTTCCCGGAAAGGCCGCGGCGGACGCCGCTTCGCCGATCTTCGCGGTCATGGTCAGCGTGGTGTTCGGATTGATGACCTTGATCTTCATCGCCCTCTCCTGTCAGCACCCGGCCGTTTCCAGCTCGCCCGTCACGGGATCGAAGGGCGTCACATGCCGGCCGAGCGGCCTGATGGCATCGTAGGGGCCGCGGGCGAGGAAGCGCCCGTGCCCCGGCCTGCCGACCACCGCGCCCTCGTCGCAGACCACCTCGCCGCGCGACAGCGTCATGACCGGCCAGCCCGTCACCTCGATGCCTTCGTAGACGGTGTAGTCGACGCCGTGATGCAGCATGTCGTTGCGGATCGTCACCTTGCGCTCGGGATCCCAGATCGCGATGTCGGCATCCGCTCCGACGGCGATGGTGCCCTTCCTCGGATGCAGGCCGAACAGCTTCGCCGGATTGGTCGCCGTGATCGCCACGAAGGTGTTAAGGTCGATGCGGCCCTTGACGACCCCTTCGGAAAAGAGAATCGGCAGCCGCGTCGCAAGGCCTGGCACGCCGTTCGGGATGGCGCTGAACGGCGCGTTCACGCCGCCGACCTTCTTGCCGTGCGGATCATCGAAGCGGTTGGGCGCATGGTCGGAGGAGACGACGCCCAGCGTGCCGGTGCGGATATAGCCCCAGAGCGCCTCCTGGTCGGCCTCGGTGCGCGGCGCGGGGCTGCACAGGAATTTCGCGCCCTCGAAGTCCGGCCGGTCGAGGTCCTTTGCCGTCAGCATCAGATATTGCGGGCAGGTCTCGCCGAAGACCTTGAGGCCCCGGTTCTGCGCGCGGCGGATCTCCTCGGCGGCTTCCGCGCCGGAGACGTGGAAGATCTGGATCGGCACGTCCAGCAGCTCTGAGAGCGCGATGATGCGGTGGCAGGCCTCGCGCTCGACCGGCATGGGCTTCGCCCAGGCATGGTGCTTGGGATGGGTAAGCCCGGCCTTTTCCAGCGCGCGGGTGAGATACATGATCGCCGCATGGTTCTCCGCGTGCACGGTGACCAGCGCGCCGGCACGCCGGGCGAGCGCCAGGACACGCAGGGTCTGCTCGTCGTCGAGCACGACATTCGTGTAGGTCATGAAGATCTTCAGCGAGCGGTGCCCCTCCTCGATGAGCGGCACCAGTTCCTCCAGCACGGCGTCGGTCGGATCCGTGACGACCAGGTGGAAGGAATAGTCGATCAGCGAGCGGGTCGCCTTGCGGTGATAGTCGCGCAAGGCGTCGGTGACGCCGCTGCCCTTGGTCTGTTGCGAGAAGGAGATGACCGTCGTGGTGCCGCCGGTCGCCGCCGAGGCGGTGGCGGAGGCGAAGGTTTCGGCATTGCGCACCTCGCCCACCTGCGGCTCCTCGATATGGCAATGGGAATCGACGCCGCCGGGCAGCACGAGTCGGCCTGCCGCCGAGATCTCCCGCGCAGCCGTACCGAGGCTTTCGCCGATCGCGACGATCCTGCCCCCGGCGACCGCGATGTCCGCCCGGAAGCAGTCGCTGGCCGTGGCGACGGTCCCTCCACGGATGACGAGATCGTAGTCCTTCATGGTTTCAGCTCCGGCTGTCGGTTGCGGTTTCGGTCGGGTCGACGGCGAGCAGGAGCTTTCCCGAGACGGTCCGGGATTCGAGGCGCTCGTACATCTGCTCTGCCCGTTCGAAGGGGAAGACGCGCTCGACCGCAACGTGCAGCGCCCCGTCGGCCACGGCGGCAAGGGTGCGGCGCAGTCCGTCGTGCCAAGCCTGCGAGGCGCAGTCGAGATGGCCGAGGTGGAAGCGCGTGAAGGTCGCGGATTTCTCGACGAGGCGCGCCCACAGAGTGTCGAGCGGCCGGCCTTCCGCCTCGCCATAGCTGACGACGTGCCCCAGCGGGCGCAGCAGGGCGAAGCTGCGGTCGAGGATCGTCGCGCCGGTGGAATCATAGATCTTGTCGACGCCGCGGCCGTTCAGGAACCGGCCGATCTCCGCCGCGAAATCCGCCTCGGCACGGTTGACGACGAGGCTGGCGCCATAGTCGAGCGCCCGCCTCTCCTTGCCGGCCGTGCCGACGGTTCCGACGACGACCGCTCCGGCCTGCACGGCGAGCTGGGTGAGATAGAGCCCGACGCCGCCGCCGATGGCATGGATGAGAACGATTTCGCCCGGCCGAACGGTCGAGACGGTATGCAGCAGATGCCAGGCCGTCTGGGCTTGGATGAGGAAGGCCGCAGCCGTCTCGAAAGCCACGGCATCGGGAAGCCGTATCGCGCGTGCGGCCGGCACGGCACAAAGCGCTGCGAAGCCGCCGCCCGCTTCGGCATAGCCCGCCACGCGGTCGCCTTCGGCAAAGCCCGTCACGCCCGCGCCGACCGCCGCAACCGTGCCGGCGATCTCGAAGCCCGGAACGAGCGGATATCGCCTGGGATGCGGATAGGTGCCCCGCCGCATCATCGTGTCGGCGAAATTGCAGCCGCAGCAGGCGACGGCGACGACTAGCATTCCCGGGCCGGCAGCGGGCGCGGCGATCTCTGCGACGCGCAGGACGCCCGGCGCTTCGCCGGGCTGGTCCAGCAGGATCGCGCGCATGGTCTCTTCCTTCTCCTGGGATCGCCGGCGGCAGGCAAGCCGCTCCCGTTCCGCCTCCCGTGGGGAAGCGGCGACGGCGATGCTCTTTCCGTTTGGGATCGGGCCGGTCAGACGGCGGCGATCAGTCCGTAGTTCTTCGGTTCGCGATGCAGCGCGAAATTGAAGATGTTCTCGCGGATTTCCCGGCAGCGGGCGAAGTCGGCCACCGCCGTGATGACTTCGTCCTCCAGCGTGTTGGTGAGCGCCGCCAGCTCGCCCGTCGGCGCGACGATGCAGGAATGGCCGAGCAGCATGCAGCCCTCCTCCACGCCGACCTTGCCGGCCGCCGCCGTCCATGCGCCGTTCTGGTAGGCGCCCGCCTGCATCGACAGCAGGTGGTGGAAGGAGCTGAGCTGATCGTGCTGCGGCACCGGCGGATTGTGCAGAGGCGTGTTATAGCCGCCGCAGATCAGCTCCGCGCCCTTGAGGCCCATCACCCGCCACGTCTCCGGCCAGCGCCGGTCGTTGCAGATGAACATGCCCATCTTGAAGCCGTCGACCTCGTAGACCGGGAAGCCGAGGTCGCCGGTCTCGAAATAGCGCTTCTCCAGGTGCTGGAAGGGGCGGTAGTCCTCATACTCCTTGTGGCCGGGCAGGTGCACCTTGCGGTACTTGCCGACGATCCTGCCCGTCCTGTCGACGGCGACCGAGGTGTTGAAGCGCCGCTTCCCGCCGCCCTCGGTCACCAGCTCGGCAAAGCCGAGATTGAAGCCGATGCCGTGTCTTGCGGCGGCCTCGAACAGCGGCCGCGTCGCCGGGCCCGGCATTTCCGTCTCGTAGAACGCATCCAGCTCCGCCTCGTCGGCGAAGTACCAGCGTGGGAAGAACGTGGTCAGCGCCAGCTCGGGAAAGACGATGAAATCCGAGTTGCGCGCGGCGGCCTGCTCCAGCATGTCGATGAGCCGCTTCACCACCTGGTCGCGGCTGTCGCCGCGGGCGATGGGGCCGAGCTGACCGACCGCGAGAATGATCTTTCCTGACATGGTCCCGTCCTTTCCCATACGGATGTCCGGTCCCGGCGCTTCAGCCGCCGAGATAGAGTTGCTTGACGTTGTCGTCGTTCAGAAGATCTTGCGATGGCCCTTCGAGACCGATGCGTCCCGTCTCCAGCACATAGGCGTATCGGCTGATGCGCAGCGCCATGCGCGAATTCTGCTCGACCAGCACGATGCTGGTGCCCTCCTCGCGATTGATCTCGGCGATGAGGCGGGCGATGTCGCGCACGACGAGCGGCGCCAGTCCGAGCGAGGGCTCGTCGAGCAGCAGCAGGCGCGGCTTCGACATCAGGGCGCGGCCGATCACCAGCATCTCCTGCTCGCCGCCCGACAGCGTGCCGGCCGGCTGCCTGAAGCGCTCGCGCAGGCGGGGGAAACGCTCGAGGATGCGATCCAGATCTCGCTTCATCGCGCCGTCTCGGCGCGTATAGGCGCCCATCAGCAGATTGTCCTTGACCGACATCAGCGGGAAGACGCGCCGGCCTTCCGGCACCATGGCGATGCCCATCGCCACGCGGCGCGCCGCCGGCACCCGGTCGATGCGCTGCCCGTCGAACCAGATCTCGCCCTCGACGAGGCTGGCGAGGCCGGTGATCGCCCGCAGGCTCGTGCTCTTGCCCGCGCCATTCGCACCGATGAGCGACACGATCTGGCCGGCATCGAAGCCGATGCTCACATCGCCGATCGCGCGCACCCGATCGTACCGGACGGTCATGCGGCGCGCCTCGAAATACCTGCTGCTGCCGGTCATGCGTCAATAGCTCCCGATCGTCTCGTCGTCCTGGCCGAGATAGGCTTCGACGACAGCCGGGTTGGCCCGGATTTCGGCGGGCAGGCCTTCCGCGATCTTCGAGCCGAAGCTGACCACGACGATGCGATCGCTGATGCGCATGACCGCGCGCATGTCGTGCTCGACGAGCAGGACCGTGATGCCGCGCTTGCGGATGCCCTCGACCATTTCCACGGCGCGGTCGGTCTCGTCCGGATTCATGCCCGCGAAAGGTTCGTCGAGCAGCAGCACCCGGGGCCTGGCGGCGAGCGCGATGGCGATGCCGAGCGCGCGCAGATGCCCGTGCGGCAGATTGCGGGCCAGCTCGTTCATCACATGGCCGAGGCCGAGATAGCCAAGGATTTCGGCCGCGCTTTCGGTGGAGGCCCTTGCGTCGGCGCGCGCCGCGGCGGTCGAGAAGTAGGCGCCGAACGGCGTCGCCCTCAGGCCGAGCTGATGCGAGACGACGACGTTCTGGAGAGCCGTCATTTCCTTGAACACCGTCGTTTCCTGGAAGGTGCGCACGATGCCGGCTTGAGCCACCTGATGCGGCTGCCTGCCGCTGACCACCGCGCCGTCGAGCAGGACGCGGCCGGACGTGGGCTTGAGGAAGGAACCGATCAGCTTGAACAGCGTCGACTTGCCCGCGCCGTTCGGGCCGATGACCGACAGGATCTCCCCCTGCGCGACATCGAAGGAAATGTCGTTGACCGCCGTCAGGCCGCCGAAGCGCTTGGTCAGGTTCTCGATTGCGAGCAGGCTCATCGGGTCACCTCGCTCCGCGGCGCAGCAGCGAGCCGATGCTGAGCAATCCGTTCGGCAGGAAGAGCATGACGACGATCATCAGCACGCCGTAGAGCAGCGCCTGGTATTCCTGAATCGAGCGCAGCAGCTCGAAGGCCATGACAAGGCCGAACGCGCCGACGATGGGGCCGAGGGCATAGTCGAGCCCGCCGAGGAAGCAGTAGAGCATGAAGTTGATGGAATCGGAGACGGTGTAGGTCGACGGATAGATGTTCTGCTGCAAGGCCGCGAAGCAGGCACCGGCGACGCCGCCCATGGCCGAGCAGAGCACGAAGGCGAGGACCCGGTAGCGGGCGATGTCGACGCCGATCGACATGGTCAGCTCCTCGTTCTCGCGCATGGAGCGGAAGACCCAGCCGATCCGGCTGTTGGCGAGCCGCCACACCAGGACATAGCCGGCCAGGAGCAGCGTCGCGGCGAAGAGATAGAAGGCCAGCGACGTGGAGAGCCCTGCCGGCCGGGGGATATTCAGGACGCCGCCGCCGCTGGCGCCCAGCGTGTTGAGGAACAGGAGGCGGACCGCTTCCGTCAGGCTGAGCGTGACCATCGCGAAGTAGATGCCGCGCAGCCGCAGCAGCGGCCAGCCGATCAGGAAGCCGACCAAGCCGGCGATCAGCGCCGACAGCGGCAGGCAGATCCAGAAGGACAGCCCGCAGGTCGTGGACAGGATGGCCGTCGTATAGCCGCCGAGCAGCGCAAAGGCCCCCTGCCCGATGTTCACGCGGCCGATGGCGAAGGTGATCCACACGCCGAGGCTCGCGAAGGACAGCAACGAGGCGTTGGTCATCACGTTCAGCCAGTAGGCCCGGCCGGAAAGGGCGAGGGGCACGAAGGCGTAGAGGAACGCCGCCAGCAGGACGATCGCAAGCAGGCCCCCCCGATCGCCGAAAAGGCGCGCGGGTACCGGAAGCTGCGTCGCGGAAACGGTCTGTGCCATGATGTCCGTCCTTGCCGATCGTTCGTTGGCTTGCGGGCGCCGGGCTCAGCCCCAAGGCCGGCCCATGATCCCCTGCGGCCGCACCAGGAGAAAAACGATGAGGGCGACGAAGATGATGAGATAGGTGACGGAGCCGGGGAACAGCGCGTAGCCGACCGCCTCGGCGAAGCCGAGCACGACGGCGCCCAGCAGGGCGCCGCCGATGACTCCCGCGCCGCCGATCATGATCATGATGAAGGCTTTGGTGGAGATTGCGGTGCCGATGCCCGCATTGACGCCGGAAACCGAGATGAGCAGCCCGCCGGCAATCCCCGCCAGCATCGCGCCCAGCCCGAAGCCCAGCATGCTGATGCGGCCGACGTCCACGCCCATGAGCGTGGTGGCGGTCCGGTCCTGGGCAAGCGCCCGCATGGCGCGCCCTGTGCGGGTGTAGGTCACGAAGGCGAGGACCGCGGCGACCAGCAGCAGCGAGATGACGAAGACCACGAGCCGGTTCGCCGGCAGGAAGGCGCTGCCGATGCGGTAGACGCCCTGGACCATCGGAGGGATGCCGCGCTGCTTCTCCCCGAAGAGGTAGAGCGCGGCATTCTCCAGCAGGAAGGCGGTGCCCACGGCGAGCAGCATGGAGTTTTCCTCCCGCCCCGCAACGCGCATGACCCGCTGGAAAAGGCCCTTCTCCATGGCCATCCCCACGGCGCCGACGCCGACGGCCGCGGCCGCAAGCCCGACGCCGTAGGGAAAGTTCAGGACCGCGCAGGCCCAGTAGACCACCATGCCGCCGATCATGAACATCTGGCCATGGGCGAAGTTCAGCACGTTCATGATGCCGAAGATCAGCGTCAGGCCGAGCGCGACCAGCGCGTAGTTTGCCGAGAGGATCGCGCCGTTGATGAGGACCTGTTCCATGCCGCCCTTCCGTGGCCGTTCTTCCGTGGATTGCGCCTGCCGCGATGGCCGCCGGCCGGCCCGGCCTATTTCACGGCGCCGACCGAGATGGTGACGAACTCGCCCCCCTTGGTTTCGGTCAGCACGAGCGGAACGCCGATCTGCCGCTTCTGGCCGTAGTCGGTCTCGCCGGTATAGCCGAGCGCGTCCTCCTTCTTCAGGAACGGATTGGGCATGGAGAAGCCCGGGATGGCCTTCTTGAAGAGGTCCGTGTCCTCGATCGCGGCGGGACCGACAGCCTGGAGCGTGGCGAGGATCACTTCCAGCGCGTAGACCTTGGTGCCGGCCTCGTCGTTCCACTCGCCGGCGACCTTGGTGTACTGCTTGATGAAGTCGTCCATGTAGGCGCTGCGGATCTCGGGCGTGGACGCGCCGCCGATGGAGATCAGGCCGTTGCCATAGTCGCCGGCCATTTCCTTGATCACCTTGATGTCCTGGCCGGAATCGCTGGCGAACAGGCCGGTATAGCCGAGCTCGCGCGCCGCGCGCATGAGCAGCGGCGTGTTGGAGGGCGCCGAGGCCGGCAGGAAGATGAGGTCCGGCGACTTGCTCACCACATTGGACATCACGGGAAAGAAGTCGGTCACGTTCGGCTCGTACGTGGCGTCGGCGACCACGACGTCGAGGCCCAGCTTCTTGGCGGCCGCCACGCCGTCGTCGCGGTTGCTGAGGCCGTCGCTGTCGTTGCGGGCGACGAAGGCGACCTTCTTGACGCCGCGCTCGTTCTTCAGAAGCTCCAGGATCGCAGGCGCGACCTGGTAGCTCGCCACCATGCCCATGACGGCATTTTCCGCCGGCTTGGTAAAGAGCGAACGGCTCGACGCATAGGGGAAGTAGACCGCGTGATACTTCTCGGCGATCGGGCGCACGCTCGTGGCCGTGACGTCGGTGTTGGGGCCGATGACGTAGCGGATGCCGTCGTCGCCCATCAGACGCTCGGCGCCGGACACGGTGAGCTTCGGATCGTTGCGGTCGTCGACCGAGACGATCTCGATCTTGTACTTCTCGCCGCCGATCTCGATGCCGCCTTTCTCGTTCCATATCGCCGCCGTGGCCTGGGCCGCATATTTGTTGACAAGGCCCCAGGACGCCTCCGGGCCGCTCATCACGCCGAGTTGGCCGATCTTCAGCGTCTTCTCCGCCGCCATGACGGAGGCCGGGCCACCGACGGCCGCCGCCAGCACCACCGCCCCGGCCAATTTGAGCATCGCCCGCCGATGTCTCGAAACACTCATGTCAACCTCCCTCTGTCCGCGCGAAGCTTCAGGCTTCAAGCTGCCCCCAATGAGATTGTCCTGTATAAAGAACAATGTTCTTCATGGAGAACAAACGTGTAGCTATGCGCCGGCCCCTTTGTCAACGGCGGGAGTCGCAGATTCGATCGCGGACAGGGTGCCGTCCGGGCGGACCGAACAGCCGGGAGGATTGTTCAACTGGTCGGGAAGTCACCGGGAACGCGCGCCAGGAGCGCGCGGTTGATGGCCACGGCGGTCCTCACGATCTCGCGCGCGAGCATTTCCTCGCGAGGCGCGAGTGCGGTCAGCAGGCCGGAGCAGGTGAAGACGTACATGACTTCGCCGTGCCGCCCGAAGATCGGCATCCCGAGGGCCATCAGGCCTTCCGTCAGTTCGCCGACGCTGCGCGCATAGCCTCGCCTGCGCGTGGCGGCGATTTCAGCGCGAACCTGCGCCTCGGTCGTCAGCGTGGCCGAGGTATAGCGGACCGGCCGCCAGGTCTTCATCCAGCGATCGATCTCGCTCTCGGGCTGCCATGCGAGGTAGGCGCGCATGTTGGCCGTCGCGTCGCGCGGGAAATGATGGCCGATGGGGAAGGAAACCTCCATCGACTGCGCGCCGTTGAACTTGTCGATGACGATGAAGGTGTCGTCCCCCTGCGGCTGCGACAGGACCGCGGGAATTTCGGTGCGCCGGACGAGAAGCTGCAATTCATGGCGGATCGTGTCCAAGACCGGCGAGCCGAGCAGGGAAGAAGCGCTGGCCAGAATTCCCGAATTCAATTGATAGGCCTTGGTGCGGCCGTCGAATTTCAGCCAGCCGAAATGGGTGAGCGTCTTCAGAATGGAATGACAATGGCTCTTGGAGATGGAGAGAACCCCCAGGATCTCCGTCAGGGCAGCCGCGTGAGACGGCGTATGATTGAGGTAGTTGACAATAGCGATCGCGTTTTCCACCGCGGGTACGAGACCCGGCGACGGAGGCGGCGGATGCACGTCGTCATCCTGTGCCGTCAGCAGCCAACGTGATCCGCTTTGCCGCAGTTCGGACGTGTAGACAATTCCCGTGGAGGCAGCCTCACTTGATTGGGCCGGCTTTTCGGACGCACGCTTCTTGGTCGTCGTTTTCTTCATCCGATCTTTCGCTTCCCAGCCAAGCCATTTTGCGGAACCATGTTCCAATAGGAGAACATAATTCCGTATAAACTCCAACCGTCAATCGTCAGGATGCCAATGAGGCAGGTGCGAACAGGGTCGGCAGGACGGCGCGGTCGGCGAAGAAGACGAAGGGGTGCGCCCGCAGCGCTCGATGACGTCCCGCGGTTTCCGGCCGGCGCCATGACCGGGCAAGAGGCCCCGGAGAGTGTCGAACTGATCGGCGCAGTCTGCAAGGTGGTGTCGGCGAAGCCGGCGCGACGAGCGCCCATGCGACGGGCTCGCCTGGGCAGGGCGGGCGAGGATGGTGCCGCCGGCCTCGATGGCGTACCGGGCTTCGCGCAGGAGATGGGCAAGGCAGACCTGATTGTCCGGCCTGGACCGACCCGCGGAGCTCTCTCTCAGCGCATGCCTTTGTAGACCGGTGAGCCGCCCTGCGAGACATAGGCGAGCCTGATCAGTCCCTGCTGCTTGGCCAGCTTGATCGCCTCGGCTGTGGCGACGCCTCCGTAGCAATGGGCGAAATAGCCCGGCACGATCCAGCAGTCCTTCATTGCAACGGTGCTCCTGATCGCTTCGAGCACGTCGTTCGTCCGTTTCGTCATCGTCCTTTGGTCGGTGAGAGCTCTCGGGGATGGGCCGTCATAGGCCGGACGGGCCGAGATGACAACGCCGTCCGTCCCGGGGCCCTTCGCAAGGGCTTCGAGTTTACAAGGGCCTTGAGTCGCCATATGTGATACTATAACGTTTCCCTCCCGAGCCTGATTGCCGCCATGCCGCATTCGCACGACCACGCCGTTCCCGCTTCGCCCACCGCCTCGTTGCTGCGCCTGTCGGCGGCGGCGCGCCTGGCGGGCGTGGCCGTGCTCGTGGCGGCGATCTGGGCGGGCGTGGCCTGGGCGTGGAGTTGAGGACACAGTGACCGCTGCAACCCCGCCCCTGCGCTTTCGCGACCTGACCCTCGGCTATGACCGCCGTCCGGCTGTGCACCACCTCGACGGCGAGGTGCGGCCCGGCTCGCTGCTGGCGGTGGTCGGCCCGAACGGAGCCGGCAAGTCGACCTTGCTCAAGGGCGTGGTCGGCGCCATTCCCGCCTTGTCCGGCCATGTCGACCGCACCGGCCTGACGCCGCGCGAGATCGCCTATCTGCCCCAGGCCGCGGACATCGACCGCAGCTTTCCCATCAGCGTCTACGACCTCGTCGCCATGGGCCTGTGGAGGCGCGCCGGCCTGTTCGGCGGCATCGGCCGCCGCCATCGCGACGCCATCGATCATGCCCTCGCCGCCGTAGGGCTGACCGGCTTCGAGAATCGCGTCATCGGCACGCTCTCGGGCGGCCAGATGCAGCGCGCCCTGTTCGCCCGCCTGCTGCTGCAGGATGCCCGCGTCATCCTCCTGGACGAGCCTTTCACCGCCATCGACACCAGGACCGCCGCCGACCTCCTGGCCCTGGTGCGCCGCTGGCACGGCGAGGCCCGCACGGTGATCGCCGTGCTGCACGACCTCGACATGGTGCGGGCGCACTTCCCCGAATGCCTGGTGCTCGCCCGCGAGGCCGTGGCCTGGGGGCCGACCGAAGCGGTGCTGACCCCCGAGACCCTGCTGCGGGCCCGCCGCATGGTCGAGGCCTGGGACGCCCGCGCCGAGGTCTGCGGCAAAGCCGCCTGATGCTCTACGACACGCTGATCGCCCCCTTCGTCGAGTTCGAGTTCATGCGCCGCGCTTTGGTCGGCGCGGTGGCGCTGGCGCTTGGCGCCGGCCCGATCGGCGTCTTCCTGATGCTCAGGCGCATGTCGCTGACCGGCGACGCCATGGCCCATGCCATCCTGCCGGGCGCGGCCGTCGGCTTCCTCGTCGCCGGCCTGTCGCTGCCGGCCATGACCATCGGCGGCCTCGTCGCCGGCTTTGCCGTGGCGATCCTCTCCGGCGTCGTCGCCCGCGCCACCAGCCAGCGCGAGGACGCCTCGATGGCGGCCTTCTACCTCATCTCGCTGGCGCTCGGCGTGATGATCGTCTCGCTCAAGGGCTCGAACGTCGACCTCTTGCACGTGCTGTTCGGCACCGTGCTGGCGCTCGACGACCCGGCGCTCGCCCTGATCGCCGCCATCGCCAGCCTGACGCTGGTCGCCCTCGCCGTGATGTACCGGCCGCTGGTGATGGAATGCCTCGATCCCGGCTTCCTGCGCTCGGTGTCGCGGGCCGGCGCCCCAGCCCACCTCCTGTTCCTGGGCCTGGTGGTGCTCAACCTCGTCGGCGGCTTCCAGGCGCTCGGCACGCTGCTCGCTGTCGGCGTCATGATGCTGCCGGCCGCCGCGGCCCGGTTCTGGTCCGACGACATCACCCTGATGCTGGCGGCCTCCGCCCTGATCGGCGCCGTCTCCTCGGCAGTCGGGCTGCTGATCAGCTACCACGCCGAGGCGCCGAGCGGCCCGGCCATCATCCTGGTCGCCGGCGCGTTCTATCTCCTGTCGCTGCTGTTCGGCCCGGCTGGCGGCCTGGTGACGAAGGCCTTGCCACGCCGACACCTCGAAGCGTAATAGCATAACATACCCTCTCCGGTTTCAGGCTCCGCCACCCCAAAAAGGTCTCGCCATGATCAATCGACGTTACGTTATAACATCTATTGTCGGCCTCGCATTCGCCGCCGGCCTTGCGCTCCCCGCGCCGGCCCAGGACCGGTTGCCGGTCGTCGCCAGCTTCTCCATCCTCGGCGACCTCGTCGCCAATGTCGGCGGCGACCGCGTCGCCGTCACCACGCTGGTCGGGCCCGACGGCGACGCCCACACCTTCCAGCCCGCGCCGACCGACGCCAAGGCGGTGGCGGCGGCCAGGCTGGTGTTCGTCAACGGCCTCGGCTTCGAGGGCTGGATGCCGCGCCTGATCAAGGCATCCGGCGCCAAGGCCCCGGTGGTCGAGACGGCCAAGGGCATCACCGCCCAGACCATGGAGGAGGACGGCAAGACGATCACCGATCCGCATGTCTGGCAGTCCGTGGCCAACGCCAAGCTCATGGTCGAGGCCATCCGGGACGGTCTCGACGCGGCGGACCCGGCCGGCAAGGCAACCTACGACGCCAACGCCGCCGCCTATCTCGCCCGGCTCGACGCGCTGGACGCGGAGGTGAAGGCCGCGGTCGCCTCCATCCCGCCGCAGAAGCGGCGCCTGATCACCTCGCACGACGCCTTCGGCTATTTCGGCAAGGCCTACGGCGTCGCCTTCATCGCCCCGCAGGGCGTATCCACGGAGGCGGAGGCCTCGGCCAAGGCCGTCGCCCGGATCATCCGCCAGATCAAGGCGGAGAAGATCCCGGCGGTGTTCATGGAGAACATCTCCGACCCGCGCCTGGTCAAGCGCATCGCCGACGAGACCGGCGCCAAGATCGGCGGCACCGTGTTTTCCGATGCCCTGTCGAAGCCGGATGAGGGAGCGGGGACTTACATCGACATGATGCGTCACAATATAAAGGCCTTCGCGGGCGCGCTCTCGAGCTGAAGCCCCAAAACGATTCCCGGGGAGGTCCTCTCCCCGCTTCTGCCTCGGAGACGTTCATGTCCGACAAGATCCCCGTCACGGTCCTCACCGGCTATCTCGGCGCGGGCAAGACGACGCTGCTCAACCGCATCCTCACCGAGCCGCACGGCAAGCGCTATGCCGTCATCGTCAACGAGTTCGGCGAGATCGGCATCGACAATGACCTCGTCGTCGACGCTGACGAGGAAGTGTTCGAGATGAACAATGGCTGCGTGTGCTGCACCGTGCGCGGCGACCTCATCCGCATCATCGACGGGCTGATGAAGCGCAAGGGCAAGTTCGACGCCATCCTGGTCGAGACCACCGGCCTCGCCGATCCCGCGCCGGTGGCGCAGACCTTCTTCGTCGACCAGGACATCGCCGACAAGGCCCGGCTCGACGCCATCGTCACCCTCGCCGACGCCAAATGGCTCAAGGACCGGCTGAAGGACGCGCCCGAGGCCAAGAACCAGATCGCCTTCGCCGACGTCATCATCCTCAACAAGACCGACCTCGTCACCCCGGCCGAGCTCAGGGACGTGGAGATGCGCATCCGCGCCATCAACCCCTATGCCAGGCTGCACAAGACCACGCGGGCGGCCGTGAAGATCGAGGACGTGCTCGAGCGCAATGCCTTCGACCTCGAACGCATCCTCGACCTCGAGCCCGCCTTCCTGGAAGCGGACGAGCACGACCATGGCCATGATCACGACCATGGGCATCATCACCACGATCATGACCATGGCCACGGCCTGAAGCACTATCACGACGAGAGCATGCAGTCGGTCTCGCTGAAGATCGACGGCGACGTCGATCCCGACAAATTCATGCCCTGGGTCAACGAGGTGGCGCAGAAGGAAGGCCCCGGCCTGCTGCGCTGGAAGGGCATCCTCGCCTTCAAGGACGAGCCCCGGCGCTTCGTCTTCCAGGGCGTGCACATGATGCTGGACGGCGACCTGCAGCGCGAATGGAAGGACGGCGAGAAGCGCGAATCCCGGCTGGTGTTCATCGGCCGCGACCTCAAGACCGACGAGTTGCGCAAGGGCTTCCAGGCCTGCGCCGCGTGAGGCTTCCCGGGGCCTCCGCCGTTGGCAGGAGCCCCGCGACACGATAAGGGGGGACGGCGAACACGAACGGGGCGGGATGGGCCGCTTCGGGATCCGACGCGGTGCCCGCGCCGTCCCCTCTCCCGGAGGGGAATGGCCGGCATCGCGCTCCGGGGCCCGCGTTCGCCGCCGCAACCCATGCCCTCCCGGCCGGGAGGAGTTCCGAATGCCTGTTCCGAAGCCGATGTCCGCACCAGCTCCCCTTGCCTCACTCTCCGATCGCGTCGCGCCGCTCGCGGCCGGCTCCCATGTCGTCGCCGGCGCCTGGCTCGGCCGCACGCCGGTCTTCGCGCTCGGCGACGGCACGGCGCTGGTCGCCGGGATCGGCGAGGAGAAGCGGATCGTGCTGCATCCGGACGCCGGCCTGCTCTGCGCCGCGGCCGACCGGAGCCGCCTCGTCACCGGCGGCGACGACGGCCGCGTCGTCCAACTGGCGGCGAGCGGCGACGTCGTCACCCTGGGCGAGTCCGGCGGCAAATGGATCGACGCCGTGGCGCTGTCGCCTGCCGGCGCGGTCGCGTGGTCGGCGGGCAGGACCGTGTCCGCCCGCGACGAGAAGGGCGTGGTGAAGGCCTGGCAGGCCCCCTCCAGCGTCCGCGGCCTGGCCTTCGCGCCCAAGGGCTATCGGGTGGCGGCCAGCCACTACAACGGCGCTTCGTTCTGGTTCCCGAATGCGGCGGCCGCTCCGGAGTTCTTCGAGTGGAAGGGCAGCCATCTCGACATCACCGTCTCGCCCGACGCCCGCTTCCTCATCACCTCGATGCAGGACAACATGCTCCATGGCTGGCGCGTCGCCGACAAGGGCCATATGCGTATGTCGGGCTACCCGTCGAAGACGCGCTCGCTCTCCTGGTCGCATGACGGCAACTGGATGGCGACCTCCGGCGCCGACGCCGCCATCGTCTGGCCGTTCCAGTCCAAGGACGGTCCGATGGGCAAGGCGCCGCGCGAATGCGGCATCCGCCCGGCCCGCGTCTCGCGGGTCGCCTTCCATCCCAAGGCGTTGGTGCTGGCCATCGGTTATGACGACGGCTGCGTGCTGCTCTGCCGCCTCACCGACGCCTCCGAGCTGCTGGTCCGCCGCGCCGTGGAGGGCTCCGCCGTGACCGCGCTCGCCTGGGACCATACCGGCGCCCAGCTCGCCTTCGGCGCCGAGGACGGCGCCGCCGGCATCCTCACCCTGCCGGCCTGAGCCGTGTTCGGCCTGTTCCGCAAGCGCGACGCCGAGCAGCGCCGGCAGGCCGATGCGATCAAGGCCCTGGTTCGCGCCCGGCTCGGGCTCGACGAGGCGGTGGCGCTCTCGGTCAGCGAGATCCAATGCGGCGACGATGCCTGTCCGGGCACCGAGACCGTGATCCTGGTGATGGCCCCCGGCCGGCGCACGCGCGCCTACAAGGTGGCGGCGCCGATGGACGAGGTCGACGAAGCCGCGGTGGCGCAGGCGCTGGCGGCGGCAGAGGGATGACTGCGAAGGCTGCGGCGGCCTTCCCGAGGATCGATGCCCGGCCGGCCCCGGCAAGGGTGGAACGACATGGTGTTCGCGATCAAGGCCGTCGGCATCTCGGATGAAACGGCCGCTTTTCTCGATAGCGTTTCTGAGCGGACATCGGCCGCGTACCGCACCGACACCGGTCGCGCCGCACCGGCAAGTCGAAAATCCGTGCATGCCCTCATCTTGTGCATCGGCCAAATCGGGCCCAAAATCGCCATGAGCCGTCGCCATCCGCGGACAGGCGTCCGCCGCAGGACATCGAGGACATCATGAGCTTCCATGCTGGAAAGACGATCGGCGCCGCGATCGGCCTTGCCGTCGGCCTGACGGCGGGTGCAGCCTTGGCGGAGGATCTGGTCAAGCTGCGCTTCGGCACCAACTGGCTGGCCCAGGCCGAGCATGGCGGCTTCTACCAGGCCGTCGCCGACGGCACCTACGCGAAGTACGGCCTCGACGTCGAGATCGTCCAGGGCGGCCCGCAGGCCAACAACGGCATCCTGCTGCCGGCCGGCAAGATCGATTTCTCCATGGGCGGCAACATGATCGAGGCCTTCTCGGCCGTGAAGGAGAGCGTGCCGGTCGTCACCGTCGCCGCGATCTTCCAGAAGGAGCCGCAGATCCTGATGTCCCATCCCGGCGTCGGCCTGGACGGCTTCGAGGATCTGAAGAAGTCCGACGCCATCATGATCGGCCCCGACTTCATGGCCTCGGGCTATCAATGGATGAAGTCTGCCTACGGCTTCACCGACGCGCAGACCAAGCCCTACAACTTCAACCCCGCTCCGTTCATCGCCGACAAGACGGCGGTGCAGCAGGGCTATCTCACCTCCGAGCCGCTCGCGGTGGAGAAGGAAGGCGGCTTCAAGCCCAACGTCTTCCTGCTCGCCGATTACGGCTTCGACACCTATTCGACCACCATCGTCGCCCGCGCCGAGACGCTGGAGCAGCGCCCCGAGGTGGTGCAGAAATTCGTCGACGCCTCGATCATCGGCTGGATGAACTATCTCAACGGCGACAACGCCGCCGCCAATGCCCTGATCAAGAAAGACAATCCGGACATGAGCGACGAGCAGATCGCCTATTCGATCAAGCAGATGAAGGCCTATGGCATCGTCGATTCCGGCGACACCAAGGAGCTCGGCGTCGGCGCCATGACCGATGCGCGGATGAAATCCTTCTTCGACAAGATGGTGAAGGCCGGCCTGTTCCCGGCCGACCTCGACTACAAGAAGAGCTATACGCTGCGGTTCGTGAACAGGAAGGTCGGGGCAGACCTGCGCAAATGAGGGTCTGCTCACGGATAACAGCTTCTGACGCGACGCCGGCCGATCCCCTCCCCCTTGCGGGGAGGGGCAAGGGGCTGGGGGTCGTAGACGTAGGGTTCATCCTATCCTGCACGACCCCCACCCTTTATCCCTCCCCACCCATCTCGGGTGTTCCCGAGATGGGCAGACAAGGAAGGCAAGTCGGAAACATCCGACTTGCCGGGGGAGGGAAGACGCAGGCGTCTCGGAGAGAGCGCGGCCGTGGTGTCTCGCACGGCCGCAAGCAAGGCCGACGGACTCAGCGCCCAATCGCTTCATGTTTGCGTTCGATCCTGCCTCCGTCGAGACCCGCGTGACCGCTCCCTCTCCCTCCTCCGCCGTCACCCTGCGCGATGTCGGCAAGGTCTATTCCAACGGCACGGTGGCGCTGCAGCGGCTCGATCTCGACATCCGCCAGGGCGAGGTGCTGACCCTGCTCGGTCCCTCCGGCTGCGGCAAGTCGACGGCGCTCAGGATCATCGCCGGGCTGGCGCAGGCCAGCAGCGGCGCCATCGTCTGGCCCGAGGGCGGACATGAGCTCGGCATCGTCTTCCAGGAGCCGACGCTGATGCCCTGGGCCACGGTGTTCGACAATGTCTGGCTGCCGATGCGCCTGAAGCGCCGCTCGCGCGCCGCGGCCCGCGACGCGGTGATGGCGATGCTCGCCTCCGTCGGCCTCGACGCCTTCGCGTCGGCCTATCCGCGCGAACTCTCCGGCGGCATGAAGATGCGCGTCTCCATCGCCCGCGCCCTGGTGACGCGGCCCAAGCTTCTGCTGATGGACGAGCCCTTCGCCGCCCTCGACGAGATCACCCGCCAGAAACTCAACGACGACCTGCTGCAGTTGCAGCGCGACCTCGAATGCACCGTGGTCTTCGTCACCCATTCGGTGTTCGAGAGCGTCTATCTCTCCGACCGGATCGTGGTGATGGCCGCCCGGCCGGGCCGAGCCGTCGCCGAGATCGCGGTCGAGGCGCCTGAGCCGCGCGGCGAGGCCTTCCGCGCTTCCGACGCCTACATCGCCCAGTGCCGCCGCGCCTCGGCCGCGCTGGCCGCGGCGATCGGCCAGGCGGGAGGACAGCCATGAGCGCACCTGTCGAACCGCGCCGCCGCACCGCGCCCGGCGAAAGGCGCATGGCGCTGCTGCGCTGGCTCCTGCCCGCCCTGGCTCTCGCCGGCACGCTGGCCTTGTGGGAATGGTGGGTGCGCGCCGGCCTGGCGCCGCCGATCATCGTGCCGGCCCCGAGCCGCATCTGGCAGACCTTCTTCCAGGACTGGGGCACCCTCGGGCCGGCCCTTGCCTCGACCCTCATGACCACGGTCGAAGGTTTTGCGCTGGCGGTCGCCGGCGGCACCCTGCTCGCCGTGCTGTTCACCCAGTCGCGGCTGATCGAGTACACGCTGTTTCCCTATGCGGTGATCCTGCAGGTGACGCCGATCCTGGCGATCGCGCCGCTGCTGCTGGTCTACATGTCGCAGGAGGCGGCGATCCTGACCTGCGCCTGGATCGTCGCCTTCTTCCCCATCCTCTCCAACACGGCCACCGGCCTGCGCTCGGCCGACCACAACCTCGTCGACCTGTTCGAGCTCTACGGCGCCTCGCCCTGGCAGCGGCTCCGGCTTCTGCGCCTGCCTTCGGCCCTGCCCTATTTCCTCGGCGGCCTGAGGATCGCCGGCGGCCTGTCGCTGATCGGCGCCGTGGTGGCCGAGCTCGCCGCCGGCACGGCGGGGCGCTATGGCGGCCTCGGCTTCCTGGTGCTGAGCGCACCGCGCTTCTATAAATTCCCGCTCTCCTTCGCCGCCCTGGCCCTCTTGTCGGCGATGGGCATCGTCATCTTCCTGACGCTCTCGGCCGTGTCGCACCTGCTGCTGCGCAGATGGCACGAGAGCGCGATCGAACGGGAGCATTGATGGGTACCGGATTTGCACGCGTGCCGGCGGCCGCGCGATGGGCGATCGCCGACGCCCGCCTCCCCGCCTGCCTCCTCGCCGATCCCGCCGGCTTCGCCACCGACAGGGAGGGCCTGGTCCGGGCGGAGCTCGTGATCGACGGCGGCCGCATCGAGAGCATCGCGCCGCCTGGCGCCGCCCTGCCGGCAGATGCACTGGACTTGCGGGGCGGCCTCGTCTTCCCCACCTTCGTCGAGCTCCACACCCATCTCGACAAGGGCCATATCTGGCCGCGCCATCCCAACCCGAACGGCACCTTCTTCGGGGCGCTCGACACGGTCGCCCTCGACCGCGACCGGCACTGGTCCGCCGCCGATGTCGCCGCGCGCATGGACTTCTCGCTGCGCTGCGCCTTCGCCCACGGCACGTCGGCCGTGCGCACCCATCTCGACTCCCAGGGCCGGCAGACCGGCATTTCGTGGCCGGTCTTCGCCGGGATGCGCGAGGCCTGGCAGGGCCGCATCGACCTCCAGGCCGTGGCGCTGTTCTCGATCGAGCTGGTGCCGGACAGTGCGCATATGAGCGCCGTGCGCGCCGCCGTTGTCGAGCATGGCGGCGTCATGGGCGGCGTCACCTACATGGTGCCCGAGCTCGACCACAGCCTCGACATCCTGTTCCGCCTCGCCGCCGAGGAGGGCCTCGACCTCGACTTCCATGTCGACGAGACGCAGGATCCCGAGGCCCGCACCCTCACCCACATCGCCGAGGCCGCGATCCGCAACCGCTTCTCCGGCCAGGTCACGGTCGGCCATTGCTGTTCGCTCGCCCGCCAGCCCGAGGACGAGGCCCGCGCGACCATCGACAAGGTCGCCGAGGCCGGGCTTGCCGTGGTGTCGCTGCCGATGTGCAATCTCTACTTGCAGGACCGTGTCCCCGGCCGCACCCCGCGCTCGCGCGGCGTGACGCTGCTGCACGAATTGAAAGCCGCCGGCGTCGACGTCTGCGTCTCTTCCGACAACACCCGCGACCCGTTCTACGCCTATGGTGACCTCGACGCGCTGGAAGTGCTGCGGGAGGCGACCCGCATCGCCCATCTCGACCACCCCTTCGGCGACTGGCCGCGGGCGATCACCCGCACGCCGGCCAAGGTGATGGGCATCGAGGCGGGCGTGCTCGCCGCCGGCGGCCCCGCCGACCTGGTGCTGTTCGGCGCCCGTTCCTGCAACGAGCTGCTTGCCCGGCCGCAGGCCGACCGTACGGTGATCCGCGGCGGCAGGCCTGTCGACACCGCCCTGCCCGACTATCGCGAGCTCGACGCCATGCTGGGGGTGCGATGACCGACATCGCGCGCCTGCGCGCCCGCCTGCCGGGGCTGCGCATTGAGGATCATCCGACGCTGGTGCGCCAGAAGAGCCGCGACTTCTTCTGGTACTCGCCGGTGCTCAAGCGCCGGCTCGACCATCTCACCGCCGACTGCGTCATCTTCGCGACCAGCCCGGACCACGTCGTCGCGGCGCTCGCCGCCTGCTACGAGCTCGGCATCCCGGTCACGCCGCGCGGCGCCGGAACCGGCAATTACGGCCAGGCCATGCCGCTCTCCGGCGGCGCCGTGCTCGATCTCTCCGGGCTCGACAAGGTGCTGGCCATCGCGCCCGGCCGCGTGGTGGCCGAGGCCGGCGCAATCATCGCCGACATCGACAGGCAGGCCCGGGCCCATTCCGGCCAGGAGATGCGCCTGCATCCCTCCACCGCCAAGACCGCCACGGTCGGCGGCTTCGTCGCCGGCGGCTCCGGCGGCGTCGGCTCGATCGGCTGGGGCGGCCTGCGCGACTTCGGCAACATCATCAGCCTCAAGGTCGTGACCATGGAGGCGACGCCGCGCCTGCTCGACCTTGCCGGCGAGGACCTGCACAAGGTCAGCCACGCCTACGGCACCAACGGCGTCATCGTCGAATGCGAGATGCCGCTGGCCCCGGCCTATGACTGGATCGACGTCATCGTCGGCTTCGACACGCTCGGCGCCGCCGCCGCCTTCGCCAACGATCTCGGCGAGGCCGACGGCGTCCTCAAGAAGCAGCTCGCCGTGGTCGCCGCCCCGACGGCGCATGACTGCTTCAGCCGCCATCGCCGCTGGCTGCCGCGCGACAAGCACATCGTCTGCGCCATGATCGCGCCGCACGCCCACGACGCCTTCCTGACGCTGGTCCGCCGCGACCGGCGCGCCGCTCTGCTGTTCTCCACCCGGGATCTGGCGGCCGCCGACCGCAAGGGCCTGCCCGACATCTACGAGCTCGGCTGGAACCACACCACGCTCCGGGCACTGAAGCTCGATCCGGCGATCACCTATCTCCAGACCCTCTACCCCTTCCCGAACCAGCTCGCGCTGGTGGAGAAGGCCCATGCCCTGTTCGGCGAGGAGGTGACGGCGCATCTGGAGTTCGTCCGCTTCGACGGCAGGATCACCTGCTATGGCCTGCCGCTGGTGCGCTTCACCGACGAGGCCCGCCTCGACGAGATCGTCCGCATCCACGAGGCCATGGGCATTCCCGTGTTCAACCCGCACCGTTACACGCTGGAGGAAGGCGGCATGAAGCGGACCGACGCCGTGCAGCTCGCCTTCAAGCGCGAGGCCGACCCCAAGGGCCTCCTCAATCCCGGCAAGATGATCGCCTGGGACGATCCCGGCTACGACTACGAGACAGGCGGGACGTACCTGTTCAGGGGCATGCAGCCGGCGGCCGAATAGGGCAATCGGCCCGGTAGCCGGCTACGGGGGAAGGCCACGGATCCCGGAAAGGGCACAAATGCCTTCTCCGGGAAGCGGAGAAAGCTCGTCCGCGCCTTTTCCTGCCTTCGGGCATCCGCTTTCTGAGCCGCCTCACTGGACAATGACACAAGCCCTCGCCATGGTCAGCCGGCTATTCCCTTCCTCAGCCGGCGGAGCATCCGATGCGGCATCCTGCATCGAAGACTATCGGCTACCAGTTGATTCACGTCACCAGGCTGCACCGGGCGCGCACGGCCAGGCTGCTGGAGAGCCTCGATCTGTTTCCCGGTCAGGAACAGGTGCTGGAAGCCTTGTCCAGCCGCGACGCCATGTCGATGAGCGAGCTCGCCGACATCCTGCGCGTGCGCCCGCCC
This sequence comes from Labrys sp. Lb11, assembly GCF_057554225.1. Classification (NCBI taxonomy): domain Bacteria; kingdom Pseudomonadati; phylum Pseudomonadota; class Alphaproteobacteria; order Hyphomicrobiales; family Xanthobacteraceae; genus Labrys; species Labrys sp. Lb11. The sequence goes on from NZ_BAAJOT010000003.1 coordinate 624,306, forward strand.
ACCGCTTCCAAGACCATCGCCCGGCTCTCCGCCGCCGGCCTGATCGAGCGGCGTAGCGCCGAGGGCGACGCCCGCGTCGTCCGCGTCACCCTCACGGCCGAGGGGCGCCGGAAGGCGCAGGCGATCGAGGCCCTGACCCTCGACATCGAGAGCGAGGCGACGGCCAACCTCGACGGCAAGGACCGCAAGCGCCTGCGCAAGCTGCTCAAGCGCGTCGAGAAGGGCCTGCGCGACGCTCTCGGCACCGACGGGGCGGACAACGACGACGACGAGGCAGCCGACGAGATCGAGACCGACGAAGCATAGGCCGGCCCTCCGGTCATTCGGCCCGTCCGTCCCGAACGGCGGTGGGACGAAGCACCCGGGCCGTGCTATCTCGCACGCTCATGCCTTCCCCCGCCCTCTCCCCGTCCCACCGCCTGATCGGTATCGCGCTCATGGTCGCGACCGGCGTGTTCTTCACCTGCCTCGACTCCTCGGCCAAATGGCTGGTGCGCGACTTGCCGACGGTGCAACTGGTCTGGATGCGCTACGTCACCAACTTCCTGCTGGTGCTGCCGCTGGTCAATCCATGGACGACGCCCGGACTGCTGTGTCCCCGGCGTCCGCTGCTGCAGCTTTCGCGCGGCACGCTGATCCTCGGCTCGACCATCCTGAACTTCATCGCCATCCACTACCTGCAGCTGACGCAGACCGTGTCGATCATGTTCTCGACGCCGCTGATCGTGGCGCTGATCGCCGTGCCGGTGCTGGGAGAATGGGTCGGCATCCGCCGGACCATCGCCATCGCGGTCGGCTTTCTCGGCGTGATCGTGGTGACGCAGCCGGGCGGCGCCTTCCACTGGGCCATGCTGCTCAGCCTCGCCGGCGCGGTGTTCTATGCCGGCGGCAACGTCATGGCCCGCATCCTGGTGCGCGACGACCCGCCGGCCATCGCGCTGTTCTATGTCGGCGCCGTCGGGGCCGTCGCCATGGCGCCGCTGGTGCCCTTCGCCTGGGTCTGGCCGTCCTCCTGGCAGCAATGGGCGCTGATGATGCTGATGGGCGCGGCCGGGGCAGCCGGCCATTACTGCCTGATCCTCGCCCACAAATATGCGCCCGCCTCGGTGGTCGCTCCGTTCATTTACACCCAGCTGATCTGGATGGTGCTGTCCGGCTGGCTGGTGTTCGGCGACGTGCCCGACCGGATGACGCTGATCGGCGCCGCCATCGTCGTCGCCTCCGGCATCTACCTGCTCTGGCGCGAGCGCGCCGTCACCGGCGAGGTGAAAAGCCTGCCCGACCCGGCGGAGACGCTGTAGGGCCGGCACCGCGGGGGCCTCTCCCCGGCGGCGGAGAAGGCCCCTGCAAAACCCGGACCGGCAGCCGCAGGAACGGTCGCCGCCCCCTGATCACCGCTCGACCAGCGAGACCCCGTTGAGCTCGGCGATCACGTCCGAGAGCATCGGCACATAGTCCTGCGCCCGGCCGGCGCCGGCCGCATAGGCGTAGGAGTTGCGCACCGCCGCGCCCATCGGGTTGGCCGTGCTGGTCGCACTGGCAAAGGCGGAGAGATAGGTCATGTCCTTCAGGGCATTGCTGAGCGTGAACCTGTGCGCGTTGGGATCGCGTTCCAGCACCCATTGGAAGAAGGTCTGGTAGAAGCCGCAATCCATACGGCCGCCACGGATGACGCTGTCGAACACCTTCGGCGTCAGCCCCGCCTTGACGCCGAGCGTCAGCGCCTCGGCGTAGAGCGCGGCATAGCCCATCGACAGGAAGTTGTTGAGCAGCTTCATGGTGTGGCCGCTGCCGACCGGCCCGGTCGGAATGACGCGGCCGGCAAAGGTTTCCAGCACCGGACGCGCCCGCGCCACCACCTCGGGCGCGCCGCCGACCATGACGTCGAGCGTGCCGGCCGCCGCATCCTTGGGCGTGCGCCCGAGCGGGGTGTCGATCAGCGTGATGCCCTTGGGCGCGAGCTCGGCCGCCAGGCGGATCGTCACCGACGGGTCGGAGGTGGAGCTGTCGCAGATCAGCAGCGGCTTGCCGGCCGAGGCCAGGCCGTCGGGTCCGTTGATCACCGCCTCCACCTGGGGCGAGCCGGTGACGCACAGCACGACGACGTCGCTCTTCTCGGCCAGCTCGCGACAGGTCCCGGCCTCCGCTGCGCCGCGCCCCAGCAGGTCCTCCACCGGCTCGCGGTTGCGATGCCCGATCACCGTGAGAGGATAGCCCTTCTCGACGATGTTCTTCGCCATGCCGTGACCCATCAGGCCGACGCCGACGAAGCCGATGCGTTCCTTGGTCATTTGCACTCCCGCTCGAGTTTGTCAGACGATTGTAAAGCGCTTCGGCCGTGCCGTCATCCCCGGCGCGCCGTTTTCACCGCGGCCAGGGTGTCTCGGCCACCGGCGTGACCGGTCCCCTGCCCTCCAGCCAGGCGATCAGGTTGTCGGCCACGAGCTGGCCCATGGCTTCGCGCGTATGCTGGGTGGCCGAGCCGACATGCGGCAGCAGCACCACGTTCTCCATGCCGATCAGCGCCTGCGGCACCTCCGGCTCCTGGGCGAAGACGTCGAGGCCGGCGGACAGGATGGTGCCCGAGCGCAGCGCCTCGACCAGCGCCGCCTCGTCGACCACGGTGCCGCGCGCCACGTTGACCAGGACGCCGTTCGGGCCGAGCGCCTGCAGCACCTCGGCGCCGACGATGTTGCGGGTCTCGCCGCCGCCGGGCAGGATCAGCATCAGCGTGTCGACAGCCCGGGCGAGCTCCACCAGGGTGGGATAATAGGCATAGGCGACGTCGGCCTGGCGGTTGCGGCCCCAATAGGCGATCGGCAGGCCGAAGGCTTCGGCGCGCCGGGCGATCGCCTTGCCGATCCGCCCGAGCCCCGCAATGCCGAGCGTGCGCCCGCGCAGCGTGCCGCGGGTCAGCGGATAGGGCGCCTGCAGCCACTTGCCGGCGCGGACATAGCGGTCGGCCTGCGGCATCTCCTTGACCGTGGCCAGCAGCAGGCCGATGGCCGTGTCCGCCACCTCCTCGTTCAGCACGTCCGGCGTGTTGGTGACGACGATGCCGCGGCGAGCCGCCTCGCCGGCGTCGATCGTGTCGTAGCCGACGCCGAAATTGGCCATGATCTCCAGCTTCGGCAGCCGGTCCATGAAGGCGGCATCGCCCACGGCATGCGAGCCCATGGCGGCGAAGCGGCAGGTCGGAGCCAGGCGGGCCAGGATCGCGTCCGCATCCGCCGCGTCCCACAGCTTGTGCAGGGTGAACCGGCGCGCGAGCGTCTCCATGGTGTGGGGCAGCATCGGCCTGGGCAGCACGAGATCGGGCAGTTGCGACATGATCGGACCATGATGGCGGGAGGACGGGTTCCTCCTGTCTAGCCGATCACGGTCGGCGCGCGAAAGGTCTCAGCGCGTCGAATCGCTCGAGCCGCGCCCGCCCGAGACCAATTCGGCCGGCCGGCTCATGCGCGCCAGCAGGATCACCGGGCCGAGGCCGGCAGCGACGATGGTCAGCGCGGCCAGCGCCCCCTCCTCGAACAGGCCGCGCGAAGCCTGCTGGTAGACCAGGGTCGACAACGTCTCGAAATTGAAGGGCCGGAGCAGGATGGTCGCCGACAACTCCTTCATCGCATCGACGAACACCAGCAGCACCGCCGCGCCCAGCGCGGGCCGGATCAGCGGCAGGTGGATCTCGCGCATGGTCTGGGCGCTGGAGCGGCCGAGGTTGCGCGCCGCCATGTCGAGATGACGCGACACCTTCTGGAGCCCCGCCTCGATGCCGCCACAGGCGATGGCGAGGTAGCGCGCGACATAGGCCAGCACCAGGGCGAAACCGCTGCCCGAAAGCAGGAGGCCGGTGCCGAAGCCGAAATGGGCCTTCATGAAGGCGTCGACCGCATTGTCGACGCCGGCGAGCGGCGTCAGCATGCCGACGGCGAAGATGGTGCCGGGCACGGCATAGCCGAGGCTGGCGATGCGCGCCATCAGCGCCACGCCGGGCAGTCGGGTGATGCGGACGGCGTAGGCGATGACGAGGCCGGCCAGCACCGCCAGCACGGCAGCGCTCCCCGCCAGCACCAGCGTGTGGCGCAGCGCCGCGCCGAAGCCGTCCGGCAAACCGCCGCGGAGCGTCCGGGTCACCGCATGCTCGAGCAGGAAGGCGGCCGGCGCCAGGAAGCCGAGGAAGACCGGCAGGAAACAGGCGAGGAAGGCCCCCGCCGCCGGCAGGCCGGCGAGCCGGACCGGCAGCAGCCGGCGCTGGCGCTGGGCCTGCGCGGCATAGCGCTGGCGCCGCCGGGCCCAGCGCTCCGCCATCACCAGGAGCGTGACCACTGCCAGCGACAGGCAGGCGATCTGCGCAGCGCCGCCGAGGCTGCCGCGGTTGAGCCAGGTGGTGTAGATCGAGACGGTGAACGTGCGCACGCCGAGATATTCGACCGCGCCGATGTCGTTCATCGCTTCCATCAGCGCCAGCGTCGCACCCACGGCGATCGCCGGGCGGGCGAGCGGCAGCACCACCTGCACGAAGGCGCGCTTGCGGCTGGCGCCGAGCGTGCGGGCGACGTCGAGCACGCAGGACGACTGCATCAGGAACATCGCCCGGGCGCTGAGATAGACATAGGGATAGAGCACGAAGCCCATCAGCAGGATGGCCCCGCCGGCGGAGCGCACCTCCGGGAACCAGTAGTCCTGCCGGCTGCGCCAGCCGAACACGGCCCGCAGCATCGCCTGCACCGGGCCGAAATAGTCGAGCATTTCGACATAGGTGTAGGCGACGATGTAGGTGGGCACCGCCAGCGGCAGCAGCAGCGCCCAGTCGAACAGCCGGCGGCCGGGAAACTCGTGCGCCGACACCAGCCAGGCGGTGACCACGCCGGTGACGATGGTCACCGCCGCGACGCCCGACAGCAGCAGCGCCGTGTCGCGCAGCGCCGCCGGCAGCACGGTGGCGGCCAGATGCGGCCAGACGTCCGGCGCCGCCGTCGTCGCCAGCAGCGCGATGGCGGCCACCGGCGCCGCAGCCAGCAGGGTGATGACCAGCACGGCGGCGACCCACGGCCAGTCATGCCGCCAATGCGCCAGCTTCGCGCTCGCCGGACCGCGGGCTGGCCCGCCGGCTGCGCTGCTCCTGCGCGTGTCGATGACGCTCATGCCGCCGGATCCGCCGCCGGTCTCAGCCGTCGAAACCGACGGCGTCGACCAGCTCGCTGGCAGCCTTGCGCTGCCTGGCGATGTCGGCCAGGGCCAGCCCGTCCGGGCTCAGCTTGCCGAAGGCCTCGACCGTCGGACTCAGCTTCACGCCGGCCTTGACCGGATACTCGTAGTTGATCGTCGCATAGATCTCCTGCGCCTTGTCCGACACCAGCCACTCCGCCAGCTTGACGGCGTTGTCCTTGTGCGGCGCGTTCCTGGCGACGATGAAGCCAGACAGGTTGACATGCGTGCCGCCGCCGGCGGCGAAGCCGGGCATCAGCACCTTGATGGCGGAGGCCCAGGGCTTCTGCTTCTCGTCGTTCTGCATCAGCCCGACATAGTAGGAGTTGCCGAGGCCGATATCGCAGATGCCGGCGGCGATGTCCTTGGCGACGTCGCGGTCGCCGCCCGAGGGCTTGCGGGCGAGGTTGGCCTTGACGCCCTCCAGCCAGGCCTTGGCCTTGTCCGGTCCGTCCTTGACGATCAGAGCGGAGATCAGCGCAAGGTTGTACTGGTGCTGGCCGGAGCGGATGCACACCTTGCCCTTCCATTTCGGGTCGGCGAGCTCCTCGTAGGTGATGGCATCGGCCGCGACCCGGTCCTTGGAGGCATAGACGACGCGGCCGCGGGCACTGACGCCGAACCACAGCCCCTGCGGATCGCGATAGGCGGCGGGAACCGCGTCCTCCAGCACCTTCGAGCGGATCGGCTGGGCAATGCCGAGGCCCACCGCCTTGTCGAGGCGGGCGATGTCCACGGTCAGAAGCAGATCGGCGGGCGAATTGGCACCCTCGTCGGCGATGCGCTGGTCGAGCCCGTCGGCGGCGAACACCGTGTTGACCTTGACGCCGGTGTCGGCGGTGAAGGCATCGAACAGCGGCTTGATCAGCGCCGGTTCGCGATAGGTGTAGACGTTCACCTCCTCCTCGGCGAAGGCCGGGCCGGCCAAGACAGCCATGACGACGGCGGCGGCCGCCGAACGAAGCGTTGCAGAAGACAACAGAAATCTCCCAAATTGGCCCCAATATTTCTAGAACAATTCCAGAAATACAGCCTCACTGGTTCAGACAGACAAGCTTGCCACCACAAGTCAAATGACATGCACGTAATGATTTAATCTCGAAATCATTCCAAATTGTACATCTCAAAACGACTCAATTGTCGAAGCCGACCGCATCCACCATTTCACTCGCCGCCTTGCGCGTCTTGGCGATCTCGGGCAGCGGCAGCGTGTCCGGCTTCAGCGTTCCGAAGGCCAGCACGTCGGGCGAGGCGGGGATGCCGGCCTTGACCGGATATTCGAAATTGGTCTCGGCATAGATCTTCTGCGCCTCGTCCGAGGCCATCCATTCCGCCAGCTTGACGGCGTTGTCGCGGTTGGGGGCGTATTTGGCCAGCACCACGCCGGAGACGTTGATGGCGGTGCCGCCCGAATCCTTGAAGGTGGGCATGATCACATGGATCGCATCGGTCCAGGCCTTCTGCACCGGGTCGTGCTCCATCAGCCCGACATAATAGGTGTTGCCGACGCCGATGTCGCAGAGCCCGGCGGCGATGTCCTTGGCGACGTCGCGGTCGGCGCCGGAGGGCTTGCGCGCCAGGTTCGCCTTCAGGCCCTCGAGCCAGGTCTTCGCCTTGTCCGGCCCATACTTGGTGATCATCGCGCCGAACAAGGCGAGGTTGTAGTGATGCTGGCCGGAGCGAATGCAGATCCGGCCCTTCCACTGCGGATCGGCCAGATCCTCATAGGTGATCGTCGTCTGCGGCACCCGGTCCTTGGCGGCATAGACGACGCGGGCCCGCTCGCTGAGGCCGTACCAGTAGCCGTTCGGATCGCGCAGCGCCGGCGGCACCGCCGCCTCCAGCACGGCCGAGTGGAACGGCTGGGCGATGCCCAGATCCTCCGCCTTCTGCAGGCGCGCCACGTCGACGGTGACCAGGAGATCGGCCGGCGAGTTCTCGCCCTCCATCTCCACCCGCTCCTCCAGCCCGTCTGCGGCGAAGACCGCATTGACCTTGATGCCGGTCTCGGCGGTGAAACGGTCGAACAGCGGCCGGATCAGGTCGGGTTCGCGATAGGTGTAGACATTGACTTCCGGTCCCGCCTGGGCCAGCGCCGGCACTGCGATGAAAAGGGCGGCGGCGCTGGCCGTCCGCGCAAATGACCAACCGAACATGCTTGTCTCCAGGCCGCCGGACGAGAACCGACGGCAAGCCGCGTCTCGCGCCCCCCGCGCAGAGCTAGCCGGTTTTCTCGCCGCGTCAAGAAAAAAGCTGTTGAAAATCAATAATTTAGAAGAGTTCAAAACTGAAGGACATGCACCTCTGACTGCTACCGACGGCCGTCAAAAAGAGGCGCAAGGCCCCTCTCCCTCCGGGAGAGGGGCCCGGTCCCTGTCGGCCGCGGGCGGACGGGCCATGGCGAAATCGGGATGATGTCGACTCAGCCGCCGATCCGGCCGCCGAGCTCGTCCTCGACATGGGCGCGGATGATCGTGTCCATGTCGGGCTCGGCCCTGAAGCCGAGCGACAGGGCGCGCTGCGGGTCGAAGTTGCGCGGCCAGCCGGCGACGATGCCGACGATCACCGGATCCGGCTCGCGCCGGATCAGCGAGACCGCCTTCGGCCCGGCGACGCGGCCGAGCGCGGCGATCATCTCGCCGACGGTGACGGACAGGCCCGGCATGGTCAGGTTGCGGCGCGCCCCGAGCCCGGCGGTGTCGAGCCCGGCGGCGTGCTCGAGGAAATGCACCGCCGCCCGCGGGCTGGCGACCCAGTGGCGCACGTCGTCGGAGACCGGCAGGATCGCCTCCTGGCCCGACAGCGGCTCGCGCAGGATGCCGGAGAAGAAGCCCGAGGCCGCCTTGTTCGGCTTGCCCGGCCGCACCACGATGGTCGGCAGGCGGATGCCGACGCCGTCGAAGAAGCCGCGCCGGGAATAGTCGGCCAGCAAGAGCTCGCCGATCGCCTTCTGCGTGCCGTAGGAGGTGAGCGGGGTGTGGAAGAACTCGTCGCCGATCTTCTCCGGGAACGGGGCGCCGAACACGGCGATCGACGAGGTGAACACCAGCCGCGGCCTGTAGCCGCCGCCCACGGCGCGGATCGCCTCGAACAGGCGCTGCGTGCCGTCGAGATTGATGCGGTAGCCCTTCTCGAAGTCGGCCTCGGCCTCGCCGGACACGATGGCGGCGAGATGGACGATCATGTCCGGCCGGCCGGCGACGAGCGTCTCGGCGACGCCGGGGGCCGACAGGTCGTCGGCCGAGCAGTCGCAGGCGAATGCCGCCCCGACCGGAGCCGAGGGCGCCACCACGTCGGTCAGCGTCGCCCGGCTGACCGCCTTGCCGGCGAGCTGGCCGGTCGCGGCCACCCGCTCCAGGAACTTGCGCCCGACCATTCCGGCCGCGCCGATGACGAGGAGATGCATGATGTCGTCCTTCAGGGTAGGTCGCCTTCAGAGTGCGAAGCCGCCATCGGCCAGATGGATCTGGCCGGTGGTGTAGGTGCTCTCGTCCGAGGCGAGATAGACAGCCAGCGCCGCAATCTCCTCGGCCTTGCCGAGCCGGCCCATCGGCTGGCGGTCGACGAAGGCCTGGCGGATCTCGGCGATGCTCTTGCCGGTCTTGGCCGCCTGCTCGGCGATGCGCCCGTCGAGAGACGGGCTTTCGATCGTGCCGGGGCAGATGGCGTTGCAGCGGATGCCCTGCCTGATGAAATCGGCCGCCACCGCCTTGGTCAGCCCGACCACCGCCGCCTTGGAGGCGCCGTAGACGTAGCGGTTCGGCAGGCCGCGGACCGAGGAGGCGCCGGAGGCGATGTTGACGATCGAGCCGCCGCCCGCCTGCAGCATGCCGGGCAGGAAGGCGCGGATGGTGCGGTGTATCGCCTTGACGTTGAGGTCGAAGGAGAAGTCCCAGTCCGCCTCCGAGCAATCCAGCACCGAACCGTGATGCACGAAGCCGGCGCAATTGAACAGGATGTCGACGGTCCCGACCTTCGCCGCCAGCGCCTCGACCGCCGGCGTCGACAGCACGTCGAGCGCATGCAGTTCCGCTCCGGCAAGGCCGTCGAGCTTGTCCAAAGCCTTGTCGGTGGCGATGACGCGCGCCCCTTCCCGGACAAAAGCCTCGGCGGTCGCCCGGCCGATGCCCTGCGCCGCCGCCGTCAGGAACGCGGTCTTGCCCGCAAGACGCCCTGCCATCCCGTCCTCCGTCGCACTGACATGTTAGTTACGCCAGCGATAGAGCTTTCGCGCATCGCGGGCAAGACCGCTTGACGACGCACGGCCGCCTCGCGTCTGCTATGGCCCTCCGCACGAGACCCCTTCATGCCAGCCGATACCGCGCCGGACCGCCATCCCGAGGTCGCAGCCTTTCTTGCCGCCCATCCTCGGACCCGCTTCGTCGAGGCCTTCACGCCCGACCTCACCGGCTTCGGCTTCGGCAAGCGCCTGCCGGTGACCGACATCGACGCGCTCTACCGCAACGGCCTGGGCTTCTCGGCGGCGCCCTATGTGCTCGACCCCCGGCATCTCGGCTATGGCTCGGGCGGCGTCGGCTGGGACGACGGCGACCCCGACGCCAAGGGCCGCCCGGTGCCCGGCTCGCTCAAGCCGATGCCCTGGGCGGCGGTGCCGACGGCGCAGGTGATGCTGGATCTGGGACTGGCCGCCACCGGCGAGCCGCTCTGGACCGATCCGCGCCAGATCCTCAAGGGCGTGCTCGACAAGCTCGCCGCCGACGGCTTCCATCCCGTCGTCGCCTGCGAGTTCGAGTTCTTCCTGATCGACGGCATGCGCGAGGCCGACGGGCGCATCCGCCCGCCCCTGATCAAGCGCACCGGCCGGCCGCTCGGCTACCCCACCAACCTCGCGGTCTCGACCCTGGAGGAGGTCGCCGGCTGGACCGCCGCGCTGGAGGACGCTGCCCGGGCGCAGGACGTGCCCATGGGGGCCGTCATCTCCGAGATGGGCGTCGGCCAGTTCGAGGTCAACCTGCGCCACCAGGCCGACGTCCTCCTCGCCGGCGACCAGGCGGTGCTGCTCAAGCGGCTGATCCGCGGCGTGTCGCGCGCCCAGGGCTGGGACGCCACCTTCATGCCCAAGCCCTATGCCCAGGACGCCGGCTCGGGCCTGCACGTCCATGTCAGCCTCAACGACCGCGACGGCAACAACCTTTTCGCCGATCCGCAGCGTGGCGAAGCGCTTCTCCGCGCCGCCGTCGCCGGCCTGCAGAAGACCCTGCCGGAAGCGCTCGGCTTCTTCGCGCCCAATCGCAACGGCTTTCGCCGCTTCGGCGGGCTGTTCGCCCCGGTCAATCGCAAATGGGGTGAGGACAATCGCACCGTCGCCTTCCGCGTGCCGACCGACAAGGGCGCGGGCCGGCGCGTCGAGCACCGTGTCGCCGGCGCCGACGCCAACCCCTACCTCACCCTTGCCGCCATCCTGGCAGGCATGCATCACGGCATCAGCGCCGGCCTCGAGCCCACGCCGGCGGTGGTCGGCAAGCACGCCGGCTTCAAGAAGGATCCCGCCCTTCCCGGCGACCTCTACGAGGCTGCCCGCCGGCTCGCGAACGCCCGCACGCTGACGGACTACATCCCCCGGCGCTACCTGGAGACCTACGCCCATCTCCTGCACGGCCTGCACGAGGAGTTCCTGTCGGAGCTGGCGCCGCGGGAATACGACTTCTTCCTGTGACGTCGTCCAGTGCCGATGGCCCGCCGGTCGTGCTCCGCGTGCTGTCGCTGCGTCGAGGGCTGGTGCCGGCCGCCGCCGCGGCCATCTTCATCGCTCCGGCGGTCTCGCCGCTCGAGGCGCCCGCAAGGGAATCCTGGCAAGCGCTCCTGCGTCGATCCGCGACTTTGACGACGTCGCGCGCCTGGATTAATAAACCGATGCTCTGTTTATCGACCGAGGGCAGGCCCATGGCGCGGACCGTCAAGCCGGAGGAGCGGCAAGCCAGGCGCAACGGGATCCTCGATGCGACGCAGCGGCTGGTGCTGACCAGGGGCTATGAGCGGATGACCATCCAGGACATCCTTGCCGCCCTGAAGATGTCGAGCGGCGCCTTCTACCATTACTTCGACTCCAAGCCCGCCGTGCTGGAGGCTTTGGTCGAGCGCATCCGCGACGAGTCCGGCGTCCCTCTCCTCGAGGTCGTCGACGACCCGCTCCTGCCGGCTCCGGCGAAGCTGCGACGATTCTTCCAGACCCTCGACAGGCTGCGCGCCGAGCGGCAGGCAACCGTGATCGCCCTGCTGCAGGTGTGGTACGACGACGCCAATGCCATCGTCCGCCAGAAGGTGGAAGCGGCGACCACGGCCTGGCGGGCGCCGCTGATCGCCCGGATCGCGCGACAGGGCCTGCGTGAGGGCGCCTTCGCGACGTCCTTCCCCGAGCAGGCCGGCGAACTGGTGCTCGGGCTCGCCAATGCCACGGGCGCCGCCCATGCCCGGCTGATGCTCGCCTTCCCCGGCAACCCCGACGAAACCCGGTTCGTCGAGGCCGCGATGACGCTGCAATCCGCCTTCGCCGATGCGGTCGAGCGCGTGCTCGGCGCACCGCCCGGCACGCTGGAACGCGCGGACGCCGCCGCGGCCGCGCTCTGGGCGCGGGCCCTGCGCGAGCACGGCCCGGCCGAAGCTGCTCCAGGGAGCACGTCATGACCCTCCTCGCACGCACGCTCAAGACCAGCCTCGTCGGGCTGCTCGTCCTCGTCGCCATCATCTTCGTGCCGGCCGGGACGCTGGCCTACTGGCAGGGCTGGACCTTCATCGCCGCCTTCTCCGTCTCGACCAGCCTCATCGGCCTCTATCTCGCCCGGAAAGACCCCGCCTTGCTCGAGCGGCGCGTCAGGGCCGGCCCCGCCGCCGAAACGCGTCCGAAGCAGAAGGTGCTGATCACGCTGGCCTTCGCCGGCTTCTTCGCGCTTCCTGCGGTCTCGGCGCTCGACCACCGCCTCGGCTGGTCGCATGTGCCGGCCTGGGTCTGCGTCCTCGGCAATGCGCTGGTCGTGCTCGGCCTGATGATCGACCTGCGGGTGTTCCGCGAGAACAGCTACGGCGCCTCGACCATCCGGACCATGGAAGGCCAGCGGGTGATCTCCACCGGCCCCTACGCCATCGTGCGGCACCCGATGTATGTCGGCGCGCTGATCATGGCGCTGGGCGTGCCGCTCGCCCTCGGCTCCTATTGGGGCCTGCTCTTCATGCTGATCAACATCCCGATCCTGATGCTGCGCAGTCTCGACGAGGAAGCGATGTTGCGGCAGGAACTCGACGGCTACGAGGCCTATGCCCGACGCATCCGCTACAGGCTCATGCCCGGGATCTGGTGAGGCGGGTCCGCACCGCAGCTCTCCGCGCTTGCCGGACCGGCGGAAGGCGCGGGGTGTGACGAGCGGGACCGGCCGCTCCTTGGAAGGGCAAGGACCGCGCCGAAGCGCCGCGCGCCCATCACCGCGCCCGCAGCGGCGCCTTCTGCAGTCCCTGCTCGTCGAAGTTGGACGGATCGAGCCAGGCCTCGTAGGCGGCGCGCAGTTGCGGCCAGTCGCGGTCGATCATGGCGTACCAGGCGGTGTCGCGGTTTTCGCCCTTCACCACCATGTGCTGGCGGAACACGCCCTCGAACAGGAAGCCGAAGCGCAGCGCGGCGCGTTTCGACGGCTCGTTGGCGTCGTTGCACTTCCATTCGAAGCGCCGATAGCCCAGATCGCCGAAGACGTGGCGTGCGACCAGGAAGAGCGCCTCGGTCGTCACCCGGGAGCGGGCGATCGCCGGCCCCCACAGGATATTGCCGATCTCGACGACGCCGTTGGCCGGGTCGATGCGCATCAGCGTCTGGCGCCCCTCGGCACGGCCGGTGGCCTTGTCGATCACGGCGGAGAACAGCATGTCCTCGTTCACCGCGGCCTTGCCCAGCCAGGCCTCGAAGCTGCTCCGGTCCGCCGGCGGCCCGTCGCCGAGATAGCGGAAACGCTCAGCCTCGGCCCGCGCCGAGGCGTAGAGATCGTCGCCGTGGCGAGCCGGATCGAGCGGCTCCAGCCGGGCGTAGCGCCCGTCGAGCACGATGCGTTCGGGGCGGGGAACGCCGCGCCAGCTGGACAGATCCATGGGGAGGCCCTTTCCGGAACCCGGCCGGGACTACTGCGAGATCCGGCCCTCCAGCGACAGCATCTGCTGGCGCACCACCGAGGGCAAGGCCTTGGAGCTGGCGATGCTGACGAAATCCGCGTCCTGGTGCGGATTGCTCGCGCCGTTGCCGCGGAAAACTTTCAGGCCGTCCGCGGTGACGACGATGTCGCCGTCGCGCAGGGTCGGGTCGATCGAGATCGGGATCTGCGGCAAGCCGGTCGGCGTGCCCTTGCAGGCGCAGGCGGCGTTCTCGGCCTCGCGGAAGGCATAGGCCGTCGGCAGGGCGGTGTAGAGGCCGCCGGCATCGTCCGTCGCCCGTTCGATCGCCGGGGTCGGCCCGCTCAGCGACTTGGCGGCAGCACCGCCGTCCATCGGCGCCGAATAGAGCTTCATCGCCGCATCGCCGCAGGAGGAGGCGCACATCGCCTGATGGCTGGAGAGCTGCGCCTTGTTGCGCACGAATCCGATGGCGAAGTAGTAGCCGTCGCAGGTCCGCACGCAATAGGTGCGCTGCTGGGCGATCCCGGGAGAGGCCACCTGGGCCGGCCGCTTGGGGGCAGGCGCGCGCGGGCGTTGCTGCGTGGGCGGCGGCCCGGACGGCGCAGCCGGCTTCGGATTGCCGAACAGGAAATCCAGAATGCCCGCCTCGGCGCTCGACAGGCATGCTGCGCCCGCCAAGCCTGCCACCGCCAATGCCAACGTCGCCAGCCGACGTCCCGCTCTCATCTGCACCCTGTCCTCAATGTGCACGAACCCGTGCGAATGCTTTAGGGATGCGGCGCGATCATGTCGAGAGCGTGTCCGCCGGCCGGGTTCAAAACCGCGTCAGTGTCACCGATGCGCCGCGCCGGCCCCTCCGCCGTGGCCAAACCGGGCGATAGCGCGCCTCGATTCTGCAATGCCGGCACCTGCCGGCGCACGCCGCCGGGCAAGACCTTGGCGCAGGCGGGGGCGGGCCACCACCACGCAGGATCGCGTCCCGCAGGCCGCTTTCACCGCGCAAGGCCACCGGCCCGCCGAAGGGGATCAGGCCCTCCGAAGACGCCTTGCCGTCATCGGAGCGCCTCTCCGCCCCACCCGCGACGAGACGTCGCTGGCAAAGCTCGACCTCCGACGCCGGGCGTCCCGGCCGCGACCGGCGCCACCGCACGGCCGCCGCCGCCGGGGCGAGACGACAGGTCCCGGCGACCGGCAGGATCGGATGAGGTCCGGCACGTCGCCCGGACCTTGCTCCGGAGGGTCGTAGCCTGGGATCGTAGCAGGACGTCGCCAGGCTGCGCCGTTCAAGCCGCCTCAGTGGTTGTCGCGCGGCACGCCATAGGTCTGCGCCACCTTCTGGTACTTCACGGCGGGCTTCAGCACCATGCCCTGCGCCAGCTGGTCGACCATCGAGCGCTGAATGTCCTGCCACGGCGTCTGGCTCGCCGGGATATGGAAGCCGCCCTGCTTGTCGAGCTCGGCTCGGCGCGCCGCCAGCTCCGCATCCGAGATCAGGATGTTGGCTTCGCCCTTGTTGAGGTCGATGCGCACGCGGTCGCCGGTCTTCAGCACGGCCAGGCCGCCGCCCGCCGCCGCCTCGGGCGAGGCGTTCAGGATCGAGGGCGAGCCCGATGTGCCGGACTGGCGGCCGTCGCCGATGCAGGGCAGCGAGTGGATGCCGCGCTTGATCAGGGCCGCCGGCGGCTGCATGTTCACCACCTCGGCCGCGCCGGGATAGCCGATCGGGCCGGTGCCGCGGATGAACAGCATGCAGTGCTCGTCGATCGCCAGCGCCGGATCGTCGATGCGCTCGTGATAGTCCTCCGGCCCCTCGAACACGATGGCCCGCCCCTCGAAGGCGTTGGGGCTCTTCGGATCGGCCAGGTAGCGGTCGCGGAACTCCTGCGAGATCACGCTGGTCTTCATGATCGCCGAATCGAACAGGTTGCCGCGCAGCACGATGAAGCCGGCATCCTGCACCAGGGCGGTGTCGAAGGTGCGGATCACGTCCGGCAGCTCGATGGCGGCGTTGCGGCAGTTCTCGCCGATCGACTTGCCGTTCACCGTCAGGGCGTTCTCGTGGATCAGGCCGTGCTTCATCAGCTCGTTGACCACGGCCGGCACGCCGCCGGCGTGCTGGTAGTCCTCGCCCAGATACTGGCCGGCCGGCTGCAGGTTGACCAGCAGCGGCACCTTGTGGCCGACCGTCTGCCAATCGTCGACGTCGAGCGGCACGCCGATATGGCGGGCGATGGCGTTGATGTGGATCGGCGCATTGGTGGAGCCGCCGATCGCCGAGTTGACGACGATGACGTTCTCGAACGCCTCGCGGGTCATGATGTCGGAGGGCTTCAGGTCCTCCCACACCATGGCCACGGCGCGCTTGCCGGTCTCGTAGGCCATCTGCTGGCGCTCGCGATAGGGCGCGGGGATGGCGGCCGAGCCCGGCAGCTGCATGCCGAGCGCCTCGGCCAGCGAGTTCATCGTCGTCGCCGTGCCCATGGTGTTGCAGAAGCCGGTCGAGGGCGCGGAGGAGGCGACGATCTCCATGAACTCCTCATAGTCGATCTCGCCGGCCGCCAGGCGCTCGCGCTGCTTCCAGACGATGGTGCCCGAGCCGGTCCGCTCGCCCTTCCACCAGCCGTTCAGCATCGGGCCGACCGAGAGCGCGATGGCCGGGATGTTGACGGTGGCCGCCGCCATCAGGCAGGCCGGCGTGGTCTTGTCGCAGCCGATGGTCAGCACCACGCCGTCGAGCGGATAGCCGTAGAGCAGCTCGACCAGGCCGAGATAGGCCAGGTTGCGGTCGAGCGCCGCGCCCGGGCGCTTGCCGGTCTCCTGGATCGGATGCACCGGGAATTCCATGGCGATGCCGCCGGCCTCGCGGATGCCCTCGCGCACGCGCTGGGCGAGCACCAGGTGATGGCGGTTGCAAGGCGACAGATCCGAGCCGGTCTGGGCGATGCCGATGATCGGCTTGCCCGACTGCAGTTCCTTGCGCGTCAGACCGTAGTTCAGATAGCGCTCCATGTAGAGCGCGGTCATGCCGGGGTTGCCGGGATTGTCGAACCAGGCCTGCGACCTGAGCTTGGTGCCGTCGTTCTTCGCCTGCCCGGCCATCGCTGCCTCCGTCCGTACTTGCTGTCCCCGGCGCGCCAGCCACGCGGCGTGCACAGATTGGACTATCACTTTTGTCGGACCATTCGCAAGGAAAAGGCGAGACCGGCCCCCGGATCCCGTTTGCTCCCCGGCGCGCCAGCGCATAGGTTGCGGCGAAGAACACCCGCCACGCCTCGCCTTCGGAAACGCCCATGCCGATCCAGATCGTCCCCGCCTTTTCCCGCATCGGCGAGGAGAACGCCTTCGCCGTCCTCGCCCGCGCCACCGATCTCGCCCGCCAGGGTCGCGACATCATCAATCTGGGCATCGGCCAGCCGGACTTTCCGACCCCACCCCACATCGTCGAGGCGGCGGTGCAGGCGCTGCGCGACGGCCATCATGGCTACACGCCGGCCACCGGCATCCTGCCGCTGCGCGAGGCGGTGGCGGCCGACATCGACCGGCGCACCGGCGTCCAGGTCTCGCCGGACGACGTCATCGTCGTGCCCGGCGGCAAGGTCACCATGTTCATGGCCATCCTGATGTTCGGCGAGCCGGGCGCGGAGATCCTCTATCCCGATCCCGGCTTCCCGATCTACCGCTCGATGATCGAGTTCACCGGCGCCACCCCCGTGCCGGTGCCGATCCGCGAAGAGAACGGCTTCGCCTTCTCCGCCGCCGAGACGCTGTCGCTGATCACGCCGCGCACGCGGCTGCTGATCCTCAACTCGCCCGCCAACCCGACCGGCGGCGTTACGCCGAAGGCGGAGATCGACGCCCTCGTCGCCGAGCTCGCCGCCCATCCGGGTGTCGCCGTCCTGTCGGACGAGATCTACGGCCAGATGACCTATGACGGCCTGGCCCATGCCTCGCTGCTGGCCTATCCGGAGATTCGCGACCGGCTGATCCTGCTCGACGGCTGGTCCAAGACCTATGCCATGACCGGCTGGCGCATGGGCTTCTCGGTCTGGCCGAAGCCGCTGGGCGACGCGGCCCGCAAGCTTGCCGTCAACTCCTATTCCTGCGTCAATGCCGCGGCGCAATGGGCCGGCCTTGCCGCCCTCACCGGCCCACAGGACGCCGTGCACGCCATGGTGGCCGAGTTCGACAGGCGCCGAAAGCTGGTGGTCGAGGGCCTCAACCGCCTGCCGAACGTCAGCGCCGCCACGCCCGGGGGCGCCTTCTACGCCTTCCCCAACATCAGCCGCACCGGCTGGAAGGCCAAGGCGCTGGCCTCGGCGCTGCTGGAGGAGGCCGGCGTCGCCACCATCGGCGGGCCGGACTTCGGCGTGTTCGGCGAGGGGTATATCCGCCTGTCCTACGCCAACTCGGCCGAGAATATCGCCCGCGCCCTCGACCGGATGGGCGAGTTCCTCTCGACCCGCAAGGCCGCGTGATGCCCGGGCGTTTCAGGACCAGGGGCGCGACGCCGCGGCTGCGCCGGTCGTCCTGTTCCGCCCTGGCGTTCGGCCTCGCCGGCCTGCCCCCGCCCGCTGCGGCCGCCTGCGATCCCGACGCGCGGACGGGGTCTGCACTGACCGGCTGCCTCACCGGGGCCGCCACGCGGACCGGCGCGTTCGACAGCCAGGCGATGCGGCTGCGGTTCCGCAACGCCGAATGCCGGAACGTCGTCCCCTTCGAGGGCCGGCCCGTCCGCACCCTGCATCTCAACGCCGCGCGCATCGCCCCCCTCGCATCCCGCTACCCGGAGGCAAGGTGACGGGAATCGGACGCCGGTCCCGGATGCCCTGCCGACATCTTTGAAAGCCCTCCAGGATTTCCAGGCTTCCGATGGATTCCGTTCCCGTGACCGACCTTCTCTCGCTCGGCGAATGCATGGTGGAGCTGTCGCGCCAACCCGATGGCCGCTTCTCGCTGGCCTATGGCGGCGATACCTTCAACACCGCCGCCTATGTCGCGCGCCTGGGGCTGCGCGCCGCCTATGCGATGGCGCTGGGGGACGATCCCTATTCCCAGGGCATTCTCGACATGGCGGCGGCCGAATCGATCGATGCCGGCCTGATCCCGCGGCTGCCGGGCCGGTTGCCCGGGCTCTATGTCATCGAGACCGATGCGCGCGGCGAGCGCAGCTTCTTCTACTGGCGCGATACGGCGCCGGCGCGCGAGCTGTTCGAGCTGCCGCAGGCGCAGGCCCTGGCCGAGGCCATGCAGCGGGCGCGCTGCGTCTATTTTTCCGGCATCACACTGTCGCTCTATGCGGCGGCGGGCCTTGACCGCTTCGAGGCCGCCCTCGCCGCCGCCCGCGCCGCCGGTGCGACGATCGCCTTCGACGGCAATTTCCGCCCGCGCGGCTGGAAGGGCGACCTCGCCCGCGCCCGCGCCGTGTTCGCCCGCTTCCTCGCCCATGTCGACATCGCGCTGCCGACCTTCGACGACGAGCAGGCCCTGTGGGGCGACGCCGACCCGGCTGCGACCCTGGCCCGGCTCGCCGGCCACGGCATCGCCGAGGCGGTGGTCAAGAATGGTCCCGCCGGCGCCACCGTTCTGGCCGGAGGCCGCACCGGCGTGGTGCCGATCCCTGTGCCGGTCACGCCGGTCGACACCACCGCGGCGGGCGACAGCTTCAATGCCGGCTACATGGCGGGACGGCTGAAAGGCCTGCCGCCGGACGCGGCCGCGCTGCTCGGGCACCGGCTCGCCGGCATCGTCATCCGGCACCGCGGCGCCATCGTTCCCAGGGACGCCACCGCCGGGCTCGCGGGTTGACCGCCGGACGTTCGGTCCGGGCGACCGCCCTCTCCCGCGGCGGACGGAGGCATGTCCAAAACCGTTGCAGCAATGTCACGCGGCTGCCGCTGCGCCGCCATGATCGGCGTCCAAGAGCAGACATTGCGGGCCGGATGACGACTCGTTCGCCTGCCCAGGCGTCTTGACAAGGCAGCGTCGTGGGGAGCGCATTGGAATTGACGGAGTTGGGGGCCATGTCGAGGGCGGTTGCGGTGCCGGAAGGCAGCGACATGAGCGCGGCTGCGCAGGATGCGTCCGTGCGCGGCCCGGACGCGCTGGCGATCGAGCAGGCCGCGGCCGAAAGCACCGAGGCAGCCGGCTTCTCCGGGCTGCTCCGGCGCATCGACTGGAGCAAGGCAGGCCTGCTCGTCGGGCTGCTGCTGTTCGCTGCCGCCTCCCTCGTGCTCTACCGCCTGCTCGAGGAGCTGACCTGGGTCGACATCAAGGGCGCGATGTCGCGGGTCGAGTGGCACTGGATCGCGCTGGCCGCCGGCTCGACCGCCCTCTCCTATGCGGCGCTGATCGGCTATGACCTCCTGGCGCTGCGCCATGTCGGCGCCCGGGACCTGCCGGTGTGGGCGATAGCCTTCACCTCCTTCGTCAGCCAGGCCTTCACCTATACGCTCGGCTTCGGTGTGCTGACCGGCGGCGCCGTGCGCTGGCGCATGTATCAGGGCCACGGCCTCAAGCCGGCGCAGATCCTCGCCGTCGGCATGCTCTGCGCGATCACCTTCTGGCTCGGCATCACCGCGGTGGCCGGCCTCGGCCTGGTGTTCCAGCCGGGCATGCTCGCGCCGGTCGACGGCCTCGAGGCGCGCGGCAACCTGGTGGTCGGCCTGGTCATCGTCGGCGCGATCCTGGCTTGGATCGTCGCCTCCGCGGTGAAGCCGCGCACCGTGACCGTCTCCGGCTGGACCATGCCGTTGCCCGGCCCCTGGGCGACGGCCGGCGCCGTTGTGGTCGGCCTTGCCGACACCCTCTTCGCCGCCCTCGCCCTGTGGCTGCTGCTGCCCGCCGGGCCCGATCCGGGCTTCGTCAGCTTCCTGGTGGTGTTCGCAGTGGCGACCGTGCTCGGCGTCATCAGCCACGTGCCGGGCGGCGTCGGCGTGTTCGAGGCGACGCTGATCGTCGCCCTGCCGCTGGTGCCTCAGGCCGACCTCGTCGCCTCGCTGCTGCTGTTCCGCCTGATCTACTATGTCGTGCCCTTCGCCCTCGCCGCCGCCCTGCTCGGCGGCTACGAGCTGCGCCATCGCGGCGAGACGGTCGGACGGATCGCCGGCACGATCGGCTCGCTCGCACGCCCGCTGGTGCCGCGCGCCGCCGGCATCGCCGTGTTCGCCGGCGGCGTGGTGCTGCTGCTCTCCGGCGCCACGCCGGCCGAGCACTACCGCATCGTCATCCTGCACGACCTCATCCCCCTGCCCTTCGTCGAGACCTCGCACTTCGCCGCCAGCGTCATCGGCATGGTGCTGCTGGTGGTCGCCTACGGCCTCGTCCGGCGCATGGCCAATGCCTGGCGGCTGGCGATCCTGCTGCTCTCGGCCGGCGCGGTGTTCTCGGTGCTCAAGGGCCTCGATTTCGAGGAGGCGATCGTCTGCGCCGCCGTGGCCGCCCTGCTGCTGGCGTCGCGGCGCGAATTCTACCGGCAGGCCGACATCACCGCGGTGCGCCCCTCCTTCGAGTGGGTGCTGGCGATGATCGTCGCCGTCGGCGCCTCGATCTGGCTCGGCTTCTTCGTCTCGCGCAACGTCGAGTACCAGAACGTCCTGTGGTGGGACTTCGGCTATCGCCAGGACGCGCCGCGCTTCATGCGTGCCACGCTCGGCGTCATCGTCGCCGCCCTGGGCATCGCCGCCTACATCCTGCTGCACCGCACGCGCACCGCCACGGACCCGGCCGATCCCGACGAGGTGGCGCGCATCCTGCCCCTGGTCGCCGCCTCGCCCCGTTCGGACGCCAACCTCGCCCTGCTCGGCGACAAGCGCTTCCTGCTCTCCCGCGACGGCCGCGGCTTCGCCATGTACAGCGTGCAGGGCCGCAGCTGGATCGCCATGGGCGATCCGGTGGCCGAGGACGAGGAGATCGACGACCTCGTCTGGCGCTTCAAGGAGTTGGTCGATCGCCAGGGCGGCACGGCGGTGTTCTACCAGGTGACCACCGACCATCTGCCCGCCTATCTCGACGCCGGCTTCTCGCTGGCCAAGCTCGGGGAGGAGGCCTGGGTCGACCTGCACCGCTTCACCCTGGAGGGCGGCGAGGGCCGCCGCCTGCGCCAGGCCCGCGCCAAGGCCGAACGCAGCGGCGCGAGCTTTGCCGTCGTGCCGGCCGGCGAGGTCGAGGCCATCATCGACGAGCTGGAGGAGGTCTCCGACCTCTGGCTGGCGGAGAAGGGCAACAAGGAGAAGGGCTTCTCGCTCGGCTTCTGGTCGCGCTCCTACGTCAGGCGCTACGACCAGGCCGTGATCCGGCATGAGGGCCGCATCGTCGCCTTCGCCAACATCTGGCGCGGTGCCGGCAAGCGCGAATTCACCGTCGACCTGATGCGCCACCGCCCCGACGGACCGCCCGGCATGATGGACCTTCTGCTGATCGGCCTGCTCTCCCAGGCCAAGAGCGAGGGCTTCGCCTGGTTCAACCTTGGCATGGCGCCGCTGTCCGGCCTGCCGACCCATCGCCTCGCTTCGCTGTGGAGCCGCATCGGCGGCTTCCTCTACCGGCGCGGCGACCGCTTCTACAATTTCGAGGGCCTGCGCGCCTTCAAGGACAAGTTCAAGCCGGAGTGGCGGCCGAAATACCTCGCCTTCCCCGGCGGCCTCGCCCTGCCGCAGATTCTCATGGACGTCACCAGCCTGATCGCATCGAGCCCGCGTCGCGCGCTCTCCGAGGAGAAACCATGATCCGTCCTGCTGCCCTCTCCGCAGCCCTTCTGCTCGCCTTTGCCGCCCCGGCCCTGGCCGCGCCGCGCGAAATCCAGGTCGACGAGGAAACGCTCGGCAAGGTCACAGTCCTGGCCCCGGCCGCGGAGCCGACGATCTGGATCGCCCTGCTCTCCGACAAGGACGGCCTGACGCCGGCCGTCCGGGCCAAGGCCGAGCAATTGGTGGCGGACGGCGCCGCCGTGGCGCTGATCGACACGCCCAAGCTGATCGAGGGCCTGGCCAAGAGCGACGACGAGGATTGCCACTACGCCTTCGGCGACATCGAGGACACGGCCCGGGCCAGCCAGCGCGCCCTCGACATGAAGACCTGGCGCTGGCCGGTGATGCTGGGGCTCGGCGAGCACGGCGGCACGCTGACCTATCTCGCCACCGCCCAGGCGCCGGAGAACACGGCGGCCGGCGGCGTCAGCCTCGGCTTTGCGCCGCGCCTCGCCTCCAAGCTGCGGATGTGCGACGGCGCCTCGGCCACCAAGGCCGGCGACGGCCTGTGGGCCTATACCCCCGCCAAGGACCTCCCCGGCCGCTGGACCTATGTCAGCGCCGACAAACCCGACCCGGTGGTCCAGTCCTTCCTCGACGCCAGCAAGGCCACGGCCTCCCTGGTGGTGCCGGGCAGCGACGACGATCGCTTCACCGCCGCCGCCAAGGCGGCCCTGGAAATCGGCGCCCCGCCGCAGGAGGAGCTCGGCGACCTGCCGCTGGTGGAGCTGCCTACCGACGGGCCGCCGGTCGGCCTGGCGGTGCTGCTGTCGGGCGATGGCGGCTGGCGCGACATCGACAAGTCGATCGGCGAGATCCTGCAGAAGGAGGGGGTCGCCGTGGTCGGCGTCGATTCCCTGCGCTATTTCTGGAGCACCAAGTCGCCCGAGGTCATCGCCGCCGACCTGAGCCGCATCATCGCCCACTACACCAAGGTGTGGGGTGCCAAGCGCGTGGCGCTGATCGGCTATTCTCTCGGCGCCGACGTCATCCCCTTCGCCTGGCAGAAGCTGCCGCCGGCAATGCAGAAGAAGGTCAACCTGCTGGTGATGCTCGGCCTGGAGCCGACGGCGGATTTCGAGATCTCGGTCTCCGGCTGGCTCGGCGTCGCCTCGTCGTCGGATGTCGACGTCAAGCCCCTGCTGCCCGCCCTGCCGATGGACAAGACCATGTGCTTCTACGGAGCGGACGAGGTCGGCGACGGCGATACGGCCTGCGTCTTCCCGGAGCTTGCCCAGGCCACCATCGTCAAGCGCCCGGGCGGCCATCATTTCGACGGCAACTACGAGCCCGTCGCCCGCATGATCCTCGACCGGCTGAAGCAGGACCAGCAGGTGAAGAAGTAGCGTCCGAGTCGGAAACGTCCGGCGTCGCGGTGCCTGTCCGGTCGGACGCCCCCGCCCGAGTCGGTCATTGCACGTCGACCGAGACGAGGTAGGACACTGGCAGCCCTGCCCCATGGCGGAGATCGAAAGCATATTCGTCGGGGCCACGGTACCCCGGCGACGACGTGTACGTCACCGATATGCCGTCCCGCCGCATCGGACCGCACTTCCCGTCCATCAGCGGACCTGCCGACGCTGGAAAGCGGGCGCGCGCGAGGGTTACGCGCCCGTGGCGGGGCTTGGAGCGAATGGTGATCACCGGCTTCCGGACGGTGCAGTTCGGTCCGAACGATCCCGAGAAAAACGCGCGGGCGGGCTGGCCGCTGCCTGCCCCCACTTGGCGGGTCATCTGCAACCGCCCCTCCTGTGCCGAGGCCAGACTGGACGATGCCAGCAACACGATCGTCACGCACAAAAACCTGCCGAGCACCGTCCCCTCTCCGCCAACATGCCCACAGGGAAATCATGACTCGGCCATAGCCGCGGCGTCAACTCGGCAACAGTCCAAGGCAGCGGCTTTGCGGCAACGCCGGCCGCCCCTCCGCACTCGCTGCCTTGGCGTCGGCGTCCAGACGAGCATCTGCCCGCCACCTCCGCTCCGCCTTGCCCGGCGCCAGTTCCCTCTCCCGGACAGGAGAAGAGGCGGAGATGGCCCTGTCGGCGGCGCCGCTCAGGAGGGTGCCGGCGCCGGCGAGCGGCGCGGCGAGGGTCGCGGAACCGGAACGGCCTCGCGATGCGGCGGGGCGGCCAGGAGCGGCGTGGCGACGATCCCGGCGAGAGCCTCGACGTCGCCGTCGAAGCCGTGGCCGCCGGCGGTCCTGTGCAGGTCGATGCCCGGCCGCGCGGCGGCCAGAGCCGGGCAGGCCATGGCAGCCGGACGATCGTCCTTGCCGTAGACGCACTGGACCTGCGGCGCATCGATCCGGGCGGCATCCGGCAGCAGCGGCTTGGCGTTGGGGTAGTCGTCGTCGTCGAGCTCGATCTGCAGGTCCGCCGCCGGCGAGAGCGCCAGCAGCGACACCAGCGCCACGGACCGCCGGACCGATCCCGGCAGGTGCTTGTAGACCAGCGGCAGGAAATTCGCTCCGAAGGAGTAGCCGACCAGCGCCACCCCCTCGATCGGCCATTCCCGACGGAAGTGCGCGAGGATGCGCTGGATATCGCGCGCCACCACTTCCGGCTCGCGCTCGGTCCAGAAGTAACGGCGGGAATCCAGGGTCACCACGCCGATCTTGCGGGCCGCCAGCGCATTGGCGAGGCCGACGTCGAGCCCGCCCACGCCGCCGTCGCCGGTGAGCAGCAGCACCATGCGCCGGGGGGGAACCAGCGGCTTGACGATGGTCAGCGGCAGGTCGGACAAGTCGGCCTTCTCGGGCTTGGGCGTCTGCTCGAGCAGATCCTCGGCCGCTTCCGCGGCTTCCTCCTCGGTTTCGGCCTCGCGCACCCTCGCGGCGGCATGGCGCGAGGTCTCGTAGACATAGCCGTCGGAGCGCCGGCGGGCGATGCCGCCGCAGATCGGCATGGCGCTTTCCAGGAAGGTGCCGGACCGCAACGCCACCACCCCGGCGATGCGATGGCTGGCGGCCGCCGGGGCCAGCGCCCGCGCCGCCGCGCCGCCGAGCCCGACGCCGGCGATGATCGGCGTAATGAACGGCTCGACGCCGCGCTCGCGCTCGACCCGGTAGACGATCGCCTCGATATGGCCGAGCAGGTCGACGCAATCCTGGCCGCGCCGCTGCGCCAGCTGGCTGCGCCAGGCCGGCCAGTTCAGACCGATGACCAGGCTGCCCTGCCCCACGAAACCGACCGCAAGCTTGATCTCGTCGCGGCCGAAGCCAGTCTCATCCGACAGGAGGACGATCACGGATGTCGGCTTGCCCTTGGGGGCGAACACCGGTGCCAACCCGAAGATCGGATCGGTGACGGCCGGATGGACCGGCGCGACGGGATGCGCCGGCGCGACGGGATGGGGCGGTGCTACGGGATGGAACGGCGTGGCCGCCCCGGCAGCCGCGACACCAAGTATCGCAACACCGAACACCGTGGTGGCCAACAGCCTCACCAAGGCCCGCATGGCATGTCTCGCCGTCGAACGCACGTTCACCAGCTCGAAGCTATGCCCTTGCGTCGGCGCTGTCGAGGCGGGAGACGGCTCAAATCGGCGTGCGCGGCGCACTACCCGGAAAAGCCGCCGGAAGCCAGGAAGTCCCGCTCCTCCGCGGTGCTGTCACGGCCGAGCAGGGCATTGCGGTGCGGGAAACGGCCGAAGCGGCGGATGATGTCGCGGTGGCCGCGCGCATGCGGCTCGTAGTCCTCGCCCAGGCCGCGGCTCAGTTCCACGGCCCGCTCCTGATCCGCCAGGTCCTCCGAATGGCTGAAGGGCAGGCACAGGAACAGGCGCAGGCCGGGATCGGCAATGGCGTGGAATCCGGCCGCATCGGCCTGCCGGGCGAAATGGCGCGCCAGCGGGTCCGTCGCATACATGTGCGCGGTGCCGCGAAAGGCGTTGCGCGGGAACTGGTCGAGCAGGACCAGCAGCGCCAGCGTGCCCTCGGCGTCCTCCGCCCAGGCGTCGAGCTCGCGCCGTGCGGCCGCCAGGTGCAGGTCGAGGAAACGGCTGCGGAATTCCGCGTCGAAGGCCTCGTCCTTCTCGAACCAGCGCTCGGGGCCGGCCGCGCGCCAGAACGCCATCACCGCCGCCGGGCCGTCCGGCCGGCCGGCCGCCTCCATCGCCCGGCCTCAGCGCGGCCGCAACGCCGCGGCGCCGCGGGCAAGCTCGGTGATCGCCGCCCAGGCGCCCTCCGACACCGCCTTGGCCGGCGTCAGCCAGGAACCGCCGACGCAGGCGACGTTCGGCAGGGCGAGATAGGCCGGCGCCTTGGCGAGATCGATGCCGCCGGTCGGGCAGAACACCAGTTCGGCGAGCGGGCCGTACAGCGACTTCAGCATGGCGATGCCGCCGGCAGCCTCTGCGGGGAAGAATTTGAGGCGGCCGAGCCCGCGCTCCATTGCCGCCATCGCCTCGCTGGCCGTGGCCACGCCCGGCAGCAGCGGCACCGGCAGTCCGGCTGCCGCCTCGAGCAGCGCTTCGGTCGAGCCGGGCGACACCAGGAACTGCGCCCCGGCGGCGACAGCCGCCTCGGCCTGCGCGCCGTTCAGCACGGTGCCGGCGCCGGGCGCGGCGCCTTCGACCTCGGCCGCGATGCGGCGGATCGCCTCCAGCCCGGCCGGCGTGCGCAACGTCACCTCTATGGTCGGGATGCCGCCCGCCACCAGCGCCCGCGCCAGCGGGACCGCGTCCTCAGCCCGTTCGATCGTCACCACCGGGATCACGGGGCCGCGCCGCATCAGCGCGTCGAGGCGGGCAGTGTCGTCGGTCATCGCATCGCTCCGGGTTCCGGCATGGTGTCGCGGATTGCCGCGTCGCGGTCAACAGCCAAGCCGGCCGCGGCGGCTCAGCGGCGCGACAGCACCACGGCGCCGAGGATCATGGCGCCGCCCACGGCCTGCGCCGCGCCCAGCATCTCGCCGAACACGACCATGGCGATGATGGCCGAGAGCACGGGCTGCACGAGCAGGAGCATGGCCACCACCCCGGCCGGCAGGCGCCCGACGCCGACCGCGCTCAGCCCCTGGCCCAGGACGTGGCAGACCAGGCCGATCGTCACCACCGCCAGCCAGCCCGTCATCGACTGCGGCAGCAGCGGCCCGCCGTCGATCACCGCCATGACGAACAGCACCGCCGCCGCCACCATGGTGGAGCCGAGCGTCACATTCGCGGCCGAGCGCGTCATTCGCGCCGCCTTCAGGGCCACCAGATAGGCGCCGAAGGCCAAGGCCGCCCCAAACGCCAGGATGTCGCCCTGGCGCAGCGAGAAGCCGCCCGCGCCGGCATGGGCGCCGGCCATCACGGCGACGCCGAGCAGCGCCATGCCGAGCCCGAGGACGAGGCGCAGGCTCGGCTTCTCGCCGAACAGGGCCATGGCCGCGATCACCGAGATCACCGGCGCCAGATTGGTGATGAAGCTGGCATTGGCCACCGAGGTCAGCGGCAAGGCGGCATGGAAGAAGGCCATGTCGGCGGCGAAGGCGATGCCGGCGGCGAAGACGGCCAGCAGCCCCTCGCCGGTCAGCGGTCCCCGGCGCGCCGGGCTGCCGGCCGCGAGGCGCTCGGCCCGCACCCAGATCAGCAGGATCGGCAGGGCGAAGAACAGGCGCCAGAAGGCGCTGGCCGCCGGGCCGATATCGGTGAACCGCACCACGATCGGCGACCAGGCGATGGCCAGCACCGACGCGGACATGGCCGCGAGGCCGACGCCGTCGAGCCCGGGGCGGCGAAGTGATCCGGAAGGGAGGTCGGTCATGGTCCTGTCCTCGCAGCCGCCCGGCGGCGCTCCCCGGGCCGAGGGTCGGCCGCAGGGTCTTGACGCTCTTGCCGGGAGCAGGTCCAGACCGTGATACGGGCCCTTTTCCATAATTAGAAACGAATGTATTCTATTGTTCCATATGAAAACGGAATGAGTCAGGTCCGATGCGCCATTTCGACACCGACAGCCTCGAGACCCTCGTCGCCATCGTCGACCGCGGCGGCTTCACGGCGGCCGGCGAGGCGCTGGGCAAGACGCAGGCGGCGGTCAGCGTCATCGTCTCCAAGCTCGAGGCGCGCCTCGGCAAGCGCCTGCTCGAGCGCTCGCGCCGCGGCGTCACGCCCACCGTGGCCGGCGAGGCGCTGCTCGGCTATGCCCGGCGCATGCTGGCGCTCGAGGACGAGGCGCTCGCCGCCGTCATGGGCGACGAGGCCGAGGGGCGCGTGCGCATGGCCGTGCCCGACGACTTCCTCGACTTCATGGTGGCGCCGCTGATGGGCGCCTTCGCCCGGCGCTTCCCGCGCGTGCAGCTGGAGATGCGCTGCGACCTCTCCTTCCGCATCGAGCCGATGCTGGAGCGCGGCGACGTGGACCTGGCCATCATCACCCGCGACCCCGCCCGCCCGATCGGCGAGTTGCTGCGCCGCGAGCCGCGCGTGTGGTGCGCGGCGCGCGACCATCGCCCCGAGCTGGTCGAGCCGCTGCCGCTGGCCATGTTCCCCGAAGGCTGCCGCTGCCGGCCCACGGCCCTGGCCGCGCTCGACGCCATCGGCCGGCCCTGGCGCATCGCCTACACCTCCACGCACCTGCCCGGCGTGCATTCGGCCGTCAATGCCGGCCTCGCCGTGACCGTGCTCGGGGTCTCGTCCGTGCCCCCGGCCTGGCGCCGGCTCGGCGCCGCCGAGGGCTTCCCGGACCTGCCCGACCTCGACATCGCCCTGGTGGTGCCGCGCAACGCCACGGTCGCGACCAAGCATCTCGCCCGCTTCATCCGCGAGACCGTGGTCGACGGACAGATCGCGGCGTAGGGCGCGGCGCTTCAGCCGGCGCCGCCCACCGGCACGGCGGCGCCGCTGATGCGGGCGGCCCGCGGCGAGACGAGGAAGGCGGCGGCATCGGCGATCTGCGGCGCGCTCCCGTCCGGGATCGCGTCGATCAGCAGGGCGTTCACCCGCACCTGTCGCGGCGCCAGCTCCAGCGCCAGGCCCTGCGCCGCCTGCACCAGGGCCGCCCGGGCCGCCCCCTCGTGCCAGGGGCGCGGCGGCGCGCCACGCGCCGCCGCGACGAACAGCGCCGCCCCGCCACCGGACGCCGCCATCACCGGCGCGGCGGCCTGCAGCGCCTCGACCGCGTGGAACAGGGTGAGCCCGAAGCCGGCTTCCCAGTCCGGCCGCGCCGCGTCAGGCACCGTATCGCCGCCGGCCGCCCCGGCATGGCACACCAGCCCGTCGAGGCGGCCGAACGTCTCGGCCGCGACGGCGACAAAGGCCGCCGCCTCGCCGGGAACGGCGAGGTCGCAGGCATAGGCGAGGCACCGCCCGCCCGCCGCCTCGACGACCGCATGCGCCTGCGCCAGGCCGTCCGGCGAGCGCGCGGCGATGGCGACCGCGGCGCCGGCCCGGCCCAGCCGCTCGGCGATGGCCAGCCCGACGCCGCGCGAGCCGCCGGTGACGGCCACAACCTTGCCCGACAGCTCCAGATCCATGCCGCCCCTATCGCATCAGCCTCGGCGTCGTTCCGGTCAGCCCCGCCGCCTCGCGGATAAAGAAGCGCTTGGCGCCCGGCAGCCTGTCGACGAGCCCGAGCCCGACGTCGCGCAGGGCCCGCAGCGGGCCGCTCTCGTTCGAGAACAGGCGGTTGAGGCCGTCGGTGGCCACGCCCATCGTCACTGTGTCGAAGCGGCGCCAGCGCTGGTAGCGCTCCAGCACCTCGTCCGAACCGATGTCGAGGCCGAGCCGGGCCGCGTCGATGACGCATTCGGCCAGGGCCGCCACGTCGCGCACGCCGAGATTGAGGCCCTGCCCGGCGATCGGATGGATGACATGCGCCGCGTCGCCGACCAGGGCCAGCCGCTCGGCGACGAAGGAGCGGGCGATCCGCATCGACAGCGGCAGAGCCTTGCGCGGCCCGACCGCCCGGATCCCGCCGAGCTTGAGGCCGAAGCGCCGTTCCAGCTCGGCGTGGAAGGCGGCATCGTCCAGCGCCACCAGCCGTTCCGCCTCCCTCGTCCGCTCCGTCCAGACGATCGAGGAACGCCGGCCATTCAGCGGCAGGATGGCGAAAGGCCCGGCGGGGAGGAAATGCTCCTCGGCCCGCCCCTCATGGTCGCGTTCGTGCTCGACCGTGGTGACGATGCCCGACTGGCCGTAGTCCCAGCCGTGCATGACAATGCCGGCGGCCTCGCGCAGGCGCGATTTCGCCCCATCGGCCGCGACCACCAGGCGGGCGACGATGTCCTTTTCCGACGAAAGGGTTGCAATGCATGTCTCATCTTCATGCCGAAGATGAACGACGCTCACGCCCGCGCCGACCAGCACCACGCCGGCCGCCTTCGCCCGTGCCGCCAGCGCGTTGATCAGGCTGCGGTTCTCGATCATGTGGGCAAAGGGCTCGCCCGGCTCGACCTCGCCGCCGAAGGTGAGGAAGGTCGGGCGGATCGGATCGCCCAGCCGCGAATCCGTCACCACCATGTCGAGGATCGGCTGCGCCTCGCCGGCCACCGCCTCCCAGGCGCCGACCCGCTCGAAGAAGCGCCGCGCCGCCGCCGCGATGGCCGAGGCGCGTCCGTCGTGGGAAGGCCCGGGCCCGAGCGCCGGGTCCACCACCGTCACCGCGAAGCCGGCGCCAAGTGCATCCTTCAGCGCCAGGGCGAGGCCGAGGCCGGCAAAGCCGCCGCCGGCAATGAGCACGTCGGTTCGATCGGTCATGGCGCGGTCATAGCGCGTGCCGGCCGGCTTGTCTTCCCCCGTCGATGGCCGTGAGTGTGGCAGGCCGCGGAACACCGCCCCCGGGGGCGAGGCGGGCCGCAGATCGTCCATTGACCTGACGGCAGAATGCGCATAGAAACTATACGAATATCTATCATCATCCGTATAGTTTCTATACTAACATGAGAACCACGCGTGCGCTGGGGCGTCGAACAACGGCTTGAGTTTATCGAGTTCCGCCTGTTCTGGGAGGGTTCGATCAACCGCGTCGACATCGTGGAATTTTTCGGCGTGTCGGTTCCGCAGGCGTCAAAGGACCTGACGCTCTACCAGGAGCGAGCGCCCGGGAACATGGAATACGACCCGCGGGGCAAGCGCTATGTCGCTGCCGAGAAGTTCGTCCTGCGCTTTCTCGACCCGGATCCTTATGTGTATCTCGCACAGCTTCGCTCGGCGGTCGAAGGCACCGTCCCCTCTCATGATTCCTGGATCGCGGCACTTCCCAGAGCCGACGTCGCCCTGACTCCGAAGCGAGACATCGATATCCAGGTCTTGCGCAAGGTCCTCGACGCCACGCGCGAGGGCGCCTCCGTGGAGATCTTCTACCAGTCGATGAACAAAATGCGTCCGGATCCGATCTGGCGCAGGATCACACCGCATGCCTTTGGCTATGACGGCTTTCGCTGGCATGTCCGGGCTTATTGCCACCTTGAGCACAAGTTCAAGGACTTCCTTCTGCCGCGCATCCTGGAGGTCGGCGACAAGGGCGATCCCGGTGCGACCGGCGAACAAGATTGGTTGTGGAACAGTTATTTCGACGTCGTCATCGGGCCGCATCCCGATCTGACCGAAAGCCAGAAGAAAGTCGTCGCCAAGGATTATGGCTTCGATCACGGCAATGGCATCCTCTCGGTTCGCCACGCGATGTTGTTCTATGTTCTGAAGCGACTTGGCCTGCTCGGCGATGCCGCAAGGCAGAGCGCTCGCACGCAGCATATTGTTGTAATTAACCGCAAGGAGACTGAGGCCGCGTTGGAGAAGGCAGAGCTTCAGCTATGAAGACACGGGGGAGCGCCGGCTAATGGGGGCAAGGCTCGAGGACGTAAAGAACGGCGCGTCGGTCCGCGGCATTGCGTCCGTGCAGCCGGTGCATGTCGTCTCCGTCGACTGGATCGGTGATCAGGCGATCAATGTCGTCTACCGCGATCATAGCGGCACGGTTGCCGAGGCGGTTCTCTACCGGGACGACGAGGACCGCCTGGAGGTCGAGCAGAATGGGCGGCCATGGTCGTTCGATGCCGATGGTGCGCTGCTGCGCTTGGTGACAGAGGCCAATCGCATCAAGCTCGCGCATTATTTCGACCCCTATCTCGCGATCCACACGAGCCTGGTCGATCCGTTGCCGCACCAGATCTCGGCGGTGTATGGCGAGATGCTCCCGCGGCAGCCGTTGCGCTTCCTCCTCGCCGACGATCCCGGTGCCGGCAAGACGATCATGGCCGGCCTGCTCATCAAGGAGCTGATCGCGCGCAGCGATCTCGAGCGTTGCCTCGTCGTCGCGCCGGGCAGCCTCGTCGAGCAGTGGCAGGACGAGCTCGGCCAGAAGTTCAATCTCGAATTCGACATTCTCTCCCGCGACATGATCGAGACGTCGCGGTCCGGCAATCCGTTCAGCGACCGGGATCGGCTGATCGTCCGTCTCGACGTGCTGGCGCGCAATGAAGAGCTGCAGGAGAAGCTTATGAGCGCGCGCGAATGGGATCTCGTCATCTGCGATGAAGCCCACCGCATGTCGGCCACCTATTTCGGCGGCGAGGTCAAATATACCCGGCGCTATCAGGTCGGACAGAAGCTGGGTCATGTCTGCCGGCACCTGCTGCTCATGTCGGCGACGCCGCACAACGGCAAGGAAGAGGATTTCCAGCTCTTCATGGCGCTGCTCGACGGTGACCGCTTCGAGGGCCGGTTCCGTGACGGCGTCCACTACGCCGACACCGCAGACATGATGCGGCGGCTGACCAAGGAGGAACTGCTCAAGTTCGATGGCCGGCCGCTCTTCCCCGAGCGGCGGGCGCGCACCGTCAAATACCAGCTCTCGGAAGGGGAAGCCGCGCTCTACACCGCCGTCACCGAATATGTGCGCACCGAGATGAATCGCGTGCAGCGTTTCGCCGAGGGGGACGGCAAGAAGCGCAACAGCGTCGGCTTCGCGCTGCAGATCCTCCAGCGGCGCCTCGCATCGTCGCCGGCCGCCATCTACCAGTCGCTCAAGCGCCGCCGCGAGCGGCTGGAAAACGAGCTGGGCGAGGCGCGGCTTGCCGCCAAGGGGCGTCGGGCCGGCATCAGCGAGCCGGCGGTCAACCCAGACGTGCTGCGGAACATCGAGGAATATGGACAGGAGGAGATCGACGAGATCGAGGATCTGATCTCGACGGGCGCGACGACGGCCGAGACGGTCGAGCAACTCGCGCTGGAGGTCGAGACGCTGAAGGGCCTGGAGTCGATGGCTCTCGGCGTGCTGCGTTCCGGCGTGGATACGAAATGGAGCCAGCTCAACCATATCCTCGATGACGATCTCATGATCGACGCTGCCGGCAATCGCCGCAAGCTGATCATCTTCACCGAGCCCAAGGACACGCTCCACTACCTGCTCGACAAGGTGCGCGCGCGCCTCGGCAACCCCGAGGCCGTGGACGTGATCCACGGCGGCGTGTCGCGCGAGGAGCGGCGCAAGGTGGTCGAGCGCTTCATGCAGGACAAGGACATGCTGGTGCTCATCGCCAACGATGCCGCCGGCGAGGGCGTGAACCTTCAGCGCGGCCACCTCATGGTCAACTACGACCTGCCATGGAATCCGAACAAGATCGAGCAGCGGTTCGGCCGCATCCATCGCATCGGCCAGACCGAGGTCTGCCATCTCTGGAATCTCGTTGCGGCCGACACGCGCGAGGGAGAGGTCTATGCCCGGCTTCTCGAAAAGCTGGAGGTGGCGCGCGAGGCGCTGGGCGGCCGTGTCTATGACGTGCTGGGCGAACTGTTCGAGGGCACGGCGCTCAAGGATCTTCTGTTCGAGGCGATCCAGTACGGCGAGCAGGAAGAGGTCAAGGCGCGCCTCTTCCGGCAGGTCGATGGCGCGGTCGACCAGGCGCATCTGCTCGAACTTCTCCGCCGCCGGGCGCTGGCGAATGACACCATGCCCGAGGCCCGGGTCGAGGAATTGCGGCTCGAAATGGAGCGTGCCGAGGCCCTGCGCCTGCAGCCGCACCACATCCAGAGCTTCTTCGTCGAGGCCTTCCAGCATCTCGGCGGGCGCCTCAAGCGCCGCGAGGAGGGGCGCTGGGAGGTCACCCATGTGCCGGTGCGCATCCGCGAGCGCGACCGCCAGATCGGGACCGGCGCACCGCTGCAGAAGCAGTATGAGCGGATCTGTTTCGAGAAGGACAAGGTCAACCGGCAGCCCGTCGCCGCCTTCGTCTGTCCCGGCCACCCGCTGCTCGAAGCCGTGATCAGCCTGATCCGGGAACACTATGAGCAGATCATGCGGCAGGGCGCGATCCTGGTCGATGACACGGATTCCGGTGATGCGCTGTCGGCAATCTTCCTGCTCGAACACGCCGTCCAGGACGGTCGCGCGACGAGCGCAGGCAAGCCGCATGTGATTTCGCAGCGGCTCCAGTTCGCCGCCATCGACAAGGCCGGCCGCACCGTCAACGCCGGGATCGCGCCGCACCTCAATCTTCGGCCCGCCACGGCGGAGGAGGTCGCCAGCGTGCGCGATTGTCTGGACGAGCGCTGGCTGACGACCGATCTGGAGAAGAACGCCATCCGGTTCGCGACGGTCGAACTGGCCCAGGGCCATGTCGCGGAGGTCAAGGCGCGGCGCCTGCCGGAGATCGAGAAGGTCGAGCAGGAGGTTCGCGCCCGGCTCAAGAAGGAGATCAACTACTGGGACTCGCGCGCCTTCGAGCTGAAGGAAGAGGAAAAGGCCGGCAAGCGGACGCGGGTGAACTGGCAGAATGCCCAGCGCCGGGCCGAGGATCTGGCCGAACGGCAGAGGCGCCGGTTGGACCAGCTCGAGCGGGAGCGATTCATCTCGTCGCAGCCGCCGCGCGTGCGGGGCGGCATGGTCGTCATCCCGCGCGGCCTTCTGGAAGCGCGTCGGGCGCCGAGCGTCCCGAACCATTTCGCGGAAGATCCCGCCGCGCGCAGGCAGATCGAACTCGCCGCAATGGAAGCCGTCATGGCGGCCGAACGCGCGCTGGGGCATGAGCCGGCCGACGTCTCGGCCCAGAAGATCGGCTACGACGTCGCCTCGCACAATCCGAAGTCGGGTCATCTGCGTTTCATCGAGGTGAAGGGGCGCGTCGACGGTGCCGATACCCTCATGGTCACGCGGCAGGAAGTCATCACCTCGCTGCACGAGCCGGAAAAGTTCATCCTGGCGATCGTGCCGGTCACCGGCGGCTTCGCCCATGAGCCGCGCTATGTGCGTGGGGCGCTGGTCGAGCGGGAGCCGTCCTTTCTTGAAACGGCGATCCAGTTCGACCTTCGGCGCCTCCTCGAACGCGCGGAGACGCCGCGATGATTGCGGCGATTGCCACGGAGCAGCAGCTGCGCGCCACGCTCGGCGTCGTGGAGAAGGAGAATCTCGAGTTCAAGGCAGCCCTGAACAGCTTCTCCAGCGAGGATTTGTTTCGATATTGCGTGGCCCTTTCGAACGAGGGCGGCTGCAATCTTGTCCTGGGCGTTTCCGACAAGGTGCCGAGACGTATCGTTGGAACGGGCTGCTTCGATGATCTGAACAAGATCAAGGCGCGCCTTCTGGATACGCTCAAGTTCCGTGTCGATGTCTTCGAGATGAGGACTCCCGAAGGGCGCGTGCTCTGCTTTTCATGCCCGCCCCGGCCGATCGGGACGCCGCGGGAATATCGCGGGCAGTATCTGATGCGCTCGGGCGAATCCCTCGTGGCCATGACAGCCGAGGTGCTCGAACGCATATTCGCGGAAGCGTCCCCGGACTACTCCCAGCGCATCTGCGAAAACGCGACCATCGACGATCTGGCTGAGGAAGCCATTGCGGAATTCCGGACGCAGTGGGTGCGCAAGAGCGGCAACCACGCGCTCGTGCAAGCGAGCGATGCGCAACTGCTCGCGGACGCGCATCTGATCGACAACGGACGGATCACCTATGCGGCCCTCGTGCTGCTTGGAAGGGGGGCCAGCGTGGCTCGCCTCCTGCCTCAGGCCGAGCTGATTTTCGAGTATCGCAACACCGACGCTTCGATCGGGCATCAGGATCGTGCCGAATATCGCGCCGGTTTTGTCCTGTGGGGGAACCTGGTCTGGGAGAAGATCAACGCCCGCAACGAAAGACACTCCTATCGGGAGGGCATGTTCCGCTACGAGGTCCCGGCCTTCAACGAGGATGTGGTGCGCGAGGCGCTCCTGAATGCCGTAACCCATCGCGAATACCGTGACGGTCGCTCGATTTTCGTTCGGCAGTTCCCCGATCGGCTGGAGATTGTGAGCCCCGGCGGCTTTCCCAGTGGAATCACGCCGGACAACATCATCTATCGTCAGAATCCGCGAAACCGGCGTATTGCCGAGGCCTTGCAATATTGCGGCCTGGTTGAACGGTCCGGTCAGGGAGCGGACCGGATGTTCCGTGTCTGCATCCAGGAGGGCAAGAACCGGCCGGACTACGGCCGGTCCGACGAAAGCCAGGTTTCGCTGGTCCTCGATGGGCAGATTCGGAATCCCCGCTTTGTCGAATATCTCGACCGCCTCGCGCGCGAGCGCAGCATGAGGCTGACCCTGGACGATTTCCTCATCCTCGATCAGGTCCGTGCGGGGGAGGCGATTCGCCCCGAGCAGAAGGCTCGCCTTGGCCCCCTCGTCGAACAGGGGGTGATTGAAAAGGCCGGCAAAGGGCGCGGCGTCCGCTACATCCTGTCCCAAGCTCTCTACCAGCATGTCGGCGAAGCGGGCCAATACACACGCCGCAAGGGACTGGACGAGGGGCACAACCAGCAGCTCATCATCCAGCACATCACCCATTGCGGCGCGATCGGCGCGACGATGGGCGAGTTCGAGCAGGTTCTGCCCAACAAGACACGCCCGCAGATCAACGCGCTGCTCCGACGCATGAAGGCGGCCGGCCGCATTCGCGTCGAAGGCCGGACCAAGGGAGCACGATGGTTCCTTGCCGGCCCCGGGAACAACGGAGGAACATTTGAACCGGATTGAACCTTTCAGCCGCATTACGCGTGCAATTAAATGGCGTCATATCAATGTGTTGCTCTGTTTTTGAACCACGCGCGGGGGGAATGATGACGGCCAGGTACAAAAAGAAGCTCATCGAGGTTGCCATCCCTCTTGAGGCGGTCAACGCGGCCTCGGCGCGGGAGAAGCCGGTTCGGGCGACCGCACCCGTTACCAGGGGCTTCGTCCATGAGCCGCGCTATGCGGACCGTGCGCTGGTCGAGCGGGAGCCGTCGCTTCTTGAAACAGCGATCCAATTCGACCTGCGACGCCTGATGGAACGGGCGCAGGCGTCGCGATGACCGTCGACCATTTTCCAAACGCACAACGCGCGGGCTGGCGATGTCGTCGCGATCGAAGAGATTGCACGCCGTATCGTTATCGCGTCCGCATGAAACGGGCCGGAACTACGGGGGGATGCCGATGACGAACTCGGCGTGGAACATCCACCGTGACCGGCTCCTGGCCCAGTTTTGCAGGCTGAAGGATAGCATCCGCTTGCGGATGCTGCCTGGGTGCGGGGATGTGGACGCCAAACTTCAGGCCTATTCCGACGAGTTGAACGGTCAGCATTTCACGAGCGAAGAGCCTTCGTTCCAAGAAGGTGAATACAAGGCTGAATTGTATGCGCTGTTCGAGGATGAGATACGTGCGGCACAGTCGGATGTGGCCGCGCTCGCCGTCGCGGCCCTATACCATCATTGGGAACGATCCGTGAAATGGCTGATCGCGCGCAAGAATCGCCCAGTGCCGGTGCCAGATTTGAACAACGCAAATTTCGGCAAGCTGAAGACACATCTTCAGTTCCACGGGCTGACCGATGATTGCAAGAAGGCCTTGGATGATATCGATTTCGGTCGCCTGATCGCCAACGTGATTAAGCATGGGGCAGGCTCGTCGGCAGACGATTTGAAAGCAGGAGCTCCCGATCTCTTCCAACGTCCGTGGGACGACGAGAACTTCGATCTGCCTTCCTGTCACAGCGTCAATTTGATCTGGGTGCAACCGCACCACCTATGCACAGTTGCCGATGCGATCCGGCGTTTCTGGGAAACGCTGCCCGACGACCGCTTCCCGGCGATGCCACCCCGTACGCTCGATGCCATATTAAGCGGAGACTTCGATTGACCACCCCATATAAGAAGAAACTCATCGAAGTCGCCATTCCGCTGGAGGCGATCAACACGGCATCGACGCGGGAGAAGTCGATCCGGCACGGGCATCCGTCGACGCTGCATCTGTGGTGGGCGCGCCGGCCGCTGGCAGCGTGTCGGGCGGTGCTGTTCGCCCAGCTTGTCGACGATCCGTCGAGCCATCCCGACAAATTCCTGACGCCCGAGGCGCAGGAGGCCGAGCGCAAGCGGCTGTTCGGCATCATTGAGGAGTTGGTGCAGTGGGAGAACTCGACCAACGAGGAGGTGCTGGAACGCGCGCGGGCGGAAATCCGCAAGAGCTGCGGCGGCGAGTTGCCTCCGGTCTATGATCCGTTCTCGGGGGGAGGGTCGATACCATTGGAGGCTCAACGTCTAGGCTTGACCGCATATGGATCGGACCTCAATCCGGTCGCCGTTACGATCGGCAAGGCGATGATCGAGGTACCAGCAAGATTCGCCGGCCGCGAACCTGTGCATCCCTCGGTCAGAGAGCGAAATCACTACCGAAACGCCGATAATATAGCTGAAGACGTTAGATATTACGGGAAACGCCTCTGCGACGAAGCTTGGAAACGGGTGGGGCATCTATACCCGAAGGTCGAGCTATCTAGAGCGCAAGGTGGAGGGAGTGCCACTGTAGTCGCGTGGATTTGGGCGAGAACCGTCGCGAGCCCAGACCCGGCGTTTCGTGGTACGCACGTGCCGCTCGTCAGTTCCTTTGTATTGGGATCGAAGAAGGGGCGCGAAACCATAATTTCCCCGATAGTCGATCGCGGGAGAGGAACTTATGTATTCAAGATCAAGAATTCGAATATCTCAAAGGATGAATTATCCGCTGCATCCATCGGAACAAAAGCGGGAAAGGCTCAAGACTTTATCTGTCTGCTCTCCAAGACACCTATTACCCGAGACTATATTAGGGACGAGGGGAAGGCGGGTCGGCTCGGCGCGAAGCTCATGGCTGTGGTTTGCGAAGGCAAAAATGGCAGAATCTACTGTGATCCCACTGACGATATGCAACGCCTTGCAGAATGCGCTGGCGCTTATAACGAGGTAAACGTCGCGAGAGACACCTACCTCTCCGGTGGTACGCCGACTCGAGCGATGATCACGGGAGGCGTCTGCTCCGCCTATGGATTGTCGACCTGGGGTCATCTGTTCTCAGATCGGCAGATTCTCACTTTGAGCACGTTTAGCAATTTGCTTGATGCGCTTCGCAGCGAAGTTCGACGTGATACGATCAACGCTGGGTATGCCGATGATCCTACATCGCTACGTGATGGAGGAACGGGGGCGCTCGCATATGCGGAGGCAATTAGCGTATATTTGGCGTTCGCAATCAATCGATCGGCCGATCGAGGATCTACCCTATGTACTTGGGATTCATCCCCTAAGATGGAAGCCTTGAGAAACACATTCGGTCGGCAAGCAATCCCGATGACATGGGATTTTGCTGAAGGCAACCCGTTCTCAGGTGCCAGTGGCAATTTTATCAGTAACATAGAATGGGTAACGAAGGTCATTGAGAAATTCGTTCCGGCTGCGGCAGGCGTTGAGCGCCAGATAGATGCTCAAACCGTACAGTACCCGACTGGTATAATAATATCCACTGATCCTCCATACTATGACAATATTGGTTACGCCGATTTATCGGATTTCTTTTTTTCCTGGATGAAGCAATCGATACATTGCGTATTTCCCGATAGCTTTAGTGTCATGGCGACACCCAAGGCCGAGGAGCTTGTCGCAACTCAATATCGCCATGGAAGCAGAGAGGCCGCGGATAAGTTCTTTCTAGAAGGAATGCGCGACGCGATCGCGAACATGGCGAGGCAGTCCTCCCCCAAATTTCCCGCCACGATTTACTACGCCTTCAAGCAGAGCGAGATCGAACAGGAAGGCATCAGTTCCACTGGCTGGGCAACCTTCCTGCAAGCGGTGGTCGAGGCAGGCTACGCTGTAGTTGGCACATGGCCGCTGCGTACGGAAATGGCGAACCGTATGGTCGCCTCGGGTACCAACGCGCTTGCGAACTCGGTTGTCCTCGTCTGCCGTAAGAAGCACCCCACAGCTGATGTCATCACTCGTGCCGAGTTCATCCGCGCCCTGAAACGCGAACTACCCCCTGCGATTGCCGAGCTTCAGGCCGCCAACATTGCCCCAGCTGATATGCCGCAATCAGCTATCGGTCCCGGCATGGGTGTCTTTTCACGCTACAGGGCCGTCCTCGAATCCGATGATGCCCCGATGGGCGTCAAGACCGCGCTCCAACTCATCAACCGAGAGCTGGACGAATACCTTGGAGGCATCCAGGGCGAGTTCGACGCCGACACCCGCTTCGCCATCACCTGGTTCGAGCAGAACGGGTTGAAGGCAGGCGACTACGGCACCGCCAACAGCATCGCCACGGCGCGCGGCATCTCGGTCGAGAGCGTCAAGCACGCCGGGATCGTGGACAGCGCTGCCGGCAAGGTCCGCATCCTGTCGCGCGACGA
Organism: Labrys sp. Lb11; assembly: GCF_057554225.1. NCBI lineage: Bacteria > Pseudomonadati > Pseudomonadota > Alphaproteobacteria > Hyphomicrobiales > Xanthobacteraceae > Labrys > Labrys sp. Lb11. Next base: position 664,959 of record NZ_BAAJOT010000003.1, read on the forward strand.
GCTTGACGAGGATTGGGAACCGGAGCGCGACGGCCATCTGACGGTGTGGGAATGCCTCCAGCACCTCGTCAAAAGCCATGAGAAGGACGGCCTCTCGCATGACACGGCCGTCCTGCTGAAGAAGATCGGTCCGCACGCCGAGGCGGTAAAGGACCTCGCCTACTGCCTCTACGACATCAGCGCCAACAAGCGGAAGGATGCGAAGGAGGCCACGGCCTACAACGCCTTGATCGCCGACTGGGCCGAGCTGACGCGGCAGGCGGCGGTGATTCATGACACGAGCGGGGATCGTCAGATCCGGCTGGATATCTGAGGGGGGACGGGACGTGGCCAAGAGCACGCGCCAATATGTCTTTGAGGGGATGGAGCTTCTCCCAGAAGCGCTGACCCCGTTCGTCGAGAAGCGTCTGGAAGCGGCCTATGGCGCGCAATGGCCCATCGAGGTGGTTCAGCGCGTGCATGGGGCGGCACGCGGCCAGGGAAGCATGACCTGGGACCAGCAATCGCTGCTCAAGGTCATGAACGTGCTCTGGATGGAGGTCTTCGCCAAGACGCTCGGCAAGCAGGAGCGAACCTATGTGAACGAGCTGATCGAAGTTCGTAACCGGCTCTCCCACAATGACAACTTCACCTACGACGACGCCGAACGGGCGCTCGACACGCTGCGGCGTTTGCTGGAAGCGGTGAGCGCCGGTCCCGCCGCGGCAGAGGTGGGGCGGATGCGCGACACCATCCTGCGCACGAAGTTCACCGAGCTGGCGCGCAATGAGGAGCGGCGGAAAACCCAGCGTCTTGAAATCTCGGTCGAGACCGTGGCGGGCCTGCTGCCTTGGCGCGACGTGGTCGAGCCGCACCAGGATGTCGCCACCGGCGAGTTTCAGCAGGCCGAGTTCGCGGCCGATCTCGCCAAGGTGCATTCGGGCAGCGCGCCCGCCGAGTATCGCGATCCCAGGCAGTTCTTCAGCCGGACCTACCTGACCGAGGGATTGAGCGCGCTCCTGATCGGCGCTGCCAAGCGGCTCTCCGGCAGCAGCGGCGATCCGGTGGTCGAGCTGCAAACCAATTTCGGCGGCGGCAAGACCCACTCGATGCTGGCGCTCTATCACATGGCGGGGCCGACGCCGGTCCAGGACTTGTCGGGGCTGGACCAGTTGCTCGACAAGCACGGGCTGGCCGTGCCGCGGGGCATCAACCGCGCGGTGCTCGTCGGCACATCGCGGGGGCCGCAGGACGTCCTCAACGCCGAGGGTGGCCGCAAGATCCGCACGACCTGGGGCGAGCTGGCCTGGCAGCTCGGCGGCGCCGAAGCCTTCGACATGGTGGCGGCGAACGACGCCAGCGGCATCGCGCCGGGCTCGAACCTGCTCGAGGCGCTCTTCAAGGCATATGCGCCGTGCCTGATCCTGATCGACGAATGGGTCGCCTATCTCAGGCAGATCTACAGGGTCGAAGGGTTGCCGTCCGGCTCGTTCGATGCGAACCTCTCCTTCGTCCAGTCGCTGACCGAGGCGGTCAAGGCCAGCCCCGGCACGTTGCTGGTCGCCTCCCTGCCGGCATCCCAGATCGAGGTCGGCGGCGAAGGCGGCCAGGAAGCTCTGGCCCGCCTCAAGCAGACCTTCAGTCGCGTCGAATCGTCCTGGCGGCCGGCGAGCCAGGAAGAGAGCTACGAGATCGTCCGGCGGCGGCTGTTCAAGGACATCCCCGGCGACAGGTTCCATCACCGCGACAACACGCTGAAGCAGTTCGCCAAGCTCTATCGGGAGAATGCCAACGACTTCCCGCATGGCTGCGCGGATGAGGACTACCGGCGCAAGCTGGAGAAGGCCTATCCGATCCATCCCGAGCTGTTCGACCAGCTCTATACGAGCTGGGGATCGCTCGAAAAATTCCAGCGCACGCGCGGCGTTCTGCGGCTGATGGCGCAGGCCATCCACGAGCTCTGGATGAGCGGCGACCCATCGGTGATGATCATGCCGGGCAGCGTCGCGGTCAGCTCGCCGCGGGTGGAGCCGGAACTGCTGCACTATCTCGACGTGACCTGGCAGTCGATCATCGCCGGCGACGTCGACGGCACGGCGTCCACGCCGTACAGGATCGACCAGTCGGCTCCCAACCTGAACCGCTACTCGGCGACCCGGCGGGTCGCCCGTGCGATCTTCATGGGCACGGCGCCGACGCACCAGCAGCAGAACACCGGCCTCGACGACAAGCAGATCAATCTCGGCGTCGTGCAGCCCGGCGAACGCCCGTCGATCTTCGGCGATGCGCTCCGGCGGCTGACCAACCAGGCCAAGTTCATGCACGCCGATCTCGGCCGCCATTGGTACTCGATGTCGGCGAGCCTCAACCGTATCGCGGCGGACAAGGCGGCGCAGATCGAAACCGCGCTCGTCCTGATGACGGTCGACGGCGAGTTGGGCAAGTATGTGAACGGCCTGGCGGATCGCGGGCATTTCGACGCCGTGCAGGTCGCGCCTGCGTCGTCGGCCGAGGTGCCGGATGAAGCCGGAGGCGTGCGTGCTGTCGTGCTGGGCGTCGCGCATCCGCACAATGGCCGCGAGGGGTCCGAGGCGCTGGTCGAGGCCAAGGACATCCTGATGCAGCGCGGCAGCACGCCGCGCGTCTACCGCAACATGCTGGTGTTCATCGCCGCAGACGCGCGCCAGCTCGACAATCTGAAGGACGCCGTGCGGGCCGCCCTGGCCTGGGGGGATATCGTCCGGGACACGGAACGGCTCAACCTGACCCAGAGCGACAGCGCGCTCGCCAAGGCCAAACTGGCCGAGGCGAACGAGACGATGAAGACGCGCATGAAGGAGGCTTGGTGCTACCTGCACTACCCGGCGCAGGAGAGCGCCCAGGCCGACGTCGAATGGGTGTCGGGCAGGATCCCGGCGCAGGATGGGCTGCTGGCGCGGGCCAGCAAGAAGCTCCTGGCCGAGGAAGGGCTGCTCACGGAGCTCGGACCGACGCGCCTGGATCGGGACCTTCAGAAATACATCTGGAACGGCAAGCCGCATCTGTCGCTGAAGGACCTGCGGGCGTACCTCAACCGCTATGTCTACCTGCCGCGCCTGAAGAATCAGGACGTTCTCATCAAGGCCGTGCAGGCGGCCGTGAGCAGCATGCTGCCCGGCCCGTTCGCCTATGCCGAGCGATGGGACGAGAAGTCGAACACCTATCTGGGGCTGGCGATCGAGCAAGCGGGGAGCGCGGCGATCGTCATCGACAGCGACAGCGTCATCGTGAGGCCCGATGTGGCCGAGGCACACCGTCCGAAGCCGGTACAGCCGCGGCCGACCGGCAGCGGAACAGGATTTGACGAGGATGCGCCAGCACCCGGCGGGCCTCCCACGGGTGGGGGCCCCGCCACGCCTCCGGCGGAAAGGAAGCCGACCCGATTCACCGGCACGGTGATGATCTCGCCGGAGCGACCGGCGAGGGACATCCATCAGATTGTCGAGGCGATCGTCGAGCAGCTCACGACGCTGCCGGGCAGCGAGGTCGAGCTCAAGCTGGAGATCGTGGCAGAGGTTCCAGCGGGTCTTGATCGCGCAAAGGTGCGAACGCTGGTCGAAAACGCCAACACGCTCGGCTTCATCGAGAAGGAGATCAGGTAGCGGCGGCGGGCTTCTGCCGCCTCGATCCTTGCCCAGGCGGGACTGATCGTCGCCGAAGACGGCATCGAACGCCCGGCGGGACCGGCTCTCGATGCAACGGCGACTTCGGCACGGCTTGACTTCCGCGCGCCGCGCGTCTGCATTCGCGGGGCCCAACGGAGCGCCCATGTCGGACCCTGTCGCCAACCTCCTCTCGATCCTCGACCTCGAGCCGCTCGAGCGCAACCTCTACCGCGGCACCAGCCCGCAGGTGGGCTGGCAGCGCGTGTTCGGCGGCCTCGTCATCAGCCAGGCGCTGGTCGCCGCCACCCGCACGGTCGACGACACCCGGCGCGTGCATTCGCTGCACGGCTATTTCATGCGGCCGGGCGACCCGTCCGTGCCGATCATCTACCAGGTCGACCGCATCCGCGACGGCAAGAGCTTCGCCACGCGCCGCGTCGTCGGCGTGCAGCACGGCGAGGCGATCTTCGCCCTGTCCTGCTCCTACCAGCGCCACGAGGACGGCTGGGCGCACCAGCCGGCCATGCCGGAGGTGCCGCGGCCGGACCAGTTGCCGAGCGACGCCGATCTGCGCCAGCGCTTCATGGATCTGCTGCCCAAGAACATCCGCGACTACTGGGAGCGCGAGCGGCCGATCGAGCTGCGCCCGGTCGACCTCACGCGCTATGTCGCGCGCATCCCGCAGGAGGCGCGCCAGTACATCTGGATCCGTGCCGCCGGGCCGCTGCCGCCGGACCCGACCGTGCACGAGGCGGTGCTGGCCTATGCCTCGGACATGACGCTGCTCGACACCACGCTGGTGGCCCACGGCAAGAGCGTGTTCGACCCCGACGTGCAGGCCGCCTCGATCGACCATGCGCTGTGGTTCCATGCTCCGTTCAAGATGGACGAGTGGCTGCTCTACGCCCAGGAGAGTCCGTTCACCGGCGGGGCACGCGGCTTTGCCCGCGGCCAGATCTGGCAGAACGGCAGGCTGATCGCATCGGTGGCGCAGGAGGGGCTGGTGCGGCCACGACAGGAGAAACCGGCATGACCAGACTGGTCGGCATTTCGGGAAGCCTGCGCAAGGGCTCCTTCAACACGGCGCTGCTGCGCGCCGCCACCCTGCTGATGCCGGAGGGCGCCACGCTCGAAGCCCATACCATCCACGGCATCCCGCTCTACGACGCCGACGTCGAGCGTGCCGAGGGCACGCCGGAGGCGGTGCTGCGGCTGAAGCGGGCGATCCTGGCCGCCGACGGCCTGCTCCTGGTCACGCCCGAATACAACAACTCGATGCCGGGCGTGTTCAAGAACGCCGTCGACTGGCTGTCCAGCCCGACGCCGGGCGTGCCCGACGTGTTCCACGGCCGCCCCGTCGCCATGATCGGCGCCTCGCCCGGCGGCTTCGGCACCATCCTCAGCCAGAACGCCTGGCTGTCGGTGCTGCGCACCCTGGCGACGCGCCCCTGGCTCGACGGCCGCCTCCTGGTCTCGCGCGCCCGCACCGTGTTCGACGACGCCGGCCTCCTCCACGACGCCAAGGTCGAGGAGCAGCTGCGCCAGTTCCTGAAGGGGTTTTCGGCCTTCGTCGCAGCCCAGAGGAGCCTCGCGCCCGGGCCGTGACGGTGCGTCCTGAGGCGTCATGTCGGAAGACGGCACCAACCGGGCCGTCATGGCCGGACCTGATCCCATAGGCGCTAAGATAGAGACGGACCACGTCGCTGCCGGAAAGGGCGATGCCCTCTCAGCCGTCATGGCCGGACTTGATCCGGCCATCCACGCGACCATCGTTGGCGCAGAAAAGGGGCACCTGCCAAGGGTGCGCCGGACCCGCCGCCGTCGCGTTCGCAGCGAAATCGAGTTCGATTTCGCTCATCATGGCCGAGTCAAACCCGGCCATGATGAGCTGAAAAGTCGCGGCCAATCGATACCGGAACCCCTTATCCCCAACCGGCGCCTAAAGCGTTTTGCGATTTGACGGAATCGCGTCAAGTCGCAAAGACGCGTCGAAACAAGGGGTTAGAGCAACGCACGTTTCCACCAAAACGCGCTTTGCTCTAGCCGCGCTCTGTCAGCCGCCGCAGCGCCTCGATCAGCGCGGCGCCGTCGCCTTCGATCGCCAGCACCTTCACCCGGCTGGTGGCGCCGGCAGCGAGCGACAGGCGCGATTTCGGCAGCTTGAGCGCCTTGGCCAGCAGCGCGATCAGCGCCGCGTTCGCCTCGCCCTCGGTCGGCGCGGCGCGGACGCGGGCGGCAAGCACCGCCCGCCCGTCCGACAGCACCTCCAGGCCGTCGACCGCATCGCGCCCGCCGCGCGGCGTCAGCCGCACGGTCAGCGCCAGGCCCTCGGCCGTCGGGCGCCAGGCCGGCTCGCCCGCCAAGGCTCAGAACACGTTGGGGTAGACGTAGTAGATGATCATGCGCTGCACCAGGATCACCAGCAGGAACAGCACGATAAACGACAGGTCGAGCCCGCCGAAGGGCGGCAGCCGGCGCCGGATCGGCGCCAGCAGCGGCTCGGTCAGGCGATAGAGCAGGTCGTACACCGTCGAGACGAACTGGTTGCGCAGGTTGACGACGTTGAAGGCGATCAACCACGACATGACCGCCGCCGCGATCAGGACATACTGGTAGAGATCGATGACGAGGAGAACGATGTCGAGGATGGCCCGCATGGATCTGTCCGGTTGGCGAAAGGTCGGCCTGTGATCTAACGATCGCGCCGCAAGCCGGCAAGGGCGCGTGACGACACGATTGCCGGGATGGCGAAACTCTGCAAAGCTCAGGCATGAGCCAGCACGATCCTCACCACCACGACCACGACGACCATCATCACGGCGCGCCGCCATCGCCGATGGCCGAGCGCGTCAAGGCGCTGGAGGCGCTGCTGGTGGCCAAGGGCTATGTCGATCCGGCCGCGCTCGACGTCTATATCGACACCTACGAGACCAAGGTCGGCCCGCGCAACGGCGCCCACGTGGTGGCCCATGCCTGGGTCGACCCCGAGTTCAAGGCCTGGCTCCTCGAGGACGCCACCGCCGCCATCGCCTCGCTCGGCTATTCCGGCCGGCAGGGCGAGCATATGCGCGCGGTCGAGAACGAGGCCGGCGTGCACAACATGGTCGTCTGCACCCTGTGCTCCTGCTACCCCTGGTCCGTGCTCGGCCTGCCGCCGGTCTGGTACAAGTCGGCGCCCTACCGCTCGCGCGCGGTGATCGACCCGCGCGGCGTGCTCGAGGAATTCGGCGTGACGCTGCCGGCCGACACCGAGATCCGCGTCTGGGACTCGACGGCCGAGCTGCGCTACCTCGTCATCCCCCGCCGCCCGGACGGCACCAGGGGCTGGAGCGAGATGGCGCTGGCCCAGCTCGTCACCCGCGACTCGATGATCGGCACCGGCCTGGCGATCCAGCCGGGCGGCCTGTGAGCCCCGCATCCGTGGGCTTCATCGCCAATGCCCGGATGTATGCGGTCGTGCCGGAAGCCGAGGCTGCCTGGCAGGACATGCTCGCCCGGGTCTTCGCCATGGCCGAGGTCGCCTACGACTACGTGCCCTACCCCGCGCCGCAGCCGATGGAGGTGCTCTGGGAGCGGCGGGATCTCGGCTGCGTCTTCATGTGCGGCTATCCCATCGCCCTCGGGCTGTCGGAGGTGACGCCGATCGCCGCGCCCGTCCCCGCCGCCGGCTGGGCCGGCGGGCGGGCACTCTATCGCTCCGACCTGATCGTCCGCAAGGACAGCCCCTGGCGCCGGCTGGAGGACACGTTCGGCGGCCGGCTCGGCTGGACGGTGGAGCATTCCCATTCCGGCTTCAACGCCTTGCGCCACCATCTCCTCGCCTATCGCACGCCGGAACGCCCGGCGCTCTACGGCGAGGTCCGCGGCCATCTCGTCACGGCCCGGCGCATCCTCGACGCGGTGCTGGCGGGCGACATCGACATCGGCCCGCTCGACGGCTATTGGCGGCTGCTGATCGAGAAATACCGGCCGGAGCTGACTGCCGGCATCCGCATCCTCGCCTCGACGGATCTGGCGCCGATCCCGGCCTTCGTCGCCGCGCCGGGCGTGCCGGCCGGCGAGGTGGCGCGGATGCGGGCGGCCTTCGCGGCGGCGAGCGCCCAGCCCTGGTTCCCGCCCCTGGGCGAGGCGCTGTGCCTCGCCGGCTTTTCTCCGGTCGGGCCGGCCGACTTCGCCACGACCCTGGACTGGGACCGCGAGGCCAAGGCGGCGGGATATCCCCTGCCCGCGTGAGGCGGCGTCGCCTCTATCCGGTTCTTGGCCATCGGCCCGCAGCTTCGATCCAGGCTTTCTCTCCACGCTCGGTCGCCCTCACGCAGTTGCGCTTCACTTCGCTCGCCGTGACCAGCTCACGGCGGGACTTGCGCCCGCAAGAGTGCGCCCATGCCGGGCGCACATGAAAAAGGGCCGGGACATGCCCCGACCCTTCACCATGCTCGAACGATCCGACGACGGGACCGGGTCCCGCGCGGCGCCAGAGCGCTTTGCGATTTGACGGACTCGCGTCAAGTCGCAAAGACGCGTCGAAACAAGGAGCTGGAGCAAAGCGCGTTTCCACCGAAACGCGCTTTGCTCCAGTACATCCGTAGTCGCCGCGGCGCGAAACCGCGCCCGTTCAGAGGGTCTTGAGGTCGTCCGCCGACATCTTGCCGGACCGACGGTCCTGGACCAGTTCGAAGCTGATCTTCTGGCCCTCGCGCAGGTCGCGCATGCCGGCCCGCTCGAGAGCGCTGACGTGAACGAACACGTCCTTGCTGCCGTCGTCCGGCTGAATGAAGCCATAGCCCTTCTGGGCGTTATACCACTTGACGATGCCCGTGCTCATGACGAACCCTGTATGATTGCCGATAACGCCGCACTTACATCATCGCAAATGCGGTACCTGTTCGATTTTGGGAGGGAGGTCATTAGCTTGCGCGCAGGTGGAGGGCGCACGGGGCCAAGCCATTCGGCCGAGAATCGATGCGTATGCTATATGGGCGACGCCAAGTACGAGTCAAGCGACATCTGGATCGCCGCGGCAAGACCCTGTGCACCGGGCTCCGTCGGTCCAACGCCGGCGCCGCGCCGCGAGCCGATCCCGGCAAGCCGGCCTGCGGCGGCGAGGCGGGCGCCGCTCAGTAGATCGACTGGTAGAGCGGCTGCGGCTCCTCCGGCGCCTGCGGCATCTGGGCGAGGTCGCCCGGCGCTGCGTCGTCGAGGCTGCGGACCGGCGGCAGCGGCTGCGCGGCGAGCGGGACCCGCGGCTGCTCCGGCGGCGGCAGGGGCGGCGCAGGCGGGACCGGGCGCGGCCGGTCCACCATGGACCGGGGCATGGTCACCGGCTCCGCCGCAGCCATCTGGCTCGCGGCCATCTGGCTCTCGACCGAGGGCGGCGGCCGGTTCTGGGCAAGCTGGCCGCTTCGCTTCTGGTAGAAGGCGTTCCCGCCCGCCACCATCACGTAATACATGTTGGCATAGGGGAATTTGTAGCCGGCGGTGTGGAAGTGATAGACGCCGTCCAGGCCCGGCGCGCGCTTGCCGGCCAGCACCGCGTCGGCGACGCGCAGCGCCCGCTGCTTGCCCGCTCCGCTGAAGGAATTGGTCAGCGCCCCCGATGCGAACTGGCGCGGCTGGCCGACCACGCCGCAGATCGAGCCGGGGTAGCGGCCGGACTCGCGCCGGTTCATCACCACCGTGCCGACCGCGAGCATGCCCTGGTCGCTGGATCGGTTGGATTCGAAGAACATGGCGCGGGCGAGGCATTGGCGCTCGTCCGTTTCCGCCTTCCTGTAGCCGACCGTGGCGCAACCGGCCAGGGCAGCTGCGGCCGCCGCCGCGACGACAACGCGCGTATACGCAACTGGAACTCTCATCATCACCGCATTTTGCCGGGCGCGGGTTAACGAGAGATGACTCGGCCCGCCGCGGCGGGCCCCGACCAAAAGCTGGTTGACAGCGTGCCTTCCATGGCGTCGGCTGGCGTCCTCAAGACCAGCAGGCCGGACAGCGGCCGCATCGCATCAGGAGGGAAGAGCATGGACCGCCGTTCGTTCATCAAGACCGCCGGCGTGGCCGGCGCGGGCGCCGTGGCGCTGGCCGCGCCGGCGATCGCGCAGGAAGCGCCCGAGGTCAAATGGCGCGTCACCTCCAGCTTCCCCCGATCGCTCGACACCATCTTCGGCGGAGCGGAGACGCTGCAGAAGACGGTGTCGGACCTGACCGACGGCAAGTTCCAGCTGCACGTCGCCCCGGCCGGCGAGATCGTCAAGGGCTCGGAGGCGCTCGACGCGGTGCAGAACGGCACGGTCGAAGCCTGCCACACCTGCTCCTACTACTTCGTCGGCAAGGACCCGACCTTCGCCTTCGGCACGGCCGTGCCCTTCGGGCTCAATGCCCGCATGCAGAACGCCTGGATCTACGAGGGCGGCGGCCAGGCGCTGCTCGACGCCTTCTACGAGAAGTACGGCATCGTCTCCTTCGTCGCCGGCAACACCGGGGTGCAGATGGGCGGCTGGTTCCGCAAGGAGATCAAGGGCATCGCCGACCTCAGCGGCGTCAAGATGCGCATCGCCGGCCTCGGCGGCACGGTCATGGCCAAGCTCGGCATCGTGCCGCAGCAGATCCCGGGCAACGAGATCTATCCGGCCCTGGAGAAGGGCACGGTGGACGCGGCCGAATGGGTCGGCCCCTATGACGACGAGAAGCTCGGCTTCTACCAGGTCGCCAAGTACTATTACTATCCCGGCTTCTGGGAGGGCGGTCCCTCGATCCACCTCTTCGTGGCCAAGGACAAGTTCGACGCCCTGCCGCCGCGCTACCAGGCGGCGATCCGGGCCGGCTGCCACGCGGCCAACGAAGTGATGATGGCCAAGTACGACGTCAAGAACAACACGGCGATCCGCAGCCTCGTCGCCAAGGGCGTGCAGCTGCGCCCCTTCCCGCGCGAGATCCTCGACGCCGCCTACAAGGCGACCTTCGAGCTCTATGGCGAGATCTCGGCGAAGAACGCCAATTTCAAGACCATCTACGAGCCCTGGAAGAAATTCCGCGACGAGAGCTTCCAATGGTTCCGCGTCGCCGAGTACACTTTCGACTCCTTCGGCTTCGCCAAGCAGGCCGCCGGCGGCTGAGCCTGGCAAGGGACGACCTCCACTGGGGGCGGCGACTGCGGTCGCCGCCCCTCTTTTTTGCGCGGCGGTGAGAGCGGCGCCGCTCCGGTCGTCACAGGCAAGCCAGGACAGGGCGCGCCAAACCCCTCTCCCCGCAGGTCGGATGGTCCCGGCTGGCGCTCCTGCATGCCAACCTCGGGAACACCCGAGATTGCTGAGGCGGAGAAGGCCCTTTGCGCCTCTTCCGGAGCCTACCCTGCTACGGCTTGGCCGGCGCCCCAAAATCGGGCGCCGCGGGCTCCGCTCCGCCGCCGAACGGATTGTCGGCCGGCGGGCCGCCGAAGGGGTTGTCGCCGCCCGTATCCGGCGTCGGCACGTCGATCTTGATGGTGTCGAGGTCGACCTTGGCTTCCTGCGTGAGGAAATAGGTCACGGTCTCCGGCCAGAAGATCACGATCGCCACCAGGATGAGCTGCATCGCCACCCAGGGCAGCGCCCCCCAATAGATGTCCGAGCTCTTCACCGATTTCGGCGCGATGCCGCGCAGGTAGAACAGGGCGAAGCCGAAGGGCGGATGCATGAACGAGGTCTGCATGTTCACGCACAGCAGCACCCCGAACCAGATCAGGTCGATGCCCATGGCCTGCGCCACCGGCCCGAGCAGCGGGATGACGATGAAGGCGATCTCGAAGAAGTCGAGGAAGAACGCCAGGAAGAAGATGAAGATGTTGACGAAGACCAGGAAGCCGATGATCCCGCCGGGAATGTGCGACAGCAGGTGCTGGATCCAGGACGAGCCGTCCATGCCCTGGAACACCAGGGTGAAGACGGTCGAGCCGATCAGGATGAACACCACCATCGAGGTCAGCCGCATGGTCGAGGCCATGGCCTGGCGCACCAGCGGCCAGGTCAGGCGGCGATGCAGCGCGGCCAGCAGCGCCGCGCCGACGGCGCCCATGGCGCCCGCCTCGGTCGGCGAAGCCCAGCCCATGAAGATCGTGCCGAGCACCAGGAAGATCAGCGCGATCGACGGGATCATGCCCCACAGCACGCGCCGGACCAGCTCCCATCCCCGCTCCGTCCGCGCCTCCGGCGGCAGCGGCGGCACATGGCCCGGCTTGACGATCGACACCGCGACGATGAACAGCAGGAAGATCAGCACCTGCAGGATCGAGGGGCCGATCGCCCCCAGATACATCGCGCCGACCGGCGTGCCGAGCTGGTCGGCGAGCAGGATCAGCACGAGCGAGGGCGGGATGAGCTGCGTGATCGTTCCGGACGCGGCGATGACGCCGGTGGCCAGGCGCGTGTTGTAGCCATAGCGCTGCATCAGCGGCAGCGAGATCACGCCCATGGCGATCACCGAGGCGGCGACCGTGCCGGTGATCGCGCCCAGGATCGCGCCGACCAGGATGACGGCATAGGCGAGGCCCCCGGGGATCTTGCCGAAGAGCTTGCCCGTGCCCTCGAGCAGATCCTCCGCCAGGCCGCAGCGCTCCAGCAGCGCCCCCATGAAGGTGAAGAACGGGATGGCGAGCAGCGCTTCGGTGCCGATGATGCCGAAGACGCGCAGCGGCAGGCCGTTCAGGAAGGCCTCGGAGAAATGTCCGGTCCAGATGCCGATCAGCCCGAAGGTGAAGCCGACCGCGGCCAGCGAGAAGGCGACGGGAAAGCCGATCAGCAGGAACAGGATCATGCTGCCGAACATCAGCGGCGGCATCGGGCCGTATTCAAACATGCGCGGCCTCGTGCCCTGTTGGAGATGTCCCGGCCGCGGCCGGCACGCGCGGCGGATGCAACCCCGTCATTGCTCCAGCTTTTCGTAGCTGGTGTCGAAATCGACCCTGCCGACCAGCGCCGCGACCCGCTTGATCAGCTCAGACACCGCCTGCAGCGACAAGAGCGCGAATCCGAAGGGCAGCACGAACTTGATCGGCCAGTACGGCAGGCCGCCGGGGCTGCTCGACATCTCGCCGAGGCCGTAGGAGGTGAGGAAATAGGGCCAGGACAGGAGGGCCAGGGTGATGGTGGAGGGCAGCAGGAACAGGCAGATGCCGGCGATGTCGACGATGAGGCGCCCGCGCGGCGACAGCGTCGAGTAGATCACGTCGACACGCACATGCTCGTTCTGCCGCAATGTCCAGGACGCGCCGAGCAGGACGATCGCGCCGAACATCTGCCACTGGATTTCCATGTAGGCGTTCGAGGAGATGTTGAACATGTAGCGCAGGGTGGCGTTGCCGGCGCTGATCAGCACCGCCAGCAGCACCAGCCAGTCGCAGACGACGCCGAATCCCCGGCTGATGCGGTCCACGCCCCGGCTGAAGGCGAGCAGCGCATTCATGCGCCCTGCCCCGGCCGCCGGCCGCGACCGTGTCTGAGCAAGCCCGTGCATCCCTGCCGCATCGCTCCCCCTGCATCGCCCGGCCGCGAGCCCTTGCTGCGGTGATGCCGCGGGCTTCTTCGGCCGTGGCGGCCCGGCATCGCTGCGGGGCTGCCCTGCGCAGGGTTAGCAGCTTCGTCGGCACCGGCCAAGCCGGGAGTCGGCTCGTCGATCCCTCCGGCCTCTCGCCGACGAGGCCACGGCGATCACTGCGCGGCGTCCTTGCGGAAAAAGGCAACGAGGCGGTCGGCGCCGTCCTGGATCAGCGCCGGATCGACGGCGAAGCAGACCCGCAGATAGGCCTCGCCGCCCCAGCCGAAGGCCGAGCCCGGCGCCACGCCCACGCTCGCCTCGCGCAGGATCCGGCGCGCCATATGGTAGCCGCTGTTCATGCCGTGCACGGAGAAGAAGAAGTAGAAGGTGCCGTCCGGCCAGAACACCCGCACATTCGGCAGGCTGTCGAGCGCCGAGCAGATGATCTCGCGGCCGCGCGCCGAGCGCGCGACGAGCGACTTGATGAAGTCGTCGCCGCGGTCCAGCGCGGCCACCGCTGCGTGCTGGATGAAGGTCGCGACGCTGGTGGTGTTGTACTGGCTGAGATTGTCGAAGATCGTGCTCATCCCCCGGGGATAGACGAGCCAGCCGATCCGCCAGCCCGTCATGCACCAGTTCTTGGAGAACGTGTTGGTCACGATGAGCCGGTCTGTCGGCCCGGCCAGTTCGAGAAAGGAGGGCGCGACGGATCCGTCATAGGTGAAATGACAATAGACCTCGTCCGAGACGATCCAGATGCCGCGGGATCGCGCGAAATCGAGCACTGCCGCCATATGTTCGCGCGGCATGATCCAGCCGGTCGGATTGGAGGGCGAATTGATGGCGATCACGCGGGTCTTCGGCGTGACGGCGGCGAAAAGCTCGTCGAGGTCGAGCCGGAAGCCGCCGTCCTCGGCCGACCTGTACCGCACCGGCACGACCTTGCCGCCGAGAATGCGCACGATTTCGATCAGGTTCGGCCAGGCCGGAACCGGCACGATCACTTCGTCCCCCGGACGCAGGACGGCCTGGAACGCCTGCATGATGGCTTGCACGCCGCCGGTCGTCACGCTGAAACGCTCGGCCCCGACATCGACCGCCCAGTGCCGCCGGTGATAGCGATCGAGCGCCTCGCGCAGCGCCGGCACGCCGAGCGCATAGGTGTAGCGCGTCTGGCCGGCCGCCAGGGACGCGACGGCGGCGTCGCGGATGAAATCCGGCGTCGGCAGATCGCCCTCGCCGATCCAGAGCTTGATGACGGACGGATCGTCCCGCGCGAGATCGGCGATATCGCAGATCTGGTTGAGTTCGATGCCGCTGATTCTCTCGGGGCTGCCGGCAACGGGCCATTCGGGCGCGCGCCAATCCATGCTTGCTCTCTCCGGTCCGGTGTCGGTCAGGACGGTACGGCGGACAGCCGGCCCGGCTCTCCGCCGCATGAACGGTCACCTGGCCAGCAGGGGCTCCAACGCCGCGTCCATGCGCTTCTTCTGCACCGCGTCGACGGGCGCCATCGGCGCGCGCGGCTGGTGCAGGGCAAGGCCCTGCCGATGCTGGCAGTATTTGACGCAGGCGGGCAGATTGTCGTGCGGCATGGCATCCCAGAGGTCCGCGAGCTGGTAGTGAAGGGCGAGTGCGCCCTTGTGGTCGCCTGACTTGACCAGATTCCACAGTCTCGCGGTGACTCCCGGAACGGCGGAGGTCAGCGCGCTGATCGCGCCATGGACCCCGAGAGCGAAAGCCGGGTAGAGCAGCGCATCCGTGCCGGTGAGCACGACGTTCTCGGGCTTCAGCCTGTGCAGCAGGTCGGAAACGAGCTTGAGGTCGCCCGCGCTCTGCTTCATGCCGACGACCCCCGGTACCTCGTCCATGATGCGCAGCATCAGATCCTGGCTCAGATAGTTCCACGGCACGACATTGTAGATGATGATCGGAATGCCGGTCTCCTCCCAGATCGTGTGGAAATGCTGGACGGTCGCCTCCTCGCTCGGCTTGAACAGGTAATGCACGGGCGTGACCTGCATGGCCGCGATGTTCAGCCCCTTGAGCATCCGCGCGCGTTCGATCGCGCTGCGCGTGCTATTGATGATCAGGCCGGCAAGGAACGGCACGCGGCCGTCGATCGCGTCGTGAACCGCCGTCATGGAGGCGGTGAAATCGGCGTCGTTGAGAGTATGCCCCTCGCCCGTGGAGCCGCCCGCGACCATACCGTCGACGCCCTGCTCGATCATGAAGTCGACCTGCTCGGCGATTGCCCCGACGACGAGATCGCCTTCCGCGTCGAAAGGCATGGTGATGGGCGGAATGATGCCCGTGAGCTTTTCATGATGGACGGGTGCTGCGGACATCGCTGTCTCCAAGGGCTGATCTCTGGCGAATTTCTATAATCCGAATTGCGGAATATATATATCGCTATATCATTTACATCCCATTTTATCCCGATACGTCAAGCATTGACTTGCATTTTTCCGATTTTTGGACAAAATCCATTATGCAATGATATAAATTCCGCAATTCGGATTATGCGACCAACTGGAGGAGCTCGTCATGCATTTCAAGAAACTGGCCGCCCTGGCGCTGGGTCTGGCCGTCGCCAGCTCGACGGCGCAGGCACAGGGCGGCAGCGCGCTCGACAAGGTTCGCAGCGAAAAGAAGATCGTCATCATGAACGACCTGTCGGCGGCGCCCTGGCAGTTTCGTGACGCGGCCGGCAACCCGGCCGGCTTCTCGATCGACCTCGACCGGATGATCGCGGCCAGGCTCGATGCCGACCTCGAATTGAGAAACGTCGAATGGGCCGGCCTCATCCCCGGCTTGCTCACCCGCAAGTCCGACATCCTGGCCACGAGCATGACGGTGACGCCGAAACGCGCCGAACAAATCCTCTTCACGAAGGAGAACTGGTATCAGACGGGCGTCGTCACCATCGTGCGGCCCCAGGATGGCGACGGCTCATGGGAGGATCTCGACAAGGCGGGAAAGCGTATCGCCGTGAAGGCCGGCACCAGCGCCGTCGACATCGCCAAACAATTCTTCGGCAACGCCGAGATCCAGAGCTATCCCAACGACACCGATACCTACCAGGCGCTGAAGACGAACCGCGTCGATGCTGCGTTGAACGACCTGGCGGTCCTCGGCGTCGTTCACAAGGAGTATGGCTTCGTGTCCCTGCAAAAGCCGCGCGAGCTGATCAGCCAGGACAACTGGGCCTTTGCCGTGCGGCCGAAGGATACCGCCACCCGGGACTATCTCGATGCCTTCCTCGCCGAGATCAAGAAGAACGGCCAGCTCGAAGCCCTGCGCGCCTATTGGGTGGATGGCGAAAGCTGGAAGAAGGACTTCCTCGAAAAGAATGACGGCGTCTCGGAGGAACGCAAGAAACTCGTCGAGCAGCTCGGCATCCGAGCCTACGTCCCCGAAAGCGGCAGCGGGTCGCGCGCGACTCTCCAGTAAACCAACGTGCCGGGCGCCGCAGCGCGGTGCCCGGCACGCCGGATCGACGGTGAGCCCCATGCCCTTCTTCAAAGCGCAGAACCTGAACCTTCACTTCGGCTCCTATCACGCCCTGCGCGACGTCTCGCTGCAGTTCGACCGGGGAGAGACGGTGGTCGTCTGCGGGCCGTCGGGCTCCGGCAAGAGCACGCTGATCCGCAGCATCAATCGCCTCGCAGGGCCGCTGACCAGCGGTTCCATCGCGCTGGACGGCAACGACCTGGCAAAGCTTCCCGCAAAAATCCTCTATCGGCGGGTCGGCATGGTCTTTCAGCGTTTCAACCTGTTCCAGCACCTCACGGTGCTGGACAACGTCACCCTGCCGCAGCGCCGGGTGCTGGGCCGCAGCCGGGCCCAGGCCGCCGAACGCAGCCGCGCCCTGCTCGAGCGCGTCGGGCTCGCCGACAAGGCCGGGGCCTATCCGGCGAAGCTGTCCGGCGGCCAGCAACAGCGCGTCGCCATCTGCCGCGCGCTTGCGATGGATCCGGAGCTGATGCTCTTCGACGAGCCGACGTCGGCGCTCGACCCGGAGATGGTCGGCGAGGTGCTTCAGGTCATGCGCGGCCTCGCCGCGAGCGGCATGACCATGATCGTGGTCACCCACGAGATGGGCTTTGCGCGCGAGATTGCGGACGAAATGGTGTTCATGGAGGAAGGCAGAGTGGTCGAACGCGCGCCGCCCGGGACATTCTTCGCATCGCCGCGCGAAATGCGCACCCGTCTCTTCCTCGACCAGATCCTCCGTCCCTGAGCGCCGCCATGATATCGACCGCCTGGGATCTGTTCTGGCAATATCGCGGCATCTATCTGAGCGGGCTCGGGAATGCGTTGACGGCGGCCGCATTCGGCCTGCTGCTTTCGCTTTTCGTGGGCATCGCCGCCGGCGTCGTGCGCTTTTCCTCGCGCGGCGTCGCCGGCCGGCTCGTCGCGGTCTACGTTTCGATCGTCCGCAACACGCCGATGCTGGTCCAGGTCTATTTCATCTATTTCGGCCTGCCCGCGCTCGACATCACATTGTCCGCCTTCGCCACGGGCGTGGTCGCGCTGACCTTCAATTCCGGTGCCTACATCGCCGAAATCGTGCGTGGCGGCCTTGCCGCGATACCGGGCGGCCAGTCGGAAGCCGGAATGGCTCTGGGACTCAACCGCCGCATTCTCCTGGCGCGTGTCCTGCTGCCGCAGGCCGCCCCCACGGTGCTGCCCGCGATCACCGGCCAGTTCGTTCAGCTGATCAAGGACACGTCGCTGCTCTACACGATCGCGGTGCTCGAAATCACCAAGGCGGCCGACGATGTCGGCAACGAGACCTACCAGTTCCTCGAGGCCTATCTCGTGAGCTGCCTCATGTATATCGGGGTCTGCGCCACGCTCAACGCGCTCGTCGACCAGTACGAACGGCGCGCCGGCTTCTCGCGCTATCGCAGGGTGTGACGATGGACCTGCTGTCTCTCGCCTATGATGCCGGTTCCCTGATCCTCTCGGGCATGCCGATCGTCATCCTCCTGACGGTTTCGGCCTTCCTTCCCGCGCTCCTGCTCGGAATCATCGGGGGATTGCTGGGCACGTCCCGCCACCGGAGCTTGCGCGTCGCTTCCGCGGTCTACGTCTACGTGTTCCGCAGCGTGCCGTTCCTGATGTTCATTTTCCTGGTCTATTATGGCTTGCCCCACTATGGCATCGACATCGGACCGGTCTCCACCGCCGTTCTGGCGTTGTCGCTGTCGCACGGCGCCTACATGACCGAGATCATACGCGGCGGCCTGCTCGGCTTCGACAAGGGACAGAACGAAGCGGCGATCGCCCTGGGGTTCACCCTTTGGCAACGGCTGAGGGACGTCGTGCTCCCGCAGACGCTGATGGCGGTCATTCCCTCGCTGCTCGGCCAGTCCATCCTGATGATCAAGGACACCTCCCTGGTTTCGGTCGTCGGCATCAGCGAGCTGACGCGCCTTGGCCGCGAGGTGGTCATCAGGACCAACCAGCCCTTTGTCGTATTCACGATCGTCGCGGCGTCCTATTTTGTCCTATGCTTCATCCTGGAGCTGGCGGCGCGGCACCTGGAAGCCCGTGTCAGAAAGATCCTGTCGCGGTCATGAGGTCCAGCAAGAGCGTGCCTATGGAGCAGACTCCCCCCCTTTCAACGATCTCGCCCGTCGACGAGAACACCGGCGAGGATCTTCGCGACAGCCGGGACAACGGGGCGAAGTCTCTCAGGAAGATGGCGGCCGTGCTCGACTGCTTCAGCCGCCTGCGCCCCAGTCTCACCGTCGGCGAGATATCCGAGGCGAGCGGCCTGCCCCGCACCACCGTCCACCGGATCGTCACGTCGCTGCGCGAGGTCGGCATGCTCGACCAGGACGGCCGCCGCCAGAGCTATCGGCTCGGGCTGAAGATGTTCCATTACGGCAGCAGCGTGCTGGCGAGCCTCGACACGCCGCGCCGGGCCCACCCCCACATCGCCAGGCTGCAGCTCGTGACCGGCGAGGTCATTCACTTCCACATGTTCGACGGCAGCCAGATGGTCTGCGTCGAGCGCGAGGAAATGGGCAACACCCGCATGACGACGCTGACCACGATCGAGGCCGCGCCCACCTATTGCACCGGCGTCGGCAAGGCGTTCCTGGCTTATCAGGACGAGGCGCTGGTTCGCCGGATCGCCGAAGAGGAAGGCTTGAAGCGCTATACGCCCAACACCATCACCGATCTCGACCGGCTTTTCGAGGAGCTTGCTCTGACGCGCGCCCGAGGCTTTGCCATCGACAACGAAGAAAATCAGGAAGGGCTGCGCTGCATCGGCGCCCCGGTGCGGGATGCGGCCGGACGGGTCTTTGCCGCCGTGAGCGTGTCGGGACCGGCCGACCGGATGCCGGATGTCCGCCTCGAAGGCCTGGCGCCGCTGGTCATCCAGACCGCCCGGAATATTTCCGAGGCGCTGGCGTAAAACGCGGCGGGCGGGGCGATCGAGGCCCGGCATCCCGACGGCCCGAAGCCCCGCAACAGCCCCTGCCCGCATTGACGGGCGCCCCCTCTGTCGATTAGCTCCCTGCCGCGACGGCTGGCGCTTGCACGGCCGCCCGGAAACAAGAGGCCAGACGATGAACGCTCCCGCGAAGAAAATCCCCGGCGCCAATCGCACGCATACCGACGAACTGATCGAACGGCGCGCCAACGCCTTCTCGCGTGGCATGAGCGCCGGCCAGCCGGTGTTCGCCTCCAAGGCGAAGAACTCCGAGATCTGGGACGTGGAAGGCCGCCGCTTCATCGATTTCGGCGGCGGCATCGCCGTGCTCAACACCGGCCACCGCCACCCCAAGGTGATGAAGCGCGTCTATGAGCAGCTCGACCGCTTCACCCACACCTGCCTGATGGTGACGCCCTACGAACCGGCGGTGCAACTGGCCGAGAAGCTCAACGAGATCGCGCCGATCTCCGGGCAGAAGAAGACCATGCTGGTGACCACCGGCGCCGAGGCGGTGGAGAACGCCATCAAGATCGCCCGCGCCGCCACCGGCCGCAGCGACGTCATCGTCTTCACCGGCGCCTTCCACGGCCGCACCCTGCTGTCGATGGCGCTGACCGGCAAGGTCGTGCCCTACAAGACCAAGTTCGGGCCCTTCCCGGCGGGCGTGTGGCGCGTGCCCTACCCGATCGAGCACAAGGGCTTCTCGATCGACAACACCTTCGAAGCACTGAAGTGGCTGTTCAAGACCGACGTCGATCCCAAGACCGTCGCGGCGATCGTGATCGAGCCGGTGCAGGGCGAAGGCGGCTTCTACGTCGCGCCGGCCGAGTTCCTCAAGCGCCTGCGCGCCCTGTGCGACGAGCACGGCATCCTCCTGATCGCCGACGAGATCCAGACTGGGTTCGGCCGCACGGGCAAGTGGTTCGCCATGGAGCATTCCGGCGTCGAGCCCGACCTGCTCACCACGGCCAAGAGCCTGGCCGGCGGCTTCCCGCTGGCCGGCGTCGTCGGCCGGGCCGAGCTGATGGACGCGCCTGAGCCCGGCGGCCTCGGCGGCACCTATGCCGGCAACCCGGTGGCCTGCGCCGCCGCGCTCGGCGTGATCGAGGCCTTCGAGAGCGAGAACCTCCTGGAGAAGTCGCTGAAGCAGGGCGAGGCCATCATCAAGCGGCTGAAGGCGATCAAGCGCCGCAAGACCGGCCGCCCGATCGGCGACATCCGCGGCCTCGGCGGCATGACCGCATTCGAGCTCGTCACCCAGCATGGCGGCAACGAGCCCGACCCGGCGGCGGCCAAGGCCCTGGCCGCGGACTGCCTGGAACGCGGCCTGATGATCCTGACCTGCGGCGTGTTCGGCGAGACCGTGCGCCTGCTGGCACCGCTGACCATCCAGCCGAAGGTGCTCAAGGAAGGCCTGGACATCCTGGAAGCCTCCCTGCTCGCGGGCTGAGGCCGGAGCACGGCGGTCCACGCCATCCGCATTCGCAACCAACGCCGATGGCCGGGCTCGTCCCGGCCATCGTCATATGAAGGCATTGCCTGCCGAAGGCGCGGTCACGGCCCGCGCCGCGCCGGCACCGCCGGGTCGGCCCATTGCGACAGCAGCGAGCAGACGAACCCGGGAACGACACCGCAAAGGCCGACGAGCAGCAGCGCCGGGCCGCCGACGAAGCCCATGCCGATCGCGGTCGCCAGAGGCAGGAAGCCGGCGGCGAAGGCAAACAACGTCGTCCATAGCGGCCGCCACACCGTGTCCCGCCTTGCCAGCCATCCGTCGAACGATCCGGTCAGGAGAGCCGGGACCAGCCCGAGAAAATAAGCGGCCGGCAGCAGCACGACCTGGTGCGGATCGAAGGCCTCGCCCGCGCCTTCTCCACCGGCGATCCAGTCGAGCAGCGGAACGATGCCGTAGAACGCGGTCACGAACCCCAGGAGCGGCCCGAGCAGGCCGAAGATCAGCAAGCGCCTCATCGCCGTCCCTGCCTTGCGCCGGGGAGAACGCTATCTCCCGTCCAGCCGCGGTCCGCAAGACCGACGAGGCATCGCGCCCCAACCATGGCTCGCCACGTCGCGGCCTCGGTCGGGCGCCGAGGCGCCGGCGTCGCCGCCTTGCGGCGAAACGGCGGGCATCACCATTTGTCGAGCTCGTCCGGTGCGTCGATCGGCCCCGGCAACCTGGTCGGGAGAGATATCCTACGGGGAGAAGAGATGGAGAGGTCATCGAGCGGCGGGCAGATGGGGACCGCCCGCCTCCGCACCGGCCTGCCGCGAAGCCCCCTCACGCCCCGCTGGAGAGGTCGACGTTCTTGATCGGCAGGCTGCGGATGCGCTTGCCGGTAGCGGCGAAGATCGCGTTGCAGACGGCCGGCGCGATCGGCGGCGTGCCGGGCTCGCCGATGCCGCCCCATTTCTTGCCGCCGCTGAGCACGAGACGGGTCTCGATCCGCGGCGTGTCCGCAAGGCGCGCGACCTTGTAGTCGTCGAAATTGCCCTGCACCACGGCGCCCTTCTCGATGGTGATCTCCCCGAACAGGGCTGCGGAGAGACCGTAGATCACCGCGCTTTCGATCTGCATGGCGACGGTGAGCGGATTGACGACATGGCCGCAATCGACCGCCGCCACGACGCGATGCAGCTTGACCTCGCCCTGCGGGCTGACCGCAAGCTCGACGACCTGGCCGACGATGGTGCCGAAGGATTCGTGGATGGCGAGGCCGCGGCCCTGGCCCTTGGGCAGCGGCGTGGCCCAGTCGCTGTTCTGCTCCAGGGCGTCGAGCACCGCGACGAAGTCCGGCCGGCCTTCGAGCAGCCTGCGGCGATAGCGCAGGGGATCGGCGCCGGCGGCCTGGGCGAGCTCGTCGACGAAGCTCTCCAGCGCGAAGGCGTTCTGGGAGGATCCGACCGACCGCCAGAACATCACCGGCACATGGGTGTTCCTGAGCACGCAATCGACCTGCAGCGCCCCGGTGCGATAGGGCATGTTGGCAAGGCCCTCGACGGCCGCGGGTTCGACGCCGGTCTCCGCCTTGCCCCAACCGAGCGAACGCTGGATGGAGCCGACCGCCGTGCCCGCATGGATCGCCGACGGCAGGCCGTCCGCGTCGAGGGCGGCGCGGAAACGGATGGCCGCCTACGGGCGGTAGCGGTCGTGGCGCATGTCCTCCTCGCGCGTCCAGACCAGCTTCACCGGCCGGCCGATCGCCTTCGACACGGTCACCGCCTGCACCAGCTCGTCATTGACGGCGCGCCGGCCGAAACCGCCGCCGAGGAAGCAATTGTGGACCTCGACGCGGGCCGGCGGCACGCCGGCAGCCTTGGCGGCAAGCTGCAGCGCCATGTCGGGGTTCTGCGTTCCCATCCAGACGTCGACCCTGCCGTCACGGACATGGGCCGTGCAGTTCAGCGGCTCCATCGGCGCGTGGGCGAGGTGCGGCACCTGGTAGAGCGCCTCGACGCGCCGGCCGCCGGCCAGGGCAGCCGCAACGTCACCGTCCCTGCGGACGGTCACGGAGGGGCCATCGAGCGCGGCGACATAGTCCGCGTCGAACTGCCGGCTGTCGGTATCGGCCGCATGCCCCTCGTTCCAGGTCACCGGCAGGGCCAGCGCCGCTTCCTTGGCGCGCCAGAACCGGTCCGCCACCACGGCAAGGCCGCCTCCGATCGGCACCACGGCGAGAATGCCGCGGCGCCCGGTGATCGCCGCTTCGTCATAGGTCTTCACCGTGCCGCCGAACACCGGACAGGTGACCACGGCGGCATAGACCATGTCGGGCAGGCGGATGTCGATGCCGTACCTGGCCGCGCCGGTCAGCTTCGACGGCGTATCGAGCCGGGCCATCGGCCTGCCGATCAGGGTGTAGTGCTCGGGTGTCTTGAGCACCGGCTCGGCCGCGAGGACGATCCTTGCGGCATCGCCCGCGAGCGCGCC
The DNA here is from genome assembly GCF_057554225.1 of Labrys sp. Lb11. Classification (NCBI taxonomy): domain Bacteria; kingdom Pseudomonadati; phylum Pseudomonadota; class Alphaproteobacteria; order Hyphomicrobiales; family Xanthobacteraceae; genus Labrys; species Labrys sp. Lb11. The sequence goes on from NZ_BAAJOT010000003.1 coordinate 688,471, forward strand.
GTAGCCGAGGCGGCGGCCGCTGGCCCGGTGCACCACCACGCCGTTCTCGACCGTGCAGCTTTCGGGCGGGACCCGCCACCGGGCCGCCGCCGCCTGCACCAGCCTCGCCCGGGCATTGGCGCCCGCCGCCTGCAGGAACTCGCGCGAGCGCCGCACGGCGCCCGAGCCGCCGGTGCCCATGCGCTTGTAGACGGCCTCGCGCAGGTTGCGGCTGGCCGAGGCATATTCGGGCCTGACCTTGGCCCAGTCGCAGCCGAGTTCCTCGGCCACGATCATCGGCAGGGCCGTGAAGATGCCCTCGCCCATCTCCGACTGCGCCACGCGGATGATCACGGTGTCGTCGGGCTCGATCAGGATCCAGGCGTTGATCTCCCCGTCCGAGGCTCCTTCGCGCCAGGGCTCGCCGGGATCGGCCGCCGCCGGGATGGCGCCGCCGATCATCAGGCCGCCGGCAGCGCTGAAGCCGATGGCCAGGAGAGTGCGCCGGCTGAGCCCGGCCGGGCCGGTTTCGATCGCGGTCATGGCTGCGCCGTCCCCATCATTCCGGCGGCGCGATGGATGGCGGCGCGGATGCGCGGATAGGTGCCGCATCGGCAGATATTGGTGATGCCGGCGTCGATCTCCGCGTCCGTCGGCCGCGGCGTCTGGCGGAGAAAGGCGGCAGCCGCCATGATCTGGCCGGACTGGCAATAGCCGCATTGCGGCACGTCCTCGGCGAGCCAGGCCAGTTGCACCGGATGCCGGCCGTCCGGCGACAGGCCCTCGATGGTGGTGACGCTGGCCCCCGCCACGTCGCCGACCTGCGTCTGGCAGGAGCGGATCGCCTCGCCGTTCACATGGACGGTGCAGGCGCCGCACTGGGCGATGCCGCAGCCGAACTTGGTACCGGTCAGGCCGAGCTCGTCGCGCAGGACCCAGAGCAGCGGCGTTTCCGGCTCGATATCGAGCTGATGCGGGATCGCGTTGACTGTGAGGGCAACCATGATCGGGCCTTCCGGCGGCTGGGCGGGCAGAAGGAGCGGCGCGTCAGGCCTGACCTCCTGCCGGGCGATGACGGTCCGCCGAGGATCGCGCAAACCATGGCCCGGGCATGGCGCGTCACGCAGACGTGATGGCCAGTGGGGCAGCCGACAGGCCGGCGCGGAGGCCGGTCAGTGCGCCTGTGTCGCCGGCGCGGCCGGTGACGGCGGAACGGACGCGGGCGCAGCGGCGGGCTCGGCCTGCAACTGCCTCTGCTTCTTCCTCTCGACGGCGAGGTGATGCCCGACGGCACAGCCGCCCAGGGCCCCCAGCACGGCGTGGTGGCCGGCATAGTGCCCGGCGACCCCGCCGGCCACGGCCCCGGACAGGCATCCCACGGCCTGTGCCTGCGACACGGGCGCCACGAGGACGGCAAGAGTGCCGGCAAGGATCAAAAGGCGCATGGCATCCTCCGGACAGCCCCGCCGACGAGGATCCTGATGCGCCTTCGGGGCGGAATTGCGGCCCGCCCCCGGGCAGCCCCCTCCTCACGCAATCGTGCCTCCCCCAAGCCTCACGCCGCCTCGCAGCGCTCCCATATTGGGGGGATCGGGCCGCCACGCCCGATATCGAGGCCCACGGAGCCGGCCCGCCTGTTCCGGCATCCCGCCCGGAGATGACGCCGATGCCTCTGACCGCGTCGCAGAAGAAGACCGTGCTCGCCTCCTTCCTCGGCTGGATGCTCGATGCCTTCGACTTCTTCCTGCTGACCTTCCTGCTCCAGGACATCGCCCGCGAGTTCGGGACCGACGTACCCGCGGTCGCCTACGCGCTGTTCCTGACGCTGGCCATGCGCTTCGTCGGCGCCTTCATCTTCGGACGGATCGGCGACAGGTGGGGCCGCAAGCCGGCGCTGATGCTCGACATCCTGTGCTATTCCGTGCTCGGCGCCCTCGCCGCCTTCTCGCCGAACCTGACGGTCTTCCTCGTCCTGCGCGCCCTGTTCGGCATCGCCATGGGCGGCGAATGGGGGCTGGGCTCGTCGCTCGCCATGGAGTCGATCCCGCCGCGGGCGCGCGGCATGGTCTCGGGCATCCTGCAATGCGGCTACCCCGCCGGCTTCCTGCTCGCCTCCATCGCCTATGGCCTGCTCTACGGCCGCACGATCGGCGACCACACCATCGGCTGGCGGGCGATGTTCCTGCTCAGCGTGCTGCCGGCCCTGATCGTGCTGTTCATCCGTTCGCACGTGCCGGAGTCGCCGGCCTTCCTCGCCGCCAGGAACGGCCCGAAGCCCGGCCTGTGGGAGACGCTCGCCACCAATCGCGGCCTGGTGATCTACAGCGTCGTGCTGATGATGTGCTTCAACCTCTTCAGCCACGGCACGCAGGATCTCTATCCCACCTTCCTCATCAAGCAGCATCAGTTCGATCCGAGAACGGTGAGCTTGATCAACATCGTCGCCAATCTCGGCGCCATCGCCGGCGGCCTGAGCTTCGGCGCGCTCTCCGAGAGGATCGGGCGCGTCAACGCCGTCACCATCGCCAGCCTGATCGCATTGCCGGCGATCCCGCTCTGGGCCTTCGGCTCGACGCCGATCCTGCTTGCCTCAGGCGCCTTCGTCATGCAGATCGCAGTGCAGGGCGCCTGGGGCGTCATCCCGGCCCATCTCAACGAATTGTCGCCCGGACCGGTGCGCGCCACCCTGCCGGCCTTCGTCTACCAGGCCGGCAATTTCCTCGCCTCCTACAACGGACCGTTCCAGGCCCGCCTGGCCGAGGCGCCCGGCAGCAGCTACGGCCATGCCCTGGCGCTGGTCGCCGGGGTCGTGGCGGTGGCGATCGTCGTCATCATCCGCTTCAGCCCGGAGCGGCGCGGCGAGCCCCTCTCCGTCGCACGGTGATGCGGGCAGCGGCGTGATCGAACGATCGGGGGTCTATCGCGGCCGCCGGCCGGCGGCCATGTATTGCGCGCCGCTCGGGGCGAAGCCGAGCAGCCGGTCGGCCCGGGCGCCGAGCCCGCCCACCGCCGGCAGGCTGAGGATGAAGCGTGCATCGGCCATCTCGAAACCACCGCGGCGCAGGAAGCCCTTGGCTTTCGGCATCGACAACAGCACCGCGTCCTTGTCGAAGACGCAACGCTCCACCGCCCAGCGTGTCAGCGGGTTCCAGGGATTGTGCTCGAACACCACGAAGATGCCGCCAGGCTTCAGCACCCGCCGGGCCTCGGCGACGAAGGCGGTCCAGGCCGGCACCGGCACGTGGTGCCAGACGCAGATGGCGAAGGCCGCGGCGAAGCTGGCGTCCTCATAGGGGATGCGCGCGCCGTCATAGGCCGAGAACAGCGCGTCCGGCGCCTTCTCCCGCGCCAGCCGGATCGACTCGGCCGAGACGTCGACGCCGTGCAGCCGGACGAAGCGCTCGCCCAGCAGCGCCTCGTAGGTGCCGACGCCGCAGCCGATGTCGAGGATCGGCGCATCGGCGGCAATGCCCTCGCGCCCGAGCAACTCGGCGAGATAGCGCGCCTTGGCGGCGACGAAGGTCTCGACCTTGAGGCCGGAGAAGGCGATCGACCGGTTGACCGCGGCCTGGTAGCCGGCGGCGAACCGGTCGAACTCCGCAGCCTGGCCGTCCGCGCTCACCGCCGCCTCCGCCGATCCGTCATCGGAGCCTGTTCCGATACACCGGCATAGCAGCGCCGCCCTTGGAATTGGTTAATCCGCGCCGGGCTCGTCCGCCCGCGGGCTCGCCGCGACTGCGGCGGACGGCACGGCTCCCCTCACTCCTCGCCCATGGCGATCAGGCTGGCATTGCCGCCTGCCGCCGCCGTGTTCACCGCGATCACCTGCTCGGAGGCGAAGCGCTTGAGATAGTTGGGGCCGCCGGCCTTCGGGCCGGTGCCGGACAGGCCGACGCCGCCGAAGGGCTGGGTGCCGACCACGGCGCCGATCATGTTGCGGTTGACGTAGATGTTGCCGGCCTGCATGCGCTCGGTGACGGCGTCGAGGGTGGCGTCGATGCGCGTGTGGACGCCCAGCGTCAGGCCGTAGCCGCTGGCCGCGATGGCGTCGAGCAGTTGCGGCAGTCGACCGGCCTGCCAGCGCACCACGTGCAGCACCGGGCCGAACACCTCGCGCGTCAAATCCTCGACCTTGCCGATCTCGAAGATGTGCGGGCCGACGAAGCTGCCCTGCGTCGGCGCCGCCATCGCCAGGCGGACCTTGGCCGACCTCGTCATCGCCGCGATATGCGCCTCCAGCCCGGCCTTGGCCTCGTCGTCGATCACCGGGCCGACATGGGTGGCGGGGTCGCGCGGGTCGCCGAGCTTCAGCTCCTCGGCCGCCCCGCGGATCATGGCGATCACCTTGTCGGCGACGTCGTCCTGCACGCAGAGCAGCCGCAGCGCCGAGCAGCGCTGGCCGGCCGAGCGGAAGGCGGAGAGCACCACGTCGTCGGCCACCTGCTCGGGCAGCGCCGTGGCGTCGACGATCATGGCGTTGATGCCGCCGGTCTCGGCGATCAGCGGCACGATCGCGGCATCGCGGCCGGCGAGCGCCCGGTTGATCGCCCAGGCGGTCTCGGTCGAGCCGGTGAAGGCGACACCGGCGACGGCGGCATGGCCGGTCAGCGCTGCGCCGACCCGGCCGTCGCCGAGCACCAGGTGCAGCGCCGAGACCGGCACGCCGGCCTCGTGCAGGATGCGGACGGCGGCGTGGGCGACCAGCGGCGTCTGCTCGGCCGGCTTGGCCACCACCGCATTGCCGGCGGCGAGCGCCGCCGTGACCTGGCCGAGAAAGATCGCCAGCGGGAAGTTCCAGGGGCTGATGCACACGAACACGCCGCGGCCGCGCTGGCGCAGGATGTTGTCCTCGCCGGTCGGGCCGGGCATGTGCTCGCCGGCGCCGAATATCCTGCGCGCCTGGGCGGCGTAGTAGCGGCAGAAGTCGACCGCCTCGCGCAGTTCGGCGATGGCGTCGTCCAGGGTCTTGCCCGCCTCGTCCTGCAGCAGGGCGAGGAGCGCGCCGCGCCGGGCTTCCAGGAGGTCGGCGGCCTTGTCGAGCGCCGCGGCGCGAATCCTCACATCGGTCCGGTCCCAGGCGCGGAAGCCGGCCGCGGCGGCCTGCATCGCCGCCGCGGCGGTCGCCGCATCGGCCTCCGTCACCTCGCCGACCGCCATGCCGTCGATCGGCGAGAGCACCGATCGCTTCGGGCCCGCGCCCGGACGGCCGCCGACGATCGAGGCGGCCGGCTCGCGCCTGCGGCCGGCCGATATCTCGGCCTCGAGGCCGGCGAGTGCGGCACGCGAGCCGAGCTCGACGCCGGCCGAGTTCACCCGCTCGGCGCCGTAGAGAGCCTTGGGCAGCGGGATGCGCGCATGCCGGGCCCGGGCCGGCGAGCCGACCAGGGCGGCCGGGCGCTTCAGGAGCTCGGTGATCGGCACGGCCGGGTCGGCCGAGACCGAGACGAAGTTGGAGTTGGCGCCGTTCTCCAGGAGCCGGCGCACCAGATAGGCCAGGAGGTCGGCATGGCCGCCGACCGGCGCGTAGACCCGGCAGGCCGCCGCCGGCAATTCGCGCATCAACGCCTTGTAGGTCTGCTCGCCCATGCCGTGTAGGCGCTGGAACTCGTAGCCGTCGACTCCGCCCGCCGCCTCGATGATGCTGGCGATGGTCAGGGCGTTGTGGGTGGCGAATTGCGGGTAGAGGTTCGGACGCGCCGCCAGCATGCGCCGGGCGCAGGCGAGATAGTTGAGATCGGTCACGGGCTTGCGCGTGAACACGGGATAATCGTCGAGGCCGCGTTCCTGCGCCCGCTTCACCTCCGTGTCCCAGTAGGCGCCCTTGACCAGGCGCACCATCAGGCGGCGCCCGAGGCTGACCGCCAGCGCCTCGACATGCTCGATCACGGCGAGGGCGCGCTTCTGGTAGGCCTGGATGGCGAGGCCGAAGCCGGTCCAGCCCTCCAGGGACGGATCGGCGAGGACGGCGGCGATGACCTCGAGCGACAGCTCCAGCCGGTCCGCCTCCTCGGCGTCGACGGTGAAGTTGAGGTCGTAGCCCTTGGCCTTGCGGGCGAGCGCCACCGCCTGCGGCACCAGTTCCTCCATCACCCGGGCCCGGCTCACCGCCTCGTAGCGCGGGTGCAGCGCCGAGAGCTTGACCGAGATGCCCGGCCGGGCCGGCAGCGCCTCGTTGCCGGCGGCGCGGCCGATGGCGTCGATCGCGTCGGCATAGCTCCTGAAATAGCGCCGGGCGTCCTCGGCGGTGCGGGCCCCCTCGCCCAGCATGTCGAAGGAGTAGCGAAAGCCGCGCGCCTCGCCGCTCGCGGCGCGCTTCAACGCCTCGCCGATGGTCTGGCCGAGCACGAAATGCGAGCCGAGCACCTTCATCGCCTGGCGCGTCGCCGTGCGCACGGTCGGCACGCCGATGCGCTTGGCGAGCGAGGCGACGATGCCCTCCGGCGTCTCGCCGGGCTGGATGATGCGCGCGGTGACGCCGAGCGCCCAGGCCGAGGCCGAGACCAGCAGCGCGTCCGAGCGCGTCTCGCGATGCGCCCAGTCGCCCTGGCCGAGCTTGTCCTCGATCAGCGCGTCGGCCGTGACCTTGTCGGGCACGCGCAGCAGCGCCTCGGCCAGGATCATCAGGGCGAGGCCCTCCTTGGTCGAGAGCGAATATTCGCGCAGGAAATCCTCGATGCCGCCGATCGACCCGGCATTGTCGCGGATGGCCTGGATCAGGCGGGCCGCCCGCTCGTCGATACGGGCCTCGGCGGCCTGCTCGGGCGCCGGCTGCGCCAGGAGCCGGCCGACGAGGATGCCGTCATCGGCGGCGTAGGGGGCGGAGAAGACGGGCAAGGCGGTGGCGGCGGGCATCGGCGGCGGCTCCCAGGGCGATGCCGGGATTATCGCAGCAAGCCAGGTGTGAAACGATCGTGATTTCTGCATTCCTCTAGTGATATTCACTACCGGATCGAATTTCGATAGTGACGGATATGAATGGAGGCCCCGCCGTGCCAGCCACGCCGCTCGACCGCACCGACCGCCGCATCCTCGCCCTGCTGCAGGAGGACGGGCGCATCGCCACCGTCGACCTGGCCGAGCGTGTCGGCCTGTCGCCCACCGCCACCACCGAGCGGGTGAAGCGGCTGACCCGCGACGGGGTCATCGCCGGCTTCGGCGCCCGGCTCGATCCGGACAAGCTCGGCCGCTCCTTCCTGGTCTTCGTCGAGGTGCTGCTCGACAAGACCACGCCGGACGTGTTCGACCGCTTCGCCGACGCGGTCCGGCGCACGCGCGACGTGATCGAGTGCCACATGGTGGCCGGCGGCTTCGACTACCTGCTCAAGGTCCGCGTCGCCGACATGGCGGCCTATCGCCGCTTCCTCGGCGAGGCGCTGTGGAGCGTGCCGGGCGTGCGCGAGACGCGCACCTACACGGTGATGGAGGAGGTGAAGGTCGAGCGCGGGCTGCCGGTGTAGCGAGCGGGAGCGGGACAGACATGGGTGTCCCCGGCCTTCCGGCGCCGCAGCCGGGATTGAAAAGGCAGCCCGCCGGTCGCCTACTCGATCGTGCCTAAGTAATTCAAGGTTGCACAGCCGCTGCCTGCGAGGCCGGTGCCGCAGATCTTGATAGCGTAGCGATCCTCCCCCTTGTAGCCGGGATTCGCCTGGTAGAGGAATCCGAAACGCTCGACTTGCCGCAGCGTCCCGTGCTGCGGCGTGGCGGCGATCGAGGCTGCAGTGTAGACGGTTCTCCCACCGGCGCGGAATTTGTTCATACACCTGCCGTTGTCGGTAGCGAAACGGTTCGAGACCTCCTGATTCAGGTCTACGCGAAAACGCATTCCATGGCCGACACACCCGGCCTGCGCAGCTCCGACCGATGCGGCCAGCAGGATCCCCCCGGCGACGGTCGCGACCTTGTTCATGTTGCGCCCTCTCTGCCCCGCCTGGAGCAAAGCGCGTGCCGATGGAAACGCGCTTTGCTCCAGGTCCTTGTTTCGACGCATCCTTGCGACTTGACGCGATTCCGTCCAATCGAAAAACGCTCCAGCGGCCGCGGAGGTTGGCCGTTTTGCGACATGCCGAAACCACGATTACTCGGATTTGAGCGAGGCCCCCTGAAAAGGGTTCACGATCCGCAGGCCGCCTTCGATGACAAGCCCATCCTGCATGTCTTCGGAATAGAGAATATCGCAACGGGCTTGGAGCGCTGAGGAAACGATCAATGCATCGTAGAATGAAAAACCATAACGCTGTGCCAGCGCCAGAGCTGTCGAGTGCGTCTCCAGATCGACGGGATGTATTGTCCGGGCGAGCGTGCCAATGGCTCTCAAAGCCTCTTCGACCTCGCTCCAATCGAACTTGAGCTTGCGGCGGGCGACATTCGTGAATTCGTTCAGGACCTGGACACTCAGATCAACTCCGTCAGCGAGGAGCGTTTCGGCAATGACGGATCGGGGATCGTCGGTGAAGGCGTATAGGACGACGTTGGAATCCAGGAATATCTTCGCCATTCAACGGCGCTCGTTCGCATCGTCACGATCGAAGCTCCAGCCCGGTGGCAGGGGGCGGCGTAACCTGCGAATGCTCTCCAGCGCGGCAATGCGAGTCCGGTCGCGGTCTATGGTGAATGTCCGGTCACCGGAGATGCGCACTTCGATGTCGTCTCCCTCCTTGAGCGCCAGCGCTTCAACGACCGCAGCAGGCAGCCGGATCGCGAGACTGTTCCCCCAACGTGCGACTTGCATGTCATCCTCCTGACGATATACCTCAATAAAGTATATCATCCGCAGTATCGAATCAATTCCCCGGCTCGTTCCCTCCTTATTCGTCCGCCAGCGGGTGCAAGTCGCGCACCATCGCCTTCATCCGTTCGTCGAGGACATGGGTGTAGATCTGCGTCGTGGCGATATCGGCATGGCCGAGCATCATCTGCACCGAGCGCAGATCGGCGCCGTTCTGCAGGAGGTGGCTGGCGAAGGCGTGGCGCAGCACATGCGGGCTGACGCGGTCGGCGCGGATGCCGGCGGCCGCGGCCAGCGCCTTGAGGTCGCGGGCGAAATGCTGCCGGGTCAGGTGGCCGCTCTCGCCGAAGGACGGGAACAGCCAGGGCGAGGGCTTCTCCGACGGCTGCCCCCCGGCCCCGGCCCGCTCGGCCTGGGCCGCGTCGAGCAGGGCGAGATAGGCCTGCATCGCCGCCTTCGCCGCCTCCGTCAGCGGCACGATGCGTTCCTTCGAGCCCTTGCCGACCACCGAGAGCACGTTGACGCCGGGCCGGGCGGCGCTGCGCTTCAGGCTGACCAGCTCCGAGACGCGCAGGCCCGAGGCATAGAGCGTTTCGAGCAGGGCGGTCAGGCGGGCGGCGCGCAGGCGCTCCGGCGGCGGCCGCGCCGCGTCGTCGACGCCCTCGCGGGCTGTGGCGAGCAGGCGATCGACCTCGTCGACATCCAGCACCTTCGGCAGCGTCCGGCCTCGCCGCGGGCCGTCCAGCGCCGTGGTCGGGTCGTCCGCGCGAAACCCCTCGGCGTAGAGGAACTTGTGCAGCTGCCGGATGGCGGAGAGATGGCGCGCCAGGGTCGTCGGCTTGAAGCCGAGGGCGGTCAGCGCCGCCAGGTGCTCGCGGACATGGTCCGACGTCGCCGAGGCGATGGCGCCGCCGCGCGAGCCGAGGAAGTCGCTGTAGTCGCCGAGGTCGCGGCGATAGGCGTCGAGCGTGTTCCTGGCCGCGCCGCGCTCGGCCGATTCCATGTCGAGGAAGGCTTCGATGAGGCGGTCGTCGCCCGGCGGCTTCGTCATGGCTGCTGCTCGATCCTGGTCAGCGGCACCGGCGTCACCATCTCGCGGGTCGACGGCCTGACGAAGGTGGCGAGGGAATAGACCACCCCGTAGCCGCAGGCGGCGACCACCGCCAGAATCGTCAGGAAACGCAGGAGACTCGGCATCGAGGAGCGGACTCGCGAACCCGAAGCAGGTTCTTTCGAACCCGCTTACACCTGTACGTCCGAGCAGCATTGATTTTGCATTTTCAATGCAAAATCAATCGTGACGAAAGCCGCGAGAAGCTGCCCAGGGCTGTTTCGACCACGAACGACCCTGATTTGGCAACATGGCGAAGATATGGGCGCCTTCCGAGGACCGCGGATGCGCCGGCGGGCGGGGAGGACGCCGTGCCGGGCTCAAGCGCGCGCTTGCGTCCGCCGCGCCGTGCAGCCAAAACAACAGGAAACGGGGGCTTCGGCGCAGTGATGGACGTGACGGCAAGGACCACACCGGGGGAACGCGAGCAGGCGCTGCTGGCGGCGCTCGGCACCCGTTCGGTGGTGCTCGTCGGCATGATGGGCGCCGGCAAGAGTGCCGTCGGCAAGCGCCTGGCCGCCCGGCTGGGCATGGAGTTCCGCGACGCCGACACCGAGATCGAGACCGCCGCCCAGAAGACCATCCCGGAGATCTTCGCCCAGGACGGCGAGCCGTTCTTCCGCGACAAGGAACGGCGCATCATCACCCGCCTGCTCCATGATCAGGCGCCGCTGGTGCTGGCGACCGGCGGCGGCGCCTTCATGAACGAGGAGACGCGGACGGCCATCCGCGCCTGCGGCATCTCGGTCTGGCTCAAGGCCGAGCTCGCCGTGCTGATGCGCCGCGTCCGCCGGAAATCCAACCGGCCGCTGCTCAAGACCGCGGACCCGGAGGCCACGTTGCGCGGCCTGCTGGAGCAGCGCTATCCCGTCTATGCCCTGGCCGACATCACCGTCGATTCCCGCGACGTCGCGCACGAGGTCGTGCTCGACGAGGTGATGGCGGCGCTGGAAGCCCATGTTTTCGGAGCGACATCGTGACCGGCCCGACCATCGTCCCCGTTTCCCTGGGCGAGCGCTCCTACGACATCGCGATCGGTCCCGGCCTGCTGGCCCAGGCCGGGGCGCGCATCGCCGCCGCCCTGTCGCCCGACATCCGCGCCGCCATCGTCACCGACGAGAATGTCGCCCGGCTGCACCTGCCGACGCTGACCGGCAGCCTCGACGCGGCGGGGCTGAAGCATGAGACCGTCGTCGTCCGCCCGGGCGAGGCCTCCAAGGACTATGCCACCTTCGCCCAGGTCTGCGACGCGCTGATCGCTGCCAGGGTCGAGCGCGGCGACATCGTCATCGCCTTCGGCGGCGGCGTCGTCGGCGACCTCGCCGGCTTCGCCGCCGCCGCCCTGCGGCGCGGCATGCGCTTCGTCCAGATCCCGACCTCGCTGCTCGCCCAGGTCGACAGCTCCGTCGGCGGCAAGACCGGCATCAACTCCCCGCACGGCAAGAACCTGGTCGGCGCCTTCCACCAGCCCAGCCTGGTCATCGCCGACACCGCCGTGCTCGACACGCTCAGCCCACGCGAGTTCCGCGCCGGCTATGCCGAGGTCGCCAAATACGGCCTGATCGACGACGAGCCGTTCTTCCACTGGCTGGAGCGCAACTGGCGCGGCGTGCTGGCGGGCGGCGAAGCCCGCGAGAGGGCCATCGCCCATTCCTGCCGGGCCAAGGCCGCCATCGTCGCCCGCGACGAGACCGAGACCGGCGACCGCGCCCTGCTCAACCTCGGCCACACCTTCGGCCACGCGCTGGAAGCGATCACCCGCTACGACAGCGCCCGCCTGGTGCATGGCGAGGGCGTCGCCATCGGCATGGTGCTGGCGCACGAGTTCTCGGCCCGGCTGGGCCTGTGCCCGCAGGAAGAGCCCTCGCGCGTCGCCGCCCATCTCGCCGAGGTCGGCCTGCCCACCCGTATCGGCCAGGTGCCCGGCGGCGGCGGCACCGCCGACGAGCTTTTGACCGCGATCACACAGGACAAGAAGGTCAAGCGGGGCAAGCTCACCTTCATTCTCACCCGGGGCCTCGGCCGCAGTTTCATCGCCAGGGACGTCGACCCGGACATGGTGCGGGCCTTCCTGGCCGACAAGCTCGCCGAGGCCTGACTATAAGAGCAAGGAGGCCGGTTCCGACCGCCCGATGACCGCCGAAACCTGGTTGTCCGCCGCGCTGGTCTGCCTGCTGCTCGCCGCCGGCTTCTTCTTCGCCGGCTCCGAGACAGCCCTGACCGCCGCTTCCCGCGCCCGGCTGCACGCCCTCGAAAAGGCCGGCAGCCGCCGGGCCAGGATGGTCAACCGCCTGCTCGAGACGCGCGAGGCGATGATCGGCTCGCTGCTGATCGGCACCGCCGTGGTCAACACCGCGGCTGCGGCGCTGGCCACCAGCGTCATGCTCGACCTGTTCGGCGATGTCGGCGTCATCTACGCCACCGGCGTCATCTCGGTGCTGACCATCGTCTTCGCCGAGGTGCTGCCCAAGACGTTGGCGTTGAACTACCCCGAGCGCAGCGCCCTGCTGGTCAGCTTTCCCGTGCGACTGGTGGTCTGGGTGCTGACGCCCGTCACGTCAGCCATCAACTGGCTGGTGCGCGCCGTGCTGCGGCTGGTCGGCTTTCGCATCGTCAAGGACACCGGCCTGCTCTCGGCGGCCGAGGAGCTGCGCGGCACCGTCGACCTGCTGCACAAGGAAGGCTCGGTCGAGAAGGCCGACCGCGACATGCTCGGCGGCCTGCTCGACCTGCAGGACCTGACCGTGGCCGACATCATGGTGCACCGCACCGAGGTCTTCGCCGTCGACCTCGGCGAGGATCCCGCCAAGATCGTGCACGACATCCTCGCCGCTCCTTATACCCGCGTGCCGGCCTGGCGCGGCAAGCCCGACAACATCGTCGGCGTCATCCACGCCAAGGATCTGCTGCGCGCGCTCGACGCCGTCGGCAACGACGCCAAGCGGATCGACCCGGAAGGCATCGCCCTGCCCGCCTGGTTCGTGCCGGACACCACCACGCTCGACGACCAGTTGCGCTCCTTCCGCCGCCGCAAGATGCACTTCGCCTTCGTCGTCGACGAATATGGCGTGGTCCTGGGCATCGTCACGCTCGAGGACATCATCGAGGAGATCGTCGGCGACATTTCCGACGAGCACGACGTCGCCATCTCCGGCGTCTGGCCGCAGGCCGACGGCGCCGTCAACGTCGACGGCTCCGTCTCGATCCGCGACCTCAACCGCGCCATGGACTGGAGCCTGCCCGACGAGGAGGCGACCACCATCGCCGGCCTGGTCATCCACGAGGCGCACCAGATCCCCGAGGCCGGCCAGACCTTCACCTTCCACGATTTCCGCTTCCAGGTGCTGCGCAAGCAGCGCAACCGCCTGGTCTCGCTGCGGATCACGCCGCTGGACCGCCCGGGCGAAGGGGCGGCGGGGCGCTGACCGGGTTGCGCGGCCCTCGGCCCGGCACCGGCGGAGTCCCCCATCGTCTATTCACCGCTCCTGCATCGAGTCCGACGCGACCTCGACCAGCGGCGAGAACACATATTCGAGGATGCGCCGCCGCCCGGTGCGGATCTCCGCCGTCGCGGTCATGCCGGAGGTCAGCGGCACCTCCCGCCCATCGGCCTTCATCACGGTGCTGTCCGGCGTCAGCGTCACGGCGAACACCAGGTTCTGCGTGCGCTCGGCGCCGACGAAGCCGGAGCTCTTCTGCGCCGTCGCGGGATCCCCTTCCAGTTGCGCCGCCTCGGGTTCCGGGATCGCGTCCGTGGCGACGCGCGTCACATGGGCCTTGATCGTGCCGTAGCGGGTGAACGGGAAGGATTCGAGCTTGACGATCGCCTCCTGCCCGACCTTGACGAAGCCGATGTCCTTGTTGAGCACATAGGCCTCCAGCTCGAGCGACGAGCCGTCCGGGACGATGCGCATCACCTCCTGACCGCTGGCGACGACCTGGCCGACGGTGGTGATCGCCGAGGCCTGCACCGTGCCGGCGATCGGGCTGAGCACGGTCATGCGCTGGCGGATGTCGCGGGCCTTGGCGAGTTTTTCGGTGAGGTCCTCGATCTGGCGTTCGGCGTCGCCGAGCTTCTGGGCATTGTCGTCGACGAAGGTCCGGAGCGTCTTGTCCGCTTCGCGGGCGAAGATCGCCATGCCGGCCTCGGCATCCGCCAGTTGCTCCTGCTGCAGCGCCAGCTGTGTCTGCTGCGTCTTCAGCGTCTCGGTGGCGTCGATGACGCTGGCGAGCGTGCCCGCTTTCTTGTCGACGAGCTCGGAACGCATGTCGACCCGTTCCTGCAGGGTCTCGATCAAGGATTTCTGCGCCGCGATCGTGTCGCTCAGGCGATCGTGCTCGATCTGCTTCTGCTGCTTCTGCGCCGCCAGTGAAGCGAGGGTGGCGGCGAGCTGGCCGATGTCGCCGGTCAGGATACGCTCCTCCCGCTCGCGCACGGCGAGCGGCGTGCCGTGGGCCCAGGCGATGGCGGGAGACGGCTCGAAGGCGCGATGCCGCGCCACCTCGATCGCGGCCTGCCGCCGGGCGGCCTCCGCCTGCAGCGACGCGAGGTCGGCGGCGTAGCCGGCCTCGTCCGCGGCTTCCTCGGTCGGATCGAGCTGCAGCAGCACGTCACCCGGCCGGACATGGGTGCCGTTGGCGGGCGGCATGGCGGCGACCCTGCCGGCGACCACGGGCTGCACCAGCTTGACCCGGCCGGTGGGCTGCAGCTTGCCCTGGGCCGCCGCGATGATGTCGATCCTGCCGAAATAGGACCAGGCCAGCGCCGTGGCGGCGAAGGCGCAGATCAGCAGGATCAGCGCCGTGCGCACCGGCGAGGGCGGCGTCTCCAGGACCTCCAGGGCCGGCGCCAGGAATTCCTGGTCGTCGCGCCGCGGCAGGATGCGCCGTCCGGCGGGCTGGGGCTTGACGGGCAGGCGGTGGATGGTGGCGGTCATCTCAGGCATCCGCCTGTTCGGTCTGCAGGGCCCAGAGCCGGGCATAGAGGCCGCCCCGCAGCGCCAGCAGTTCTTGGTGCGAGCCGGATTCGACGATGCGCCCATCCTGCATGCCGATGATGCGGTGGCATGGCCGCACCGCCGCCAGGCGATGGGCGATGACGATCACCGTCCGGTTCTGCACGATCTGGCGCATGTTGGCCTGGATGACGCGCTCGCTCTCATAGTCGAGGGCGCTGGTCGCCTCGTCGAAGATCAGGATCGGCGGATTGGTGGCGAGCGCCCGGGCGATGGCGATGCGCTGGCGCTGCCCGCCGGAGAGATTGGCGCCGCGTTCCTCGATCACCGTGTCGTAGCCCATCGGCAGGCGGGCGATGAACTCGTCGGCGCCGGCGAGCCGCGCCACCGCCATCACCTCGCGGCGCGGCATGGCCGGATTGGCGAAGGCGATGTTGTCGTGGATCGTCCGGTTGAACAGCAGGTTCTCCTGCAGCACCACGCCGATATGGCTGCGCAGCCAGGCCGGATCGACCTGCGAGACGTCGCTGCCGTCGACCAGCACCTGTCCTTCCTCCGGCACGTAGAGGCGCTGGATCAGCTTGGTCAGCGTCGACTTGCCCGAGCCGGAGGGGCCGACGATGCCGATCACCTCGCCGGGCCGGATTGTCAGCGACACCGATTTCAGCACCTCCGGCGCGCCGGGCCGATAGCGGAAGGTGACGGTGCGCAGTTCGATCGCGCCGCGCGGCGGCGGCAGGTTGAGCAGGTTCGAGGGCGTGCGCTCCGTCGGCATGTTCAGGATGTCGCCGAGCCGGTCGATCGAAATCTGCACCTGCTGGAAGTCCTGCCAGATCTGAGACAGCCGCAGCACCGGCTGCACCACCTGCGCGGCGATCATGTTGAAGGCGACCAGCGAGCCGACCGAGAGCTCGCCGTCGATGACCGCCTTGGCGCCGAACAGCAGCAGGGCGGCGGTGGTGAGCTTGCTGACATATTGGATGGCGTTCTGGCCGCCGGCGCTGCGCATGGTGGCGTCGAAGGCGGTTCGGACATAGGCCGCGAGCTTCTCCTCCCACTGCGCCTGCATCACCGGCTCGACCGCCGCGGCCTTGACGGTGTGGATGCCGACGATGGCCTCGACCAGGAACTGCTGGCTGGCGGCGCCGCGGTTGAATTTCTCCTTGACCAGCTCGCGCAGCGACGGGCGCACCAGCGCGGCGATCAGGATGTAGATCGGGATGGCGCCGACGACGATCAGCGTCAGCTTCCAGGAATAGGCATAGAGCACGGCGATGAACACGACGGTGAAGACGAGATCGATGGCCGAGAACAGGCCCTGGCCGGTGAGGAAGCTGCGGATGGTCTCCAGCTCGCGCACCCGCGCCACGGTCTGGCCGGCCGAGCGCGTCTCGAAATAGCCGAGCGGCAGGCGCAGCAGGTGCTGCAGCAGTCGCTGGCCGAGCTCGACGTCGATGCGGTTGGTGGTGTGCGACAGGGCATAGGTGCGCAGATATTGCAGCGCCACGTCGAACAGGCCGATGGCGGCGATGCCGCCGACCAGCACGAACAGCGTCGAATAGCCCTTGTGCGTCAGCACCTTGTCGACCACGACCTGGAAGAACAGCGGGGTCACCAGCGCGAAGATCTGGACGAACAGCGACGCCAGCAACACATGGGCCAGCGGCTTGCGGTAGCGCCAGATCGAGGGCAGGAACCAGGCGAGGCCGAAGGTTCTGGGATCGGAGCCGGCGCCGCCGACGCGGCGGGCCAGCAGGATCAGCTTCGGCCCGACCTCTTCGAGCAGCTCGTCGAGCGCCAGTTCGCGGTCGATCCGCGTCACCGGATCGACCATGCGGAACTTGCCGGAGGGGTTGAGGCCGGCGAAGACATGGAAGGAGCCGTCCCTGACCCGCACGATCGCCGGCACCGGGATCGAGGTCAGCCGCTTCGGCGTGAGGCCGGT
Organism: Labrys sp. Lb11; assembly: GCF_057554225.1. Classification (NCBI taxonomy): domain Bacteria; kingdom Pseudomonadati; phylum Pseudomonadota; class Alphaproteobacteria; order Hyphomicrobiales; family Xanthobacteraceae; genus Labrys; species Labrys sp. Lb11. Next base: position 705,186 of record NZ_BAAJOT010000003.1, read on the forward strand.
GATGATGCGGGCCTTGAGGCCGATCATCCGGGCGGCGCGCAGGAGATGCCGCTCGTCCGCCGGCCGCCCCGCCAGCGCCAGCTCGCGCTGCAGGTGCTTCGGATCGGCCGCGATCCGGTAGAAGGCGGCGACGCCGCACAGGGCGCGCAGGCCCGAGTCCAACTGCTCGGCAGGGACCTCGACGCGTTCGGGACTATCCATGGCGAGACAAGAGAGGGTCGTCGCCCGCAGGCGGCTCCGGCTGGGGAAGGAAGGGCAAGGCCGGATGCAGCCGCCCCGGGGTGAAGCCGAGCCGGAAGCCCGCTGGGATTCCGGCTCGGCGGGCGTCGCGCGACATCAGATGAACCTGAAGTCGCTTGCCTGCAGGTCCGAGACCGACAGGTTCGACAGCGTGACCGTGTTGTTGGCGTTCGCCCTGATCACCACGTCGTTGCCCGACTGGCTCATCGCCGCCAGCAGATGCTGCCAGTCCGCAAAGATCGCGTCATCGAAGCTGATCGTGTCGGCATTGGCGGAGTGGATGGAGCGGGTCACGAAGTTGGTGATCCTGTCATGGCCGAACGCGGGCTTGAACACGAAGTCGTTGTTGGTGCCGGCATCATAGACCGACGACCCGTTGCCCATCGTCACCGTGTTATGGCTGCCGGAGTCGATCAGCAGGCTCGCCCCCGCGGCCAGGTTGATCACGCAGTCGGAGGCGACGATGTGGTTGGTCGTGCCGCGGACATTGATGAAGTTGGAGCCAGGGACGGTGGGAATGTCGCTGACTACGGTGAGAGTGTCGCCGCCGGTCAGGTTGACGGTCTTCGCCGTTCCGGTCATCGTCGCCGTGACATTCTTGGCGAGCGTCACCGGCACGCCCGTCCCCGTGAAGGTGATGTCCGTCGTCGTGCCCGTCGTGGTCACCGTGGCCGACGCCTGGCCGTTGGTGCTGACCGTGGTCACCGCCGTCTGCTTGACGCCGCCGTTCAGCTTGTAGTCCGTCGTCGTCACCACCCTGCTGCCGTCGACGCGGCTGACGCCGACCTGCATCTGGTCGATCTTGCCGTCATTGTCGCTGTCCCGCTTCAGGGTCGTGGTCAGCCCATCGGCGCTGACCGTCATGGTGCCGGTCGCCACCACGGCACCCGTATCGTTGGTGTCGGTGATCGTGGTGACGATTGAGCCGTCGATCTGCGTCTTCGACGCCATCTCGGTCTCATGCACCGCCGCTCCCGCCGCAAAGGTCTGGTCCGAAGTGCTGGTGAGGCCGTCGGCGGTGACGTTCACGACGGATGACAAGGCAATCTTGTCCGTCCAGCGGACGACGCCCAGCAGGAGAGTCTCGGTCAGCGCAGCACCGCTGCTCGTCGTGGTGGTGACGCTGGCCCCGCTGGCGTCGATGACTATCGTCTCCGTTTGGTCGAAAGTGCCATCGACATCGAAGTCGGTCTCCCGTTTCGTGGTGCGCCCGTCCGCGCTGACCGTAACCGTGGTGCTGCGCTTCGCCGTAAGGGAAGTCTCGGTGCCGGACTGGACGTAGCCTCCGGGCGTGGCCGTCCACAGGCGGCTCCCCGTCTGCGATGACAGGAACGAGCCGCTGACGATCAACGCTCGATCGGTGGGCCGGTGCCACATCTTGGGCGGGTCGGGGGGCAAATCTGGGATCGTCCCCTCGATGACAAACCCAAAGTCGCTGCCGCCGGAGCCCCTGGGCACCCGCCGTCCCGTAGACATTGGCCCGATCACCCAACTGCCGCTGTTCGATGCTCCGAGGGCGCGGTCGAGGATTGTCTGGGTGATGCTGCCATCGGCGTTCACCGTCTTCTCAATGATCCGCGAGCCGTCGATCTTGTTGTCGCCGTTCATATCCCATTCGGTCGTGACCGTGCGACCGTCATAGCTGGTCGTCACAGTGGTGTGGTTGAGCGCGGTCCCGGCGGGATTGAGATCCACGATAACCTCAGTGGTGCTGCCGTCGACGGCGTGGGTGGTGACGTCGGTCTGGTCGGTGATGCCGTCGCCGTCGGCGTCCCGCGTGATCGAGACGATCCGCTTGTCGGCGCTGGTCGTAACGACCGCCGTGTCGCGGATCGTCCCGCCATTCGCCACGTCGCCGGTGTAGTCGGTGACAGTCTCGACCGTGCTGCCGTCCGCCAGGCTGACAGTGCTGCTGACCGAGCTCTGGTCGAAGCTGCCCGCCCCGGTCATGTCCTTCTGCGTGGTCACGACCAGCCCGTCGGCGCTGGTCGTCTGCCGGAGTGTCGACAGCGCGACATCGCCGGTCACGGTCTTCAGCACACTCTGCACGGTCTCAGTACGCGTGCCGTCGGCGTTGAGCACGGTGCTGTCGGTCGACACCTGGTCCACGGCGAGGCCGCCATAGAGGTTCCAGCTCTTGGTCGTGACCAGCCCGTCGGCGCTGGTCACGGTCTTGTAGCTTGCCTTGATGGCGCGCGAGCCGGCGAGATAGTCGCCGCCATAGTCGGTCACGATCTCGGCGGTGTCGCCGTTCGCGCCGACGCTGGTGACCTCGATCCGGCTGAGGTCGTAGCTGCCGTTGCCGGTGAGATCCCATTCGGTCGTCGTGTCGAGGCCGTCGGCCGTCGTCACCACCTGCGTCCGGTCGGCGACCTTCAGCACATGGGTCGAGCCGCTGAGGCTGTCGACAAGGTTCGTGACCACCTCCTTGCGGCTGCCGTCGGCGTTCAGCGTCGTCACGTCCGTGATGCTGCTGGCGGTGACGTCGGTAATGCCATCTCCATTAGTGTCGATGTCGCGCAGGATGGTCGTGGAGAGGCCGTCGGCCGTCACCGTGATAGTCTCGACGGCCTTGATTCTCGACGTGCCGCTCACGAAGTCTTTGTTGGCGGTGACGGTGCTGCCGTCGTCGCCGGTGACCACCTCCGTGCGCTGGTCGAAATGACCGTCCCCGTTGATGTCGCGCGTCGTCGTCACCGTGCGCCGGTCCGTGCTGGTGATGATCTTGACGAGGTCGTGCAGGGTATTGTCGCTGTTCAGGTCGGACACCGTCTCCTCGCGGCTGCCGTCGCTGTGCAGGATCACCTCGTCGGTCTGCGTCCGGGAGAACGTTCCGGCGCCCGCCGTATCCCATTGCCGCGTCACCACGAGGCCGTTGGCGCTGGTCGTCACCACCGTCTTGTCGACGATCGTATTGCTGCCGACGAGATGCGTCACGGTCTCGGCGCGGCTGCCGTCGGCGTTGAGCACGGTCACGTCGGTCAGGGTCCGGTCGTAGGTGCCGTCGCCGTCGAGATCGGTCTTGACCGTCGTGCTCAGCCCGTCGTCGCTCGCCGTCGTATAGTTGTGCGAGGTCACGACGCCGGCGGGCGTGTAGCTGTAGGCGTGCGTGATCGTCGAGCCGTTGAGCTGCTCGACCGAGGTCGAGGTCTGGTCATAGGCGCTGTTGCCGTCGATGTCGTATTGTCGCGTCTCCCGCTGCCCGCTGGCGGAGATGGTGGTGACGGATTTGTCGATCACCGTGCCGTCGCGGCTGGTGGTGATCACCGTCTCGATCCGGCCGCCGGTGGTGCTGAGCACGACTGTGTCGGTGGTGGTCCGGTCGGCGAGGCCGTCGCCGTCGGCATCGACGGCGGTCGTCGTCACCAGGCCGTTGGCGCTCACCGTGGTCGCCGTCCGGCCCGCCAGCGTCTGGGACGCGCCCCAGCCGACATAGGCGCTGACGGTCTGCGTCCGGCTGCCGTCGGCATTATAGACGGTGTTGTCGGTGCCGACGCTCTCGAAATTGCCGTCGCCGTCCGCGTCGACCTTCACCGTCTTGACGAGGCCGTTGCCCGAGGTGGTGGTCACCGTCTGGTTGATCAGAGTGCTGGCGGCGTCGACGCCGAAGTTCGCGACCGTCTCGGTGCGGCTGCCGTCCATGCCGAGAACGATCGTGTCGGTCGTCTTGGCGTCATAGGCGGCGTCACCCGTGACGTCCCTCGACACCGTCGTCGTCAAGCCGTCGGCCGAGACGACGGTATAGGTCTTGGCCTTCAGCGAGCCGTTGTTGTTGTAGGCCGAGTCGGTCACGGTCTTGAGGCCGGCATGGGTGACGGTGGAGACCTGCTTGGCGTCGATGTGGCCGTCGCCGTCGGCGTCGGTCGTCACCGTCGTGGTCAGGCGGTCGGCGCTGTCGGTCGTGACGGTCTGGCTGAGCATGGCGCCGGTGGTTCCGGCACCGTTGTAGGTGGTGACGGTCTCCGTGCGGCTTCCGTCGCCGCCCAGCACGATGACGTCCGTGGTCGTGCTGTCGATCGGCGTCAGGCCGTCGGCATTGGTCTGGACGGTCTTGCTCAGGCCGTCGGCCGCGGTGACCGTCACGGTCTTGTGGATCAGCGTGCCATAGCCGTAGGTGCCGGTGGTGCCGGCGTAATCCGCCACCGTCTCGGTGCTGCTGCCGTCGGCGTTGATGACGGTCGAGTCTGTCGTGGTTCGGTCGTAAGTGCCGTCGCCGTCGCTATCGATCCGGGTGATGCGGGTGAGGCCGCCATTGGTGGTGGTGACGAGGCTCGCATCCTTGACCACCCCGTTCGGGTTGAGGTCCTGCGTCGTCACCGTGGTGTTGCCCGCCGGCGAGATCATGGTGGTCCTGGTCTGGTCGAGCGCGCCGTCGCCGTCGTCGTCGGTGGTGACGGTGATGGTGCGCTTGTCGGCGCTGGTGACGGTGACGCTCTTGCTGAGCAGCGACCCGTCGGCGCTGGTCACCGTCACGGTCTGGGTGCGGCTGCCGTCGGCGGCGACCACGGTGGCGTCCGTCGTCGTCCGGTCGTAGACGCCCGCGCTGTGCCCGGTGAGGTCGCTCTGGACGATCTTGGTCAGGCCGTCGGCGCTGGTGGTGGTCGTCGTCCCGCCGCGCGCCACCCAGTTCGTGCCGCTCCAGCGCAGATCCCGCACCGCGACCGTGACGCTGCCGTCGGCGTTCTGGGTGACGGTGCTCGTCTGCTTCTCGTCGGCATTGGCGACGATGGCGTCGCGGGCGCTCTGCCCGGCCGCCAGCGTCAGCCCGTCATGATCGATATAGATGGTCTTGCTCGCGTCGGTGCCGATGGTGGTGACCGTACCGGAGAGCATCGTCTTGCCGTCGCCGCCGGTGGTCCAGACGGTCTGCGTGCGGCTGCCGTCGGCGTTGACTACGGTGGCGTCGGTGGCGATCGAATCGAAGGCGCTGCCGTTGCCGTTGAGGTCGGTGCTGACGGTCTTGGTCAGGCCGTCGGCGCTGGTGGCGGTCACCACGGTGGTGAGCACGCCCTGGTCATAGTTCAGCGTCTGGACCGTCGTCGAGGTAGAGCCGTCGGCATTGGTGACGAAGATCTGCTTCTGATCGGCGGCGCCGTCGCCGTTCTGATCGACCTCGGTCGTGACGGTGTGAGTGGACGTGTTGGTGGTGGTGACGGTCTTATCGCGCAGCGAGCCGTCGGCGTTGATGTTCGACACGGTCTGGACGCTGCCCGTGGCGGTGAGGACGGTGTGGTCGGTCTGCGAGCGGTCGAACACGCCGTCACCGTTGTCGTCATAGCGGATGGTCCGCCGGAGCCCGTCGGCGCTGGCCGTGACCTTCGTCTCGAACGCCTTGCTACCATCGGCGGCGGTTCCGACGATGCTGGTGGTGACGGTGGTGTCCGAATTGGTGACGGCGGTCTGGCTGATGCGATAGCCGTTGGGGTCGGCGGCGAGGGTCGCGTCGCCGACCAGGCCTTGCGTGCCGTCGGCCTTTGTGTAGTGCGCCGTGCCGGTGATGGCCGAGCCGTCGGCGAAGCGCTGGCCGCTACCGGTGGCGATGAGGTCGATCGACTGGATGCCGAGCGAGGCCAGCGTCACCATCTGGCCGTTGACCATCACCTTGAAGTCGGCCCAGCGCGCGTCGCCGGCGTCGAGCTTGCCGTTGTGATTGGTGTCGAACACGTCCTTGAGCGCCTCGAGATCCCCCTTGGCGGTGGGGTCCCACTCCGTGAAGGCGTACTGGTTGCTATCATGGATCTGGCCGTCATGGCGGGTGTCGAGCACCAGCACGCCGTTGCCGACGCCGGCCCAGGCGGTGTGGTGCTGGAAGCCGCTGCCCTCGCTGTCGAGGTAGGTGGTGGAAGAGGAGAGCGGCGTGACCTTCAGGCCGTCGCCGGTCAGGTCGAGGATGACGGGGGCAAAATCGTCGTAATCGTAGTCACCGACGTCGTAATCGCCGTAATCAAAGCCACCGGAGTCGCCGCCCCCTCCGGAATCCCCTCCGAACAATCCGCCGAAGAATCCTCCGAGCGCCTCGCCAAGAGAACCAAGGGCCTCGCCAATCGAGTTAAGGAACCCACCAATGGCATCGCCCATCGCGTTTAGGGCTCCGCCAACGGCATCGCCGATCGAGCCGAGGAATCCACCCGCGTCCATGCCGGAGGCGACTCCGGGAAGCCGCAGATTCGTGTTGTAGTAGGCGTTGTAGTATCTGGCCTGGGCATTAAACGCTTGGTCCAGGAGCCGCCCCACAATCTCAGGATCGGTTTTATCCTTGTTATGCAGTAGCGCATCGACCGCAGCGTTACGGGCCATCCTGGCCCCGTCGACGCCAGAGCCGGGGTTCTTGGCCCAGGCCATGGCCGCGGCAACCTCGAGGCCGAACTGCTCCTTCATCGCGGAGTAGCCGGCCGCAAGCGTCTGGTCGTTGCCGATCATCGACGCATAACCGTCGTAGTCGGCGGCGGAGTCATTGTGGACGCGATAGCCGCCGGCGATGTAAGTATGGAGGCCCTCGACCTCGAAATTGTAGGTTCGCCAGCCCCGTCGAACCTGCGGAGCGAGCGCCGCGCCGCCCTCAGCAGCGTAGATAATATCCTCTGCCTCCTCGTAGAGATGACGATTGGCCTCGCAGTAGATGATCCGCTCGGCTGCTGCCGGCGCAACGGCGCCTGCGGCGGTGACAATGCTGCCGTCCCGAGCTAGGATTGTATCCACGCGCTCGAACTGTCCATGCTCGTTCAGGAACATGTGACCGGGCGTGACTGTCAATCCATCAGAGAGAACGCACCACTCGGTCGTAATTGCGCGGAAGAGCCGCTTGACCCGGCATGGATAAAGGCTGGAATCATCGCCCCGCAGGCCTGTCGCGAAGGCCATCACCGCATCACCGACAGTTACCTGTTCGATCGGCTTGGTCGAGCCGTCCGCCATCAGGATAGGCGTGCCGGCAAGGAAACATTTGGGAGGAGACCAATGGACTTTATTAGAATCAAAGTCCCCCGGCCATCCATTGAATCCAATTTCAGAAGAAAATTGGCCAACAATTTTTGGAATTCTAGGGTCAGGATTTTTAAGATCAATACTAACTATTAATGTGCCATCGCTCAGAGATCTCACAACAAGTTCAGCAATTTCAGTTTCTGAAAGATTATTATCTGACGCATACACTCCTATCTTCCTACCAACTTCATTATTCCAAAGATCTCTGAATGTATCAGTTCTATAATCCTTACCAGAACCAAATTAATATGGTCCAGTACTCTCATACGACTCTCGACCATTTCCCAGAATAGTCGCAATACCAACACCATATTCTTTTGTTATAGCAGCACTGACAAAAGCATGTGTAAAGGCATTAACCTCACCACGGCCACTTATACCTTTACCTGAAAGAAAGCTTTCAGCAAAATCTGACTTATCACGCAGTCCTACTAAATTCCATTCACTCATTTCACGACTCCTATTTAAATATTAACACGGAGGGGACCTTGCCTGCGCTCGAAATAAGCACATTCTTCGGACACATGCCCCCCTGATTGAAAGGTGTTTCGGGAGTTTCAAACATGGAACCCCATTTTAATATTTCCTGAGGAATTCCATATACAAAAATTTTATCATCTTTCTTTATATATATACCAATATCCTTCACTTCGACCAGTTTCAACGTAAGAAAGCTTAGATCCAGGAATCAAACGCTCCGCTCCCCACGGCCCCACTTGTTCTGGCTGCACGCAAACGACATCAGAAAGAATTGACAAATCGGCGACACCATTGCCATTCTCCGCCGAAGAAATTATAATACTTGCAATTTGCTTTCCATCCCAAAAAGGACGCTGATCTGCACTCTTATAGTATAAATATAATAATGAAGGAATTAATATAATACACAGCAGTTTTATGTATTTATATGTCATGCAAGAATGTGTCCGCGATTTTCGACAAGGTCACATAATGGTTGATCAGTGCGATCTTGTGGAGATTTTCTCATGGGAATTGCGGCGACGCCTTACTTTACTCTCTCAGCTCAAGGAATTGCAAAGCCACGGCGACCGCACATGGAACCGAAGGTGCGCGTGTGCCGCCGCACTCGCCCCCTCTCCGACGCAAAGGAATTCCCTACTCTGCTTTGAGTATCTCATCGCAGCCTCCATCGAACGCCTCCCCTTCAACCCAACGAAGCCCCACCACTCTCATACGGCCATGAGGATGAGCATGACGGAAAGGAGGGGACGGTATCTACTTCTTGACGGCTCACGCTTTACCGGTTGACCGTATATTATGGCGAAAATACGGCAGATTGCGGCTCATTTGCGGCAAAGACCAAAGTTAATCTTGGCGGGCATGATTTTCCTTGCCGGTGCGTTCTGGACACCCGATAATCCAATCATGGGAGGAGCGGCGGCGCGCTTACGCCCCGAGACCGAAGCCGCCAAGGCGCTCCGGCGAGCATATTGTCGCGGCGGAAGCGTAGCAGATTGTGCGCTTGCACCCATCGGAATTACGGCAACGCTTTGCTTTATTTGGGATTGGGATTCCCCACCCCTCATGTATCCCCTCATTTTTCATGCGCAGCCGAAGGCCTCGGCGAAGGTGACGCTCTGGCGCAAGAGCTCTTCGTACCGGTGGATGAGTGGCCGCAGGCGTTGTTCTGGCATGTTGGGGATGAGTTCGTAGAGCAGGCAGCCTTGCCGAAACAGGGAATGGACGCGGCGCTTGACGGTGCTGGTTCGCAGTTGACGATCCATGCCGAGGCTTTCGCCTGCGGCTCCCAAGATCGTCAGCAGCAGAATGGCGAAGGCGTTCAGAAGCAGGAAGGCGGTCGCGACGTTGCGGATCATCGATCCTGAGCGCGCCCAGGCCCATTCCGAAGCGCTGATCCTTGCTGTCGCGGAAGCTGGGTTCGATGATCCAGCGTTTGGAGTAGAGCTTGATGATCCCGGGCGCGGCGAGCGAGCCGTCGCTGGCGGCCGGATGCCAAGGCTCCTTCATTCCTGCGGCTTTCACGCACACGACCGCTCCGACCTTGTGGCGCGTGGCGGTGATCTGAGCGTCGCACAACTTGCGCGCCCGTCCGCCTTTGCCGACCCGGTCGACGGCCAGCCGCGTCTCGCCATCCGCCGCGCTGACCTGGATGTTGCCGCGAAAGCGGATGACAAATGAAAGCCCAGGCTCTCCAGGAACTCGAACAATCTGACGTCGCCGAAGCCACGGTCGGCCAGAGGAGCGGCGTGGCTCCGCCGTGGCGTGTGGCGAGGTGCAGCGCCAGCGTGGACTGATTGTCGGCGTCGAAGTCGGTCCAGGCCATCGCCACGACGATCTCGCGCCGTTCGCCCACGACCTCGCCAACCCATGAGCCGAACAAGTCCCAGGGAGCCACGCCCGCATTGCTCAGCAATCGGTCGACCTGTTGGATCGTCGACTTGGCGAGCAATCCACGCGCCTTCGCCGGAGCCTGCCCGATCAAGGAAACCACCAGCGCCGCCCCGGTCATCACCCCGAGCGTTCCATTGGCCAAAGACAGCACGCGCTTGGCATGCAAATCCTCGATGAAGACGCGGTTCAAGAAGTCATGAACGCAATCAAATCGCTCCTTCGGCGCGCATCAATCCTCCAGCTCGCTGATCCCCTTCACAGCCGCCGGGAAAGTCCCAAATTCAGGCTTTTCGAGTCACGCGAAAATGAGGGGATTCTTGAGCTACCCCTCCTATCTCACAAGCTTCGCAGCCAAAAATATTTCTTCGCTAGGAATCACTACATAAAGAAACTCATCATTACTCCTAAATGAAGCAAAAGCATCCTTATATTCTACACTAAATAATGGTATCCCCTCTAACTCCCGCCCCTGCCTTAAACAATGAGATAATTGCGCCACTAATTGGTACCTAAAACTTGTCGGGCGAAACGTTGCTGCCTCTATAGGAGTTCTGTACCAATAATCATCATATTCAAGACTCCGTGGCGGATAATCACCCTCATAGGTCGGCGCAGGAATTACAGGCGTATGCGATCCAACGCTATCCAAAGCGCCACGCAATCCATGTTGCTTTATATTATCCACAAATTTTCTTTCCAATTTATACACATCAACAAGACAATCAGAGTCCACTAGGCGATGGGGATCACCTATTACATTGATCGAGTCTGGAATCGGAATCTTATCACGATCATGCGAACCACACGAGACCGCTGAGGTGACAACAAATAGAATTGCCACAGCCTTTGAAAGCACGTAGATAGCATTAATTTCGCTATTCACGAAATTATTATCGCAAAAACCACAAATAATCACTACTGTATACGCAAATTCCTCGAGTCATTCTTCGATGATTATCTCGCATTCTACGTGATAACTGAGGATTTTTATTCATTGGAAGATTTTCATTTATATGGTAGAGTCGAAGAAGGGCGTGGTAGCTTGGGCCAGCTGGCAACGCCCCGTTTCCCTTCCCCGCTCATCAAGCCGGACGTGCGGATTCCCCGCATCCGGCCTTCCGAATGGCCTCATTGTCAGGAATTACGGCGACACCTTACTTTACCCGCAGATCAGGGGAATTACCAGCCACGGCAACAGTGTTCGAAATCGAAGACACGCGGGCACCGCCGCACTCGCCCCCCTCTCCGACGGAAGGAATTCCCGAATCTGCTTGAGTATCTCATCGCAGCCTCCATCGAACGCCTCCCCTTCAACCCAACGAAGCCCACCACTCTCATACGGCCATGAGGATGAGCATGACGGAAAGGAGAGGACGGTGTCTACTTCTTGACGGTTCACATTGTACCGGTTGGCCGTTCATTGTGGCGAAAATAAGGCAAATTGCGGCTCATTTGCGGCAAAGACCAAAGTTAATCTTGGCGGGCATGATTTTCCTTGCCGGCGCGTAATCGACACCCAATAATCTGGCGAGAGGAGGAGCGGCAGCGCGCGTTCGCCCCGAGACCGAAGCCGCCAAGGCGCTCCGGCGAGCATGTTGTCGCGGCGGAAGCGTAGCAGATTGTGCGCTTGCACCCATCGGAATTACGGCAACGCTTTGCTTTATTCGCGATTGGGATTCCCCACCCCTCATGTATCCCCTCATTTTCAGGCGAAGCCGAAGGCGTGGGAGAAGGCGGCATTTTGGCGTAGCATACCTTCGTATCGCTCGATGAGCGGGCGCAGCCTGGCCTCAGGCATGTTGGAAATGAGATCATAGAGCAGGCAGCCTTGCCGAAACAGGGAATGGACGCGGCGTTTGACGGTGCCGGTGCGTAGCTGTCGATCCATGCCGAGGCTTTCGCCCGCGGCGCCCGAGATCGTCAGCAGCAGAATGGCGAAGGCGTTCAGAAGCAGGAGGCGGTCGCGACGTTGCGGATCGTCGATCCCGAGCGCGCCCAGGCCCATTCCGAAGCGCAGATCCTTGCTGTCGCGGAAGCCGGGTTCGATGGTCCAGCGTTTGGAGTAGAGCTTGACGATCTCGGGCGCGGCGAGCGAGCCGTCGCTGGCCGCCCGATGCCAAGGCTCCTTCATCCCCGCGGCCTTCACGCACACGACCGCTCCGACCTTGTGGCGCGCGGCGGTGATCTGAGCGTCGCACAACTTGCGCGCCCGTCCGCCTTTGCCGACCCAGTCGACGGCCAGCCGCGCCTCGCCATCCGCCGCGCTGACCTGGATGTTGCCGCGAAGCGGATGACGGAATGAAAGCCCAGGCTCTCCAGGAACTCGAACAATTCGACGTCGCCGAAGCCACGGTCGGCCAGGATCGTCACGGCCACGCCCGCGGGCAGCAGCGCCTTCAAGCGGGATAGGCACAGGCCCTCGAAGTCGTTGCGCCGGTTCTTCATTCGTCCTTGTCGACGGTCAGCCAGAGGAGCGGCGTGGCTCCGCCGTGGCGCGTGGCGAGATGCAGCGCCAGCGTGGACTGATTGTCGGCGTCGAAGTCGGTCCAGGCCATCGCCACGACGATCTCGCGCCGCCCGCCCACGGCCTCGCCAACCCACGAACCGAACAAGTCCCAGGGAGCCACGCCCGCATCGCTCAGCAACCGGTCGACCTGTTGGATCGCCGACTTGGCCACCAGGCCACGCGCCTTCGCCGGAGCCTGCCCGATCAAGGAAACCGCCAGCGCCGCCCCGGTCATCACCCCGAGCGTCCCATTGGCCAAGGACAGCACGCGCTTGGCATGCAAATCTTCGATAAAGATCAGTCATCACCTACCCCAAAAACACATGTCACAACATTGCTTGCGTTAAATAAATATATTTGTCATTGATCTTAGTTTAATTTTATCCTCTATTTCGATGAAAATTTCCTTTTCATTTGGGAATTTCTCGTCAATAAATATTAAGGCGTAAGCAATATTTGACACAATCGTTCCGACAGCATTTTTCATAACTTTAGGGATTTTAATGAATCCATCGGCCCGTCGACGTATATCGCCTTGAGCAAGGATAAATTTTGCCTCATAAATCTCATCTTTAGATAATTGTTTATTATAAACAACAATACTTTCAGATGATTCACTGTCGTCTAATTTAAACGTTCCCATATAATAGATCTTACCATTAAAAGATCTAATATCAAATATTTCAAGTTTGTGATTTTTCATTCCAAATTTCCCCTCCAGTAATTAGAAATTACGAGTTACGACAGGGGCGTTTTCTCGCTCCACACACCAAGAACGAACCTTTATCGAAGAATTACGAATTACGGCGACACCTTACTTTATCCGCAGATCGGGGGAATTACCAGCCACTCATCGACGCATCGGAGTCATTGTGGACGCGATAGCCGCCGGCGATGTAAGTATGGAGGCCATCGACCTCGAAATTGTAGGTTCGCCAGCCCCGTCGAACCTGCGGGGCGAGCGCGGCGCCGCCCTCGGTGGCGTAGACAATTTCCTCCGCCTCCTCGTAGAGGTGACGCGTCTCCTCTGAGTAGACGATTCGCTCCGCCGTGACGGGTTCCAAAGCACCGGCAGCCGTGACGATCTTGCCGCCGCGCGCGATGATCGCATCGATCCGCTCGAACTGGCCGAGCTCGTTGAGGAAGAGGTGCCCAGGCGTGACGGTCAGGCCATCCGGAAGATTGAGCCATTCGGTCGTGATATTGGTGAAGAGGCGAACGACACGACCGACGAGCAAGCTCCCACGGCCGTTGTAGGACACACCGTCAAACGCCAAAACATAGTCACCGACGGAGAGCGAGCCAATTGGAACGAGTCCGCCGGCAGCCAACTGGATGCGCGTAGAAGATTCAAAGCAATGTGGGTCCGCCGCCGCACCGAGATCGAAATTCGTTCCAAAAGACGGGACATCTCCAGCGTAAGGTATGTATGGGATATCTGTCGGAATCTCAAAATTGTCCGGCAAATTTAAGGGAATATCTACTGGGTCTTCTCCTGGAAAGGCATTGGCCCATTGCTCAAGAAATTTGGTCGGGACCACCATGGGAGCGGTATTGTCATCGGGCAATGTCAGGTCAATAGCTCGTACTGTAGGATCAACATGTACTGAGTATTCATGATACTGATTACCGTCGTACGCAGCCTTGTACCACCCGGAACTGTTTCCTTTTCCGTCATAATAAGTTTCGCCATAACTATCGATATAGCCATATTTATCTGGATTATACCACGCACCATCTCCCATGGGTACCGAGGAGCCCACATCAACCATTGCGGACATTCCGAGTTCGGCCCACCCGGCGCTAATCCCGATCGCCGCCTGATCTACATATGGGCTTCCCCATACAGAGGGGCTAACATCAAGGCCAGGAATTGATTGGCCAATCGATTCTATTCCATCCTGGTCGTAGACAGTCGTTCCTGTTGCCTTTATGGTTAGGCTATTATATTCTGAATAATCTATACTATTATCTACATTCTGGTTAAACAAAGTTACGCTAAAATTATTCTGGTACACGATTCCGGGAGTCGATATGCTCGATAGTGGCCCAGGAGGTAGCGTCCCAGGGGCGAGATCTGGAAGAGCCCCAGGTATTGTCGAGGGATCGATGCGGGTAAAAGTTAACGTAATCCCGCCCCAAGGCGGGGCCGTAAAGCTTGTCGCATCCGGATTATGGGACAGGAAGTCGCCAAAACTAGTTCCGGCATACCGGCGGGATAGGACGTTGTTTACATCTGAAATTACGAATTATCTCCCACGTATTTCTTGCACATTTCTTTTGCGCTATCAAATGTCCTGACTACGTCCTCGCGAGTTCGACTTCCAATTCGCATGGATGCATACAATATGCATAGGCTAAGATCTGGATTTGGATCTGAATCCAAATGAGTGATGCCGAATGCATAATATATGGCATTCTTCACACAGTTCTGGCTATTGGTTGCATCCAAGACATAAGATATTGTAATGTCTGAGTGCTTGTCTATCATCGACGAAACATAGCAATGAGTATTTACAGAGGTTGCAGAAATTAAGCTGTCGATATGCATTTGAGGTATGCCCAATCCTCTAAATTTCTCTGGCACCTCCCTGAGTTCCGTCATTATATTACTATCAGTGAATATGACGAGCCGCAGGGTCTTTTCTGCCTCCCTACCTGAATTTATTTTGATTCCAGCAATATCTGCTAATTTTAGAGCAAGATCGAGCGAGGTTTGTGTAAATACAAATTCACTAGATGTTAGATTTAGCATCGAAAAATTGTTGTCTGTAAATAGAGCCGTGGCCATCTTTCCGTTATCTGCTGTTTCCCAATGGAAATGATCCATAAGTATTTGCTTCTCGGCATCTGGGGTTCCGCAGAATGCAGCGCCTGGAATTAACAATAACCAAATAAACACAGCAAGAGTAAACTCATGACAAGGACGCCTCCATGTCCAAGGAGATTTGCATCTATCGCTATCTGATCTGCTCCGCTGCAGCCATCCTTGCATCAGATTGAAATTACGGCGACCGCGCGTGAAACCGGGGATGCACAGGCGCCGCCGCGCTCGCCCGCCTATTCCGGCAGAAATTGCTTCCCCACTGTTTGAGCGCGTCATTGCAGCCTCCATCGAGCGCACCTCCCCCGCTATACAAGAAAAGGCCATGCCGATCTCAAACGATAATAGGCGATGGCATTGCAGGGAGGAAAGTTCTTGGTTTGCTTTTAGTGATAAATTTAGGCACAGTTCCATTTTGTGGTTGTCACAAAATGCCAAAGCGATATTTACTTATCGCCACTGGCACGAAATCTAACCTACACTGGCACGATTACCACCGTTGATGTGATTTGAGGCGTTGCGGCAAGCGGACGACCAGAGTTACATTGACAGCTAGCTTAATTTGTGGTCGCCACCTGTCGCCCTAGTTCCTCTGATTCACGAGGCGAACACATCGCAAACTCCTTCGCTTCCGACTCTCTCCGCCTGGGGTGATATTCCATTCCATGCTGTCACCACATATCATCGTGGGCTCCATCAAAACACACTTCTCCCGCACCGCGAGAAGGCGTCTCACGGTCACATCGAGTGCTGAGCGACAACGACGGGGAGTAGGGTGGTATCTTCTTTCTGACGACTAATTTCCCTACTGTTTCATTCCCCGATCATGACGGAAATGCGGCGACAATTGTGCTTCATTGTTGTCGGCAACATTTTTAATCCGGGCCGCTGCGATTGCCCCTTGTCGCAACGTCCGGAACGTGGCGGCACCCCGGTCGCAGTTGGGGCAGGCGCGGCGGCGCGCGCCCGATGTCGACGACGAGGCGCCGGTGCGATCCGGTCATAGGTGCCGTCGCCGTCGCTGTCGGTCCTGGTGATGCGGGTGAGGCCGCCATTGGTGGTGGTGACGAGGCTCGCGTCCTTGACCGAGCCGTCGGGGTTGAGGTCCTGCGTCGTCACCGTGGTGTTGCCCGCCGGCGAGATCACGGTGGTTTTGGTCTGGTCGAGCGCGCCGTCGCCGTCGGCATCGGTGGCGACCGTGCAGGTCGACGTGTCGGTGGTGGTGACGGTGCTGTCGCGCAGCGAGCCGTCGGCATTGAAGTCCGACACGGTCTGGCCGCTGCCGGTGGCGGTGGGGTCGATCGACAGGATGCCGAGCGAGGCCAGCGTCACCATCTGGCCGTTGACCATCACCTTGAAGTCGGCCCAGCGCGCGTCGCCGGCGTCGAGCTTGCCGTTGTGGTTGGTGTCGAACACGTCCTTGAGGGCCTGCAGGTCGCCGGTGGCGGTGGGGTCCCACCGGGTGAAGGCGTACTGGTCCTTGTCGTGGATCTTGCCGTCATGGCTGGCGTCGAGCACCAGCACGCCGTTGCCGACGCCGGCCCAGGCGGTGCGGTGCTGGTAGCCGTCGCCCTCGCTGTCCAGGTAGGTGGTGGAGGAGGAGAGCGGCGTGACCTTCAGCCCGTCGCCGGTCAGGTCGAGGAGGACGGGGGTCTCGTCGTCAGGCGGATCCGGCTCTTCGGGGTCTGGGTCGTCGGGTTGGTCGGGATTGTAGGTCTCGTCTGGATTGTAGCCCAGCGGTCCAGGATCGTACGAGGGAAAATCGCCATTAATAGGCGTGTTCAGCCCCGCCAAATTACTGAGGCTGAAATCACCGATATCGCCGACCGGCACGTCCGGCTCGGTCGGGCTGTCCAAATTGCTGAGACTGAAACTGCCGATGTCGCCGATGGGCGTGTCCGGCTGGTCCAATGCCCCTAAATTGCTGAGACTGAAACTGCCGATGTCGCCGATAGGTGTACTCGGAGTGGGCTGCTCACCTGGAGCCGGACCGTATTCTCCCGGCGTATTCTCGCCGGAATTTGGAATCGCAGAATAATTTCCTGGATGCATACCAATTCCAGGTCCATACTCGCTCGGAGCATTCTGATCCGAGTTTGGAATACCAGAATATTGCCTATCATAAGAAGGTAAAACGTCTTGGCGCGGAATAACATCCATCTTACCCCAGGGGGTATTTGCGTAATCTTCTCCCTGCACATGAAGCGACTGCAGTCCATATTTTACAGATATATCGAGGTCCGTAGAGCTGGTAAATCCGAGCGTCTTATTGCCAATCCCCAGATCGACATTACCATTTATGTTAACAAGATGCTCGTCTGGAGTGGCACTGAATGAAAATCCTATACCAACATTCCCATATTTTTCAAGACTAGCATCAAAATTAGATGAAAACCCTATATTTGATAGAGAGTAACTTTGGTCAAACTGAGCAGTTGCATCAACTTTAAATGAATAACCCCCAATATTTGTATCTGATATATCAAATCCAATTTTGGTGCCGTACTCATCCTGAGTTACACTTGCTTTTACACCAGACGTTCCAGAAGAAATAGACGAAGAAATAGAATAATTCCCAGCATTATAATTATACGACCCACTCCAACTATAAGAATCCCCCCTCAATGTACCGGAAGTTGAGTATTCCATTTTCCCATCATTATATCTAAACGACATATCTAACTCCTTGTGCTCGATTTTATTTAAAATTCAACCCTAGAAATGCCCGCCACTTGAGCAAACTTTAGATGCAACTGAATATCCACGACGCCAATCTGCAAGTCCATTCGAAATACTTAGTATTCTAGCCATCGCTATGTCAACATTGCTAGGAATAGTGGAAATTGACGTTGACGAATATATAGAATCTTGAAAATTAATTTGGCCAGACACACCCAAAAAACCAAATATACTTTTTGACAAATCTGACATACCGGCATCAGTTTTAATTTTTCTCTTATCTCCATTCATGGGACTAATAAATGAAAGTCGCACAAAAAGATGCCCAGCATCATCACTAATGGAGACCGTTCCTGAAGTTACGGGACTTCTTGCGGAAACCCTAATTGATGATTGAGATATATCATTTGATTTTTTTATACTATCTTCGATCCACGCACCTATTTTTTTGTCTGACATTTCAACGGAATTAAGGTTGAAATTCATTCGAACAATTTTAAAAATATCATCGATTTCATTGTTTGAAAGTAAATTGTCATTGTCATAGTAAATAAATATAATGGTTGTTTTCTCTATTTTATCATATGACACGCGGAAATTGTTGTCATATGTAGCCATATTGATGATATTTTTGATATCATCCCTAACGGGATCTGGTACATTCACAAACTCAACGCCAATTGGATTGCTAAGAGTGTAGCTTTTTTGTGAGTCTGGGAGGCGAGAGTTAACAGACGACAGTACACCAAAATTATATTCTATGCTATTTCGTATATCATTCCAACTGCCACAAACATTATCTCCTGCTAGAGCTGAATAATTATATAGTAAAATACAAACAGTTAAAATTACAAAGTGTATATATGCAAATTTGGAAAGCTGTCTGAAAAATGAAAATTCACTAGAGTGCCCCCAACCCTCCTCCTCAATGCGAGGAAATTCTATATTGTCTAATAATCTCACCATAATTCGCATCGAGAGCCTCTCTTCCATTTAGGAATTACGGCAATAAGCATCAAACAAGAAACAATTACGGGATAGTATACGAAGCTGAAGGTACATCGAACATCGACGCACTCGTACCTTACAACGCAAAGCCAGCCATCCCTTACCATTCGAAAATTTCATCGCAGCCTCCTTTGAATGTCCCTCTCCGGCTTGACACAGCGAAGCCATGCCAATCTCAAACAGCCACCGGAGTGGCATTGCGGGTGGAAGAGTGTCGGACTCTACTTTCCGATGATTGAGTTCCGTACTGTTTCATTCGTCGATCATGACGAAAATGCGGCGACAATTGTGCTTCATTGTTGCCAGCAGCGTTTTTATCCGGACTGCTGCGACTCCCCCTCTCCGCGACGTCCGGAACACGGCGGCACCCCGGTCGCAGCTGCGGCAGGCGCTTCGGCGCACGCCTCCATGTCGATGACGAGGCGCCGGAGCGATCCGGTCGTAGGTGCCGTCGCCGGCGCTGTCGATCCTGGTGATGCGGGTGAGGCCGCCCGTCGGGGTTAAGGTCCTGCGTCGTCACCGTGGTGTTGCCCGCCGGCGAGATCACGGTGGTTTTGGTCTGGTCGAGCGCGCCGTCGCCGTCGACCTCGATGGTGACGGTGCGGGTCGACGTGTTGGTGGTGGTGACGGTGCTGTCGCGCAGCGAGCCGTCGGCATTGAAGTCCGACACGGTCTGGCCGCTGCCGGTGGCGGTGAGGTCGATCGACTGGATGCCGAGCGAGGCCAGTGTCACCATCTGGCCGTTGACCATCACCTTGAAGTCGGCCCAGCGCGCGTCGCCGGCGTCGAGCTTGCCGTCGTGGTTGGTGTCGAACACGTCCTTGAGCGCCTGCAGGTCGCCGGTGGCGGTCGGGTCCCACTGCGTGAAGGCGTACTGGTCCTTGTCGTGGATCTTGCCGTCATGGCTGGCGTCGAGCACCAGCACGCCGTTGCCGACGCCGGCCCAGGCGGTGCGGTGCTGGTAGCCGTTGCCCTCGCTGTCGAGGTAGGTGGTGGACGAGGAGAGGGGCGTGACCTTCAGCCCGTCGCCGGTCAGGTCGAGGAGGACGGGGGCGTACTCGCCGCCGTTGTCGACAGGGCCGTCACCGCCCGCCCAGCCTCCGGGGTCCTCCAACCCACCGGTGTTGTCGTCGGGCGGAGCACCGCCGTAGGGGTCGCCGCCATAGGGATCGCCACCGTAGGGGTCACTGGGCTCCCCACCGTAAGGGTCACCCGGTCCATAGCCCGGCTGTCCGGGATCAGGGGGAGAGTCGTCATACGATGGCGGGCCTTCGTCGCCAACGGGCGTGCCGAGTTCGCCCGGCTTGCCAGGACCGGGAGTACCGGGCGCGGGTCCCCGGTCATCGCCCAGACCACCATTCGGTGTCATCGGGTCTGGAGGAGTGGCTGTCGGAGGATTGTTGCTGTCAAACGGATCGACGGAGCCGGGGAGAACATCTGGTATGCCGCGACCGAGATCCCCCCAAGTCAAATCTGGACCTTGGCCGTAAACCTCGGCCGACCGGAATGCGGCTTGTGCGGCGGCTGCCCCAATATCCGCGGCTGCGTTCTGATCTGCGGCGAGCTCCCGCTTTGCCTCGGCGATACCCGAGGAATTCCCGCCTGCCAACTCCTGCAGCTCATCGAAGGTAAGATCCATATCAGCAGCACTGACGTGAACGCCAACTGGGGGCGGACTCAGATGAGCCGGAGCTCGCGTTGATGTCTGGATGCCGACTTCAATGAGATCAGTGGCTCCAACCCCAGTCACGGCGGTGACCGAGCCGTCAATGTTGACGTATCCTGCAAGTGATAGTGGCGTACCTGGGAGTGTTCCGATACCAAAGCCATAGCTGGTAGCTTTAGCTATGGATAGAGATGAGGGCAGGCTCACAGGCCCCACATCTGTCCACCCCACTTTAGCTGTAAATCCCCATTGGCCGTAACCTGATACACCAGCGGACGCATGCAGCCCAACGGCCAGCGAGTAACCTTTATCTTCGTTATATCCCCCATAGACGTATCCACCAGCGATCTCTGCATAAGCGCCCGTTTCAACCATCGAAGGCACAGATGGGGACGTGTTATTATCGTTTTTCATGCTCATCCTCAGATATTTCGTAATGCTTCACCAATTCATCCCAAAGGAAACCTTTAATTGGCTTGATATTTCTTTCGTACGTCCTTCGATCCAATTTATCTACCTGAAGGAGTTTTGCTCCTATTGATAGGAATAAGGGAAAATTTAGAGGGAAAAATATCGCGAGCGGCAATAGCATTAATGTAGAAATCGAAGACATGGCGTTCCTGAAAGACTCGCCATTTACATTGTATCCAAGAAAATATAATGTATATACTATAGGTATTGGGATGATAAAAACCAATATAAATACAGAAATTACAATATATAGATATATCCTAACCAGTCTATAGCTTTGCGACCTCGTCATGTTCGTGCCACCATTTGCATTGCGACGACAGACCCGAAATTGAGGTCCGCGATTTTCGCCCGATCGACTCTCTACTTAGAGCGGCTTCCCAATCGTGAGGATCGAAAATCCACATCCAAGCTATTGGATATATAGCGCTTGCCGATTCATCTGGATCGGAAACCGCTCTAACACGGCGAAGCCATGTCAATCTCAAACAGCCACCGGAGTAGCAATGTGGGGTGAGTAAGGTCGGACTCTACTTTCCGATGATTGAGTTCCGTACTGTTTCATTCCTCGATCATGACGAAAATGCGGCGACAATCGTGCTTCATTGCTGCCGGCTGTGTTTTTAATCCGGGCCGCTGCGACTGACCCATGCCGCCACGTCCGGAACGCGGCGCCCCCCGGTCGGCAGTTGGGGCAGGCGCGGCGGCGCGCGCCCGATGTCGACGACGAGGCGCCGGTGCGATCCGGTCATAGGTGCCGTCGCCGTCGCTGTCGGTCCTGGTGATGCGGGCGAGGCCGCCATTGGTGGTGGTGACGAGGCTCGCGTCCTTGACCGAGCCGTCGGGGTTGAGGTCCTGCGTCGTCACCGTGGTGTTGCCCGCCGGCGAGATCACGGTGCTTCTGGTCTGGTCGAGCGCGCCGTCGCCGTCGACCTCGATGGTGACGGTGCGGGTCGACGTGTCGGTGGTGGTGACGGTGCTGTCGCGCAGCGAGCCGTCGGCATTGAAGTCCGACACGGTCTGGCCGCTGCCGGTGGCGGTGAGGTCGATCGACTGGATGCCGAGCGAGGCCAGCGTCACCATCTGGCCGTTGACCATCACCTTGAAGTCGGCCCAGCGCGCATCGCCGGCGTCGAGCTTGCCGTTGTGGTTGGTGTCGAACACGTCCTTGAGGGCCTGCAGGTCGCCGGTGGCGGTCGGGTCCCACCCGGTAAAGGCGTACTGGTCCTTGTCGTGGATCCTGCCGTCATGGCTGGCGTCGAGCACCAGCACGCCGTTGCCGACGCCGGCCCAGGCGGTGCGGTGCTGGTAGCCGTTGCCCTCGCTGTCCAGGTAGGTGGTGGACGAGGAGAGGGGCGTGACCTTCAGCCCGTCGCCGGTCAGGTCGAGGAGGACGGGGGTTTCCTGGTCGGGGTCGGGGTCGTCGGTGTCGTCGGTGTTGTTGGGGTCGTTGGGGTTGTTGGGGTCGCCCGGGACGCCGGGGTCATTGTACCCGCCGTCATATCCATCCCCGTTGTCCCCCCCGAACAGTCCCCCAAGGGCCTCGTCGATCGCCTCGCCAATCGAACCGATGGCCTCGCCGATCGAGCCAAGGAGCCCACCGAGACCCGTGTCAGCCGCACCCGGGTCGCCAGTCGGGAGGCTAGGCTGATAAGTTGCTGGAATGACATCGGGGACAGGCGCGTCGGGATTGTAGTAGTTGTAGGTATTGATGGCATTCTGCAGCTGCTGATTGAGCATGTCGTTAATCTGCGGATTGGTCCAGTCCTTGTTGGTCTGGACCGCATTGATCGCAGCATTTAGCGCCATCGTGGCACCGTCTTTGCCGAAGCCAGGGTTTTTGGCCCACGCCTCCGCCTCGGCGACCCCGGCGCCGAACTGCTCCCTCATTGCAGAGTAGCCGGCCGCATAGGACTGATCGGTGCCCATCATCGACGCGTAGCCTTGGTAGTCGGCAACCGAGTCGTTGTGGACGCGATAGCCGCCGGCGATGTAGGTGTGCAGGCCCTCGACCTCGAAGTTGTAGGTCCGCCAGCCCCGTCGCACCTGCGGGGCGAGGGCAGCGCCGCCCTCGGTGGCGTAGACGATCTCCTCGGCCTCCTCGTAGCGGTGGCGATTGGCCTCGCCGTAAAGGACACGCTCGGCCGTTGTCGGAACAACGGCACCGGCAGCGGTGACGATCTCGCCGCCGCGAGCAAGGATCGCATCCATGCGCTCGAACTGGCCCCGCTCGTTCAGGAACAAGTGGCCGGGCGTGACGGTCAGGCCATCCGGAAACACGAGCCACTCGGTCGTAGTCGAGCGGAAGAGCCGCTTGACCCGGCACGGGCGTAGGCCGGGATCACAGACCCCTGGGCCTGCCGCGAAGGCCATCACCACGTCGCCGGCAGCCACCTGCTCGATCGGCTTGGCCGAGCCGTCCGCCATCAGGATGGGCATGCCAGCCGGGAAGCATTGCTGCCCAACTGTGGGATCTCGTTGCGACCAAGCCTTGATACCGGGGTATGTGTCTGGAACTATAGGCGGAACTGGGGTGTAATTATTATACTCATATCCGACCGTCCAACTACCTATGAAACCTCCAATGACAGCTCCGGTAAATATTCCCAGAGGCCCACCAACTGAGCCAATTAGCCCCCCTATATAGCGACCACCGACACCACCCACCGTTCCAGCAGTTACGCCTACGATGTTTTGCGCAAGATTCGCAACGCTGCCGTTTGGAGTGGGTTGCAAAGCACTTCCGCCCCAAACTCCTACAGTTGTCCCCAGCGACAAAGGCCCCAAGGATTCTTTTACTTCACCCACACCTACCTCCCATTTTCTGCAAACCCAAATCGGCGAATTCAACTTACGATAATAATTTAATTATATATAGTAATATGCCGACTATCGCTCCGCAAATCAAGTAATAGTAGAACAATTCCAGCCTTCTTGAGAATATAAAAAATATTAACCCAGCAATAGCTCCTCCTATGACAGATCCAATAAATATTGTCATTTTTATGAAACGCCAATTTTGAAATTACCGGAATACATTGCCTCACTCATTGATTGGAAAATTACAAACCACGACAACAGTGCTCGGAGCCAACAGTATTCTGGCGCCGCTGTACTCACCCCTCTCTTCGACGCAAAAGGACTTCCTGCTCTGCTTGAGTATCTCATCGCAGCCTCCATCGAGCGTGCCTCTCCCGCTTGACACGGCAAAGCCGTGTCAATCTCAAACGGCCACCGGAGTGGCATTGTGAGGGGAGGAATATCGGGATCTACTTTTGATGACTGAATTCCGTACTGTTTCATTCCCCGATCGTGACGAAAATGCGGCGACAATTGTGCTTCATTGTTGCCGGCAACGTTTTTAATCCGGGCCGCTGTGACTGTCCCCTGCCGTTGCGTCTGGAACACAGCGGCACTTCCCGTCGCAGTTGCGGCAGGCGCGGCGGCGCACACCTCCATGTCGATGACGAGGCGCCGGCGCGATCCGGTCGTAAGTGCCGTCGGCATGGGTATTGACGGTGATGGTGTGCTTGTCGGCGTTCGCGCTGGCAGCCCTTGCTAGGCGCCAGGCACTGGCGGCGCTCGCCACGGTGCCGAGCACGCGCCGGCTACAGTCCAACGTCAGGGGCGGCGAAGTCTGTCGGCGCGTCGAAGTCAGCCGAGCGGGCAGGCGCCCAGACCATCGTTGTGACGATATTCGCCTGCGGTGTGGCGCCTCGTGCCTTCCCTGATAGTGCATTTTCAGCTTTTTCCTTGGACGAGAGGCCGAACCGACAGGTACGGCCTGGCGGGATCGTACCGGAGCGCCGGCTCTCCAGTTCCCGGCATCACGAGGTCCTTGACCAAAACACCCGTGGTCCCGAGGAGATAGCCGATCCCGGAACACAAATGCGCAAGGTCTTCGTAGTCGAAGCCGATAAAGCTCGACTCGACACGATCCGAGGCCTCCTAGAGGACGTCGCGGGATACGGTATTGATGCCGGACTGGGCTGTGTACATCTGCAGGGTGGTTCGGTTCACGGAAGCTCCCTTGCAAGCTTGACGGACAATGCCCGCCAGGACGAGATTGCGCGCGACCCCGGCCAGAGGTGTCGCGAGGGGCGCGGAGAACTTGACGAGAGCATAATTCGTCGCCGGATCATTGGTCATCGTTACGCGCCAAGGCTGTGGAAGCGGCTCACCGGATTGGGTGGGGTGCGACGCGGAAAAACCCGCCGCCAAGCCGACGAACACGCCGAAGATCATCCAGGCTCGGAACGGCGTCATGCCAAAGCTCCCGATCACCGATTACGTTGGCATTATACAAAACCGAGAACACGAAAACATCCGTGTGCTTACTTCATCCAACGCAAAGAGACTCCATACTGCTCGAAAATCTCATCGCAGCCTCCCTCGAGCACCCTTCTCCCGCTTGATACGGCGAAGCCATGCCAATCTCAAACAGCCACCGACGTGGCATTGCAGGAGAAGAAAGACCGGGATCTACTTTCTGACGACTGAGTTCCATACTGTTTCATTCCTCGATCATGACGAAAATGCGGCGACAATCGTGCTTCATTGTTGCCGGCTGCGTTTTTAATCCAGGCCGCTGCGACTACCCCTTGTCGCAACGTCCGGAACGCGGCGGCACCCCGGTCGCAGTTGCGGCAGGCGCGGCGGCGCGCGCCCGATGTCGACGACGAGGCGCCGGTGCGATCCGGTCATAGGTGCCGTCGCCGTCGCTGTCGGTCCTGGTGATGCGGGCGAGGCCGCCATTGGTCGTGGTGACGAGGCTCGCGTCCTTGACCGAGCCGTCGGGGTTGAGGTCCTGCGTCGTCACCGTGGTGTTGCCCGCCGGCGAGATCACGGTGCTTCTGGTCTGGTCGAGCGCGCCGTCGCCGTCGACCTCGATGGTGACGGTGCGGGTCGACGTGTCGGTGGTGGTGACGGTGCTGTCGCGCAGCGAGCCGTCGGCATTGAAGTCCGACACGGTCTGGCCGCTGCCGGTGGCGGTGAGGTCGATCGACTGGATGCCGAGCGAGGCCAGCGTCACCATCTGGCCGTTGACCATCACCTTGAAGTCGGCCCAGCGCGCATCGCCGGCGTCGAGCTTGCCGTTGTGGTTGGTGTCGAACACGTCCTTGAGGGCCTGCAGGTCGCCGGTGGCGGTCGGGTCCCACCCGGTAAAGGCGTACTGGTCCTTGTCGTGGATCCTGCCGTCATGGCTGGCGTCGAGCACCAGCACGCCGTTGCCGACGCCGGCCCAGGCGGTGCGGTGCTGGTAGCCGTTGCCCTCGCTGTCGAGGTAGGTGGTGGAGGAGGAGAGCGGCGTGACCTTCAGCCCGTCGCCGGTCAGGTCGAGGAGGACGGGGGCGTACTCGCCACCGTTGTCGACAGGGCCGTCACCGCCCGCCCAGCCTCCGGGGTCCTCCAACCCACCGGTGTTGTCGTCGGGCGGAGCACCGCCGTAGGGGTCGCCGCCGTAGGGATTGCTACCGTAGGAATCATCGCCGTAGGGATTGCTGCCGTAAGGGTCGCCTGGTCCATAACCCGGCTGTCCGGGATCAAGGGGAGAGTCGTCATACGATGGCGGGCCTTCGTCGCCAACGGGCGTACCGAGTTCGCCCGGCTTGCCAGGATCGGGAGTACCGGGCGCGGGTCCCCGGTCATCGCCCAGACCACCATTCGGTGTCATCGGGTCTGGAGGAGTGGCTGTCGGAGGATTGTTGCTGTCAAACGGATCGACGGAGCCGGGGGGAACATCTGGTATGCCGCGACCGAGATCCCCCCAAGTCAAATCTGGACCTTGGCCGTAAACCTCGGCCGACCGGAATGCGGCTTGTGCGGCGGCTGCCCCAATATCCGCGGCTGCGTTCTGATCTGCGGCGAGCTCCCGCTTTGCCTCGGCGATACCCGATGAATTCCCGCCTGCCAACTCCTGCAGCTCATCGAAATTGGGCTCCATTTCAGACGCACTGACATGAAAACCCATTGGGGTCGGCGCGTATGCTGAGCCAGGATCGAGAAACCCATCTATAAAATTAGCAGATAGAGAGACAGAAGATGGAATAGATATTGGCGCAAATCCATAGGTAATACTGGCACCGGGAGTGCTAAATCCAACCCCAATTGCGTCCGAATTAAAGGACACATGCTCTACCAGAGGCGGCTCACCAGGGCCGTATGTAATTGTAGGTCCAGTAAGTGTATTGTCGAGATCATTTGTATAACCGCCAAATACCGATAGACCAGGAGTTCCAAGCCCTACCTGCGGATACAAATTTCCATCGCTATCCATAACAAGGCCAAACGTAACACCAAAAGGCGCTGTTCCCATAACGCCTGCATAAGTGCCGCTCCTCATTTTAATCTCCTCCCGCCATTGGATTAAACTTTGAGAGCCTGACCGAAGGTCGGCCGGTTGAGGATCGGCGAGGGATTTTCGTCGATCCAGAAGGAGCCGGTCTTGCCAATATCGGGGATATTGGCAAGACCGGCGACGCTCTGGTCGGCGGAAAGACCTGCCAAGCCGACCCAACCGCCAGACCTTCGGTCAAGCCCTTATCCTAGATCTGTATTTACGCACACCGTCCATAATATAATAGATATTTGAAACAATAAAAATTAAAATCACCATCATAGCTACATATTTATTCAGTATGATTGTTATCAATAACATGCAAACGGCAGCAATAACCAGAAATACGTGATGGAATATATACATAATTGCCAAATTTATAGGAACTTCCTTCTCGTATACGTAGATCTGTATACAAAATCTGGACGTATACGCCCCCCTGAATTGCGGTGGGAGATACCTGAACATTTCATTATATACACGGTAATATAATACAGTTGCCGGTATAAATGATATGATGCAAGATATCACTAAAATTGTTATTGTCGTAGTGGAGGCGGCATTCATGTATTCGTGACGCCTTGGCATTACAGGGACAGTGCATAAGATGGGAACATACGAGTTCCGCCCGCCTGAATTACGGCGACGGCGCACGAAACTGAAAGAACGCAAACATCGCCCTCCCTCCAACGCGAAGATAGCCCATACTGTTCGAGAATCTCATCGCAGCCTCCTTTAACCCCCCTCTCCCGCTTGACACAGCGAAGCCATGCCAATCTCAAACAGCCACCGGAGTGGCCTTATGGGTGGAGGAATGTCGGGATCTACTTTCTGACGACTGATTTCCGTACTGTTTCATTCCTCGATCATGACGAAAATGCGGCGACAATTGTGCTTCATTGCTGCCGGCTGTGTTTTTGCTGCGACTGACCCATGCCGCCACGTCCGGAACGCGGCGGCACCCCGGTCGCAGCTGCGGCAGGCGCAGCGACGCGCGCCTCCATGTCGATGACGGGGCATCGACGCGATCCGATCGTAGGTACCGTCGCAGTCGATCCGGATGATGCGGGCGAGACCGCCATTGGCGGTGGCGACGACGCTCGCGTCCTTGTCCGAGCCGTCCAAGTCGAGGTCCCGCGTCGTCACCGCGGCGTCGCCTGGCGGCGAGATCGCGATCGCCCCGGTCCGGCCGAGCGCGCCGTCGCCGCCAGCCCGGGACTAACGGCGGAGCCGGAACGGCGGGCACGGCGTTCGTCCGCGAGGGATCGCCGCAGCCCGCCGCGATCCTCAGAACGAGCTGCAGCGCTGGCGCGTCTTCGTCACCACCGTGCCGTCGCCCCGCGTCGTCGTGCTTTCCACGGTGTCGCAGTTCTGCGCCGGCTTGTCCTCCCGGCGGCCTGCGTCCGCGGAATTGCGCTGCGTCATCCGTCGCCAGTCCTCGTCCCGCTTGGCTTGCCAGGCCCGGCTCGCCGCCGCCTGCCGGTCCGCCTCGGCGTCCCGCGTCGCGGCCGCCGTCCCCATGCACTCGGCAAGGGCCTGCGAGCCCTCGACGAAGCCCATCTGCTGGCATTGCCGATTGTCGTTGGCCATGTTGATCGCCCGCTGCTGGTCCGGCGTCACGCAGCCGGAGAGCAGGATGGCCAGGCCGGTCGCGGCGCAGGACGCGAGCAGCCGCCGCGAACGCGAAAAGTGTATCATGATACCCCCCAAAGTGTAGAGCTCCTGCACTTCGCACTTTTGTCGGAGGAGTCAAGGTTCCGATAGCCAGCCGCCGGCCTCATCCCCGGTTTTGACGCTCGCTTGCTGCCGCCGGCTGCCCGCGCCGGAGCCGACCGGCCTTCCGTCACTCGTTTCGGAGCGCCGGCCGGCACATCGACACGGTGCAGGCCCGGATCAGCCGCCGACCATCAGCTTGACGATTTCGTCCGGGTTGGTCTCGGCGATCCGCCGCTCGCCGGCCAGGCTGCCGCGGCGCAGCACGACGATGCGGTCGGCGACGGCGAAAATATCCTGCAGGTTGTGCGAGATGAAGATGATGCCGCGGCCCTGCGCCTTCAGCGTCTGGATCAGCGACACGACCTTGCGCTGCTCGGGCACGCCGAGCGCCGCCGTCGGCTCGTCCATGATCAGCACGCGGGCGTTCCAGTAGATCGCCCGGCCGATCGCCACGGCCTGGCGCTGGCCGCCGGAGAAGCGGCCGACCGGCGCGTCGAGGCGGCTGACATGGAAGTCGAGCCGCGCCATGGTCTCCCTGGCGGCCTCGGCCATCAGCGGCCGGTCGATCACCGGCAGGAAGCCGAACAGGCGCTTCGTCGGCTCGCGGCCGAGGAAGATGTTGGCGCCGATCGACAGGTTGTCGGCCAGCGCCAGGTCCTGGTAGATCGTCTCGATGCCGTGGGCGCGCGCCGCCTCGGGCGTGGCGAAGCTGACCGGCTCGCCGTCGAAGCGGATCTCGCCGCCGTCTGGCGCATGCACGCCGGAGATGGTCTTGATCAGCGTCGACTTGCCGGCGCCGTTGTCGCCGGCGAGCGCCACCACCTCGCCGGGATGCAGCGCCATGGAGACGCCCTTCAGCGCCTCGACGCCGCCGAAGCGCTTGGAGACCGAGCGGACGTCGAGGATCGGATCCTGGGAGCCTGTCACTGCCGCTCTCCGCCGAGCTTGCGCTGCGTCTGGTCGACCAGCACCGAGATGATGATGACGACGCCGACCGCGACGAACTGCCAGAACGGCTCGACATTGATGAAGACCAGGCCGTACTGGATGATCGCGATCACCAGCGCGCCGGCGACCGTGCCGAGGATGGTGCCCGAGCCGCCGAACAGGCTGGCGCCGCCGATGACCACCGCGGCGATCGAATCGAGCAGCAGCGGCTCGCCCGCCTGGGCCGCGCCGGCGGTGAAGCGCGCGGCATAGAGCACGCCGCCGAGCCCGGCGCAGATGGCCGAGAGCAGGTAGAGCCTGCGCTTGTGCCGGTCGACGTTGATGCCGGCCCGGAGCGCCGCCTGCTCGCTGGCGCCGATGGCGTAGGTGTGCTGGCCGAAGCGCGTCTGCGACAGGAGGTAATGCATCGCCAGGACGAACAGGATTGCGACGATGACGACGATCGGAACGCCGTAGAACCGGTCGTTGCCGAGCATGGCGAGCCAGGCGTTGCTGACCGGCACCGTCGTGCCGCCGGCGAGGAGATAGGCGACGCCCTTGGCCACGCCGTACATGCCGAGCGTGCCGATGAACGGCGGGACGTTGAGCTTCGAGATCAGCAGCCCGTTGACGAGGCCGGGCCCCAGGGCGATCACCAGGCCGGCCAGGACGCCGACCAGCATGGCGGCGAAGGGCGGCAGGGACTGGCCGGCGAAATTGGTAGCGTGCGCGGCGACGACCGCGGCGAGGCCCATGATGAAGCCGACCGAGAGATCGATCCCGCCGGAAATGATCACGAAGGTGGAGCCGAGCGCCAGCAGCAGCGGCGCCACGGCGAAGACGGCGATGGACTGGGCGTTGTAGCTGGAGAGCACGAAGCTCTGGCCGTAGGCGACGCGCGACCAGACCTCGAAGAAGATCAGCAGCATCGCCAGGAACAGCCACGCCTGCATGGCAGCGACATGGGCGAGCATCTGGCGCACCGGAGAGGACTTCCGGCCGGCATGCGCTTGCGTCGACGTATGGGCGGACATGCGCCACTCCGTGGGATGCGGACCATGGACGCGCCGCCGGGCTGTCCGGCGGCGCCGAGGCAGGTTCTTCCGAGCCCGCCGGTTGATCATGTCGCGCCCGCGGGCAGGGATGACCGCCGGCGTCAGGCGCGACGCGGCCGGCTCAGTCCTTGTAGATGAACTGGGCCACCTCGGGCTTGTCGATGTTGTCCTTGTCCATCACAGTGAAGCCGGTGCCGATCAGGACCGGGATCGACTGGCCGGTGAGATGGGCATAGGCCGACATGAAGCCGAAATAGCCGATCTCGGCCGGATGCTGGGCGATGGCGATGTCGACGAGGCCCGTCTTGATGTTGTCGACGATCGAGGGCGGCGCGTCGAAGGCGACGACCTTGACCTTGCCGGACTGGCCGGCCTGCTTGACGCCGTTGGCGGCGCCGAGAGCCGAGAACAGGTTGGCGCCGAACACGCCGTCGAGGTCCGGGTTGCGGGCGAACACCGACTGGAGCTGGGTCGCCGCCTTGTTGGCGTCGTCGTCGTTGTACTGGGTGTCCAGCACCTGGATGTTCGGATAGTTCTTCATCTCCTCCTTGAAGCCTTCCTCGCGCTGGTCGGTGGTGGAGATGCCGGGCTTGACGTTGGAGACGTAGACCTTGCCCTTCTCGCCGACCGCCTTGGCCAGCGCCCGCGCCGCGATGCGCCCGCCGAGCAGGTTGTCGGACGCGACATAGGCAAGCGGGAAGTCCGCGTCGCCCGCCCCGGTCTGGTACTTGCCGGTGCCGATGAAGGTGTCGACGGTGATCACCGGAATGCCGGCGGCGGCGGCCTTCTTCAGCGGCTCGACCAGTTGCACCTTGTCGGTGGGGGCGATCAGGATCGCATCCGGCTTGCGGGCGATGATGGCATCGAGCACCGGCACCTGCAGCACGGGGTTGAACTCCGGCGCGCCCTGGAACACCAGTTCGGCGCCGACCGCCTTGGCCGCGGCCTCGGCGCCCTTGCGCATGGTGATGTAGAAGCCGTCCGTGGTCAGGCCCGGGATCAGCGCGATCGTCACCTTCTTGTCCTGCGCGGCGGCCGGGCCGGCCAGGACGCTCGCCCCGAGGGCGAGGGCCGCGAGCGCTTTGACGAATTTCCTCATGGTGTTTCCTCTCGTTCGCTTCGGTTCCACGACAGTCCGGCACCCGTGCGACGCCCTTCTGCCGGGGCCGATCGCACGGATGACACCATGCCCGGCCGGACGAAGCATCCGGCTGCGGCCTGATCAGAACTCTCGCTCGAAGGAAAAC
This sequence comes from Labrys sp. Lb11, assembly GCF_057554225.1. NCBI lineage: Bacteria > Pseudomonadati > Pseudomonadota > Alphaproteobacteria > Hyphomicrobiales > Xanthobacteraceae > Labrys > Labrys sp. Lb11. Next base: position 737,219 of record NZ_BAAJOT010000003.1, read on the forward strand.
GCCGCCCGAACGCCGCCGCGGCAGGGGTGGAACCGCAGGCGCTGCGACCCATCCGTCTCCGCCCGTCCTCGACCCGCAACCGTTTCGGCCGCGCCGTCCCTTCCCGTTCCTTGTTGGCAGCGAAGCCTAGAGAGGGGGTGCACATACGTCAATCCGATATTTGACGTGAGACAAATTTCGTGATCCATCGACCTCCGCCGATAGCCGGCGCCGTCTCGCCGACCGCCGGTGCAGGCGCGAGCGGTACTGCTCACCACGTCAACTTCTAAATTTTCCCGCGTAAAATCCTGTGCTAGCCTGACCGGACCGGCGCCCGACGGCACGGACGCGGGCTGGGCGCGCGCCTGCCTGCCGCAGCCGGACCGGTTCCGCTGCCCGCGGCAGGAAAGGTCGCCCGAGAAAGATCGCCAATGACCAACCGCACGATCAGGAACATGGCGGAGTTCTCGGCGCTGAGCGGCATCTCACGGCCGACCGTGTCGAAATATTTCAACGACCCCGGCAGCGTGCGCAAGTCGACCCGCGCCCGGATCGAGCAGGCCCTGGCCGAGCATGAGTACCGGCCCAATCTCTTCGCGGTCAACCTGAACAAGCGGCGGCCGAAGATCATCGGCGTCATCGTTCCCGATACCGGCGACACCTTCTTCTCCGAGCTGCTGCGCCGCATCGAGACACGCTGCGTCGAGCGCGGTTACCTCGCCCTGGTGCTGTCCTCGCGCGGCGATGCCCAGCTCGAGGCCCGCTCCATCGAGACCCTGCTCTCGCTGAAGATCGCCGGCGCCATCGTCGCCCCGCTCGGCATCCATTCCGACATCGCCCTGATGCGCAGCCTCAGGGCGCGCATCCCGATCGTCTTCCTCGACTCCCGCCTCGACGATGACACGCCCTTCGTCGGCACCGACAATTTCCAGAGCGTGCCGCTGATCACCGACTATCTCTGCCGCACCGGCGAGCGGCCGACCTATTTCGACATGCCGGCCGTCAACCACAACGCCGTCGAGCGCAAGCTCGCCTATGTCAGGACCATGGAGCGCCTCGGCCTGAAGCCCGAGATCGTCGCCGTCGCCCCCCAGAACGACTGGCGCTTCGAGGATATCGCCTTCGAGGAGGCGCGGCGCGTGCTCGACGGCCCGGGCTTCCCGACCCGGACGATCCTGTGCGCCAACGACCGCTGCGCCGTCGGGGTCATGGCCGCCGCCTATCAGCGAGGCCTGCGGATCGGCCGCGATCCCGGCTGCGACATCCGCATCGCCGGCCATGACGACCAGCCGCTCAGCCGCTATGGCTGCCCGCCCCTCACCACCGTGGCCCAGGACTTCGACCGCCTCGCCGAGAACGGCGTCGACATCCTGCTGAACCGGATCGAGGCCGACGGCGCCGTGCCGGACGACACCCGGCCGGAACTGGTGCGCCTGGAGGCCCGGCTGATGATGCGGGCCTCGGCGTGATGTCGCTGCGGCAGGCCTCGCCCGTCACGGCCTCGGCTCGAAGCCTTCCCCGGTCGGCGATGCGGCCTCGTCGCCGCGCTCGACGCGCAGCCCCCGCCTCCGTTACGCCAGCGCGTTCTTGTAGATCCGGCCATCCTTCATGATGAGTTTCAGGTTCCTCTCCGGATCGGCCAGCAGCGTGATGTCGGCGATCGGGTCGCCGTCGACCAGCAGCAGGTCGGCATAGGCGTCGGCCTCGACCACGCCGACCTTGGCGGGATAGGGATTGCGCGGACCGGACATGGCCAGCAGCTCCGCATTGGTGCCCGTCGCCATCACCAGGATCTCGTCGGGAGAATACCAGCGCCTCATCGTCGCCAGGATCGCGCCCTGGTTCTTCGTCATCCCGGGTTCGAACAGGATGTCGGTGCCCCAGGCGGTCTTGAGCCCATGCTTCCTGGCGAGTCCATAGGCCGTGTCGGTGCCCTGGAACATCGTCAGCTGCTTCATCCGGTTCGCCGACCCTTCCGGGTAAGGGTTGGCATAGGCGTTGTCGAGGAAGGGCTGGCTGGAGAACCAGATGCCCTTGTCCGCCATCATCCGGGCGGTCTGCTCGTCCATCAGTTGCCCATGGTCGATGCAGCGCACGCCGCCGCGGATGGCGGTCTGGATGGCGCGCGGCGTATAGGCGTGCACCGTCACATAGGTGCCCCAGTTCTCCGCCGCGTCGACCGCGGCGCGGAACTCGGCCTCGGTGTACTGGCTGACGTCGATGGGGTCGTAGTTCGAGGCGACTCCGCCGCCGGCCGCGAGCTTGAGCTGGCTGGCGCCGAGCATCAGTTGCTCGCGCGCCCGCTTGAGGACCTGGTCCACACCGTCGGCGATCATGCCGCCATTGACCATCTCGCCGCGGCTGAGCGGCGCGTCGGGCTGCGCCGGCACCTCGAAGGGCAGCCGGAAATCGCCGTGGCCGCTGGTCTGCGAGATCATCGCGCCCGAGGGCCAGATGCGCGGGCCTGCCGTCAGACCGCTGTCGATCGCCCGCTTGAGGCCGAAGGAGGGCCCCGCCAGGTCGCGGATACTGGTGAAGCCACGCATCAGCGTCCGGCCGGCCTCCTCGGCCGCGACGATGTTGATATAGCCGATATCGGCGGTCATCAGGTCGAGCATGCCGACCGCCGCCATCATCGAGTGCCAGTGCGCATCGATCAGGCCGGGCATCAGCGTGCGTCCGCCGCCGTCGATGACCTGCATCCCCTGGACGACCGGAGCGGATGCCGGCTCGACGGCCTTGATCCGGTTGCCCTCGACGACGACGCGCCGCCCCTCGGCCAGCCTGCCGGCCTTGCCGTCGAACAGCCTGACATTGGCGAAGGCGACAGGTCCCTGCGGCGCCGCCGGAATGCCGGCAGAGGCCCGCTCCGGCCACAGCGCCGCCGCGCCGACGGCGGCGGCCGCGCCGGCGAGGAAGGAGCGGCGCGAGAACCGGCGCTCCACCACGGCGTTGAGGCGGGCGAAGGCCGGGCTGTGGCACAGGCAGGCGAAGGCCGGCGGCTCGGTCGCGTCGGCGGGTGAACAGGTGAACATGACGATCCGGCTCCTCGCGTCGGACGTCCGGCCCGCGACCGGGATGTCACCGACGATCCGACGCGAGCCTAGCGTATCTTCGTATCCGCTTGGTTTCGCCATCGCCGCAGCCGGCGTCCCCTACCCCTTCTCCCGATGCTCCGCCGCTGCCGCGACCGCCGCCCGCTCCAGCGCCAGATGCGCCGGGCTGGCGTCGGCGAGCGAGCGGATCGTCATGATCTGCAGCGGGCCGTTCTCGGGACGGCAGGACAGGAGGCGCAGCCGTCCCGCCTTGATGTCGGCGCGGTAGAGGCGCTCCGGCACATAGGCGAGGCCGAGGCCGGCGATGGCGAGCGAGGCGGCGGTGCGGAAGGTGTTGCACAAAGTGAGGTCGCGGAAATGCACGTCGTTGGCCGTGAGCCAGGCCAGCGTCGAGCCGCGGAACTGCCATTCGCGCGATGTGGCGATGATCGGCAGCTCGCTCAGCGTCTTGGGCGTCAGCACGTCGGGAACACCGGGCAGCGAGGGGCTGCACACCCAGACGAATTCCACCGCCTCCACCGGCACCGACAGGAAACGCGACGGCGGCATCTCGCAGGCGGCGAAGGCCATGTCGAGCTCGCTGGCGTCGAGCTTGTCCTCGATCAGGTGCGACAGCGTCACCTCCAGCTCCAGCTGGATGCGCGGATGTTCGCTGCGGACGGCCCGGATCAGCGCCGGCAGCCAGGTGAGCGCCACAATCTCGGCCACGCCGAGCCGGACATAGCCCACCACCTCCTCCCGGTCGGAGCCGGCGCGCACCAGCCGCTCGGTCGCCAGCAGCACCTCCTCGGCCAGCGGCAGCAGCATCGCCCCGCGCGGCGTCAGGCGCGCCGTGCGCTGCGAACGGTCGAACAGCACCGCGCCGAGCCGCGCCTCCAGCTCCTGGATGCGCATGGACACCGCCGACTGGGTGGCGTTGAGGCGGGCCGCCGCCTGGGCGAAGCTGCCGAGCCGCGCAGCCCAATAGAAGGTCTCGACCTGGCGGTGGTTCATGGCACCCTCCTGCCGGCCCAGCGTACATCAAATTTTCTGAAGTGACCTGTCCTGAATAATTCGATTTTCCTGGAATGTCGGCTGTGAGATCGAATCCGCGAGACGGTCGGCGCGGCGGCGAGGCGCGACGGCCGGACAGATCCGATGCGAGGAACCGTGCCCGACACTTCACCCCAGATCCACATCGATCCCGCGCTCGTGGAACGCTATGTGCTCGACCTCGCGCGCTTCGGCGCCGTCGGCGAGACCGGCGTGTCGCGCACGGTCTACTCGCCCGAATGGGTCGCGGCGACCGATTGCTACGCCGCCTGGTGCGCCGAGGCCGGCCTCGGCGTGCACCGCGACGCCGTCGGCAATGTCTGGGGGCGGCTGCAGGGCAGCGAACCCGGCCCGTCGATCGCCTCCGGCTCGCATATCGACTCGCAGACGCCGGGCGGGCGCTACGACGGCGCGCTCGGAGCCCTGGCCGCGCTGATCGCGCTCAGGGCGCTGCGCGAGCAGTGCGGCCAGCCCCGGCGCACGCTCGAGGCGGTGGCCTTCTGCGAGGAGGAGTCCAGCCGCTTTCCCAATGCCAATTACTGGGGCTCGCGCGCCGTCACCGGCCGCATCGGCCCCGACGATCCCGAGCGCGTCGTCGCCTTCTCCGGCGAGACCATCGCCGAGGCCATGCGCGCGGTCGGGCTCGACCCCGCCCGCATCGGCGAGGCCCGGCGCGACGACATCGACAGCTTCGTCGAGCTGCATATCGAGCAGGGTCCGATCCTCGAGCAGGCCGGCCTGCCGGTGGCGGTCGTCGACGCCATCACCGGCATTCGTCACTACCGCGCCGAGATCCGCGGCACCCAGAACCATGCCGGCGCCTTCCCGATGGATATCCGCCATGATCCGATGGCCGGCTTCGCCGAGATCGCGTCCGGCATCATCAACACAGCCCATCGCATCGGCCGGCCGGCGGTGACCACGGTCGGGCGGGCCGTGGTCGAGCCCAACTTCCCCGGCATCATCCCCGCCCGGGTCGAATTCACCATCGATGCCCGCCATCCCGACGCCGCGGCGCGCCGCCGCCTCTACGCCATGCATGAGGGCCTGATGCGCGAGGTCGCCGACCGGCGCGGCCTGGGCATCGACTGGCAGGTGATGATCGACCACGAGCCGGCGCCCTCCGATCCGCGGATCGTCGCCACGCTGCAGCGGGCGGCGCGCGAGCAGGGCGTGCCGGCCATGACCATGGCCAGCGGCGCCGGCCACGATTCCCAGCAGATGGCGGCCATCGCCAGGGTGGCGATGATCTTCGTGCGCTCCAAGGACGGACGCAGCCACACGCCGGACGAGTTCTCGTCGGTCGAGGACATCGTCGCCGGCATCCGCGTGCTCGCAGCCGGGCTGCACGCCCTCGCCTACTGACCGACAGCCTGAGGAGGATCGCCATGCAGAGCAGAGACCTGGCCGGATATGGCCGCAACCCGCCCGATCCGAAATGGCCGGGCGGCGCCCGCCTCGCCGTGCAGTTCGTCATCAACTACGAGGAGGGCGGCGAGCATTCGGTGCTGCACGGCGACCGCCACTCCGAGGCCTTCCTCACCGAGGAACCGACGCCGGCCTTCGCCAACATCCGCAACGTCAATGTCGAGTCGCAGTACGAGTATGGCAGCCGCGTCGGCTGGTGGCGGTTGCATCGCCTGTTCACGGAGCGGCGCCTGCCGGTGACGGTGTTCGGCATCGCCGCCGCCCTGCAGAAGAGCCCGGAGGCGGTCGCGGCCATGAAGGAGTCCGGCTTCGAGATCGCCAGCCACGGCCTGCGCTGGATCCAGTATGCCGAGATGCCGGCCGAACAGGAGGCGGAGCACATCGCCGAGGCCATCCGCATCCACACCGAAGTGACGGGATCGCGGCCGACCGGCTGGTACACCGGCCGGATGAGCGTCAACACCCGCCGGCTGGTCGTCGCAGCCGGGGGCTTTGCCTATGACGCCGATTCCTTCGCCGACGACCTGCCCTATTGGGTCGACGTCGACGGCCACGACCATCTCGTCGTGCCCTACACGCTCGACAACAATGACGGGCGCTACGTCAACACCTATGGCTACCAGTCGCCGAGCTTCTCCGCCTACCTGATCCAGGCCTTCGACTTCCTGCGGCGCGAGGGCGCGCGCCAGCCGCGCATGATGAGCATCGGCCTGCACACCCGCCTCGTCGGCCGGCCGGGCCGGGCCGCCGATCTCGAGCGTTTCCTCGACCATGTCGCCGCGGCCGACGACGTCTGGGTGACGCGCCGCATCGACATCGCCGACCACTGGCGGCGGGTGCATCCGCCGAAGCGGGACTGACGCCGTGGCGGTCCCCGCATCCGCGCCGGGCGCGCTGCTGGTCACCGGCGCGTCCGGCTTCGTCGGCGGCGCCTTCGCGGCCGCCATGCGCCGCGCCGGCCGCACGGTCCTCGCCCTCGACCGGCAGGCCGATGCGGCAGCCGGGGTGCTGGCCTGCGATCTCGGCGACGCCGGCCGCCTGCGCACCCTGGCCGACGGCGTCGCGATCGCCGCCATCGTCCATTGCGGCGGCATCTCGGGACCGATGCTGGCGCGCGACCGGCCGGCGCTGGTGGCGCAGACCAATATCGGCGGCACGCTCGACCTGCTGGAGCTGGCGCGCGAGCGGTCCATCCCCCGCTTCGTCTTCTGCTCCTCCGGCAGCGTCTATGGCCGGACGCAGCCCGAGACGGCGCTCGACGAGGAACGGCCGCTGCATCCGACCTCGGTCTATGCCGCGACCAAGGTGGCCGGCGAGGCGCTGGTCGAGGCCTATGCCCGCAGCTTCGGCTTCACCGGCGTCAGCCTGCGCATCGCCGCCGTGTACGGGCCCGGACGCCGCACGGCCTGCCTCGTCCGCGACATGGTCGCATCGGCGCTGGCGGGCCGCCTACTCGTCGTGCCGCACGGCCGCGACGAGCGTTACCACCACATCCATGTCGACGATGTGGTGACGGCGCTGGCGGCGGCCGTGTCCGCCGCGATGCCGCGCCGTCCCGCCTATGCGATCGCCGGCGACGACGGCCGCACGCTCGGCGCGATCGCCGATCTCGTGCGCTCGATCGTGCCCGGCGCCGCCATCGCGGTCGAGCCCGGCGAGGATCCGCTCGGCGATCCGCAGGGCCCCTGGCGCATCGCGGCCGCGGCTGCGGACCTCGGCTGGCGGCCGGCCGTTTCCCTCCGCGAGGGGATCGCGCGCTACGCGGCGTGGCTGGCGGCCCAGGATCAAAAATCCTGAAGGATCGGGATCAAATCAATTCGATTGTATGAAGTGTCGGGGAATTCGATGCTGCAGCCGCAAAAGACCGGTCCGGACGGACGAACAGGTCTGAACCGCGATCCGGCACGGGCATCGCAAGGCGCCGAGAAGCGTCCGGCCCGGCCATGACCAGGCATGCCGGGGCGATCCCGCGAACGGGACGCCCGGCGTTCAGAAGGGAACTCTCATGACGACCAACGCAAAGATCCTGAGGACGGCGGCCTTGCTCGGCGGGCTGGCCATGGCCGCGTCGCTGGCGCTCGGCGGCCCCGCGGCGGCGCTCGACCTCGACGCCCTCGCCAAGCGCATCGCCGAGCACCAGAAGCTGCCGGAATTCCAGCCGCCGGGCGCCGCCTTCGATGCCCGTGCCTGCATGAAGGGCAAGAAGGCGATGGTGGTGCCTTTCTCCAGCGCCGTGGAGTTCACCGGCGGCGTCGCCGGCCGCATGGCCGAGATCGCCAAGGAAATCGGGTTCCAGTACGACCACTACCAGACCCAGGGCCAGCCCTCGCAATGGATCCAGGGCATCAACCAGGCCATTGCCCAGAAATACGACCTCGTCGACGTCTTGATGTCCGATCCGCGCGTGCTGGTGCCCCAGGCCGTGCAGGCCGACCAGGCCGGCGTGAAGATCGTCGCCGCCCACGCCGCCGGCTTCGACACCCAGCCGCCGAAGCCCTTCCTCGAAGTGCCGATCGACTATGGCCAGGCCGGCGAGCTGATGGCGAGCTGGGCCGTCGCCAAGACCGGGGGCAAGGCCAACATCCTCGCTATCGTCGCCGAGGATTCCTTCTCCGCCAACTCGCTGATCAACGGCATCAAGCGCGTCACCGACACCTGCCCGGACTGCAAGGTGAAGTACGTCAACGTCCCCGTGACCGACTGGGCGACGCGCATGCAGTCGACCGTGCAGTCGGCGCTGCTGCGCGACCGCTCGATCAACTACATCCTGCCGATCTATGACGGCATGGCCCAGTTCGTGGTGCCGGCGGTCGAGCTGACCCAGTCGGCGGACCGCGTGAAGATCGCCACCTTCAACGGCAGCCCCTACGTGCTGCAACTGGTGCAGCAGGGCCGCGTCGAGATGGATATCGGCGAAAGCATCGACTGGGTCGCCCACGCCATCGTCGACGCCGAGATGCGCCTGGTCTGCGGCCTGCCGCCGGTCAAGGATCCGAAGGTGCCCCTCTACATCTTCGACAAGACCAATGCCGAGAGCGCCGGCGTGCCGCCCAAGATCTCGACCGGCTACGGCGACGCCTACCTCGCCGGCTATCGCAAGCTCTGGGGCCTGCCGTGACCGCGGCCGGCCGGGACGCGGGCGCCGCGGCGCCCGCCCCCAACCTGCGCATCGAGGGCCTGAGCAAGGCCTTCGGCGGGGCGAAGGCGCTGGACGGCGTCGACCTCGCCATCGCTCCGGGCGAAATCCACGGCCTGCTCGGCCACAACGGTTCGGGCAAGTCGACCTTGATCAAGATCCTGTCGGGCGTGCACGCGCCCGACGCCGGGCGCGTCTGGATCGGTGGCCGCGAACTGCCGATGCCGCTGCCGCCGGGCGACTTCAACAGATACGGCATCGCCGTCGTCCACCAGGCCCTCGGCCTGGTGCCGTCCCTGTCGGTGGTGGAGAACCTGTTCGTGCACCGGCTGGTGCGTGCCGCCAACCCGCTGATCCGCTGGGGCAAGGCCCGCGCCGAGGCGGCCGCGCTGTTTGCCGAGCACGGACTGGCGATCGATCCGGACATGCCGGTGGCGGATCTGCCGCCGGTCGAGCGGGCGCTGCTGGCGATCATCCGCGCCTTCCACGAAATCCGCGAGACCGCCGGCCGCGGCGGCCTGCTCATCCTGGACGAGCCGACGCCGTTCCTGTCGCAGGACGACGTGCACAAGCTCTTCGCCCTGGTGCGCAAGGTCGCCGAGCGCGGCACCAGCGTCATCTTCGTCTCGCACGACATCGACGAGGTCATGGAACTGACCGAGCGGGCCACGGTGCTGCGCAATGGCCGCGTCGCCGCCAGCCTCGTCACGAAGCAGGCCGGCAAGGCCGAGTTCGTCACCGCCATCGTCGGCCGCAGCCTCGACCTCAGCCGGCCGCCGCCGCGGCACCGCGGCTTCGATCCCGCCGTGACGATCGAGGGCCTTGCCGGCGGCGGGCTCGAATCGTTCGACCTGACGGTCGGCCGCGGCGAGGTCGTCGGCCTCACCGGCCTGATCGGCTCGGGCTACGACCGGGTGCCCTATCTCGTCTATGGCGCCGAGCCGGCGGCCGGCGGGCGGATCATGCTGGACGGGCATGCTGTCGCCATCTCCCGCCTCGATCCGGCAGCGGCGCTGCGCCTCGGCATGGTGCTGGTGCCCGCCGACCGCCAGGGTGCGGCGGTGATCGACAGCCTGCCGGTTGCGGAGAACGTGGCGCTGCCGATGTTCGGCCGCACCCTGCCGCATCTCGGCGTCACCGCCGGCCGCATCCGCCGCCTCGGCTCGGCGCTGGCCGAGCGCTTCGACGTGCGCCCGCGCGACCCCGACATTCCGGTGCGCGGCCTCTCCGGCGGCAACCAGCAGAAGGTCGTCCTGGCCAAGTGGCTGCAGACCGAGCCGCGGCTGATCCTGCTCGACGAACCGACCCAGGGCGTCGATGTCGGAGCGCGACACCAGGTCTACGCCCTGGTCCGCGCCGCGGCCGAACGGGGCGCCTCCATCCTGTGCGCCAGCTCCGACCATGAACAGCTCGAGACGATCTGCGACCGTGTCCTGGTGTTCAGCCGCGGCCGCGTCGTCGCCAGCCTCGCGGGCGAGGCCATCTCCAAGAAAGCCATCACCGAGCGCTGCCTCACCAGTCTCGACAGCAGCCTCGCCGTCCCCATCCCGTCGAGCCAGGAAACCAGCCATGAGTGAGGCAGCCGGCATGACCGCAACGGGCACCGACAAGACGCTGGCCAGGCCAGGGCGCCGGCCCCTCCTCGTCCAGATCGAGCGCTTCGCCCTGCTCATGGCCTGGCTCGCCATCATCGCCATCTTCGGCTGGCTGGCCCCCGACGCCTTCCTGACCTGGCCCAACTTCTCCACCATCTTCGGCTCGCAGGCCGTACTGGTGATCCTGACGCTGGGCCTGATCGTGCCGCTGACCGCCGGCGACATCGACCTCTCCGTGGCGCAGGTGCTGACCCTCTCCTCCATGGTCATCGCCGTGCTCAATGTCGGCCATGGCTGGCCGCTCGGCTGGACGATCGCCGCGGCACTGGCGATCGGCGTCGCCACCGGCCTGCTCAACGCCTTCTTCACGCTCTATTTCCGCATCCATTCGCTGATCGTGACGCTGGGGACCGGAACCTTCCTGCACGGCCTCACGCTCTGGATCAGCGAGTCCCGCACCATCGGCGGCATCGACTGGTCGCTGGTCAACGCCGTGATCCTGACGCGCCTGTTCGGCATCCCCCTCGCCTTCTACTATGCCCTGGTCCTCGCCCTCCTGCTCGTCTACGCGTCCGAGTTCACCTCGCTCGGCCGCAAGGCGCTGTTCGTCGGCCGCGGCCGCGAGGTGGCGCGGCTCTCCGGTATCCCGGTGACGCGCATGCGCCTGACCTGCTTCGTCGTCTCGGGCGTGCTCGCAGCGGTCGCCGGCGTGCTCTATGCCGGCACCTCCGGCTCCGCCGACCCGAACTCGGGCACGCAGCTGATGCTGCCGGCCTTCGCCGCCGCCTTCCTCGGCGCCACTTCGATCACGCCGGGCCGCTTCAACCCGATCGGCTCGATGATCGCGGTCTATCTCCTGGTGACCGGGATCACGGGCCTGTCCATCCTCGGCATCGACACCTTCGTGCAGGACCTCTTCTACGGCGGCGCCCTGGTGCTGGCGGTGGCCCTGTCGCAGTTGGTGCGCGGCCGCGAGGAATCGCTGACCTGAGGGAGGAGACGCCATGCCGCGCCTCGCCGGCCGGATCGCACTCGTCGTCGGCGCCGCCAGCGGCATCGGCCGCGCCGTCTGCCGGGCCTTCGCCGCCGAAGGCGCCGCCGTGATCGTCGCCGACATCGGCGAGGCCGCGGACAGGACGGCCCTGGCGGCGGAGATCGTCGTGGGCGGCGGGCAGGCTCTCGCCTGCCGCTGCGACGTGCGCGTCGAGGACGAGGTCCGCGACGCCGTCGAGACGGCGCTGCAGCGGTTCGGTCGCCTCGACATCCTGGTCAACAATGCCGGTATCGGCCTGCCGATGCGCGACTTCACCGGGATCGACTGGGCCGACTGGCAGCGCGTTCTCGACATCAACCTGCGCGGGGTCGCCTATGGCATGCGCCACGGCCTGCCGCCGATGCTGGCGCAGGGCTATGGTCGCATCGTCAACACCGCCTCCCAGCTCGCCCACAAGCCGGCCGCCGGCGCGGCGGCCTACAGCGCCTCGAAGGCGGCGATCGTGGCGCTCACCGCCGCCGTCGCGCAGGAGGTGGCCGCCGCCGGCGTGGCGGTCAACTGCGTCTGCCCTGGACCGACCGACACCGCGGCCTGGCGGGCCAGCGACGCCGGCTGGCGCGCCTGGAAGGAGCAGCAATTGCCGATCCGCCGCATCGCCCACCCCGAGGAGATCGCGCCCGCCTATGTCTACCTCGCCTCCGAGGAGGCGAGCTTCATGGTCGGCCAGAGCATCTCGCCGAACGGCGGCGACGTCGCCTGGTAACGGCGCAGGACCGCTCCTTCGGGGTGTGGTTCGAGAATGGATGCTCCACATCGAGTTCGTGCGCGCATCCTGTGGGAGAGACGCGCTCCCTCGCCGAAAATGTCCCGAAGCCTGCGTCTTCCCTCTCCCCGGGCAAGTCGGACGTATCCGGCTTGCCTTCAAAGGCGTCGATCTCGTGAACACCCGAGATCGACGGGGAGGGATAGAGGATGAAGGGCCTGCAGGATAAGGCGCGCCCTGCGCCAACGCCCTCGGCTCCGGCGCAATGGGGAGGCGGGCGAACCCGCCTCCCCGGCCTCAGGCCGCCGCGCCCTTGGCCAGGTCCATCGCCTGCCGCTCGAACAGGCCGCGATAGACGCCGCGGTCGCGCCGCACCAGCGCGTGATGGTCGCCCTCCTCGATGATCCGGCCCCGGTCGAACACCAGGATCCGGTCCATCGCCCGCACCGTCGACAGGCGGTGGGCGATGACGATGGTGGTGCGGCCGACCATCAGCCGCTCCATCGCCTCCTGGATCAGCGCCTCCGACTCCGAGTCCAGGCTCGAGGTGGCCTCGTCCAGGATCAGGATCGGCGCATCGGCCAGGAAGGCCCGGGCCAGGGCGATGCGCTGGCGCTCGCCGCCCGACAGCTTGACGCCCCGCTCGCCGACCAGGGTGGCGTAGCCGTTCGGCAGCCGCGCCACGAAGTCGTGCGCATTGGCCAGCCGGGCGGCGCGCTCGATCTCGGTCCGCGAGGCGCCCGGCCGGCCATAGGCGATGTTCTCGGCCAGCGAGCGGTGGAACAGGATCGGCTCCTGCTGCACGATCGCGATCTGCGAGCGCAGGCTCGCCTGCGTCGCCGCGGCGATGTCCTGCCCGTCGATGGTGATCCGCCCGCCGGTGACGTCGTAGAGCCGCTGCACCAGCTTGACGAAGGTCGTCTTGCCCGAGCCCGAGCGGCCGACGAGGCCGACCTTCTCGCCTGCCCGGATCGTCACCGAGAAGTCGCGATAGAGCGGATCGTGATGACCGCCATAGTGGAAGGTCACGCCCTCGAAGGCGATCCGGCCCTGCTCGACCACGATCGGCTCGGCGCCCGGCCTGTCGGCGACTCCGAAGGGCAGGTCATGCATGGCCACCAGTTCCTCCATCTCGTTCACCGAGCGCTGGAGGTTGTGGATGTGCATGCCGACATCGCGCAGATAGCCCTGCACCACGGTGTAGGCGGTGAGGACGAAGGCGATGTCGCCGGCGCCGACATGACCCTGCATCCAGAGCCAGAGCGCGCCGCCGAGCAGCGCCGCCCGCAGCACCAGCAGCGCCACGCCCTGGCCCGTGCCCGCATTGGTGCCGCGCAGCCAGGCGCGCCGCGTGCGTCCGCGCCATTTGGCCAGCACCCGCGCGATCCGCTCATCCTCGCGCTGCTCGGCGCCGAAGGCCTTGACCACGGCGTTGCACGACACGGCATCGGCCAGCGCGCCGCCGAGCCGCGTGTCCCAGCTGTTGGCCAGGCGCGCCGCCGGTGCGACGAAGTTGAGCGACAGCACCACGGTCAGCACCACGAAGGCAATCGATCCGATCAGGATGATCAGGCCGAGCGAGGGCCAGCGCAGGCCCAGCACCACCGTCGTGCCGAGCAGCACCACCAGCGAGGGCAGCAGCGCGGTCAGCACCGTGTCGTGCAGCGCGTCGAGCGCCCACATGCCGCGCGTCACCTTGCGCACGGTCGAGCCGGCGAAGTTGTTGGCATGCCAGTCGGTCGAGAAGCGCTGCAGCCGGGCGAAGGCCTCGGCCGCCACGTCGTTCATGGTCTTCAGCGTCATCAGCGTCACGCCGACGAAGCTGAGGTGCCGGAACACCACGGCGCCGAGGCCGAGCGCCAGCATGCTGCCGAGCGCCCACAGCGCGGCCGTCACCGCGCCGTCGCGGTCCGTCGCCCCGGCTGCGACCGCATCGACGAGATGCCCGGCGAACACCGGGATCAGCACGTCGGCCAGGGTCGAGGCCATGACGAACAGCACCACCGCGACCACGCGCGGCACTTGTCGGCCCCAATGGGCAAAGGTGAAGCGGAGCACGGCCACGAATGGATTGGCCCGCCCCGAAACGGGGAGATGAGACATGATTTCGATCCGGCGTCGCTGAGACGGCCGGCTCCGGAATTGAGGAGCGACGAGCCGCGCGCAGGCGCCGATGCCGTCACTCGAATGATGGATGAAAATGAAACGTCCGGCTGGGCGGTCCTCAGGCGGGCCGCGCGGGAACTAGGCCCGTGGTCGCATCGGGAACGCGGAGGTGATGAAGCTGTTCGATGCCATGCATTCCCTCCCTGGTTCCGAGGTTGAGCCGAAGACGAGGCGTCAAACTATCCGGCGTCGCCTTTGTTGACAAGATGTCGCGCCGACAAGGCTCCGGATGATGCAATTCCGCAACAGACGGGCCCTCGCGCCGACCGCTGACCCGGCCCCGGGCCAGACGGCGGCGCGGGCGCTCAACTGACGATGACGGCAATCATGATCGCGGCGAAAGCAAGGATGGTGACCGTGCCGACGATGATCGCCACCACGGCCTGGGCCGAAATATAGGTTCCGGCGACACCGCCGAGCACGCCGGGCCAGACGCTGCCGCCCTTGCCTTCCGCCAGCGGATAGCCGCAGCCGGGGCAGGCAAAGGCCTTGTCCGAGACCTTGCCGTCGCACTCGGGACATGTGGTCAGCGCCATCTCAATCTCCTGTCCCGATGATGAACTCGACACGGCGGTTCTTCTGCCGCCCATCCGGATCGTCGCTGCCGTCGGCGCGCCGGTTCGCCGCCACGGGCGCGGATTCGCCCTTGCCCGCGGTCGTCATCCGGCGTGCGCTCACGCCGAGCCGCCGCAGCCAGTCGCGGACGGACAGCGCCCGGCGCTCGGAGAGCGCCAGGTTGTAGGCGTCGCTGCCCATGGCATCGGTATGGCCGACGACGCCCACCGGCGCCTTCGGCATGGCGAGGAGCACACCGGCCAGTTGCGACAGCACGGGGCGGGCATCGGCGCGGATCTCCGACTTGTCGAAGTCGAACAGCACGTCACTCGGCAGGTTCACGAGGATGCGGTCGCCGTCCTGCCGCGCGCCGAGGGCGGTGAGCATGCTCTCGGTCTTCGCCCGCTCCTGCGAAGCCACGCCCTTCAGGACGAAGGACGAGGGCCCCGCCGTCAGCCTCGCCTCGCTTGCCTTCGGACGCTCCGCGAAGCGTGACGCCGGAAAATCGACCGGCTCGAACCGGGACGGCCGCTCGCCCGCCGGTCCGCTGCCGATCGTGAGCGTGTAGGCCGATGCAGACCCGGGCAGGGCGAGGCAGAGCGCCAGCACCGTCCCCCGCATCACTGCTTCAGTTCCAGCGGCACGCTCACCCCGGGCGCGCTGGTGTCATTGCCCGGATTGCCGGCGTTGAAGACGAGCGTCACCTTCGTGGCCTCGGCGGGAACGACGCCGGGAAAAACCAGATCGCCCTCCATCGTCTGGCCGTTCTGGATCCGCATCCACTTGTTGTCGCGGATCTGCCGCAGATGCAGCCGCTGCTCCTCACCCTCCCCCCAGGCGAGATAGGCGTTCTCGTCATCGTTCAGGTTGACACTGTTGGTCGCGTGGCTGTCGAAGCTCGCCAGGAGCCGCACGGTCGTCGCGTCCTCGCCGACCGTCACCGATTTCACCTGAACGGTCAGGCCGACGGGCACGCTGACCTGGCCGCCGGCGATCGTGAAACTGCGTTCCTCGGCGGAGGCAGCACAGGACAGAAGAAGCCCCAAAGCGACCAGAGTTGTTTTCAGCATCCCATCCCCTCTGAAGACAAAGAATATGCCTTCACTATAGGGATCTTGAACCGGAAGTGGAACATTCACCTGAGAGCACGGTCAAGGCTCTGATTGAACTGTGTTTTTCAATTTGCGCAACTATTTTCCGCGGCAGACACTCGCCACCGCGGGAAGACAGCTCCACGGGGATTGCCGCTCGCATCCGGCTGCGATTGGCATGGAGGGCCGGGGGCAGGCCAAACGACAGGGCCCCTCCCCGCGCCCGGCGAGGAGGGGCCCTGCCCCGGTCGTGCGAAGGGGACGCCCCCTTACATGTTCACCGCGATCTTGGCTCGCGCCACGTTCGGGATCTCGATGTCGATCTCCAGCGTCGACACGGCCGGGCCCCGGCTCATCGTGACCTGGACCTTGTCGCTGTCGACCGCGACATGCTTGGCGACCACGGCGAGGATCTCCTCGCGCAGGATGTTGAGCAGGTCGGGCCGGCTGCCCGTGGCGGTGCGCTCATGGGCGAGCAGGATCTGCAGGCGCTCGCGCGCCATCGGGGCCGATTTGCGCCTGTTGAAGAAATTGAGCACGTTCACGCCACCCTCCGTCCGAACAGGCCCGAGAAGAAGCGCCGGCGGTCGCTGGGGACCGTCATTTCCACCTTGTCGCCTTTCAGACGCCGGACGGCGTCGCAATAGGCCCGAGCCGGTGCGCTGGAGGGGTCGGACAGCGTGACCGGCGTCCCCATGTTCGAAGCGCGCAGCACTTCCGGGCTTTCGGGAATGATGCCGACGAGCGGGATCGACAGGATCTCGACCACGTCCTCGGTCTTGAGCATCTCGCCGCGCCCGGCCCGGACGGAGTCGTAGCGGGTCAGCAGGAGATGCTTTTCCATCTGCTCGCCGCGCTCGGCCCGCTCGGTCTTGCTGTCGAGCAGCCCGATGATGCGGTCGCTGTCGCGCACCGACGAGACTTCCGGGTTGGTCACCACGACGGCGACGTCGGCATGGCGCATCGCCAGTGTGGCGCCGCGCTCGATGCCGGCGGGCGAGTCGCAGATGATCCAGTCGAAGCGCTCGCGCAGTTCGCCGATGACGCGGGCGACGCCTTCGGCGGTCAGCGCGTCCTTGTCGCGGGTCTGCGAGGCCGGCAGGAGGTGCATGTTGTCGAGGCGCTTGTCGCGGATCAGCGCCTGCGGCAGCTTTGCGTCGCCCTGCACCACGTTGATCAGGTCGTAGACGACCCGCCGCTCGGCACCGAGCACGAGATCGAGGTTGCGCAGGCCGACGTCGAAATCGACGACGACGACGTTTTCTCCACCCTGCGCCAGAGCGGCGCCGAGCGCGGCCGTCGAGGTGGTCTTGCCAACCCCGCCCTTGCCCGATGTCACGACCATGACCTTGGCCATCGGCTTCCCCTTCTTCTCTGCGCTAGTCCAACGCCGCTATCATCATCGCATTGCCGTCGAGCCAGGCCTGGATGGGCTTGCCGCGCAGCTTCGCGTCCATGGAATCGGCCGTGCAATACAGTCCGTCGATCGCCAGCAGCTCGGCTTCGAGCTTGCGGCAGAAGATCCGCGCCTTGGCCTGGCCCGGCGCCGTGCCGGCGATGGCCCGGCCGCGCAGCGTGCCGTAGATGTGGATCGAGCCGCCGGCGACGATCTCGGCGCCCGAGCTGACCGCGCCGAGGACGATCACGTCGCCCTGCGGATAGGCGACCGTCTGTCCCGAACGCACCGGCGCCTCCAGCATCAGCGAGGGCAAGGTGCGGACGGACGGGCTGGCGGCGCGCCCCTCGATCGGCCTGGTGTCGCGGCCGCCGCTGATCGAGGGCGGCAGGGCCGGATCCAGGAGGCCGGGCGCGGCGCCTTCGATCGCCATGATGCGGATGTCGCGCTGGGCGAGATCGCCGACCAGCTTCACCAGGCCGTCGCGATCGACCTCCAGCCCCTGCAGGTCGAGGATCACCGACCGGCCGGAGAAGAAGCCCGGCGAGCGGGTGGCCATGGAATCGAGCTCCGCCAGCCAGTCGGCGAGCGGCGCAACCGGTGCGAGCACCAGCGCCAGGAACGAGCGCCCCCGGAAGCGGACGGAAGACTGTATGCGGGCCGTGGCTGTCACGATTCGATACCTTTCGATGCTCGATAAGGCGGCCGTCATGGTTAATGGGGGGTTAACACCGACGGCCGCGCCGATCGGTTTTTGCCGGGTCCCGGAACTGTCCGGTTGCCCCGCGCGATATCCAGCCGATCCGCCGCGGTTCGTGTGGCAAATCACCGATTCAGCGGTCCGAATCTGTTCGGCGAGGGAGATCCCGATGGGACGATCGCGAGCGCCGGTGGCTCGGTCGCGCAACGCACCGGCCGCCGGCAGGAGGCCGGCCCCCATGGCGCTCCCGTCCAGAAAGGAGACAGGGGTGGCGGGGCGGAGGGCCGCAGCCGCGTCCGAAGCCTCCGCCACGCGTGGTGCAATGCGCGATCGGAAGGCCCTGCCATCCGAACGATGGCGATACCGTTCGACCGGACCGCCTACAACGTGCCGATGAAGGCGGCCACCGCGAGAAGCGCCCCGGTGAGGATGTTCGCAAGGAACAGGCGAAAATTCACCTCCGGACGATCAAGGTCGATCCGCCAGGTCTGCCATGCGAGGTGCGCTGCGATCACCGACATGCCGACGGCATAGAAGCCGGACATTCCCAGCATCCAGCCGCCGAGCGACCACGCCCCGATCGCCAGCGCATAGAACAGGCCAATGCAGGTCCTGCCGCGAGCGCCGAAGAGGATCGCCGTCGATTTCAGGCCGAGGCGGGTATCGTCCTGCACATCGACATAGGCATAGACGGTATCGTAACCGATCTGCCATGCGATGGCGCCCGCCCACATCAGCACGGCTCCCCTTGGGACATGCCCGGCGATCTCGGCCCAGGCCATCAGCATCCCCCAATTGAATGCCGCGCCCAGGACCGCCTGCGGCCAATGGGTGAAGCGCTTGCAGAAGGGATAGATGAACACCAGCGGCAGCACGCAAACGGCGATCAGGCGGGTGTAGGACGTCAGGAAGAGCAGGAGCGTTGCTGCAAGAGCAAGCTGAACCGCCAGAAAGACAAGGGCTTGCAGCGTCCCGATCTGGCCGCTCGCCAGGGGACGAAACCGGGTCCGCTCGACATGGCCGTCGAACCTGCGGTCGGCGATATCGTTGATGGTGGAACCGGCGCTCCTCATCAGGAACGCGCCGAGCGTGAAGATGGCCAGCAGCCGGAGGCCGGGTATCCCATGAGTCGCCTGGATCAGTGCCGCCCAACAGGGAAACAGCGTCAGCCAGATGCCGACCGGCCGGTCCAGCCGCGCCAGCCGGGTGTAGGGCCGCCACATCGGCGGCAGCCGGCGATCGACCCAGTCGCCCCTGTGAATGTCGCTCAGATCGGGCCGGCTCAAAGTCGTCATCGAGCAATTCCCGCTCTGTCCTGGTGCGATTGGCGTGTTTTGTGCGATGACATGCGGCCGATGCAAGAGCCCGTTGCTCCGACGTCCGGATCCGGCCTGTCCGTCCCATCGCTTGCCACGCAGACAACAGGCTGTTGCGCCCTTGAATCCATGGCCGGCCTGATCCGGCGCTGAGCGCCTGCGCCTGTCCTTGTCCCCTGGCCCGCCGCCTGCCACCATCCCGGCCGGCCCGACCTGCACGAGCAGCCCATGAGACGCGCCGACCGGCTCTTCCAGATCATCCAGATCCTGCGCCGCAGCCGCCGGCCGGTCACGGCCGACGCGGTGGCGGCGGAGCTCGAGACCTCCAAGCGCACGGTCTACCGCGACATCGCCACGCTGATGGCCCAGCGCGTGCCGATCCGCGGCGAGGCCGGCATGGGCTATGTGCTTGAGAAGGGCTTCGACCTGCCGCCGCTGATGCTGACGCCGGACGAGATCGAGGCGGCGGTGCTCGGCGCGCAATGGGTGGCCGGCCGCGGCGACCCGGCGCTGGCGCGGGCGGCGCAGGATCTGATCGCCAAGGTCGCCGCCGCCGTGCCGGAGCGGCTCCGGCCCTATGTGCTGGAGCCGGCCGCCAGCACCACGCCCGCCCGGGACATCGTGCCCGACCGGATCGACATGGGCGAGGTGCGCGCCTCCATCCACGGCGCCCGCAAGATCGCCCTGCGCTACCGCGACGAGCAGGGGCGCGAGAGCGAGCGCCTGATCTGGCCGATCGCGGTCGGCTATTTCGAGACCACCCGGCTGCTGATCGGCTGGTGCGAGCTGCGGCAGGACTTCCGCCATTTCCGCACCGACAGGGTGGCCGAGGCGACATTCCTCGACGAACGCTATCCCGAGCGCCCGGCGGTGCTGCGGGCGCGCTGGCGCAAGACCCTGGCGACGCATCGGAAGGCCGGGACCGGCGCGCAGGCCCCCGCAAGCCATGCGGCGGCGACAACCCAGGACCCCGTTCCCAAATGATGTGATCCGGGGTGCGAATTCCTCTTGATTGCTACGGGCGATTCCCCTAACTCCGTTCCTGCCCATATTCGCACGTGCCTGTGGCCGCGTGCCGGTCGGTGGACATCCGGACAAGAGGCCGGACGGTCGCCAGGAGTGAATGAGGGATCGCGGATGTGATCCTTCGAGGTGGCGAAAGCCGTCGAACTCCAGACACAGATCGGCAGCCGGAGGCGACCGGTGAACCCCGTACTCCGCGGGGGACGCAGCTTGAAGCAACGACGAAGCGGGCTTTTTTGGTCTCGGCCGGTTTCCAAATCCGGCGACTGAAGAGGCTTGTTTCTCTTGCCAGGCGTGCGGACCGGGATTTTCCCCGATCCAATCCAAGGCAGTACCCATCGGCAGGCGGCAGCCCGGACATGGCTGCGGCATTGCCGGCCTTTCATCCCGTTGCGAAGCCGTTTGCGCGGCCTCGGCAACGGGCGGTTCGTCGTCTCCGCCGCTCGCGTTTCCACCGCGCGGGCGAACGGTTCGTCGCGCCGTCCTCTGCCATTCGGACCCTGGGGAGGCCCCCGCCATGACCGACCGTATCCTCGACTACATCCGACGCACCCCTTCCGATTCGCCGCGCCTCGTCGTCGACCTTGAGGTCGTCGAGCGCAATTATGGCGCGTTCGCCCACGCCCTGCCCGACACCCGCGTCTTCTACGCGGTCAAGGCCAATCCGGCCCCGGAGATCCTCAACCTCCTGGCGCGCCTGGGCTCGTGCTTCGACTGCGCCTCGGTGGTCGAGATCGAGCAGGTGCTGGCCACCGGCGCCGGCCCCGAGCGCATCTCCTTCGGCAACACCATCAAGAAGGAGCGCGACATCGCGCGCGCCTACCAGCTCGGCGTGCGCCTGTTCGCCGTCGACTGCGAGGCCGAGGTGGAGAAGATCGCTCGCGTCGCTCCCGGCTCGCGCGTGTTCTGCCGCATCCTGTGCGACGGCGCCGGCGCGGAATGGCCGCTGTCGAAGAAGTTCGGCTGCGTTCCCGCCATGGCCGCCATCGTGCTCGAGCACGCCCACGACCTCGGGCTGGAGGCCTATGGCGTCTCGTTCCACGTCGGCTCGCAGCAGGGCAACGTCGAGGCCTGGGACAGCGCCCTCGCCACGGCGGCCGGCCTGTTCCGCGAGCTGGCGGAGCGTGGCATCTCCCTGTCGATGGTCAACATGGGCGGCGGCTTCCCGGCGCGCTACCTGCGCGCCATGCCGGGCGTGCCGGCCTATGGCGAGGCGATCTTCCGCTCGCTGTCGCGCCATTTCGGCAACCGCATGCCCGAGACGATCATCGAGCCGGGCCGCGGCATGGTCGGCGATGCCGGCATGATCGAGGCCGAGGTGGTGCTGGTGTCGAAGAAGGCCGAAAGCGACGACGTGCGCTGGGTCTATCTCGACATCGGCAAGTTCCATGGCCTGGCCGAGACCATGGACGAGGCGATCCGCTACCCCATCCGCACCCTGCGCGACGGGGACGCGACCGCGCCCTGCGTCATCGCCGGCCCCACCTGCGACAGCGTCGACGTGCTCTATGAGAAGACGCCCTACGACCTGCCGGTCAGCCTGGCCGTCGGCGACAAGGTGCTGATCGAGGCCTGCGGCGCCTACACCACGACCTATTCGACGGTCGGCTTCAACGGCTTTCCGCCGCTGGCATCCGTGGTGATCTGATACCGAAGCTCAATGAGCCTGACTCATTGAGCCTTGGCTGAGCCCGAGCGGCACTTGAGCTTTTCAAGGCGCGGATGCGTCAGCATCTTCGCGACTTGGCATGAGCGCCTGCTCCGCCCTCACCGTCCCGACATCGCGGCGGCTTCGGCCGCCGCATTTCCTTTGTCTGTCGCTTCCAGAGAGGAGCAACGGCCATGATCCGTATTGTCCCGGAGACCCTGCGCCACATCGATGCCCGCGAGGTGCTGCTCGACGCCTCGCTGGCCAACCGTTTCGCCAAGACCTCGGAGCGCCTGCGCGAGAACCGCCTGCCGGCGAAGGACCTCGCCTTCGCCGCGGTCGACGATGCGGACGGCCGCCTGGTCGGCACCGTGCGCCTGTGGCACGTCTCCGCCGGCCCGGGGCGCCCGGCCCTGCTGCTCGGGCCCCTGGCGGTCGAGGCCGCGTGCCGCAGCGCGGGCGTCGGCGCCCTCTTGATGCGTCACGCCCTGGCGCGGGCGGTCCTGCTCGGCCACCGGGCCGTGCTGCTGGTCGGCGATGCAGCCTATTATCAACGTTTCGGCTTCTCGGCCGATCTCACCCGGGCGCTGTGGCTGCCCGGGCCGGTGGAGCGCGACCGCTTCCTGGCGCTGGAGCTGGCGCCGGGCGCCCTCGCCGGCGCCGCCGGCCTGGTCAACGCCACCGGCGAGCTCGCCCCGGCGCCGGACTTCGCCGCCCTCGTGGCCCGGGCGGCCGGCGAAGCCGGCTTCGCCCGCGCGGCCTGAGCCCCGGGCAGGCGGGCCGCGCGGGCCCGCCCCTCATCCTTCATCCCGGCCGTCACGCGATTGTCGCCGTCCTGGCACAAAAGCGTTGCGGCCCCTACCCTCGGCGGCCTAAGTCGACGCTGCCTTTAGAACCGACCGGAGACACCTCATGACCGATTGGCCCGTTCACGCCGAGATCAGCGGCCCCATCGTGATGATCGGCTTCGGTTCGATCGGACGCGGCCTCCTGCCGCTGATCGAACGCCACTTCACCTTCGACAAGTCCCGCCTCGTCGTCATCGACCCGAGCGACAAGGACCGCCGCCTGCTCGACGAGCGCGGCATCCGCTTCCTCCAGGTCGCGCTGACGCCCGACAATTACCGCCAGACCCTGCAGCCGCTGCTGACCGCCGGCGGCGGCCAGGGCTTCTGCGTCAACGTCTCGGTCGACACCTCCTCGCTCGACATCATGGAGTTCTGCCGCGAGCTCGGCGCGCTCTATATCGACACGGTGATCGAGCCCTGGCTCGGCTTCTACTTCGACAAGAACGCCGGGCCGGAGGCGCGCACCAACTATGCCCTGCGCGAGACCTTGCTCGCCGCCAAGCGCCGCAACCCGGGCGGACCGACCGCCGTGTCCTGCTCCGGCGCCAATCCGGGCATGGTGTCCTGGTTCGTCAAGCAGGCCCTGATCAACCTCGCCGCCGACACCGGCCATGCCGGCCCGGAGCCGACCACGCGCGAAGGCTGGGCGGCGCTGGCGCGGAGCCTCGGCGTCAAGGGCATCCACATCGCCGAGCGCGACACCCAGCGCTCCCGCAACCCCAAGCCCCGCGACGTCTTCGTCAACACCTGGTCGGTCGAGGGCTTCCTCTCCGAGGGCGTCCAGCCTTCCGAGCTCGGCTGGGGCACGCACGAGACCTGGATGCCCGAGAATGCCCGCACCCATGCGGCCGGCTGCGGCGCGGCGATCTACCTGCTGCAGCCCGGCGCCAACACGCGCGTGCGCTCGTGGTGCCCGACCCCCGGCCCGCAATACGGCTTCCTCGTCACCCACAACGAGGCGATCTCGATCGCCGACTATCTGACGGTGCGCGACGGCGACAAGGTCGTGTATCGCCCGACCTGTCACTACGCCTACCACCCCTGCAACGACGCGGTGCTGTCGCTGCACGAGGTGTTCGGCCGCGCCGGCAAGTTCCAGGAAAAGCACGAGATCCTCGACGAGCATGACATCGTCGACGGCATCGACGAGCTCGGCGTGCTGCTCTACGGCCATGACAGGAACGCCTACTGGTTCGGCTCGCAGCTCTCGGTCGAGGAAACGCGCAAGCTCGCCCCCTACCAGAACGCCACCGGCCTGCAGGTCACCTCGGCCGTGCTCGCCGGCATGGTCTGGGCGCTGGAGAACCCGGACGCCGGCATCGTCGAGGCCGACGAGGTCGACTTCCGCCGCTGCCTGGAGGTCCAGCTGCCCTATCTCGGCCCGGTGAAGGGCTTCTACACCGACTGGACGCCGCTGCAGGATCGCCCCGGCTTCTTCCCCGAGGACATCGACACCGCCGATCCCTGGCAGTTCCGCAACATCCTGGTGCGGTAAGCTGCAGGCGGCGTCCCCGCCTGCCGGAAGAACGTCAGGGCGGGCCCGAACGGGCTCGCCCTGTTCTCCTTCGAGGACTCGCGCCTGCCGGCCCGGCCTCTCGCCGGTTTGCTAAGGCGTTTTGCGATTTGACGGAATCGCGTCAAGTCGCAAAGACGCGTCGAAACAAGGCGCTAGAGCAAAGCGCGTTTCCATCAAAACCCGCTTTGCTCTAAAGCGTTTTGCGTTTTGACGGAATCGCGTCAAGTCGCAAAGACGCGTCGAAACAAGGAGTTAGAGAAAAGCGCGTTTCCACCAAAACGCGCTTTGCTCTAGCTCGGCTTCTGCGCCAGGTCTCCGAGAAAGTCCTCGATCGCCCGCCGAGCCCGCTCCGCCGACCGCGGGGAATAGACCAGCCGGGCCGCCGGATCCGTGCCGGCCTCGGGATTGTCGAAGGCATGGTGGGTCTGGCCATAGAGCTCGAAGCGGACATCGCTGCCGGCCTGATCCATCTCTTCGATGACGGCCGTGACGACGGCCATCGGCGAGACCGCATCCCGCGTCCCGTGGAGCACGAGCACCGGCGCCCGGACATGCGTCGGCTTGCCCGGCGCGGCGGTCTTCAGGAGCGCCGAGCACAGGATGATGCCGGCGATGTCGGCGCCGCTGCGGCCATAGTCCAGCGCGATCATGCCACCGGCGCTGTAGCCCAGGCAAAAGACCGGCAGGCCCGGGCGCACCTGCCGGCGCAGGGCCGCGACACAGGACCGGAGCGCCTCGACGCCTCGATCGCGCTGTTCGATCAGCCGCTTGACCATCGGGCCGACCTGCTCCGGGCTGTCCGGCGTGAAGCCGTCGCCGTAGAGGTCGGCGATCGCGACGACGCACCCCAGTCCCACGAGATGGCCCGCATGGTCGCGCGCGAGCCGACTCTGCCCGCGCCAGTCCGGCAGCAGCACGGCCGCGGCGGACGGCTCCCGCCCTGCGGCCCGCAGCAGCAGGCCGAGATAGGGCTGATCGTCGACTGTGTATGGCAAGACCGTTTCGGTCACATCGACCATGAGCGGAGCCTCCCACGACATCAAAGCCGGCCGGCGGCGGCGTGCCGCCATGAAACCACGGCGATCCCGGCGAGTCGACCCGATCGGCTGTCCTCGCCGTCGCCGAAGGCACGGCTGGTCGGTCCGCGCGCTTCGTGCAATATCAGCATACGAACATCGTCTTCGAACACGCAGATCATGGCCAGGCCACGCCCCCCGCATGCCGAATCTGCCGCGCCCGCCATTCCCGCGCCCGGCCAGGGCAAGCGCGGCGAGGAAGGCCATCTCGGCTACCTCCTTCGCCAGGCCGGCGCCGCCCATCGCCTGCGCATGGAGCGCGCCCTGGCCGACTTCGCGGTGACGCCGCCGCAATTCGTGGTGCTGACGATGGTGGCGGCCTATCCCGGACTCTCCAACGCCGACCTCGCCCGCCTGTCCCTGCTGACGCCGCAGACGCTCAGCGTGATCGTCGCCAACCTCCTGCGCGCCGGCGCCCTCGCCCGCCGGCCCCACGCCGTCCACGGCCGCATCCTGCAGCTGGAGCTGACGCCGGACGGCGAAACCCTGCTGGCGCGCTGTCGCGAGCGGGTCGAGGCGGTGGAGCAGGACCTCGTCGCCGGACTCGCCCCGCAGGAGGAACGGGCCGTCCGCCGCTGGCTGGTGCGCCTGGCCACGACGGCCGACGGCTGAGGGCGGACGCCCGGGCTCCACCCACGCTGCTGACAGGATCCGGCAGCAGACGGGTCTAGGACGGGCCGTCCCAACCCTGAGGAGGCCGCCATGCCCGCTCCCATCGTCATCCTCTACGTCGACAGCCCGGCCGCCAGCGCCGCCTTCTACGCCGGGCTTCTCGGCCGCCCGCCGCTCGAATCATCGCCCACCTTCGCCCTGTTCGACCTGGACGACGGCCCCCGGCTCGGCCTGTGGTCGCGCCACACGGTCGAGCCCGCCGCCGCGGCGGCCGGCGGGGGTGGCGAGATCGGCTTTCCCGTCGCGGCGCCGGAGGCGGTCGACGAACTCCATGCCGACTGGCGCGGCCGCGGCCTCGCCATCCTCCAGCCGCCCACCGACATGGATTTCGGCCGCACCTTCGTGGCTCACGATCCCGACGGGCATCGTCTGCGCGTCTTCGCGCCGGCCGATGCCGGCTGAAGCCGGCCGCCCTCCCCGGACCGCCCGCCCGGCCGCGACCGCAGAGTTGCAGTCGGGCGCCATCGCCGACACAATGGTCCGGCAAATGGTGAACATGGACGCGATTGCGCATCACCAATTGGAGGAAATGTATGGCTTCGGTAGCAATTCGTGACGTGCGCAAGGCGTTCGGCGCCTCCCAGATCCTGCACGGCGTCTCCATCGACATACAGGACGGCGAGTTCGTCATCCTGGTCGGACCGTCGGGCTGCGGGAAGTCGACGCTGCTGCGCATGATCGCAGGCCTGGAACAGATCAGCTCGGGCGAGATCGCCATCGGCAACCGCGTCGTCAACGACGTGCCGCCGAAGGAGCGCGACATCGCCATGGTGTTCCAGAACTACGCGCTCTATCCGCATATGAGCGTGCGCGACAACATGGGCTTTTCGCTCAAGCTGAAGGGAACCGACAAGGCGACGATCGACGAGCGCGTCAGGAAGGCCTCCGACATCCTCGCCCTCGCCCCCTATCTCGACCGCTACCCCCGCCAGCTCTCCGGCGGCCAGCGCCAGCGCGTCGCCATGGGCCGGGCCATCGTCCGCGACCCGCAGGTCTTCCTGTTCGACGAGCCCCTGTCCAATCTCGACGCCAAGCTGCGCGTCGCCATGCGGGCCGAGATCAAGGAGCTGCACCAGCGCCTGAAGACCACCACGGTCTACGTCACCCACGACCAGATCGAGGCCATGACCATGGCCGACAAGATCGTCGTGATGCATGGCGGGCGGATCGAGCAGATCGGCGCACCGCTCGACCTCTACGACGATCCGGCCAACCTGTTCGTCGCCGGCTTCATCGGCTCGCCGGCCATGAACTTCATCGAAGGCACGCTCGATTCGCAGGGCGCCTCGCCGGCCGTGGTCGCCGCCGACGGCACCCGCCTGCCGCTCAAGGCGGCGCCCGCCTCGGCCCACGGCACCAAGGTGGTCTACGGCACCCGTCCCGAGCACATCATGCTCTCCGACGACGGCCTGCCCGCCGAGGTGGTGGTGGTCGAGCCGACCGGCGCCGAGATCCAGGTCCTCGCCCGGCTTGCCGGCGTGGAGATCTCCGCCGTGTTCCGCGAGCGCCATCCCATGAAGCCCGGCGCGACAATCCACTTGAAGCCGCGCGCCGACCTGGCACTGATCTTCGACAAGGAGTCCGGCAAGCGGCTCCGCGCCTGAAGCGTTTGGCGATTGGACGGAATCAGGTCAAATCGCAGGGACACGTCGAAACCATGAACTGGAGCAAAGGGCGTTTCCACCCGGACGCGCTTGGCTCCGGGCAGCCGCGCCCCCCTCACCGCGGCGCGGCTGCCCGCAACGAATACGACAAGAGCCACGGAGGACCCCGATGACGATCTCGAGACGCGACCTGCTGGCCGGCCTCGCCGCCGGCGCGGCGATCACGCCTTTTGTCTCTCCCTTCGGCGCCGGCCCGGCCTTCGCCGAGGCCGAGCCGACCTTCACGCCGGAACCGGGCGCGACCCTCCGCGTGCTGCGCTGGTCGCCCTTCGTCAAGGCCGAGGAGGAAGCCTGGCTCGCCAACACCAAGAAGTTCACGGAAGCGACCGGCGTCCAGGTCAAGATCGACAAGGAGAGCTGGGAGGACATCCGCCCGAAGGCGGCGGTGGCCGCCAATGTCGGCTCCGGCCCCGACATCTTCTGGGTCTGGTTCGACGACGCCCACCAATATCCCGACAAGCTGCTCGACGTCACCGAGCTTGCCACCTATCTCGGCGGCAAGTACGGCGGCTGGTATCCGGGCGGCGAAAGCTATGCCAAGCGCGACGGCAAGTTCATCGGCCTGCCGCTCGCGGCGATCGGCAATGCGCTGTGCTACCGCGACAGCCATGTCAAGGCGGCCGGCTTCTCCGAGTTCCCCAAGGACACCAAGGGGTTCCTCGAGCTGTGCAAGGCCATGAAGGCCAAGGGCACGCCCGCCGGCTTCCCGCATGGCAAGGCCGTCGGCGACGGCAACAACTATGCGCACTGGCTGCTGTGGAGCCATGGCGGCAAGATGGTCGACGAGAACGGCAAAGTGACCATCAACAGCCCGGAGACGCTGGCCGCGATCGCCTACGCCAAGGAGCTTTACCAGACCTTCATTCCCGGCACCGAGGGCTGGCTCGACGTCAACAACAACCGCGCCTTCCTGGCCGGCCAGGTCTCGATCACCGCCAACGGCGTATCGCTCTACTACGCCGCCAAGAACGACCCGAAGACGGCCGAGATGGCCAAGGACATCCGCTGCGTGTCGCTGCCGATCGGGCCGGTGGGCAAGTCGGTGGAACTGCACCAGACCACCACGGCGACGATCTTCAAGTACTCCAAATATCCCCAGGCGGCGCAGGCCTACCTGAAGTTCATGTACGAGCAGCCGCAGATGGACGCCTGGATCACCGGCGCGAGCGCCTACTGCTGCCAGCCGCTCAAGGCTTTTGCCGCCAACCCGGTCTGGACCGCCGACCCGAACCACGCCCCCTATGCCAAGGCCTCCGAAACGCTGAGGCCCAACGGCTATGCCGGACCGCTCGGCTATGCTTCGGCAGCCGTGATGGCCGACTATGTCCTCGTCGACATGTTCGCCGAGGCGGTCACCGGCACCGCCTCGCCGGAGGACGCCATCGCCAAGGCCGAGAAGCGCGCGAACCGCTATTACCGCGTCTAGCGCTCCCTCCGCGCCGGCCGGCCAAGCCGGCCGGCGCTGCCGGACCCGACGGAGGCGGCACAGGGCACTGCCGGCTCCCGGCCCGCGCGCGGCGTGCGGGCCGCGACCTCACGCCGGGTGTCCGCCTCGTTTGCCGGCGTCTGCCCGCCGGTCCCGCCAACAACCCAGGAAAGAGGCCGCATGAACGCAACCCGGCCGGCACCCCGCCCCCTTCTCGAACGGCTCGGCGAAAGCCGCAACGGGCTGGGACTCCTGTTCATGCTGCCGGCGGCGGCGTTCCTTCTGGTCTTCCTCACCTACCCGCTCGGCCTCGGCGTCTGGCTCGCCTTCACCGACACCCGCGTCGGCCGGCCCGGCATCTTCGTCGGCCTGGAAAACTATGAGTTCCTCTGGGAGGACTCGGTCTTCTGGCTGGCGGTGTTCAACACCATCCTCTACACCACCGTCGCCTCGGCCCTGAAGTTCGCGCTCGGGCTCTGGCTGGCCCTGCTGCTCAACGAGCACCTGCCGTTCAAGGCCTTCTTCCGCGCGATCGTGCTCCTGCCCTGGGTGGTGCCGACGGTGCTGTCGGCCATCGCCTTCTGGTGGATCTTCGACGCGCAGTTCTCGATCCTGTCCTGGGCGCTGATGCGGATCGGCCTGATCGAGGCGCCGATCAACTTCCTGGGTGACCCCACCAATGCCCGCGCCTCGGTGATCGCGGCGAATGTCTGGCGCGGCATCCCCTTCGTCGCCATCTCGCTGCTGGCGGGCCTGCAGACCATCCCGCCCTCGCTCTACGAGGCGGCGACGCTGGACGGCGCCAGCTCCTGGCAGCGATTCCGCCACATCACCCTGCCGCTGCTCTCGCCGATCATCGCCGTGGTGATGACCTTCTCGGTGCTGTTCACCTTCACCGACTTCCAGCTCATCTACGTGCTGACCAAGGGCGGACCGGTCAACGCCACCCATCTGATGGCGACGCTGTCGTTCCAGCGCGGCATCTCCGGCGGCCAGCTCGGCGAAGGCGCGGCGATCGCGGTGGCGATGATCCCCTTCCTGCTCGCCGCCATCCTGTTCAGCTATTTTGGCCTGCAGCGGCGACGCTGGCAGCAGGGCGGCAAGGACTGAGGGAGAGCGCGCCATGTCCGCAGCCGATACCGCCGCCGTCGTCGACCACTCGACCGGCATGAGCTACCTCCACAGCCTGCCGCAGCGGCTGGTGACGATCTACCTGCCGCTGGCGGTCTTCGTCGTCGTGCTGCTGTTCCCGTTCTACTGGATGGCGATCACCGCGGTGAAGCCGAACGAACAGCTGACCGACTACGCCAACTACAGTCCGCTCTGGGTGGTCGACCCGACGCTCGACCACATCAAGTATCTCCTGTTCGAGACGTCCTATCCCGGCTGGCTGTGGAACACCGTGCTGATCTCGGTCGCCGCCACGGTGATCTCGCTCGCCTGCTCGGTGCTGGCCGCCTATGCCATCGAGCGTCTGCGCTATTCGGGTTCGCGCGCCGTCGGTCTCGCCGTCTTCCTCGCCTATCTCGTGCCGCCTTCGATCCTGTTCATCCCGCTGGCGCTGATCGTCTTCAATCTCGGGCTCTACGACACGCGCTGGGCCCTGATCCTGACCTATCCGACCTTCCTCGTCCCCTTCTGCACCTGGCTGCTGATGGGTTATTTCCGCTCGATCCCGTTCGAATTGGAGGAATGCGCCCTGATCGACGGCGCCAGCCGCTGGCAGATCCTCACCCGCATCGTGCTGCCGCTCTCGGTGCCGGGCCTGATCTCCGCCGGCATCTTCGCTTTCACCCTGTCCTGGAACGAGTTCATCTATGCGCTGACCTTCATCCAGACCTCGGAGAACAAGACCGTGCCGGTCGGCGTGCTGACCGAGCTGGTGCGCTCCGACGTCTATGAATGGGGCTCGCTGATGGCCGGCGCCCTGTTCGGCTCGCTGCCGGTGGTGATCCTCTACTCCTTCTTCGTCGAGCACTATGTCTCGTCGATGACCGGGGCCGTGAAGGAATAGCGGGATCGGCGGGAAAGCGGAACGAGACGCAAAGGACCTTCTCCGGCTTGCTCGGAGAAGGTCTTTTGCGCCCTATCTTACGACGCCTTGCCGCCGATCTCGGCCTGCGCCGTCGCCCGGCCGAAACGCTGGTCGACGAAGAGCAGCGTGTCCTCGATCGACTTCTTCCACAGCGCCCAGGTGTGATCGCCGTCGGTGACGCGGAACTCGACGCTCTGCTGGTCGGCCTGCAGGGTCTGGTAGAGGGCGATCGAGCCGCGCCACAGATTGTGGCTGTCATGGTCGCCGACCGTGAGGTAGATCGCCGGCAGCGCCGTGCCCCGCGCCACCTGCGAGGCCAGCAGCGTGAACACGTTCTGGCGATTGAAGCGGCCGGCATCGAAGGGCGCGCCGAAGGCCTTGCCGAAATGGGCGCCGTCCGGCGGCAGGTCGATGCCCGGCACCACGGTGGCGATGTCGGCGCGGCGGAAATAGGCATCGTCGCGGAAGGCGTCATAGGGCTGGGGCCCGGTGGTGGCATGCGCCACCGGCAGGTTCTGCCAGATCGCGCCCGACATGCTGGCGACGGCCGTGAACATCTCCGGATATTTCAGCGCCAGTCGCAGGGCGCCGTAGCCGCCCATCGACACGCCGGCAATGGCACGGCTCCTGGGCGAGACGGCGACCGGAAAGCGCTTCTGGATCGCCCGCGGCAGGTCCTCGATGATCGCGGTCTCATAGTCGCCCGGCCCGCCCACCTTGCCGCTGTCGACGTACCAGCTGCTGCCGCCCGCCGGCATCACCACCATCATCGGCTTGATGCGGCCGGTGCGGACCAGCCGGTCGAGCGTGGTCTGCACCCCGCCGAGGTCGAGCCAGTCCCGCTCGCTGCCGCCCAGCCCGTGCAGCAGGTAGAGCACCGGCCAGCCGCCGGGGGGCGGAGTCGATTCCGGCAGATACACCAGGACGGGCAGCTTGCCGCCGAGCGCCTTGCTCTTGACGGTCAGGCTCTTGACGCTGCTGGCCGGCAGCGGCGTGGAAG
The DNA here is from genome assembly GCF_057554225.1 of Labrys sp. Lb11. Lineage (NCBI taxonomy): Bacteria > Pseudomonadati > Pseudomonadota > Alphaproteobacteria > Hyphomicrobiales > Xanthobacteraceae > Labrys > Labrys sp. Lb11. Next base: position 769,334 of record NZ_BAAJOT010000003.1, read on the forward strand.
AGGCCACCAGCCCGGCCAGGGCCATGACGGCGAGGATCGGGAGAAACCGCCGGCGGAAGGTCCTGAAGAGAGAGAACAGGGCAGACATGAGCGATGTCGGAACCGGTCCGAAAGCAGGATGGGTTGATGTCGGCGCTGCCGCGGGAATCTTCCTGTGCCAGCGTCAGTCTTTCAACATCCCAATTGTTGCGACATGTCGGCAAATGCTGGGCAGGCACAATGATTTTTTGCCGCGTGGCGTTGCCGCCACAGCACCGATGCTCGCCCGCGGCGGCATCGACCTCACCCTGACCGACGCGCGCATCGGCCTCGTACGGGAAAGCGCCGACATCGAGCTTCGCCTGAGTCCGTTCGGTGCACGCCGGAAGGAGCCCGCGCCCGCTCGGGCAAAGCCGGCGCATGCCCGTTGCGGGGACCGGCACTCCATCGGACCATCGGGAATGCACCGTCGACGCCAAGACAGGGGCGGATCACGTCGCTCGTGGGAAGAGCAACGCCCTCCCGGCCATGACGCGATTGAACGGGCGAGCCCATGTCTCGGACGATCGTGTATCTTGGCGCTGACGGAAAGCCCCTCAGGGATCGGCACTCCATCGGCAGCGCGCCGCAGATCTCACATCGCTTTCGCAGTCGCGATCTTTTCCAGCGCCGCGAGCCAGTGCTCGTAATAGCGCGAGCCGTCGTCCGGTCCGGCGGCGGCGATCTCCCGGCCCAGGGCCTCGGCCCATTCGCTCCACTCGAACAGGCCCTTGGCGTGCAGCGCCAGCGCCATGGCGAAAGCCCTGGCCTCCCAAGGCTCGCGGAACACCGGCCCGTCGCGGTCGCGCGGGATGGCCGGCAGCCGGCGCAGCAGTTCGGTCTCAGGCGGGGTCAAGATAGCTCTCCCACAGGTCGGCCATCACCGTCACGCTGGGATCGGCGCCCTCGCCCCACAATTCCGCGCCGGTGAAGCGCACGGTGTACAGCCATTCCGGGTTTTCGCCGAGGCCGTGGGCATTGCTGTCGGGCAGGACGAACATGCCGTGCGCGCCGACGATCGTGCCCGCCCGGCCGAACAGGTAGCGCGGCAGGCGGGTGTGCGTGGTCTTGTAGACATGCTTGGCCCGCACCGCGGCGCCCAGGGCGAAGCCCGCCGGCCGGGTGATCTGGCGATTGCAGGGCGACCCCTTGGCCAGCGCTGCCGGCACATCGGCCGCCGCGATTACCCGTTTCACGGGCTTGCCCGGGGCGATGGCGCTGTCGCCGGCGAGTTCGTGGACAGAGACCAGGCCCGTCGAGATCAGAAGCTTGGTCAGCGCCTTGATCCAGATCTCGTAATAGGAGGAGGTGAGATAGTCGGGCGGCGGCAGCGTCTCGCGGGCATAGCGGCCGGCATCGAGCGGCCAGCTGCCGGTGGCGCCCATGGCGAGCGTCACCGCCAGCGCCCGCTTCTCCCAGGGCGCGTGGAACAGCGGCTCGTCCTTTTCCGGGGCAACGGGGCCGAACCCCATCATGCCGCCGAGATCCTGCGCGCCGTTCATGCGCCACCTCCACCTTGCCGGGCTGCGGCGACGACGCCGAAGCCTCGGCAGGTTCGCGAGAACCCGCCGGGCCGCCAGTTTGCACCGTCGGCCCGGCGGCGCAAGAGCCCCGGTCATTGCGACAGGTCGAACGCGTCCTCCAGCGTCACCTGGTCGAACTCCGAGATGAGAATGGTGACCCTGACCTGCCAGCGCCCCGCCGCGGGCAGGACCAGCCCATCCACCCGCCAGTCCGCGCCCTCGACCTGGACCGCCCGGCGGCGGATCGGCTCCAGCCCCGCTCCGGCATTGGCGAAGGTGATCGCGACCTCGCGCGCCGCCAGCGGCCCGAAATCGCCGTCGAGGATCGAGAGCGACAGGGCGACCGGCCCCGCCCGTCCCGGGGTCAGGGTCAGGTCGGCCATGGCCTGCCCGCCATGGATGTGGCGATGGATCGGCGCCACGGCTGCCGCCTGCTGCGCCAGGGCGCGCGGCGGCGGCGTGAAGCGCCAGGCGGCGACGGTGCCGAGGATGGCGACCGCCAGAACCACCTCGGCGGCAATCGAGCGCCGGAGAGCGGAAGGGGCACCCGCCACCTGCCCGCTCACCCTGGGCGTCAGCCTGAAGCGGTTCAGCGCCGCCAGGCCGAGCAGCCCGGCCACCAGCGCCAGCTTGACGGCGAGGACCCGGCCGTAGGTGGTCGTCCACAGGGCCTCGACCCGGCCGAGCTGGACCACCGCGAGCACGGCGCCGGAGCCGGCCAGCAGCAGGAGCGCATAGGGGATGATGCGCGAGAAGCGCATCAGCGCAGCTTCCGCCTCCGCGCTCCTGCCCGCCATCAGCGCGGCGAGCGGGACGAGCGCGCCGATCCAGATCGTGACGCAGGCGGCATGGACGGCGACGGCGGGCCGCATCAGCGCCTGCGGCGCTGCGGCGCTGGCGTGGCCGCTGAGGGCGAGGGCGGTGCCGACGCCCGCAAGGGCCAGCGCCGCGAGCCCGCGCCGGGCCGCCGGGCCGCGCAGCCGGCAGGCGCCGAGGGCGAGGGCGAGGACCACCACGGCCAGGAGCAGCGTCGTCGCGTAGCTCGTCGCCATCCCGGCCCGCCAGGTTACGGCGTCGAACAGGCCCGGCAGGCCGACGCCGAGAGCATCGAGGCCCTGCAGGCCGAGCGCCGGCACGATCGCCGCGAGCCCAAGGCCGAGGCCGGCCGAGACGGTTCGGGCGGCCATGGGCGGCAGCGGCGCGATCCAGGTCGCGAAGACGCTGCCGCCCACGCCGATGAAGACGCCGAGATAGAGGGCAACGCGCGTCATCCAGATCAGGACGGCGAGCAGCGGCGGCGTTGCCGATTCGGAAGCGGCCGGCACGGCCCCGGCCGCTCCGATCGAGAAGACCAGGGAGCCGCCGACCGGGTGGCCGTCGGCCGAGACCACGCGCCAGCTCAGGGCATGGCTGCCCGTCCGCAGCGCCGGCAGCGGCGCCGTCACGGTCTCGCCGCGCGCCTCGACGCCGGCAAGGTCGATCGCCGTCCCGTCCGCCTCGACCAGCCGCAGGACCAGTGGCGAGACGGGTTCGTTGAAGGCGAGCGAAAGCGTGCGGGGGGCGCTTGCCAGCACGCTGCCGTCGGACGGGTCCGAGCGCAGCAGCGAGGCATGGGCCAGCGCGGTGGCGGTGCCGGCCACCGCCAGCCCGAGGGCCAGCAGGAAGAGCGAAAGGGCTCTGATCATGACGGGGCTCCGGGCGGGAGCGGCGGCGCTTGGGCAGGGTCTCGCGAACCTGCCCGCACATGCGCGGCCGGACAGCATCGATCCTGCGCCGAAAAGCGCAAGATCAGCCGCGGCGAAAGCCGCCAGGACCTGCGGGAGCGGACGCCGCCGTTCCCGTCATTCCTGCTGCTGCTTCGGCAGCAGCTTCACGCCGGGCGCCGGTGTTTCGTAATCGTCGTCGCTCTTGCCGGCGGCAGGGATCTCGATCCAGCGGTCGACGCCGCTCTCGCACTCCTGCACCACCGGGAAATAGAGCATGGTGCCCGGCTGGAGCGTATCGGCGAGATAGCCGCGGAAGACGAACTCGTCATAGAAGTCGTCGGGCAGCCGTCCGCCGGACCAGACGACTTCCTTCACCCCCTCTTCCAGCCTGGTGCCGTAATAGTCGTAAGCCTTGTCGTACTTGCCCTTGACGGTCTCAAGCTGCCAGCCGGCCTTCGGCTGAGGTTTCACGGCGATGACGCCGTCGGGAATGCGGACACGGATCTTGACCGTCGGCGAGCCTTTGCAGCCATGCGGGACCCGCAGGATCGCCTTGTAGGATCCGCCGACCGGCGCGCTGGCGGTTTCCAGGGTGACATGCGCCGCCGCAGCCGAGGCGAGCACGAGTGAGCCGCCGAGCGCGGCGGCGAGGACGAGATGATGACGGGACATGAGGATGCACCTGCATGGCGGCGGATCGGCGTTGCGATCGCAGCCGCGTGTTTCGGACCTGACGGAATGATGCGGAGCCGGGGCTCCGGTCGTCATGCCGAGGCAGGCGGCCCGCGCGGGCGCGCCGCGACGGGGTAGCGGACGGGGACGATGCTCGCCGTCCGGACCAGGGGCGCGATCGTCGCCGGCCGGGCGAGCCGGATCGGCAGCGCGGCCGCGGCCGGCGGCAGCGCCGCGCCGCAATGGCCGAGGCCGCAGAGCGCACAGGGCGCATGCTGCGGGTCACGGGCCGGGTGGCCGGGCAGCTGCGACATGCCCCCGCCGGCCGGGGAGCAGATGGTGTAGAGCGCGGCGAGATCGGGGTGGAGGTCGACCCGTGACGGCGCCAGGCCGACGCCCATCAGGATCGTATGCAGGAGCAGCGCATGCGCGAGGACGGCCGCGACCGCGGCCCTCATCCTCGTCGCCAATGGCTGCTCTAAGGTCATGCCATTCCCCTGGAGCAAAGCGCGTTTCGGTGGAAACGCGCTTTGCTCCAACTCCTTGTTTCGACGCCTCTTTGCGACTTGACGCGAGTCCGTCAAATCGCAAAAAAGCTTCAGGCGCATCGGTAGCATGGCCGCGCCGGCGCCGACCGTGCGGCACGCCGTCGCGTCTATCGGGCGATCCTGCGGATCTCCTCCGCCAGGCGCCCGATCTCCTCGTCGTCATTGTAGCAGTGCGGCGAGGCGCGCACCATGGCCGGCAGGCCGCGCGCCGCGGCGTCGAGCAGCGTGCTGGAGGGCCGGGAGGTGCCGACATTGATGCCCGTCGCCGCCAGACTCGCCTTGACCGCGTCGGCCTCGCGGCCGGCGACGGTGAAGCTGACGATCGCCGCCGGATGCGGTCCGAGATCGCGGACCTCGACGCCGGGGATCGTCCTCAGCGCCTGGCGCAGCCCGTCGGCCAGCAGGCGGCAGCGCGCCTCGATCGCCGCGAGGCCGATCTCCAGCGCATAGGTGACCGCGACGCCGAGGCCGAGGCGGGCGGCATAGTTGTTCTCCCAGGTCTCGAACCGGCGGGCATCGGGCCGCAGCTGGTAGCGGTCCGGCGCCACCCAGGGCGCGGCGAAATGGTCGATCAACGGCGGCTCCAGCCGCTGCAGCAGTTCCCGCCTGACAAAGAGAAAGCCGGTGCCGCGCGGGCCGCGCAGGAACTTGCGCCCGGTGGCCGAGAGCATGTCGCAGCCGAGCGCGCCGACGTCGACCGGCATCTGGCCGACCGCCTGGCAGGCGTCGAGCAGGTAGGGAATGCCGTGCGCCCGGGCGACCCGGCCGACCGCGGCGGCCGGGTTGACCAGGCCGCCATTGGTCGGCACCCAGGTGATGGCGATCAGGCGCACGCGCCCGTCGATCATCCGCTCCAGCGCCGCGGGGTCGAGCACCCCGTCGGCGTCGTCGGGGACGACCTCGATCACCGCGCCGGTGCGCCGCGCCACCTGCAGGAAGGCGACGTAGTTGGCGGCATATTCGGCCCGGGCGGTGAGAATGCGGTCGCCCGGCCGGAACGCCAGGGCGTAGAAGGCCATCTGCCAGGCCACGGTGGCGTTCTCGGTCAGGGCGATCTCGTCGCGCGCCGCGCTGACCAGCCGGGCAACGTCGTCATAGACGCCGTCGAGCCGTTCCGCCGCCTCGCCGGCGGCCTCGTAGCCGCCGATCTCGGCTTCGCGGCGGAGGTAGGCGGTCATGGCGTCGAGCACCGGGCGCGGCATCAGCCCGGCACCGGCATTGTTGAGATGCACGCGATGGGCGACGCCCGGAGTGTCGGCGCGCAGGCGCGCAAGGTCGATCGTCATGCGGGGGCACCTCGGAGGGGGTGATGCCGGCGATGCTACATGATGCCGGTCGCATCAAGAATATCCCGCGTCCGGTGGCGGGTCTCGATCATGCCGCGCACCACGGCCTCGCCCTGCCCCGTCGCCGGTGCAACGGCGGCGACGTCAGGGGCCTCCGCCCGACGGCGCTTCCAGGCGCAAGGCGCCGACCACCTCCGGATGGTCGGCGCGCAGGCGCGCGATGATCGCCTCGATCCGCACCGCCTTGTTGACGCGGTCGAGGCCGCATTGGGCGCTCTTCTCGAAGCCGAGGTGGTGCAGGCCGACCAGGAAGCCCCTCGCGTCGAAGACCGCGGCACCGGATGCCCCCGGCTCGGTGTCGCAGTCATGTGTGAAGTCGGGGCCGCCGCCGGCGGGCGCGGTCGCCGGGTCCGTCGTCCAGGTTCGGAAATGGGCGGAGCGGACCTGGCAGCGCGTGCTCAGGAGCTTGGGCTGGCACTGGGCGTGATGGATGACGAAGATCGGATCGCCCTCCGCCACCGGCCGCGCCGCGATGCGTGCCCGCGTCGCCTCACCGCCGCCCAGGCCGACGACCGGCCGCACCCGGATCACCGCAAAGTCGAGGTCCCTGTCCTTGGCGACCACCTCGACGCCGCTGTACTGGCGCCGCACGCTGCCCCCGTCCCAGCTCAGGTCGACCAGGGTGTTGTCGCGAATGTCGGCATTCCAGTAGGCGGCATCGGGAATGGCGGCGGTGCCGCCGCAATGCCAGTTCGTCAGCATCAGGTCCGACGACAACATCACGCCCGAGCAGCACCACGACGCCTTGTCGCCGCCGTCGGCGCTTTCCGTGCCGGTCAGCAGCATGCCGACCGCATCGCCCGCCCGCTTCGGCCCGGCGTCGCCCGTGTCGTAGAGCGGATGCCAGGCGGCGGTCGCCCCCTGGATGGAGAAGAGCTGCACGTTCGCGCTGGCGTCGGGATAGGCCAGTCCCTCGATCACCCGGACGATGGCATCCGACGCCGGCGATGCGATCAGATCGGCCTGGACGCTCAGGGCCGGCAGGCGGCCGGTCCAGCGCCGCTGGGTCAGCGCCTGGCTGCCATCGGCGAAGTCGGACGGACCGAGGCTGGCCAGCACTCGCATCTTCTCGTCGCGCAGCACCACGGTCCAGTCGCGATCGGTGACGCCGGCATCGACAGCCAGGAGCAGGCGGAAGGATGTCGGCGTGATGCCGGTGAGACCGTGCTGGACCGGCACGCTCCAATGCCGGGCGTCGAGAGCCAGGCTCGGCGTGAACCAGCGGCCGAACGCGGTGGTCGCTTCCCGCGGGCGGCATTGCTCGGCCGCCGGCGCGGCGCAGCACCAGCAAAGGCCGAGCAGGAGACCGATCGCGCTACGGAGCCGGGCAGGCATCGGCGAGATCCTCGGACTGGGAGGGGATGAAATCCTCGACCGTGTCGAGATCGACGCTCGTGCCGTCGCACAGGGTCAGGCCGGCCTTGCCGGTCATCAGCACCGGTCCGACGCGGCCGACGGAGCCGGAATTGACGTCCTCCCCGATCTTGAACAGGTCGGTGTAGATCGACCAGTATTTCCGGCCGCCCGGGATGGTGACGCGCAGCATCCTCAGGACCTGAGCGCCCTCCAGCCGGGACACTTTGCCCTGCGCGTCCGAAAACACCATCGGCGCCGCCGGCCAGGCCTTCAGCTTGACCTCGCGCCAGCCGGTGGCGTCCTTCAGCCAGTCCTTGTTCGGGTCGAGCAGGGCCAGGATCGGATCGACCACGCCGGCAGCCAGCTTGCGCTGGTCGGCGACCGGCAAGCCGCCCACCGTGGCGGGCAGCGGCCGGCTGGTGACCTGCAGGCGGGTCTTGACCACGAAGGCCGAGCCGTAGGCATCCGGGAAATTGCCGATCATCGCCGCCGCGATTCCGGCGACATAGGCGGCCGCCTGGGAGGTGCCGCGGGCCGCGCCGATCTCGTGGGCCGAAATCCAGCCGGGAATGTCGGAGCCGCCCGGCGCCGCGACATGGACGAACGCCGCCCCCTGGCGCGAGAAATTGGCGCTGGCCATCAGCCTGGTGTCGTTGCGGTCGCAGACGCTGCAGGCGGTGACGACGACGACGTTCTCCTGGTCGCCGAAATACTGCGGCGACAGCGGCGCGACCTCGCTGATCTCATGTGGCGCGGCATTGTCGGCGACCTGCCCTGCCGCGACGATGAACAGCGGACGCCGCTTCTGGATGGCGCGCGAGACCTTGCCGGCGAAACGCATCGACGCCTCCGGCAGCGGCGCATCCCGGGACAGTCCGACCGGCAGGTCGAAATCGGCCGCTGCCAGATAAATCGGCGGCGGCGTGGCCGTGGTGTTGTCGGTGATGATGTCGGCGAGGCGCAGGCGCTCGTCGTCGGCGACGGGCAGGACGTCGACGCCGTTGGCGTCGGGCGTCGCCCAGGTGAAGGGACGCAGCTTGGCATTGGGCGCAAGGCCCGCGAAGCCGAAGGCCCCTGCCCGGCTGGCGATGATGCCGGCCAGATGCGTGGCATGGTGAAGCCCGGCCTTGAAGCTGGGCTGCCAGCGGCAGGTCCAGTGCCGGGCCTGGGCGCCGGCGGCCGCCAGGTTCGGGGACGGCGCCAGCGGCACGTCGACGATGAAGACGCTCACCGTCTCGGGTGCCGCGGGCAGGCCGGCCCTGACCACGGCCAGGGCGTCCCCGTCCGCATCCGACAGATCGGCATAGCGATAGGTGGAGCCTGCGATCGTGCCGTCGGTACACTGCGCCTGGATGTCGGTGAGCGCGGGGGCGGAGTTGAGCTTCGTCGGACCGCCGGAGGCCGAGCGCAGCACGTCGACGAAGACGTTCGGTGACTGGAAGGTGCCGAGGCGCTTGGCGAGGGCGAGGGCGATGGCGTCGTCCTTCACCGGGATGCGCAGCTCGTAGGCCTTGTACTCCACCACGACGCGGTCGGGCGTCACGTTGAGGCTGCGCGGATTGAGCTTGGCATAGGTCCTGGTCAGCCCCTGCGCGATCACCGCCTGCTGCTGGATCTTGGTCGAATAGGAATTCGCGGCCTGATAGCCCTGGATCTCGATCGCCGGCAGGACGAGCGTGTCGCCGACCTTCAGGCCGTTGCGGGAGGGGCGCGTCGCCGGGTTGAGGCTGTCCACGAATTCGGCCAGCCTGGTGCAGGGCTGGGGGTAGTGCCGCGCGTCGAGCAGGCCGCACAGGGTGTCGCCGGGCTGGACGACGTAACGTTCCGTCGGAAGCTCGTCGAGGCTGGCCGCGAGCGCGGCCAGCACCTTCGACACATTGTCGCCGACCATCCCGCCTTCGAACGATACGACGACGGCGGGAATCGGACGCTTGGCCTCGATCTCCAGGCTTCCGGCGGAGCCGGCCCAGGCCGCGGCCATGGCCAGTCCCAGCACCAGCCCGGCAAGCCGCGATTGCAGCGGATACCGCATGGCTGTCCTCGTCATTGGTAGCGCCTCCGGTGGCCCTCCCGGTCCGTGTCGGTCAGCTGCATGTCGAGCGTTCCACGCCCGCCGCAGAAGTAATGCATGACCGAATGCGGGTCGTAGGGAGTGAGCGGCGCCCAGTCGTTGTCCTCGGGCAGGCAGCCGGGAACGCCGACGAGTTGCTCGTGGCGATAGCCCAGGATGTGGCCGATCTCGTGCCGGAACACCCCGACCTTATCGAAGCCCGTCGTCAGGTAGGACGGCGCCACCACCACGAAGCGGCGGAAGGTCGGGTCGTTGGGGAAGAAGGCGGCTGCGACGAAGCCCGTCTCTTCCGGCGCGAAGGTGATGATGAAGGTGACGCGGTCGAGCGTCGGCGCATCGTCGAGGGCGGCCTCGTGCCGGAACGACAGCCCGCAGGTCGGGCAGGCGTCCACCCAGGCCTGCGCCGCCGCGGCGAAGTTGGCCGCGACGAGATCATAGGCCTGCTGCGACGGGAAGGTCTTGCGGTCGATGGCATAGGTCAGGCTGCGGTCCAGCCGGGGCCAGAAGACCGGGATGCCGTTCTCGGTCATAATCAGCAGCTCGCCGGCCCGCGGCGCAGCCGGAGCGCTGCCGGACGCGTGCGCGAACACGAAGGCCCGCACCTGCTGCGCCGTCTGCAGCATGTCCCCTTCGAGGACGTAGTAGGTGCGGCGGGCCTCGCCGTCGGCGAAGGTCGTCTTCGGCAGCTTGCCCAGGAAATCCTGGAACACCTCCTCATTGCCGGGATCGGCGATGACGCGCTCATAGTCGCTGCGATCGAGCGGCTTGGGCGCGACGGTCTGGGCCGGCGCCATCGGCGCCCAGAGACCGAGCGCGGCAAGGGCCGCAGCAATCGCCGAAAGCGTCCTGTTCATCGCCCCCTCCGTCCCTGAACGTCGCCCGGCGCGGGGCCGGGCGGACACAGGCGCCGGCGTTCAGTGCCTCTGCTCCAGGATGTCGAGCACGCGGGTCAGCGTCCCCGTGTCGACGCTGTTGGCCAGGCGCAGGGAATAGCGGCCGACCGTCAGTTCCATCCCGGCCGTCGGCGCGCCCGGCGTGCACATCGTCGGCGCGCCGCCGCCCGCCACGGGCGCGGTGGGGTTGGTCGGCAGCGGCTCCGTGGCGGGAGCGCCGGGGCCGAAGCCGTTCTGCAGCAGTGTCGTCGCCAGGGCGATGCCGCGGTCGAAGGTGATCCGGTCCACCGGCGGCTTGCGGCCGGCCTCGTGATGGAACATCGTACTGGCGACCATCCAGCGGGTTTCCGGATTGGACAGGCTGAGCTTTTCCGACCGGTCGACGAAACGGTTGAAGTAGAGCTTGGACAAGCCCGGGCTGGCCGCCGTGCCGGAATAGTCGGAGATGTAGTTGACCACGGCCGGATGCGCCACATCGGTCGTGCCGGCATATTTCAGCGCGATCTGCTCGAACGTCACCTGCCCTTCGGCGCCGAAGCCGGCCCGGTTCACCATCCAGTACCACCAGACGCCCACCCCGTCTTCATCGGTGCGGAAGGCCGGAATGATCTTGCCGAAACTGTCGCGGATCTCGACATCGCTGCGCAGGCCCGGCCACCGCTTGAGGTAGTCCGGCCAGTTCGTCATCTCGGTCTGCGGGGTGATCGCGCCGAAATTGCGGGTCCTGATCGACTTCGGCAGACTGAGATCCGCGGCCGGATCGGCCGTGCCGGGCGGCGCGACGCTAGGCGTGTCGCTGCCCGCGACCTGCGCCCCCACCTCCCGCTGGGCGTCCACGCCGAGCTGGTTGCCGGCGTTCATGGCATCCAGCCCCCATGCCTTCCGGTAGGCCGAGATCAGCGAGGTGTAGACGGGCAGGCGCACCGTCTTGCCGTCGATGGTCCGGAAGCAGTCGAAATGCAGGTGGATCGAGGTCTGGGGCTTGCGGCCGAGGATGTTCGACACCTTGCCGACGACGTCGCCGCGCCGCACGCGCGAGCCGACCTGCAGCCCGGCCGCCGCGATGCTGTCGAAGTCGAGATGGAGATAGCGGCAGGAATAGTTCGCATCCGAGCGGATCGTCAGCGTGGTGTTCTTCGTGATCCCGGTCACCACGCCGTCGTCCATGGCGAGCGCCGGCCACTTCTTGTTGTCGGGACTGGCCGGCTGGATGTCGACGCCCTGGTGGCCGGTCTTGCCCGGGCAGAGCGGCATGTCCCACGAACGCGTCTCGCAATAGGTATCGTGCCAGGGATAGACGTAGTTGCGCTTGTCGTTGGCGCTGCCGAACTGGGGGTGGATCTGGCTGTTGGCGAAGGCATGGGCGCCGTTGAAGGCGAGGCCGGCCTGGAGCGGGAAGCCGAGATCGGGCAGGTAGAGGGTGCGGTCGTTGAGACGGCCGGATCCGCTGGGGAAGACGCCGGGCGGCGCGTAGCGGAAGGCCTCCTGCGCCGCGGATGCCCCCACGGACACGACCAGGACGAAGCAGGCGGCAGCGCCGCGATGGAGCGTTCGAGCCGAAGGCGTCATGGATGCGGCTCCCCTGCGACGATGCTCAGGCGCGCCAGCAGATTGCGCTGGGCGACCTTGTCCTTGCAGAAAGCGATGCTTTCATCCTCACACTCGATCGACACCGTGTAGGGGACATTGAACCGGACGATGTCGTAGGTGATCGAGTAGACCTTTCCGGTGTTCCCCTCCTCGTCGGCCTCGTCGACCGTCGAAACCGCGTCGCCCCGGCTGTCGCCGAGTTCGTCGCGCAGGGCCTGGGGCACGGACTTTTCGGAATTGAGATCGCCGGCGACGGTCACGGTGATGCACTTGAAATCATAGACCGCGGAGTACCACGTCCCCTTCTCGTCGGCCGCGGTCTGCGGGGCGCCCTCGATCGAGGAGGCGCATGCGGGCCACCAGTTCGGCGGGGCCGGCTGCGTCGGATCGACGAAGCCGTTGGCGGTCGCCGCCGGCGCCGTGCTGGCGAAGCCGTTGCGCAGGCCCAGGGCGGGCAGCGCCAGAGGAGCCCGGAACGAGGTGATGTTGTCGCTCAGCGCGCCGGGGCTCTGCCTTTCGCGCAGATAGCGCGCCGTGGTCCCGTCGTTCCAGTCGGGCGCGATCAGCGCATTCTGCGCCTTCGCCGCGTCCGCCGCCGACAGGGATGCCAGGATTCCAAGTACCATCAGAGGAGACTTCATGGAGCACCTCTCGCAATGGAATGCGAGATGATAGGCTCTCCACGAAATGTGTAAAGCGGCATCTAGGTAAGATTTTACGCCTGTTCCGCCGGGAACAATCCGTATTTGAAAGGCCGGGGTGCCGCTGCGGGGCCGCTCAGCCCGCGCCGATCTCCTCCCGGCGCCGGGCGACATAGGCCGCCACCGCCTCGCGCACGCCCTCGTCGAGCGGCGGCGGCACGAAGGCGTCGCGGGTCTTACGCCAGATCACGGTGGCGCGCTGGGTGGCGGATCGGCTGCCGGCGTCGCGCCAGTTCTCGAAGTTCGACCAGTCCGACAGGATCGGCCGGTAGAAGGCGTGCTCGTAGCGCGCCAGCGTGTGCGGCGAGCCGAAGAAATGCCCGCCCGGCGCGATCGCCTTGATGGCGTCGAGGCCGATATCCTCGTCGGTGAAGTCGACGGGCTTCAGCAACTCCGCCCAGCCGCGCAGCAGCTCGGCGTCGACGACGATCTTTTCCAGCGAGGCCGACAGCCCGCCCTCCAGCCAGCCGGCGGCGTGGTTGATCAGGTGGCTGTGGCTCATGATCGCCGCCCAGAGCGAGAAGCCGGTCTCGTAGGCGGCCTGCGCGTCGACGCAGGGGCTGGCGTTGACGGCGCTGGTGCGCACGGGAATCTTCAGGCGCCGGCCGATCTGCGCCGTCGCCAGGGTGGCGTTGACATATTCGGGCGTGCCGAAGGCCGGCGAGCCCGTGCGCATGTCGACATTGGAGGTGAAGCCGCCCATCACGCAGGGCGCGCCCGGCCGGATCATCTGGCAGAGCGCGATGATGCCGACCGCCTCCGCGGTCTGCTGCACCAGCGCCCCGGCCAGCGTCACCGGCGCCATCGCCCCCATCAGCGTGAACGGCGTGATGACGACGCACTGGCCGTGGCGGGCCATGATCATGATGTTGTCGAGGATCTCCTCGTCCAGCCGGCGCGGCGAGTTGACGTTGGTGACCGTCATCAGGGTCGGGCGCGCGGCCAGCGCCTCGGGGTCGACGCCGTACCCGGCATCGGCGGCAAGGCCGTGCTCGATCGCCGAGAGCGCCAGCGCATCCGTCGCCTGCACGCCGCCGACGCCGCGCGCCGCCCAGACCAGGTCGGAGAGCTCGATATGGGCGCGGTACATTTCCAGGTGGCGCAGCGGCACCGGCACGTCGACCGGCTCGACCACCACCCCGCCCTGCCAGTGCAGCACGCCGAGCCCGCCGGCGACCTTGAGCACGTCGCGGAAGGCTTCGAGGTCGCCGAAGCGCCGGCCGTTCTCCTCGTCGCGGATGTTGGGAGCGCCGTTCACCGGGCCGAAATTGACGATATTGCCGCCGACATGCAGGTCGCGGTCGGGGTTGCGGGCATGCAGCACGAAGCGCTCGGGCGCCGCCTCGACGAGGCCGGCGACGATATCCCGCCCGAGCCGCACCAGGCCGGTCTCGTCCTCGACGATGGCGCCGTGGCGCCGATAGATCGCCCGGGCCTCGGCCGACCGGATCTCCAGGCCGGCCTCCTCCAGCAGGGTGAAGGCGGCGGCGAGGATGCGCTCCACCTGCTCCGCCGAGAGGATCTCGACCGGGGCCCAGCGGTTGGCGAGGCGCGGCAGCGGCCCGGTGGCGGGACCGGTCGAGCGGGCGGGCCGCTCGCGCCGGCGATGATGGGCGGGCGTGTTTTCGACGGTCATGACGGGGACGACCACCTCGACCAAGGATGCGCGTCATGGCCGGGCTTGTCCCGGCCATCCACGCGAACGCGGCGGCTGCCGGCTCGGGCGCGACCTTGGCCGGTGCCCCTTCCTGCGCCGACAATGGTCGCGTGGATGGGCGGATCAAGTCCGCCCATGACGGTCGCGGGTGGTGCAGCCGTTCCGCTCGCTGCCATCCTCATCCCCTCAGCCTTCCCCCGTTCGGGTCGTGCAGCGGGGCCTTGCGCAGGATCGCGGGGCGCTCCTGCCCGAAAATGTCGATCGCAAACATCGCGCCGTCCTCAAACGCCGCGGCGGCGACATAGCCGAGCGCGATGCTCTTGCCGACGCAATGCCCGAAGCCGCCCGAGGTGACGTGGCCCACCACCGCGCCGTCCCTGAGGATCGGCTCGTAGCCGACGACATCGGCATCGGTGTCGACCTCCAGCACGGCGAAGCGCTTCTTCGCACCCGCGTCGCGCTCGCGCAGCACCGCGTCACGGCCGGTGAAGGTTGGCTTGCCGAAATCGACGAAGGCGTCGAGCCCTGTCTCGGCCGGCGTGTAGTCCGGCCGGAAATCCTTGTTGAAGGAGCCGTAGCCTTTTTCGAGCCGCAGCGAGGACAGCGCCCGGCCGCCGAAATGGGTCAGGCCGAGGTCCTGCCCGGCTTCGAGGATGTCATCGTAGAGCCTGAGCTGGTAGTCGGGCGTCGTCCAGATCTCGTAGCCGAGCTCGCCGGTGAAGCCGGCCCGCGACAGGATCGCCGGCGCCATGCCCACCGCCGTCTCCTTCACCGCGAACAGCTTGAACGCCGCCGCCGAAAGATCCTCGCGCACCAGGCGCTGCACCAGGGTGCGCGCCTGCGGCCCGGCGACGGAGAAGCCGGTCAGGGTCGAGGCGGCCGAGCGCACATGCACGTCGTCCGGCGGGGCCTGGCGCCAGAACCAGCGCATGTGGAAGGCCTCGGCGAAGCCCGAGCCGATCAGGAGATAGCGATCCGGCGCCAGGCAGGCGATCGAGAGATCGCCGACGATGCGGCCGCGCTCCGACAGCATCGGCGCGATCGCCATGCGGCCGGGCTTCGGCAGGCGGCAGGCCAGCAGCCGGTCGAGCCAGGCCCGCGCCCCGGCGCCGCTCACCTCGTACTTGCCGTAGTTCGATGTCTCGTAGAGGCCGACGGCGCTGCGCACGGCCTGGCACTCGGCCCGCACATGGGCAAAGGCCTCGGAGCGGCGATAGGTCGGCGTCTCCACCGGCGCCACGCCCGCGGGCGCGAACCAGAGCGCATGCTCCAGCCCGAAATTGGCGCCGAACACCGCGCCCGCCGCCTCCAGGCGCTCGTAGACCGGGGTGCGGCGCAACGGCCGGGCCTCGGGCAGTTCCTCGTTCGGGAAAGCGAGGCGGAAGCGCCGGCGATAGTTCTCGACCACCTTGGCCCTGGTGTAGCGCGGCGTGGCGAAAGCCCCGAACCGGGCGACGTCCATCGCCATGACGTCGCCGCCCGGATCGCCCTCGGCCATCCAGCGCGACAGGATCAGGCCGATGCCGCCGCCCTGGCTGAAGCCGGCCATGACGGCGCAGGCCACCCAGAAATTCTGCAGGCCGCGGACCGGGCCGACCAGCGGGTTGCCGTCCGGCGCGAAGGTGAAGGGCCCGTTGATGGTCTTCCTGATGCCGGCGCGGCCGACCGCCGGGAAATGCTCGAAGCCGACCTGCAGCTCCGGCGCGATGCGGTCGAAGTCGTCTGGCAGGAGCTGGGAGGCGAAGTCGTCCGGCGTGCGGTCCACCGACCAGGGCACGCAGGCATGCTCATAGGTGCCGAGCAGCGCACCCTTGCCCTCCTGACGGACATAGATCTCGCCGGAGAAGTCGGTGGTGTTGATGATCTCGCGCTCCAGCCCCTCCAGCTCGGGGATAGCCTCGGTGACGATGTAATGGTGCTCCATCGCCAGCACCGGCAGTTCCAGGCCGACCATGCGGCCGACCTCGCGCGCCCACAGGCCGCCGGCATTGACCACGTGCTCGGCATGGATCGTGCCCTTGTCGGTGACCACGTCCCAGGTGCCGTCGCGCCGCTGGCTCAGCCCTTCCACCCGCGTGAAGCGATGGATCTCGGCGCCGAGCGTCCTGGCGGCGGCGGCATAGGCCTGCGTCGTCGACCACGGGTCGACATGGCCGCCGTCCGCCCGCCACAGCGCCCCGGTGAAGAACCGCTCCTCGATCAGCACGTTGCGGCGCTTGGCCTCGGCCACGGAGATCAGCTCGGTCTCCATGCCGAGATAGCGCGCCCGGCTGGCGACGAGGCGCAGATAATCCATCTCGCCCTCGTTCGCCGCCAGCATCAGGCCGCCGTTGAAATGGATACCGCAGGACTGGCCGGTGAGCGCCTCCAGCTCGCGATAGAGGTCGATGGTGTATTTCTGCAGCCTGGAGACGTTGGCGTCGCCGTTGAAGGTGTGCATGCCGCCGGCGGCATGCCAGGTGGACCCCGAGGTCAGCTCGTTCTTCTCGACCAGGGCGATGTCGGTCCAGCCGATCCTGGCGAGGTGGTAGAGGATCGAGCATCCGACCACGCCGCCGCCGATCACCAGCGCCCTGACCTCGGTCTTCATGTCGTGTCTCCGGCCGTGTCGACCAGGCACCCGACATCGGCCGCGCTGGCGACGAGGAATTCGAGGAAGGACTGCGCCAGCGTCGAGGGCGCCAGCAGGACGAAGCCTGCTTCGTCCATCCTGTACACGACGATCGGAATCTGAGCGATGATTGTCCGCGCAACACAATGTTGACCAAAGACCCGCTCATGCAGGTCGATGCGGCACCCTTTTGACAAGACCCAACGCGCCGCTTCGCCCGATAAACGGATCGCGACAAAGGCATGCGACCGGTCAACGATCGCCGCCGCATCGCCGACCGCCTCGACCAGGCTGGCGACCAGGCCGCCCCGGGCGCCGAGCGTGTCGAGCATCAGCCAGGTATCCGGGGCGATGCCCAGCACATGCAGCGGCCCGGCCCGCGCGCCGCGGCCCGGCGGCGGCAGGTCGAGCCCGAAATTGGTGACGCCGGCAAGGCGCAGGGCCGTGCGCGAGCCGCGCAGCGCCGCCACCTCGGCGATGTCGAAGGCATGACGCGACACGCGGATGCCGACACGGCGCGGGGTCTCCGCCGCCTCGGGCGCCGCGGCGGGCGGTTCAGAGGCCGCGGCCCCCGGCTCGCCGGGCGGGGCGGACGCCTCGGCTGCCGGCCCCTCGGGCGGCGGCTCGGCCGGGCTCGCATCCCGCACCCGGGCGTTCTCCGGATCGACCGCATGCGGCGAGGTCACCTCCACGTCGCAGGCCTCGCCCCGTACCGGATCGGCCGCGTGCAGCCGCTCGCCGATCCGGGCCGGGCCGCCGGCCAGCAGGGCCAGGCCGATGAAGCCCTCGCCTTCGCTGCGCGGGCAGGCCGCAGTGACGAAGCCCAGGCTCTCCGTCGCACCGGCCCGGGCGACGAGCAGGGCCCCGGCCCGCAGCCGCTTGCCCGGATCGAGCGCCCGGACGCCGACCAGGGCCGGCCGGGCCGTGTCGGCGAGGCCCGGCCGCTGCGCCAGGGTGCGGCCGACGAAGTCGCCGGCCTTCCTGAGCATGCGCGCCAGGCCGAGATCGGCCGCCGTGGTCTGGCCGTTGATCTCGCTGCCGGCGACATGGCCCTTCTCGATGCGCAGGAGGTTGAGCGCGTCGAGCCCGTAGGGCCGGATGCCGAACGGCGCGCCCGCGGCCAGGATCGCCTCCCACACCGCCTCGGCCCGGCCGGCCGGCACGGAGACCTCATAGGCGAGCTCGCCGGAGAAGCTGATGCGGAACAGCCGCCCCGGCACGCCGGCGATGACGGCCTCTCCCGCCGCCATGAAGGGGAAGGCCTTGTCGTCGAGGTCGCGGGCGCAGACGGCGGCCAGGACCGAACGTGCCTTCGGCCCGGCGACGGCGAACTGCGCCCATTGGTCGGAAACGTCGGTGAGCTTGACGTCGAGCTCCGGCCAGACCGTGTGCAGATGGAACTCCATGTGCTCCAGCACGGCGCCGGCATTGGCCGTGGTGGTGGTGACGAAGAAATGGTCCGGACCGAGCCGCGAGGTGGTGCCGTCATCGAACACCATGCCGTCCTCGCGCAGCATCAGGCCGTAGCGCGCCCGCCCGACCGGAAGGGTCGAGAAGGTGTTGGCGTAGATGCGGTCGAGGAAGGCGGCGGCGTCCCGGCCCTGCACGTCGATCTTGCCGAGGGAGGAGACGTCGGTGAGGCCGACCGCGCGCCGCACAGCCCGCGCCTCCTCGACGACCGGCCCCCAGCTCGTGTCGCCCGCGGCGGAGTAGACCAGCGGCCGCAGCCACAGCCCGATCCGGACGAACACGGCGCCATGGCGTTCGTGCCAGGCATGCAGCGGCAGGCGCCGCTTCGGCCGGAAATGCGCGCCGACCTCGGCGCCGGCCAGCGCGCCCCAGGAAACGGGCGACACATAGGGCCGGGCCGTCGGCAGCCCGACCGCCGCCACCGCTTCGCCCCGCGCCTCGGCCAGGATCGCGCTGCCGACGAGCCCGCCGGTCCGGCCCTGGTCCGTCGCCATGCCGTGGGTGGTGTAGCGCTTGGCATGCTCGACATGGGCATAGCCCTCGCGGTGCGCCAGGCGGATATCCTGCGCGGTGACGTCGTGCTGCAGGTCGACGAAGGCCTTGCCCGGCGCCTTGACCTCCCAGAAGGGCAGCAAGGACGGCACGGCATCGGCATCGGGCGCGATCCCTGCTCCCGGCCGGGAGAGGAGAAAGGGGAGAGGATTGACCGGATCGGCGGAAGGCTCGTCCGCGGACGATGCCTCGGATGCGGAAGAAGGCGCCGCGCCGGAGCCTTCCCCTTCCCTCTCCCCCGCGACCTCCACGGCCTCGTTGCCGCGCGCGACGAACGCCGCCTGCGCCTCGTCCCATGCCAGCGCCAGCCCGGCCTGGCTGGCGAGTTGGATCTGCGGGTTGAAGCCGCCGGAGATGCACAGGAGGTCGGCCTCCAGCCGCTCCACCTTGGCGGCGCCGATACGCCTCACCGACACCGCCGCCAGCGCCGGGCTCAGCATCCCGCCATGCGTGGCGAGCACTTCGCTGGCGAAGCGCACCGGCAGGCCGCCGCGCTCGGCCCGGCGCCCGGCGGCATTGGCCGGCCGCACATCGACCACCGCCGCGATGTCGACGCCCCGCCCGGCCAGGGAGAAGGCGGCGGCATAGGCCTCGTCATTGTTGAGGAAGACCACCGCGCGCTGGCCGGCGGCGACGCCGAAGCGCTGCAGATAGGTCTGCGCCGCGCCGGCCAGCATCACGCCCGGCCGGTCGTTGCCGGGAAAGGCGATCAGGCGCTCGACCCGGCCGGTCGCCAGCACGATCCGGCCGGCACGGATCACCCATTGGCGCTGGCGCACCATGCCGGTCAGCGGCTCGGCGAGATGGTCGGACACCCGCTCCACCGCGCCGACCACGTTGTGGTCGTAGAGGCCGAAGGCGGTGGTGCGGGTCAGGACCACGACATCCGGCCGCGCCGCCAGGGCGGAGAGCACGCCCCGGCGCCAGTCCGCCCGCTCGGCGTCGAGCAGGGTGGCGCCGCCGGCCTCGAAGTCCTGCTCCAGCAGCATCACCCGCCGCCCGGCCTCGGCCGCGGCCAGCGCCGCCGCGAGCCCGGCGGCGCCGGAGCCGACCACCAGCACGTCGCAATGGGCGTGCACGGTCTCGTAGCGGTCGGGATCGGCTTCGCCGGCGGCCCGGCCGAGGCCGGCGGCCCGGCGGATCAGCGGCTCGTACAGACGCTCCCACAACCCGGACGGCGCCATGAAGGTCTTGTAGTAGAAGCCGGCCGGCAGCAGCGGCGACAGCCTGTCGGCCGCCGCTCCGAGGTCGAAGGCGAGAGAAGGCCAGCGGTTCTGGCTCGCGGCCTCCAGCCCGTCGAACAGTTCGACCGTGGTCGCCGGCAGGTTGGGCTCGCGCCGGGCGCCGCCGCGCAGCTCGACCAGGGCCGAGGGCTCCTCCGGCCCGGCGGTGAAGATGCCGCGCGGCCGGTGATACTTGAACGAGCGGCCGACCAGCCGGACGCCGCTCGCCAGCAGAGCCGAGGCCAGGGTGTCGCCGGGATGGCCGGCATGGTCGCGGCCGTCGAAGCGGAAGCGCAGCAGGCGCGAGCGGTCGATGCGGCCGCCGGCGGGCAGGCGGTGCGGCCCGCTCATCGCTCCCCCTCCCCCGGCGCGCCGGACGAGGCATCGCCGGGCTCGCCGACATGGGCGACGGCATGGGTGAGCGTGTGCCGCGTGACCTTCAGCGTCCGCCGGCAGCCGCCGACATGCTGCCACCACTCCGCCGTCCAGCCGCGCGGATTGTCGCGCTCGTAGACGTAGGCGAGCATCGCCGCCATGTCCGCGCCGCCCTCCGGCCGCGCGACGCCGGCATCGCCGCGATAGCGGAACTCGACCTCGTCGCGCACGCCGCAATGGGGACAGGCGATCCGCAGCATCAATGCGCCCAGGGATAGGGGCCGACGCCGCGCTCGTCGATCGTGCGGCCCTCGGCGAAGCGGCCGAGGCCGAAATGCGCGATCAGCGGATGCGGCTCGCCGGTGGCGAGAAGATGGGCGGTGCAGAAGCCGCCGGCCGGCACCGCCTTGAAGCCGCCATAGCACCAGCCGCCGTTGACGAAGAGGTTCCGGACCGGCGTCGGGCCGATGATCGGATTGCCGTCCATGCTCATGTCCATCACCCCGCCCCACTGCCGCAGCACCCGGAGCCGCGACAGCGAGGGCATCAGCGTGGCGCCGGCGGCGAGCACGTCCTCCACCACCGGCAGGTTGCCGCGCTGGGCATAGGAATTGTAGCCGTCGAGATGGCCGCCGAACACCAGCCCGCCCTTGTCCGACTGGCTGACATAGAAATGCCCGGCCCCGTAGGTGACGACCAGGTCGAGCATCGGCTTGACGCCCTCGGTGACGAAGGCCTGCAGCACATGCGTCTCGACCGGCAGCCGGAAGCCGGCCATGGCGGCGAGCCGCGAGGAATGGCCGGCGACGGCGAACAGCACCTTGCCGGCGCCGACGAAGCCGCGCGTCGTCTCCACGCCCGTCACCGCCTCGCCCTCGCGCCGCACGCCGGTGACCTCGCAGCCCTCGACGATGTCGACGCCGCGAGCACTGGCCGAGCGCGCATAGGCCCAGGGCACGGCGTCGTGGCGCACCGTGCCGCCGCGCCGCTGCAGGAAGCCGCCGACCACCGGAAAGCGGCCGTTGCGCGCATCGATCGCCGGCACCAGCGCCTCGACGCCGGCCCGGTCGAGCATCTCCGTCTCCACGCCCTCCAGCCGCATCAGGTTCGCCCGCCGGGCCAGCAGGTCGCGCTGGCCGTCGGCATGGACGAGGTTGAGCGTGCCGCGCTGGCTGACCATGGCGTTGAAGTTGAGGTCGCGCTCGAAGCGCTCCCACAGCTTCAGGGAGAAATCGAAGAAACGGATGTTCTCGCGCGAAAAATAGTTCGAACGGATGATGGTGGTGTTGCGCCCGACATTGCCGAGCCCGATGGCGCCGCGCTCCAGCACCGCGACGTTGGCGATGCCGTGATTCGCGGCGAGGTAATGCGCCGTCGCCAGGCCGTGGCCGCCGCCGCCGACGATCACCACGTCATAGGCGGCCTTCGGCGCCGCCGCCCGCCAGGCCCGCCCCCAGCCCGCATGGCCGCGCAGCGCCTCGCGCAGCAGCCGCAAGCCGGAATAGCGGGGAAAAGCGGAGCGGAACGGCACGATTCACCCTGATTGACCCGATCCGGCGGAATATCACACCCCTGCCCCGCCGGCCACTCGCCCCGTCGCGACGCGCCCTTGTGAATTTTCCGGGATTTGCGGCTTGTGCCGCGGCCCGCATCCCGGTATGAACCGCCCCGACCTGCTGCGGAGAGGTGGCAGAGTGGTTGAATGCACCGCACTCGAAATGCGGCATAGGGGCAACTCTATCGGGGGTTCGAATCCCTCCCTCTCCGCCACCGCCATCTAGGGCGTTGTTTTCTCAGGAAAATGCTCAGATCCGAAGACTTAGCAGGACCGCCGGCAGGAGGGGCAAAACCCCGGGCACACACTCAAGGCATCGGGTCACAACGAAAATCGTGCCGTTGAAAACACAGAATTTTTTGGCCGTACTGCCTTCTCAATACCCGTTTCACCGATACATGCCCCCAAGTTTTTACCCTCTTACCCCTGCTACGCCTAAATATCTCTCGCAAGATCGCTGAAGGCACGTTCCCCGCTCAACTGAAGATCAGCGCCAACGGCGCGGGCTGGCATGAATCCGACATCAGCCGATGGATCGCCTACCCTGCTGGATGGAAGCCGCGTGGCGAGTTCGACTTCGATGTCTTCTGATAGCGAGGGCGATAACGGGAAGCAGAGGCCGGCGAACGATACCCGCTCACCCGGCGGACAGGATGCCGGGAACGAGGCCGATGCGTCGGCGCGGCCGGACGCCGTGGTGCCGACCATCGCCCGCCCGATCGGCAGGCGGATGGCGCACGAGGACTTTGCCGCGCGCATCGCCGCCGCCAGCGACAATGACGCATCGCCGGAAGAAGAATGACCATGATGCCTCGCGCGCTCCCATCAGTGCCGGATATGTATCTACACTGCTGGCACCGACCGCGTGGCACATTATTGTATCTACATCGTAGATACAGGAGACGTGGCCATGCAAGTGAACATCAAGAAATGGGGCAATAGCGCCTCGGTTCGGATTCCGCATTCGGTGATGACCGCCGCCAACTTTCATGTCGATCAGGCGGTGGAGGTGCGCGAGGAAGATGGTCGGATCGTCATAGAACCCGTCCGGGGCCTTTCCTATGATCTGGACAAGCTGTTGGCCGGGATGACGCCCGACACTTTTCATGACGAGGTCGATTTCGGCGCTCCGGTCGGCAAGGAAGTCTGGTGATGGCCGCATGGGTGCCTGACAGCGGCGACATCGTGTGGGTGAACTTCGATCCACGGGCCGGGCACGAGCAGGCAGGCCATCGTCCCGTTCTGGTGCTGTCGCCCGCCCGCTACAACGGGTTGCGGGGCATGATGTTGTGCTGCCCGCTGACAACGAAGCTCAAAGGATACCCCTTTGAGGTCGTTGTCAGCCAGGACCCGCCGAGCGCCATTCTGGCCGATCAGATCAAGAACCTCGATTGGCGCGCTCGCAAGGCAAGGCAAAAGGGCACGGTAACCGCCGTGGTGCTGGCCGACGTTCGCGCCAAACTCAAGGCTTTGCTTCAAATCCAGGGACAGGGGCGTCCGCCGACGGCTTGAACCATGAGCAGCTGCCGGTGGTTCACAGACGACCTGACCACGCGACGCGCCGTCGAAACCTTCTGTCGAGGGGGAGGCGTCGGCCAATTTGATCTTGCCAATGCCGGTCGTGAGCAGAAGGATGCGTTTACGGGCGGGCCGCGTCGCGCGCAGCAGGGAGACGGCGTTGAAGATCGCATCGGCAATAATCACAATCGCCTTGGCCGTAAGTCCCGTTCTCGCAGCGGACTCCACATCGCAGGCGATGCCGTTCGAAGAGTGCGTTGCACTTATAGATGAAACTGCGAAGCAAATCGGGATAACGCCAATTGTTATAGAAAATACGAACGAGATTAAGAAGATAAAGATGCCAACACCGAGGCCATTTATCGTAATATGCAGTCGGAAAGATCAGACTATGGTGCAGATGAAAGCCACACCTTAGCTAGATTGGATTTCTCAGACCTGAGAGAAAGTCGCCCTCGAGCCGGGTAAATTTGTTTGCGAGAACGCGTCATCTGAGATCAGTTGCGGCACGACCCGATGCTCGGCGTGCCGCCGGCCAAGCTGGAGCGGCATGCCGAGGCGATGGCGCCGCTGGCGGGCAAGAGCACGCCCCGCGCCCGACCGGTGGCACCACCCACGGCTCGCCGGAGCCCCCTTCGACGATACCATGCTCCCCGCGCGGTCGGCGCCACGCCGGCGCTCGCCCGCGGCCCGGCGCGGCCGAAAATCGGGCTCGCGCCCGTTTCGGCGGCCTCGGGCTCGAGCAATTCGGGTCGATCTTCCGGCGATTGCATCAGCGCAACTCCTATGGCAGCCTACAACTGGTTGCATTTAACAATCACAATAAGGAAGCAGCACATGGGATGGGTCGTGTTGTCGTACTCGATGTCTATCGACGGGTTCATCGCGGGCCCGGACGTGAGCGTCGATCAGCCGATGGGGAAAGGCGGGGACCGCCTTCATCACTGGATGTTCAAATCGACGCACAGTATCGACAGGCGGATGGCTGCCGCGCTCTCGCCGGGCGCCGTCATTGTCGGTCGACGCACCTTCGATGTCGGCCTGGGTCCATGGGCAGACACGCCGTTTCCGGCGCCGACCTTCGTCGTCACCCATGAGAAACGCGAACCGCTCCCCATGAAAAGCGGCACCTTTACGTTTGTCACAGAGGGCATCGACAATGCGCTCGGGAAGGCTCGTTCGGCCGCTGAAGGTAGAAACGTCGTTGTCATGGGTGCGGACATTGCCCGGCAATGCCTTGCGGCCGATGCCGTCGACGAAATCATCATCCACCTCGTTCCGATTCTGCTGGGGAGTGGCACACGCCTCTTCGGTCGTTGTGCTGATATTATAACTGAACTGATACCGACGAGAATGATCTCGTCTCCTTCGGTTGCTCATTTGAGCTTCAATCTGCGATAGGACGGTCGGGCGGCGTAAATCATTTTGAAAGGTTCTGTCCTTTTTCCTCCATGCAGAGCGATCGTCGACGACGCGCTCCATCCTCTTTCGCATGAGGGAACAGCGCGTACTCCGGAAGCAATGATAGCTTTCGGGAGTATCCATGGATTTTTCGACCTTGCTCGTCTTCGCGGCCGCAGTCTTCGTGTTCGCCGCCAGTCCCGGCCGGACAATCGTCGCATCCCGGTAGCGGCTTCGGATTGTGGCCGAGGCAGTCGCCGCGCCACCCACCCGTGCTGACCGAGGTCACATGGCGAGCCGCCGGCTCCTGCTCCAACCTCCCCTGACCAGGCTGGAGACAGGACCGAAAGACATGGGCGAGCCGGTACGATTGGGCATCATCGGCGCGGGCAGCGTCTCCGAGAAATACATCCCGATGGTGCAGCGCCTCAACCTGCACGGGCTGCCGGCGGAGATCGTCATCGCCTGCGACACGCGTCCCACCCGGGAGGAGGTCGTCAAGGACCGCTACGGCATCAAGACCTTCACGAGCGACGACCGCGACGTCCTCGAGCGCGACGACGTCGACGCGGTGCTGGTGTTGACGTCGATGCACGAGCATGGGTCGTTGACGCGCCGCGCCCTGGAAGCAGGCAAGCATGTGCTGGTCGAAAAGCCCATGTCGATGTCGCTGAGCGAGGCGGGCGAACTGGTCAAGCTCGCCGACGAGGTGGGCAGGAACCCGGTCTGCGCGCCGCATGTGACGCTGAGCCCGACCTACCAGGCCATATGGCGGCACATCAACAATGGCGACATCGGCCGCGTCCTCAACGCGCGCGGCATCTACGGCTGGGCCGCTCCGAGGCGATCTGGGTGTGCGGCGCCCATGCGCCGCTGCCGATATTGTCGACGATGATGGCGCGCAGCCGCTGGTGCAAGGTCGGCGCGATGGTCTGAGCCTCCGGAATCCCGGCGCCGCTCAACATCACCTCCCCGTTCCACCAGAGTCAGTATCATGTATGACTGGTCATGATCAGTCATATTCAAAGCGTGCCCCCGCCCTGCGCATGGAGACGGTCGGCGTCGACCGCCGGAATCCGCCGGACGTCACGGTATTGTGGGATTCGCCGATCGCGCTCGGCTCGGAGGGCGCCTTCGTCGTGCTCGACGGTCCACGGAATGAACAGTTCGAATCCTGGCCGCCCGTTGCCTCGCGTCCAAGGTCACGAGACCCCTCGTATAGTATCCGTCCGACGGCCTGCGCGATATCGCATCGAGCGGGCAAGCAACGCCGGGAGCCGCCGGCCCGACGCCACCTCCGGGCCACCTTCGCCACACGCCGATGCCCTGTCTGAAAATGAGAGGGACGCTCCCAAACTCATGGACTGATCGCCAGATCCCGAAAGGCCTAGATCAGCTCCAACGCGATGCCCGCAAGCGCACCGCAGTCCGAAAGGGAGGAGCTGATATGACCATGATCGCCGATCTGGACGCGCTGCGCATCAAGCTGCCGGCAGGCAGCGCGGTTGACGCCGAAGTCGACCTGAACGTCGGCGACATCGAAGGCTTCTCCCTTGCGGCACGGCTCGATGCGGGCGTGCCGGGCCTCGACCGGAGCGTTGCCCGGTCCCTCGTCGATCGCGCCGACGCGACCTGCCCCTACTCGAACATGACCCCCGGCGGGATCGCCGCCGGCATCACGCTTGCCTGACAGGAGAACCACCATGTCGTCTACCACCACGGATATCGACCGCCGCAAGTTCCTCGTGACGTCGCTGATCGGCGCCGCTGCCGTCGGTCTGCCACGCGTCGCCATGGCGCAACCCACCGTCGCGTCCGGCAGCCCGCCGGTGCGCCCGTTCAAGATCAACATCCCGGAGGCCGCGCTTGCCGACATGAAGCGCCGCGTGCTGGCGACCAACTGGCCCGATCGCGAGACGGTCGGCGATACGTCGCAGGGACTGAAGCTGGCGACGATGAAGGCGGCCGCCGACTATTGGGCGAACGAATATGATTGGCGCAAGGCTGAGGACTACCTCAACCACCTGCCCAATTTCATCACCGAGATCGACGGTGTCGACATTCATTTCATCCATGTGAAGTCGAAGCACCGGAATGCGCTGCCGATGATCATCACGCATGGCTGGCCGGGCTCGATCTTCGAGCAGCTCAAGATCATCGACCCGCTGACCAATCCCACGGCTCATGGCGGGACGGCGGCCGATGCGTTCGACGTGGTGATCCCCTCGCTGCCGGGGCATGGCTTCTCGAGCAAGCCCATCGAGCTCGGTTGGGATCCGATCCGCATCGCCAGGGCCTGGGCGGTGCTGATGACCCGCCTCGGCTATACGCGCTACGTGGCGCAGGGCGGCGACTGGGGCAACGCGGTCACCGAGCAGCTCGCGCTGCTCCAGCCGCCGGGGCTGGTCGGCATCCACACCAACATGCCGGCATCGGTGCCCGACGATATCGCCAAGGCGCTCGCGGCGGGCGGCGCGGCGCCGGCCGGCCTCTCGGCCGACGAGCAGCGGGCCTATGACCAGCTCGACAGCTTCTACAAGAACGGGCTGGGCTACGCGATCGAGATGGCGAAGCGCCCGCAGACGCTTTACGCGCTGGCGGACTCGCCGATCGGGCTGGCGTCATGGATGTTCGACCATGACGTGCGGAGCATGGAGTTGATCACCCGCGTGTTCGACGGCGCCGAGGAAGGCCTCTCCAGGGAGGACTTGATCGACAATGTCGCGCTCTACTGGCTGACCGGTACCGCGGTTTCATCCGCCCGGCTCTACTGGGAGAGCAAGCTCCCCTTCTTCGCGCCGAAGGGGGTCAAGCTGCCGACGGCGATCAGCGCCTTTCCCGACGAAATCTACCAGGCGCCGCGGAGCTGGGTGGAGAAGGCATATCCCGCGCTGATCCATTACAACCGGCTTCCGAAAGGCGGTCACTTCGCCGCCTGGGAGCAACCCGCCGCCTTCACCAGCGAGATGCGCGCCTCGTTCAAATCGCTCCGCTGACACCCCCACGGCGGAGCCGGGCGGCGCGCAGCGCCCCGCCGCGCGCCGCCCCCTCCAATCAACCTTGTCGGATAGGGAGATTTCCCATGTCTTTCCTGAAAGCCGCCATTCTGGCCGCAGGGTCGATCTGCGCGATGGCAGCCGCGTCCGCGCAAACCTCGACCGCCAGGCCGACCATTGTCCTGGTCCATGGCGCATTCGCCGATTCATCGAGCTGGAACGGTGTCATCGCCGATCTGACGCGCGACGGATATCCGGTCATTGCCGCGGCCAATCCGTTGCGTGGCGCCGGAAGCGACGCCGCCTATGTCGCTTCGATCGTCAAGTCGATCAACGGCCCTGTCGTGCTCGTCGGCCATTCCTATGGCGGGACCGTGATCACGCAGGCTGCTGCCGGCACCGCCAACGTGAAGGCTTTGGTCTACGTGGCCGCCTTCGCTCCCGACGTGGGCGAGAGCAGCTTCGAGCTGGCGGGCAAGTTCCCGGGATCGGTGCTGAACGGCGTGCTGGCGCAGCCGGTGACGACGCCCGATGGCAAGCAGGATCTCTACATCCGCCCCGACCAGTTCCCTGCCGCGTTTGCCGGCGACCTGCCGGTCGCTCCGGCGCAGATCGCGGCCTTCGAGCAGCGCCCGCTCACGCTCCAGGCCGGCGAGGAGAAGGTTTCCGTCGCTGCCTGGAAGAGCCTGCCCTCATGGGCCATCTACGGCGCCAAGGATCTCGCCATCCCGCCTGCTGCCATGGCGTTCATGGCCGAGCGCGCGCATGCGCGAAAGATCGAGGTCGTGCCCGGCGCCTCGCATGTCGTCATGATCTCGCACCCTCACGAAGTGGCCGGCATGATCGAACAGGCCGCAACCGCGACCACGAAGTAGGAAAGCACCATGCCCATCGCCGATCTCAGCCGGCGCAGCATGATGGGGGTTGCGGTCGTCGCCGCCGCAGCCCCCTTCGCCCCAGCCGCCGCCATCCGCGCCGCGCCGGCTTCGATGCCGCCGTCGACGACGGTTCGTACCGATCTGCTCGAGATCGCCTATGCCGAATGAGGCGCCGGCCGGGTTCGCGCGGGCGATCATCGATCTGGTCGGGGCATAAAAGCTCGCGGAGCTCTCACTCGATCGACGCCGGCTTGACGTCTTCGAGCTCCCGCAACGTTTCCCTCAGCCGCGGCGCGATCCAGTCCAGGAACACCCGCACTTTGAGCGGGAGCAAGCCTTGGCGGACGTAAACCAGATGCACCGGAAATGTTCGGTTATCATGCTCGTCGAGGAGCGAGACCAGCGCTCCGCTCCGCAACTGTTCCAAAACCATATAGCTCGGGGCGCGGGTGATCCCGATACCGCCCACCGCCGCCCCGACAGCGCCGGAATTGGTATTGACGCGGAAACGCACCTTGGGCCTTCCCTGAATCTTGCGGCCGGCGCGTTCATAGGTCCAGGCTGTTTCCTCGATCGCACCGCAAACGGCGGCATCGTGGTCGACGAGGTCTTCAGGACTGGACGGACGGCCCTTGCGCGCCAGATAGGCCGGGCTGGCGCAGGTCACGAAACGGAAGGTGCCGGCCTTGATCGCATAAAGCGAGCTGTCGGCCAGCTCTCCCAGCCGGACGCCGATATCGACATGCTCATCGACGAGGTTGACCACGCGATCCACGGCCAGCACATTCAGATCGACCTCGGGGTGCTCGCACAGGAAGTCGAAGGCCAGCGGCAACATGCACAACTGCCCGAACGCCAGCGGCATCGTCACCGTCAGGATGCCTCTGGGCACTTCATATTCGCCCGACGCCCGAAGCTCGGCCTCCTTGAGCTGCGTGACGATCAGCCGGGCGGCATCGACATAGTCGCGACCCGCATCGGTCAGCTGGATGTTCCGGCTGGTCCGAATGAGCAGGCGCGAGCCCAGGAATCGCTCAAGCTCCGCCACCTTCCGGCTGACGCTGGGCAGCGGCGCGTTGAGCTTCCGGCTCCCTGCCGAGAGGCTGCCGGCGTCGACGACCGCCAGTAAGACCTCCATCGCTTCGAGACGATCCATGCTATCTCCAGCGAATGTCCGCCTGCGGCGAAAACATCGCCCGACCGCCGGAGCTTTCGCGTTTTTCAGTGCAAAGCTCGATGAAGAATGATCCGCCAGACCGGCAGGTTCAATCTAAACATTGCAGTCGGATCAAGAAATATCGACCTCCGAATATGTGAATCCGGCCGATGCGACCGCGGCGGAACTCGCTGGAGATATGGTCAAGCCCGGCGACGCCGGCCGCCGCAGCACAGCTTTGCCCATGAGCACAGCATGGCCGGCCGGCGGCGGTCACGCCGACAGGACGGGGCGCGCCAAAAGCCTTCTCCATTTCGCAGAGAGGGCTTTTGGCGCGCCCTGTCTTGCTTCTCCGTTGCCCGCCGCAAGGATTTCGGACAAAGTCGAGCGAGAGCTGACTGATCTCCGGTCAGCTCTCGCCCGCCGCGGCGCGTTTCACGGCTCTCAGACGGCGCCGATCCCAGGCGCACCGGAGCGCAGCACCACGCTGGCGTCGATCCCGCCGCGGGTCATCTTCGAGTAAGGGCAGGTTTCATGCGCACGCTCGATCAGGCGCGTGGCAATATCGTCCGCGATGCCCGGGATGGTGACGTCGAGCCGCGCGGTGAGGAAGTACCCCTCGGCCTCGCCGTAGTGGAGATCGACGCGGGCATCGACGGCCGTTTCCGCCGGTAGCGCGAGACGCTGTTCCTTCGCGGCGAGGCCGAGCGCGCCCTCGAAGCAGGCCGACCAGCCGGCGGCGAAAAGCTGCTCCGGGTTGACGCCGGGACGACCGGTGCCCGGGGAGGAAAGCTTGATGTCGAGCTGACCGTCCGAGCTTTTCGCCGCGCCTTCGCGGCCACCGACGGTGTGAACATTGGCGGTATAGAGTTTCTTCGCGGTCATGGTTCGATTGCCTTTCTTTCCGGGAGGGACAAGGGATCACGCGACGGCCCGGTAGCGGGCCGCCGGCGTGGAACTGGAAAGCTTGCCGGCCATGGCCCGGCGCGCCTGTTCGTATGCGTCGTACAGGCCGCCGTCCTGAAGCGAGGGAATGGTCGCGAACTCACCGCGGCCGAGCCCGATGAGCGCGGCGTCGACCAGATCCTCGCCGCTCATCACGATCGCGCTCGGCAGCAATTCGACCGGACGGCCGGCGATCGCCCAGAAATCGGTGGCGGTGGCGCCCGGCAGGACCACCTGCACATGGACGCCGGTGCCCTCCAGCTCGTGGCGCAGGTTCTGGCTGAATGCGAGGACGAAAGCCTTGGTGCCGCCATAGACGCCGTTCAGCGCCTCCGGGCTGATGGCGACGATCGACGCGATGTTGATGATCGTGCCAGAACCGCGCGCGATAAAGCCCGGCACAATGGCATAGGTCAGCCTCGCGAGCGCCGTGACATTGAGCGAAATCATCGCCGTCATCTGCTCGACGTCGGACTCGACCAGCTTCAGGGCGCCGCCGAGGCCGGCATTGTTGACCAGCAGGGTGACGTCCGGCGTCGTTTTCAGGAAATCTTCGACATTGGCGAGGTCTGCGGCGTCCGTAAGGTCGGCTGGAAGCACGTCGACCTGCCGGCCGGTCTTGGCGCGAATACGTTCGGCAACCTCACCGAGCTTGTCGGCGCTGCGAGCGACCAAGACGAGATCGTAGCCCTGCGCGGCCAGCCGATCAGCATAGACCACGCCGATGCCGGTCGATGCTCCGGTAACGACCGCCGTTCCCTTGTAGTTTGTCATGTCCGCGTCTCCTCATCGGTCTGCGGGGCGTCACGTTCGGCGACGTCCGGCGACGTCGAGACACTTAGGAGGATGGGGTCAGGGGCGGCAGTCGCTCAGAATGATAGCCAGCCTCTCGAAATGCAGAACATTCAGGACGGTGCCGGATTCTTTGGACGAAATTTTGATGCCTTCTGGGATGCGATCGAGGGAGGAGGTCCAGGATATCCCGGCCATGTGAAGATTGTGTTCTCTAGGTCTTCCGACCTTTCGCACTTGACAATACTCAGATCTGGAACGTCGTTCGTGGATGATTTGCGGGAAATAGCCTCGGCAGCCACAATGGTCACGATCGAGTTTGCCTGAAGCGGTTCCCGGCCGTCTTGGGCAGTTGCCGCGTCACTGCCAGCGTGACGTCCGCGCGAGCTGCACCGGGGCGTGGTCGAGATTGCGGATCGGGTCGAGGCCCGAGCGGAACCGATCGGCCGGCTCCCTCAAGCCTCCGCCGCCTCCCCGCTCAGGAAATGCTGCAGGCGCGGCACGACGAAGTCGAGGAAGACGCGCATGCGCTGGGGCATGCGCGCCCCGCCCAGGAAGACGGCGTGGATCTGCTCCTCGTCGGGCTCGACCGCGTCGGCCAGCACCTCCACCAGGCGGCCGGCGGCAAGATCGGCCCGCACGTGATAGTCGCCCAGGCGCGCCAGCCCCACGCCCGCGAGCGCCATGCGCCGCACCGTCTCGCCGTTGTTGGCGAGCAGCGCCCCCTTCACCGCACGGTCGACGGTTCGCCCGCTCTCCCGGATCGGCCAGACCGGGGCGGAGCGCCGGAAGTTGAAGCCGAGGCAATTGTGCCGCGCGAAGTCGTCGACGGTGCGCGGCGTGCCGCAGCGCTCGAGATAGGCGGGCGAGGCCACGACCTTGCGCCGGGCCACGCCGATGCGGCGCGCGATCATGCCCGAATCGGGCAGCGGCCCCACCCGGAAGGCGACGTCAGTCCGGTCGAGATAGAGATCGACGATCTCGTCCGACAGCGACAGATCGACCGCGACATTGGGATAGGCCTGCCAGAACTCGGGCAGGAGCGGCTCCAGGCCCAGCACGCCGAAGGCGACCGAGACGTTGACCCGGACCGTGCCGCCGGTCGTCGCCGCTCCCTGCGACAACTCGCGCTCGACCTCGTCGAGGTCGTGGAGCAGGGCCTGGCTGCGCTCGTAGTAGGTTCGCCCCTCCTCCGTCAGCGACAGCCGCCGGGTCGAGCGTTCGACGAGGCGCACGCCGAGCCGGGCCTCGATGCGCGAGATCAGCTTGCTGATGGTCGACGGCGTCATGCGCAGGAGGCGCGCCGCCTCCGAAAAGCTTCCCGCCTCAACCACCCGCAGGAACACCTGCATCTCGCCGGCGCGATTGTCCACGGACGCCCCATCTTTGATTTCGTTTCATAGATGATGTGGAAGCCAGGCCGATTATCAAGCCCCCACCGGCGCCATATCTCCCGGCGCATGACAAGGACCTCCGCCCTCGATCTCATCCGCGCCCCCAGCGACATGACTTTCGGCACCGAGCTGCCGCCCGACAACGACTGGTCGCCGGCCGGCGAGGCCCGCCGGGCCGAGGACCTCGGCTGCGCCGCCGCCCGGATGCGCGGCGTTCCCGTGTTCGGCCAAGCCGACAGGGCGATGCCGGCGCTCGCCCCGACCATGGCGGCCGAAGCCGCCTGACGCTCTTCAGAAGGAATTTCTTCAATGCAAGCCGTTACCGTCCATGGCGCGACAATTCCCTCCCTCGGCTTCGGCGTGTTCCGCATGTCGGACGCGGAGGTGGAGCGCGTCGTCCCGGCCGCGCTCGAGGCCGGCTTCCGTCACTTCGACACCGCGCAGATCTATGGCAACGAGGCGGCGCTCGGCCGGGCTCTCCAGGCCGCCGGAGTGCGGCGGGACGATCTCTTCCTCACCACCAAGGTCTGGGTCGACAACTATGCCCCTGACCGGTTCGCGGCCTCAGTCGGGGAGAGCCTCGACAAGCTCGGGATCGACCGGGTCGATCTCCTTCTCCTGCACTGGCCGGGCGACGCGGTGCCGGTCGCAGAGCAGGTCGAGAGGCTGGACGCCGTGGCGGCCGCCGGCAAGACCCGGTTCGTCGGCGTCAGCAACCAAGCCATCGCGCAGATGCGGGAGTCGATCGCGCTCTCGAAGGCGCCGATCGTGACCAACCAGGTCGAGCTGCATCCCTACCTGCCCCAGCATGCGCTCGTCGCAGCCGCCAGGGCCGGCGGCGTCGCCATCACCGCCTATTACGGCATGGCCGACGGCGCGGTGCCGAAGGACCCCGTTCTGCAGCGGATCGGCGCCAAATACGGCAAGAGCGCCGCGCAGGTCGGTCTGCGCTGGCTGGTCCAGCAGGGCTGCATCGCCCTTTCCAAGACGGCGCGCCCCGAGCGCGTGAAGGAGAACGTCGCAATCTTCGACTTCGCCCTCGACGCGGCCGACATGGCCGCCATTGCCGGGCTCGCGCGGCCGGACGGCCGGATCGTCAGCCCGCCGGGGCTCGCTCCGGAATGGGATGCCTGAGGAATGTCCATTATGAACGCCAGGACGACGACGGCCGTGACGGCCGATACATCCGCGCGGGGCCGCTGGGCACTCCTCGCCCTCGCGATCGGTGCCTTCGGCATCGGCACGACCGAGTTCTCGCCGATGGGCCTGCTCCCGGTCATCGCCGACGGGGTCGACGTCTCGATCCCGACGGCCGGCCTTCTCATCAGCGCCTATGCGATCGGCGTCACGGCCGGCGCGCCGATCATGACGCTCGCCTTCGGCCGCTTCGGCAAGCGCACGGCGCTGATGGTGCTGATGGGCATCTTCACCATCGGCAATCTGATGTCGGCCATGGCGCCGGGCTATGTCACCCTGCTCCTCGCCCGGCTGGTCACCAGCCTCAACCACGGGGCCTTCTTCGGCCTGGGCGCGGTGGTGGCGGCGAGCGTCGTGCCGAAGGAGAAGCAGGCGAGCGCGGTGGCTGCCATGTTCATGGGGCTGACGATCGCCAATATCGGCGGCGTTCCGGCCGCGACCTGGATCGGCCAGCAGGTCGGCTGGCGCATGGCGTTCGCCGGCACGGCGCTGATCGGCATCGCCGCCATCGCAGCGCTGTGGGTCGCCCTGCCCAGGGGCGAGCGCGGCGCGATGCCGGACGTGCGGCGCGAGATCGGCGTGCTCACCCGTCCCGCGGTGCTGCTCGCCATGGCGACCACGGTCATGGGGGCAGGCGCGATGTTCGCGCTCTACACCTATGTCGCCCCCGCCCTGGCGCAACTGACGGGCGCATCCGACGCTTTCGTGACCTTCGCGCTGGTGCTGATCGGCATCGGATTCACGATCGGCAACTGGCTGGGCGGGCGGCTGGCCGACTGGTCGCTCGACGGGGCGACCAAGGTCTTCCTCGGCGCGCTCGCGGCGGTCATGCTCGTCCTGCCCCTGGCCTTCGCCAGCCATGCGGGCGCGGCCATCGGCCTCCTCGTCTGGGGCGCGGCGGCGTTCGCCATCGTTCCGCCCGTGCAGATGCGGGTGATGGAAGCGGCGTCGGAGGCGCCGGGCCTGGCTTCCTCCGTCAATGTCGGGGCCTTCAACCTCGGCAATGCGCTGGGCGCCGCCATCGGCGCGGGGGTCATCGGCCTCGGCTTCGGCTATGCCGCCGTTGCGATCGCCGGCGGCCTGCTGGCCGCCGCCGGCCTCGCCCTGGTGCAGATCGGCGGCCTCGAAAAATCCCGCCGGCCGGCAGCCTGCGACGCCTGACCCCGGCCGCGGCCCCAGGACATCGCTCCCGGCCGCCGCAAGGCGGCCCGAAGCGGCTTTTGCGGATCAGCAGTGCCCCGCCCTCGCTCGAGGGCAAGGCGACGCGGCCCGGCGGCGGCTCACCCCGCCAGAGCCTCGTCCACCCAGCCGAGCACCCGCTCGCGGTCGAGCGGCCGGGCGGTATCGACATCGAGGGTTGGCCCGAGCCGCAGCGGCCCGGCACGGCGAGCCAGGGCGTCGAGCTCGGGAAGGAAGGCTTCGCCGGGATGGCCGGCATGACGCAGGTGGAGCCGCTCCCGATAGCGCTCGACCAGGAGCTCCGGCGGGGCGTGGCACCAGATCTCGGCCGTCATGCCGACGCCGGCGCGGGCGAGATGGGCCTCCAGCACCTCGCGCGGCTGGAAGCCGAACCAGGCGTCGACGACGAAGGTCATGCCTGCCGGCGCGTCGCGGACGATCGACCAGATCGCCTGGTAGCTCGCCCGTCCGAGCATGCGGTTGAACTCGCGGTCGCCGATGCCGAGATGGTCGAAGAAAGGTTCCTTGACGCTGTCGAGGGCGAGGACGGGCCAGTTGCGCGCATCGGCCAGCAGCCGGGCCAGGCAGCTCTTGCCGCTGGCCGGCACGCCGTTGACGAGGACTGCCTTCTTCATGACACAAGCACGATCCGTTTCGCCCCTGCAAGCGCCGCGCCGATGACGCCGGCGGCCTCAGGCCGCCTGCGCGGGCCTGCCGCCGTGACGGTCGATCAAGGCCTGGATTTCGCGCAGCCGCGGCACGGCGATCGTCGCAAGCCGGTTCGCGGTTTCCTTGC
This sequence comes from Labrys sp. Lb11, assembly GCF_057554225.1. Taxonomy (NCBI): domain Bacteria; kingdom Pseudomonadati; phylum Pseudomonadota; class Alphaproteobacteria; order Hyphomicrobiales; family Xanthobacteraceae; genus Labrys; species Labrys sp. Lb11. The sequence continues at coordinate 805,453 of NZ_BAAJOT010000003.1, forward strand.
GGTCGAGCGAGATGCAGTCCTTCCACAAGGCGCGGCCGGCGATGACGCCCGAAGCGCCGTTGCGCATGGCCGTCTCGACCTGGCCGAGGAAGGTCGAATGGTCGACGCCGGCCGACAGCACCGCCCAGGGCACGGCGCCGGCGAGCTTGGAAATGGTGGCGCAGGCTTCCGCCGTGCCGGGATAGGGCAGCTTCAGCACCTTGGCGCCGAGATCGAGGCAGATGCGCGTGCCGCCGATCACCAGCTCCGGCACCTTGGCGGCGTATTCCTCGCGGCTCTCGCCCGGCAGGTCGTAGGTGAGGAACTCCACCACAAGCAGGAGATCCTCGCGGGCGAAGTCCTCGATGCAGCGGCGCAGGATGTCGATGTTGTGGGGATTGGCCTCGGGCTTGTCCGCGCGCAGATAGACCATGATCTTGCCGCCCGTGCCGCCGAGCTCGCGCACGCGGCGGGCGTCGATGCCCGGCGCCAGGCGCGACAGGCGGTAGCCTTCCGGCGTCTTGTCGAAGCCGGACGCGTCGAGCCCGATCAGCAGCGCCACGTCGCGAGCGAGCACGCCGTCATGGACCACCTTCGGCACGGCGCAGACCGGATCGAGCAGCACGCAGGAGGCCTCGTTCGCCAAATACTGCACGATGTCGGATTTGGTCTCGCCCAGCGTCGCATCGCTGATGCGGGCCTGCTCGGCCGGGTCGCTCGCCAGCAGCGAGCGCATGCCGCCGCGCTGGTCGCAGGCAATGACCATCATCATGCCGTTGGGAGCGCAGATCTGCTGATAGCCACGCAGCTCCGACGTCGTCATCCCAGCCATGGGCCTGTCCCTATCCTTGTGCTCCGGCCCCGGAGGCGGGGCCGATCGGCCGTCCCGGCCCGCATGAGGCGGCGCGAGGGACGTCCGGCCTGTGATTGCCTGCATCCGCCAGGAGGCGGGCCTGCCGCGCCGCCCGGGCCACGGGCGGACGGAAGGCTGCCTCCTGTTGTTGCCGACGACAATGTAACATATTTCTGAAAGGAATTGCAAGTTGCCGCGACACACCCGACGGCGCGCCGTCACATGCCGTCCCCGGCGGCCCCGTCCCTTCCCGGGATCGTATCCCGCAGGCGCCGCGGCGGACCTTATCGGACCGGGCCGATTCGCCGGGACCGGCCGATCATCCCCGGCGGCGCGCCCGCCCGAGAGGCCCGCGGGCATCCCCGGCCGGATTTTCGCCTGGTTCCGCTCGCCGGCGAACGGCCGTTTCCACCGATGAACGAGATCGGTTTCCGCAAAGCAAAAACGTTTGCGCTTCGGGACGCCGACGCTTGCCAAGCGCCTTGCCGCCGATCACACTGCTACCCGCATTCGATAAGCATGACCGCAAAGGGCGGCAGCGTTGGAAACGCAACGGAGGACATGATGAACAGGCGCGAATCCCTCAAGCTCCTGGGGGGCGCTGCAGTCGTGGCAGCATTGGGCCTGCCCGCCTTTCCGGCGCAGGCTGCCGAGAAGACCATGGTGACCGTGGTCAAGATCGCCGGCATTCCCTGGTTCAACGCGCTCGAAAAGGGCGTCCAGAAGGGGGCGAAGGACTTCTCGATCGATGCGACCATGGTCGGGCCGGCCAATGTCGACCCCGCCCAGCAGGTGAAGCTGCTCGAGGACCTGATCGCCAAGAAGGTCGACGTGATCGGCCTGGTCCCGCTCGACGTCAAGGTCTGCGAGCCCGTGCTCAAGCGCGCCCAGGCGGCCGGCATCAAGGTCATCACCCATGAAGGACCGGAGCAGGAAGGCCGCGACTGGAACGTCGAGCTGATCGATTCCAAGAAGTTCGGCGAAGTCCAGATGCAGAAGCTCGCCAAGGAGATGGGCGAGGAAGGCGAATACGTCGTCTATGTCGGCACCCTGACGACGCCGCTCCACAACAAGTGGGCGGACGCGGCGATCGCCTACCAGAAGGAGCACTATCCGAAGATGAAGCTCGCGGCGGACCGCTTCCCCGGCGCCGACGAGATCGACACGGCCTACAAGACCACGCTCGACGTCATCAAGGCCTACCCCAAGCTCAAGGGCATCGTCGCCTTCGGCTCGAACGGCCCGATCGGCGCCGGCAATGCGGTGAAGGAGAAGCGGCTCGGCAAGAAGATCGCCGTCGTCGGCACGGTGCTGCCCTCGCAGGGCAAGGACCTGATCATGGACGGCATCATCCGCGAGGGCTTCCTCTGGAACCCGACCGATGCCGGCTATGCCATGGTGGCGGTGGCCAAGCTCGTTCTCGACGGCACCGAGATCAAGGACGGCATCGAGATTCCCGGCCTCGGCAAGGCCGAGGTCGACGTCCCCGGCAAGCTGATCAAGGTCGACAAGATCATGCAGATCAACAAGGACACGGTCGACGGCCTGATCGCTCAGGGCCTCTGACCGCATCGGTCGACGCAGGCGGCGGAAGCCTTCCGCCGCCTGCCCGACGTCCGATGGGCCGGCGGCGCCGGCCGCCAGACCGCATGTTCCCCGAAGCCGGACCTTGTCGTGCCGACTTTTCTGTCCCTGTCTTCCATTTCGAAGCGTTTCGGCGGCGTGCACGCCTTGCGCGATGTCGACCTGACGCTTGAAGCCGGCGAGGTTCACTGCCTCGTCGGCGAAAACGGCTCGGGAAAGTCGACGCTCATCAAGATCATTTCCGGCGTGCAGCCGCCGGAGCCGGGCGGACGGATCGTGATCGAGGGGCGGGAATACACCCATCTTGATCCGGTCCAGTCGACGGCCTGCGGCATCCAGGTCATCTACCAGGATCTCTCGCTCTTCCCCAACCTCACGGTCGCCGAGAACATCGCCGTCGGCCGCCATCTCGGCGGCCTGCGCCTGGTGGACTGGCGCGGCGTACGCCGGACGGCCGCCGAGGCCATGGCGCGGATCGGCGTGACGCTCGATCCGGAGGCCAAGGTCGAGGATCTGTCCATCGCCAGCCGCCAGCTCGTCGCCATCTGCCGCGCCATGGCGGCGGATGCGAAGCTGGTGATCATGGACGAGCCGACGGCCTCGCTGACCCGGCACGAGGTCGACGCCCTCATCCGCCTGGTGGCCGACCTCAAGAAGAAAGGCATCTGCATCGTCTTCGTCTCGCATCGCCTCGACGAGGTGATGGAGATCGCCGAGCGCGTCACCGTGCTGCGCGACGGCGCCAAGGTCGGCACCTTCGACGCGCGCGACATGAACGACCGCAAGCTCGGCGTGCTGATGACGGGCAAGGAGTTCAACTACGTCACGGCCGAGCCGGATTTCGCCAAGGCCGAGACCGTCCTCTCGGTGCACAACCTCAGCCGGCCGGGCCAGTACGAGGACGTCAGCTTCGACATCCGCGCCGGCGAGATCCTCGGCATCACCGGCCTGCTCGGCTCGGGCCGCACGGAGCTGGCCCTGTCGCTCTTCGGCATGAACCCGCCGGCCTCCGGCGAGATCCGGCTTTTGGGGCAGCCGGCCACGCCGCGTTCCAACCGCGAAGCGATCGAGAGGGGCGTCGCCTATGTCTCCGAGGACCGGCTGACGCTCGGCCTCGTCCTCGAGCAGCCGATCTCCTCCAACACGCTCGTGACGATCCTGGACAAGCTCGCCGGCCCCCTCGGGCTGATCCGCGAGTCGGTCCGGAGCGAGGTGGTGCGCCGCTGGATCGACAATCTGACGATCAAGGTGTCCGACCCGGAAAACCCGGTGCGGACATTGTCCGGCGGCAACCAGCAGCGCGTCGTTCTGGCCAAATGGATGGCGACGAAGCCGCGCCTCCTCATTCTCGACAGCCCGACGGTCGGCGTCGATATCAACGCCAAGGACGGCATCTACGAGGTCGTCCGCCGTCTCGCGGCCGAGGGGGTCGCCGTGCTGATGATCTCCGACGAGATCCCGGAGGTGTTCTACCACACCCACCGCGTGCTGATCATGCGCCAGGGGCGCCTCATCGGCGAGTACCATCCTCATGCCTCCAGCGAGGCCGAGTTGAGGGATGCCGTCAATGCGTGAGGCCCTGATACGCTTCCGCCGCAGCCACGAATGCTGGCTGCTCGCGGTCATCGTCCTGTTCTGCCTCGGCCTTTCGCTGTCCACCGACAGCTTCTTCACCCTGCAGAACGGCTTCGACCTCCTGACCTCCAATGCCTTCGTCGGCATCCTCGCCGCCGGGCTCCTGGTGGTGCTGGTCGCCGGCGGCATCGACATCTCGTTCACCGCCACGGCGACGGTCGCGCAGTACATCGCGCTGACGGTCGCCAACCAGTACGACGTCGGCTGGACGGGTCTGTTCGTCCTGGCCTGCGGCGTCGGGCTCGTTTGCGGCCTGATCAACGCGATCTTCATCCAGAAGCTGCGCATCTCGTCGATCATCGTCTCCATCGCCACGCTGAACCTGTTCTACGGCCTCCTGATCTTCTTCTCGGGCGGGCGCTACATCACCTCGCTGCCCAAATATTTCCGGGACGGCATCTGGTGGTTCGAGTGGGTCGACGAGAACGAGATGCCCTATGCGATCAACTTCCAGATCCTGCTGCTCGTCCTCGCCTTCCTGGTGACCTGGCTCCTGCTCAACCGCACCAATATCGGGCGGCAGATCTACGCGATGGGCGGCAACAAGGACGCGGCCCAGCGCCTCGGCTTCCACGTCTTCGGGCTCAACTGCCTCGTCTACGGCTATATGGGTTTCATCGCCGGTATCGCCTCGCTGTCGCAGGCGCAGCTGGCCCAATCGGTCACGCCGACGGTGCTGGTCGGCAAGGAGCTCGACGTGCTCGCTGCCGTCGTTCTCGGCGGCGCCAGCCTGATGGGCGGTGTCGGCAGCGTCCTGGGCACCGTCCTCGGCGTCGCGCTCCTGGCGATCCTCCAGAACGGGCTCGTCCTTCTCGGCGTGTCCTCCTACTGGAACCAGCTCTTCGTCGGTCTCGTCATTCTGATCGCGGTCTCCACCACCGCCTGGTCGCAGCGCCGCCGCAAGGGCGGCCTGGTTGCCTGAGGAGGCTGCGCCATGAGCCTGCAGATCGCCGCGCACGCCCGCCCTTCCCTGCTCTCCCGCCTGTTCGGCGGCGGCACGGTGGCGACCCTCGCCCTCGTCCTGGTCGCGCTCCTGGTCGTTTTCGGCCTGATTCTCGGCGACCGCCTGTTCGCCATCGGCACGATCCAGTCGATGGCCTTCCAGATGCCCGAGCTCGGCATCCTGTCGCTGGCAATGATGATCACGCTGCTGTCGGGCGGCCTCAATCTTGCGATCATCGCCACGGCGAACCTCTGCGCCCTCACCATGGCGTGGATCCTGACGACCTATGTTCCCGGCACCGAGCCGGGCAGCCTGGCCTGGGGCCTCTGGCAGGTCGTGGCGATCGCCGCGGGCCTCGGCGTCGCCGTGGTCATCGGTCTCCTGAGCGGCATCATCATCGCCTATGTCGGGGTCTCGCCGATCCTGGCGACGCTCGGCACGATGACGCTGTGCAAGGGGCTCTCCATCGGCCTCACCCGCGGCAACGTCATATCGGGCTTCCCCGAGCCGATCGTGGCGCTGGGCAACTCGACGATCTTCGGCGTGCCCTACGCCATGGTGCTGTTCGTGCTGCTTTGCATCCCCATGGCGGTGATGCTCAACCGCTCCCCGCTCGGCCAGAAGATCTACATGATCGGCTCGAACGAGAAGGCGACGCGGTTTTCCGGCGTCGACACGCGGCGCGTGCTGGTGAAGATCTATGTGCTCTCGAGCCTTCTCGCCGCCGTCGCCGGGCTGGTGATGATGGCGCGCTTCAATTCCGCCAACGCCGCCTATGGCGAGAGCTTCCTGCTCGTCACCATCCTGGCGGCCGTGCTGGGGGGCATCGACCCGTTCGGCGGCTTCGGCAAGGTCGGCGGCCTGTTCATGGCGCTGATCCTGCTGCAGGTGATCTCGTCGGCCTTCAACCTGATGAACCTGAGCCAGTTCCTGACCATCGCGATCTGGGGTGCGCTCATCATCGGCGTCACCGCCCTGGGCGTGATCCGCCAGTCACTGGCGCCGCGGCGGCGATAGCAGGCCTCCGGCGTTCCCGGAGCGGCCGACGGCCCCGGCCCGTGCGTCGAGACCCGCCGCCCGCCGTCCCGGAAGGGGAAGCGCTGATCCGGACTGCCGGCGAAGGCGTCTTCCCGCCGGGGCCATGGATGTGCGCATGCGGGGGACCGTCGCCGGCCCGCCGATGCCGGCGATGAGCGGAAGGTCCCGGGAAGGCTCCCGGGACCCACGAGACGGCGATGGGCGGAAGCGACCGGGACGCGGTCAGAATCCGGCCTTGTCGACGGTCTCCTTGGTGAAGATCATCGGCTTGCCGTAGACGATCTCGCCCTTCTCGCCGACCGTGTAGCTGCCGGCCTTGCCGGCTTCGAACGTGGCGCCCGGCTTGATCTCCAGCTTGCCCGCGAGCTTGAGATGGGTGGCGTAGGTCGCGACATAGCCCAGCTCATAGGGGTTCCAGAGGGCGAAGGCCTTCTCGGACCCGTCCTCGAGGTAGCTCTTGATCGCGCTGGGCAGGGCGAAGCCGGTGGCGAAGACCTTGCCGGCGTGACCGCCCGCGACGATGGCGCGGGCCGCCGCCGGGGCGCTGACCGCCGAGGACGAGATGATCACCTTCAGGTTGGGGTGGGCCTGGATCAGGTTGTTGGCGACATCGTAGCTCTTGGCGTCGTCGTCCTGGGCGTATTGCGTGTCGACGACCTTGAAGACCTTGTACTTGTCCTCGGCCTGGGTCAGCTCCGTCATGATCTTCATATGCGCCGTATGGTTCGGCGAGGTAGGAGAGGCAGCGATGAAGGCGATCTCGCCGCCCGCCGGCGCGTCCATCAGGGCGCAGTCGAGCATGGTGCGGGCGGCCTGCTCGTAGGACATCTGGTTGACGAACATGTCGCGGGCCTCGGGCGCCGCGTCCGCGTCGAAGGTCGTGACGGTGATGCCGCGCTTGCGGGCCTGCTTGAGCACCGGCGCGACGGCGTTGAGGTCGATGGCGGCCAGGATGATGCCGTCCGGCTTCTGGGTCAGGAAGTTCTCCAGCGTCTCGACCTGCAGGGAGACATCCGCGTGGTCGGCGCCGGCGTAGACGAAGGTGTCGCCGAGCTCCTCGGCGGCGGCCTTGCCGCCCCTCGCCGCGGCCTCGAAATAGGGGAAGCCCGTCCATTTCGGCGTCATCATCAGCTTGAAGCCGGACTCCTTGGCCACCGCCGGCGACGCAACGGCCGAGCCGGCCAGCAGTGCGCCCCCCATGAGCGCCAGGGTTTCGCGTCTCGTCCTCATATGTTCCTCCTGTCTTGGTTTTTTGACCGAACGGCGGATCGGCTCCGCTTCCGCCTATGTGCCGGCCGGCCTCGCCGGCTTGGCCTCGGGTCCGCGCCTGGAGCGCGGCGAAAGAAGGAGCCGCGCCTGCCGCATGGCCCGGGTCGCCACCGGCCGCAGCACGCCCAGCACCAGCAGCAGGCCGAGCACCACGGTCTGGACCGGGCCGGCGATGTTGGCGAGCCCGAGCCCGTTGCGCAGCGTGCCCAGCAGCAGCAGGGCGAGGAGCGTGCCGAGAACCGTGCCCTTGCCGCCGTTGATATCGACGCCGGCGAGCACCACGGCGGTGACGACGAACAGGATGAGGCCGTCGGCATTGTCACCGCGGGCGGAGCCGTATTGACCGATCCAGACGAGGGCGGCCAGGCCGGACAGCGCCCCGGCGAGGGCGTAGGCCTCGATCTTGATGCGCGTGACGCCGATGCCGGCGATCCAGGCCGCGTCGCGGTTGTTGCCGACGGCGAAGCAGTGCCGCCCGAAGACGGTGCGGTGCATCAGGATGCCGACGCCGAGCGTCACCGCGGCGAACACCAGCAGGGCGACCGGTACGATGTCGAAGACGAGCTCCGACCCGACATGGAGATAGGAATCGTCGAAATCGGTGTAGCCGATCTCCGAGCCGATGATGAAGGCAAGCCCGCGATAGGCCCCCATCGTGCCGAGCGTCACCGCGAGGGACGGCAGGCCGAATCGAGCGACCAGCACCCCGTTGAAGGCGCCGAGCGCCGCCCCCGCCAGGACGACGGCCGGCGCGGCGAGCCAGATCGGTACGCCGAAGGCGGAGCACTTGGCGAAGAGCACGGCGCCGACGGCCAGGATCGAGGCCAGCGAGATGTCGATCTCGCCCGTGACGACCACGACCATCAGCCCGAGCGCCAGCAGGCCGGGGATCAGGAACTGGCGGCTGGAATAGAGGATCTGGTCGAGACTGAGATAGTAGGGCGAGAGCATCGACGACCACACGCCCGCGGCGAGGATCATCGCGACCAGGAAGATCTCCCAGGCGTTCGGCCGCCAGATGCGGCGGCGCGGTGCGGACGGCGTCATGCCAGCCTCCCGCCGAAGCGCCGGCGCCGCAGGCTGCGCCGGATCTGCGCACCGATGATCACATCGACCGCGACGGCCAGCACGATGGCGCCGCCCTGCACGAACATGCGCCAGAACTCCGGGATGCCGAGCAGGACGAGGCCGTTGTCGATGCAGGCGAGCACCACGGCCCCAAGCGCCGCCCCGACCACCGAGCCCGACCCGCCCGCGACGCTGACGCCGCCGAGCACGGCCGCGGCCAGCGACGTCAGTTCCCAGCCCGAGGCCAGGATGACCGTGACCGTGCCGACGCGGGCGGCGTAGAGCAGCCCGGCAAAGCCGCACATCACGCCGGCCAGCACATAGGCGAACAGCACCACCCGCTCGATGCGCAACCCGTAGAACACGCTCGCCAGGGGATTGGAGCCGACGGCATAGATGCGCCGGCCGAGCGGGACGAAGCGCAGGAACAGCGCCAGGAGGCCGACGACCACGATCGCCACGATGACGAGCGAGGACAGGCCGGCGATGCGCAGATCCACGGCCTCGAGCATCCAGCGCGGCAGCTTGCTGGAGGTGATCTCCTGTCCGTGCGCGTAGATATAGGTCATGCCGCGATAGAGCGACATCGTGCCGAGCGTCGCGATCAGCGGCGAGACCCTGGCGTAGGCGACGATCAGGCCGTTGATCAGCCCGAGGGCGCCGCCGAGCGCCAGCGCGATCAGCACGATCTCCACGCCGCCGCCCGGGTGATGCGCGGCATAGTCCGCTGTCAGATAGGCGGCGAAGCCCATGATCGATCCGACCGAGACATCGAGGTTGCGCGTCAGCAGCACGACGGACTGGGCCGCCGCGACGATGGCGAGGATCGCGGCGTTCGAGGCGATCACGCCGAGGTTCTGCCAGCTCAGGAACTGCTGCGTCATGAGCGAGAATGCGAGGCCGAGCAGCAGCAGGAAGGCGAGGACGCCGCTCAGCCGCAGGCGCAGGGCGAGATCGGCGATGCTGCGGCGGGGTGCCGCCTCATTGGAGGACATGCGCGGCCTCCCCGCTGCGGGTGGCCGCGCGCATCACCGCCTCCTGTGTCGTCCCCTCGCCGTCGAGCTCGGCCACGATCCGGCCCTCGGCGACGACTAGAATGCGGTCGCTCATCGCCAGCACCTCCGGCAGGTCCGAGGAGATCAGCAGCACGGCGAGGCCGGAGGCGGCGAGGTCCCGGATGATCTGGTGGATCTGCGCCTTGCTGCCGACGTCGACCCCGTGGGTCGGTTCGTCCAGCAGCATGACGATCGGATGGGTCGCCAGCCAGCGGGCGAAGGCGACCTTCTGCCGGTTGCCGCCCGAGAGCGCCGAGACGACCTGGCCGACGCCGGTGGTGCGCACCTTGTAGGTGGCGACGGCCTCGGCCGCGACGTCCGCCTCCCGCCGCCTGGCGAGGAAGCCCCAGCGGGCGAGGCGGGAGGCGATGGGCAGGGTGACGTTGTCGCCGACGCTCTCGGCCATGATCAGCCCCTGGCCGTCGCGGTCCTCCGGCAGATAGGCCACCCCGAGCCTGAGCATCTGCTCGGGGCTCGCCGGCGCGACCTCCCGCCCCTTCAGCAGGATCCGGCCGGCCGTCGGCGGCGTCATCCCGAACACCGCCTGGGCGATCTCCGAGCGGCCGGCGCCGACGAGGCCGGCCATGCCGACGATCTCGCCCGCCCTGAGCCCGAACGAGACGTCCGCGAAGGTGCCGGCAAGGCCCAGGCCTTCGACGCGCAGGACCTCCTCGCGCTTCGCCGCCGTCCCTGTGCGCGTGAACAGCGCGTCGATGCTGCGCCCGACCATCAGGTCGACGATGCCGGCGCGGTCGAGGTCCCGGGCCGGCCGCGTGGCGATGTGCCGCCCGTCGCGCAGCACCGTGACGTCGTCGGCGATGGCCTCGACTTCCTCGAGGCGGTGGGTGATCAGCAGGATCGACCGGCCCGCCGCGCGCAGGGTGCGGACGATGGCGAAGAGCTTCTCCGCCTCGGCCGGCGTCAGCGGCGATGTCGGCTCGTCGAGGATGAGCAGCCTGACATCCGCGGAGAGCGCCCGGGCGATCTCGACGAATTGCAGCTCGGCCATGGAGAGCGCCGCCACCAGGGAGCGCGGATCGAGGTCGACCCCGAGGCGATCGAGCTCGCGGCGGGCGCCGCGGTACATCGCCGCCCGGTCGACCGTGCCGAGGACCGTCCTGGGGAAATTGCCGATGAAGATGTTCTCGGCGACGTCGAGATGCGGAAACAGCTTCGGATCCTGATAGACCGCCGAGACGCCGCCCGCCCGGGCTTCGATCGGCGTGCGGAACTCGGCGGTCCGCCCCTCGAGCAGCACCTCGCCCTCGTCGGCCGCGATGATCCCGGTGATGATCTTGACCAGGGTCGACTTGCCCGCGCCGTTCTCGCCGACAAGCGCGTGGACACGGCCCGGAGCGATGTCGAAGCTGATATCGGACAGGACGCGCGTCGGCCCGTAGGACTTGCCGACCCCGGCGATCCGCAAGATCGGCCCCGGGTCGGGCGGCTGCTCCAGCATGGCAAGGCTTCCCTCGCCAGGTCGCAGCACCGGGTGCAGGCCCAAGCCGGCCGGCTCCATCTCGCGCTTCCTGGCCCTGATCTTTCGACGTCTTCGCGTCGGTGACTAGCTATGCAGTGATTTGATTAGCTATGCATAGCAAAGATACGCCGTCAAGCGTCGGCGTGAAGCAGAAGCGGCCGCCGCGGCGGCGGCCTTTCCGCCGTCCGGGCACGCCTCGCATGCGCCTCGTCGAAGCGGCGGCCCGCCCCGCAGTTGCGACCGCCGCGCACGTGGGCCATGCTTTCCCGGACAGGCGGCCGATGCGGCATGGGCCTGCCGTGGCGCAGGAACCCAAGCCGCGCCGCTGGTCCTTTGCCTCGATCTGAAGTAGCAGGCGTGCATGCACGATCATGACAATCGCGGCCGCCCGGCGGCCCCGGGCATGGCGCGGCCCGGGCCGATTCGCGGCGCGGCCGCGTCCCCGCCGCCCTCCCCGGCCGAGCCAGTCGCCGGCGCGGCGCCTGCCGGCGAGGCCGCCGACGGCGGCAGCCGCGTGCCGGCCCTGTCCAGGGCGGCGGCGCTGCTCGACGTCGTCTCCACCTCCGGCGGCGGGCTGACGCTGTCCGAGCTCGCCCGGCTGCTGACCGTGCCCAAGAGCAGCCTGCTGAACATCTGCGACGTGCTGGTGGCCGAGCGGCTGCTGCGCAAGGACGTGGCCGGCCGCTACCGGATCGGCATCCGCATCGCCGAGCTCGCGGCGGCGCAGCTCAGCCATCCCCCGCGGCTGAAGACGCTGGGCGTGGTCGTCCAGAATTTCACCAACCCGTTCTTCCGCGCCGAGGCCGACGCGATCGCCGCAGCGGCGGGGCGGCTCGGCATCGCCGTGACGATCCTCGACGCGGACCAGGTGCTGGAGCGCCAGCTTCGGCAGATGGAGCGTCTCGCGGCGCAGGGCGTCGATGCCGTCATCGTCGATCCCGTGGATTCGGAGGGCGTGGCGGCGGGGGTGGCGGCCATTGCAGCGAAGGGCATCCCGGTGATCGCCGTCAATGCCGGCGCCAGCGGCGCCGACGCCATGGTCGCCACCGACAACGTCCAGGCCGGAGAGCTGATCGGCCGGCATCTGGGCGCGACGCTGCACGGCGGCGGCGAGGTCGTCATCATCGGCGGCACGCGCATCACCGGCAATTTCGACAGGATCAGCGGCTTCCTCAGCGCCTTGCGGGAGTTTCCGGGGATCCGGGTCGTCGATCGCCTCGACGGCGACAACACGTTCGACAGGGGGCGCGACCTGGCGCACCTCATCCTCGACCGGCATCCCCATGTCGACGCCGTTTTCAGCATCAACGATCCGACGGCGCTCGGCGTCCTCGACACGTTCGAGGCACGCGGGGCTCGCGTGGCCATCCTCAGCGTCGACGGTTCGTCGGCGGCGCTTGGGCCGCTCCTGGCCGGGCGCAGCATCATCGCGACCGCGGCGCAGAATCCGCTGGAGCTCGGGCGCGCCGCACTGCGGCTCGCCGATCTCATCTACTCCGGCGGTCACCTGCCGCGCCGCACCTGGCTCCTGCCCACGGCGCTGATCACGCCCGCCAATGCCGGGGCCTATGCGCCCTGGGACGCGGAGGCCGGGTGAGCGACCTTCCCCCGCATGCCGCGAACAAGGAGGCCAGCGATGCGCAGGCCCGCTGACCCTGCCGCCAAGGCCCCCGCCGTCGCCAAGGCGGTGGCGATCCTCGACGATCTGGCGCAGCAGGCCGGCGCAGCCTCGGTCTCGGCGATTGCACGCCGGACCGAGGTGTCCAAGAGCTCGGTCTCGGACATCTGCGCCACTCTGGCGAGGCACGGATTGCTCTGGCGCGACCGCGACGGGCACTACCTGCTCGGACACCATCTCGTCGAGCTGGCGCGCGGCCTCGTCGGCGGCCGAAGGCTGATCGAGGTCTTCGCCGACGCCTGCGAGTCCGTGCCGGAGGTCCGCGACGAGACCGTGATCCTGTCGATCCTCGAGGGCGTCGACATCGTCATCGTGGCGGTACGGCACGGCCGAGCGGCCCTGCCGATCACCGCGCGGGTCGGGCTGCGCCTGCCCGCATGGTCGACCGCGTCGGGCCGGTGCTTTCTCGGCGCCCTCTCGCAGGCCCGGCTGGCCGAGGTTCTCGCGGCCGCGGCCTCGACCCTGACCGGCGTCGCCGGCCGGATGCCGACCGCCCGGCAACTGGCGGCCGAGCTCGCCGCGGAACGGATCCACGGCTTCCATGTGGACGAGGAGTCGACGGCGGCCGGCATGACCAGCTTCGGCGCGCCCATCGATGACGGACGATCGGGTGAGACGATCGCGGCCGTGGCGATCGCCGCGCGGACCGATGCCTTGTCGCCGGCGCGACGGGCCGATCTCGGCCGCGCCGCCATCGCCGTCGCCGCGGCCTGCCGCGAGCTCGCGACGCCCGATTCGGCCGGCATGGCCGCCACACCGTAGGGACGTGTTGCCCTTGACACTGTCCAAGGGCTTTCGTAGCATTTGCTTGTTCAACATATCGAACAAGCGTCCGACACAATGAAAGGACGCAAGCGACGGGGAACGCTGATGAGGACCAGACTATTCGCCGCCATGGCCGTGGCTGCCGCCGCCGCCGGCTTCATGCAGACCCCGGCCCGGGCCGACGACAAGAAGCCGGTCATCGGGGTCATCGAGCTGTTCGGGAATCCGTTCTTCGCCGAAGCCCGCAAGGGCATGAAGAGCGTCGCCGACAAGGAGGGCGCCGAGCTCCTGATCGAGAACGCCAACTCCGACGTCGGCCGCGAGGCCGAGCTGGTGCAGACCTTCATCCGCCGCCAGGTCGACGTGATCCTGATTTCCGCCCAGTCGGCCACCGGTTCGATCGCCGCGCTGAAGCTGGCCAAGGACGCGGGCATCCCGGTCGTGTGCTGGAACACCTGCATCCGCTCGCCGGAGGACAAGCAGCTGGTCAAGGCCTTCGTCACCAGCGACAACAAGAAGATCGGCGAGATCACCGGCACCCAGGTCGCCGACTACGTCAGGCAGAAGCTCGGCGGCAAGGCCACCCTGCTGATGCTGACCTGCCAGACCTTCGACACCTGCAAGGACCGCCGCGCCGGCATCGACAAGGCCCTGGCCGGGCTCGACATCAAGCTGGCCGACGAGCAGGAAGGCTTCCAGGTCGACAAGGCCCGGCCGATCGCCGACGCCATGCTGACCGCGCATCCGGAGGCGCAGGTCTTCATCGGCGAGAACGACGACGGCACCATCGCCGCCGGCCAGGCGGTGCAGGGCAAGGGCATGGCCGACCGGGTCCAGGTCTTCGGCATCGACGTCAATCCCCAGGTCGCGCACATGATCGTCGATCCGAAGGGCGCGGTGGTGTGGACCACCGGGCAGGATCCCTACGGCATGGGCGCGGCGGGCGTCGAGCTGGCCCTCAAGCAGGTCCGCGGCCAGGATCTCGGCGAATTCTACCAGTTCACGGCCTCGCCCACTTATTCCAAGCAGGACGTGGCCGCCGCCCAGAAATACATCGACGCGCACTGACGGGCGCAGCCGGGAGGCAGGGCCGCCATGGTGGCGCACGCGACGATCGGAACCGCCGAAGCCGGCGATGCAGGGCTGCGCCCGACCCCCGTGCTGGCCGTGCGCGACTGCTTCAAGGCCTATCCGGGGGTGCAGGCGCTGGACGGCGTCGACTTCGAGATCGCCGCCGGCGAGGTCCGCGCGCTGCTGGGCAAGAACGGGGCCGGCAAGTCGACCCTCGTCAAGATCATGGCCGGGATCACGACGCCGGACCGCGGCGAGGTCCTGGCCGGGGGCGAGGCGGTCCGGCTCGCCTCGCCGCAGGCCGCCCGTGACCGCGGCATCGCCATCGTCAACCAGGAACTGGCGATCGTCCCCGAACTCTCCGTCGCCGAGAACATCTATCTCGGACGCTGGAGCCAGGCGTCGGGTCGCCGGGCCTTCGTCAGCCGCGGCACGCTCGAGGCCAAGGCGGCCGAGCAGCTCGCCGAGCTCGGCGTCGACCTCGACCCGCGGGTCAAGGCCGGACGCATCTCCATCGCCCACCAGCAGATCGTCGAGATCGCCAAGGCGCTCTCCTTCCGTCCGCGCGTGCTCATCCTCGACGAGCCGACGAGCTCGTTGCCGGTGACGGAGGTCGAGCGCCTGCTGGCGCTGGTGCGGCATCTGTCGAGCCGCGGCATCGCCATCGTCTACGTCTCGCACCGCATGGACGAAATCCCGAAGATCGCCCACAGCATCACCGTGCTGCGGGACGGCCGGCACGTCGCCACCCGGCCGGCCGCCGAGCTGTCGACGGCCGAGGTCGTGCGGCTGATGACCGGCGGCGCCTCGGCGGGGTTCGTGCCCGTGCCGCGCGGCGCCCCGGCCGGCGAGGTTGCGCTCCGCGTCTCGGGCCTGTCGGACGAGAAGCTGGACGGGGTCTCCTTCGAGCTGCGCAAGGGCGAGATCCTCGGCCTTGCCGGCCTGCTCGGCTCGGGCCGCACGCGGCTGCTGCGGGCGATCTACGGTGTGTCGCGCCCGGTCTCCGGCGCCATCGAGGTGGTCGGCTCCGGCCCGCGCCGGGCCTCGCCCCGGCACGCGATCGCCGACGGCCTCGGCTTCGCGCCCGAGGACCGCAAGCGCGAGGGGCTGGCCCTGGCCATGTCGGTCTCCAGCAACCTCGTGATGTCGTGCCCGTCCCGGATCCGGCGGGGCGGCTTCCTGTCGCGGCGGCGGGAGGAGGCCGTTGCCGCGGCCTCGATCCGCCGCTTGTCGATCAAGGTCGACGACGCGGGACGCCCGGTGCACACGCTGTCCGGCGGCAACCAGCAGAAGGTGGTGCTCGGCAAGTGCCTCAACGCCGGCATCCGGGTCCTGCTTCTGGACGAGCCGACGCGCGGCGTCGACATCGAGGCCAAGACCCAGATCTACGCGCTGCTCCGCGATCTCGCGGCCGAGGGCATGGCCATCATCGTCGCCTCCTCGGAGATGGAGGAGCTGTTCGTCATGTGCGACCGCCTGCTGGTCATGGCGCAAGGGCGCATCGTCGCCGAACGCGCCGTCGCCGGCACCAACCTGGAGGATGTGATGCAACTGGCCATGGCGGGAGTCGGTCCATGAGCGAGGGACGCACGGCCGCGCCGGCCGGCCCGTCCTCCGGACGGGGCGCGGCACCGGCATGGTGGAGGGGGATGGCGCGGGACGTGGCGCTCGACCATGGCGGGCTGCTGATCGCGCTCGCGGTCCTCGTCGCGGGCTCCGTGATTTTCGCGCCCCACTTCGCCTCGGTCGCCAACCTCCTCGACATCCTGCGCCAGATGGCCTTCACCGGCATCATCGCGCTCGGCATGACGCTGGTGATCATCGCCGGCGAGATCGACATCAGCGTCGGCTCCGCGGTCGCCTTCACCTCGGCGCTGTTCGGGGTCCTCGCCGTCAATCTGGGCTGGCCGTTTCCCGTGGCGGCCGCCGCGGTCCTGGCCACCTCGACCCTGATCGGCCTCGCCGCCGGGGCGATCCGGGCCTTCTTCGGCCTGCCCTCGTTCATCGTCACCCTGGCCCTGTTCTCGGCGCTCAAGGGCGGCGCCTGGCTGCTGACCGACGCCATCCCGATTCCGATCCTCGACGACGGCTTCAACTGGTGGGGGACCGGTTCCTTCCTCGGCCTGCCCGTGCCGGCGCTGATCCTGATCGCGGTCTTCCTCGTCTTCTCGGTGATCGCCAACCGCACCTCGTTCGGCCGCTCCGTCTACACCATCGGCGGCAATGCGGACGCGGCCTACCTGTCGGGCGTGCCGGTCGCCGCCGTGCGGACCGTGCTGTTCGGCCTGACGGGATTCCTGGCCGGCGTCTCGGGGCTGCTGCAGACCTCGCGGCTCGCCGCCGGCAATGCCGGCATGGGCGTCGGCCTCGAATTCGCGGTCATCACCGCCGTGATCGTCGGCGGCGCCAGCCTGTTCGGCGGCAAGGGCTCGATGCTCGGCACGATGCTGGGCGGCCTGTTCATCGCCGTGCTGAACAATGCGATGGTCCTGTTCGGGGTCAACACCTACGCCCAGTATGTCGCGAACGGCCTTGTCGTCCTGCTCGCCGTGCTGATCAGCACGCTGCGCTCGCCCGGCAATCCCGCGTCCGACCTGCTCGCATCCTTCACCCGGCGCCGCTGATCGCGGCGCGTCATCCACCGAAACGGAGAGCACCGATGCAGCCCAAGTTCAACCTGACCGCCACGCTCCATGCCAAGCCGGAGAAGCGCGAAGCCCTGCTGGCCCTGCTGACCAGCTTCGTCGCCAGGTCCCGCGCCGAGCAGGGATGCGTGGACTACCACTTCCACGTCAGTCTCGACGACCCGAACATGTTCTATTTCTACGAGAACTGGGCCGAGCGCGCCGATTTCGACCGCCACATCGCGCTGGACTACCAGAAGGACTGGTTCGCCAAGCAGGGCGAATACCTCGCCAAGCCTGTCGAACTGCGCTTCTTCGACATGGTAAGCCCCTACGACCGGTGACGCCGCCGGCCAAGGAGGACAGCCGTCCATGACCAACGACGAATTGCGCGCGCTCAACAAGACGCGGCAGATCCAGCAGATCGCCTGGGTGACCCGCGACCTCGAAAAATCGATGCAGGCCTGGATCGACGTCCTGCGCATCGGGCCCTGGCGCGTCTTCCGCTTCACCGACAAGACCGTCAAGAACCTGCGGGTCGGCGGTCGCCTGGTGGAGGAACCGTTCGAGTTCCGGATCGCGATCACCCATGTCGGCGGCATGGAGATCGAGCTGATCCAACCCGTCCGCGGCCCGATGATCTACGAGGAGTACATCCAGCGTCGCGGCGAGGGCCTGCATCATATCAAGGAGAAGCTCGCGGACGACCGGATGAAGGACATCGTCGCGGACTACGAGGCCCGCGGCATTCCGGTGACGCAGACCGGCCAGTTCGTGGCCGACTTCCACTTCTACCTCGACACCGAGCCGAAGCTGGACTTCGTCTACGAGCTCGGCAACTGCCCCTGGCAGGACCTTCCGCCGGACATGGTCTCCATCTATCCGCCGGAGCCGGCGTGAAGGAGCGCACCCGCGTCCCCGATGCGGGGCGCGGGACTGCCTGCAACGGATCCCCGGGGGCTCGCCGCCGCCCGGCCAGATGAGATCGAGCACATGAACGACACGACACGACGCGTCAACTGGGGCGTGCTGGGCTCCGCCTGGATCAACAATGCCGCGATTCCCGGCCTGCTGACGGCGGGCAATGCCCGCCTGCTGGCCGTCTCGAGCCGCCGGCCCGAGGCAGCCGAGGCCGACCGCGTCCGCTGGGGCGCTGAGAAGGCCTATCCCTCCTATCGGCAGTTGCTCGACGACCGCGACATCGAGGCCGTCTACATTCCCCTTCCCAACCACCTGCACGCCGAGTGGGTGGTCGCCGCCCTCGACGCCGGCAAGCACGTGCTCTGCGAAAAGCCGCTGGCGCTGTCGATGGCGGAGATCGACGCGATCGACGCGGCCGCCAGGCGCTCGGGACGGCAGGTGATGGAAGCCTTCATGTACCGCTTCGCGCCGCGCTGGGAGCGGGCGATGGACATGATCCGGTCCGGCCGGATCGGCGAGGCGCGCCTGGCCCGCGTCACGCTCGGGTTCAAGCAGTTCTACGACAGCTACAACATCCGCTTCGACCCGGATGCAGGCGGCGGCGCGCTGTGGGACATGGGATGCTACGCCGTCAACATGAGCCGTCTCATCTTTGCCGCGGAGCCGGCCGGCGCCCTGGCGACCCAATGGGTCCGTCCGGGCGAGCGGGTCGACACCACGACATCGGGCGTGCTCGATTTCGGCGGCGGCCGGACCTCGATCTTCTCGGTCTCGTTCGACCACGTCAATCCGCTCAGCCAGGTCGAGATCGTCGGCACCGAGGGCTGGATCAGCCTGCAGGGCACCGGCATGCGCGGCGAACCGTTCACCCGCCTGTTGTCGCACCGCTTCGGCGACGAGGTGTTCCTGGACGGCATCGAGCCGGTCATCGAGAGCTTCCCCGCCGCGAGCATGTTCACGGCCGAGTTCCGCGAATTCAGCCGCGCCGTCCTCGACGGCGACCGGCCGCGCTACACGCTCGAGGATGCGCGCGCCAACACGCGAGCCGTCCTGGCGCTTGCCGAGGCGGCCTCGAAGGGCGCCGCCGTCGCCTGCGGCGGCTAGAGCAAAGCGCGTTTTGGTGGAAACGCGCTTTGCTCCAACTCCTTGTTTCGACGCGTCTTTGCGACTTGACGCGATTCCGTCAAATCGCAAAACGCTTTAGGACGGGCTCCCGGGAGCGGGGCGGCGCTTCCCTCGCAACGCGCCCTGCTCCGCGGCCTCCGTGCGGAGATCGCCGCCCTCCGGGACTGATCCTGCGCAGGCCCCGGCCGATCCGGCGCGCCGCGAGCCGTCCGCTGCGCGGCGCGGCTTCGCGTGGCCCGACCGATGGTTCAGCGGAAGGCGACCCAGAGGACGGCGATGCCGAGCAGGATGCGATAGACGATGAAGGGCCAGGTGGAAAAGCGCTCGAGGATGCGCATCAGGCTCCACAGGGCCACGAAGGACGAGAGGGCCCCGGTGGCAAGGCCGATCAGCAGGATCAGCCAGCCATGGGTATCGAGATGGGCATGAAGAAGGGCGCCGATCTCATGCAAGCCGGCGAGCGCGATGGCCGGAATGCCGAGGAGGAAGGAAAGGCGCGCCGCCTCCTCGCGGGTGAAGCTGCGAAACAGCGCGGCCGTCAGGGTCGAGCCGGAGCGTGAGACGCCGGGAATCAGCGCGCCGACCTGGGCGAGGCCGACGATCAGCGCGTCCCGCAGGCGCATGTCCTCGACCTTCCGCTCATGCCGGGCCAACCGTTCGGCCAGGGCCAGGAGTCCGGCCATGGCCAGGCAGGCCAGGCCGATGACCGGCAGGGTCCGCAACGGGCTGCCGCAACGGTTGAGCAAGGGCGCCAGGGCAAGGCCCGCCAGCACGATGGGTACCGTGCCCAGAACGATTCCAACGGCCAGGCGGAAGGACGGTGACGTCCAGTCCCGCCCCCGCACAGCCGCATATGTGCCGCCGGCGAGCCATCGGACATCCCTCCAGAAATAGCAGATCACCGCGCCGAGCGCTGCAAGCTGCATGGCCGCCGAGAAGGCGGAGCCGGGATCCTGCCAGCCGAGGACGGCCGGGACCAGCCGCATATGCGCGGTGGACGAGATCGGCATCAGCTCGGTGATCCCCTGGACGACCCCAAGCAGGGCGACCTTGGCCGCGCCCAGGGCGACGAAGCCCGTATCCACGCCTTCCGTGCAAGCCCCGCTCATGAGCCCCCTCGTGCCGATGATCCTCGCTCCGCCTGGACCCGCAGCCGCCGCCCGGCACGGACGCCCTCTCCGCCTGACGGCCGCACCGTGACCTGTCGGCGCAGGCGCGGCGCCGACAGGTCGCCGCAAAAACGCCGACTTCGCAGCGCTAACCTGTCATCATTGCGCCGACCGCCCGGTTGAGCGCCAACGGCACGGCCATTCCCAGAGTTTCCTGAAGCAAACGTGAGCATATCAACGCCAAACAGAAATATGTTACTATGACTTTTTTGAGGCACAACTATTAGATGTTGCATTATTGCTTCATAGGTTCGGACAGTTGCACACCGGATATCGCAAGAGGTGTTTTCTCTATACATTTCGACTTCCCTGGCTCATATAGGGGGTGACCGCAACCGGGTGGGGCTGCCGGCCGGTCATCTGGCGCAGTATCGAACTCGGAAAATCCCAGATGTTCAGATTGATAGTCCCCGCCGCAGCCTCGCTGCTTCTCTCGTCGACGGCCGTCTTCGCCGCGGATCTCACCCCGGCCCCGGTCGAGCCCGTCGCACCCGTGGTCCTGCCACTGACTTGGACCGGCTTCTATGTCGGCGCCTATGCCGGCGGCGCCTTCGGAACCAGCGACGTTAAGAACGACAACGGATCGACTGACGTCTCGCTGTCGCCGAACGGCTTCACGGGAGGCGGCCTGCTCGGCTACAACTACCAGATCGACGCCTTCGTCCTCGGCGTCGAAGGCGAGTTCGGCTACAACGGCTTGAGCTCGGACAAGGACTTTGTGAACAGCGCGCTCGACACCCAGAACGTCAAGTCGGAGAGCACGTATATCGGCCGCGTCCGTGGACGGGTCGGTTATGCCTTGGACAATTTGCTGTTCTATGCTGCCGGCGGCGTGTCGTTTGCGGACGACAAGGTGACGCAGTCCGATGCGATCAGCGGCAACTCTGTGTCGATCAGCAAGGACCTTGTCGGCTGGAACGCGGGCGCCGGCGTGGAATACGCCTTCACGCCCAACTGGATCGGTCGCCTCGAATATATCTATGACGGCTTCGGCGACCAGAAATACAATTTCCAGTCGAAGGGGCTCGGCTTCAACGACCAGAAGGTCAATTTCGACCAGAATACCGTACGCGTTGCGCTGGAGTACAAATTCTGAGCAGGCTCTCCCGAACCTGCAGATACTTGCAAGTTTGAGCAGAACTGATTCTGCACCGGACATGCAAATCAATCGTGGCAGGAGCCACGAGAGGCTGCGTTAGAGGCCGCGCCGGCCATCGCCTCGTTCTTTCACCGCAGCTCCGAGGCCTTGGCCGGCTGGAAGGGCGGCCGGGGGCTGCCCCGCCGGAATGATGCGGCGCACCGGCCGGGGCCGGGTGTCAGGCTTGCGGCCTGCCCGGTCACGGGCGGCTGCATCCGCCAGCCGGTGCTGCTCCGGACGGGGCAGCACCGGAGCCGGCTGCGACGGTCTTCCGCACGCCCAGTCGGAGCATCGGTGAATGGCGCAGCGGCCGGCCCTGTTCGTCCCGGCGTGTGCCTGCGCTCGAGGATGGCGGAATGATGGAGCAGGAGCGGATGAATCACATCGACGCAGAGCGGCTGCTGGCGGCCGCGGGAGCGCTGCGGCATGTCATCGAGCGGGAAATGCACGGCATGGTCGCCGGCGGTGCCGTGCACCGGGCCAGCATGGCGATGATGTCGGCGAGCCGCGAGCTTGCGGCCGTGCTCGGCCGGCCGAACCACCTGCGGGAACAGGGATGGTCCTGCCCGAACAGGAGACATCCCGCCGGCCCCTAGGCCAGGCTGCCTCGCCCCCGGGGGCGAGGCAAAAGCCGGTGCCTGGAGCCGGAGATGCACGTGGAGGCGCGCTCCCCGACTCCAGGGCCGCACGGCGCGTCCGCCGCCGGTGGCCCACGACAATGCGTCGCCGTGAATGAGAAGCGAATTAGCCTTGGCGAGCGAGGCTACGCGCCATGTCGGGATCGCCGGAGATCGCGTCCGGGGGGACGAGGGCGGCCGGGCGCGCGGGCCCGACGCGCCGGTCGGGCCATGGGTGCAGTTCAATCCTCCCGCTTGAAGAGATTGCGGTGTTGCGCGGGTTGGCATCGCAGGTACTGATCCGCCGCGCGGACGCTCTCGCCGAAATGCGCGGCGGCATGCCACGGCCAGCGCGGATTGTAGAGAACGGCCCTGGCAAGGGCGATCAGGTCCGCCTCGCCCCGCGCCAGGATCGCCTCGGCCTGCTCGAACTCCGTGATCAGGCCGACGGCGATGACGGGGATGCCGACGGCTTGCTTCACGGCGCGCGCAAAGGGCACCTGGTAGCCCGGGCCGATCGCAATCTTCTGGTCACGCGCCAGGCCGCCGCTCGAGACGTGGACGGCATCGCACCCCCTGGCCTCGAGGGCCCTGGCAAAGGCGATCGTCTGCTCGACGTCCCAGCCGCCCTCGACCCAGTCCGTCGCCGACACCCGCATGGTGACCGGTCGTCCGGCCGGAAATGCATGGCGCACGGCCTCGAAGACTTCCAGGGGAAACCGCATGCGGTTGTCGAGCGAGCCGCCATAGTCGTCGGTCCGACGGTTGGACAAAGGCGACAGGAATTGGTGCAGCAGATAGCCATGGGCGCCATGGATCTGGACGGCGTCCAGGCCGAGACGGGCGGACCGCCGTGCGGCGGACACGAAGGCCGACCGGATGCGGTCGAGCCCGGCCCGATCCAGGGCGTCCGGGCTCTCGCAGGACGCGTCATAGGGCAGCGCGCTCGGGGCGAGCGTCCGCCAGCCGTTCTCCAGGCCGGACGCGATCTGCCCTCCCCCTTTCCACGGCACTTCGCTGGAGGCCTTGCGGCCGGCGTGGCCGAGCTGGATCGCGATCGGCATCGGCGACCAGCGCCGGATGCCGTCGAGGACTCGGTCCATGGCCCGCTCGCAGGCGTCGGAGTACAGCCCGACGTCGCCGTACGAAATGCGCCCCTCCGGCGTGACGGCCGTCGCCTCGATCGTCAGGATGCCGGCGCCGGACTGAGCAAGGTTGCCCAGATGCATCAGGTGCCAGTCGTTCATCTCGCCGTTCTCGGCCGAGTACTGGCACATCGGCGCAATGACGATGCGGTTCCTCAGGTCGAGCCCTCCGACCCGGAAAGGGGTAAACAGCGTTGCCATGCTCATTCGCCTTCCCTGACTTTGCGATCCCGAGGATGGCTGAAGCTTGGGACGGGCGCAAAGCTCATCGAAGCCGGCCCCCCCGGCTGGATCCGTCCAGGGCCTCGATCGAGCGATGGTGGCGCGGGACGAGGCCGCCCGCCCCGACCGCCGAACAGGTGCGACACCGCGGCTCGGCCCCGCGGCATGGACACTCGGCCGGCCGCGGCCGCCGGCATGCCCCGCCGGTTCGAGAGCCCCTGCCTAATGCGTTTTGCGATTTGACGGAATCACATCAAGTCGCAAAGACGCGTCGAAACAAGGCGTTAGAGCAAAGCGCGTTTCCATCAAAACGCGCTTTGCTCTAGCAGGCTGCTGAAAAAGTCCCCGATGTACCCGGTTCGATTCGGCTTCGGACTCATTCCGATTGCGGCACGTCCCGTGAACAAAGCAGTTTTTCAGCAGCCTGCTAGAGGACGTGTCGATCTCGCCGATTCGCGGGGCGGAGCGGCGACCACGCCGTGCCACGCCACAACCTCTTGCTCAGATAGCCATCGAGCGGGGTGACGGCGAGCTGGAGCCCGACATATCCACCGATCACGACAAGAGTAATGGCCAAGGGCAACATCAGTCCGCCTCGTCACCGCAAACGTGGCTCCGTACATCGTCATTCGTAGAGGAGAATCGTTAAGTTTGGGTCGATGCGGGCGATCGCGCCGGCCACTTTCCGTCGGCGGCGAAGCCGGGCCGGCTTCCGTCAGGCTGCCCGCGGGGCACCGCGCGGCGGGCCGGCGTCCGCCCGGCGCTCCCCGGCGACGGACGGGCGGGCGTCAGACGATGTCCTTACAGGACATGACCATGTCGAACAGCATCGGCACGAAGCCGAGATAGCGCTTCCAGTCGAAGAGCCCGATCCCGCCCTCCTCGACCGAGCCATGCAGGAGGTAGCGCACGCCCCGGGCATGGGGGTGCTCGCGTGCCAGCAGCCATTCCATGATGTCGAACATCAGCATCTTGGTGACGCCGTCGGACAGGGCGGCGCCATGGCCGATGAAGCTCTCCACCCGGACGAGGTCGCCGGCACGCACCAGCTTGGCGAAGGCCGCCAGCCGCTCGCCGCCCTCCTCGGCGCGAAAAGCGCCCCAGGTCAGCCGCCAGTGCCGAGGGCAGGAGGACCAGGTCATCGGCGCGCCGGTGTCGACGAGCCCCTCTCGCGGGCCGAGGATCGAAGCCCAGACCAGGATCCCCTTGGAGCGTCGCGGCTTGGAGCCCGTGAGCTCGTACAGGCTGCGGGCATAGGACTTGGCGCCGATGAAGCGCGAGGCATAGCCGAGGCGGCGCGCCTTGTTCGCCGAGCGGTGATACTTGCCCTCCGTCAGCTTCGAGACGTGGCGGCGCCAGGCCTGGAAGTCGGGAAACCGGTCGAGGTCGATCACCGCCGCCGTCTGCCCGAAGCGGTCGGCGAGAAATTTCGGGCCGGCGGCGTGGCCGAATCCTCTCACATCGGTCGCGCCCTGCGTGGCGAAATATTTGTGCCGGCAACCGCAGTCCGCCCCGAGATCCAGGGGCGCCGCCGGGGCGTCCGAGCGGCGGGCGAGGCCGAATCGCTCCAGCCGGCGCTTGCGCACGGCATAGAGCGGCCAGAAGAACAGTCTGGACCAGATACTCTTGATGCTCCGGGCCGTAGGGCCCTGAGCCAGCATGCGAATCACGCGGAGCGGGGAAAGGGAAGCATCCATGCGCACAACTCTGGCCGCAACTGCCGATGATGCATGCGCCGCGGCTCCCCAAAACCGCTTCGCCGGACCGAGCATTTCGGCCGCGCCGGACAATACTGGACGCGGGCGATGCGGCTACGGGCATTTCGTCGCGGGTCGCACTCCTGGCCTTGTGCCCGCGGACCTGTGGCCCCGTCGACACGCCGCCCCCGATTGCGGGCTCGGCCGGACGGCCGTGCGGAAAAATCACCGACCACCGACAGGAACGGTCACCGCAGCTCCAGCCTCCGGTCGATCCCGGTCGCGGCGAGGAAGGCCTCGTCATGGCTGACCACCACCAATGCGCCGTCATAGGCGCGCAGACCGGCTTCGACCGCCTGGATCGAATCGATGTCGAGATGGTTGGTCGGCTCATCGAGCATCAGCAGCGGCGGCGGCGCGGTTCCGCCCAGCACGCAGGCGAGGCCGGCGCGCAGCACCTGCCCGCCGCTGAGGCCGGACACGGGCTGGAGCGCCGCATCGGCCCGGAACATGAAGCGGGCGAGCGCCGCGCGGCAGGCATTCTCGTCGGCCTGCGGATTGAGGCGGCGGAAATTGTCCCGGATCGAGGCCGAGGGATCGAGCAGGCCGACCCGCTGGTCCAGCAGGGCGAAACCGGTCATCACCCGCACGGTGCCGGCCCGGGGCTGCAGCCGGCCGGCGAGCAGGGCCAGCAAGGTGGTCTTGCCCGTGCCGTTGGGACCGGTCACGGCAACGCGCTCCGGACCGGTGATGGCAAAGGACAGCCCGCGCAGGACCGGGCGGTCCGGGTCGTAGCCGGCGGTGACGGCGTCGACCGCCAGGACGGCGCGGCCCGCCGGCAGGCCGGTCGAAGGCAGGACGACCGACAAGGGCTGCAGGATCTCGATGCGCTCGCGCGCCGCGGCGACGGCGTCGGCAGCCTGCGTCCGCCGGCTCTCGGCAAGGCGTGCGCCGTCACCGCCGGAATTCTCGCTGCGCTCCTTCATCCCGCCGAGAAGGATGCGCGGCATGTCGCCCTTCGCGCCCTTGCGCCGGCCGGCGCCGTCCTTGCGCGCTTTGCGCTCGGCCGCGAGCCGGGCCCGGTGCGCGATGTCGGCGGCCCGTTTCTCCGCGTCCGCCAGATCGTGCCGCGCGGCGTCCAGCTCCAGCGCCTTGCGCCGGCGATAGGCGCTCCAGTTGCCACCATAGCGCGTGGCGCCGAGCGAGGTCAGCTCGACGATGCCGTCCATCAGGTCGAGGAGCTCCCGGTCGTGGCTGACGACGATCGCGCCGGCCCGCCAACCGGCCATCAGATCGCAGAGAGCTTGGCGGCCCTCCCGGTCGAGATTGTTGGTGGGCTCGTCGAGCAGCAGGACGTCGGGCTCGGCGAAGACCAGCGCGGCAAGGCCCGCCCGCGTGCGCTGGCCGCCGGACAACGCGGCCAGCGGCGTCTGCGGCGGCGCGTCGAGGCCGACCCGCGCCAGGGCCGACGCCAGGCGCGCCTCCAGCGTCCAGTCGGCCTGCGCCAGGTCTTCCGCGGTGGCCTCGCCGCGCTCGGCCCGGTGCAGCAGGGTGAGCGCGTCCCCGACCCCGAACAGGTCGGCCAGGGTCTCGTCCGGCTTCACCTGCACGGTCTGGCGAAACAGGCCGAGCGTGCCGGTGACCGTGACCGTGCCGGCCTGGGGCCGGCGCTCGCCGGCGATCAGCGCCAGCAGCGTGGTCTTGCCGACGCCGTTGCGCCCGACGAGGCCGGTACGCTCCGGGCCGAAGCTGAGGTCGATGTCGGTGAGAAGGGTGCGCCCGTCAGGCGCGGACAGGGTCAGGCTGGACAGGACGATGGAAGCAAGCATGGACATGGACTTTCCCGGCGGCAAGGCGGATCGGCATTGCGGTCGGCGTGAAATCCATGGCGGCTGACATCCTGTCGGAATGGCGGGCGGGCGTCATACGTAAGGCCGCCGCTTGTTGCGATCAAGGCCGGTGTCGAGCGACCATTCGTTGCGGTCCGATGGGGCGGGACCGAATATCGTCGTAGCTCACGATTCGGCGCTTTCACGCTCATACCGGGCCAATTCCGTCTCGATCTCCTCGAACAGGTCTTCAGCCATCGTTTCGAGCGTCCCAGCGGGGCGGGTGTCCGCCCGCCGGGTCAACTGGCGATAGGCCTCGACACTGAGCAGGACGAGACGGGGCTTCTTGCGCTGGGTGATCGTGACGGGATGACGTATCGCATCGGCAACGATGTCGCCGGCCTTCCGCGACAGATCGCTGGTCGAATAAGTTCGCATGGCAGGCCCGCCCTCACCCTCGCCGCAGCGCCAAGTCCGCTCCGAGCCCGACCAGCACCGCCCCGCCCGTGCGCCGCATCAGGCGCTGGACCCGGCCGGAGCGGCGCAGACGCGCCATGACCGCGCCGGCCAGCAGCACGCAGACGAGATCGGCCAGGCTGAAGGTCAGGTTGACGATCGCCCCGAGCAGCAGGAACTGGCCCCAGACCGGCAGCGGGCCGGCCGGATCGACGAACTGGGGCAGGAAGGCGAGGAAGAACACCGCGGTCTTCGGGTTGAGCACCTCGACCGCGACGCTCTGCGCGAAGGCGCGGCGGCCGGAGGCGACGACCGGACCCGCTCCCGCCTCGCCGGCCTCGTCCTTCTGCCGGAACAGGCCGATGCCGAGCCAGACGAGATAGGCCGCTCCACCCAGCTTCACCACGAGGTAGAGCGTCGGCACGGCGTGGAGCAGGAAGGACAGGCCGGCCGCGGCGGCGATCACATGGACATAGCCGCCGAGATGGATGCCGAGCGAGGCCATCAGGCCGGCCCATCGGCCGCCCGCCAGGGTTCGCGCGGCCGCATAGAGCATGGCCGGACCGGGGATGAAGGCGAAGATCGCCGTGGTCGCGATGAAGGCGAGCCAGAGGTCGAGGGAGGTCATCGATTGCTCACAACGGAATGAGGTGGGACACGGCGCGATCGGCGTCGTGCTGGCTCGCCGCCAGCCCGGCCGCCACGCCGGCGCGGTCGGCGGCGCTGCGATTCTGGCTCATCTTGCGCTTGGCTTCGAGCCGGACGATCGGCAGGCGCACGCCGACGATACCCTTGAGCTGGGCGCGGATGAAGTCCTCGGGCGCGTCGCTCACAGCCCAGGGATGCGCCCTGCCCTGCTCGTGCCGGACGGTCAGCCGCGTGACCACCTCCAGCAGCCGGGCCGGATCCTCGAAGAATTCGACCGGACCATAGGCGTGGACGGCCACATAGTTCCAGGTCGGCACCACCTTGCCGGTCTCGGCCTTGGTCGCGTACCAGGACGGCGTGACATAGGCGTCCGGCCCCTGGACGATCGCCAGCGCCTCGCCGCCGCCCTCCCGCCATTGCGGGTTCGCCCGGGCGACATGGCCGTAGAGCACGCCCTGCGCACCCTCCGCCGGATCGAGGAACAGCGGCAGCGGCGTCGCCATCAGCCCGCCCGGCCCGTTCGTGACCAGATTGGCAAGCCGCGACTCGTGCAGGATCGCCTGGATCGCGGCGGCGTCGGTCTCCTGGAATGCTGGGGGGATGTACATGGCTCGCCTCCTGGTCGACTTCGCAATATCGTGTGACTGGACCGGCAGGAACAGCCAGTTCGGAGGAGAAGGCATGGACCAGTTTCAGGGCGCCGAGGGGCGGGGCCGGCCGCTCGGCGCCGCCGCCATCGCCACGGCGCTCAAGGCGCAGATCGCCGACGGCACCTACGGCGCCGGCGTGCTGCTGCCGTCGACCCGCGCCCTCGCCGCCGAGCTGGGCGTGTCGCGCACCACCGTGACCATCGCCTATGACCAGCTCGCCGCCGAGGGCTATCTCGACACGCGCCAGGGCGCCAGGGCCCGCGTCGCCGAGGGGCTCATGCCCCGCCCCGCCGGCGGGCGCAGGATCGCCCCCGCGGCGACGCCGGCCTCGCTGTCGGCCTATGCCGGACGGGCGCTCGCCCTCCCCGGCCCGGCGGTCACGCCGGACAGCCGCGCCCCGATCGACTTTCGCTACGGCGACATGCCGGCGGCTGATTTTCCGACGCTCGCCTGGAAGCGGGCGCTCACCGCGGCGGTGCTGGCGCGCCCCGAACGCCTCGCCTATGAGGATCCGGCCGGCCTGCCGGCGCTGCGGACGGCGCTGCAGGGCTATCTGCGCCGGGCGCGCGGCCTGGCCTGCGACGCCGGCCAGATCCTGATCGTCAACGGCTCGCAGCAGGCGATCGACCTCTGCGCCCGGCTGCTCGTCGATCCGGGCGACCGGGTGGTCGTGGAGGAGCCCGGCTATCCCCTGGCGCGCCAGGCCCTCCAGGCGGCCGGCGCCACGCTCGTGCCGGTGCCGGCCGATGCCCAGGGACTGCGCACCGACCTGCTCGGCCGCGTGCCCCGCGCCCGCGCCGCCCTCGTGACGCCCTCGCACCAGTTTCCGCTCGGCGGCGTCCTGCCGGCGGCGCGGCGGCGCGTGCTGCTCGACTGGTGCGCGCGCGCCGGCGCCTTCGTGATCGAGGACGATTATGACGGCGAATATCGCTATGGCTCGCAGCCGGTCGAGGCGCTGGCCGCGATCGACGGCCTGCGCTCGGTCGTCTATGTCGGCACCTTCTCCAAGACGCTGTCGCCGCGCCTCAGGCTCGGCTACCTCGTGGCGCCGCCCGCCCTGGTCCCGGGCCTGCGGGCGGTGAAGCGGCTGGCGGACCGCCATTCCGCCGGACTTGAGCAGGCGGCCCTCGCCGCCTTCATCGCCGGCGGCGGCTATGAGCGGCATGTCCGGCGCGTCCGCCGCCTCAACGGCGAGCGCCGCGCCGCGCTGCTCGCGGCCCTCGCCAGCGAGCTCGGCGGCAGGGTCGCGGTCGAGGGCGAGGCGGCGGGCCTGCACCTCGTCGCCTGGTTTCCAGAGCTCGGCCGCGACCGCGAAGGCGAACTCGCCGCCGCGGCCCGCCGGCACGGCCTCGGCCTGCATCCGGTGTCGCCGCTCTACCACGGCGCCGGGCCGGACCGGCCCGCCGGCTTCGTGCTCGGCTACGCCGCCTTGCCGGCGGCCGATATTCCCAGGGGCGTGGCGGCGCTCCGGCGGGCGCTGGACGATCTCGCCGCGTGAGGGGTACGGGGCCGCGAGGCTCGGCCTGTGTTCCGATCGGACCCCGTCCCTCTCCGGACGACCGTCGCCTCCGCTCCTTACACCGAGCGCATCAGGCCGCCGTCCACCCGGATGCTCTGGCCGGTGATGTAGCCGGCCCCGTCCGAGGCCAGGAAGGCGATCGTCGCGGCGATCTCGTCGCTGCGGCCGTAGCGCCGCATCGGCACGGCCTGGCGGCGCTCCTCCGTGGCCGGCAGGCTGTCGATCCAGCCGGGCAGCACATTGTTCATCCGGACATTGTCGGCGGCAAAGCTGTCGGCGAAGAGCTTGGTGTAGGAGGCCAGGCCCGCACGGAAGACGGCGGAGGTCGGGAACATCGCCGACGGCTCGAACACCCAGGCCGTCGAGATGTTGATGATCGCGCCGGACTTCTGGCGCTGCATGATCGGCGCGACCAGCCGGACCGGGCGCACCACGTTCATGAAATAGACGTCCATGCCGCGGTGCCAATCCTCGTCGCTGATCTCCAGCAGCGGCGCGCGCGGCCCGTGGCCGGCGCTGTTGACCAGCACGTCGATCCGGCCCCAGCTCGCCATGGCGAGGTCGACCAGCCGCTTGAGATCGTCGTTGGACTGGTTCGAGCCGGTGACGCCGATGCCGCCGAGCTCGCGGGCCAGCGCCTCGCCCTTGCCCGAGGAGGACAGGATGGCGACTTTGAAACCGTCGGCGGCGAGCCGGCGCGCCGCATCCGCTCCCATGCCGCTGCCGCCCGCGGTGATCATCGCGACCTTCTCGACTGCCATGTCCCTCTCCCTGTCGATGCCTGTCATGCGCCGGCTCACCCGGCGGCCGGCCCGCCTTCTCCAGCCTAAGCAGGTTCTCCCGAACCTGCTCGCACTTGTGCATCGAGAATGCAAAATCAATCGTGGCGGGAGTCACCGGACGCTCCTCGGGGGCGCGCGGAATGCCGTGCCTCTGTGATGCAGCACCACCGCCGCCGGCTCGGGCTTTCCCACCGCGATCCGGCCCGCATGGCTTGCCTTGCCGCCCCGACGGCCGATTCAGCGCTTGAATCCCGCCTCGGCGGCGGCGAAAACCCGATCAGCGATTCGAAGGGACAATCTCCGGAGGTGGCGCGCCATGCGATACGGCTTCGTCGGAACGGGTGAGATCACGCAGGCGCTGGTCACGGGGCTGGCCGGATCCGGATTGCCGATCACGGAGATCGTCCTCTCCCCCCGCAACGCCGAGGTCGCCGCCACCCTCGCCGCCCGCTTCCCGATCGTCCGCATCGGCGCCGACAACCAGGCGGTCGTCGACGCGGCGGAGGTGCTGTTCCTCGCGGTGCGGCCGCAGATCGCCGAGGAGGTCGTCGGGGCCTTGCGGTTCCGCCCGGGGCAACTGGTCGTCAGCCTGATCGCCGCGACGCCGCTCGACCGGCTGTCGGCCTGGATCGGCCAGGAGGTCGAGCTCGTGCAGGCCATTCCGCTGCCCTTCGCCGCCGAGCGCCGGAGCGTCACCGCCATCCACCCGCCGCATGCGCGGGTCGCCGCGATCTTCTCGGCGCTGGGCACCGCGCTCGAATGCGAGACGAAGCGGGAATATGACCTGGCCGGCGCCGCCAGTGCGCTGATGGCCACCTATCTCGGCATTCTCGAGCGGACGACGGGCTGGCTCGAGGCGCAGGGCATGCCCGCGGCGAAGGCGCGCGCCTACCTGCTGCCGCTGTTCGCCAGCCTGTCGCAGATGGCGCTGGCTTCCGGGCAGACGCCGTTCGGCGAGCTCCGGCGCGCTTTCGCGACGCGCGGCGGCCTGAACGAGCAGGTCTTCGCCGACTTCGACGGCAAGGGCGGCAGCAAGGCCCTGCTCGACGCGCTCGACCGGGTGCTGGCGCGGATCGAGGGATAGGCCCGGCGCGTTCCGGGCCTGCCGCCCGCTATGCGGGTCCCTCGGCGAATTGCCCTTCCGGCAGCGCCCCGATAGAGACAGGCCGGGTGTGGCCACGGGAGACGACGCCGATCTTACGGGACAGGAAGAAGGAGCGGCAGCGCGCCCTGCTGATCAGCACCGCGGTCGAGCTGTTCGGACGGGACGGCTACGGCCATACCCGGATGGAGGATATCGCGCGGGCAGCCGGCGTCTCCACCAAGACGGTCTACAACTATTTCGGGACAAAGCGCGACATCCTCATCGAGTTCCTGGTCCGCAGCCGCGTCACCAACACCGCCGCCCAGTGCGAGGCCGTGCTGGAGACGCCGAGCGGCGACCTCCTGAACGACCTCGTGCGGCTGATGCGCGCCGATATCGGCGACCTCGACGCCGAGGGCGGCAAGGCCCTCTGGCTGGAGATCATGGCCGTGGCGGTGCGCGAACGCGCGGACGAGCGCTTCCGCCGCTACCGCTGGATGTTCACCTCGCAGATCGAGCGCCTGCTGGCCTTCTACAAGGCGCAGGGCAAGCTCACCGCCACCCTGGACACGGCCCTGGCGGCGAACATGGTGCATGTCATGTTCGCCGAGGGCTTCATGGAATTCTGCGCCTCCGAGCACCTCGCCGTCGAGGACGCCACCGGCTACGCCGCCCGATGCCTGCGCGAGATGCTGCCGAACTGGCAGTGAGGCACGGCGAAGACGCCGCGGCCCACGCGGCCGCCTCGGACTGTCGCACGGTCACGCCTGCTCCAGGACGGCTCCGGCCTCTCGCCGGATCGGGATGACGTCGAGCCGATGGGACGGGAGCATGACGCGATCGGCACAAGACAAAACACGCATCACGGATCAATACAACGTCGGTTGACATACGGTCATGCCCTGGCTATGGAAGTGCATACTTTACCGTCATGACCTTAAAATTGATAATATCTGCCTGCACCTGCAGATACCGACATTGCGAAACCATCATGCCTTGTAACGGTTCCTCGGCCGAGGAGCCTCAGGATAAATTTGGCCTTGAGTTTTATCTTGCATGACCAGCCGGAGAGCATGACATGGGGGAGTTGTTCGTGCAAGAGGCAGATCCTTTGGAGACTCTCGCCATTCGGGCTGCGGAAATCATGCGCCGGCCTGGCAGCGATTTCTGGACATTCAAGGAGATGTTTGACGACCTCGACCCGGAGGCATTGGCGGCGCTGAGCCTGGCGGCCCTCGCCCGCGGCGCGGAGCAGGGAAACGCAGAATCGATGAATGAGGACTATGTCTATCTTCATCGATTTGGGGATTTCAATCTGCAGATGAAGCTGGTCGGTTTCGACCATCCCGGTCCGGAGTTGAGCGCCGGCGAATTTGATCTGATCATGACGAACATCTCGACTTCGAGCCTTGCTGTTCCTTCGTATGCGACAGGCATCGAGCGCGGCGAGGTCGCCAGGAGGCCGCCCGTTCTGTCCGATTGCGAATGGATGATCCTCGAGCCCCGGAAGCCGGTCGGCGTGCCCGCCTTCGAGCGGATCCTCGATTTTCCCCGGATGGCGCAGCCCGGCGTCCTCCTGGTGCTGCATTCGAAAGCCCAAGGTCCCGTGACCTGGGTCTACGACCGGGGCAGCAAGGCGCCGAAACACCTCACCTCCACCAATCTTCAAGCCTCGCGCATGGAATTGGCCGCGCGGATGCTGGGCGCCATGGGCGACGCCAGGGATGCGGCGTCCCTGCATGCCCTCGCCACCTCGCAGGAAGCGGGCTTCGTCCGCTGGAGCGCGGCTGAGGCGCTCTACGAGGTTGATTCCGACGCCGGCCTCGCCCTGCTGCGCGAGCATCTCGTGCGGGACGCCGACCCTTCCGTGCGGCGCGCCGCCCTGGCGACGCTCGGGCAGGACGCGGCGCCCGGCGCCGCCGCCTGACGAGGACCTGCCATGGCGATCACATTCGATTGCGCGACGGACCGCGTCCTCACCCTGGAAGAGTTCGTCGCCTTCTGCGAAGGCACGCCGCGCCTCGGCGACCCCGACGTTCAGCCGGTCGTGGCGGAGGCGCTCCAGGCCGCCTGTTCCAATCCTCGGCTGGTTCCGGATTTCCTTGCCGGCGAGTTGACGTCGTTGGCGGAGTTCCAGTCCGGGAACACCTACAAGCCGCCGACATTCGTGGTGCACAGGGACAAGCGGTTCACCGTCCGCGCGGTGGTCTGGCTGCCGGTGGAAGAACGGATCGCCCCCTCGCTCTTCTCCTATGACGAGGCGCACGACCATAATTTCGACTTCTACACCTGCGGCTACCACGGCCCCGGCTATCGCACGGATATCTACGAGTATGACCCCGACGCGGTGACGGGCACGCCCGGCGAGCGGGTCGCCATCCGTTTCCTGGAGAGCGCGATGCTGCCCAGGGGCAAGGTGATGTTCTACCGGGCCAGCCGGGATTTGCACGTCCAGTACCCGCCGGACGCGCTGTCGGTGTCGGTGAACCTCATCTTGCGCAGGGAGGGCAAGCCGCGGCGTCAGTTCGATTTCGATCTCGCCGCCCGCACTATCAAGGGCCAAGTGAACGCAGCGAACTGGCACCGCTCGCTGTTCGTCGCCTCCGTCCTGTCGGGCGATGCCCGTGTCGTCCGGGCGGTGGCCGCCATCGGCAGGAGCAATCCGTCCGAGGCGGTCCGCGCCTTGGCGTGGCAAGCCCTGATCGAGCATCGGCCCGAGGTCGCGGAGGAGAGCTTCGCGTCGGCGATGCAGGATGGCAGCGCCTATGTCAGAAGTATCGTCGCGTCCGCATGGATCCGATGCGAGGACCTGCGTCAGGGGCAAGGCGCGGCGTGACAGGGCGGCGGATTTTCCGACCGCCCGCACGGAATGGCCCCGATCGACAGAGGAGGTGAAGCATGAAGACCGACGGCAAGATCAAGTTCGTCAAGCTCGAGGAGACGGTCACGCTGGCCAGTTCCAGCCCGGCCATGGTGAAGACCAGCCAGGCCGGCCGCGTTCTCGGCTTTGGCTGCGACGAGCCGACCCGTATTGCCGAGACCGGCCTGGCCACTGCCCGCGACACCACGGCGCGCAAGTAACGCATCGACGCATCGATCAGGGTGCCCGAGGGCGGCTTGCGACGAGCCCCGGCGTCTCGCCGGGGCTCGTTTCATGCCCGGCAAGCGCGGACGTCAGGGCTCGAAATGGTCATGATGGACGTGATGATGCGGTTGGCCGCCACGGTGCAGCACCATCCTGAGGGCGCCGAGAACCGGCGCCGGCGGCAGCAGCGGCAGGTAGATCAGGCAGGGCATCAGCAGCAAGCCGGCAGCGAGCATGATCGTCTCGTCGAAGGCGCTGCCGTCGGCGCCGGTTCCGAGAACCAGGGCGGCAAGCGCAACGCCCGCCGCGACCGCCGTTTGCTGCACCGTCCCGGCAAAGCTCGACCCCCGCGCCGCATGGGCATCGCCGACGCGGGCATAGGTCAGCGTATTCAGTCCCACGCCGTTGAGCGCGCGGGCGACGCCGCCGATGAAGAGCACGGCCACCAGCATCCACAGCCAGGCAGGCGTGGCGCCGACCAGCACGACAGCTCCGGCCGCCATGGCCGACACGATCGTGGTCGTGACAAGCAGGGCAAGCAGGCCGAAGCGCTGCACCAGGCGATTGACCACCGTCCGGCTCGCCAGCGAGCCGAGCACCTGCGTCGCCGCGATCAAGCCCGTCACCATCGCGGAATAGCCGTAGATCTCCTGGAGCAGCAGCGGGATCGAGAACGCCAGCATTGTGGCGCCGAGGCGCAGGAAAAAGCCGGCGGCCAGGGCGGTGCGGAACGTGACCTCGCCCAGCAACGAAAAGTCGATCAGTGCTTCCGGGTCGCGGCGGGCATGAAACGCGTAGGCGGTCAGAAGGCCGATGCCGGCCACCGGCAGAACCAGGTCGCCCCAGGGGCCCGCCACCCCATGGCCGAGCCGTTCCAGACCGCCCATCAGGGCGACGAGGCCGGCGGACAGCAGGACCCAGCCCCGCTTGTCGAAGGCGCGCGGCGGCAGCACCGGCACCTCGGGCACGGCTCGCCGGACCAGCGTCAGGATGGCGAGACCGAGCGGCACGTTGATCCAGAAGATCCACGGCCAGTCGGCGAGGCTGACCAGGACGCCTCCGATCAGCGGGCTCGTCAGCGGCCCCAGCAGCATGGGTACGCCGAACCAGGCCATCAGGCCGACCAGCTCGGAGCGGGGAAAGCTGCGCACGAGAATGAGCCGGCCCACGGGCGTCATCATCGAGCCGCCGACGCCCTGAAGGACGCGCCCTGCCACCAGTTGCGCAAGGCCGCCGCTGAGCGCGCAGACGACGGAGCCCAGGACGAACACCGCCACCGCGATCTCGAACACCCGGCGAGCCCCGAACCGATCGGCGAACAGGGCGCTCAGCGGCATGCACACCACCAGCGTGACCACATAGGATGTTATGGTGAGCGACAGGGCGGTGTTCGGCACCCCGAGGCTGGCGCCGAGCGCCGGCAAGGCAATGACGAGCGCGTTGGTATCCTTCAACTCCATGAAGCCGGCGCTGGCGAGAAGGAGTGCTGCAAACAGCCCCCGGCGCGAGAGCGGCGTGACGTCGTCCACGGCTCCGGCGATGCCTGCGCCGTTCCCCCCGCCGGTCATGCGCGCCGATCCGTTGCCATGCGGTCCTCCGCCTCGTAGTCGAACCAGCGCGCGCTCGACCACCCTCGCGCCGCGCCGGCGAGGGCCGTTCGCCGCGCGGTGAGATCGGACGCCAGTGCCACGGCGGAGCAGGCGTGATCGACGACCGGCCTGTAGCCGAGGGCTGCGGCCGGCGCCATGTCGAGCACGAGGTCCTGCGCCACCGACCAGGGCGTGCGGCCGACCTGGCCTCTGGGGGGCCCCGCCAGGCGTTGCCAGGTCACGCGGCGCTCCATGGCGTCCGCCAGGTTCCGGCAGAGATCGAGCACGCGCGGCGCAGCCTCGTCTCCGGCATTGAGAACGTGCGTCCCGCGGACGTCCAGTGCCGCCACGATGAGAGCCGCGAGGTTGACGGTGGCGCAGACGTGGAGGCGGCTGTCGCCGTTGAAGGCCAATGGTATCCGCGTGCGCCCGTCCAGCAGGCGACGCACCAGCCACCATTCCCGGGGCTCGGGGGAGCCGACTCCATACAAGGCCCCGGCACGAAGCAGCGTGAGCTTGCCGTCGAGGCCGGCGCGCAGCACCGCTTCCAGCATCGCCTTGCGTGCAGCATAGGTGCCGTCGCCGGGTGCGACGGTTGGATGGTCCACCGGGACGAGCGCGGGCCGCGGCGCGCTGCTCTGGACCAACGAGACCCCCGCCGCGTCCGCATAGATCGCAGCGCTGGAAATCGCGACGATCCGTCCGGCGTCCGCTCCCATGGCGACCAGCTGGGCGGCATCGGCGCCGTCCATCGCGATCGTGTCGATCACGACGTCGGCTCCGGGACCGAGCGCTCGCAGCAGGGACGCCGTGTCACGCCGGTCGAGGTCGAGATAGTGCACGCCGGCGTCCGGCATGGGCCGGGTCGCGGCGGTGCTGCCGCGCTGCACCGCGGTGACGTGCCAGCCTGCCGCAATCAGGGCTGCGACGACGGCCTTGCCGATCTGGCCCGTGCCGCCGATCACCAGGGCGCGGCGGGCGCGGCCGCCGGGCTCAGCTTGCGACGGCATGGCGCCGGCGATCGAGAAACGAGGCTTCGAGAACGGCGCGGATGCCGGCGATCTCCACCGGCGTCAGGTCCGGATGCCAGACGGTGAACAGCAGGATGACGCGGTGGCGATCGCCGCGGTTCCAGGCCTCGTGCAGGAAGGTGTCGTCGAACATCAACACCTTGCCCGGCTGCCAAACCCTGGTGGTGCCTTCCACCCGGATGCCGCAGTCGGACGGGACATCCACGCCCATGTGACACACCAGCTGGGCATTGAAGACGCTGTAGTGGGGCTTGAGATAGCCGCCGGGCTCAAGGATCGCGATCCGCGTCTCGCCGACCGTCGGGACCGGGGCGAAGGCCCCGAATGTCCCGGGGAAGCGGGCGATGTTTTCCGGATAACGCTCGAAGAATCCGTTTTCGTTCCTGTAGCCGGCCCGCTCGAACACGATGTTGACCCAGCCGCGATAGTGGAAGTCCTGATTGGCGATCAGGTCCGGAGGCTGCTCGAATCGGCCTTGGACCGCCCGGCCGGCCTCGATTTCCCGGCGGACGGTCGGAAACTGCGCTTCCAGATCCCGCACCCATCGGTGGTCGGCGGGATCGTGCCAGGGCTTTGCCGTCAGCCCCGGGAACCACAAGCGGCTCGGCTTACCGTCACGCTGCGTGCTGCCGGTGGAGGTCAAACGGCGGTCACCGGTGAAATTGCCGACGAATGCGGCAAGCCGCTCCACTGCTGCGGCGCCATAGGCCGCGCGGGCGTCTGCGACGACAGTATCCAGCGTCTCGGTCAGGGCGGGATGGCCTTGCTGCACGTGATCCCTGCTTCGTCCCCGTCGCTGCCGCCCGCAGTCGAGGACTGTGGGCCATGCGGCCCCACCTCTGTCAATCCCGCCGTGACTCCAGCCTGCATTGGATTATCTCGAACGAGCCCGGTAAGGACACGCGCATCGTCCCTTCGACCAGGCCGCCTCCCTTGCTTTCGCCCCTCTTCGTCGTCCTCCCGGTCTTCGCGCTGATCCTTGCAGGCTGGGCCGTCCGCCGGTGCGGCATCCTCGGCAGCCACGCGACGACGGAGCTCAACCGGTTCGTCGTCTACCTCGCCCTGCCCGCGCTCCTGTTCGACATCGTCGCCCATGCGCGCTGGGCCGAGATCTGGCAGCCCCGCTTCATCGCCGTCTTCGGCCTGGGCACGGCGCTGGTCTTCTGCGCCACGGTCGCCTTGCGCGCGCGCCCTCCGCGGCACCTGGCCGACGCCGCCATCGACGGCCTCAATGCCGGCTACGCCAACACCGGCTTCCTGGGCTTTCCGCTGGTGCTCGAGGCGGTCGGGCGCGAGGCGATGGCGCCGACGCTGATCGCGGCGATCATCACGGTCTGCCCCCTCTTCGCGGCCGCCATCGTCCTGATCGAGACCGCGCTGCAGACCGAGAAGCATCCGGCGCGGCTGGCCGGCAAGGTCGGAGGGTCGCTGCTGCGCAACCCGCTGCTGGTGGCGCCGGCCCTCGGCGCGCTGGTCCCGCTCGCCGGCCTCGGCCTGCCGGCGCCCGCCGAGACTTTCCTCAGGCTGCTCGGCGGTGCCGCCTCGCCCTGCGCGCTGGTGGCCCTCGGGCTGTTCCTGGCCGAGAAGCGGGAGGCCGCGGCGGGGGACCTCGGGTCGACGGTACAACTCGTCGGCTCCAAGCTCGTCCTGCATCCGCTCGTCACCTGGGTCCTGGCCTGGGCCCTCGCCTTGCCGCCGGCCTTGGCCAACACCGCCGTGCTCCTCGCGGCTCTGCCGACCGGAACAGGCCCGTTCATGCTGGCCGAGTTCTACCGGCGCGAGGCGAAAGTCACCTCCGATGTCGTGCTCCTGTCCACGATCGCTTCGATCCTGACAGTCACCGGATATCTTGCGCTGGCATCGTGAAGACGGTCGCGGCAGCGGGACGCTCCCCCGCAGTCCGCCGCGCGCCCGACGACAGCTCCTCCCTCCTGGCTCCCGGAGCCGCACGGCTCGTCCGGAGGGGCTTGCAGAATTTTTACAGTCGACTATAAAATCAGACAAACAGACGATGATCGGAAGCTCGGTGACGGTCCGGCTGTGCCCGGACGTCGGTGCGACCAGCGCTCCCCTCCCGTCGCAGACGGAAGGCGGGCCGGAGCGGAACGCGTCACGAACGATCGGCAATCCAGGGAGGAATGGATGCGGAAATTCAGGATCGACGGCCGCGGCCTTGCGCTGGCGGCGATGATCGCCGGCGGGCTGTGCCTCGGTGCCGGTACGGCTTCGGCGGCCGAGGCCGCGGTCAATGCGGAAGCAGCGGGCAAGGTGCCCGAGGCCATCCGCAAGAGCGGCGTGCTGCGGGTCGGCACCAACCTGCCCTACGCGCCGATGGAGTTCTTCGAGGAGGACGGCAAGACGCTGACCGGCGTCGACGTCGATCTCATCAACGCCGTCGCCGCCCGCCTCGGGCTGAAGACCGACTTCGTCAACATGAACTGGGACGGCCTCATCCCCGCCCTGAACAGCGGCCGCTTCGAGGTGATCGCCGCCTCGGTCGGCGACTTCGTCGAACGGCAGAAGCAGGCCGACTTCGTCGACTACATGGCCACCGGCGTCTCCGTGGTCGTCGCCAAGGCCGACACCACCGACTACAAGGCCAACAAGGACCTGTGCGGCAAGCGGCTGGGCGCCTCCAAGGGCACCGACGCCTCGCGCATGGTCGGCCTCCTGGCCACGAAGTGCTCCGCCGAAGGCAAGGCGACGCCTGCGCCGAGCCTCTTCCCGGAGGACAATGCCGGGCTCCTGGCGGTGCGCAGCCAGCGCATCGACGCCTATGCCATGGATTCCATCTCGGCCGGCTACGAAGCCTCGACCGAGAAGGGCCGCACCGTCTACCGCAACGTGCTGCCGGACTTCCAGACGTCGAAGGCGGTCTACGGCTTCGTCGTCGCCAAGCCCAACCGGCCGTTGACCGAAGCCATCGCCGCCGCCCTCGGCGACGTGATGGCCGACGGCACCTATGCCGCCATCCTGAAGAAGTACGGCGTCTCCGACATGGCCATCCCCGCCGCAGCCATCAACGGAGGC
Source organism: Labrys sp. Lb11 (assembly GCF_057554225.1). Lineage (NCBI taxonomy): Bacteria > Pseudomonadati > Pseudomonadota > Alphaproteobacteria > Hyphomicrobiales > Xanthobacteraceae > Labrys > Labrys sp. Lb11. The sequence goes on from NZ_BAAJOT010000003.1 coordinate 846,232, forward strand.
GGCGAGAAGGGCTCGATGGAATGACGGCGGCCCCCGCGCCGAGCCGGACGCCGGGGTCGGCCCCCGACGCGCCGGTTCTCCCGATCAACGCCATCCCCGCCCGGTATCCCGGGCGGTGGATTTCGGGCGCGGTCTGCCTGGTGCTGGTCGCGCTCGTGGTCCGTGCCTTCGCCGCCTCCCCGCACATCGAGTGGTCGGCGGTCGCCAGCTACTTCACCGCCGCCAGCGTGCTGAACGGCCTGTGGCTGACCATCGTCCTGACCATCGTCGCCCAGTCGATCGGCATCGTCGGCGGCGTCCTCCTGGCGACGATGTCCATGTCGCCGAACCCGGTGCTCAAGGCCGTGGCCGGCGCCTATATCTGGCTGTTCCGCGGCACGCCCGCCCTGATCCAGATCATCTTCTGGTTCAACGTCAGCCTGGTCTTCCCGACGATCGCGCTCGGCATCCCGGGCACGGGCATCGGCTTCGAGGTCTCGACCAATGCCGTGATCACGCCGATGGTGGCGGCCGTGGTCGCGCTCGGGCTGAACGAGGCGGCCTACATGTCGGAGATCGTTCGCTCCGGCATCATCTCCATCGACCGCGGCCAGTCCGAGGCCGCGACCTCCATCGGCCTGACCCATGCCCAGGCGATGCGCTACGTGATCCTGCCCCAGGCCGTCCGCACCATCATCCCGCCGACCGGCAACGAGTTCATCGGCATGCTGAAGAGCACGTCGCTCGTCTCGGTGATCTCCGCGCAGGAGCTGCTGACCTCGGTCCAGCAGATCTACGCCATGAACTTCCTGACGATCGAACTCCTGATCGTGGCCAGCATCTGGTACCTGATCATGACCACCGTCGCGACCATCGCCCAGGGCTATCTCGAGCGCGCCTTCGAGCGCGGCGCCCGGCGGAGCCAGTCGGCTCGCAGCCGGTTCCTCGCCATGCTGCTCGGCGACGGACGACGCGGGCCCCACGACGCGGGAGCCCACTGATGCCCCTGCTGCGCGCCGACCATGTGCACAAGACGTTCGGGTCCGTCACCGTCCTGAACGACATCTCCCTTTCCGTGGAGAAGGGCGAGGTCATCTGCCTGCTCGGGCCCTCCGGCTCCGGCAAGTCGACCTTCCTGCGCTGCATCAACCGTCTCGAACGCATCGACGCGGGCCGCATCTACGTGGACGGCGTCCTCGTCGGCTATGAGGAGCGCGGCGGCAAGCTGTACGAGCTCAAGGAGGGCCCGCTCTGCGCCGCCCGGCGCCAGACGGCCATGGTCTTCCAGAACTTCAACCTGTTCGCCCATCTCACCGCGGCCGAGAACATCATGCTCGGTCCGCAGCGCGTGCTCGGCGTGCCGAAGCGGGAGGCCCGGGCCGAGGCCGAGGCCCTGCTGGAAACGGTGGGCCTCGCGGGCCGGGGGACGAGCTATCCCCGGCAGCTCTCCGGCGGCCAGCAGCAGCGCGTGGCGATCGCCCGGGCCCTGGCCATGAAGCCCAAGCTGATCCTGTTCGACGAGCCGACCTCGGCGCTCGACCCGCAGCTCGTCGGCGAGGTGCTGGGCGTGATGCGCCGCCTCGCCGATACCGGCATGACCATGCTGGTCGTCACCCACGAAATGGGATTCGCGCGCGACGTCGCCGACCGGGTGGTCGTGCTCGCCGGCGGCCGCATCATCGAGCAGGGGCCGGCGAAGGAAGTCCTCGCCCGTCCCTCCGACCCGCGCACGGCCGCGTTCCTGGGAAAGCAGCATTCCGATGTCCGATAGTCTCAACGGCCAGCGCGTCGCCATCCTCGGCGGCGGCCTGGTCGGCCTGTTCAGCGCGCACTACCTGATGCTGCGCGGCGCCGAAGTGGTCATCGTCGAGCGTCGGCAGCTCGGGTCGGGCGCCGCGCGCGGCAATGGCGGCCTGGTGGTGTGGACGGAGTCCACGCCCCTGGCGGCGCCCGGCGTGGTCTCGCACACGCTGCGCGCCCTGTTCTCGCGCACCAGCCCGTTCTTCGTGAAGCCGTCGTCGCTGCCCGGCAATCTCGGCTTCCTCCTGCGCTTCGCCCGCAACTGCACCGCCGAGGCCTTCCGGGCCGGCGTGGCGCGCCTCGACGTGCTGAACCGGCGCACGCAGGGGCTCTATCGCGAGTTGAAGGATGCGGGCATCGCCACGGGCGTGTCGGAAAGCGGCATCCTGCGCGTCTTCGGCGCGCGGTCCTCGGCGGAGGAGGACTATGCCATGCTCGGCATGCTCGCCGCCCGGGGCCTCGGTCCGCCGCCCGGCCCGCTGATGGGCCCCGACGACCTCAGGGACTTCGAGCCGGCCCTCGGACGGGCCGCCCGGTTCGGCTTCGTGCAGCGGGGGGAGGCCTATGCCAACCCTTCGGTGGTGGTCGACGAACTGATCGCCTCGCTGCGCAGCCGCGGCGTCGAGGCGCGGGAGGAGACGCGGGTCCTCGACGTCGTCGAGGATCGGGGCGGCGTGCGCGTCATCACCGATGCCGGCGAGGTCAAGGCCGACAAGTGCCTGATCGCCATGGGCGCCTGGTCGCGCGAGCTTGCGGGGCGGCTCGGCCTCAAGCTATCGCTGGTGCCGGGGAAGGGCTACAGCTTCTCCGTCGCGCCGGATACGATGCCGCAGCGGGCCATGGCCTTCGTCGACGCCCATGCGGGCGTGACCCCGCTCGGCGGCGGCAGGTTGCGGCTGTCCGGCACCATGGAGTTCGACGGCAGCTATGACCGCCTCAACCCGCACCGCATCGCGGCGATCCGGGCCGCCACCGAGCCCTATCTCGGCGCCATCGACTGGACCACGGCGAGCCAGCAATGGGTGGCCCCGCGGCCGATGACCCCGGACGGCGCTCCCTATATCGGCCCCGTTCCCGGACGGACCGCCACCTTCATCGCCGCCGGCCACAACATGCTCGGCTTCAGCCTCGGCCCGGCCACCGGCAGCCTGGTTGCCGAGATGATGGCCGGCGAGGCCAGCCCGGAAGCGCTGCAGGCCCTCTCCCCGACCCGATCCACCTGAAACGGAGACTTTTCCATGTCCAGCCAGCCCGTCTTCATCCCCGATCCCGATCCGGCCTCCCTGTCCTCCGACGTCGCCGGCCACGGCGACCTGCTCGTCTCGACGCAGATCCCCTCGCTCGAGGACGGCACCATCGAGCTCGGCGACATCACCGCCCAGAGCGAGGCGACGCTGCGCAGCCTCAAGACGGCGCTGGAGCGCGCCGGCAGCTCGATGGACCGCGTGCTGCACCTGACGATCTATCTCACCGACATGGCCGACCGCCCGGCCTTCAATGCCGTGTACACCAGCTACTTCAAGAAGCCCTACCCCGTGCGCTGCGCCGTCGGCGTCGCGGCCCTTGCGGTCGAGGGCATGCGCGTGGAGGTCACGGCCCTGGCGGCCAAGGCCTGACGCAGCGGTTGCGGCCGCGGTTTCCGGCCTCGGCCGCGGCCCGTGATGGCCGGCGAGGTCATGGTGCGTGTTTTCCTCGCCGGCGCCGGTCCGACGCTTCCGGCCCATGTCCGGAACCGGATGCGATTCGGGTTCCCCCTCCGTCAACGCCATCTTCACCTGCATCGGCGTTCTGTATCCCCTGGTGGCGGTCTTCAGCCAGTCGCCCCTGAAGTCGGATCGCGACGAGGGGATGGCATGAGACGGGCCCCTTCCACGCACCAGGCGGCCTGCCGCCGTCCGGGCGCCGATCCACACTGAATCCAGGCAGATAGGGGGGACGCACCATGCCCATCTCGAAAGACGTCTTCGGCTTCCTCGACGACCGCGCAGTCGATCGCTACACCATCACCAATCGGAACGGCCTCACCGCGCGCGTGATCACGTTCGGCGCACGGCTGACCTCGATGATCGTTCCCGACAAATCCGGCACGCCGGCGGACGTCGTCCTCGGCTTCGACGACGTGGCCGCCTATGCCACGACCGATCACTATCTCGGTGCCACTTGCGGTCGCTACGGCAACCGCATCCGGCAGGGGCGGTTCACGCTGGACGACAAGGCATTCCAGGTCGGCATCAACGAGGCCGGCAACCACCTGCATGGCGGCCGCAAAGGATTCGACAAGTATATCTGGGATGCGGTAGCGGACGATGCCGGCAATTCCGTCACCTTCACCCATGTGTCCCGCGCCGGAGACGAAGGCTTTTCCGGGGAGCTCGTCATCAAGGCGAAATACACCCTGACCGATGATGACCGGTTGATCATCGCCATGTCGGGAATCACCACCGAGCTGACCATTCTCAACATGGTCCACCATTCGTACTGGAACATGGCCGGGCACGATTCCGGCAGCGTCGTCGATCACGAGTTGCGGATCGACGCCGACTTCTACACCCCGGTCGGGGAAGCCCTTCTGGCAACCGGCGAAATCCTCGCCGTGGCCGGAACGCCGTTCGACTTCCGGAGCGCCAAGCCGATCGGCACCGATCTCCTGGCCGTGCCCAATGCCGGCGTCGCCGACCTCGTCGGCGGCGGCTACGACCACAACTGGGTGCTGCGCGGCTTCGGCCCCGGCCTCAGGCCGGTGGCGACGCTACGCGACCCGGCAAGCGGCCGGCGCCTGGTCCTGCACTCCACCGAGCCGGGCGTTCATGTCTACACCGGCGGCTACATCAACGAGCGCATGATCGGCAAGGGCGACAAGCCCTACAGCGCCTATGCCGGCCTGACCTTCGAGACGCAGAAATTCCCGGACTCGCCGAACTTCTCGCATTTCCCGACGACCCGCCTCGAATCCGAGGCCATCTACAACCATGTGATGGCGATCCAGTTCTCGGCGGACTGAGGCCCGGGAGCCCGGCCTCTCCCGGCCGCGGTCGAGCGCGTCACGCCGGCCCGGCCGCATCGGCATGCCGGTGGACCAATGTCCACGCGCCGTCGATCCGGCGGCGACGGCATTGCGTCCGGGATGGCCGGCTTCGGGCCGCCGCCCCAAGCCGCCGCCCCGGCGTCGGAGGCGCGCCGCCCGTGACGTCGGCATGTTCTCCGGCGTGGTTCGAGGCGAAGGCCGGCCGACCGCTTCGGCCGCTCTACGCCGGCTTCATCGCCCCTTGTCCGCAGCGAGCCGTCGCTCGATCAGGCGGACCCAGATGCTGGCGCCGATCGGCAGGATCGCGTCGTTGAAATCGTAATTGGTGTCGTGCGCCGCCGCGGCGTGATCGTCGTCGGCCTGGCCAAGCAGGAAATAGCAGCCGGGCCGCCGTTCGAGCATGTAGCAGAAGTCTTCCGACCCCATCTCGGGCGGTGGATCGACGACGACATTGTCCTCTCCCACGACCTGTCTGGCCACATCCGCCAGGATATCCGCCTGCGCGGGCGTGTTGACGGTCGGCGCGAAAGGCCGCTCATAGACGATCTCGGCCGTGGCGCCGCGACACTGGGCTTCGGCCGAGGCGATCGCCCGGACCGCCGCCTCGATCTGCCGCTGCACCTGCACGGAGAAGGTTCGGACCGTGCCGGTGATCGTCGCGACATCCGGGATGGTGTTGAATGCGTCGCCTGCCTTGAAGCTGCCGGTCGTGACGATCGCCGGCTCGTGCACATTCGTCAGCCGGCCGGGCAGCGCCTCGATGGCGAGCAGGATGCGTGCGGCAATCGGAATGGGATCGATGGCAAGGTGGGGCATGGCCGCGTGGCCGCCGCGCCCCTTGATGGCGATCTCGAAGCGGTCGGCCGCGGCGGCCACCACGCGACGATGCACCGCGACGGTTCCGACCGGTCGCTCGACATTGTGCAGGGCATACACTTCGTCGCACGCAAACCGCTGGAAAAGCCCGTCCTCCAGCATGGCCGTGGCGCCGCCCAATCCCTCCTCCGCCGGCTGGAAGATGAAATGCACGGTGCCGGCAAAGTCCGGCGACCGGGAGAGGGCCGCGGCGGCGCCCAGCAGCATCGCGGTGTGGCCGTCGTGGCCGCAGCCGTGCATCTTCCCCGGCACGCGCGAAGCGTGCGGGAGGTTGCGCGCCTCGATCATGGGCAGCGCGTCCATGTCGGCGCGCAGCCCGATCGCGGCGCCGGACCCGAGGCGCCCCCGCAAGGTGCCGACGACGCCGGTCCTGCCGATGCCGGCCGTGACGTCGAGGCCCCAGGATCGGAGCTTGTCCGCGACGAAGCGGGCCGTCTCGTGCTCCTCGAACCCGAGTTCCGGATTTGCGTGAAGGTGGCGGCGCCAGACGGTCATCTCGCCATGGAATTGCTGCACGGAGGGGACGAGCTTCATGAGGCTGCCTTCGATCGCAAACGCTGGCTGCGGACATGCAAAGCCGCCATCAGCGTCAGAAGCACGGCGGAAAAGATGATCAGCAGCACCGCGACCGCCGCGATCGCGGGGCTGATCGATTCACGCACGCCCGAGAAGATCATGCGCGGAAGGGTGCGTTCGCTGCCGGTCGACAGGAAGCTGGCGACCACGACCTCGTCGAAGGAGATGATGAAGGCGATGATGGCGCCGGTGACGATGCCCGGCGCGATCAGGGGAAGCACGACCTTGCGGAAAATGCGCGCGCGGCCGGCGCCGAGGGACGCGGCGGCGCGGACCAGCGTCCGATCGAAGGTGGACAGGCTCGCGACCACCGTGGTGACCACGACGGGGACCGCCATCGCCGTATGGGTGAAGATGATGGAAAGCTTGCTGCCGACGAGCCCGATCGTGGCGAAGAACGAAAAGGCGGCCACCCCGACGATGATGACCGGCACCACCAGCGGCGCCGCGATGACGGCGAAGATCAGGCGCTTGCCCGGAAACCGTCCCCATGCCAGCGCGATCGCCGCCGGCACGCCGAGCCCGCAGGACAGCGCGGTCGTGGCCAGGCCGATGACCAGCGAATTCCAGAGGGCATTCGGCCAGCGACGGTCGATCCAGAGTTCCGCATACCATCGCAGCGACCAGCCCGGCGTCGGGAAGGCCAGCGCGTTGCTGCTGGTGAGCGACATCGGCACGACGATCAGCAGGGGTCCGATGATGAAGGCAAGCAACGCCAGGGCGTAGGCGTACATCAGCCGGCTGCGGATGCGGTCGGCCGTCATGTCGGACGCCTGGATCTTGACCGGAAGAGCGCGCCGGCCGTCCAATAGAGGAATGCGAACAGCGCGAGGATCATCAGGAGCTGCAGCGAGAGCGCGGCGCCCATGCCCCAGTTCAGCGTATTGTTGGTGTAGAAGGCGATGTAGCTCGACACCATCTGGTCGCCGGGGCCTCCGACGAGGGTGGGCGTGATATAGTATCCGAGCGCGAAGACGAACACGATCGCGGCGCCGGACAGGATGCCGGGCAGGATAAGCGGTAACTGCACCCGCCGCCAGGCCGTGTGCCAGGGAGCCCCCAGCGACAGCGCCGCCCGCATGTAGGTCGGCGGCACCCGGCGCATGATCGAGACCACGGACAGCACCATCATCGGCAGCAGGACCTGCACCATCGCCACATAGAGCGAGAAGCGGGTGTAGACGAGATCGAGAGGCTGGGACACCAGCCCCAGGGTGAGCAGCGTCGCGTTCACCGGCCCGTTCTTCTGCAGCACGATGATCCAGATCACCGTGCGGACGAGGAGCGATGTCCAGAGCGGAAAGAGGACGAGGGCGAACATGACCCGCGACCAGGCCGGCGGAGCGCTGACGATCGCCTGCGCCAGCGGCAGGGAGAGCACGGCGCAAAGCATGGTCACGACCGCGCTGATCCAGATGGTTCGCAGCAGCACGCCGAGGAAGATCGCCTTGTCGGGCGGCGCAGGCTCGATCCCGCCGCCCTCCGCGCGCCGCAAATCCAGGCTCGCCAGCAGGTAGTAGTCCGTATAGGCCTGCCGCTGGCTGGCGATCTGGCGCCAGAGTGCGGTGTTGCCCCACCCGGGCTGGCGGGCCAGCAGCGCCTCCTTGACCGGGTGCGTGGCGAACCGGCCCTCGGCCGCGTCCTTTGCCGTCTTGATGATGAGAAAGCGCGTGCCGACGATGCGCTGGTTGATCAATTGCGCCAGCACGCCGTCCCGCCCGGCGCGCTTGGCCTCGGCCAGGTCGTCGACGAGCGCGGCGAAGACCGGCTCGTCGGGAAGGTCCGCCCCCCGGCCCCGGTCGGCAAGCGCCGCGACCGTCCGGGGCAGGCTTTGGACGATCTCGGAATTGTCGACGCCGAGCGTCAGGAAACGCCCGACCGGCCAAAGGAAGACCACGAGCGCGAAGACGACGGCCGGAACCGCCAGCAGAGCGTATCCCGCGCTCCGCCGGCGGCGCCGCGCCGGCATGGCATCGGCCGGCATGGCATCGGCCGGCATCCGCCGCCTCACTTGGCTTGCCAGGCCTTGAACCGTTCCTCGAGCGCTTCCTTGTTCTCGGTCCAGAAATCGTTGTCGTAGGCCATGCCGTGGCTCAGGTGCTCCGGCGCTGTCGGCAGGTTGTTCTTCCAGTCCGCCGGGACCAGAGCGGCCGCGTCCTTGAGGCCGGTGCCGTAGGCATAGAGCTTGGAGAAGCCGGCCTGGTTCTCGGCGACCGAGAACCACTTCAGGAGCTGGAGAGCCTCCTTCTCGTGCGGCGCGCCTTTCACGACCGCCCAGAAGTCGGTGCCATAGAAGAAGCCCGCATCCCAGACGATCTCATACGGCTTCTTCTCGTGGATCGCCTCGTTGGTGATGCGGGCGTTGAAGGCATCGCTCATCACCACCTCGCCGCTGTCGAGGTTCTGGATGCCCTGCGTCGTGGTCGACCACCAGACGATGTTGGGCTTCAGCTTGTCGAGCATGGCGAAAGCGCGGTCGACGCCCTCGGGCGTGCGCAGGACCTTGTACATGTCCTCCGGCTTGACGCCGTCCGCCATCAGCGCGTTCTCGAGAGTAAACTGCGCCTGGGCGTAGACGCCGCGCTTGCCCGGGATCTTCTCGACGTTCCAGAAGTCGGCCCAGCTCTTCGGCGCCTCCTTCACGGCATTCTTGTTGTAGGCGAGGACCGTCGCCCACGTGTCGGACGCAACGCCGCACGCATGCAGCGTGCCGGGCAGGTAGCCGGCAGGGTCGCCGGTGATGTCCGGCGCGAGCGGAACGAAGAGCCCTTCGGCGCAGCCGACCTCCATGCCGGGCGCCTCGGTCGAGACGACGTCATAGGTGATGTTGCCGGCCTGCACCTGCGCACGGACCTTGGCGATCTCCCCGCCCCATTCCTCCTGGACGATCGGCACCCCGGTCTGCGCGGTGTACCTGTCCCACACGCCATCCTTGTAGGCCTTGTCCCAGGTTCCGCCCCACCCGACCACGGTGATCGGGTCGGCGGCATGGGCCGCGCACATGCAGGCAGCCAGGGCCAGGGCCGCCACGGAGGCCGTCCTCAACACGCTCGTCATTGCCATTCCCCTCTTCAGCTTTATTGATTTGATCAAATTTCAATATCAAAACCTCTTGAGATGCAACATGAAATCGCTATAGGATCCAAAATATCGAATTTTCCCATCGGATTTGATCGAATGTCCAAGGGTGCCATGCCGCCGCGCCGCAACGCCAGTCTCGACGCCGTCCTGGCGGAATCCCGACAACGCTTCACCGACGCGAACCCGAAGAGCCTGGCGCGCCACGAGGCCGCTGCCTCGTCGCTGCCGGGCGGCAACACCCGGGCGGTCCTGTGGTACCAGCCCTTTCCGATCGCGCTGGTCTCGGGCAGCGGATGCCGGGTCACGGACCTGGACGGCCACAGCTATGTGGACCTGGTCTCGGAATACTCCGCCGGTTTCTATGGCCACTCCGACAAGACGATCGCGGACGCGTTGATCGAGGTCATCGGCGGCGGCATCCTGCTCGGCGCGCCGAACCGGTACGAAGCCCGGCTGGCAGAGGCCATCGTCGACCGCTTTCCGGCCATCGAGCGGGTGCGCTTCTGCAATTCCGGCACCGAGGCCAACATCATGGCGATCTCGGCGGCGCGGGCCATAACCGGCAAGCCGAAGATCCTGGCTTTCCGGGAGGGCTATCATGGCGGGGTCCTGACCTTCGCGCATGGCGGCTCGCCGCTCAACCTGCCTTTCCCCTTCATGTTCGGCGACTACAACGACATCGAAGGCACCGTCGCCCTCATCAGGGAGCATGCGGCCGACCTGGCGGCCGTCATCCTGGAGCCCATGATGGGCGGCGGGGGCTGCATTCCGGCGGACCGGGCGTTTCTGTCCGCGCTACGCGAAACGACGCGGGAGACCGGCGCCCTGCTGATCTTCGACGAAGTGATGACGTCGCGCCTGCACTACCGCGGCCTGCACGGCGCGCACGGCATCAACCCGGACCTTGTCACTCTCGGCAAGTATCTCGGCGGCGGCGCGAGCTTCGGCGGCTTCGGCGGCCGCGCCGACCTGATCGACAGGTTCGCCCCCGGCTCGGCCAACGCCTTCAGCCATGGCGGCACGTTCAACAACAACGTCCTGAGCATGGCGGCAGGCTTCGCCGGCCTGACGCAGGTGCTGACCGAGGACGCGAGCCGCGCCATCAATGCGCGGGGCGACCGCCTGCGCGAACGGATGAATGCGGCGCTCGAAGCCCACGGGGTCGAAGGGATCGTTCTGGGCCGCGGCTCGCTGATGAACCTGCATTTCGTCAAGAGACCGGTGAACACGCCGGCACCGCTCGACCAGGCCGACCCGTCCTGCATCGCGCTCTGGCATGTCGAGATGATCCTGCGCGGGTTCTACGTCACGCCGCGCGGCATGCTGGCGCTGTCCCTACCCTTCGGCGACGCGGAACTCGAGGGTTTCGTCGCCGCGTTCGAGGACTTTCTCACCGTCAATCGGCATGTCCTGCCGCCCAGGTTCGCCTGATGGCCGGTCGACAGCCGGACGGGGGAGCGGGGACGGCGCATGTGCGCGTGCATGCCGGCCTGAAGGAAGCGCTGATGAACGGCGAATTCCTGCCCGGCCAGCGGCTGGTGGTGCGGCAGATCGCCGAGCATTTCCACACCAGTGCCATGCCCGTTCGCGAGGCGTTTCGCCAATTGGTGAGCGACGAGGCCCTGTTCGACCATCCCAATCGCGGCGTGATCGTCCCCGAGGTCACGGTGGAGAGCATCACCGACCTGGTCAGGGTGCGCCGCACGATCGAAGGCACCGCGGCCGAATGGGCGGCGGGCACAATCAGCCAAGCGGAGATCGAGACCCTCGTCAGGCTCAACGCGCGCATGGGGGAAAGCACGGTGATCGGCGGCCTCAACGGCTATTTCGCGCTCAACCGCAGCTTCCACTTCGCCATCTATCGCGCCGCGCGGTCTCCCACGCTCTCGCAGGTGATCGAGAAGCTCTGGCTGCGTGCAGGGCCGTGGTTGACCATCGTGCGCTCGGAAGGGACGCTCGGCCTCGGCCTGCATCATCACCTCGCGATCATAGACGGCCTGCGCCGCGGCGACGGGCCGGCCACGCGCGAAGCCTTGGTCGCGGATCTCAGCGATGCCGCGGACATCATCCTGCGCGCCGCGTCCGCGGCGCGCCCGAATCCCGGACCGAGGCCCCGATCCCGCCGCCGCGCCTCGCCCCGGACGGCCGCGCAATGACGCCGCCCGTTCATGTCCGCTTCCAGAATGTCGGCAAGCGCTACGGGGATACGGTGCGCGCCGTCTCGCAGCTCGATCTCGATGTCCTGCACGGAGAGTTCCTGACCCTGCTGGGCCCGTCCGGCTCGGGCAAGACGACCGCGCTCATGATGCTGGCCGGGTTCGAGCAGCCGACCGAAGGCGAGATCCTCATCGACGGCCGGCGGGTCGATCATGTGGCGGCCAACCGCCGCGGCATCGGCATGGTCTTCCAGAACTACGCGCTGTTCCCGCACATGACCGTCGCCGAAAACCTGGCGTTTCCGCTCGAGGTGCGCGGCCTGAGCAAGGACGAGATCGCCAGGAAGGTACGCGGCGTGCTCGACATGGTGCGCCTGCCGAACGTCGCCGGGCGGCGGCCGGATCAGCTCTCGGGAGGGCAGCAGCAGCGCATCGCCGTGGCCCGGGCCCTGATCTTCGAACCCCGGCTGGTGCTGATGGACGAACCTCTCGGAGCGCTCGACAAGCAGCTCCGCGAACAGATGCAGTTCGAGATCAAGGACATTCATGCGCGGCTCGGCGTCACCTTCGTCTATGTGACGCACGACCAGACCGAAGCGCTGACCATGTCGGACCGGATCGCGGTCTTCAATGCGGGCCGTGTCGAGCAGCTGTCGACGCCGTCGGACCTCTATGAGAGGCCGGAAACCGTCTTCGTCGCCGGCTTCATCGGCGAAAACAACAGGCTGGCGGGCACCGTCGACCGGCTGGACGCCGATGGACTGGCGACCGTCGCGCTGGAGCGGTCCGGCGAACGCGTCCGCGCGGTCGCGCCGCCCTCCGGCTGCGCGCCGGGAGATGCGGTCGTGCTGTCGGTCAGGCCCGAGCGCGTCGCGCTCGTTGCGCACACCCACGGTGCCGGCAACGTGATGCCGGCGACGATCCGCCAGCGCATCTATGTGGGCGACCATCTGCGCCTGATCGCGACGACCGCATCGGAGCAGTCCTTCGTCATCAAGATCGCCAATGACGCCGCCACCGCCGCGCCGGAACCCGGAGCCGAGGTCCGCATCGGCTGGCGTGCGCGCGACTGTCTGGCGTTTCATCCATAGCAAAAGCGAACAAGGTTGGGGGGAAGCATGCAAAAGAGTTCGAAGGTCATCATCACCTGCGCGGTGACGGGGTCGATCCACACGCCGACGATGAGCCCCTATGTGCCGGTCACACCGAACGAGATCATCGACGCCGCGGTCGGCGCCGCCGAAGCCGGTGCGTCGGTCATCCATCTGCATGCCCGCGATCCGGAGACGGGCAAGCCGTCGCCGGATCCACGGCTGTTCATGGATTTCCTGCCGCGCATCAAACAGCAGACCAACGCGGTGATGAACATCACCACCGGCGGCGGCCTGAAGATGAGCCTGGAGGAGCGGCTCGAGGCCGCGCATGCGGCCAAGCCGGAGCTCTGCTCGCTCAACATGGGGTCGATGAACTTCGTGCTCAGCCACATCGTCCCCAAATATCGAGACTGGAAGTTCGACTGGGAGAAGAGCTACCTGGAGGATACCAAGAAAGGCATCGTCTCCAACACCTTCGAACAGATCGAACGCATCATCGTCGAGGTTGGCCAAGCCTACGGCACGAAGTTCGAATTCGAATGCTACGACGTCAGCCACCTCTATACGCTGGCCCATTTCCTGGACCGCAAGCTTCTCAAGCCGCCGCTCTTCGTGCAGACCATCTTCGGCCTGCTCGGCGGCATCGGCGCCGACCCCGAGGACATGCTTCACATGCGCAGGACCGCGGACCGGCTCTTCGGCAAGGATTATCTGTGGTCGGTCCTCGCCGCCGGCAAGCATCAGATGGGCCTGTGCACCATGGGCGCCGTCATGGGCGGAAACGTGCGCGTCGGGCTGGAGGACAGCCTGTACCTGGGCAAGGGCACCCTGGCCAGGAGCAACGCCGAGCAGGTGGCGAAGATCAGGCGCATCCTGACGGAGCTGTCGCTCGAGATCGCCTCGCCGGACGAGACCCGCGACCTGCTTCAGCTGAAGGGCGGCAACGAGGTGGCGTTTTGACGGGCGTCATCACCTTCGCGGGCGTCGTGCATCCCTGGATGTGCGACGCCATGGGCCATCTCAACGTTCGCCACTACGTCGCGATGTTCGACGACGCGGGCTTCCAGATTCTCGGGCGGGTGGGTGGCAGGGATGCGAGCCCGTCTCTCGGCTGGGCGGACGTCCGGATGGAGATCGAATACAAGCACGAGACGCCTGTCGGAAAGCTGGTGACCGTGACCAGCCGGATGGAGGCGATCGGCACCTCGTCGATCACCTATGTCCACGAGCTGCGGGGCACGCTGGATGACGTTCTCCACGCGACCATGCGTACGGTGACGGTGCGCTTCGACCTCGAAGCCCGCGCAAAGCGGCCGCTGGATCAGGAGGAGCGAGGCCGCGCGCAAGCCCTCATGGTCGCAGCTGCATGAGCCGCAGGCGCGCCTGCCGCGTCCTCCGGCCGGCGAGCCGTCGCTCCTTCCCCCGGGGGTCATCCCTTCGTCGACGCCGCGGCGCAGCCTCCGCTCCCGGGGCACCGCCTGACGCCTTGCCGGAGAGCGAGGCTTCGCCTCAGCTGCCCCTTGCCCGCCGGACGAGCGCCAGCAGCGCGCCGCCCATGACGCCGGCGTGCTCCTCCCGCGTCAGCCCCGGCAGAGGACCGGCGGGAAAGGTGCGGGCAAACGGCACATGCTCCAGGGCAGGACTGAAATCCGAGCCCCAATGGCAGCGGCCGGGGCCGAAGCGGTCGAGCAGCAGGGCGACGAAGGGAGCGGCAGCCGCATGCGGGTAGGCCGGATCGACCGCATAGAGGCCTGAGAGCTTGACGCCTGAATGGCCGTGCCGGGCCAGCCGCAGCAGCGGGTCCAGCCGCTCCGCCGCCTCTGTCGCCGACGGCACGGTCGCGTGGCGGCCGGGCAGGCCGAGATGCGAGAACAGCACGGCGCAGCCGGCCGCCGCCGCCACCACCGGCTCCAGCACGGCCGTCGCCTCCGGCCGCGCGTTCAGCGACAGGACGGCGCGGCGGCGGTTGAACCGGTCCCAGATCGCCGGCGGCCAGGAACCGAGCCCGAGCCCGGCCGCGGCGTCGGGCAGGTAGACCGCCAGGCCGAGATGGCCGGCATCGAGCAGGGCCTCGATCCGCTCCGGCTCCGGAGCGGGCATCGCGTCGACATAGGCCAGCGTCGCCATCCAGGGGCGGCTCTTCGCCAGGGAGCGGAGATAGGCGTTGTTGGCGGGATCCATGCCGTCGGCCTCATAGCCGATCACCAGGCCGGCCTCGACGCCGTGCCGGATCCGCAGCGCCTCGTAGGCGTCCACCTCCGACGCCTCGCCCGGCGGCGAAGCGCCGGCGCGATAGCCGTGGCGGAAGAGATGAAGATGGGCATCGGCGATGCCGGTCATGGCGTCGCGGCGCCGTGCAGGCTGGCAAGGATCATCTCGGCGGCGACGAGGCCGTTCACCGCATCGCTCGGCGTGACCGGCGCCAGGCAGCGGCCGGCCCGGATGCCGGCCAGAAAGCCGTCGAGCTCGTTGCGCAGCGGATCGTCGTCCGCCGGCGGCTCGATGCGCCGCGGCTGCCGTCCATGCACCAGGATCGGGCCGCCGGCCTCGAACTCGATGCTGCCTTCGGTGCCGACCAGCTCGACCCGATCGGCCGGCACCGACCCGGCCGGATGGATCCAGCCGGTGACGAGGTGCCAGACCGCGCCGGTCGAGCTTTCCAGCCGTGCGCTGGTGACGGAGCGGCTGCTCGCCCGCGGCAACCGGCTGGCGCTGGCGCGGACGGCCTCGCCGCCGTCGAACCAGAGGGCGAGATCGATGTCGTGGATCAACGTCATCAGCACGGGATCGATGTCGGGATAGCGCCGGGCATGGTCTTCGTCGCGGTAGCGCCGCGAGACGACGCCGACCAGCGTACCGACCGCACCGGCGCGGAGGAGGTCGGCCGCAGTCCGGTGCTGGGCGCAGAAGCGCAGGACATGGCCGGGCAGCAGGAAGGCGCGGCTCGCTGCCGCAGCTTCGGCCAGCGCCAGCGCCTCGGCCGCGGTGGGAGCGACGGGCTTTTCCACCAGCACCGGGATGCCGCGCCCGAGCGCCTCGGTCGCGAGCTCCGCATGGGCCGCGGCGGGAGTGGCGACGACGACGCCGTCCGGGGCGAAGCGCCGGAGCAGGGCCGAAGCATCCGCGTCATGGTCGGCAAGGCCGAACCGCGCCGCCGCGGTGGCGGCCGCCTCCGGCCGGATGTCGGCGACGGCGAGGTCGAGGCCGCCCGTGCCGGCAAGGCGGGTCAGGTGTTCCCGGCCGAAGGCACCGGCGCCGGCCACCATCAGCCTCATGGCACTGTCCCTTCAAGCCCGGCGCCGCAGACCACGGCGCAGATGCGGCCCGCCTGGCGCAAGGCCGGATGGCCGCTGCGCAGGGCCGCGACCGAGGCGGCGCCGGCGAGGTCGGCGGCGATGCCGAACTCGTGCCAGAGCCAGCGCGAGGCGCTGACCATGGCCTCGTCCGGAACCAGCACGATGTCGGCCACCGTATCGCGCACGATCTTGAAGATGCGCTCGTCGGTGGCGCGGCAGGACATGGTCGGAACCCGGCTGGTCAGCTCGGCGAGGGTAACGCGATGGCCGGCGTCGAGGCTGGCCTTGAGCGTCGGCGAGCCGGTCGGCTCGACGCCGACGATGCGGATCCCCGGCCGGCGCGCCTTGATCGCCGTGGCGACGCCCGAGACGAGGCCGCCGCCGCCGATGGCGAGGATGAGGGTGTCGAAACCCTCGATCTCGTCGAGCAGCTCCAGGCCGAGCGTGCCCTGGCCGGCAACCACGAGGGGATCGGCGAAGGGATGGAAATAGGCCGCGCCGGTCTCTGCCGCATGGGCGTGCGCCGCCGCATTGGAAACGGCCCATTCCTCGCCGACGATGCGCACGTCGGCGTTCCAGCTTCGCATCCTTTCGACCTTGGCCGGCGAGACGCCGGACGGCACGAAGACGACGGCCGGCACGCCGGCGACGAAGGCGGTGCGGGCGACGGCCAGGCCGTGATTGCCGCCCGAGGCGGTGACGATGCCGGCGGCGACCTCGCTCGCCGGCGCGCCGAGGAAGCGGTTCATCGCTCCGCGCGCCTTGAACGAGCCGGTGACCTGCTGCAGCTCCAGCTTCAGCACCACCTCGGCGGCCGGCAACGGCTCGCGCGCCGAGGCAACGGCCATCACTGGAGTGCGCCGCACATGCGGGGCGATGCGGATACGGGCGGCCTCGATGTCGGCGATGGTGATCATGCCACCACTCCCTCGTAGGGCGACGCCACCACGACGCAGCAATTGCCCGGTGCGACGCGGCCGGGATGGCGCCGGCCGAACAGGATGCCGTCGATGCCGTAATGCACCGGCACCGGCTCGGCGCCGAGGTCCCAGGTGCGATGGATCAGCCCGGCGACTTCGCCGGCCGACACCCTCTCGCCATGGGCGTGGAACGGCTCGAAGATGCCGTCGGCGGCAGCGTAGGCATGGGCGCCCCCGCCGCGCAGCTCCAGCACCGGCCGATCGCCGCGGCGAGGCTCTGCCGCCGGCGGCTCGATGACGCCGAGATGGGCGAGGACGTTGCGCACGCCGCGCCGGCAGATCGCCAGGGCGTCGAGCGAGACCGCCCCGGCGCCGCGCATCTCGGTGCCGACCGTCACCAGCCCGGCCCGGCAGGCCGTGGCTGTGGCTGTGCGCGGATCGCCGTGGTTGCCGATCACCACGGTATAGGGCGCGTCGAAGGCCTGCACCGCCGCGACATTGCGCCGGTGCAGGTCGGGGTCGTCCGTCGGCTCGATGATGGCGCTCGGCAGCAGGTCGAGCGAGGAGCCGCCCGAATGCAGGTCGAGGAAGGCGTCGCCCAGCGGAAAGATGCGCTCGGCGACGAAGGCGGCGATCTGCTCGGTGATGGTGCCGAGCGGGTTGCCGGGAAAGACGCGGTTGAAGTTGAGCCCGTCGACCGGCGAGGTGCGCGTGGCCGCGGTGACGGCATGGACGTTGTTGGCCGGCATCAGGATGAGCCGCCCCTGGATCGTACCGGGATCGAGGGTGCGGGCGAGCTCGGCGATGGCGATCGGCCCCTCGTACTCGTCGCCGTGGTTGCCGCCCTCCAGGACGACCGTCGGGCCGCGTCCGTTGGCGATCACGGCGATCGGCACGCGGGTGACGCCCCAGGCGTCGTTGTGGGGCGAATGCGGGAACATCACGAAGCCGACCTGCCGGCCCGGCCGATCGAAGTCGATGTCGGTGAAGGCGGTTCCGGCGTATTCGGGAAGGGGCGAGGGCATGAGGTCCGTCTGCATCGAGGATCCGCGCAAGGGTCAGCCGGCGCGCAGGGTTGCGATTGTCCGCTCGAGCCTGGCGGCGGAAGCGGGGTCGAGGGCGCCGAAGCGCATGCGGGCGCGGAAGGTGGCGCCTGGCGCCACCGTGACGAGCTGGCCCTTGGCCGTGGCTGCGGCGAGCCCGTCGGGGGGAGCGGTGGCGGGCAGCACCAGGCCGAGCACGTCCTGGTCCGGCCCGCGGGTGATCCAGCGCACGGCATGCGGCAATTCGGCCGGCCGGTGGCTGACGAAATCGCCACTGCCGTCGGGGTGGCGCTGCAGGGCGTGGGCCCAGCCTTCGGCGTCGGCCGCCGCCCGCATGGTCAGCACCAGCTCCGGCTCGATCGGCGCCCCCGGCACGAGCCGGCGGTGCCGGGCGGGATCGGCGACCACGTCGGCGTGATATGAGGCGAACGCCGCGTCCGGCGCGGGTGGCGCGGCACGCACGGCGATGTCGCGGCGATCCTCGCGCACGGTGTCGACGAGGTTGGCGCCGTCGACAGGGCGGAAATTGATGTGCCCGAGATACATCAGCGCCATGGGCGAGCGCTTGCGGTTCTCGATCGCCATCTCGGCCTCGACCGCCGCGTCGCCCAGGTGGAGCCGCAGCCGCGGCCGGGCGACATAGTCGTGGCTGAAGGCCAGGGTCTGGCGGCAGCCGCCGGTCAGCTCCATGAAGGGGCCGGCGTCGTCGCGGCCGACGATCAGCTCGGCGCTGTCATAGCAGGCGTTGGGCAGCTCGCCGTGCAGGGGATGGGAGTCGGCCGGCCCGGGATTGCCCATGGCGGCCGCGCCGCAATGGATGAAGAACGCGCCGTAAGTGGCGAGATAGTCTCGCGTCGGCATCGGCTGCTCGAACATCGAGCGCATGGTCAGGGTGCGTCCGAGGAAGACGGCGTCCCAGATCTGCTGGCCTTGCCAGGGCAGCAGGACGAGGTGGCCGGCGCCGTTCTCGATGCGCAGCGCCGCGACGCCGGAGGGATAGCGGAACGCCGACGCCGTCAGGCCGGCATGGCGCGCCACGACGGCTTCGCGCTCGCCGAACTGGGCGGGCACGAGCGCGATATGGACAATATCGTCGGACATGGCTGGCGCTCCGGCTGCAACGGCTTCAGGATGCGCGGGGACCGCGCGGCACGGCATTGGCCTCGACCGTGTGTCCCATGCGGGCGAACAGGCCGGCCGCGGCCTTGCGGATCTCGGCGAGCAGGCCGGGCTCGTCGAGCGCGACGAAGCGTCCCTTCTCCAGCACGATGCGGCCGTCGACGATCACCGTGTCCACCGACTTGGAACGCGAGGCGTAGAAGAGGTTGCGGACCATGTTGGTGGTCGGCACCATCTCCGGCCGGTCCAGGGTGTGGATGACGAGGTCGGCGCGCCTGCCCGGCTCGAGCGAGCCGATCTGCGTCTCGAGGCCGACGGCGCGGGCCCCCGCCCGCGTCGCCATGGCGAGACCGTCCTCTGCGACGAGATAGGTGCGGTCGCCATGGGCCTCGCGCGCCGCCATCACCGCCAGGTTCGCCTGGCGCCAGAGGTCGAAATCGTTCGACCAGTTGGCCGAGTCCGAGCCGAGCGCGATGTTGGCGCCGCGGCGCCACAGCTCGGCATGGCGGCCATGGAACGAGCCGCCATGGCCCCACATCATCGAGGCGGCCGGCGCCCAGGCGATCGAGGCGCCGCGCTCCACCAGCGCATCGCATTCGGCGTCGGTCAGGTGGTTGCCGTGGCCGAAGGTGACGTTGCGGTCGAGCAGGCCGATCTCCGCCAGGTGCAGCAGCGGATCCTTGCCGAAGCGGCTCCGGTCGGCCTCGGTGTCGGCCGGGCTGTAGGACTGGTGCAGGTTCAAGGTGACGCCGGCCGCATCGGCCCGGCGCTTGGCCTCGACCATCAGCTCCTCGCTGGCGGTGCCGAGGCCGAGAATGGCGACATGGCCGGTGACCAGCGCCTCCGGGGCGGCGTTGCGGGCGAGCTCGGCGCCCATGCGGTCGAGCGCCTCGGCCCGGCTCTTCGGCGCGCGGGCGAGCACGGTGCGGATGCGGGCCTGGGCGGCGCAGGCGCCGCAGGCAGCCCCATGGTCCTCCAGCATGCCCTGGGCGAAGCCCTGCGGCTGGTCCCAGATGAAGGCATCGCCCAGGATGGCGCGGATGCCGACCATTTCGGCCGCCCGCGCCGCCTCGGCGGGCGAGAGCACCGTGCCCGCCTCCATGAAGCAGGTGGTGCCGTTGCGGATCATCTCCATGCAGGCGAGCAGGACGGAGAGGAACTCCTCCTCGTCGTTGACCGTGTTGAAGAAACGGCTCTCGAAGCTGTCGAAGGCGTCGCTCTCCTTCATCTGGTCGGGCAGCGCGCCCCGGAAGATCTGGAAGGAGGCGTGCAGGTGGCATTCGACGAAGCCGGGATGCACCGGCGCCCCGCCCGCATCGATGCTGCGTGCCGCGACATAGCGCGGGGCGATCGCGGCGTCGTCGCCGACGGCGAGGATGCGGCCCCTGTCGACCACGACCGCGCCGTCGGGATGGATGCGGCCGGCATCGTCCATGGTGATGACGTAGGCGTGGCGGATGATCAGGTCCGCCGTCTGCGGCGCCCTGCCCTGTCCGGCGGTGCTCATGGCGTGTCTCCCCTCAGCAGCGTGGCCGCGGCCTGCGACCAGGCGAGCATCACCGGCGCGCCGACGGCGATCTCGTCCGCCTCCTCGTCGCGCAGGTCGGCCCAGATGACGGCGCCGTCGGCGAGCCGGGTGCCGACCCGGACGCTGGCGCCGAGATAGACGATCTCCGCCACCGTGCCGGCGACGCCCCGCCCCTCCGGCGGCGGCGCCTCGCCGCGACGCAGGCGGATGGCCTCCGGGCGGACCGACAGGCTGGCCTTGTCGCCGACCGCCAGCGGATGGGCCGGCTTCGGCACCCGGAACCGGGCCTCGGCCACGGCCAGCACCGCCGCATCGGCCCCGGCCTCGACGACGGTGCCGTGCCAGAGGTTGGTCTGGCCGATGAAGTCGGAGACGAAGACCGAGGCGGGCCGGCGGTAGATCTCCTGCGGCGTGCCGGCCTGGACGATGCGGCCGCCATTCATGATGGCGATGCGGTCGGACATCACCAGGGCTTCGGTCTGGTCGTGGGTGACGAAGATGAAGGTGGCGCCGAGCTTGCG
Organism: Labrys sp. Lb11; assembly: GCF_057554225.1. NCBI lineage: Bacteria > Pseudomonadati > Pseudomonadota > Alphaproteobacteria > Hyphomicrobiales > Xanthobacteraceae > Labrys > Labrys sp. Lb11. The sequence goes on from NZ_BAAJOT010000003.1 coordinate 867,246, forward strand.
CTGGATGGCGCGCAGCTCCAGTTGCATCTGCTCGCGCAGCTTGAGGTCGAGCGCCGAAAGCGGCTCGTCGAGCAGCAGCACCTTGGGCTCGCCGGCCAGCGCCCGGGCAAGCGCCACGCGCTGGGCCTGGCCGCCGCTGAGCTGGGTGGGCGCGCGCTCTCCCAGCCCCTCGAGGCGGACCAGCGCCAGCATCTCCTCGACCCGGGAGTCGATGCGTGCCCTCGGCCATTTGCGCAACTTGAGGCTGTAGGCGACATTGTCGCGCACGCTCATATGCGGGAACAGCGCCCCGCGCTGGAACACCATGTTGGTCGGGCGGCGCTCGGGCGGCCGGTCGGTGACGTCCTCGCCATAGATGCGGATCCGGCCTTCGCTCGGCGGCTCGAAGCCGGAGATGATGCGCAGCAATGTCGACTTGCCGCAGCCGCTGGCGCCTAGCAGCGAGACGAACTCGTTGTCGGCGACGGCGAAGTCGACCCGCTCCAGCGCCCTGGCCGCGCCGAAATGCTTCCTGACACCGATGATTTCGACGGCGGCCTCGGTCACGATGGCGTCTTTCTGTTGAACAGGTTCGAGGCGACGACCAGGCAGACCAGCAGCGCCAGCAGGATCGTCGCGATGGCGTTGATCGACGGGTCGACGCCGCGCCGCATCAGTCCCCAGACCAGCACCGGCACCGACTGCTGGTTGCCGATGTTGAACCAGGTGACGACGAACTCGTCGAGCGACAGCGCCGCGGCGAGCAGCGCCGCGCCGATGACGGAGGGGCGGATCAGCGGGAATGTGATGTCGCGGAAGGTGCGGACGGGCGAGGCCCCGAGGTCGCGAGCCGCCTCCAGGGTCGAGAAGTCGAAGGTCTCGAGCCGGGCGTTCATGGTCAGCACCACGAAGGGCAGGCTGACGAGGACATGGCCGATGGCGGTGTTGACCAGCCCCTGCGGCATGCCGAGCACGCGGAAGAACACGGCCAGCGAGATGCCGATCACCAGAAGCGGCACGATCGCCGGCAACAGGCTGGCGGCCAGCAGGGCCTCGCGCAGCCGCCGGCTCTTCAGGGCGGTCAGGCCGAAGGAGAAGGCGGCGCCGACGATGCCGGCCAGCAGCGCCGAGAGGGCGGCGAGCGTCAGGCTGTTGGCGAGCGCCGTCGACATCAGGGGGTTGGTCAGGGCGTTCTCGTACCAGCCGAGCGTCAGGCCCTCGATCGGCATGCTGAGCCGCGGCGAGGTGGTGAAGGAGAACAGCACGATCACCACGATCGGCGCGTAGAGATAGAGCAGCACCGCGATCGCGAACAGCGCGGGCAGCAGGCGGGAACGGCTCACCATGTCGTCACCCAGCGGATGGCGCGGGTCACGGCGAGATAGATCGCCAGCATCGCCGCGACGGTGACGAAGGCGAGGGCCGCGCCGAGCGGCCAGTTCGAGCCGATGCCGCGGAACTGGTCGGCGATGACATTGCCGATGAGCAGGCTCTGCGTGCCGCCGACCAGGCTCGGCGTGACGAAGTCGCCCGCCGCCAGCAGGAAGGCGAAGGCGAAGGCCGTGCGCACGCCCGGCAGCGCCATCGGCAGCAGCACGGTGCGCACCAGGTGCAGCCGGCCGGCGCCGAGGTCGCGGGCCGCCTCCAGGTGGTCGCGCGAGATGTTGAGCATGGCCGAATAGATCGGCAGCACCGCCAGCGGCAGCAGCAGGCCGCTCAGCGTCACCACCACGGCGAAGTTGCTGTAGATCAGGAACTCCAGCGGCTCGCCGACGACGCCGAGCCATTGCAGGGTCGCGTTGAGCAGGCCCTGCTTGCCCAGGATGGTGCGCCAGGCATAGATGCGCACGAGGTAGCCGCTGAACAGCGACAGCAGCACCAGTTGCAGGATCAGTTGGCCGCGCCGCTCGAACACGAAGCGCATGCAGGCCGACAGGGCGAAGGCGACCGGCACGACGATGCAGGCGGTGACGAAGGCGACGCCGATGGTGCGCGCCAGCAGCACCCGGTGCAGGGGCGAGGCGAAGATTTTCTCGTAATTGGCCAGCGTCGCGCCGGGGATCAGCTCGAATCCCTTGGCGGTCCAGAAGCTGAGCACGAACAGGCAGGCCATCGGCACGGCGAAGAAGACGGCATAGAACGACCCGGCCGGCAGCAGCGGCCCGAGCCGCCGCCAGGAACTCCGCGCCGATGCGGAAGGGGTGGGGGACATCGTCGTTTCCGGACTTGCCACGGCGCATGGACGCTGGAGCTCCCCTCTCCCGGCCGGGAGAGGGGTACGGCCGTGCTTGCTGGGCTACGACACCTTGAAGGTCTGCCAGGCCTCGACCCAGGCGGCGGCGCCGACGACCTCGCCCTCCGGCTCGCGCGGCGGCACGACGATCTGGGTGCCGAGGATGCCGCCGCCGGCATCGCGGACATTGGCATAGGGGTAGAGGTCGCGCAGGCCGGGATCGAGCAGGTCGAAGGCGGCCTCGACCGTGCAGCCCGAGCCGAGCTCGGTGGCGAGGGCGGCGTTGGACTTGGCCGAGGTCATGAACTCGATGAAGCCGTAGGCATTGTCGAGGTTCGGGGCTTCGACCGCGATGGCATAGGCGTCGGACCAGAAGAAGGTACCGTCGACCGAGGGCGAGCCCACCACCAGCTTCACGCCCTTCTGCTTGGCGATCAGCGTCTGGTAGGCCCAGCCGCCGATGCCGATGGAGGCATCGCCACGGATCAGCACGTCGGCCATGTCGCCGTGGGAGGCGCCGATGGTGACGACGTTCGCCTTCATCGCCAGCATCGCCTTGAGCACCTCCTGCAGCTGCGCCGCGGTGAGGCGGCTCGGCTCGGGCATGCCGAGGGAGACGGCGTAGAGCCAGATATTGCCGAAGGGGTCGTCGAGCAGCACCAGCTGGCCCTTGTACTTGGCATCGGCGAAATCGGTGTACTTGGGCGGCATCGCCTCCCACTTGGCCGGATTGAACACGCAGGGCTCGTCGCCCCAGATCATCGGAATGCCGTAGGTCTGGCCGGCGCGGGTCAGCCAGGGCGCATCGCGGAAGGCCGGAAACAGGCCCTTGGCGCTGGGGATGCGAGAAAGATCGAGCGGCTGGAACAGCTCGTCCTTGGAGGCCAGGATGGCGCGCTGGAAGTCCTTGTTCGGCGTGAGCAGATCCATGGAGCCGCGCCCGCCCGTGTTCATGCGCGTCAGCGCCTCGTCGGCGGCCGACTGGAACGAAGCCTGGAGTTTGATGCCGTTGGCCTCCAGGAACGGCTTGGCGACGTTGCCGCCGTGCTCGCCGTCCCAGCCGAAGAAGTTGAGCTCTCCGCCGAGCGCGGCCGCCCGCGCCGGGCCGCCGAGCACGGTCATCGTCGCCAGGCCCGCCGCGCCCTGGATGAAGCGGCGGCGGTCGAGCCGGGCGTGCAGCTTGGCGTCGAGCACGCTCTTCAGTCGATGATCCATGGCGGTCTCCTCTTCGGGATTGTCTTGAATCTGGATGGCAGCACGGGAGAAACAGGACCGGCACGCGAGCCGGTTGCGGACCGGCCTGCGGCATGACATCGGCGCCGGCGCCCGAGGCATGGTTTCGCCGCCGATATCGCGACTAGACTTGGTTTCGCATATGAAGTCAAGTATCACTTGTAAAACCAATAGGAGACGACGCGTGGACGAGAACGCGGAGGACAGGGGCGACCGGGCGACCTATTCGGCGCCGGCGCTGGAGAAGGGGCTGGACATCATCGAGCTCCTGGCGGCGACGGCCGAGCCCATGACCGCCCGGCAGATCGGCGAACGGCTCGGGCGCTCCAAGAACGAGATCTTCCGCATGGTCTACGTGCTGGTCGAGCGCGGCTACCTGCACCGCGATGCGGCAACGGACCGGCTGATGCTCAGCAACAAGCTGTTCGAGCTCGGCATGCGCACGCCGCGCTCGCGCTCCCTGGTCGAGGTGGCGCTGCCGGTGCTGGAGCGGCTGAGCAACGCCGTCGGGCACGCGGCCCACCTGGTCGTCGTCAACCGGGGGGAGACGGTCGTCGTCGCCACCGCGACCGGACGCTCCGAGATCAATTTCTCGCTGCAGCTCGGCTATCGCCGCCCGGCGATCGACGCCGCCTCCGGCCAGACCATCATCGCCTTCCAGCCCCCCGAGCTGCGCCGGCGCCTGATCGAGGAGAGCGCGGCGCTCACCGGCATCCGGCCGGATCTCGAGGCCCTGCAACGCCAGCTCGACCGCATCGCCGCCGATGGCTCGACGGTGTCGGCCAGCCACGACGTCCTCGGCGTCACCGATATCTGCGCGCCGATCCTCGACAAGGCGGGTCGCGGCGTCGCCAGCGTGGTGATGCCCTGCCTGCGCCGGGTCGGCGCGGCCGAGCAGGACGAGGCCCTGCGCCAGGCCCTGGCGGCAGCCTGCGCCGACATCAGCGCCGCCCTGCTCTGAATTCGCCTTTGCCCAAAATCCGTTTGGCGCGCTATCTCGTCGTGCCGGCGTGATCGCCGCCAGCCGGCGCTGGCGATGTCATCGAGTTCTCGGCTGGATCGGGACACCGTAAGACGTCCGGCGCGTCGGCATCGCTCCAGGGGCCCGCAATCTCGCCTCCCGCCGGGTCTGGACAAGGTCGATCTGAGGACCGGCCCGAATGCCGGCCGGGGCCGGCGGACGCGGAACAAGGCGCGGGTCGCCTCGTTGAGGAGCTGTCGTCCAGCCATCCCGGTGCCGCCATGTCGTTCTCACGCGCCTTCGCCAACTTCGCCCACGCCGTCGCCACGGCGGCGGGCCATCCGGTGACCTTCGCGGTCTGTTGCCTGAGCTTGCTCGCCTGGGCCGCTGCCGGTCCCTTCTTCGGATTCTCCGACACGTGGCAGCTCGCCATCAACACCGGCACGACCATCGTCACCTTCCTGATGGTGTTCCTGATCCAGAACACCCAGAACCGCGACGGCGCGGCCATCCAGGTCAAGCTCGACGAGTTGATCCTCACCAGCGCCGCCCAGGACATCTTCGTCGGCATCGAGCATCTCAGCCAGGAGGAGGTCGAGGAGTTCCGCCGCAAATGCGTGGCCGCGGCGAAGATCCACGCCGCCAACGCCTCGACCGCCACCTGAGCCGCCGGTCCCGGCGGATCGAGGACGCCCGTGCCGCTTGCCGTGGGCCGGCCATGGAACCAGGATGCCGGAACCGGGATTGGGCAGGAAGGGGCTGGCGACGCCGGCTCGGCCCAGGCGCGCGCCGCGAACGGCAAGTCCGGCGCGCCGCGCGCCGCATCGGGCCGGTCAACCGAAGATCGAGACGCAGGAGCCTGCCATGTTCGTTCGAGATGCCATGTGCCGCGATGTCCAGCTCGCGCGGCCGGACCAGACCATCGCCGAGGTCGCCCGGATGATGGCCGACAAGGACATCGGTTTCATGCCCGTCGGCGACAATGACCGCCTGGTCGGCATGATCACCGACCGGGACATCGTGGTGCGGGCGCTGGCGCGCGGCGCCGACGGCCAGTCACGCGTGCGCGACGCCATGACCGCCGAGGTCAAGTACTGCTTCGAGGACGACCAGATCGACCGCGTGGCGACGATCATGGGCGAGCAGCGGATCCGCCGCCTGCCGGTGGTGAGCCGCGACAAGCGCCTGGTCGGCGTGGTCTCGCTGGCGGACGTGGCGCACAGCCAGGACGCGGAAACCGCCGGCCTCGCCTTCGGCAGCGTGACCGAGCCCGGCGGCCTGCATTCCCCGCCGGCCCACGCCTGAGGGGCGGCGCGCGCCGCGGCCGGCGCCCCTCGCTCACAGAACCGGGGCCCGGCCCGCAGGCTCGGGCCCCAGGAGGACGCTTGATGCCCGATCCCGATCCGAAGAAGCCGACGCCGGACGGTCCGCCGCCCAGGCCGGACGTTCCGCCGCCGACGCCCGATCCCGACCACGACCCGCCGCCCGTCGAGGAACCGGATCCGCAGGAGCTGCCGGACGAGATCCCCAACCCGAACCCCGACGAGCAGTCACCGCCGATGCGGATGCGGCACCGCCGCGAGCGGCATGAGCCCGCTGTCCCCCTGCCCTGAGGATGCGCCGCCGGATCAGGCCGCCGCCAGCGCCAGCGCGATGCCCTGGCCGACACCGATGCACATGGTGACGAGGGCGCGGCCGGAGCCACGCTCGCGAAGGTCGAGCGCTGCGGAGCCGGCGATGCGCGCGCCCGACGCGCCGAGCGGATGGCCGAGGGCGATGGCGCCGCCGTGGGCGTTGACGTGCCCGGCGTCGTCGGCGACGCCGAGGCCGCGCAGCACGGCCAGCGCCTGGCTGGCGAAGGCTTCGTTGAGCTCGACCACGTCGAAATCGGCGATGCCGAGCCCGAGCCGCCGCATCAGCTTCTGCGAGGCCGGCAGCGGGCCGATCCCCATGATCCGCGGCGGCACGCCGGCCGTGGCCGCGCCGAGGATGCGGGCCATCGGCGTCAGGCCATGGCGCCGGCAGGCGGCGGCGGAAGCGATGAGCAGGGCCGCCGCGCCGTCATTGACGCCGGAGGCATTGCCCGCGGTGACGGTGCCGCCCTGCCGGAACGGCGTCGGCAACCGGGCCAGCCCCTCCAGGGTGGTGTCGGCCCGGGGATGCTCGTCCGCCTCGATGCTGGTCACCGCGCCCTTGCGGCCCGGGATCCGGACGGGAACGATCTCCCGCGCCAGCCGGCCGCTGCGCTGCGCCGCCGCGGCCCGCTGCTGGCTGCGCAGGGCGAAGGCATCCTGGTCCAGGCGCGAGATGCCGAACTCGGCCGCGACGTTCTCTCCGGTCTCGGGCATGGAGTCGGTGCCGTACCGGGCCTGCATCAGCGGATTGACGAAACGCCAGCCGATCGTGGTGTCGTGGATCTCGGCGGCCCGGGAAAAGGCCGCCTCCGCCTTGGGCATGACGAAGGGCGCGCGGGACATGGATTCGACCCCGCCCGCCAGGACCAGCTCGGCCTCGCCCGCCCTGATCTGGCGGGCGGCGATGGCGACCGCGTCGAGCCCGGAACCGCACAGCCGGTTGACCGTGGTGCCCGGCACCGAGGCCGGCAGCCCGGCCAGCAGGCTCGCCATGCGGGCGACGTTGCGGTTGTCCTCGCCCGCCTGGTTGGCGCAGCCGAGCACGACCTCGTCGATGGCCGCTGGGTCGAGGCCCGGATGGCGCTCCACCAGGGTGCGCAGCGGCAGGGCCGCAAGGTCGTCGGGACGCACCGGGGCGAGCGCTCCGCCGAAGCGCCCGATCGGCGTGCGGACGGTGTCGACGATGTAGGCGTCCATCGGCTCAGGCCCCGGCATGGGCCCGCCGGGTGCGGGCGTGGAGGTCGCGCAGCACCGAAAGCTCCGTCGCGGTCGGCGGCGGCGTTTCGGTGAGCGCCTCGGCGAAGCGCAGCCGCCAGCCGCAGCCCGCCTGCACCTGCTCGCGCGTCACGCCCGGATGCAGGGACATCACGGTCAGCTCCTTGCTGTCCGGATCGGGCGCCATCACGCACAGATCCGTCATCACCCGCGTTGGGCCCCTGGTGGCGAGGCCGAGCCGGCGGCGGTGGTCGCCGCCGGTGCCGTGGCCCATCGAGGTGACGAAGGGCAGCGTCTCGACGAAGGTGCGCTGGCCCATGGCCATGGTGATGAACACCTCGCCGCAATGGGCGGCGATCTCCGGCGCGCCGCCCCCGCCGGGCAGGCGCACCTTCGGCCGGTCATAGGCGCCGACCACGGTGGTGTTGAGGTTGGCGAACCGGTCGATCTGCGCGCCGCCGAGGAAGCCGACGGTGATGCGCCCGCCCTGCAGCCAGTAGCGGAACATTTCCGGCACCGGCACCGTGGTCAGGGCGGTGTCGCACAGCTCGCCGTCGCCGATCGAGAGGGGCAGTACGTCCGGGCGCGTGCCGATGGTGCCGGATTCGTAGATCAGGGTGATGCCCGGCGCATGGGTCAGGCGCGCCAGGTTGCAGGCGGCCGAGGGCGCGCCGATGCCGACGAAGCAGACATCCTCGTTGCGCAGGGCGCGGGCGGCCGCGACGGTCATCATCTCGGTGGGCGTGACATCGCTCATGACGGCCTCCTCACGCGGCCTGCGCATGGCGGGCGAAGGCCGCCGCATCGCGGGCGAGGATGTTCTCCCGGACCCAGGCGGCAAAGCTGTCGCGGTCGCGGGAGATCGCGTCCCAGGCGAGGTAGAAGGCGTTCGAGCGGCGGTAATAGCCGTGGGCGTAGGACGGGAAGGCGCCGCCCGGCACCACGGCGATGGCGCCGACCGTCCAGGCCGGCAGGATCACCGCATTGGCCGAGCGCGGACCGAAGCTGTCGACCACCTCCTCCACCGTGACGATCGAGCGCCGGGCCGCCAGCACCGCCTCCTTCTGCACGCCGAGGATCCCTTCGATCAGCACATTGCCGTCCCGGTCGGCCCGCAGCGCGTGGATGATGGCGACGTCGGGCCGGATCGCCGGCACCGTCGCCAGCCGCTCGCCGGTATAGGGGCATTCGATCGCGCGGATGGTCGGATTCACCTTGGGCAGGTCGGCGCCGACATAGCCGCGGAACACGGCGAAGGGCAGGTTGGCGGCGCCGGCCTCGTAGGCATGGGCCATTGCGGCGTGGGAGTGCTCCTCCAGCTCGATCGGGTTGGGAAAGCCGTTCTCCACCGCGTCGCGCATGCGGTGCAGCGAGCCGACGCCGGGATTGCCGCCCCAGGAGAATGTCAGCTTGCGGGCTGCGCCGACGCCGATCAACTGGTCGTAGAGGATGTCCGGCGTCATGCGGATCAGCTTCAGATCCCGCCGCCCCTGCCGGATGACCTCATGGCCGGCGGCATAGGGGATGAGGTGGGTGAAGCCCTCCATGGCGACACTGTCGCCGTCGCGGAGATTGGCCTCCACGGCCGAGGCCAGGTCGAGGAACTCTGCCATTGCGCGTGTTTCCGGACTTTGGAATGTGCGTATACCGCACAATCGTGCTTTCTCCGCCCAGTGTAAGCGCAAGCTGCCCTTGCCGGTCAAGGGCGAATTGTGAACACCTGTTCGTATATCGCACACTGCTGAAAGTCGGTTGGTTTTGGGCCGAACCGTTATCCCATGCCGCCACGCGCCGTCCGTGCGATCGCTGATTGAACCGCTGCGGCTGCCATGCAATTCAGGGGGCGCAGAATGCGATTCCGCGTCCGCGACCCGACCGATCCCCGCCCGGGACGGCCCCCCGCCGGCTTTCCGCCGGCCCGTGGGGACCGGGAGACGGACCCACGAAAGGGAATGGAATGAGTGCCCTTCAACTCGGCACGCTCGAGAAGGCGGTCAAGATCCTGGACCTCTACAACGAGAATGCCGAGAGCTTCACCTTCTCGGAGATCGTCGCCAAGACGGGCCTCGAGAAGGGCTCGGTGCAGCGGCTGCTGTTCACCCTGCAGAATCTCGGCCTGCTGCGCCGGCACCAGAAGAGCAAGCGCTACAGCCTGTCGCCGCGCTTCATCTCCTTCGCGGTGTCCTTCTGCCAGACCGATCCGCTGATGCTGCAGGCCCTGAAATATGTCGAGCCTCTGGCGCGCCAGACCACCGAGGCGGTGAGCGTGGCGCTGATGGACGGGGCGCATGTGTTCTACGTCAACCGGGTGCCCAACCTGGTCAGCCACGATTTCGCGCTGCTGCCCGTGCGCCGCTACGCCTTCTGCACCGCCGCCGGCCGGACGATGATGGCCTGCATGCCGGATGCGGATGTCGACCGCATCCTCAGCCATTCGCCGATGCAGCGCCTGACCAGCCGCACCATCGTCGACCCCGAGGAGATCCGGCGCCTGCTCGTCGTCTTCCGCAAGGAGGGCATCGCCTGGCAGGACGGCGAGGTGCTGGAGAACGAGATCGGCATCGCCGCCCCCATCCTCGGCGACGGCGGCGTGCCCGTCGCCGCGGTGGCGATGTCCCTCGACAAGGCGCAGTTCGACCTTGACAGCGCCCGCGAGCGCTTCAGCGCCCTGATCCAGACCGCCGCCCGCGACATGTCGAACCCGGCCCTGTCGGCGAGCCGCTTCCCGCCGTCCTGGTGAGGGCCTCTACCCGCCGGACTGGCCTGCGGCCGGCGCCCGTGCCCGCTCGAACAGCTGCAGCACGTTGCCGTCGGGATCGGCGACGGTGAGGGTGCGGCCATGGCTGCCCATGTCGCGCTCGCCGAGCACGGTGCCCCCGGCCTCCGCCACCCGTCCGCGCATGGCGTCGAGGTCGTCGGTCTCGAACACGATCACCGCGCCCCTCGCCCCGGCGGCGGCCTCCTCGGGCGCGGCGAGCGCGAAATTGGCGCCGCCGACGCCGAACTGCACCCAGCGGGCGGCGTCGGCGAACTTCACCGGCAGGCCGAGGCCGGTCTCGTAGAAGGCCCGCGCCCGCCCGACGTCGGCGACGGTGTAGTAGCTGTTCTGCAGTCGCGTGATCGCCATGGCTCCCTCCCCGCTCAGGCCGCCGCGCGCGCTTCGGCGAGCGAGCGGTCGATCGCCCGGCTGAGCTTTTCCGCGATCTCGTCGAGCTGGCGCTCCTCGAGGATGTAGGGCGGCGCCAGCAGCACGTGGTCGCCGCGCCGGCCGTCCAGGGTGCCGCCGGAAGGATAGCACATCAGGCCCTCGGCCATGGCGTTGGCCTTGATCCGCGCATGCAGCCGCAGCGCCGGGTCGAACGGCGCCTTGCTCGCCCGGTCCTCGACCAGCTCGACGCCCCAGAACAGGCCCCGCCCGCGGATGTCGCCGACATGCTCATGCCCTTCGAACAGCTGGCGCAATCGCGCGGACAGGCCGAGGCCGAGCGCGCCGACCCGCTCGAGCAATCCCTCCTCGATGACGGCGCGCTGCACGGCCAGCGCCCCGGCGCAGGCCGCGGCATGGGCGACATAGGTATGGCCGTGATGGAAGAAGCCGGAGCCGGCGACGATTGTCTCGTAGACGCGCGAGGACGCGATCGTCGCGCCGATCGGCTGGTACCCCGCGCCCAGGCCCTTGGCGACGGCCACGACATCGGGCACGACGCCTTCCTGCTCGCAGGCGAACAGCGTGCCGGTGCGGCCCATGCCGCACATCACCTCGTCCAGGACGAGCAGGATGCCGTACCGGTCGCAGATCTCGCGCAGGCGCCGGAAATAGCCGGGCACCGCCGGCACCGCGCCCAGGGTGGCGCCGACCACCGTCTCCGCGACGAAACCGATGATCGTTTCCGGCCCGAGGCGCCGGACGGCAGCCTCCAGCTCGCGCGCGAGCCGGTCGCCATAGGCCTCGGCGCTCTCGCCCGCCTCCTGGCCGCGATAGGCGTAGCAGGGCGAGACATGCTCGACATCGATCAGGATCGGCTCGAACAGGGCGCGCCGCCCGGGGTTGCCGCCGACCGAAAGGGCGCCGAGCGTGTTGCCGTGATAGCTCTGTCGCCGGGCGATGAAGCGCCGCCGGCCGGGCTCGCCGCGCTCGACGAAATATTGCCGGCAGAGCTTGAGCGCCGCCTCGATCGCTTCCGATCCGCCGGAGAGGAAATAGACGTGATCGAGCCCGGGCGGCGCGCGCCCGGCCAGCAGTTCCGCCAGTTCCTCGGCCGCAGGCGTCGTGAAGAAGGAGGTGTGGGCGAAGGGCAGCGTGTCGAGCTGGGCCTTGATCGCCTCGATCACCTTGCGGTGGGTGTGGCCGAGGCAGGAAACCGCCGCCCCGCCCGAGGCGTCGAGATAGCGCCGGCCGTCGGCGTCGACGACATAGGCGCCCTCGCCGCGGACGGCCATGGGATAGGCCTGCCTGGGCATGCGATGGAAGACATGGGTCATGGGTGCCGTCCCGGTTTCGCCTCGATCAGGCGTGTCGATCCAGGGCATGGAAGCGCCCGTCGAAATAGACGAGCGGCCGCTCGGCCTCGCCGATCTCGACCGCGGTGACGATGCCGACCACGATGATGTGGGAGAACATCGGGATCAGCCGGCCGGTGCGGCAGTCGACATGGCAGAGGGCGCCGGTCAGCCGGGGCGGCCCGCTGCCCGGGCTCGCCGCGACCAGGCTCTCGCGCGCCGCCGGGCCGAGCCGGCCGGCATAGGCCTCGGCCTCGCGCGCCTGCGCCTCGGCCAGAAGGTGGACGGTGAAGCGGCGTGCCTCGCGCAGCGCCTCCAGCACGCCGGAGGACCGGCGGATCGACACCAGCAGCGACGGCGGCTCCATCGACAGCGAGGTCACCGAGGTGGCCGTCAGCCCGGCGGTGGCGGTGCCGTGGCGGACGCTCACGGCGCAGACGCCGCCGGCGAGCCTGCGCATGCCGGATCGGAAGGCATCGGCGAGCGAAGCCTCCGCGCCGGCTTCGGCCAGGGGCGAGGCCGCGGCCAGCCACGGCTCCTCCTCCAGGATCTCACCGAGAGGCAGCGCGAGCGCGCCCATCACGCCACCGCCGCGTGCACCGTGTCGGCCGCCAGGGCCTTGCGGACCTTGGGCATCACCTCGGCGCCGAACCGCTCCATGGAGCGCAGGGCGGCGCGGGATTCGATGCCCGCCGGCCACATGAAGCAGCTCAGGTCGGTGATGCCGACGGTGCGGATCTCGTGCACCAGGCGCTCGGCGACGGTGTCGGCGTCGCCGATCGGCAGCGCCGCCTGGATCGCCTCGAGCGTCGGCTCGCCCTCGACGGGCAGGTCGGCGATGATGTGGCCGTCGAGCACCTGGGCGCCGACCCGCATGTGCCCGGCGCAGCGCCCGGCATAGCGGATCCCCTCCGCCACCTTGCGCAGCTCGGCGCGGTCGTCGGAGACGAAGACGTAGCGCTGGGCGGCGAAGCGCCGGCCGGCCAGGTCATGGCCGGCCTGGGCATACTGGGCCGCGAGGTGGGTGCGCACCGCCTGCAGCGCCGCCGTGTCGCCCCAGCCGACCGTGCAGAACGGCACCGCGTCGGTGGCGATGGCATGGCGGATCATCGCCGGCGTCCAGGCGACGAAGAACGTCTCCAGGCGGCGCGGCCGGTAGAGGCTGATCGCCTGCGGCACGTCGGGCAGCTGGTACATCTTGCCGGCATAGCGGAAGCGGTTGGTGTGCACCGCCTGGTCGATGATCTGCCAGATCTCCAGCATGCGCTCCTGGCGCTCGGCGAGATCGGCGCCGAAGGCGTCGAACTCGAAGCGCTGATAGCCCGAGCCGATGCCGAGCACGGCGCGGCCATGGCTGAGCTGGTCGAGCAGCGCGACCTCCTCGGCCACCCGGATCGGGTTGTAGAGCGGAGCGACAATGACCGCCGGCCCGAGCCCGATGCGCTTGGTCTCGCGCGCGACCGCCGCCGCCATCATCAGCGGCGAGGGGCACAGGCTGTAGTTGGAGAAGTGGTGCTCGGCGAACCAGGCGACGTCGAAGCCGAGATCGTCCGCCAGCCTGGCGCAGGCGATGGTGCCCGCGAACACGTCGCGCTGATCCAGCCCGTACTGGTTCATCAGGTTGAAGAGACCGAACCGCATCTGCTTCTCCATATCATATAGTGATTTCATTTTATCGATATACGATAAAAGATGTCAACCGGGTTGCGTCGCCCCGAGGGCGATTTCGAAGGGGCGGGCTGCCCCTCCCATCCGGGCGGGTGGCCGGCTCCGGGCCGGTGTCAGATGCCGACGATCACCTCGCCGCCATTGGGGCTGATCACCTGTCCGGTGATGAAGTCGGCCTGGGGCGAGGCGAGGAAGGCGACGGTGTAGGAGAGCTCGCGCGGATCGGCGTAGCGGCCGAGGGGCACGCGGGCGACCTTCTGGGCCATGCGGGCCTCGATGTCGGGCTGCGACAGCACCATCTCGGTGACGACGCCGCCGGGAGCCACCGCGTTGACATGGATGTTCCAGGGCGCCAGCTCCTTGGCCCAGGCCTTGGTCAGGCCGAGCAGGGCGGCCTTGGCGCCGCAATAGGGCGAGGCATAGTGGTGCCCGACCATGCCCCAGATCGACGAGATGTTGATGATCTTGCCGCTGCGCTGCTGCTTCATCAGCGGCACCACGGCCCGGGTGGCGAAGAAGCTGCCCTTCACATGCACCGCGAACATGCGGTCGAAATGCTCCTCGGTCGTGTCTTCGATCACCGGCTCGCCGCCGATGCCGGCATTGTTGACGAGGATGTCGATGCGGCCGAGCCGTTGCCCGGTCTCGGCCAGCAGCGCCGCCGTGCGGTCGGTGTCGGCGATGTCGCAGGCGAGCGAAGAGGCCTCGCCCCCGGCCTTGCGCACCAGCGCCGCCGTCTCCTCGGCCTTGTCGCCCTGGATGTCCTGCGCCACGATCCGGGCGCCGCGCTCGGCCAGCAGCAGCGCGTGCGCCCGGCCCATGCCGGCGCCGGCGCCGGTGATGACGGCCACCTTTCCCTGAAGTTCAGCCATGTCCCTCTCCCTCGATGCCTGCCGGCGCCGGCTCCGCCGCGCCGGAATTGCGCGTGCCGTGCAGGCACGCCTCGTCCTTCGCCGCACAGCCGCACGGCGTCGCTCGTCCGCGCCTCCGCATGGGAAGCGCCTGGCTCTAGAATCCGACGATCGTCTTGCCGCCGTTGGGGCTGACCACCTGTCCCGTGATGAAGGCCGCCTCGTCGCTGACGAGGAAGGCCAGGCTCGATGCGATCTCCTCCGGCTGGGCCCAGCGGCCGAGCGGCACGGCCTGCTCCTCCCGGCGCACGCCCTCCTCGCCCAGGGTCTGCAGCACCATCCGGCTCCAGACGCCCCCCGGGGCGATGGCGTTGACGGTGATGCCGAAGGGCGCCAGCTCCTTGGCCCAGGCCTTGGTCAGCCCGAGCACCGCGCCCTTGGCCGCGATATAGTCGGAGGCGACGTCGTGCCCAGCCTGAGCCCAGCGCGAGGAGACGTTGACGATCCGGCCCCAGCGCCGCTGCTTCATCGACGGCACCGCCGCCCGGGCGCAGAAGAAGCTGCCCTTGACGTGGATGCCGATCATCCGGTCGAAGGCGGCGGCGTCGATCGCCTCGATCGGCCGGTCGATGCCGATGCCGGCATTGTTGACGACGATGTCGATGCGCCCGAAGCGCGCCAGCGTCTCGCCGGCCATGCGGTCGATGGCGGCGACGTCGGCGATGTCGAAGGCGTGGGTCGCGGCCTGCCCGCCGGCCTCGGCGACCAGTTGCGCCGTCTCGGCGAGGCCGCGCTCGTCGATGTCCTGCAGCACCACGATCCCGCCGAGCGCGGCGAGCCGCCGGGCATGGGCACGCCCCATGCCCGACCCGGCTCCGGTGATGACGGCGACCTTCCCGGCAATGTCCGGCATCGTCTCAGTTCCCCATGACCAGGAGGGCGTCCCGGCGCCGCCAACCGACCTCGATGCGCTGGCCCGGCTCCAGCAGGGTGATGTCCGGGCGCGTGGGAATGCGGGCCGTCATCACGATGTCGGCCGCCTCCAGCCGGACCCGGTAGCGGACGCTGCCGGTGGTGTAGACGACGTCCTCGACCCGGCCTGAGAAGGCGTTGTCGAGCCCGCCGGCCCCCTCCCCCAGCACGACGTTCTCCGGCCGGATGCAGACCGCCGAAGCCTGCCCCCGCTCCTCGGGCACGGTGGCGCGGACCTTGAGGCCGCCCGTCGTCGTCACCATGGCCTCCTCGCCGTCGAGCGCGGCGACGGTCTCGGCCGGCAGCAGCGTCGCCTCGCCCAGGAAGCTCGCCACGAACGGCGTCGCCGGCCGCTCGTAGAGCCGGCGCGGCGAGGCGACCTGCTCGATCCGGCCGCCGCGCATGATGGCGATGCGGTCGGCCATGAACGCGGCCTCATGCTGGTCGTGGGTGACGTAGATCACCGTCGCGCCGAGCGCGGCCTGGAACTTCTTGATCTCCTCCTGCATCTCCTCGCGCAGGTTCTTGTCGAGCGCGCCGAGCGGCTCGTCCATCAGCAGGAGCAGCGGGTCGTAGACGGCGGCGCGGGCCAGCGCCACGCGCTGCTGCTGGCCGCCGGAGAGCTGCGCCGGGCGGCGGTCGGCCATGGTGTCGAGGCGCACCATGGCGAGCATGCGCGCCACACGCGCCGCGATCTCGGCCTTGGGACAGCCGCGCATGCGCAGGGGGAAGCCGACATTCTCCGCCACGGTCATGTGCGGGAACAGGGCATAGTTCTGGAACACCATGCCGAAGTTCCGCCGATAGGGCGGTACCGCGACCACGTCGGCGCCGTCGACCCGGATGGCGCCGGCCGAAGGCGGCACGAAGCCGGCCGTGATGCCGAGCAGGGTCGACTTGCCCGAGCCGCTCGGGCCGATGATGGCGAAGAACTCGCCGGCGGCGACGCGCAGCGACGTCGGTTGGAGGGCCTCGAACTCGCCATAGCTCTTGGCCACCGCCTCGAAGTCGACGACCGCGCCGATCCTGCTGGACATCGTGGATGCTCGTCCTGTGTCGACCTTGATGTGCTGGTTCATCGCGCAGCCTCCCGGGTCTTGCGTGCGCCGAAGCGGTCGGCCAGCGCCGCCACGGCCAAGAGGCCGACGGTCAGGGTCAGCAGGACGACCGTCGCCGCGGCGATCACCGGCGTCATCTGGTAGTTGAGCTGCTCCCACAGGAGGCGTGGCACGGTCCGCGTCTCCGGGCTGGTCAGGAAGATCGCCAGGATCAGCTCGTCGAACGAGAAGGTGAAGGAGAAGATGAAGCCGACGACGACGCCGACCCGGATCATCGGGAAGGTGACGAACCGGAACGTGTTCCAGGGATTGGCGCCCAGCGTCATCGCCGCCAGCTCGAATGTCGGCGCATAGCTGCGCAGCGAGGCGGCCACGGTGATGAACACCAGCGGCATGCACACCACCGCGTGGCCGAGCAGGATGCCCGCATAGGTGCCGTTCAGCCCGAGCCGCACCATGATCGGGAACAGCCCGATCGCCAGCACGATCTGCGGCAGCACCAGCGGCGCGATCATCAACGCCGACAGCGCCCGCCGGCCCGGCAACTTGCCGCGGACCAGGGCAAGGGCCGCCAGCGTGCCGAACGTCGTGGCCAGCAGCGCGGCGGGAATGCCGATGCGGATGCTGTTGAGGATGGCGATGCGGTAGTCGGGGCTGGCGGCGAAGGCCTCGTACCAGCGCAGCGAGAAGCCAGGCGGCGGAAAGCTGAGGAACGGCTCGCTGCTGAACGACAGCGGCACGATCACCAGCGTCGGCATCACGAGGTAGGCGAGGACGAGGACGGCAAAGGCGGCGATGCCGATGCCGACGACGCGCCATGCTCCGGGGCCGGCCATCACGTCGCCTCCCCCACGGGCCTGCCGCCGCCGACGCGGCCCATCGCCCGCTCATAGACCATGAACAGCACGCAGGTCAGCACCAGCACGATCGTCGCCAGCGCCGAGGCCAGCGGCCAGTTGAGCAGGCGCGAGGCCTGCTGCTCGATCAGCACCGCGATCATCGTCTTCTGGCCGCCGAGCAGGGCCGGCGTGATGTAGAAGCCGAGCGAGGAGATGAACACCAGCACGCAGCCGGCGCTGATGCCCGGGATCGACAGCGGCAGGTAGACATGGATGAACTGGCGCCAGGGGTTGGCGCCGAGCACGGCCGCGGCGCGCAGCACCGTGCCGTCGATGCCGCGCATGGCGCTGAGCAGAGGCAGGATCATGAAAGGCAGCATGATGTGGATCATCGCCACCTGCATGCCGACGCCGTTGCTCATCAGCTTCAGCGGCCGGTCGATCAGGCCGCTGCCGAGCAGCATCTCGTTGAGCACGCCGCGGCGCTGCAGGATGACGATCCAGGCATAGGTGCGGATCACCGTGCTGGTCCAGAACGGCACCAGGATCAGCACCAGGCCGACATGCAGGAGGCCGCCCCTGGCCCGGCTGACCACGAAGGCCAGGGGATAGCTCAGCACCAGCGTCGCCAGCGTCACCAGCAGGGCGGTCTGGAAGGTGTAGAGCACGACCGAAAGGGTGCTGTCGTTCGACAGGATCTCGGCATATTGGCCGAAGCCGGGCGTCGGCCCGGAGAAGCTCTGCGCCACCACCACCCCGAGCGGAGCGAGGAAGAACAGGGTGAGGAGCAGGATGGGCGCGAGGAGGAGGAGAGCGTTCCCCCGCCCCGGCGCCCAGGGACGACGCCAGGCACGGGCCGGCTCGGCCGTCGTCGCAACCGGCGTCGCGCGTTGCAGCATCCCGGTTCCTCCGCTCAGGCGAGCAGCCAGGCGTTGAAGCGGTCGAACACCGCTGGCCCGGACTCGGCCCAATAGGCGAAGTTCTGGAACACCGCCGTCTTGCTGTTCTCCGGCGAGTTGGGCAGCAGCGCCCGTTCCTGCGGGTTGAGCAGCTCGAAGGCCTTGGTGTTGACCGGGCCGTAGGGGATCGACTTGGAGAAGGTCGCCTGGTTCTCCGCCGCCATCATGTTGGCCAGGAACTCCATGGCCAGCTTCTTGTTGCGCGCGCCCTTCGGGATCACCATGGCGTCGCAGACATAGAGGGCGTTGTCGAAGGTGTAGTCGATCGGCGCGCCGTCGAGCTTGGCCTTGAACAGGCGCCCGTTCCAGGCCGTGCCGACATCGACCTCGCCGCCGATCAGGAGCTGGGCGCTCTGGGCTCCGGAGGACCACCAGGTCAGGTCCGGCTTGATCGCATCGAGCCGCTTAAAGGCGAGGTCGAGGTCGATGGGATAGAGCTTGTCGCGCGGCTGGCCGCCGCCCATCGCCGCCACCTCCAGCGTCTGCGGCGCCAGCTTCCACAGGCTGCGCTGGCCGGGCTTGGCCTTGGCGTCGAAGAACTCGGACCAGTCCTTGGGCCGGTTGTCGGCGGCGAACGTCTTGGTGTTCCAGGCCATGACATAGGCGGCGACGTCGGCCAGCATGTAGAATTCGTTCACCGCCTCGGGAAGCAGCGCCGACTTGTCGATGACGCCGTAGTCGATCGGCTCCAGCAGGCCGAGCCGCGCCAGCGCCGCCGCCTCGGTGGCGTCGATGTTGAGCAGGTCGACGTCGACCGCGTTGTTCTCGACCATCGCCTTGACGCGGGCGGTGTCCATGTAGGGCGCGCCGAGGATCTGGACGCCGGTCTTGGCCTTGAACGTGTCGAAATAGGCCTTCTTGTAGGCCTCCTCCAGCGCGCCCCCCGAATTGGGGATCGTCATCGTCGCGGGCTGGGCCCGCACCACCGCCGGCATGCCGATCGCGGCGCCGGCCACACCGGCCGTGAGGCCCGCCAGCAGGCCGCGGCGGCTGATGCCGCGCCCGGTTGTCGTCTTCGAAGCAGGAACGTCGACCATCGTCTTTCCCCTCTGTTGGATCATGGCCGTCTTTGCACTCTCGTGCCGGACGGTCGCTCCGCCGGCCGTTCTGACGACGGCCCTGCGGCGGAGCGGCCGCGTCACACCATCACGATTCCTCCGCTGGCGATCACGGTCTCGCCGGTCATGTAGCGGTTGCGCGCGCTCGCCAGGAAGCAGACCACCTCGGCGATGTCGCCCGGCGCGGCGACGCGGCCCAGCGGCGTGCTGCGGGCGAGATCCTCGTAGATGCCGAGCGCGCGCAGGTTGGGCGTGTCGATCGGTCCGGGCGAGACGGCGTTGACGAGGATGCCGTCCGGGGCGAGTTCCTGGGCGAAGGACTTGGTGAAGCTGATCACCCCGGCCTTCGCCGCCGCATAGTGGGCGTTCTTGGCATAGGGGATGTAGGCGTCGATCGAGGCGACGGAGACGATGCTGCCAGCCCGGCGCGGCTTCATGTGCAGGGCCGCCGCCACGGTCATGTGGAACATGGCCCGCAGGTTGACGTCGAACATGTGGTCCCAGGCCTCGTCGTCGATCTCCAGCATCGGCTTGCGCGGATAGACGCCGGCATTGTTGACGAGCACGTCGACGGTCCCGAGCCGTTCGGCCGCCTGGGCGAAGGCGCGATGGGCGTTCTCGCGGCGGCGGATGTCGGCGGCGATGCCGTGCGCCTTGTCCGGCCCGCCGAGCCGCTCGACCGCGCCCTGCAGCCCGGCCGCGTCGACATCGATGATCGCGACAGTGGCGCCGCGCTGCACGAAGAGCTCGGCGATGGCGAAGCCCAGACCCTTCACGCCTCCGGTGATGGCGACGGTCCTGCCGGCGAGTTCGGGCGAAACGGTGGTCATGGTCATCCCTCTTGCGCGCTGGACGCGACACGGCGTCCTTGGTGGCGCCGATTTATTATGATCGATATACGATATTCAGTATTGATATTCGATAAAGATTGGATTGCAAGCCTTTTGTTGGAGCGGACTGTCCTGGTTGCGGGAAGATCGGAGGGAGGCGTGCGTGCCTCGCCGGGCATGTCCGAGCCGGCATCGGATGCAGCCGGCCCAGGCAGCGTCTCGCGGCTCTCGCCACGATTGACCTTGCATTTTCCAATGCAAAATCAACGCTGCTCAGACTTGGAAGCAAGCAGGCTCGAGAGAACCGGCTTGGGCCGTTCGCGGTGCGGCCGGCCATGCCCTTGCCGCGCAAGCTTGTCTGAATGGCGCACAACCATTCGAGCAGCGCCCGATTTGTGGCCCAGCTTCCCCCTCTGGTCAAGGGCGAAATCCGCATGTATGTTCGCATATCGCACATGATTGCGAGGCACCATGACGTCGGCACTGCGCATCCGCGAAGGCGACCTGATCGGCGGCTTCATCAAGGGCCTGTCGGTGATCGAGGTGTTCGACCAGCGCCACGAGAAGCTGAGCATCGCCGACGTCGCCCGCCTCGCCGGCCTGGAGCGGGCCTCCGCCCGCCGCTGCCTGCTGACGCTGGTCCATGCCGGCTATGCCGAGTTCGACGGCAAGTTCTTCCGTCTGACGCCGGCGGTGCTGAAGCTGGGCTACGCCTACCTCTCATCGACGCCCCTGCCCCGCATCGTCCAGCCCTTCCTGGAGCAGCTGTCGGAGAGCGTGCAGGAATCCTCCTCCGCCTCGATCCTCGACGGCGCGGAGGTGGTCTATGTCGCCCGCTCAGCCCAGCGACGCGTCATGGCGATCGGGCTCAATGTCGGCAGCCGCCTGCCCGCCTACTGCGCCTCGATGGGGCGGGTGCTGCTCGCGGCCCTGCCGGAGGAGGAGGCGCGGCGCCGGCTCGAATCGGGCAGGCGCGAGAAGCGCACCCCGCGCACCCTGACCGGCATCGGCGAATTGATGAAGGAACTCGGCCGGGTGCGTCAGCAGGGCTACGCCCTGATCGACGAGGAATTGGAGCTGGGCCTGCGCTCGATCGCCGTGCCGATCCTCGACGCCCGCGGCGCCGTGGTGGCCGCCGCCAATGTCGGCGCCCAGGCCCTGCGCGCCACGCCCGAGCGCCTCGTCGGCGACGTCCTGCCCCGCCTGCTCGCCCTGCAGTCCGAGCTGCGCCGGGTCCTGGCCTGAGGCCGCGGCTCGCGGCATGATCGCGGTCGGCGGGCACCGCGCGTCGCCGGCGGACAGGCCCCGGGGCTTGCCGGATCGTCGGTGGGCTGAGATACGGCTGCCGGGGCCGGGCGGATCCGGCTCCCGCCCGAGCCCGCTTGCCATGACGCTTCGAGACCTGCCGTCCAGCTTCGCCCCCGAGGCCGTCGCCGCCATCGACGGGCGGCTCGCCGCGATCATGGCCGAGCAGGGCGTCGCCATTCCCTGGGCGATCGAGAGCGGCAGCCGCGCCTGGGGCTTTCCCTCGCCGGACAGCGATTACGACTGCCGCTTCGTCTTCGTCCGCCCGGCCGAGCACTATGTCTCGCCCTGGCAGCGGCGCGACGTGATCGAGACGCCGCTGGAGGGCGAGCTCGACGTCAACGGCTGGGAGCTCGGCAAGGCGCTGCGCCTCTTGCTGAAGGGCAATGCGGTGATCACGGAAGGGTTGCGATCGCCGGCGATCTATCGGGGCTAGCCGGGCTTTCGCGACGAGTTCCTCGCCTTCGCCATGCGCTTCGCCGACCGCGACCTGGTCGGGCGCCACTACCTCCATCTCGGCGAGCGCCAGCGGCGCACCTATTTCGGCGACGGCAAGGCGGTGCCGCAGAAGAAGATCTTCTACGCGCTGCGCCCGACGGCGGCGCTGCGCTGGCTGCGCCTCCACCCCGGACGGGCGATCCCGCCGATGCATTTCCCGACGCTGATGGCCGAATGCGAACCGCCGGCCGACGTGGCCGGCCTGACCGCGGACCTGATGGCGCGCAAGGCCGTGACCCGCGAGCTCGGCGTCGAGCCGCTGCCGGCGCCGATCGGCGCCTTCATCGACGGCGAGTTCGGCCTCGCCTGCGACGCCTTCGAGCGCAAGGCCGTCCGGGTTTCCGAGGAGGCGCGGCACGAGGCCGACGCCTTCTTCCGCCGCGCCGTGGCGCGCTTCGGCGGCCCGTAGCGCCCCCTACCGCGAGAACACCGACCAGCCCGTCTCGCGGGCGATCGCCTCGAGGGCGAGGGTGCCCACCAGGGAATTGCCGTTGGCATTGAGCCCGGGCGACCAGACGGCGATCGAGGCCTGCCCCGGCACGATGGCGAGGATGCCGCCGCCGACGCCGCTCTTGGCCGGCAGGCCGACGCGGAAGGCGAAGTCGCCGGAGCCGTCATAGTGGCCGCAGGTCAGCATCAGCGCGTTGATGCGGCGGGCCCGTTCCTTCGACACCACGCCGAAGCCGGTCAGCGGGTTGCGCCCGCCATTGGCCAGGAACAGCCCGGAGCGGGCGAGCTGCCGGCACGACATGGCGACGGCGCAATGGTGGAAATAGACGCCGAGCACCTTGTCGGCGGGATGGTGGATGTTGCCAAAGGCGCGCATGTAGTTGGCGAGCGCCACGTTGCGAAAGCCGGTCTCGGTCTCCGAGCGGGCCACCTCCCGGTCGATGACGATGGTCTCGTCGTCGGCGAGGAAGCGCACGAAGCGCAGGATCTCGCCGATCGCCTCGCGCGGCTGATGCCCGGCCAGGATCACGTCGGCGACGACGATGGCGCCGGCATTGATGAAGGGGTTGCGCGGGATTCCCTGCTCATGCTCGAGCTGGACGATGGAATTGAAGGCGGTGCCCGACGGCTCGCGGCCGACCCGCGACCACAAGGCATCGCCGATCTTGCCGAGCGCCAGCGTCAGGGTGAACACCTTCGACACGCTCTGGATCGAGAACACCTCGTCCGCGTCCCCGGCGACGAAGGAGCGGCCGTCGACCGTCTCGACGGCGATGCCGAGCCTGTCCCGCTCGACCTTGGCGAGTTCCGGAATGTAGTCGGCGACACGCCCCTCTGCCGTCCTCGCCGCCAGGGTCCGGTGGATCGTGTCGATCAGCGTCTGCATGGCGCCTCATTCCGCAAGCGTCCCGGTCCCGCCCGCGCGATGCCGGAACGCACGCGGCTCGGATCGCGGGGGCAAGGGACCGGGGTCATGGCGGCACCTTATCGCGGCCTCCGCCGGTAGGCGACTGCCGCCGGCAATTGGATGGAAGCCGTCGCTCCGTTGCCTTGCGGCCGCCGATGCGCGACAAGATCCGGAAAAATCGGACGTCCGCAGCCGGCAGACCGGAGGCTCCGCGGACGGGAGGAAACATGGGCGGATTGACGCCGATCGTCGCGGTGCTGGTCTACGGCGCCTTCCTGTTCGCGATCGCCTACCGGTTCGATCGCCGGGGCATCTCGCCGCGCCTGTCGCGCTATGCCTTCCCGCTCTCCCTGGCGGTCTATTGCAGCAGCTGGACCTTCTTTGGCGGGGTCGGCACGGCCGCCTCGAGCGGCTGGACCTATCTGTCGATCTATCTCGGGCCGATGCTGCTCTTCCTCATGGCGCCCGGCTTCATCACCCGCATCGCCCACCTCAGCGAGCAGGCCGGCGCCACCTCGATCGCCGATTTCATCTCCGCCCGCTACGGCCGCAGCCGCGACATCGCCGCGATCGTCGCCATCTTCGCGCTGCTGGCCTCGATCCCCTACATCGCCCTGCAGCTGCGCTCGGTCTCGACCACCTTCGCCGTGCTGGTCGGCCTCGACCGCTCCCTGGCGATCGGGCCGCTGGTCGCCATGCTGCTGGCCGCCTTCTCCATCAGCTTCGGCGCCCGGCGCTACGAGGTCGCCGGCCGCAACGAGGGCGTCGTCGCCGCCATCGCGGTCGAATCGCTGATCAAGCTGGCGACCTTCGTCGCGCTCGGCCTCTTCGCCCTGGTGCTGTTCTTCGGCGCTCCCGTCGAGGCGCGGTGGGCCGGCGCCGCCGCGCTCGAGCACCGGCTTCGGCCGGACGGCCTGTCGCTGGAGTTCCTGGTCCAGACCCTGCTGGCCGGCGCCGCGATCCTGTGCCTGCCGCGCCAGTTCTATGTCGGCATCATCGAGGCCCCCGGGGGCGCACAGATCGAGGCCGCGCGCGGCCCCTTCGTCGCCTATCTCGCGGTCATCTCGGTCATGGTGCTGCCGCTCGCCCTCGCCGGCCTGACGCTGCTGCCCGCCGCCGCCCCGGCCGACCTGCACGTGCTCAACCTGCCGCTCAGCACAGGCAGCGGGCCGATGGCGCTGCTCGCCTTCCTCGGCGGCTTCTCCGCCTCGACCGCCATGGTGATCGCCGAGACCATCGCCCTGTCGACCATGGCCACCAACGACCTGCTGGCGCCGCTGATCCTGCGCAGCCGCAGCGTGGTCGCCGACGCCGACGTCGGCCGCGCCATGCTGCGGGCGCGCAGGATCATCATCGTCGCCATCATCGGCGTCGCCTTCGCCTATTCGACCGCCATCGATTCATCGCGCTCGCTCGCCTCGATCGGCCTGATCGCCTTCGTCGGCGTGGCCAACTTCGCGCCGGCCCTGGTCGCCACCGTCGTCTTCGACTTCGACAATGCCCGCGCCGTGCGCGCCGGCCTGGTCGGCGGCCTCCTGGTCTGGTGCTACTGCCTGCTGCTGCCCTCGATCGGCCGCTACGACCTGCCCGGCATCCTCGGCGCCGCCAGCGGCAACTGGCTCGATCCCCATGCCCTGTTCGGCATCGACCTCGGCTCCTCGATCGTGCACGGCACGATCTGGAGCCTGACGGTCAATGTCGGGCTGATGGCCTTCGTGCGCTATGCCCTGCCCCGGCACGAGACGCTGGCGGCCGAGCCGGTGGGCGGCGGCTTCGGCCATGTCACCACGCTCGGCGAGCTGCGCTCGCTCGTCGCCCGCTTCGTCGGCGACCAGGAGGCGGCCGAGAGCTTCGACCTGATCCGCATCGGCCCGAACCGGGCCGGCGATCCCCATGCGCCCATCGACGGCCCGGCGGCGCGCCTGGCCGAGCGGCTGATCTCCGGCGTCATCGGCGCGCCCTCCGCCCGCCTGATCGTCACCTCGACCATGGCCGGCTCGGCCATGGACGTCGGCGACGTCGTCCGCCTGCTCGACGAGAGCGGCCAGAGCCTGCAATTCTCGCGCGGGTTGCTGTCGGCGACGCTGCAGGCGATCGACCCGGGCGTCAGCGTCGTCGACCGCAACCAGCGCCTGGTCGCCTGGAACCCGCGCTATCTCGAGCTGTTCGAATATCCCGACGGCTATGTCGCCGTCGGCCGGCCGATCGGCGACCTCATCCGCTACAATGCCGAGCGCGGCGAATGCGGCCCCGGCGAGGTGGAGGCCCATGTCGAGCGCCGCCTCGCCCATCTCAGGCGCGGCCAGCCGCACAGCTTCGAGCGCCGCCGTCCCTCCGGACGCTGGATCAAGACCGTCGGCCGGCCGATGCCGGGCGGCGGCTATGTCATGAGCTTCACCGACATCACTGCCGAGAAGGAGCGCCAGCGGGAGCTGGAGACGCGGGTGGAAGCGCGCACCCATGAGCTCGCCAGCATCAATGCCGAGCTCGACAAGGCCAAGACCGTCGCCGAGGCCGCCACCCGCGACAAGACCCGCTTCCTGGCCGCGGCCAGCCACGACCTGCGCCAGCCCCTGCACGCCGCCCGCCTGTTCTGCGCCGCCCTGGCGGGCCAGGCCGACGAGCGCGACAAGCCGCTGCTCGACCATCTCGACAAGGCGATCGGCTCGGCAGACACGCTGCTGCGCGCCCTGCTCGACGTCTCCCGGCTCGATGCCGGCGGGGTGACGCCCAAGCCCGAGGCCTTCGATCTCGGCGAGCTCATCGGCGAGCTCGCCGCCGAGATCGCGCCGCTCGCCCGCGAGCGCGGCCTGCAGCTCTGCGCCCGCCCGACCGCCCTGCGGGTGGTGACGGACCGCTCGCTGCTGCGCTCGGTCCTGCAGAACTTCCTCTCCAACGCCGTGCGCTACACGCCGGCCGGACGGGTCTGGATCGGGGCGCGGCGGCGCGGCGGCCGGGTGCTGATCGAGGTGCGCGACAGCGGGCCGGGCATTGCCGCGGCCGACCAGGCCCGGGTGTTCCGCGAGTTCGAGCGCCTGGAGAGCAAGGGCAGCGCCGGCGGCGGCGTCGGGCTGGGCCTGGCTATCGTCGAGCGCATCGCCCGGCTGCTCGATCTGCCGCTGTCGCTGCGCTCGGCCCCCGGCCGGGGCTCGACCTTCGCCGTCTCCGTGCCCGAGAGCCCGCTGCCCGCCGAGCCCGGCCGGGCCCAGCCTGCGGTCGAGCCGCTGCGGGCCGAGCTGAAAGGCATGCGTGTGCTCTGCCTCGACGACGATGCCTCGGTGCTGGCCGCGCTTGATGCGGCGTTGCGCTCGCGCGGCTGCGAGGTCCTGCTCGCCAACACCGTTGCGGGGGCCCTCGCCCTGGCCCGTCGGCATCGGCCGGCGGCGGCGTTGATCGACTACCAGCTCGGCGAAGACCACGACGGGCTCGACGTCGCCGACGCCCTGCGCGAACAGGACGCCTTCATGACGCTGGCGCTCCTGACGGCCGATCAGGCCCTCGCCGGCGAGCCCCGCCTCGCCGAGCTGCGCATCACCATGATGCACAAGCCGGTCGACCCGGCCCGGCTCTGGCCGCTGCTGGCCGGCCAGGCGCCGGAGCTCGCGGCGGCTTCGGGCTAAAGCGTTCTGCGATTTGACGGACTCGCGTCAAGTCGCAAAGACGCGTCGAAACAAGGAGTTGGAGCAAAGCGCGTTTCCACCAAAACGCGCTTTGCTCTAGTCGGAAGGCGCCGTCGCCCAGGCCCCGGCCGCCGGGCCGCGTTCAAGCGGCCGGCCACACCGCCTGGAGTTTTTCGCCGGCGAGGATGCGCCGGCGCGCCTCGGCCTCGTTGCGCCCGAGCGCATCGGCGGCGTCGGCAACGTCGCGGACCCGTTCCTTCGGGATGACGACCACGCCGTCGATGTCGCCGAAGATCACGTCGCCCGGCCGGATGGTGACGCGGCCGATGGTGACGGGCACCTGCGCCGTCTTCGGCTCCTTCTTGCCGGTGACGCCGACCGGACTCGCCCCGAGGCCGAACAGCGGATAGCCGAGGGCGCGGACCTGCGCGAGGTCGCGCACCGTGCCGTTGACCACGGTGGCGGCGGCGCCGCGCATATGGGCTCCCGTGCTCATCAGCTCGCCCGAGCAGGCGCCGCCGGCGCAGGACGCCTCGCACACCAGGATGGTGCCCTTCGGCGTGTTGTCGATGGCGTGGTGATAGACGTCCTGCGGCTCGCCCTTCCGGTCGGACGGAGCGAACTGCACCGTCACCGCCGGCCCGCACACCACGGCGCCGGGCGCCAGCGCGCCGAGCAGCGAGACGCCCTCGACATGGCCCCACAGGCCGAGATGCTCCATGCTGTCGTGCACGTCGCCCGAATACCAGGCCTTCAGGCGCTCGATCGCCTCCCAGTCCGTGTCCGAATAGTCGAAGTCAGGCATTCCCGTCGTCCTTGCGGTTGGCGTTTTCGATGGCGACGCGCAGATACGCGGCGCTGTTGTCGATGTGAGCCCGCATCAGCACCTTGGCGGCGCCTTCGTCGCGGTCGCGGACCCGGGCATAGATGTCGGCGTGCTCGGCATAGGCCGCATCGAGCGACTTGCTCGGCACGCGGCTGGTGACGCGGATGACCTCGCCGATCAGGCCGTAGAGGTTGTCGTAGAACACCGAGAGGATCTCGTTGCCGGCCGAGTGGACCAGGGCGAGGTGGAAGGCCGCGTCCGCCCGGGTGAAGCCGGTGAAGTCGCCGCCGTCGCGGGCGCGGCGCATCTCCTCCAGCGCGGCCTCGATCTTGGCGTCGGCCGGCTCGGCCCGCGCCGTCAGCAGCCCCAGAACCTCGGTCTCGATCATCCGGCGCACCACCATCAGCTGGACGAGATAGTGCGGATCGGTCGAGAACAGCTGGCGCACCGTCACCGCCAGCGTGCCGAGGAACTCGCCGACATCGTCGCGCACCACGATCGTGCGCTCGCCATGCCGCCGACGCACCAGCCCCTTGGTCTCCAGGATCTGCACTGCCTCGCGAACCGAACGCGTCGAGACGCCGAAATCCCGGGCGATCTCGCCTTCCGAGGGCAGGCGCTCGCCGATTGCCAGTTCGCCGGACAGGATCTGCGCCTCGAAGGCGCTGGCCACCGACGAATGCAGCTTGTCCCGGCCGGGGATGCGCGGGGTCTTCATCGGCGCGACCACGCCCCGGCATCGGGCCGTTCCAGCTCCGCCGCGCGCCTGCCCGCCATCTGCTCCCCTCCCCGTTCGCCCCGATGATCGTCCGCGAGTCGCGGCCGCCATGAAAGCCGCCGGCTTCGTCCCGTCTGTCCTGCATGCGGCCGAAAGCCGCCCGAGGCATGCTTGACACCTACTTATGTCATAAGTCATATGTCAAGAGCAGACTCGATCCGCAGGGATCGGGAGCCCGAGGCCGGCCTTCGCCGGTGGCCGGGCCGCACATCGATCGCCGGCGGAACGACGCGCGATCCCGCCCCGCCGGAGCGCTCCGGCGCGACGAAGGACAATCAACGGAGGAAACGATGATCGGACGAATCACGCGCCGGGCCGCGGCCGTTCTCGGGGTGGCCGCCCTGCTGGCGCTGCCCGCGGTGCCCGCCCTGGCTCAGACCACGGCCAGCATCGAGAAGAAGGGGCGGGTCGCCATCGGCGTGCTGACCGGCATCCCGCCCTACGACACGATCGACGCCTCCGGCAACACCGCCGGCTTCCTGGTCGACCTGGCCAGGGACGTGGCCAAGGATCTGGGCGTCGAGGCCGAGATCGTGCCGGTCAACAACGCCTCGCGCGCGGCCGCTCTCGAGTCCGGCCGGGTCGACATCCTGATCGCCCAGATGACGGCGACGCCCCAGCGCGCCAAGACCTTCCTGATGACCAACCCCTACGGCGCCTACGAGATGCGCTTCGTCGCGCCCAAGGACATGAAGCTGACCTCCCTCGACGACCTGAAGGGCAAGCGCGTCTCCGTGCCCAAGGGCAGCACCCAGGACGTCGCCGTCAGCGGCTACGGCATCGAGGGCCTGGAGGTGGTGCGCTTCGACGACGACGCCCTCGCCATGCAGGCGCTTATCTCCGGCCAGGTCGACGCCACCGCCGCGGTCGCCGCCGTCGCCAACGACGTCATCGGCAAGCGCAAGCTCGATACTCTCGAAGTCAAGGCCGAGGTGCCGATCTTCACGCTCTACTGGTCGATGGCCGTGCGCAAGGACGCCACCGAGTTGCACCAGTGGCTGAACAACTTCATCTACTACAGCGAGATCACCGGCAATCTCGACGCGCTGCACAGGAAGTGGATCGGGATCCCGATCCCCGGCGGCAAGCTGCCGACTTTCTGATCTTCGCTCAGGCACCCGCGCGGCCGGCGCGAGGCGGCATGTGCCGCCCGCGCCCTCCGGCCCGGCAGGAGAGGCGCCCTTGGCCTATGAAATGAACTTCATCCCGGTGTTCGCCCGGACGCCCGAGCTCGTCGAGGGCACGGTCAACACCCTGGTGCTGTCGGGCCAGGCGATCGCCATCGGGCTGGCCGTCGGCCTCACCGTGGCGCTGTTGCGCGTCGACGGGCCGAAATGGGGCGCGGCCGCCGGCAGGTTCTATGTCGAGGCCTTCCGCAACACGCCGCTCCTGGTGCAGATCTTCCTGGTCTATTTCGGCCTGCCCTATATCGGCCTGCGGCTGCATGCCAACCAGGCCGCCGTGCTGGCGGTCTCGCTCAATCTCGGCGCCTATTCCGCCGAGATCTTCCGGGCCGGGCTGCTGGCGATCCCGCGCACCCAGATCGAGGCGGGGCTGGCGCTCGGCCTCTCCCGCCTGCAGGTGATGCGCTACGTCGTCATCGTACCGGCGCTGCGCGTCGTCTATCCCGCCCTCACCGGCCAGCTCACCCTCACCTTGCTCGGCACCTCGATCGTCTCGGCGATCTCGGCCACGGAGCTGACCCTGGCCGGCGCCAAGATCGAATCCCAGACCTTCCGCAGCCTCGAAACCTTCCTGGTCGTCGCCGCCATCTACATCGTCATGACCTTCTGCTTCCGCCTGCTCTACTGGCTGGTCGGCCTGTGGCTGTTCCGACGCAAGCCGGCGGCGCGCTCTGCCGCGGCTGCGGCCGCCGCCCGCGAGGGAGCCGGCGCATGATCCAGTCCTTCGGTTGGTCGAGCGTCGAGTTCCTGCTGCAGGGCCTGACCTGGACGGTCGGCCTCTCCACGCTGACCTTCGTCTTCGGCGGCGTCCTCGGCCTCGTCTTCGCCCTGGCACGCGCCCTCGGCCCGCGCTGGCTGAAGCTCATGGTGGCGACCTACATCCAGCTGGTGCAGGCGACGCCGCTGCTCATCCTGCTCTTCCTCGCCTTCTACGGCCTCAGCTTTCTCGGGCTCTACTTCCCGCCGCTCGCCGCCGCCGCCATCTCGCTCACCATCTACGCCACCGCCTTCCTCGCCGACATCTGGCGCGGCTGCATCGAGGCGATCCCGCGCACGCAGTGGGAGGCGGCGGACGCCCTGGCGCTCAGCCGCATCGAGACGCTGCGCCACGTCATCCTGCCCCAGGCCTTCCGCATCGCCCTCGGCCCGACGGTCGGCTTCATGGTGCAGATCGTCAAGAACACTTCGGTGACCGCGCTGATCGGCTTCGTCGAGCTGACCCGCGCCGGCCAGTTGCTGAACAACATGACCTTCCAGCCCTTCCACGTCTTCCTGACGGTGGCCGCGATGTACTTCGCGGTCTGCTACCCGCTGTCGTGGTGGAGCGAACGGCTCAAGGAGAGACGACGTGCCGGCGCTGCGCATTGAGAACCTGCGGAAATCCTACGGCGCTGTCGCCGTCCTCGAGGGCGTCGACCTCAGCGTCGACCATGGCGACGTGGTGGCGGTGATCGGCCGCTCGGGCTCGGGCAAGAGCACCATGCTGCGCTGCATCAACGGCCTGGAGCGCTTCGAGGGCGGCACGATCGAGGTCGCCGGCCACACGGTCGACACCTCCAGCGCCCATCTGCGCGCCCTGCGCCGCGAGGTCGGCATGGTGTTCCAGAGCTACAACCTGTTCCCGCACCTCAACGTCGCCGAGAACATCACCCTCGCCCCCCGCGTGGTGAAGGGCGCGTCCCGGGCGGAGGGAGAGGCGCTGGTGGCTGAGGTGCTGGCGCGGGTCGGCCTCGCCGACAAGGCCGGCGCCTATCCCGACGAGCTCTCCGGCGGCCAGCAGCAGCGCGTCGCCATCGCCCGCTCGCTGGCGATGAAGCCCAAGGTCATGCTGTTCGACGAGGTCACCTCGGCGCTCGACCCGGAACTGACCGGCGAGGTGCTCAAGACCGTCGCCGAGCTCGCCGGGGCCGGCATGACCATGCTGCTCGTCACCCATGAGATGGGCTTTGCCCGCGGCGTCGCCAACCGGACCGTGTTCATGCACGAGGGCCGCGTCTGGGAGGAAGGCCCCTCCGAACGGCTCTTCGCCGAGCCCCGCACGCCCGAGCTCCGCACCTTCCTCGCGCCCAACCTCAAGTGAGGCGCGGCCCCTTCCGTCCCCGAGCGCGGCGCCATGCCGGCGCAACCCACAGGAGAACCCCGTGACAGTCCCCGAGAACCGCAGCCTCGCGGCCAAGCTGCAGCGCGGCGAGGCCACCTTCGGCTCGACCTTCTACACCGGCACCACGGTCGCGATCGAGGTCGCCGGCCATTGGGAGCTCGACTTCGCCTTCATCGATGCCGAGCACACGCCCGTCAACATCGACAGCCAGATGGAGAAGCTGGTGCTGGCCGCCCTGCTCGCCGGCATCGCGCCGCTGGTGCGCGTGCGTGGCACCAACGAGTGGGACATCCGCAAGGCGCTGGAGTTCGGCGCCACCGGCATCATCGTGCCGCAGGTCAACACCGCCGACCAGGCGCGCGCCATCGTCCGCGCCGCCAAGTTCCCGCCGCTCGGCCGGCGTGGCGGCGACGCCTCCTGCCGCGCCGCCGGCTTCGCCGGGCCGGGCTTCCAATGGTCGGCCTACATGGAGCGCGAGAACGCCGGCAAGCTCGTCATCCCCATGGCCGAGAGCTTCGAGTTCTTCGACAACATCGACGAAATCCTCGATGTCGAGGGGATCGACGTCATCAATTTCGGGCCGGCGGACTATTCGATCTCGCGCCGGATCTCGATCGACTACTCGATGTCGCATCCGGAAGTCGACGAGCGTCTCGCCGAGCTGATCGAGAAATGCCACGCCCGCGGCATCAAGGTGATGGCGCCCTGCATCCCCCCGATCGCCGACAACGTCGTCGCCCTCAAGAAGCGCGGCGTCGACATGATCATCATGGGCAACGACGTGATGTTCCTGAACGAAGGCAATCGCCGCGTGCGCGAGGCGATCGAGACCGCCGCCAAGACGGCCTGACCCATCCCCACCGGAGCATCCCGACATGAGCGACATCTTCAGCATCGACAACCGGGTGGCCGTGGTCACCGGCGGGCTCGGCCAGCTCGGCACCCAGTTCACCAAGTCCCTGGCCGAGGCCGGCGCCAGGGTCGCGATCTACAGCCGCCGTCCCTTCGGGGCAGCGCAGATCGCCGAGAAGTTCCCCGGCCTGGAGGACCGCATCCGCGTCTACGAGGCCAGCGTCTCCGACAAGGCGGCGCTGGAGGAGGCCACCCGCCAACTGGTCGCCGACTGGGGCGTGCCGCACATCCTGGTCAACAATGCCGGCATCGATTCCAAGCCCAACGGCCCGGCCGAGCAGAACGCCCCGTTCGAGGTCTACCCGCAGACATACTGGGACGAGATCATCGACACCAACCTGACCGGCGTCATGCTGACCAGCCAGGTCGTCGGCAGCCTGATGGCGGCGGAACGGCGCGGCTCGATCATCAATGTCGGCTCGATCTACGGCATGGTCTCGCCCAACCAGGCGCTCTACGCCTATCGCGAGAAGCGCGACGGCGTGCCCTTCATCAAGGCGGTCTCCTATGCCGCCTCGAAGTCGGGCCTGGTCAACCTGACCCGCTACCTCGCCACCTACTGGGCGCCCAAGAAGGTGCGCGTCAACCTGATCTCCTTCGGCGGCGTCAAGACCGCGGCCTTCGACAAGGAGTTCGTCGACGCCTTCCTGGAGCGCGTGCCGATGGGCCGGCAGGCGGAAATCGACGAATACAACGGCGTGATCCGCTTCCTTGCCGCCGACGCCTCGTCCTATATGACCGGCTCCAACGTCGTGGTCGACGGCGGCTTCACCGCCTGGTGAGCCCGCCGCGCCGCCCCGTTCCGGGGCGGCGGCCTCTCCGGCCGGGCGCGGCGTCACCAGCCCGGCCGGACGTCCGGCGAAAGGAGCGGCATGTCGACGAGCGGCCCCGCCGATGCGGCGATCGCGATCCACCCCTTCGCGCCCGGCGACCGCCAGGGCGTCATCGACGTGATCGTGCCGATCCAGCGCGAGGAATTCGGCATCGCCATCAGCGCCGAGGAGCAGCCCGACCTTGCCGCCATCCCCGACTTCTACCAGACCGGCCGCGGCGGCTTCTGGGTCGCCCGGGCCGGCGGGCGGGTGGTCGGCACCATCGGCCTGAAGGACATCGGATCGGCGCAGGCGGCGCTGCGCAAGATGTTCGTCGCCGCGCCCTTCCGCGGCCGCGAGCTCGGCGTCGCCGCACGGCTGCTGCAGCATGTCCTTGCCGAGGCACGCGGAGCCGGCGTCACCGAAATCTTCCTCGGCACCACCGCCAAGTTCCTGGCAGCCCATCGCTTCTACGAGAAGAACGGCTTTGCGGAGATCCCCAGGGGCGCCCTGCCGGCGAGCTTCCCGGTGATGGCGGTGGACACGAAGTTCTATGCGCTGCGCCTCTCCCCGCGGACGGGCGCGGCCGCCTGATCCGCCGCAGGGAGGCTCCGGACCCGTGACCGACACGCTCTATCCGCCGATCGAACCCTACGAGCACGGTCTGCTCCCGGTCGCCGGCGGGGCGGCCATCCACTGGGAAGTCTCGGGCAATCCGGCCGGCAGGCCGGCACTCTACCTGCATGGCGGCCCCGGCAGCACCCTCGGTTCCGGCAGCTATCGCCGCCGCTTCGATCCCGGGCGCTACCGGATCGTCGGCATCGACCAGCGCGGCTGCGGCGGCAGCCGTCCCCTCGCCACCGAGGCCCTCGCCACGCTGGCGCGCAACACCACAGCGACGCTGATCGAGGATATCGAGGCGGTGCGGGCTCATCTGGGCATCGGGACATGGCTGGTGTCCGGCGTGTCCTGGGGCTCGACGCTCGCCCTCGCCTACGCCCTGGAACATCCCGACAGGGTGAGCGCGCTGGTGCTGGCCGCGGTCACCACCACCAGCCGCGAGGAGGTCGACTGGATCACCGAGGGCGTCGGCCGCATCTTTCCGGAGGCCTGGCAGCGTTTCGAGCAGGCGTCCGGCCGGCGCCCCGGCGAGCGGGTGGTCGAGGCCTATGCCCGGCGGCTCGCCGCTGGCGAGGCCGCGGACCGGCGGCAGGCCGCCCGGGACTGGACGGCATGGGAGACGACCCATATCTCCCTCGATCCGAACTGGGCGCCCCTCGGCCAGCGCTTCGATGACACGCAGAGCCTGATCTTCGCCACGCTGGTCACGCATGACTGGGCCCATGACGGCTTCCTGCCGGGGAGCAAGGCGATCCTCGGCCGCATCGCCGCGATCGGTCATATCCCCGCCATGCTCATCCATGGCCGCCGCGACGTCAGCGGCCCGGCGATCACCGCCTGGCGGCTGCACGGCGCCTGGCCGACGAGCCGCCTGGTGATCATCGAATCGGAGGGCCATGGCGGCCCGCTGTCGATGGCGCGGATGCGCAGCGCCCTCGATGCCTTCGCCTCAACCGGCTGAGCGGCGCGAGGCCCGTCACCGCGGCGTGTCCGACAGCGTCCGCAGATAGTCCTCGAAGCGCCGGCCGCGCACCGGCCGGAAGCGGGTGCCGGTGAGCTCCAGCCTCTCGATCCGGTCGAGCCGGAAATTGCGAAAACCCTGCCGCAGCTCGCACCACGCCGTCAGCAGCCACACCGCGTCGTAGACGGTGAGGCCGAGCGGACGGCAGGTGCGCTCGCTCACCCGCTCCTCGGCGTCGAGATAGCGCAGGGCAACGATCGTCCGGCTGCGCAACGCCCGCCTGAGGGTCCCCAGATGGGCGGCCGCCCTGCGGCGATCCTCGCCCTCGCGCGAGACGGCCCGCAGCGGCAGCGCGGCGTAGAGCTCGCCCTGGTCGCCCTCCAGCACCGCGCCGATCTTGGCCGACACCCGTCCGGCGGCATCCGCCAGATCCGCGTCGCCGCGGGCCGCCACGAGGCGCATGCCGAGCATCACCGCCTCCAGCTCGTCCGGATCGAAGCGCAGCGGCGGCAGGAAATAGCCCTTCTCGATGCGATAGCCGATCCCCGCCTCGCCGCGCACCGGTGCGCCCATGGCCTGGAGGCTGGCCATGTCGCGATAGATCGTCCGCACCGAGACGTCGAGAACGCGCGCCAGGCTCTCGGCCGGGATCGGGTCCCGGGCGCCGCGCAGGTGGTCGAGCAGCGAGAACAGGCGGAGCGTGCGCATGGCCGCCATCCTATGCCACGCTCCTGACGGAATCTGTCAGGAGCGATGACGTATCGGATCGGCCTCGTTCCCTCCGGAGGTTTCCATGACCACCCCCGTCCACGAAATCGTCACCTACACCGTCGTCGACCCTCGGGCGGGCGATGCCGCGCGGACCGAGGCGCTGCAGCACCTGCAGTCCTTCCCCGGCTTCGTCGCCTGGACCGCTTTTGCCGGCGAATCCGATCCGGCGCTGCGGGCCGATCTCCTGACCTGGCGCAGCCTGGAGGAGGCCCGCGCCGCCGGCGAACGGGTCGGCACGGCGCCGGAGTTCTTGGGCTTCCGTGCTTCGATCGCCGGGATTTCGAGCATGGCGCATTACGAGGCCACGCTTGCCGCGGCCGATCCGCTCCAGGCCGGCCGGGGCGTCGAGATCGGCCGCTTCCGCCTGAAGCCGGGCGTCGGCGAAGAGGAGGCGCGCCGCGCCCATGCCGCCATGATCGAGGGGCATCTTGCCCGCCAGCCGGGTTGGCGGGAGCAGTACATGGTGAAGCTGGAGGACGGCGTCTTCCTCGACATCGCCTTTGCCGACGACCGCGCCCAGGCCAAGGCCATCTGCGCCGGCTGGCATGGACACGCACTGTGCGAAGCTTTCCTCGCGCTGATCGAACCGGACGGCATGGCGTTCGGCACCGTGCTGTGACGGACGCCTGCCCGCCGTCGAAAACGCAGCGCATCCGATCCGTCTTCCCGCTGTGCATCGAACAGCGCCGTCGCTGGAGCGTCTTGCGATCTGACGGATCGCGTCAGGTCGCAAAGGCGCGTCGAAACAAGGAGTTGGAGCAAAGCACGTTTCCTCCCACACGCGCTTTGCTCTAGACATGCCGGATTCGGAGGGTCTCGTGCGGAACGATTTGAACGGCACTGCGGGCGGGGTGCCTGCCTCGCAGGCCGGCCTGGCGGCGCTCATGACGGTGGGCGGGATGGTCTCGGTCCAGCTGGGCGCGGCCCTGGCCCGGCCGGTCATCGACACCTACGGCCCCGTCTCCACCAACTGGGGGCGGCTGGCCTGGGCGGCGATCATCATGGGGCTGGCGGTGCGCCCGAGCCTGCGCGCCTATCGGCGCGGGGACCTCCTGACCGCCCTGGCGCTCGGGGCGACCATCGCCCTGATGACGATCGCCTTCTTCATGGCCATCGAGCGGGTGCCGCTCGGCCTCGTCGTCGCCATCGAGTTCCTTGGGCCCCTCGGCGTGGCGGCCCTCGGCTTCGCCCGCAGCTGGCGCCTGGTCTGGCTGGTGCTGGCCCTTGCCGGCGTCCTCGCGCTGGTGCTGGATCGGAACGGCTGGAGCGTCGATCCGTTCGGCGTCGCCTGCGCGCTCGCGGCGGGCGCGGGATGGGGCGCCTACATCCTGCTGAGCAAGAGCATCGGCAAGACCTTCAAGGGGCTGGACGGCCTGGCCATCTCCTTCGTCGTCGCGGCGCTGGTCGCGGCCCCCTTCGCCCTGGCCGAAACCCGCCTGACCCTGCCGGCCGGCCTCGTCGTCCACACCGTCGGCCTGGCCGTCCTGACGCCGCTGCTGCCGTTCGCCCTGGAGATGCTGGCGCTCAAGCGACTGCCGGCGGCGACCTTCGGTATCCTGATGAGCGCCGAGCCCGGCATCGGCGCCCTCGCCGGCTACCTGATCCTCCACGAGCCGCTCAGCCTGCAGCAGGTCGCCGGCATCGCCGCAGTGATCTCGGCCAGCGCCGGCGCGGTCCTCTCGGCACGGGAGTGACGGGGCCGGACATTGTGCCGGGCGCGCGGCGAGCATGTCCCGGGGCCGGGCCGAGTCCCGCGACAAGCCGCTCGCCCCTGTCCCCGCCGGGCGGCCCGTGCCATGCTGCACGCGATGCGGCCCGGCTCCCCGGCCGCGGGGACCGAATCGATGATCTGCGCCTTCGTCGAATTGCCGGACGGGCTGGAGCCGGAAGGACCGCTCTGGGATGGGCTGCGCCGCGGCGTCGACGCCGCCCGGCCGGACATCCTCGTCGTCAACGAGATGCCGTTCGGACCCTGGCTCGCCGGCGCGGCACGCTATAACGCGGCGGCGGCCGAGCGCAGCCTCGCCCTCCATGAGCGCGGGCTCGCCGCCCTCGCCGGCCTCGGCGTTCCGGCAGTGCTCGGCTCCCGGCCGGTGCGGCACGGCGACCGCCTGGCGAACGAAGCCTTCGCGCTGGAGGGCGGCATTGCCCGGCCGCTGCACCGCAAGCAGTGCTTTCCCGAGGAGGACGGCTGGTACGAGGCGACCTGGTTCGAGGCCGACGGCAGCGGCTTCGCCGTCCACACGGTCGCCGGCCTTCAAGTCGGCGTCCTGCTCTGCACCGAGCTGATGTTCAACGAGCATGCCCGCCGCTACGGGCGCGCCGGGGCCGACCTGATCGTCGCCCCGCGGGCGACGGGGCTGGAACAGCACTCCTGGGGCGTTGCCGGCGCCATGGCCGCCCTCGTCTCCGGCGCCTATGTCGTCAGCTCGAACCGCGCCGGCAGCACGCCCGGCGCGCCGGTGTTCGGCGGCCGCGGCTTTGCCGTCGCACCGGACGGCACGCTGCTCGGCGAGACGTCGCGACAGGCCCCGCTCGCGGCCTTCGCCCTCGATCCCGACCGCGCCCGGCGGCAGAAGCGCGAATATCCCTGCTATGTCGAGGAAGCGCCGCAGCGTCGCTGACGGAGTTCATTCGGCAAAGGCGATGTCGAGCGCTCGCGCCGCCAGCACCGCCTGGGTGCGGTTCTGCACGTTCATCTTGCGCATGATCGCGGTCATGTGGCCCTTCACCGTCGCCTCGGAGATGCCGAGGTCGTAGGCGATCTGCTTGTTGAGGCGGCCGGCCAGGACCCCGACCAGCACCTTGATCTCGGCCGGCGTGAGCCGGGCGATCCGCTGGGCCATCTCGGCCACCGCCGGGTCGCGCTCGGCCTGGGGCTTGCCGTCGCGCTCGCCGGCGAGCGCCCGGCGGATCGCCGCCTCGATGCTGGACAGGTCCGCGGTCTTCGGCACGAAGCCGATCGCGCCATAGGCGCGCGCGCGGGCCGCCGCGTCCGACTGGTCGGCGGAGGAGATCACCAGGATCGGCGTCTCCGGCCGCTCCGCATGCAGCAGGGCGACGCCGGAGAAGCCCTCCGCGCCCGGCATCCTCAGGTCGAGCAGGACCAGGTCGAGCTGTGCGGCATGGCGCGCCGCATCGGCGGCCTCGCCGAGCTGGCCGGCCTCCAGAACGCGCGCGCCGGGTGCGGCCCGCATCACCGCGATCTTCAGGGCCTCGCGGAAGACCGGGTGGTCGTCGGCGACCAGGATGACGGGCGCGGTCATGGCGAACGGCCGCCGCCGCGCCACGCAGCCGGCTCCGCGTTCCCCGAGACGCTCCGATGCCCCATGCGTCCGCGCGCTCCAGACCGCGGCGGCACGGCGCCGCTCGTCCGTCCCGCCATGCCGCCCTCCCCGTTTGCGCCAGCATAGGCGTGATTCCCCCCGGCACCCAAGACGAAAGTCGGGTGGGGAGCCGACCAAGGTCGCATGGACGACGCGGCGGCCGGAGCCGATGCTGGCGCCAATCGGGAAGCCGCCGCAGCACGGCCCCGGGACCAGGGAGGGGATCGGCGACCGGCAATCGCAGGCGACGGGCACGGCCGCCGTGGCGCGGCAACGGATCGGAGCGCGGGCGCGGCCCCGGGCTCCCGTCGCCGCAGTGACGCTCCCGGCGGACAGGCCGGCCGCGAGAGCCCGACGTCGCCCCCCACCCGGCCCGGACCGGCGGCCGAGCGCCGCTTCCGGACGTCGTTCGTCATGCAACCAGGCTCCCCGCCGAAGGGAGCGGCCCGCGACAGGGCCGAAGAGGAGGAAACCATGGTCACCATACCCTCAGAGCTGCCGAGGCATCACGAGGCGACGCAGAGCGAGAAGCTCGTCATCGCCGCCTCCTCGCTCGGCACCGTGTTCGAATGGTACGACTTCTATCTCTACGGCCTCCTGGCCACGGTCATCACCGCCCAGTTCTTCTCCGGCGTCAACGAGACCACCGGCTTCATCTTCGCGCTGGCCGCCTTCGCGGCCGGCTTTGCCGTGCGGCCCTTCGGCGCCATCGTCTTCGGCCGCATCGGCGACCTGGTCGGCCGCAAGAACACCTTCCTCGTCACCATGGGCATCATGGGCCTGTCGACCTTCCTGGTCGGCATGCTGCCGAACTATGCCTCGATCGGCGTCGCGGCGCCGGTGGCGCTGGTGCTGCTGCGCCTGCTGCAGGGCCTGGCGCTGGGCGGCGAATATGGCGGCGCGGCCACCTATGTCGCCGAGCACGCCCCCAACAACAAGCGCGGCCTCTACACCAGCTTCATCCAGACCACGGCGACGCTCGGCCTGTTCGCGGCCCTGCTCGTCGTCATCGGCGTGCGCACCGCCCTGGGCGAAGAGGCCTTCGCCAGCTGGGGCTGGCGCGTGCCGTTCCTGGTCTCGATCATCCTGCTGGCGGTGTCGATGTGGATCCGCATGCAGCTCAACGAGAGCCCGGTCTTCAGGAAGATGAAGGAGGAGGGCAAGGCCTCCAAGGCGCCGCTGACCGAAGCCTTCGGCCGGTGGAGCAACCTGAAGATCGTCATCATCGCCCTGGTCGGCGCCGTCGCCGGGCAGGCCGTGGTCTGGTACACCGGCCAGTTCTACGCCCTGTTCTTCCTCGAGAAGACCCTGAAGGTCGACGGGGCCACCACCAACATCCTGACCGCGGTCGCCCTCGCCCTCGCCACCCCGGCCTTCGTGTTCTTCGGCTGGCTCTCCGACCGGATCGGCCGCAAGCCGATCATCCTGGCCGGCTGCCTGCTGGCGGCGCTGACCTACTTCCCGCTGTTCCAGGCCCTGGCGAAGGCCGCCAACCCGGCGCTCTATGCGGCGCAGCAGGCCTCGCCCGCCAGCGTCACCGCCTTCCCCGGCGAATGCTCGGTGCAGTTCGACCCGATCGGCAAGAACAAGTTCGACTCCACCTCCTGCGACATCGCCAAGGCCTACCTCGCCAAGGCCGGCATCCCCTACTCCAACATCGCGGCGCCGGCCGGCTCGGTGGCGGAGATCGAGATCGGCGGCACCAGGATCCCCGGCGTCAACCCGGCCGCGCTCGACGGCGATGCCCGCAAGGCCGCGATCAAGGCCTTCCAGGACCAGGTCAAGGCGGCGCTCACCGCGGCCGGCTACCCGGCCAAGGCCGATCCGGCGGCGATGGACAAGCCGATGGTGGTGCTGATCCTGTTCGTGCTGGTGCTCTACGTCACCATGGTCTACGGCCCGATCGCCGCCCTGCTGGTGGAGCTGTTCCCGACGAAGATCCGCTACACCTCGATGTCCCTGCCCTATCACATCGGCAATGGCTGGTTCGGCGGCTTCCTGCCCACCACCGCCTTCGCCATGGTGGCGGCCACCGGCGACATCTATTACGGCCTCTGGTACCCGATCGTCGTCGCCGTGATCACGGTGATCGCCGGCCTGCTGTTCCTGCCCGAGACCTTCAGGCGCCGCATCGACGACTGAGGCGCCCCCGGCCCGCCGATGCGCCGGCACCGGCGGGCTGTCGGGAACTTCCACGGGGTCGGGTGGCGGAGGCCGCCCGGCCCCGTGCCGTTGTCGTCATCCATCGCCATAGCCTCATTCCGGAGCGGACACCGCCTTCGACATCCTGCGGCGTTCGGGCGTCTCCGCCTCGACGACGAAACCTTCACGCCGATAAAACCTGTCGGCAGGGTTGGTGGTCAGAACGCTCAGCTTCGTAGGAAGCCCTTTGTGCGCGGCCTCATCGACCTTGCGCTTCAGCGCGACTGCCCCCAGTCCGCGCCCCTGGAAGTCAGGCCCGATATAGAGCTTCTCGATGAACAGATGGTCCGGATGCCAGACGACCGCGATGCAGCCGACCGCATCGCCATCCAACTCGATGATCTCATGCCCGGCAATGTCCAGCGTCTCAGCCGTTTCCGATGGCTCCCAACGGCCCCAGAGAGCTTCGGCGTAGCCACGCATGCAAGATTCCTCCAGTTCCAAAAGATATCTTCCATCTGAATGTCCGGCGGGGCGCAGCGTAATCGGCATGTTCGCTCATCCTTCGGTGTGCAGTGCTCGCGATGCCGACTTCTGATCGGTGATCGAAACAGCCAGGCTCCGGGCTGCAAGGTGCCGCAAAATCGGCCCGGAAGCTCAGGAGTTCTGCCATATGAGAGTCTTGAACTGCTTAAATCGTCCTTTCATCGTCAACCCATCCCGCATGGACAACCCCAGCAGGACCAGATTGACGGCCCCGGCGACGATCTCGACCGCCTGCACGGCATAGAAGATGGCGTCGAACGCAGCATTCTGCGCCTTCCAGCTCAGGAACAGGGCTGCCGGCACCAGGACGAGAAGTCCGTTCGGGGCAATGATCTTCATGCGCCGGTGTTTCTTCGCCGCAAGTCCCTTCGGCTTCCCGCCGGACAGGACGAAGCCTGTCGCTCCGACGATGATGAAGGACACGACGAGCGGAGGCAGGCGCGTCACGATCCAGCCTTTGGCCGTGGCGATCTCCGCCGCGGAACCGGCCAGCTCGGCCGCTATCGTCAACCCGAGAAAGCAGGCGATCGTGATGAACGCGACAAGGCCCGCAACGACGTGGAATATCCGTAGCACCGACCGCATCGCCATGGCATCTTGCCTCCGTGCGTCACATAGCCAACTATATAGCATACGATACAAATAGCAGACCGTGACCTCCATGTTCGATCGCACGCAATCGCCGGGATACATGACCAACTGGGCCGCGCGCCTGTTCGCGCGGGCGATCGACCGCAGGCTCCGGTCGATCGGGATTTCCTCCGGGCAACTCCCCGTGTTCTTCGCGCTGGGCAATGGCGACGCCCTGTCGCAAAAGGCGCTCACGCGCGCGGCGGCGATCGAACAGCCGACGATGGCGGCGACCTTGTCCAGGATGGAACGGGACGGGCTGATCGAACGCAGGCCCGACCCGTCGGACAAGAGAAGCGCCCTGATCTCCCTCACCCCGGCCGCGCTGGCAAAAGTCCCGGCCCTGCGCGAGGCCATCGCCGGCGTCAATTCAGCCGCCGTCGCCGGCCTCGCCCCGGACCAGCAAAGAGCTTACCTCGCGACCCTCGGGAGCATCATCGCCGCGCTGGATGCAATCGCAGAGGATGAGTAATCGCGAGAGCCCCCGACCTGCGGCACATTTTGCGATCGACCTATGGGACATGGCGTTTTGGGAGCTTCGGGGCGATCCAGAGGGATGCGGAAGGCGAGGAAGTTCGAATCTCCTCCGGCCCGCCAAACACCGCCGATTACCGCACAAATTGGTCAGTTATCTGTTTAATTATCAATTAGATAGCGCTGTATGGGGTGTTCAACCTGCTTACAGGGGTTCTCGCATGCCCTACCAGTCACATGCCCCTTCGCTATACCCGCCGATAGCACGCTATGGCGCGAACAGCGGCTCGCTCATTGGGTTCGTCCCCAA
Organism: Labrys sp. Lb11; assembly: GCF_057554225.1. Classification (NCBI taxonomy): domain Bacteria; kingdom Pseudomonadati; phylum Pseudomonadota; class Alphaproteobacteria; order Hyphomicrobiales; family Xanthobacteraceae; genus Labrys; species Labrys sp. Lb11. Next base: position 910,410 of record NZ_BAAJOT010000003.1, read on the forward strand.
CACGACAACCCAGTACCTATCAAGCGTAGTGCTTCCCCTCCAAGGCCGATACTAAGTCGTGTCCCATCTAGTCGTGGGTCTTGATTTATCCGGCCATTGGCCGTACATTGCCCTCTGATTTTGGAGGCGACTATGCCTGAAGCAGCAAAGAGACCCACGTCTGGTCGTATTCGAGGCGAGCGCCTTGAAACACGCGTAACCGTTGACCAGAAGCGCCTGATCGAACACGCCGCAGCCTTGCAGGGCCGCTCTGTGACGGATTTCGTTCTGTCGAGCCTTCAGGATGCGGCGCGGCGCGCCATCGATGAATATCAGCGTCTTGAGCTTTCGATTCGGGACAGCCAGGCCTTTGTGAAGGCCTTGATCGAGCCGCAGCCCGTCAACGAAAGGCTGAGTGATACGGTTCGCCGTTATCGTGAGAGAACAGGCGTCTGACGCGTGGGAGAGGCGGATGACATTCTGCGGGTCGAGCTTCTCGGCCCGCAACATGACCGTTCAGGGTTCGGAAGTGGTGTGGAACCACTCGACCGATATTTTCAGACGCAGGCTGGACAGGACGCCAGAAAGAAGTTGGCAGCGCCATTCGTCCTTGTGCTGAAGGACGGCAGCATTGCCGGATATTATACGCTTTCGTCAACGGCGGTGCGGCTTCCGGAGCTGCCGGAGGCCGCTGTCCGAAAGCTGCCACGCTACCCGCTTATCCCAGCGACCTTGTTGGGGCGTCTTGCTGTAGATCAGCGCTACCAGGGAAAAGGGTACGGGCGCTTTCTTCTCGCGGATGCACTCTATCGGGCTGTGCGTAGCGAGATCGCGTCCTTTGCGGTGATCGTGGACGCCAAGGACGAAAACGCCAAACACTTCTATAAGCGCGAGAGCTTTTTGCCGTTTCCGGATCAGCCGATGAAATTGTTTCGGCCGATGGTGGATATTGAAGCGTTGTTCAAATGAGCGCTACAGCTGGCTAAAGAGATTTCCAAGTATTCCGTATATTATCATGCCAGCCAGTGGCTTCTCAAACAACGCAAGCAGAGGTTACTTCGGTTATGGGCAGGACAACAACGAGCGTTGAACAGCAGCAAGCGATGCGGTCAGCATGGAAATGGCCCGTCTAAGGGTTAGGAGGGGTGGAATGGCCGGCGAGGAGCATGTATCCGTTGCGGTAAGAGATGATTTCGTCGCGCGGCAGACCAAGGCGAAGCCGGTGCCTGCTCTTGCAGAGCTGTTGTGGAACAGCCTTGACGGAGATGCCACCGAGGTATCGGTCGAGTTCGCGCACGACGATCTTGCAGGCGGGATGTCGAAAATCGTCGTCTATGATAATGGCGACGGATTCTCCCGTGGTGATGCCCGTGCTCTGTTCGGCAATCTCGGCGGCTCTTGGAAGCGCCACATCCGACAGACAAAGCGGAATCACCGCCTGATCCACGGTCAGGAAGGGCGCGGGCGTTACAAGGCATTCGCTCTCGGGCAGTCCGTCACTTGGAAGGTATGCTACGATGAGCCGTCCGGACGAAAGGCGTTCGAAGTCCGGCTCTTGGAAGCCGATCTCACCGACGTCATTATTAGCGAGGAAGTGCTAGCGCCCGAACGTTCCACAGGCGTCATCGTCGAAATTAATGACCTCCGGCGTGATTTTAGAACCTTCGAGAGCGAAGACGGCATTCAGGATCTGAATGAGATTTTCGCGCTCTATCTGATGAACTATCGGAGCGTCTCGATCTCCGTCGCTGGCCAAAGGCTGGACCCCGAGAAGGTGATCGCCAGCCATCACAAAACGTCACTGCCACCGATCGAAAAAGATGACGGCACGCTTCACGATGTCGAGCTTGAAGTTATCGAATGGCGGACAGATGCACGGCGCGTCCTCTATCTCTGCTCCGCAAGCGGCTTTCCATTCGATCAGGTCGAGACGCGCTTCCATGTTCCCGGCTTCTCTTTCTCCGCATATCTGAAATCCAGCTACGTCGATGAATTGCACAACGAGGAACGTGTTGCGCTCTCGGAGATGGACCCTTTACTGAGCGCGGCCGTCGAAAATGCCCGCACCTCGATTAAGGACTATTTTCGCGAAAAATCGGCGGAAAAGGCCCGGTCTCTAGTAGATGAGTGGATTGCCGAGGACGTTTATCCCTATCGGGGTGTACCCCAAAACGCGGTCGAAAAGGTCGAACGCCAGGTTTTCGATATCGTAGCGGTTCAGGTTCAGGAACTTGCACCCGATCTTGGTATCAGCTCGGCAAAGGCCAAAGCGCTGCACCTACGTATGTTGCGCAACGCAATTGAACGCGGACCGGAGGAGTTGCAGCTCATCCTGAAGGAAGTGCTGGACCTTCCGGCGCGCAAGCAGAAGGAACTTGCGAACCTACTCCAGGAAACGACGCTGTCAGCGATTATCACCACCGCTAAGACCGTTGCCGATCGGCTGAAATTTATATCCGCGCTAGAGTCGATCGTATTCGATCCCGAAACCAAAGGCCGCTTGAAGGAGCGCGCCCAGCTTCACAAAATCCTCGCCGAAAACACCTGGGTATTTGGCGAAGAGTATAACCTATGGGTGAGCGACAAGGATCTTCGTCGCGTCCTCGAGAAGCATCGGGACCATCTCGATCCGAACATCTCGATTGATGAGCCCGTGAAAGTGATTGGCAAAGCGCGCGGCATCATTGACCTGATGTTCTCGCGCTCAACGCGACGGCATCGCGCCAACGACATCGAGCACATGATCGTCGAACTCAAGGCGCCGAAGGTGAAGATCGGCGCTGACGAAATCACGCAAGCAAAAAAATACGCAATCGCCGTCACATCAGACGAACGGTTTTCGACCGTCGACGGTGTGCGCTGGCACTTCTGGCTGGTCTCCAACGCCTATGACGACTTCGCAAAGCATGAGATGGAAAGTGGTCCGGATCGCGAGCGCCGCCTGATCGCGCGGGGGCCGCGACATATCGTCGGCATCAAGACGTGGGGCGAACTCATCGAGGAAAATCGGGCTCGGCTTCAGTTCTTCCAAGAGCACTTGCAGCATTCCGCTGACGAGAGCACCGCGATCAAGTATTTGCAAGAAAAGCACAGCCAATTTTTGGAAGGCGTCATCGTCGAAGACGCCGACGAAAATAGTGACGAGCAGCCGGAGGCTTTGGCAGCGGCTAAAGGGCAGGCTTAGGCATGCACACCTGCCCCCCTCCAAAGGAAGCGTTGGCGCTTTGGCTGAAAGCTTACGGTTCTATCCGTAACGGCAATTACGGTCATCTGCTTCTTGAACAGCACGGCGAAGCGGCGGAACCGCTGCTCGATGCTCTCCGTCCCTATTTCGAATCTGCACATCTCGACGCTCGGGAACACTTCCACAAGAAGGTTGGGATCAACTTGCACCCCGACGCAGCCGGGACAACAGATATAACCTACCCGACTAGCCTGTCGAAAAAAGCAAAGCGTGGACTGTTCGGCGAAGTTCTGGCCGGTCTCGTGACCGAAGCTTATCAAGAGCACTATGTAGGCGGCCACGCATGGAGCGTCCCGATCTTTCTATTTCGAGAGCATGACGACGTAGAGAAGTTTCTTTGGGCACTGAAATTCGATCCCGGCCGGGTCCGCGAAATCTACGGAAGGCACGGAACCGACTTCGTAGGTATTGCCCTCGGCGAAGGCGGCGAAGTGGTCCGGGTGATCGCCGGCGAAGCGAAGTGGCGAAAAACCCTTAATGACTCAACGGTGGCCGCGCTCATGTATGGGCCCAAGGTGCGGAATAAAGAAACGCAGGAACTGGAGCATACAGATCGCGGCATCTGGTTTGAGGTCAATCGGGATACTCCGATCCCTCATGGGCTACGCCAGCTCCAGTTCCTACTCGAGCAATGCGATCCAGATAGCTATGCGGCGGCAATCTTATCGATCGATCGCGCCGTACTGGAATTGGGGGTGCCACCGCCCCGCACCGATCTTATCGTCATCGCGGGCAATGGTGCGGCCAATCGTGGCGACGCCGAGAGCGTACTCGATTGGGAGAATAGGCCCGCCGACTATAAGGCAGCGCGCGATCTCCAGGTCGTTGAAGTCATCCTGACGAAGGGGGACGCCTTGATTGACGCGCTGTATGACTCGCTTTGGAGTGATGCCTAATGGCTGAGCGGGATGGCGAGCGTCTAGCCTTGGCGCAGCAGGTTCGCGCAGCGCTGGCGATCGAGAACGAACTTACCCGGCCGCAAGCTCGCGCCTATGTGCGATGCCTACAGACGACGTGGCAGGTGCCGGCAATTGCCTGGAGTAATCGTGATTCGGCGCGGCAACTCGATGACAGTCGTCGACTTCTGCACGCGGCCCATATCTTCCGGACAATCGAAGGCGTTTCATCGACTCGCGCGATCGATTGCTATCGTCGCGTCGGGGAGATCTTGGAGTGGCTTTCGCGGGCGGACGACAACGTCCGGACCGTTGTACCGATCGAGCTATTGTCTGCGGCAGCCTATCAGCTTGGCGGCCTTCCGGCCATGGCCGCAGGACTGCTTGGTCAGGTCCAGTCCGAGTTTGACGGTGTACAACTCTATACAGCGTTTCTTCAGGCTAACTTCGACGAGGTCGTTCGACATGCAGCGCGATTCTGGGCGGAGAATGGGGAGCTGACCGGCGCAGACGGCAATCAGGCGATTCTGAGGGCATTGGCGGACGAGGATGGCGGTGCCGGTCCCACTTGGGCGGTAACCATTGAGCTTGTGCGGTGCCTTGGTCTAATTGGCGACAGCCTCCGCCGGGGTGACGAAGATCGGCTCGCTACTGCTATGACGAAACTGCACGCACTCGATGAACTGGCGAACCGAGTATTTAGCCACGATGCGGCGCTTGTCATCAACCTCATGCGCCAGGTCGCTGACCGCTATGCGGACGCTACGATCTACAAGCCACTCCGAGCACTGGCGCGCATGCGCCCCGATCGCACGGACCGGTTGCTTGCCTATGGCCGGGACCAATATAGCCGCGGTCGCGGTGTGCTATGGACTTCGCAGCTCCATGGGCTGGACCGTTTGCTGCGCGACTCCAATTTCGCGCTCTGCACGCCGACCGGGTCGGGCAAGACACTTGTCGCGAACTTGGCGCTGATCAAGGAATTGCTCCTGCGCGAGCGCGATAATGCCCTCGGGCCGATTGCGCTCTACATCGTGCCGTCCCGCGCGCTGGCTGGCGAAGTGGAGGCAAAGCTGGTGGCCGAGCTGCGTGGCGATGTGATCGTCACAGGGCTCTATGGCGGCGCCGATTGGGGCATCACGGACTATTGGCTCACGAGCGAAGAGCCTGTGGTGCTGATCGTCACGGTGGAAAAAGCAGACGCCCTGCTAAGATATTTGGGGTCATTGCTCATCGCGCGGCTCGTCCTCTTGATCATCGACGAGGCGCACCAGGTGGTACCGGAGGCGACGGAAGCTACGGCTGTGAGCTTTTCAGATCATAGCAATCGGTCGATCCGACTGGAAAATCTCGTCTCCCGGATTTTATCGCAACGACCCGATGTCATCCGTATCGCGTTGACAGCCGTTGCAGGCGGTGCGTCAGAGCCAGTCGCACGCTGGATCGAGGGGCGCGCCGATGCCGAAGCCGTGGGCGTGCGGTATCGAAGCACACGACAAGTAATTGGCGTTCTAGAGACGGCACCGGGCAGCTCTGGTCAGATTTTGCTCGACCTTATGAACGGGCGGCCCCTGTACCTCCGAAACGAAGAGGCCCCAGTCTATCTGCCGTTGCGGATAGCGCCGATGCCGGCACTTCCTGCGCAATGGCGAAACAGCCTCAACAGATTCAACTGCCTGTCTGTTCTGTGGACCGCGTTGCACCTCGCTCAGGAGGATCAGCGCATTCTGATCTCGGTGACCCAAGAGCCAGAGCAAACCATGCGCTGGTTTAAGGAAGCGATGGAGCACGGTGCTTGGCAGGAACTCGGTGCTTTCACGGTGCCCGAGGGTTATCTCGGTGCCCGTTTCATGGAAGCGCGGGCCGCCTGTCTCGATTACTGCGGTGCGGATTCGTTCGAGCTGTTCCTGCTCGAACATGGAATCGCAACGAGCCATGGCCAGATGCCGCAACGTCTCCGCCGCCTCATGGTCGAGATGATCGATCGAAAGATTTGCCCGATCACGGTCGCAACCGCTACGTTGACGGAAGGTGTAAATCTCCCGTTTGATTTAATCTTTCTGACGTCGCTCAAGCGGCGATCCTGGGACCCTGTCGCCGAAGCGCCGATCATCGCACCGCTGACGACAGCCGAATTTCGAAACCTCGCGGGCCGGGCGGGCCGGCCTGGTGCAGCCAAAGGGATAGAGGGCATGACATTGATTGCCCTGCCCACGCGGATTTCGGCGACCGCAGCGGGGCAGCGCAACGTGCAGGATCGGCAGCGAGGCGAGTTGGTCGAGGACTACGAGAGGCTGCGGCGGTCTCTCATCGTGGAGGAACAAGATGCTGACGCGGTGCCGAGTCCGCTGGCGCTCCTGCTCAACTACATTTGGCAGCAAGCGAACCGGCTTCTCGGTGTTCAACCCGACGCCTTCATGGATTGGTTGGAAAGTACTGCGCCAGCCACGGTCAGCCCGGACGTGGGAATGGGGGCGGCCCGCCCACAACCCCGACTGGCGGATGCGATGGACGAACTCGACAGTGTGTTGCTGACGGCGCTTGCGGAAAGCGAACGCACGACCGACGCGCCGATGGACGCGGCGCGGGCGGAAATGGAGTTGAAGGGGCTTTGGGCTAGGACCTTCACCGTTGTAGCCGCCGCGCAGGAGGCATGGCTTGAAGCGGCCTTTATCAAGCGGGGCACGGGCATCGTTACGCAGTTGTACCCCGACCCGGCGGAGCGACGACGCCTTTATCAATATGGATTCCCGCCAGTGGTGGGGCGCCGATTTGAACCGATCGCGAAAAAAATCCGCGCGCTTATCGCCGGGGCTGTTGGCTATGGGGCGATGGACGCCATCGCACGCATCGACGTCTTCGAGTCAATCGGAAATCTTCTCGAAACGGATCGTGGATTTGGGTTTCGTATCCGGGCGACGCAAGGTGACGAAGCTCTGCTTGAACGCTGGAACGACGTGCTCGGCTGGTGGATGAACGAACCTGGCGCCGCTGGGCCGGACGCGCAAAATCTGCGATCGTGGCAACGTTTCGTAGCCGACAACCTGGAGTTTCGACTAGGAGTCGCTATTGGTGCCGTGGTGGCGCTGGCGTGGGCGGACGGGGCACCCAATGCAACCGCGATACCGAATTTGGCGACTTGGAAAGAGACGACGGGATTGCCCTGGTTCGGCTTCTGGGCGCGAGAACTGCTTCGTTGGGGTACGCATGATCCCTTCGTCGCATTCTGTTTATCACAGGGCCTCGCGCAAACCCGCGAAGTGGCTGCTGCGCGCCGCGCCGAGTTCGAGACATGGCTTGATGATCAGTTGGTCGCTGACGATACGGACAACCTCATCGACCCACAGCTTTTCCAGCAATGGCGAGCCAGCTTGCCGAAACCGGAGTCCACGGCGACAGCACAGGTGTCATTCGACACCGATCTGACTGGCACGGATGGCCGCCGGAGCCGCTATGCTGTTATTCCCGTGCAGGCGGAAGGAGAGACGCGTTGGCTCGATCCAGCGGGTTTCGAGCTTGCCGTCTCACAAGGTGGCGGTCCAGAGGGCTACGACCCATTTCGATGTGACTACGAGCTTCGAACTGCCGGAAAGCGGGCTGGCGTCATGCGAACGTTCCGACCAAATTGAGTAAAGGCCTATTTGCGCAAGTTTTTCTGGACAATGACAATACTCTGCTTTCAAGAGGATTGTGGAGATGAGCGTTGAAGCGGGCACGCCCCAACAAAGGCACTTCGCGTAGCTTGATAGCTGACTCACCCCCCAAAAGGGCCGATATGAGCGTAGAGCAAACAGGTCCTCGTGGTCGACGGCGATAAGCAAATTCGCCGATTCCCTTGGTGACTATTTTGGAGGGGTATAGAGGGCTATGGAGTAGATATAGTTCTCATCGCTATCCCGCATGGCCCGCCATAAGCCGCCGATTGCCGCACAAATTGACCGGATATCTCTTTAATTATCAATCGGATAGCGGCTTTCGGACAGCGGCCCTATGGGCAAGGGTTCTCGCACGCCCTACCAGTTAGCATCCTCGTACCATCTAGACTGGCAACCAGCATCCGAACTGTCTCTAACCGATATGAAAACGGGCCTGTCTCAGATGAGGTTGATGTTCCGCTGGGAGCGAGGGGTGCGCAGACATTGCGGTAATGAAAGCCGAGGGCGACTTCAGATATTGTTCCAGCTTGTCTTCACGCATCAGAGAAACGAACAAAGCGCACGACTTCGCCTGACAGTTTACCGATTTACCGGGGTTAAACTCAATGTCGGTGAAACCATCATACCGCATCTCACCGTCCATTCGATTTTTCAGCCAAGTGCGGTGCGGAAAGATCGCATTGAGATAGAGCCAGTCATAGAACACAGTTGTCGGCTTCAGTGGAAAGTCAAATCCGCCAAACTTGAAGCCCGTGAGAGCGCCAGAGCCGCGAAGGCGTGGGTCGCGCTTTGCCTCCCTTGGCTCGACATCATAGAGGTCGGTATACGGACCACCGTGCTCGAAAACCTTGCTCCCCTGAAAGGCATTCTCCAGCGGCATATCCCCCACATTTGTCATGATACGAAGATGAAAGGCGCTCAGATGACGCCCAGCTACCTCATCTGACTTGCTCGAAACCTCCAGGAGAGGTTCGTATCCGGCCTGCTTTGCGGCGTCATGAAGCGCCCGAATGTTCTTCTTTTTCTGAACCTCTGCGAAACCGCCCGCCCATGGAATCTCGAAATCGACTCGCCTGACGTAGCCGTTCTCTTCGGTCGTGGGAATGAAGATCGGTCTCTCTGCCAAACTAGATGTTCCTTATGTAGGCGAGCGGGATGACGTGCGGGACAAGCACCTCGTACTTCTCCGCCTGGGCCAGACGCGCTTTGATCGCCGGCTCCCTCCAATCCGTCCAAGTGTACAGAATTTCGAAGTCGATGAGAGCTTCGGCTTCTGCAATAGCAACCGACTCGACGCCAGCCTTGTTGGCTACGTCATTTGTAAAGCGGACACCTTCGAGCTGCATGACGGAAGGGTTGATCTGCAGGAATATAGTGTCCGTAATCCGTCCTTCCTGCCGCGCGATAAACTCCATCGGATGGGTGTCTCGGAAACAGAGATGAACGTAGTTTCCCATTCCCTTCAAAGCGTCCGCGTCACGGCTCCACTCATTGCCGCCAGGTGCAGGTATTTTTACCTTCTTCTGATCAAGCTGTGACAGCGGATGGAGACCTCCCATTTCCTTGATCACCGAAAGGTTCCGCCGATCCGTGAAGTGATAGAGTAGTGGCACCTTTTCCAGTTTATCGATTGCCATGTTGCCCCCCAAGTAGACGTAGTTCTCCGTTTTGTCGGCTTCGGCCCGCCAAACACCGCCAATTGCCCTCCACGGCGCGATTTCCCCGCCGATCACCGCATCGTCCCCAAGCGGTACTGAGAACCGCCGATTGTACGGTACAGCCCGATATATCTTGAAGCAAGCGACCTAATCTTACTGAGTCAGAAAGCCGCGGATTGGATCGGTATTTTGGGGCGAGCCGCCGGCGTATGGTGTTGGACTGATTTGGCCGGCATCATCGGAGGGTGGGATGGACGGTTTGGCGAGCCGGGAGAGTGAAGCGCGCTTTTCGAGCTATGTCGAGGGTCTTGTCGGGGTGATCGGCCACCCAGATCTGATCGATCCCGGTGGGGATGAGCGAGCGGATGAGGTTGGGCGCGATGCGAAAGCCGTGATTGCTGTCGGTGGTTCGGGGCACGAAGGCCCTGGTGCGCAGGACGAGCAGATTGTCCTCGCGCATCAGGCGCAGCACCCGTTTGGCGTTCACCTCGATGCCCTGGCGTTTGAGCTCCCTGGTCATGGGGCGATAGCCGTAGTGCTTGTGCTGGAGGGCGATGCGGTGAATGGCATCGCGCAGATCGGTGTCGGCTCTGGCCGGGGCCTTGCGCTCGAGAAAGCGATAGTAGCCGGCGCGCGACACGCCGGCGAGGCGGCAGAGCTGGTCGACGGCGGGGGCGCCTTGCAGGGTGCCGCTCCCGGTCATCGCTTGGACGACCGCGTAGAGCCGGGCACGGACGGATCGGGCGTCTTGCCCGCGTCCAAGGCCTGCAAGGCACGTTGAAAAAAATCGAGGCCCGCCTGCTGGCGGCCGATGATGCGTTCGAGTTCGCCGATCCGCACCTCGGCCTTGGCCAGGGCCTCGGCCGGATCCGGTGCGGCCGGCTCCGGCGGTGGCGCCAGAGCCGCCGCCAGGCGCCGCTCGCGCAGGCCCGGCTTCGGGCCGCGCTTGTGGCAGAGCCCGGCGGCTCCTTCCGCCCGCCAGAGCGCGCGCCAGCCATAGAGCACCTTGCGGCTGATACCGAGGTCGCGGGCAACCGCCGCCAGCACCGCGCCGGCGTCCAGGCGCGCCATCGCCGCCTGCTTGAATGAGGGGGAGAAACTCCGGGGCGGAGTCCTGGGCTTGTCGGACATTCTGCCTCCGATAAGCCCTGTCACCCTAATTCCTGTGTCTCACAAGAGGGGGGCAGTCCACTGCGAGTTGGTGAAGACCTGCCACCGTATCATCGCCATCCCAATCCGGCTCAGGTCAACGGTCGCATTGGTAAGACGGCGGCCTCTTGAACAGCCGATTGACTGAACTAAATCGTATTTTGCCGGGCGCCCATTTGGGACCGGCATGCCGAGCGGATGCAACAGCATCCGGCGGCAGGAAAGCTTGTATCCATGTTGCTCAAAGGAGGATGTGGCTATGAGAACCACTTTCGACTTTTCTCCCCTGTTTCGGTCGAGCATCGGTTTCGACCGAATGCTGAACGCGCTCGAAGCTGCGAGCCGCGTCGAGACCAGCGACAACTGGCCTCCCTATGACATCGCCAGGACCGGCGAGGACGACTACCGCATCACCATGGCGGTGGCCGGCTTCAGCCAGGACGCGTTGAGCATCACCCAGAAGCAGAGCATGCTCATGGTGTCCGGTCAGAAGGCTGGCGACGACAAGGCTGAATACCTGCATCGCGGCATCGCCGGGCACGCTTTCCAGCGCCGCTTCGAGCTGGCCGACCATGTGAAGGTCGTCAATGCCAGCCTCGTCAACGGTCTGCTGACGATCGATCTCAAGCGCGAGATTCCCGAGGAGATGAAACCGCGCAAGATCGAGATCGCGGCCGGCAGGGCGCTGCCCAAGGTCGAGACGAAGCAGATCGAAACCGGGAAGCAGGTCGCCTGACCTTTCCCGCGAGCGCGCTTCGCGTATGGCGTCGGCCCTGTCCGGCGCCACCGGGAAAGTATTGCCAATCGAACGAAAGGAGGAGAACGATGAGTGTCCGTGATCTGATTCCGTGGGGCCGCAGCAACGGCAACCAGATTCCGACTGTCTTCCGCGACAGCGATCGTGATCCGTTTCTGTCGCTGCATCGCGAGGTGAACCGGCTGTTCGACGACGTCTTACGTGGCTTCGGTTCGCACCTGCCTTCTTTCAATGGCGCTTCCGCCTTCGGCGGCGGCTGGCCGAGCGTCGAGATTTCCGACGGCGAGAAGGCGGTCAAGGTGACGGCCGAGGTGCCCGGTCTTGAGGAGAAGGACGTCGAGGTCCTGCTCGATGACGGCGTGCTGACGCTGAAGGGCGAGAAGCGTTCCGAGACGGAGGATAAAGACAAGCAGTTCTCCGAGCGCTTCTATGGCCGCTTCGAGCGCCGCATTCCACTCGGCTACGAGGTCAAGGGAGACGAGGTCGACGCGCGCTGCAAGAACGGCGTGCTGACCGTGACCTTGCCCAAGAGCGAGAAGGCGCAGTCGCAGGTCAAGCGCATTGCCATCAAGAGCTGACGCATAGCAGGCGCCGGCGACGGGCGATCCGGCCGCCGCCGGCAGCATCCTTCGCCGAACAGGGGAAAATGCCCTTCTCGACCGGGATGCGTGTGCATCTCGTGCAGAAAGTAAGATAAAGGAGCGCGATCACCTTATTCTCTCAATTACTGGCAGATCGTCGTGCCACCGCTCCCGTGGCAGGCTACTCGTAGCGATCGTGGCGGCGCACCCAATCCATTTCCTCGGCCTCGTTGCGGCCCTTCGGAGCGAGATCGAGCATGTTGTAGGTGCCCATCTGAAGTGGCTCCCGGGCTTGGGACCAGGGCTCGCAGTTCACCTCGACCGCCTTCACCGGCACGCTCGCCGCCGGCGGCATCCGGATCTCGATGGACGGGCGCGGGCGCTGGATGGACAACGTGTTCATCGAGCGGCTGTGGCGCTCGCTCAAGTATGAGGACATCCACCTGAAGGGCTGTGCCGACGGCCGCGAAGCCAAGGCGGGGATCGCCAGCTGGATCAGCTTTTATCATGGGCGGCGCCCGCACCAGGCGCTGGGCAACCGCACGCCGATGACGGTCTTGCGCGACGGCGTGACCGGCGCCCTCGACGACAAAGCTGCGGACATGGCGCTTCGCCACGGGCGAAGCTTGGACAACGCTCACGCGTTGCCCACAGGCCCACAGCCGCAACAGCAACAGACAGGTCTCGTGGCGCGATGGGACAAAGGATCGGAGACGGCCGAGCTTCCAACGAAGAAACCGGCCCCGCTGGTCCATATCATCGGGTCCACTTCACGGCTTCCCGAGTCTTGATACCCGTTTGGAAGGCGCGAAGCGGACATCTGATGCTGTCAGGCAACTCCACCCCCTATGTCTATTTTGGAGGGGCATAGAGGGCTATAGAGTAGATATAGTTCTCATCGGTATCCTGCACGTCCCGCCGATTGCCGCTGTCCACGCGCTGCGGCGCGACGTTCTCCCCGGGCGGATCAAGCCGGAAGGCTGGCTTCAATCCGGAATCGCGGCGGCCTCGGATTCGGATTGCAAAGTGTTGCAAATGTCCGCCGCGAAATGCCGATTTTTGCAAGCGCGTTTTGCGACGGAAAGTGTTGAGCAGTTTCAGCCCAGTGGAATCCGGGCTCAAAACTTAGGCGTTCTGCGACGGTCGGGTTCCACCCCGACCCATCGACCAACGGCATCTTCGCGGAACTACAAAGGCTCGAAGCTGAAACTCCCTGCTGTCCGGGAAATACGGCCGACCCCCGGCGAATCAAGATGCGCTCCCGCGATATAGGACGCACTGTCGGCGGCGAGGGCCATCATTTGCAGCCGACTTCGCCGCGCCATCTCCTGGTCGGCATCGAATTCCCACGCGACCTCCGGCCGCTCGAATTGGAGCGATGGCACATGCACGATGTCCCCCCAGATCAGGAGGGTTTCGCCACCATTCGTCACGCGAAAGCAGGTATGGCCGACTTCATGGCCGGGGGCGGCGACCGCCTCCATGTCTGCGCTCAGGCGCTGCCCTGCGTCAAAAGGCTCTGCGCGGTCATGGAAACGCTCCAGCCTCGCCTCCGCGCGGAACATCTCGAGCTCAAGCCGGGGAACGAGCAGGCGAGACAGTCGGGAAAAGCCGTCCCGGCCGTCCGGGAGGACAAGCCCGTTGACATGGTCGATGTGCGTATGAGTGAAAGCGATGGTCCGAACCCGATCGGCTGCGATCCCAGCCTCGCTCAAGGCGTCAGGCAGAAACCCCATTGTCGGGTACCACGCATTCGAAGCTCCCGTGTCGATCAGCATGACTTCGGAGCCGTCATCGATCGCAAAAGCGTTGACCGACAGCCTGAGCGCGCCGTCCGTAAGGCGCACTTGCGCTGGGAGGCTGTCGCTGAACGTCTTGTTTCCCGGCTGGCGCAACCTGCCAGGTGGCATATCGACATAGCCGTCACGCAAGGACGTAACAGTGATATGTCCGAGTCTGTAGGCTGCGTAATGCTGCCCGGACGAAATTCGTTTCAAATGGTCACTCTCCAATTCCCTTGCATCAATCCCGATTTTCGTTCGAGTTTCGTGCACCTTCCGCACATCAACCTGTAATATATCCGGTAAACAGTAGGGAGCAAGGCTGCGATGGCGGCTGTCATGCCACGTGCATCCGCCCCGGACGCGCCCGGTCGATCCGCACAACTGTGCCGCAACTGTTTTCAGCTGGCGGCCGGCATAGGCGGATCCCCACTCTTCGGCCTATTCCCACGACCAGGACGATGTCCGCCATCCGGCTCGGTTCCCGGCGGCCTTCCCGCAGCGGAATTCGGTCCTCGCGCTTTGGAACGAACGACGTGCGAGACCGTTCATCCATGACTTCGATACGTCGCCGCCGCTCCCGGCCGGCTGGGCAAGCGGCGCTCCCGAGGAGCCTCTCGCCATGACGATCTCATCCAGATGTCGTTCGGTCGCAGTCGCCGCCATCGCCGCCGCGGGAGTCGGCTTTGGCGGCGCCGCGCATGCTGACAGCGGCGCGATCCGCTTCACCGTCTACAAGGCGGCCTTCTTCATCGGTGGCTCCGGAGGCGATGGCACGCTGACCTTTCATGGTCGCCATTATCCCATCTCGATCGGCGGCCTCTCGGGCGGCCTGGCCTTCGGTGCCTCGAAGACCGATTTCCGAGGTACGGTGCGCCACATACGCCGCGCCCAGGATGTGACGGGGGTGTACGGCGCAGCGGGCGGCGGCGGCGCGCTCGTCAAAGGGGCCCAGGTCATCGTCATGAGCAACGACAGGGGCGCCCAGCTCGAACTCTCGGGCAGGCAGGTCGGCGTGCAGATCAACGTCGATCTCAGCGGCATGAGCATCACGGTGCGGTAAGGGCCGTCCAGAACTCCGCCACCTTTCCAGTCAAGCACCGGCGATATCGAAGGAAACGGTTCTGTGGCGTGGCTTACCCCCCATTCGCCCTGTCGTGCCGGCTGCGCGTCATCCAAAGAGCTCCCACCAGGCCGGCGAGACGAAGCGCGCGACCTTGGGGTCGTAGTAGCGGGCGTTGAGGTAGAGCAGACCGGTCTCGTCCTGGCGTTCGCCGATGAAAGCCTTGTCCTCCCGCGTGCTGCCGCTGGCCGAGGCCGGCGTGCCGCGCTGGAAGCCGTTAGCTCACGCTGCTGACCAGTAGCCCGCCCGCGTTGCCGACGATGGTGCGGATCGACCCGAGGTGATCCTTGAGCAGGATATAGGTCTGCGTCGCCTTGCCCGGCACGGCCTCCCGCTTCGTGCCCGACGTCGGATAGCTGATCCAGGTCGGCACGCAGGCATCGGTCGAGGCCGCATAGGTGACGCGCTCGTCGCCGAACACGGTGAGCGTCGTCTCCATCTGCAGCGGGCTGGGCGCGCTCGCGCAAAATCTCCAGCAGCGATCCTTGCATCCGACAACCTCCGATTCAGGCTGTCGGCCATGGATCCACACATTCGGGCCGGGCGAAATCCCAAAACCTCGTCAAAAATTCAGAGAACTGAACAGCCCCGGCGTTGAACAGCCTGGTTCAATTGGGCCGCATAAGGCTGAACTGTAATCTAAAGCCAGCGCCCTCTATGGCGATTCGCGCCTTCCTGAAGAAAGAATCGGCCTTTTTACTTAGCGGAAATTTTCCAACCAAATCTATAACTATATTATCACTCTTAGCATCTGACATTTTTTTAAAAACCTCACCACTCTCGATAAAGCGCAAATATGCGTTAAGTTTGTTTTGAAGCATGACGAGATGGTCGTCTTCATTTTCATCCCAAGGTAGATGATCACTGATCGTGAGCCATAGATCACCAGAAACCTTATCGATGGTAGCGAAGTCGACTGTATCTACCTGATCGACCGACATAATCAAGGTCCTCGAAAAAGTTGGACGGTTGTAGGAGGAAGTTGCATTCAACCAGGGAAACCAGGCTTACCCGCGCCAACGATCGTGCCGCCTGTTTGGCCGATCTCTGGGAAAGCCAAGATCTGATTTGGTGTTAAAGGTGCGGTAGACGAGGCATTGCATTCAATACAACCGATCTTGCCAGTCAACGGGTCTTGAGTAAGAAAGTCCAAACGGGTTCTCGCGCCGCTTTGGGTTTCAATCGTGATTTGCCGGCCAACGTTGAGACCACTTTGCTCCAATCTAGGGTATCTAGCCACTTTCCGTAATCGCCATTCAGTTGCAGCGCAGTGCGACTGAACTCTCGATAACTTTCGTACACTTTTAGAGCGCTGAGCCGATAATTCTCATCGTCGATCGACAGAGAGACCTGCAGATTTTCTTTGAAACGAGTGGCGCTATCGCGGGATGATAATCCACCCTTCCGAATTCAGAGCGACGGCAACGCCCTTTGTCTCCAGGGAAGGAATGAGGTGAGGGAATGTGCCGGTAAGAACGCCGTCATGGTTTGCACGGTCGCAGCTTCTGCACACCATTTCGTCCCAGCCCTGAACGCGCCGCCCGTCGTAGACGTGCTGCCCGAACTGGAACGCCCGCCGGCAAAGAAAGCACCTGATCATTGCGCGAGGCTCGGTGCTCGCGTTTCGGCCACTCCGCCTCGGCATTCGAATCACTCCCGTTTCCGAGAGGAACATACCAGCAACTCGCGCCGAAAAATCGAAAGGCTGCTTCCTTCCGATCCTTTCACACTCTGGTGGGAAGCGCACGACGTGCTGCGTAGTGCAGCAGGTAACGATCGTGTCTCTGGGAGTGGTGTAGCTGCCGGCGTTAGTCGCCGCGCTCTCCGGCGTTGGGCCGGGAGGATCAGCGCGCCACGGCTGGCAGGCTGATGAGTGGATCATCGCTCATCTGGCTGATGGTTTCCAGTGTCATGTAGCGGGCGCGCTGCACCGCCCATTTGTCATTCTGCTCGAGCAGCAATGCACCGACGAGGCGGACGATGGCGTCGTCGCTGGGAAAGCTGCCGACGACCTCGGTCCTGCGCGTGATCTCGCCGTTGAGCCGCTCGATCGGGTTTGTCGAGTGCAGCCTGGTGCGGTGCTCCTTGGGGAGACGCCGCTCGCGCCCATCGCCTTGACCAAGTCGTCGACCGAGCGTGTCGAGATGCCTTGCAAATAGGCCTCCTGGATCACCGCGGTGAGCGCCTTCTCGGCCATGCGTCGCGGCTCCAGGAAGCTCGGGAAGTAGGACCCCTTCCTAAGCCTGGGGATGCGCAGCTCCACCGTGCCGGCCCGCGTCTCCCGGTCCCGGTCGCGATGGCCGTTGCGCTGGGCCGTCCGCAGCGGGTTCTTCTCGCCATAGGCAGCGCCGCAGGTCGCCCCTACCTCCATCTCCATCAACCGCTCGGCCGCACAGCCTCACGCCCTACGCCCTGGCCAAGGCCATCGGCGTGCCACGCACGCGCATCGAGCGCGTGGCGCGGGAGGAGATCGGCGTCAGCGGCGACACCGCCTTGCGGCTCGGCCGCTACTTCGGGACCACGCCGGCCTTCTGGATGAACCTCCAGACGGCCCACGACCTGGCCACCGTGCCGGCCGAAGTGCAGGCCGCGATCGAGGCCATCCAGCCGCTCGAAACGGCGACCTGATCGTCCACGCGCGGCCCAGGCGTTGGGGTGATTGTTGGGGTGGTGCTGCGAGGCGCCGCCCACTGCGGCGTGAAAGTCGAGCTACATCAATCGAATAGACGAACCACAACGGCGGACACCGTCCGCCATGTCTTGAGCGGGCCGATCTGTCGAGCCGGGCTGATCGGCGCGCAATGGCGGGCCCGCGCCGCGGCCGGACGACGACCATTCGCCGCGCCGGCCCTGCGCATCCGCCCGGCGGCCTCACGCAGGCCTTCGCGCATGGCCCCGCCGGCGCGCCGGAGGCAGCCGGGCGCCGGCTGCCTCTCCCCGTGCCGGCCGGCGGCGCTCAGGCGCTGCGGTTCTTGCGGAAGGAGCTCTTGATGTGGACCTTGCCGTCGCGCAGCTCCAGCACGTCGAGGCCGAGCACCTCCACCCGCCGGCCGTCGCGGGCGGTGCCGACGAAGGTCCATTCCGACAGGGCCCTGCCGTCCATCACCGTGACGCGCCCCTTGGTCCACTGCCCGTCCGGGAAGGTGTCGAAGATCGCCCGATAGGCCTGCGCCACCGCCTCGGGGCCGACGATGCGGGCGCCCTCGGCGTCCGGGCCGGCCGAGGCCCAGAACTCGCAGTCGGGCGTCGACAGCGCCATGATCGTCTCCAGGTCGTGGCGGTTCCAGGCGGCGGAGAACGCCGTCAGCATCTCCAGGGTGGCATCGGCCATCGCGTTTCTTCCTCTACGGGCGGTTGGGAACGGGTCAGCCCTGCGCGCCGCCGGCGCACGCGAGGCTGAGGAACTCGTGGAAGGCCCGGGTCGCGGGGCCGGGCTCGGCGTCGGGGCGCCAGGCCAGGCCGACGTCCATGGAGGGAACGTCGTCCTCCAGGAAGCGCGTCTCCAGGCGCTGCCCCTCCAGCGACCAGGGACGGTAGACCATGTCGGACAGGACCGTGATGCCCATGCCGGCGGCGACCATGCTGCGCACCGCCTCCACCGACGAGGTGCGGAAGACGACGTTCGGCCGATAGGGCGTGCGCGCCCAGTAGCGGCCGGCGGTCTCGCCCGCCTCGTCGACCGTCAGCATGATGTAGGGGTGGCCGGCGACGTCGCGCAGCCCGACCCGCTCCTGCTTGAGCAGCGGATGCTCGGCCGGCACCCACAGCCGGCGGCGCGAGCGGATCAGCGTCTCGGACCGCAGCCTGTCGCGCGCCTCCAGGTTGGAGACCAGCATCACGGCGATGTCGAGGTCGCCGTCGACGAGGCCCCGCTCGATCGCGTCGCGCGGCGCCTCCCTCAGCTCCACCGTCACGTTCGGAAAGTTGCCTGCGAAGCGGGCGTGATGGCGCGGCAGGAAATAGCCGGCGACCGTGTAGGTCACGCCGACGCGCACCGTGCCGGCCACCTTGGCGCTGGCCGCCCGGGGCTCGCGCACCGCCTCGGCCACGGCCGCCATGACGTTGCGCCCGTGCAGCAGGAAGCGGTTGCCCTCGCGCGTCATCGACACGCCGCTCGGATTGCGGTCGAACAGGCGCACGCCCAGCGTGTTCTCCAGCTGCTGCACCGCCGCCGTCACCGCCGACTGCGAGACGTTGAGCTCGACCGCGGCCTGGGAGATCTGCCCCGCCTCCGCCGCGGCGATGAAGTAGCGGATCTGCTTGAGGGAAACCGACACCCCTATCTCCCGAACGCGTATCGCCCGCCACTATATCTGGTTTTTCGATGACGCCAGGAAATTCCGCCCGCCCGCGCTCCGCCCGGCCGGGCCATCCAGCCATATCTGAATTGTTGATACGGAACAGTCCTATTTCCGATTTTACAATAGGGCCGACACCTGCAACTCTGTCGCGATCGGCCTTTGCAACCGGGGGAGAGCGGCGCGATGGTGCTGATCAACTGCGACATGGGCGAGAGCTTCGGCATCTGGCGGATGGGCGACGATGCCGGCATCATGCCGTCCATCCACATCGCCAACGTCGCCTGCGGCTTCCACGGCTCCGACTTCAACCACATGCGCGCCACCGTGCGGCTGGCCAGGCGGCACGGCGTCAAGGTCGGCGCCCATCCCTCCCTGCCCGACCTGCAGGGCTTCGGCCGGCGCGAGATGAAGATCGGCCGCGAGGAGCTCGCCAACTGCCTGATCTACCAGATCGGCGCGCTCAAGGGCTTCCTCGACGCCGAGGGCATGAGCCTCAACCACATCAAGCCGCACGGCTCGCTCTACGGCATGGCGGCGCGCCAGCCCGACATCGCCCACGCCGTCTGCGACGCCGCCGACGTGTTCAAGGTGCCGATCCTCGGCATGGTCGGCACGCTGCACGCCACCGTCTATCCCGAGCGCGGCCACGGCTTCATCCCGGAATTCTACGCCGACCTCGATTATGCCGACGACGGCGCGCTGATCATCACCCGCGAGCACCCGCCGGTCGATGCCGAGGCCGCGGCGCAGCGCTGCGTGCGCGCGGTGCGCGAGGGGCTGGTGCGCTCGGTCGGCGGGCGCGACATCAGCGTCGGCTCCGACACGATCTGCGTCCATTCCGACACGCCCGGCGCCGACGAGCTGGCGCGGGTGCTGCGCGACAGGCTGGTCGCCGAAGGCATCGTGCCGGCCGCGGCGCACTGAGCAGCATTCCGATCCGCCAGGAGAGAACCATGGCCGTCAAGACTATCCAGGCCCCCCTTCCCGGGACCTTCTACCGCTCCTCGGGCCCCGGGCAGCCGGTCTTCAAGACCGAGGGCGACGCGGTCGCGGTCGGCGACACGGTCGGGCTGATCGAGGTGATGAAGACCTTCACCCCGGTCGTCGCCGAGGAGGCCGGCCGGCTCGCCGCCTTCCATGTCGACAACGAGGACGCCGTCATGGCCGGCCAGCCGCTCTACGACCTCGAGGACTGACCGCCCGATGGCCATCCGCAGGATCTTCGTCGCCAACCGCGGGGAGATCGCGGTGCGGATCATCCGCGCCGCCCGCGAGCTCGGCATCGCCACGGTGCAGGCGGTCAGCGCCGCCGACCGCGACATGCTCGCCGCCCGCCTCGCCGACGCAGTGGCGCCGGTCGGCCCCGCCCATGCCGCCAAGTCCTACCTGAACAAGGACGCCATGCTGCAGGCCGCCCTCGACAGCGGCTGCGACGCGGTACATCCGGGCTACGGCTTCCTGTCGGAGAATGCCGACTTCGCCGAGATGGTCGAGCGCGCCGGCCTCGTCTTCATCGGACCGAGGCCCGAGACCATCCGCGCCATGGGCGACAAGGCGACGGCGCGCAGCATGGCGGCGCGGGCCGGCGTGCCGACCGTGCCCGGCAGCGAGGGGCGGGTCGAGGGCCTGGAGGAAGCCCGGCGCGTCGCCGAGGGCATCGGCTATCCCGTCATGATCAAGGCCTCGGCCGGCGGCGGCGGCCGAGGCATCCGCGTCGCGGCGACGCCGGAGGACCTCGACACCCTGATCCCGCAGGCCAGCACCGAGGCCCGGGCCGCCTTCGGCGACGGCGGCCTCTATCTCGAGCGCTTCGTCGCCCGCGCCCGCCATGTCGAGGTCCAGATCCTCGGCGACGGCGAACGGGCGATCCACGCCTATGAGCGCGAATGCTCGCTGCAGCGCCGCCGCCAGAAGGTGTGGGAGGAGGCGCCCGCCGCCTGCCTGGCGCCGGCGGTGCGCGAGGCGCTCTGCGCCTCGGCCGTGCGCCTGGCCGCCTCGGTCGGCTATCGCGGCGCCGGCACGCTTGAATATCTCTACGACGAGGCCGGCGGCGAGTTCTTCTTCATCGAGATGAACACCCGCATCCAGGTCGAGCATCCCGTGACCGAGATGATCACCGGCATCGACCTCGTCCGCGAGATGATCCGGGTGGCGTCCGGCGAAAGGCTGTCGATCACCCAGGACCAGGTGCGCCTGTCCGGCCATGCCGTCGAGGTGCGCATCAACGCCGAGGATCCGGCCCGCGGCTTCATGCCCGCCCCGGGCACGGTGACGGCGCTCGCCGTGCCGGGCGGCATGGGCGTGCGCTTCGACACCATGCTCTATCCCGGCTACGTCGTGCCGCCCTTCTACGATTCCCTGCTCGGCAAGCTGGTCGTCTGGGACGTCTCCCGCGAGGCGGCGATCGCCCGGCTGGCGCGCGCGCTCGGCGAGCTCGCCGTCGAGGGCGTGCCGACCACGGCGCCCCTGCACAAGGCGCTCGCCGCCGACCCGCAGGTGCGGGCCGGCGCCGTGCACACGCGCTGGCTGGAAGGCTGGCTCGAGGCCCATCCGCCGGCGCCGGCCGGCGCCCCGCCCACCGCCTGAAGGAGAGGTCCATGACGATGCGCTATTCGTTCGGCGGCGATGAGCACATCTTCGTCGAGGTCGACGAGGAGATGTCGCTGGAGGCCTTCTTCAAGAGCCTGTCGATCACCAATGCGGTGCGCGAGGCCCGCATCCGCGGCGTCACCGAGATCTGCCCGGCCAATGCCTCGTTCCAGATCAGGTTCGATCCCGACCGGATCGCGCCCGACGACCTGATGCGCGAGCTCAAGGACCTGAAGGGCGCGGCGAACGGCGCCGGCGGCGAGCTCAAGACCCGGATCATCGAGATCCCCGTCTTCTACGGCGATCCCTGGACGCACGAGACGCTGATGCGCTTTCGCGAGCGCCACCAGGACCCGACCGGCACCGACCTCGACTATGCCGCCCGCGTCAACGGCCATGCCGACGTCGACAGCTTCATCGCCGCCCATGCCGGCTCGCCCTGGTTCGTCTCGATGGTCGGCTTCGTCGCCGGCCTGCCCTTCATGTACCAGATGGTCGAGCGCGCCCGGCAGATCGAGGTGCCGAAATATCTGCGCCCGCGCACCGACACGCCCAGACTGACCGTCGGCCATGGCGGCTGCTTCGGCTGCATCTATTCCGTGCGCGGCGCCGGCGGCTACCAGATGTTCGGCATCACGCCGATGCCGATCTACGATCCGCGCCAGGAGATCAGCTATCTCCGCGAGTTCATGATCTTCTTCAAGCCCGGCGACATCGTGAAGTTCAAGCCGGTGGACCGCGACGCGTATGACGCCGCCGTCGAGGCCGTCGACAAGGGCCGCTTCGATCCCTTGATCCGCAAGGTCGACTTCTCGCTGGCGGCCTTCCAGGCCGACCCCGCCGCCACCAATGCCGGGCTTCTGGAGGTGCTTCATGGCTGAGCTCGCCATCGTCAAACCCGGCCTCTCCACCACGGTGCAGGATCTCGGCCGGCCGGGCTACTACCACCTCGGCATCCCGCTCTCGGGCGCGATGGACCGCTACGCCCTGGTTGCGGCCAACCGTCTCGTCGGCAACGACGAGGGCGACGCCGCCCTGGAGGTGGTGTTCATGGGCCCGGAGATCCGCTTCGAGGCCGATGCCCTGGTGGCGGTGGCCGGCGGCGAGCTGCCGCCCAAGGTCGACGGCGAGGAGCACCCGACCTGGACGGCCTTCACCGTCAGGGCCGGCCAGACCCTGTCCTTCGGCTTCCTCAAGGCCGGCGCCCGCGCCTATGTCGCCGTCGCCGGCGGCATCGACGTGCCGGTCGTCCTCGGCTCGCGCTCCACCTACGCCCTCGGCGGCCTCGGCGGGCACGAGGGCCGGGCGCTCAAGGCCGGCGACGTGCTCAAGGCCGGCACCGCCCGGCCCTCCTCCGCCCGAGACGGCCGCGCCGTTCCGCCCGAGCTCAGGCGCGGCCCGCCCGCCGGCTCGGAGACGGTGCTGCGCGTGCTGCCCGGCCTCTACTGGCACCGGCTGACCGGGGAAGCGGGCGAGCGCTTCTTCGAGGACCACTGGAAGGTGGCACCGGAGGCCGACCGCATCGGCTACCGTTTCCGCGGCGGCCGGCCGCTGGAGTTCGTGCCGCGCCGGCAGCCCTTCGGCGCCGGCTCCGACCCCTCCAACATCGTCGACAGCTGCTATCCCTACGGCTCGGTGCAGGTGCCCGGCGGCACCGAGCCGATCGTGCTGCATCGCGACGCCGTGTCCGGCGGCGGCTATTTCATGATCGGCACGGTGATCTCAGCCGACATGGACCTGATCGGCCAGTTGCAGCCGCACCAGAAGGCCCGTTTCGCCCCGGTCGACATGGCCGGCGCCCTGGCCGCGCGCCGGGAGCGCGACCAGGCGCTCGCGACGCTGGCGGCCGCCCTGGCCTGACGCGAATTCGGGCAGGCGCGGGCACCGGTCGCGCTCTCGAACAAGGATCCGCGCTCTCGGCGACAAGAGCGCGGCGGATGGACGACGTCTACTGGAGGACAACTCCCTCGCAGCCTGGACCGGCACCGGCACAGGGGTGTTCCCGGCGGCGAGGCGTCAAAGCGGGAGAGCACCATGTGCGTTGCATGCGCCGTCGACGAAGCGACCCGGCAGAAGATCATCGCCTACAGCGCCGCCTTCCACGAGGTGACCAGGAGCCCCTACGGGCGCGACGACGAGATCGGCATGCTCAATCTCATCGACGCCCGTTCGCGCTCGGCGATCCTGAGCCGCGCCGACGCCTCCAGGGTGTTCGATCTCTCCGTCGACCATTTCGTCGGCATGCCCGGCTGGTTCGGGGCCGGCGACCAGCCTTACCAGATCTGGATGACGCATACGCCCGGAGGCGAGGTTGTCGCCAACACCATGGGTGCAACGCTGGAGGCCAACCAGCTGGTCGGCTATTCCGGCGACAGCATCTCGATGTACACCCATTGCGGCACGCACATCGATACGTTCAACCACTTCGGCTATTACGGCAAGATTTTCAACGAGTTCAACACGGCCGAGCACCTGGGCAGCCGGGCCTGGACCAAGTGCGGCCCGGAAAAACATCCGCCGGTGTTCGCGCGCGGCGTGCTGCTGGACGTCGCCGCCCTGCACGGCGTGCCGGTGCTGCCGCCGAGCCATGCCGTCGGCGAGGACGACCTCGAGGCCTGCCTGAAGCGCCAGGGCCTCAAGCTCGAACCCGGCGACGTCGTGCTGATCCGCACCGGCCAGATGACGCTCTGGCCCGACATGGCCTTCGTCGCCAACACGCCGGGGCTCAACCGCCAGGGCGCTGAATTCCTCGCCAAGGCCGGCGCCGTCATGATCGGCGCCGACAATCTCACGCTGGAACAGACGCCCTCGGCCGAACCGGTGAACTTCTTCCCCGTGCACACCTACCTGCTGGCCGAGGCGGGCATCCCCATCCTGGAAATGGCCAACCTGGAAGAGCTGGCCGGGGAAGGCGTGCACGAGTTTGCATTCTTCGGCGCCTGCATCAAACTGCGCGGGGCGACCGGCGCGCCGATGCGTCCGGTGGCGATGCCGCTGCAATAGCCGTCTTCGCCCAAACGCAACATCCAGTGCGCTGGGCGACAAGCGCCGGGGGCGGGCGGAGGGTTGAATGACTGCAAAGGCGGGGGAAGGGCGCGCAGTCGCCTGCCCTGCCGACGGAACGGGATGGCCGGCGAAGGCGCCGCGGGGACGGGAACCCCGCGCGGCGCGCCTTCTTCGCCGGGCCGGCGAAACGGGAGATTGCGAATGCGCGTCACCTATTCGACCGTGCGGGCCGCGCCGGCGGCGCGCAAGCGCTTCTGGGACCAGGCGGTCTCGCAGACCTATTTTCCGCTGGAACTGGTTTTCCGCAATGCGCCCGGCTTCTCCGGCGAACTGGACGTGTGGACCCTCGGCGGCCTGTCGATCTCGCGCAACGTCTCGGACGGGCTGGTCTATCGCCGCCATGAGCGCCACCTCCTGCATGAGCGCGAGGAGAGCTACCTGATCACCGTTCCCGAGCGCTCCGAACTCAGCTTCTCCCAGGACGGCAGGGAAGTGCGTTGCCGGCCGGGCTCCTTCCTGGTCGAGCGCAGCCACCTGCCCTACGAGTTCAGCCATGCCGAGCCCAACGCCCTGTGGGTGCTGAAGGTGCCGAGCGCGGTGCTGCGCTCGCGCGTCGGCCAGCCCGAGCGCCTTTCCACCCTCAGCTTCGATTCCACCCGCGGCGTCGGCGCCCTGTTCGTCGACCTGATCCGCCTCACCGCGCCGCGCCTCGACGAGATGGACGACGTGGCGCGCGACGTCGCCGGCAAGCACCTGGTCGACCTGCTGGCCCTGTCGATCGAGGCCGACGAGCGCGTGCTCGGCGGCGGCGCCTCCTCGGTGCAGGCCGCGCATCTGCGCCGGGCCGAGCGCTTCATCCGCAGCCATCTCGGCCACGGCGAATTGTCGCCGCAGATGATCGCGGAGGGTTGCGGCGTCTCGGTGCGCTATCTGCACCAGCTCTTCGCCACCCAGGACACCACGGTCTGCGGCTGGATCCGGTCCCACCGCCTGCTGATGTGCGACGAGGCGCTGCGCGACCCCGCCAGCCGCAAGTCGATCTCCGAGATCGCCTATCAATGGGGCTTCGGCGACCAGGCCCAGTTCAGCCGCCATTATCGCAGCCATTTCGGCCGCACGCCGAGCGACGCGCGCGAGGCCGCCCGCGCCGAGGCGCCGCTGCCGCAGCCGCGCCGACGAGCCTGAGCCGGCGGCCTCCGCCGGCACATCTTCCCAACGAACGAGGAACACCCGGTTTCCGGGCGAGGCGGAGCCTTGCCCGCGGGCCGGCGTCCAGGACAGGAGAGCCTCCTTGCAAAATCTGCGCGTGGCCGTCGACGTCGGCGGCACCTTCACCGACATCTGCATCATGGACGAGGCCACCGGCCTCATCCGCATCGAGAAGACCGCCTCCTCCGCCGACCCGATCGACGGCATCATGGCCGGCGTCGACAAGGCGGCGATCGACCTCGGCAAGGTGGCGCTGTTCTCGCACGGCACGACGGTGGCGACCAACGCGCTGATCACCCGCCGCCTGCCGCGCACCGCCATGGTCTGCACCCAGGGCTTCCGCGACGTGATCGAGATCCGCCGCGCCAACAAGGAGGACCTCTGGGACACCTACAAGGACGTGGTGCGCCCCTACGTGCCGCGGCGCGACCGGCTGGTCGTGCCCGAGCGAGTCGACGCCCAGGGCGAGGTGATCCAGCCGCTGGACGAGGCGGCAGCGCGCGAGGTCGCCCGCATCCTCCGGCGCCGCCAGGTCGCCGCCGTCGCCGTCTGCTTCATGAACGCCTATGTCAACGGCGCCAACGAGCGGCGGATGAAGGCGATCCTGGAGGAGGAGCTGCCGGGCGTGCCGATCTCGACCTCCTCCGGCGTGCTGCCGGAGATCTTCGAGCATGAGCGCTTCTCCACCACGGTGGTCAACGCCGCCCTGAGCCCGGTGGTGGTCGACTACACCAGCCGCCTCGGCGAGCGGCTGAAAGCGGAAGGCTATACCCGCGACCTCCTGCTGCTGCACACCGGCGGCGGCGTGATGACGCCGAACTCGGTCAAGGACTTCGCCGCCCGCCTCGCCGGCTCCGGCATCGCCGCCGGCGCCATCGCCAGCCGGCACATCGCCATGCTCTGCGGCTTCAGGAACTCCATCGGCCTCGACATGGGCGGCACCTCCACCGACGTGTCGCTGGCCTATGAGGGCCAGTCGCGCGTCACCAAGGACTGGCACATCGAGTTCGGCTACCCCATCCGCTTCTCCTCCATCGAGGTGCTGACCATCGGCGCCGGCGGCGGCTCGCTCGCCTGGACGGACGAGGCCGGCTCGCTGCGCAACGGCCCGCAATCGGCCGGCGCCAATCCGGGCCCGGCCTGCTACGGCAACGGCAACCGCCAGCCGACCAACACCGACGCCAACGTGGTGCTGGGCCGGCTCGGCACCAGCCTGGCCGGCGGCAAGATCATGCTCGACCCGGCCCTGGCGGCGGCGGCCGTCGACGAGGGCGTGGCCCGGCCCTTCGGCCTCACCCGCGAGGCGGCGGCGGACGCGATCATCCGCGTCGCCAACGCCAACATGTCGGACGCGGTGCGGCTGATCTCGATCAGCCGCGGCTACGACCCGCGCGACTTCGCCCTGGTCGCCTTCGGCGGGGCCGGCGCCCTGCACGGCGCCGCGGTGGCGCGCGACCTCTCCATCCCGGTGGTGATCGTGCCGCCCAATCCGGGCGTCACCTCGGCGCTCGGCTGCCTGCTCGTCGACGTGCAGCACGACTTCTCCGAAAGCTACCTCGCCGGCGCCGCCGACGCCGACCCGACCGCGATCGAGGCCGAGTTCGGCCGGCTGGAGGGCGAGGCGCTGGAGCGCCTGGCGCATGAGGGCGTGGCGCCGGCCGACATCGTGCTGCAGCGCTCGATCGACATGATGTACCAGGGCCAGTGGCGCTCGCTCGCCGTCGCCGCGCCGAGCCCGATCCGCACCATGGCCGAGCTGATCGAGGCGTTCCACCGCCAGCACGAACGCGAATACAATTTCCGCCGCGACGAGGCGCCGGTCGGCCTGTTCCGGCTCAACCTCAAGGCGACCGGCGTGGTGCCCAAGGCCGAGCTGGCCGTGCACGAGCCCACCGGCGTCACGCCGCAGCCGGCCGGCCGCCGGCCGGTCTGGTTCGACGGCGAGGCCCGCGACACGCCGGTCTACGAGCGCTCGGACCTGCCGGCGGGCTTCCGCATCGCCGGGCCGGCCGTGGTCGAGCAGGTCGATTCCACCGTGCTGATCCCGCCGGGCACCACGGCCGAAGTCGACAAGTACCTCAACATCCTGATCCGCGTGAAGGACTGACCGCGATGGCCGCCAAGCCCACCCTCGACCCCGTCACCTTCGAGGTGCTGAAGAACTCCTTCATCACCAGCGTCGACCAGATGGCCGAGCAGATCCTGCGGACCTGCTACTCCTTCGTCATCTACAACCGCGACTTCTCCAGCGCCCTGCACGATGCCGAGGGCAACGCCGCGGCGCAGGGCAACCAGGACATCGCCGTCCATGTCGGCACGCTGCACTTCACCTGCAAGGACGTGATGCGCGCCTTCGAGGGCGACATGCATCCCGGCGACGTCTACGCCATCAACGACCCCTATGCCGGCGGCACCCATTTCTCCGACGTGCGCCTGATCCGGCCGGTCTTCTCGCAAGGCAGGATCATCGCCTTCAGCCAGTCGAACGGCCACTGGTCGGACGTCGGCGGTAGCGTGCCCGGCTCCTTCGACGTCTCGGCCCGCGACATGTTCCGCGAAGGCCTGCGCATCACGCCGGTGCGCCTGTTCGACAAGGGCCGCTTCTGCAAGGACGTGGCCGGGCTCATCGCCGCCAACACCCGCGACCCCGCCTCGATCATCGGCGACATCCATGCCCAGGCCCAGGCCACGCAGGTGTGCGAGCGCGAGATCCTGCGCCTCGTCGACAAGTACGGCCACGACACCGTGGCGACCGGCCTGTCGGAAGTCCAGGACTATGTCGAGCGCGCCGTGCGCCAGCGCATCGCCGCCCTGCCGGACGGGGAGTGGGAGACCCAGGACTTCATCGACCGCGACCCCGCCGGCTCGGAGGGGCTGATCCCGATCAAGGTCAAGCTGACCATCAAGGGCGACCGGGCGATCTACGACTTCACCGGCAGCCACCCGACCATCGCCTCGATCTACAACTCCGCCTTCGGCGCCACCTTCTCGGCCGTCGCCGCCGGCATGAAGACCTTCTTCCCCGACCTGCCGCTCAACAGCGGCTTCTACCGCGTCTTCGAGATCGTCGCGCCGGAAGGCAGCATCGTCGATGCCAAGTGGCCGGTCGCCGTCACCGGCTTCCTGATGCCGTTCGAGAAGATCATGAACGCCATCTACGAGATGTGGTCGAAGATCATGCCGGAGCGGGCCATCGCCTGCGCCTTCAACCTCGAATATCTCCTGACCGGCGGCCTCGACGGGCGGCGGGCGGAGAAGCCGATCTTCATGTTCTACGACTGGCTGCCCGGCGGCTGGGGCGGGCGCAACGGCAAGGACGGCTGCAACGTCACCACCGCCTGCTTCGGCACCGGGCTGATGGCCCAGCCGGTCGAGGGCCAGGAGCGGGCCAACCCGATCCTGACCACCGAGTTCGAGATCCTGACGGACTCGGCCGGGCCGGGCAAATGGCGCGGCGGCGCCGGCGTGCGCAAGACCTCGCGCATGCTGGAAGCGGACAAGACCGTGATCTCTTACATCTGCGACCGCGAGCGCGCCGTGGTCTGGGGCATCGAGGGCGGCCTGCCGTCCATGCCGCACGGCCTCAGCCTGACGCGGGCCGACACCGGCCGGGAGGAATGGCTCGGATCGATCTTCTCCGACGTGGCGATCGGCCCCGGCGACCTGTTCAGCCGGCCCACGGCCGGCGGGGGCGGCTTCGGCGACCCGCTGGAGCGAGACCCGGCCCTGGTGCTGCAGGACGTCATCGACGACTATGTCTCGCTCGAGCGCGCCGCCAGGGACTACGGCGTGGTGATCCGCGCCGTCGATCCCGAGATCTGCGACTACGCCGTCGACGAGGCGGCGACGCGGGCCGAGCGCGCCGCGATCCGCGGCCAGCGCGCCGCCTGGCTCGCCACCGACCCGGAGGAGGCCGCGGCCGCCTACCGGGCCGGGAAGATCGACAAGCTCGACCTGGTGCGCCGCTACGCCGTGGTGCTCGACTGGGACACCGGCGCCCTCCTGCCGAAATCCACCGCCCAGTTCCGCGAGATGTTCCACAAGCGCACGGCCGCCCGATGGGCGGAGGACGCCGCCCGATGACGCCCGCCCGGTCCGGACTCGCGGCGCGGACGCCGGCACGAGCCGAGCGCCTGCCCCGCGCCGGGCCGGGCGCGGCGGTCGCCCGCCGGCACGCCATCCGCGCGGCCTCGACGGCCGGGCCGGATCCCGAAATCGCGGGCATGGCGCGGGATGGCCATGGTCGAAGGCGAGATTGTGGGCAGGAACCTGCCCAACATTGCCGCAGCCGGAGCATTGACTCCGGAGGACATTCTCCTAATCTGTCCACAGTCTGCAGTTTGAACATTCTGCCATCGGCCCAGAGGTCGCCACGCGGCCGGGCCATCCCCGAACCTGCAGGAAGCATGCGGTTCATGGTCTTTTCACCGGAAGAAGGCGCGGCGCAGCGGCTGATCGAGACGCTCAGTCTCACCGACCAGATGCGCAACCTGCTCCTGGAGGCTCTGACATCGGGCCGCCTGCGGCCGGGCGACCGCATCAACGAGGCCGAGCTCGCGCGCAGCCTCGGCATCAGCCGCAACCCGATCCGCGAGGCCATCTCCGGGCTGGCGCAACGCGGCTTCCTGGTCGCCTCGCCCCGGCGCGGCCATTTCATGCCGCTCTACACGCCGCAGGACGTCAACGACGTCTTCTCCTTCCGCATCTGCGTGGAATCCTTCGCCATCCGCCAGGCCCTGCCGCAGATGACCGACGCGGACCATGCCGAGCTGCGCCGCATCGTCGATCGCATGATCGCCGCCGCGCAGGCCCGGCGCCTGACGGAGCTGCGCCAGGCGGATCTGGCGCTGCACCGGCGCATCTGCGAATTGTCGCGCAACCGCCAGACCCTGCGCGCCCATGAGGGCATCGACACCGAGGTGCAGATGCTGGTCGCCTCGGTCGATCTCGACCATGAATCGCCGCTGGATTCGGCCCTGGCCCATGTGCCGATCGTCGAGACCCTCGCCACGGGCGACATCGACCGCTCCGTCGCCGTCATGGAGGACCACCTCAGGACCACCTGGGCCCATGTCCTCCGGATCTACGAGGAGGCCGGCCTCGCCGAAGCCGCCCAGCCCGCCCGCAGGGCCGGCCGGGCGGCAAGGAGCGCCGGCTGATGCGCGGCCCCCGTTCCATCTCCAACCAGAACAACAACAAGCCTTCATCGCCATCACGAGGATCGAACCCATGAAGTTCGCTCAGAACCGGATGTATATCGAGAGCTACAACAAGTGCCCGAATTGCGGGATTCTTCTCTATGAGAAGCCCGCCAATTCCGGCGCCGGCACGGTCGTGTCCGCCGGCAAGACCTATTGCTCCGACTGGTGCGTGAAATGGGAAGCGGACCGCAACCGCCGGCGCCAGGCGGAGGCCTCGGCCTGACCATGCCCTGAGCCGGCCGGCTGCGGCCGCGCCTGCCTCGTGCCCCGAGAACGACACGCCGCGCGCCCGATCGCCGCGGCGGACGATGTGCCATGCCCGCCAGCGGTCGGGCGGTTCGATCACGTCCATCACGCAGGCCGCGACCGCGCGCCTGCCGCTTCCACCGGGAGGGGACCTTGAAAGCGAGATATTGGATCGGAGCATTGCTGGGCGGCGCCATCGCCGTCGCGCCGGCCGGCAGGGCCGCCGCCGAGGACGGCATCACCATCGGGATGGCCCTGGCCTATTCCGGCTGGATGGAGGCCTATGACGGCGAGGGAGCGAAGATGGCCGAGCTCTGGGTCGAGCAGACCAACGCCAAGGGCGGCCTGCTCGGCAAGCCGATCAAGGTCATCACCGCAGACACCAAGACCGACCGGGTCGAGGGTGCCAAGGTCGGCAAGCAATTGATCGACCAGGGCGCCGGCCTGCTGCTGGTCTCGGCCGACTACGACTACGGCGCGCCGGCCGCGCTGCAGGCCCAGAAGGCCGGCGTGATCTCCGCCTTCATCGGCGCTTCCGACCCCAAGGCGGGCGTCCTCGGCGTCGGTCCGCTCTCCTTCACGGCCAACAATGCCGGCCAGCTCGAAGGCGCCGTCATGGGCGACTGGGGGTATGAGAAGAAGGGCTTCCGCAAGGGCTACATGCTGATCGACGAGACGATCGAGTACAACAAGTCGGTCTGCGCCGGCTATGAGTGGATCGTCCCGCTCAAGGGCGGCACCATCGTCGGCAAGGACACCTTCAAGGGCCTCGACCCGACCATCAGCTCGCAGATCACCCGCCTCAGCGACGCCATCCGCACCGGCGGCGTCGACAGCATCATGCTGTGCTCGACCAATCCCGGCGCCGCATCCTCCGTGCGCCAGCTGCGCGCCGCCGGCATCACCCTGCCGATCATGAGCGCCACGGCGATGGACGGCACCTACTGGCTGAACTCGACGCCGGGCCTCAAGGACTTCTACCTGCCGGTGCAGGCCCTCACTGTCGACGATCCGCGGCCTGCCGTGAACGAGCTCACCGCCGCCTACGCCAAGAAATACGGCAAGCCGCCGACCACCCAGTACGCCTACCCGATCTATGCCTTCCTGGAGCTGTGGGCCAGGGCCGTGACCGCGACCGGCACGGCCGAGGGAGCCAAGGTCGTCGCCGAGCTGAACAAGAGCGACAACGCTCCCACCATCCTCGGCCCGCGCACCTTCACCCCCAAGCTGCACGTCCAGACCACCGAACCGATGATCGTCGTCTCCTATGGCGACGACAAGCGCGTGCCTGTCGAGGAGTGGCGCATCAAGGATACCATCCCCGACGCCGTCCTCTATCGCCTGAAGAAGTGAGCCTCCCGACCCGGCCGGCCGAACCATCGGCCGGCCCCAACCCCGGACCGGCGCGATGACCCAGCCTGCAGCCGCCTCCCAAGCCCGCACCGCCGCCGACGCGCTTGCCGTCGACCGGCTCTGCGTGCGCTTCCAGGGACTCGCCGCCATCTCCGAGGTGAGCCTCGCCGTGCGCCGCCGCGAGGTGTTCGGCCTGATCGGCCCGAACGGCGCCGGCAAGACCACCCTGGTCAACTGCATGACCGGGTTCCAGCGCCCGACCGAGGGCCGCGTGCTGCTCGGCGGCCGCGACACCGCCGGCTGGCCGGCGGCACGCTTTCGCGAGCAGGGCATCGCCCGCACCTTCCAGGCCGGCCGCCTGTTCAAGGACATGACCGTGGCCGAGAATGTCGAGGTCACCGCCGCGGGGCTCGGTCTCGGCCTGCGCGCCGCGCGCGGCGAGGCCCGGTCGATGCTCGCCTGGATCGGCCTCGCCGACAAGGCGGCCTGGCACGCCGGCGCCCTCGCCTACACCGACCAGCGCCGCCTCGGCATCGCCCGGGCGCTGGTGCTCTCCCCGGCCTTCGTGCTGCTCGACGAGCCGGCGGCCGGCATGTCCGACGCCGAATGCGAGGATCTCATGGTCCTGGTCGCCTCGATCCCCGAAACCTTCGACTGCGGCGTGCTGCTGATCGAGCACAACATGCGGGTGGTGATGGGCATCAGCCAGCGCATCCACGTGCTCGACGGCGGCCGCACCATCGCCGAGGACACGCCCGGCGAGATCCAGCGCCACCAGGCCGTGCTCTCGGCCTATCTCGGCATGGAGGCATGATGGGCACGCTGCTCGAGGTCGACGGCATCCATGTGCGCTACGGCGATCTCGCCGCCCTGCGCGGCGTCTCCCTGCAGGTGGCGGAGGGCGAGGTCGTCTGCATCATCGGCCCGAACGGCGCCGGCAAGTCCACCACCCTTGCCGCCATCGCCGGCGGCGTGGCCCCCCATGCCGGCGACATCCGCCTGGAGGGCAGCAGCATCCTTGGCCGCCGGCCGGAGCAGATCGCCCGGCTCGGGCTGTCGCTGGTGCCGGAGGGACGCCACATCTTCGGCACCCTGACGGTGGAGGAGAACCTGGGCATCGGCGCCGCCATGCATGGCGACCGGGCCGGCGCCAGGGCCGACATGGACAGGCTGCTGACGCTGCTGCCGCGCCTCGCCGAGCGGCGCCGCTATCCGGCCGGACGGCTCTCCGGCGGCGAGCAGCAGATGCTGGCGGTGGCGCGCGCGGTGATGACGCGCCCGCGCCTCCTGATGGTCGACGAGCCTTCTCTCGGCCTGGCGCCGCTGATCATCGACCAGATCTACCAGATCCTGCTCGACCTGCGCCGCAGCGTGAAGCTGACGCTGCTGATCAACGAGCAGAGCTCCAACCGCATCCTCAAGCATGCCGACCGCATCTATGTGCTGCGCGGCGGCCGGGTGCAGCTGGAAGGACGAGCCGCCGACCTCCGGGACGGCGAGGCCATCGGGCACGCCTATTTCGGCTTCGGCGACAGCCACTCCCCCCGCACGGAGGCGCCGGCATGATCCCGTTCCTGCAGAACCTCATCGACGCCGTCGCCCTCGGCAGCATCTATGCCCTGGTGGCGCTCGGCATCGGCCTCCTGTTCGGCATCCTGCGCCTGATCAACTTCGCCCATGGCGACTTCATCACCATCGGCGCCTATGCCCTGATCGTGCCCTCGGCCGACGTCACGGCCAGGTTGCTGATCGGCGGCTGGACCTGGCCGGCGATGATCCCGGCGATCTGCCTGATCGTCGTCGTCGCCGCCCTGCTCACCGACGCGCTGGTGTTCCGGCCGCTGAGGCGCGCCTCCTCGCCGACGCTGATGATCGCCTCCTTCGCGGTGAGCTACATCATCCAGAACGGCGTGCTGATGGCCTACGGCTCGCGCCCCAAGGCGGTGGATCTGTGGAGCGGCGCCAACAGCCAGGTGATGATCGGCGACCTGCGCGTGCCGATGCTGCAGCTCATCACCCTCGTGGCGACGCTGGTCCTGATGACGGCGGTGTCGCTGTTCCTGCGCTGGACGAAATACGGCGTGCAGATGCGCGCCGCGGCGGAGGATTTCCGCATGGCGCAATATCTCGGCGTGCGCGGCGACGTGGTGATCGGCATCGCCTTCGCCATCAGCGGCATCCTCGCCGCCGCGGTGTCGCTGCTCTACACCACCCAGTCCGGCTCGCTCAGCCACACCATGGGCGTGCCGCTCGCCCTCTTCGCGTTCGTGGCCGTGGTGGTCGGCGGCATGGGCAGCCTGGCCGGGGCCGTGGCCGGCGGCTTCACCATCGGCATCGTCGTCACCATGCTGCAGGCCTATCTGCCGCCGGATCTGCGCGCCTTCCGCGACGCCTTCGCCTTCGCCTTCGTCATCCTGGTGCTGCTGGTCAGGCCCGCCGGCCTGATACCGGCGCGCAGCACCTTCGAGCGCGTCTGAGGGAAGAGCCATGCGCGCCGCCATCGCCCGACACCAGACGCCGCTCCTGCTGATCGTCCTGCTCGCCCTGGTCGCCGGCGCCACGTCGCTCGGCGACGGCGATGCGCTGCAGGTGACGCTGACGGAGATGTTCATCCGCATCATCGTCGTGGTCGGCCTCTACGTCTTCATCGGCAATTCCGGCATCATCTCCTTCGGCCAGATCGGCTTCATGTGCATCGGCGCCTATGCCGCGGCCTGGGCCACGGCCGAGCCCTCGTTCAAGCAGATCATGCTCTCGGGCCTGCCGCTCTTCCTGCAGGAGGCGCAATATCCCTTCCCCGTGGCGATCCTCGGGGCGCTGTTGCTGCCGGCGGCGGTGGCCTTCCTGCTCGGCCTGGCGATCATGCGCCTGTCCGGCACGGCGGCCTCGATCGCCACCTTCGCCTTCCTGATCATCGTCAACAGCGTCTATTCCAACTGGGATTCGGTGACCGCCGGCGTCAGCTCCATCGTCGGCATCCCGACCGTGGTCGGCCCCTGGACCGCCTATCTCTTCGCCGCGCTGGCGATCCTGGCCGCCTACCTCTTCCAGATCTCGCGCTTCGGCCTGATGCTGCGGGCCTCGCGCGACGACGAGGTGGCGGCGCGCGCCTGCGCGGTGAAGGTCCTGCGCATGCGCCTTGCCGCCTTCGTGCTCAGCGCCGCCCTGGTGGGTGTCGGCGGCGGGCTCTACGCCCAGTTCCTCGGCATCCTCACCGTCGATCCGTTCTACCTCAACCTCTCCTTCATCACCATCGCCATGCTGGTGGTCGGCGGCATGGCGAGCCTCACCGGCGCGGTGAGCGGCGTGGTCGCGGTGACGGCGATCGTCGAGGCGCTGCGCTTTCTCGAGCGCGGCGTGCCGGTGGGCGAGACCACCCTGGCCCTGCCCCAGGGCAGCCAGGAGATCGGCCTCGGCCTCGTCATGGCCCTGATCCTGATCTTCCGGCCGAACGGCCTCAGCCGCGGGCGTGAGCTCGCCCCCCTTTCGATCGCGCCCCCGGCCGGGGCCGCGCCCGAGCCGTTGCCGCTGTCCGGCGAAGCCGAGACGCCGGCCTGACCCCCGAGTGAATGCCATGACCCAGACCACCTCCCCCTATGCCGCCGGCGCCGCCTATATCGACGGGCGCTACATGCCGATCGCCGAGGCGGCGATCCCGATCACCGACTGGGGCTACCGCCGCTCCGACGTGACCTATGACGTGGTCGGCGTCTGGCAGGGCCGGTTCTTCCGGCTGGACGAGCACATCGCCCGTTTCCGCGCCTCGATGGAGGCCTTCCGCTTCCGCCCGCGCGAGAGCGACGCGGAGATCAAGGCGGTCCTCAACCGCTGCGTCGCCCTGGCCGGCCTGCGTGACGCCTATGTGGCGATGGACTGCCTGCGCGGCCGGCCCCCCGCCGGCATGCCCTACCACCCCGCTTATGCCCGCAACTACATCACCGCCTTCGCCGTGCCGTGGATCTCGCTGCTGAAGCCGGACGTGATGGCGCGCGGCGCCCATCTGGTCGTGGCCGAGACCGTGCGCATCCCGGCGCGCTCGGTCGACCCGACGGCCAAGAACTTCCATTGGGCCGACCTGACGCGCGGCCAGTTCGAGGCGGCCGACCGCGGCGCCGACTTCTGCGTCCTGCTCGGCGAGGACGGCAGCGTCACCGAGGGGCCGGGCTTCAACATCTTCGTGGTTGCGAACGGCCGCATCGCCACGCCCGACGCCGGCGTGCTCGAAGGCATCACCCGCCGCTCGGTGCTCGAGCTCTGCGGCGAGCTCGGCCTGCCGGTGGAGGTGCGGCCGGTGAGCGTCGCCGAGCTGCGCGAGGCCGACGAGATCTTCCTGTCCACCACGGCCGGCGGCGTCATGCCCGCCTCCCGCATCGACGGGCGGATCATGGGCAACGACCGCCCCGGGCCGATCTCCGAACGGATCCGCGAGGCCTTCTGGGCTCGCCGCGCCGAAGGCTGGCATGCGACCGAGGTCGACTATGCCGCTGCGGCACCTTCGCCAACACAGACACGCTAGGGAGGCCTGACCATGGGCTACAGACTGGGCATCGACATCGGCGGGACCTTCACCGACTTCGTCGCCTACGACGAATCCAACCGGGCGCTGAAGGCCTGGAAGAACCTCTCCACGCCACATGACCCGATCGAGGGGATCATGACCGGCCTGCGCGCCTTCGGCGAGATCGAGGCCATCGCCGGCATCCGCCTCGGCACCACGGTGGCGACCAACACGCTGCTGGAGGCCAAGGGCGCGCGCACCGCCTACGTCACCACCCGCGGCTTCCGCGACGTGCCGTTCATCGGCCGCGGCAACCGCCGTCATCATTACGACCTCGCCTGGGTCAAGCCCAGGCCCTTCGTCAAGCGCCGCGACGCCTATGAGGTCGACGAGCGCGTCGGCCCCTCCGGCGCCGTGATCGAGGCGCTGGACGAGGCGCAGGTCGCGGCCCTGGCCGACAGGCTCGCGGCCGAGGGCGAGATCGAGGCGGTCGCGGTGGTGCTGCTGCACTCCTACCTCACCCCGGCGCACGAGCAGCGCATCAAGGCGATCTTCAGGGAGCGGCTGTCCGGCGTGCCGGTGTCGATCTCCTACGAGGTGCTGCCGAAGTGGAAGGAGCATTTTCGCTCTTCCACCACCATCTGCGACGCCTTCATCAAGCCGGTGGTGACCCGGCAGCTCGGCTCGATGCGCCGCGAGCTCGACGACCAGGGCGTCAAGGCGCCGGTGGTGGTGATGCGCTCCAACGGCGGCGAGATGAGCCTCGACGCCGCCGTGGAGGGACCGATCCAGATCGCCGTCTCCGGCCCGACCGGCGGCGTCATCGCCGCCAAGCGCACCGCCGAGATGCTCGGCCTGCCCAACCTCGTCACGCTCGACATGGGAGGCACCTCCACCGACGTGTCGACCGTGGTCGACGGCAAGGAGAAGTTCACCACCGACTTCGAGATCGAATGGGGCCGGCCGATCCAGATCCCGATGATCGACATCCGCACCATCGGCGCCGGCGGCGGCTCGATCGCCCGGATCGACAGCGGCGGCATGCTGGTGGTCGGCCCAGAGAGCGCCGGCGCCAATCCCGGCCCGGCCTGCTACGGCCGCGGCGGCACGCTGCCCACCGTCACCGACGCCAATGTCGTGCTCGGGCGCATCAGCGCCGCCAACTTCCTCGGCGGCTCGATGAGCCTCGACGCCGATGCGGCGCGCCGGGCGATCGAGCCGATCGCCGCCGCCCTCGGCTATTCCGTCGAGCAGGCGGCGCTCGCCATCGTGCGCATCGCCAACAACAACATGGTGGGCGCCCTGCACACGGTGCTGACCGAGCAA
The DNA here is from genome assembly GCF_057554225.1 of Labrys sp. Lb11. Classification (NCBI taxonomy): domain Bacteria; kingdom Pseudomonadati; phylum Pseudomonadota; class Alphaproteobacteria; order Hyphomicrobiales; family Xanthobacteraceae; genus Labrys; species Labrys sp. Lb11. The sequence goes on from NZ_BAAJOT010000003.1 coordinate 948,963, forward strand.
GGGCTCGACCCGCGCGACTTCGTGCTCGTCGCCTTCGGCGGCGCCGGTCCGCCGCATGTCAGCGACCTGATGACCGAGGCCTCGATCCCCAAGGGGCTGGTGCCGAACTTCCCCGGCCAGTTCTCCGCCTTCGGCTTCACCATGGCCGACGCCCGGGTCGACCGCTACCGCACGGTCCAGCTCAACTCGCGCTTCTTCGACCGCGAGCGCGCCGCCTCGGCCATGGCCGCGCTGGTCGGCGAATGCCGGGCGGATCTGGCGGCGCAGGGCCACCATGACGCCGACATCGTCCGCAGCGTCGAGATGCGCTATCTCGGCCAGAACTACGAGCTGGAGATCCCGGTCGAGGCCGAGGCCTTCACCGAGGAGGAGGTCGCGGCGCTGCTGGAGAGCTTCCACAGCCAGCACGAAGCCCGCTTCGGCTTCCGCCTCGCCGACCACATGGAGATCGTCAACTTCCTGGTCACCGGCATCGCCCGCACCGGCCACCTGGAATTCCCCGTCATCGCCGACGCCGAAGGGCCTGCCGCGCCGGCCTCGCATCGGCCGGTCTGGTTCGGCGAGGGCTGGCTGGAGACCCCGGTCTATGCTCGCGACGACCTCAGATGCGGGCATGCGATAAAGGGGCCGGCCCTTGTGGAGGAGAACGCCTCCGTCACCGTGCTCGACCCCGGCAAGTCCCTGACGGTCGACCGCCACGGCAACCTGATGATCTCCGCCTGAAGGAACGCTCCCATGGACATGGTATCCCTCAACATCGTCGGCGGCATCCTGGTCTCGATCTGCCGGGACATGGGCGTGACGCTGATGCGCACCTCCTATTCGACTATCTTCTCCGAGTCGCTCGACTTCACCTGCGGCCTCGCCCTGCCGAACGGGGAACTGGTCGCCACCGGCGACTTCTGCCCGTCGATGATCGGCGGCATGCCGCTGCTGCTGCGCTCCTGCGTCCAGGAGATCGCCCTGGACGACCTGGAAGAAGGCGACGTCATCCTGCACAACGACCCCTATCGCGGCGGCCTGCACACCCCCGAGCATACCTTCTTCAAGCCGGTCTTCGTCGACGGCACCCTGATCGGCTTCGCGGTGGCGATCGGCCATGTCTGCGAGGTCGGCGGCATGGCTCCGGCCGGCTTCGCCGGCGAGGCGACGGAGGTCTTCCACGAAGGCCTGCGCGTGCCGCCGGTTAAGATCAAGCGCGCCGGCAAGGACGTAGACGACATCTGGCGCCTGCTGCTCGCCAATGTGCGCACGCCCCGTTACAATTACGGCGATTTCCGCGCCCTGATCGCCGCCATCGACCTCGGCGAGCGGCGCATGGCCGACCTCGTGCGCAAGCACGGCATCGCCGCCTTCCGCGAGAACGTCACCGCCCTGATGGACTATTCGGAGCGGCGCATGCGGGCCGAGATCGAGAAGATCCCGGACGGGCGCTATGCCTTCGAGGACTGCATGGAGGACGACGGCATCGAGGACAAGGTGTTCACCATCCGCGCCGAGGTGACGGTCTCCGGCAGCGACCTCATCGTCGACTACCACGGCTCCTCGCGCCAGGCGAAGGGGCCGATCAACGGCACCCTCGGCGTCGCCCACGGCGCGGCCTACAATGCGGTGCTGCAGCTCACCGATTCCACCATCCCGAAGAATTCCGGCTGCTTCCGGCCGATCCGGGTGCTGGCCGAGCCCGGCACGGTGGTCAACGTCAACTTCCCCGGCCCCTCGGTCGGCGGCAACACCGAAACCCATTGCCGCATCGCCAATGTGGTGATGGGCGCGCTGGCCCCGGGGCTCAAGCCGCGCTCCGCCGCCACCGACGGCGCCACCCACTCCAACTTCCTGTTCGGCGGCACCGACCTCAAGACCGGCGAGTTCTTCTGCTGCTACGACCTGACGCCGGTCGGCTGGGGCGGGCGCAGCTTCGCCGACGGCAACGACGCAGTCGGCGGCATCAACGGCAACTGCCCGCACATCCCGGTCGAGGTGTTCGAGTATCGCTTCCCCTGGCACGTGGAGGAGTTCAGGCTGGTCGACGGCTCCGGCGGGCCGGGCACGTTCCGCGGCGGGCTGTCGCTCTCCAAGACCGTGCGCTGCACCGACACGCCCATGACCTTCAGCTACATGAGCGACCGCCAGAAGGTCAGCCCCTGGGGCATCCATGGCGGCCAGGAGGGCGGCCGGGCCGAGCTTTTCATCCAGCATGCCGACGGCGAGGACTGGCAGACGATCACCGAGGCCTTCGGCAAGGTCTCGCCGAGCAAGTTCGCCAACGTGCCGATCCGCCCCGGCGACCGCATCCGCATCACCTCGCCCGCCGGCGGCGGCTGGGGCCCGCCCGGCGACCGCGACCCTGCGCTGGTCCGCGAGGATCTGCTCGACGGTTTCATCACGCCCGAGCAGGCCGAGACGGTCTACGCGAAGGGCGGATAGACGCTCCACCGGCCGCGCCCTTCCGGGAGAGGGGTGCAGCCGGCGTCGCCCCCCATCCCCTGTTCACCCGAGGATCCGCCCATGACCGTCCTGCCCAACTCGCTGCACGCCCGCGACGTCGCCTACCAGATCCACCCCTACACCAATGCCCGCCGGCACGAGCGCGTCGGCCCGGTGGTGATCGACCGCGGTTCGGGCATCCATGTCTATGACGACCAGGGGCGCGAATATATCGAGGCGCTGGCCGGGCTGTGGAGCGTCGCCGTCGGCTTCGGCGAGAATCGGCTGGTGGAGGCCGCAGCCCGGCAGATGAGCCGGCTGCCCTACTACCACACCTTCTCGCACAAATCGCACGAGCCCTCGATCGAGCTGGCCGAGAAGCTGGTCAAGATGTCGCCGCCCGGGCTCGACCATGTCTTCTTCACCAACTCCGGCTCGGAAGCCAACGACACCGTGGTGAAGCTGGTCTGGTACTACAACAATGCGCTGGGCCGGCCGGAGAAGAAGAAGTTCATCGCCCGCAACGGCGGCTATCACGGCATCACCGTCGCCTCCGGCAGCCTGACCGGCCTGCAGGTGAACCAGCGCGGCTTCGACCTGCCGCTGCCCTTCGTCCGCCACGTCACCTGCCCGCACCATTACCGCTTCGCCCTGGAGGGCGAGAGCGAGGAGGCCTTCGCCGACCGCCTGGCCGCCGAGCTGGAGGCGACCATCCTGGCCGAGGGACCGGAGACCGTCGCCGCCTTCATCGGCGAGCCGGTGATGGGCGCCGGCGGCGTGCTGACGCCGCCGCGCACCTATTGGGAGAAGGTCCAGGCGGTCTGCCGCCGCCACGACGTGCTCGTGGTGGCCGACGAGGTCATCAACGGCTTCGGCCGGGTGGGAACGCTGTTCGCCTGCGAGCATTTCGGCATCCGGCCCGACCTCCTGGTGGTGTCGAAGCAGATCACCTCCTCCTACCAGCCGCTCGCCGCCGTGCTGGTCAGCGACGCGGTCTACCAGGGCATCGCCGACCAGACCGAGGCGCTCGGCAATTTCGGCCATGGCTTCACCGCCAGCGGCCATCCGGTGGCGACCGCGGTCGCGCTGGAGAACCTCGCCATCATCGAGGAACGCGGCCTCGTCGCCAACGCCGCGCGGGTCGGCGCCCATCTGCAGGAGCGGCTGCGCCGCTTCGCCGACCACCCGCTGGTCGGCGAGGTGCGCGGCGTCGGCCTGATCGCCGCGGTCGAGCTGGTGGCGGACAAGGCGACCCGGGCGCGGTTCGACCCGATCGGCAAGGTCGGCCTCCATGTCTTCGAGAAGGGACACGAGCACGGGCTGATCATCCGCGCCATCCAGGATTCCATCGCCTTCTGCCCGCCCCTGATCATCACCGAGGCCGAGGTCGACGAGATGCTGGCGCGTTTCGCCCGGACGCTCGAAGATACGCAGGCCTGGGTCGCGGCCGGCATGCCCGCCGCCTGACCGCCCGGGGCGGGAGGAAGCATGCCGGACACCGGATCGCCCGTCGCCGTGCTGGGCTGCGGGCTCATCGGCGCAAGCTGGGCGGCGCTGCTGGTCGCGCACGGCCATGACGTCGTCGCCTGGGATCCGTCCGGGGCGGCGCGCGCCGGCTTCGCCGGCCGCATCGCCCTCCCGCGGGCGCAGCTCACCGAGCTCATGCCCGGACGCGAGGGCGGCGACGGCCGGCTCGCCGTCGCGGGGACGCTGGCGGACGCGGTGGGCGCGGCCGGCTGGATCCTGGAGAACGCGCCGGAATCGGTGCCGCTCAAGCGCGCGCTCTATGCCGAGGTCGAGGCCGCCGCGCCGCCGGGCGCCGTCATCGCCAGCAGCACCTCGTCCCTCACCTGGACCGATCTCGCCGCCGGCATGGCCCGGCCGCAGCGCTTCGTCACCGCCCATCCCTTCAACCCGCCACACCTGATGCCGCTGGTCGAGCTCTACGGCCGCGACGCGGACACGGTGGAGCGGGCCGAGCGCTTCTTTCGCGGGCTCGGCCGCGTCGTGGTGCGGCTGCGGAAAGATGCGGTCGGCCACATCGCCAACCGCCTCGCCTCGGCGCTGTGGCGCGAGGCGGTGCATATCGTCGCCGACGGCATCGCCGACGTCGCCGATGTCGATGCGGCGCTGGTGAACGGGCCGGGCCTGCGCTGGTCGGTGGTCGGCGCCCACATGGCCTATCATCTCGGCGGCGGCCCGGGCGGCCTGCAGCATTATCTCGACCATCTCGGGCCGAGCCAGGAACGGCGCTGGGCCAGCCTCGGCACGCCGAGCCTGACGCCGGAGGTGCGGGCGCAACTGGTCGAGGGCATCGCCGCCGAGGCGGACGGGCGCTCCGTTGCCGAGCTGGAAGCCGAGCGCGACCGGGCCCTCATCGCCGCCCTGCGCCGGCGCGGCGAGGGGTAGGGAGGCCGGACCGGCGCGCGCCTCCCGCGCCGTCCGTCGCGTGTCGTGCGACACAAGGTCCGCGGACCGACGATCATCCGGGCGACGCAGCGCCGATGTGGTAGGACAGTCCCGCCCGCCCGGGCGTCTCCGGGCTGTCGCTCACCAGTCAGCGGCAGCCCGGCGGCCGAGCGGGTCCTTGCCGAACCGCAGGAGGGACCGGAATGTTCGGATTGACGGCTCTGGAGCTTGCCCGCATCCAGTTCGGCTTCACCATTTCGTTCCACATCATCTTCCCGGCCATCACGATCGGGCTCGCCAGCTATCTGGCGGTGCTGGAGGGTCTGTGGCTGTGGAAGAAGGACACGGTCTATCGCGACCTCTACCATTTCTGGTCGAAGATCTTCGCCGTCAACTTCGCCATGGGCGTCGTCTCCGGCCTGGTCATGGCCTACCAGTTCGGCACCAACTGGAGCTACTTCTCCGCCTTTGCCGGCAGCATCACCGGGCCGCTGCTCGCCTATGAGGTGCTGACCGCCTTCTTCCTTGAGGCCGGCTTTCTCGGCGTCATGCTGTTCGGCTGGAACAAGGTCGGGCCGGGCCTGCACTTCTTCGCCACCCTGATGGTCGCCGCCGGCACCCTGGTCTCGGCGACCTGGATCCTCGCCTCCAACAGCTGGATGCAGACGCCGCAGGGCTTCGAGGTCATCGACGGCCGCGTCGTGCCGGTCGACTGGCTGAAGGTGATCTTCAATCCTTCCTTCCCCTACCGGCTCGCGCACATGACCATCGCGGCCTACCTGTCCACCGCCCTGTTCGTCGGCGCCTCGGGCGCCTGGCACCTCCTGCGCGGGCGGGCGACGCCGGCCGTCCGCACCATGGTGTCGATGGCGATGTGGATGGTGCTGGTGGTGGCACCGATCCAGATCTATGTCGGCGACGCCCACGGCCTCAACACGCTCGAGCACCAGCCGGCCAAGATCGCTGCCATGGAGGGGCACTGGCGCAACGAGCCCGGCCAGGGCGTGCCGCTCATCCTGTTCGGCTGGCCGGACATGGCCGAGCAGACCACGCGCTACGCCGTCGAGATCCCGCGCCTCGGCAGCCTCATCCTGACCCACAGCCTCGACGGCCAGTTCCCGGGGCTGAGCGAGTATCCGGCCGCCGACCGGCCCAATTCCACCGTGGTGTTCTGGTCGTTCCGGGTGATGGTCGGGCTCGGCCTGCTGATGCTCCTGCTCGGCCTGTGGGGAGCATGGCTGCGGTGGCGCGGACGCCTGTATGACAGCCCCCTGTTCCTGCGCTTCGCCATGCTGATGGGACCGAGCGGCCTCGTCGCCATCCTCGCCGGCTGGTTCACCACGGAGATCGGCCGGCAGCCCTGGGTGGTCTACGGCGTGATGCGGACCGAGCACGCCGTGTCGAACCATTCGGCCCTGGCGCTCTCGGCCACGCTGGTCATGTTCGTGGTCATGTACTGCATCGTGTTCGGGACCGGCATCGGCTACATGCTGAAGCTGGTCGCCAAGGGCCCCGGCGGAGGCGGGGAGCCCGGACATGCGGCGGACCTCGGGCCGGCGCAGCGCCCGGCGCGGCCGCTCTCCGCGGCGCCCGACGACATCGATCCGGCATTCGGCTGAGGAGACGCGACCATGGGCATCGACCTTCCTCTCCTGTGGGCCGTCATCATCGGCTTCGGACTGATGATGTACGTCGTCATGGACGGCTTCGACCTCGGCATCGGCATCCTCTTTCCCTTCGTGCGCGACCGCACCGACCGGGACACGATGATCAACACCGTGGCGCCGGTCTGGGACGGCAACGAGACCTGGCTGGTGCTGGGCGGCGCGGCCATGCTCGCCGCCTTCCCCATGGCCTATGCGGTGATCCTCAGCGCGCTCTACCTGCCGCTGATGCTGATGCTCGCCGGCCTGATCTGGCGCGGCGTCGCCTTCGAGTTCCGCTTCAAGGCCGACGAGGGGCACAAGTGGTTCTGGGACCACGCCTTCATCTGGGGCTCCTACATCGCGACCCTGTCGCAGGGCATCGCGCTCGGCGCCTTCATCGGCGGCTTCGAGGTGCGGGACGGGGCCTATGCCGGTGGCTTGTTCGACTGGCTCACCCCGTTCAGCCTGTTCACCGGCCTCGGCCTGCTGGTGGCCTATGCCCTGCTCGGCGCGACCTGGCTGGTGATGAAGACCGAGGGCGCGCTGCAGCAGCGCATGCGCGACCTCGGCCGGCCGATCACGCTGGTCCTGCTGGTGGCGATCGGCATCGTCAGCCTGTGGACGCCCTTCGCCCATGCCGATGTCGCGACCCGCTGGTTCTCCCTGCCCAACCTCGTCTTCTTCGCCCCGGTGCCGGTGCTCGTGCTGCTGGCGACCTGGGCGCTGCTGCAGGCGCTCGCCCGCGACAGCCACGCCGCCCCGTTCCTGCTGGTGCTGGCGCTGCTGTTCCTGGGCTATACGGGCCTGGCCATCAGCCTGTGGCCCAACATCATCCCGCCCGCCGTCTCGATCTGGGACGCGGCCGCGCCGCCGCAGAGCATGGGCTTCGCGCTGGTCGGCGCGCTGTTCATCATCCCCTTCATCCTCGCCTACACCGCCTGGTCCTATTACATCTTCCGCGGCAAGGTGAAGGCCGGCGAGGGCTATCACTGATGGCGGCGCCGCGCCGCGTCTGGGTGCGCCGCCTCGGCTGGCTGGTGCTGCTCTGGGCCTGCGGCGTCGCCGCCGTGGCGCTCCTCGCCCTGATCCTGCGCCTGGTCATGGGCATGGCCGGACTGACGGTCTGAAAGCCCACCCCCTCGGCTCAGAACCGCAGCGTCGGATCGTGCCACAGCCGGAAGCCGCCGGTGAAGGCGAAGTCGTTGCCGCCGCGGCTGCAGCCCGGCGGCAGTTCCTTGAGCAGGCCGACATTGCCGCCGCCGATCACGACGTAGTCCGGCTCCAGCGCCGCCTTCAGGCGCTCGACGATGTCGAACACCGAGGCGCGCCACTTCTTCTTGCCGCGCCGCTCCAGGCCGGCCGCCCCGGCATAATCCTCGTAGGTGCGCCCCTTGCGGTAGGGCAGATGCGCCAGCTCCATCGGCATGGCGACGCCGTCGGCGATCATCGCCGCGCCGAGGCCGGTGCCGAGCCCGAGGAACATCATCCGGCCGCCATTGTAGCTGCCGACCGCCTGCATCATCGCGTCGTTGACGATCTTGACCGGAGCCCCGAAGGCCTTGGCGAAGTCGAAGCCGACCCAGCCCTTGCCGAGATTGGCCGGCTCGGCGAGCGGCCGGTTGTGCAGCACCGGCCCGGGATAGCCGATCGAGACCGCGTCGAAGCTGAGCCCCTGCGCCAGCTGCCGCACGGCGGCGGCCATCCCGGCCGCCGTCATGGCGGAGCCGGACGGGGCGGCCCGCTTCTCCTCCTCCCGGCTGGTCTTGATCTTGACGTGCGAGCCGCCGATGTCGACGGCGAGGATGACGAGGCCGCCTTGCTTCGCCGCCGCCTTTCCGGATGCCGCGCTGATCTGTCCCATGTCTCCTCCCGGCTTCACGCCTCGACCTCGACGCCGAAATCCGTGTTCTCCCACCGGCCGGCCTCGGGCCAGTAGACGGTGAAGACGATGCGCCCGCCCGCCGGAACCGCCGATGTCGGCAGGTCCGCCAGGTGCAGCCCGAAAGGTCCCGGCACGGTCTCCGTGTCGACGACCGTGCGCCAGCCGTCGGCGCTCCAGTGCACCCGGCCCGGCGCGTCGAGCTGCAGGCGCAGGATCTTGCCGGCGGGAAGGCTGGCGAGCTTGCCGTTGAAGCGCCAGATCCGCAGCGGCGACACGGTGTTCGCCCGCTGGTAGCGCGCGACGCCCTGCGGCGGCATGTCGAACACCGCGCCGTCGCGCAGCGAGCGCAGCAGCTTGATATGCTCGGCATGGGCCCAGACCAGCGGCATGGCGCTGCCGGCCGGACGGCCGAAGAACAATTCGCCCTCGGGCAGGTCCGGGCCGTCCCAGCTCTGCTCGGGCAGCAGCCCGCCCGGCGCCGCGCTCGCCTCCAGCGTCGCCAGCAGCAGACGGGCCGCGTCGGGCCGGCCGGCGGCGATCTCGTAATGAGCCCGCTCGCCGGCGAGCAGCGGCCAGGGACGGCCGATGCCGGTGCCGTCGAACGGCGAGCCGTCGGCCTTCTCGCCATAGCCGTCGCCGGTGTAGCGATACCAGAGCGGCCCCTGGGGCAGCTCGACCTTGAGCAGGCCGTCGATCACCCGCACCGTGTCGACGATGCGCGGGTCGTCGGCGGCGCGCAGGCCGAAGCGCACCAGCGCCAGGGCGTCGGGGCTGACCACCGCCTCGGCTGGCCGGCAGTCCTCGCCCGGCGGCCGGTTCTTGATCGGCACGAAGCCCGCCAGCGGCGAGGCGGCCTCCGCCGCCTCCGGCGGGGCAATCCGCACGTAGTAGCCATCGGCGCCGAAGCGGCGGGCGGTGCCGTTGCCGGTGACGAAGGTCCAGCGCTCGACCTGGTCGTTCCAGCAATCGGCGACCTCCCGGGCCATGCGCGCCGCATCGGCCCTGTCGAGGCTGTCCAGGAGATCGGCGGCGGCGAGCAGCGCGGCGATCTCCACCGCCAGGGTGAAGGGCGAATAGCCGGCATCCTCCTCCCAGCGGTCCTCGCCGGTCACCGGCCCGTTGCGCAGGATGAAGCGCGTCGCCCGCTCGATCATCGGCGCGATCGCGGCGAGCCCCGCCGGATCGAGCGCGCCTTGCCGCCTGAGGCCGTCGGCGAGCAGCAGCGGGAAGGCGCATTCGTCCATCTGCAGCCCCGGCCAGTAGGCGGTGCCGTCGAGCCAGGCGTTCTGCGGCCAGTGCCCGTCCTCCTCCTGGATGGCGACGAGATAGGCCAGGATGGCGAGCGCATCCTCCGGCGCGCCGGCGGCGAGGAAGCCGCCGGCGGTTTCCACCAGGTCGCGCGGCCACACCAGGTGATAGCCGCCGAGATCCTCGTCGCCCTTGTTGAAGCCCCAGGGGATCGACAGACTGGCGACCGCCGGGCCGCGGAACGACAGCGGCCGGTGCGTCGCCAGCACCGCGGTGCTGACCCGGTAGGGGCTGAGCCCGCCGGGCGGAGCCGGGGGGCCGAGCGGGATCAGGCTCTCCTGCCAGCGGCGCCATCCCGCGACATAGGCGGCGCGGGCCGGCTCGAAGCCGCGCCGCAGGCTGGCGAGGGCGCGGTAGCCGGCCTCCTCCGGCTTCATGCCGAAGGCAAGCGCCAGCATGCAGCGGCCGTCGCCGCCGTCGAGGCCGATCTCGCCGGCCATGGCGACATTGCCGTCCGGGGCCGAACGCCAGCTCTGGTCGAGCTGCCCGGTCCGCCGCAATTGCTGCCAGCCGTCGGAGGCGCCGACATAGCCGACCGAGAGGCGGCGCCAGGGCCGGTCGCAGGCGAGCGCCAGCGAGGTGCCGTCACGCCCCTGCGCGAACAGCATCGGCACGCCCTTGTAGTCGCCGACCCAGGCGCTGTTGCCCATGCCGGCATTGACCAGGTGCGGCGCCAGCAGCGCATGCACGCGATACTCCGCCAGGGTCCCGCGCAGGGCCTCGAAGCGGATCGCCTGCAGCACCGCGTCGTGATCGGCGTCGACCAGCACCGACTTCTCGATGCAGAAGGCGCCGTCGCGGGCCGTGTTGGTCAGGACATAGGCCGGCACGCCCTCGTGCAGCGTCGCCACCCGGTGGTCGGCGTCCCGCTTCTCCTCGGCGAAGTAGCCGTCGGCACCGGTGACGACGAGGCCGAGGTCGCGCGTGCAGGCCATGTCGATGCGCGGATAATAGACCTCGTTGAGGATGCCGTGGCTGAGCGTGAACCAGACGCGGCTCGCCTTGGTGAGCGCCGTGCCGACGCCGGACTTGGCGCTGGAGGTCCAGCGGGCCGGCAGCCCGGGAGCGCCGGGAGCCGTGCCGTCCTGCCCGCTGATGTCCATGGCCCCTCCCGCCCACGCCGCCCGGCATTCCGGATCCGCCCCATCAGACGCCCGGCGGCGGCATTTGTCACGCCGTGGTTGCCCGGGCGTGCCATCACACCGCGGTGAGGAGCGGGTCGCCGCAGGCGCCGGGCGCCCTTGAGGCGAGGTCGTTTCCGCCTATGCTGGGCTGCCCGCCAACCGGCCGGCATCCCCCTACGATCAGGCCGCGGAGCGTCGCTGCACCGCCGCAAGGAGACGAGACAGAGCGTGGAAACGATATCGATTGCCCTGATCCTGCTTCTTGCCGTGGTCGTCAGCGGCTCCTGCGCGCGCATGCTGCCCATTCCCTTGCCGCTGCCGCTGGTGCAGATCGCCCTCGGCGCGCTCATCGCCTGGATCGGCGACTTCGGCGTCGAGCTGAGGCCGGAGATCTTCTTCCTCCTCTTCCTGCCGCCGCTGCTTTTCCTGGACGGCTGGCGCATTCCGAAGGAGGGCCTGTTCCGGGACAAGGGCACGATCCTGGAGCTGGCTCTCGGGCTCGTCGTCTTCACCGTCCTCGGGATGGGCCTTCTCATCAACTGGATGGTCCCGGCCATGCCGCTCGCCGTGGCCTTCGCGCTGGCGGCGATCATCTCGCCGACCGACCCGATCGCGGTCTCGGCCATTGCGGCGCGGGTTCCCATCCCGAAACGGCTGATGCACATCCTGGAGGGCGAATCGCTCCTGAACGACGCGTCGGGCCTCGTGTGCATGCGCTTCGCCGTCGCCGCGGCGCTCACCGGCGCCTTCTCGCTCGTCGACGCCTTCGGCACCTTCCTCTGGCTGGCGATCGGCGGCGTCGCCATAGGCGTCGCGGTCACCCTGGCCGCGACCCTGTCCAAGGCCTGGGTGTCCCGCCGCTTCGGCGAGGAGACCGGCTCGCACATCCTGATCAGCCTGCTGATCCCGTTCGCCTCCTATCTGCTTGCCGAGCACCTGCATTGTTCCGGCATTCTGGCCGCGGTCGCTGCCGGCATGACGATGAGCTATGTCGAGCAGACCGGACAGGCGCTCGCCGTCACCCGGGCCCGCCGGGCGGCGGTCTGGGACACGGTCCAGTTCGCCGCGAACGGCGTCATCTTCATCCTGCTCGGCGAACAGCTGCCGCGGATCGTCGCCGGAGCGGCCGAGGTGGTGCGCGCGACCGGGCATCACGAGCCCGCCTGGCTCATCGTCTATATCGTCGCCATCAACGCCGCCCTGGCCGTGCTGCGCTTCCTCTGGGTCTGGGTGTCGCTGCGCTTCACCATGTTCCGGGCGGCGCGGAAGGGACAGCCGATCCGCAAGCCCAGCTGGCGCCTGGTCGCGGCCGCTTCGCTCGCCGGCGTGCGCGGCACCATCACATTGGCCGGCGTCCTGACCTTGCCGCTCGTCCTGAACGACGGCTCGCCCTTCCCCGCCCGCGACCTCGCCATCCTGCTGGCCGCAGGGGTCATCATCGCCTCGCTGATCGCGGCCAGCATCGGCCTGCCGCTCCTCCTGAAAGGCCTGGAGCTGCCGCCGGAGCCCTCGCACCAGGAGGAGGAGGACCGTGCGCGGGTCGCGGCCGCCGAGGCTGCGATCCATGCCGTCGAACGCGCGCAATACGAGATGGGCAAGGACCGCAGCGATGCCGATCTCTATGCGGGCGTCAGCGCCCGCATCATGGAGCTCTACCGCCAGCGCATCGAAGGCTGGTCCAAGACCGGCGAGGAGGCCGAGCTCGCCCGCGCGGTCGACGACATCGATCGCAGGCTGCGCCTGACGGGGCTCCGAGCGGAGCGGGACGAGATCTACCGCATGGCGCGCACGCGCCGGCTCTCGGACGAGACCGCGCGCCGGCTCGTGCGGGAAATCGACCTCCTCGAGGCGCGGTTCAGCGGCGCCTCGTAGATGTCCGACCGCGCGCAAGGCGGCACGGCAGACCCGTGCGCCTCATGCCGTCGCATCACGTCGACAGCCCGCAAAAAAGGACCGCCGGAGCGCAGGCTCCGGCGGCAGCGGGACCAGGCGTGGCGCAGGGAACGGGGCCGACGCCGGCCTCAAGGTTGACGGCGCTGGAACACGTTCAGGACGATGTGCCCGGAGGACAGCATCGGCGGCGACAGGCCTGCCTCCAGGCGGGCGTCGCGCTGCTGCGGCCGGCGGTTGCGCTCCGGCGGAGGCAGGCGGTGGGCCGCGACGCCGAGCAGGGCGCCGAGATGAAGCGTGTGATGCAGGAAGGAAACGATCGACATTGTTGAAGACCCGTGGCTGTGCTCAGCCCTTGATAATGTTTAACTTCAATCATTTGCCTGCATCGATCAATGACGCTACCCTGTTTGAATCGACAACTAAAATTTGATGATCGCCGATGCCGAAGGCCAATCATGGACTGAACGCCCTCTGGACGTTCTCCGCCGCGGCCCGCCATCTCAGCTTCGCCCGCGCCGCGGAGGAGCTGGACGTCACCGCCGCCGCGGTCAGCAACCAGATCCGGGCCTTCGAGGAGAAGCTGGGCACGCGCCTGTTCTGGCGCACCAGCCGGGCGATGGGGCTCACCAATGCCGGCCGCGCCCTCCATGCCGCGACCGACGGGCCGCTGCGCGCCATCGACGCGGCGCTCGGCGCCGCCGCCCGCGCCAACGACGCGGAGAGCCTGACCGTGACGGCCAGTGCCTCCTTCGCCGCCAAATGGCTGGTGCCTCGCCTGTCGCGCTTTCGCCAGCGCGTGCCCGGCGTCGACATCCGCATCGATATTTCCGATCGCCAGGCCGATTTCGCCCGCGGCGAGGCGGATGTCGGCATCCGCTTCGGCAACGGCGTCTATGCCGGCCTCCGGTCCGATCCGCTGTTCGCCGAATCCGTGTTCCCGATCTGCAGCCCGGCGCTGCTCCAGGGCGAGGCGCCGCTGCGCGAGCCCAACGACCTCGCCCGCCACACCCTGATCCATCTCGACTGGCATGCGCAGGACGACATCTGGCCGGACTGGCGCATGTGGCTGCTGGCGGCCAAGGCCGACCGGCCCGACCCGGCGCGCGGCATCTATCTCAGCCACTACGCCCTGGTGCTGCAGGCCGCCGCCGACGGCCAGGGCGTCGCGCTCGGCAACACCAGCCTGGTCGGCGACGACATCGCCGCCGGCCGCCTGGTGCGGCCCTTCGACCTGTCGCTGAACATCGCGCCGGACTTCCGCTACTACATCGTCGCCCTGAAGAGCCGCTCGGAACGGCCGCTGATCAAGGCGTTCCGGGACTGGATGCTGGAGGAAAGCGGCGCCTTCGAGGCCCGCCGCGCCGCCGAGGCCGGCGATGCAGGCTGAACTGGACGGTCCTTGCCTCCCATCCGCACCGACGGCCCCACGGGCCGGCCGTCACAGGACCTTGTACATCACCGTCGTCGCATCGAGCTTGTCGACGAACGGGTCACGGCAATAGCCCGGTATGACGCCGGCGACGCTGTAGCCGAGCGAGGCGTAGAGCGGCTCGGCGCCGTCGCCGGTGCGGGTGTCGAGGGTCAGCAGGCTGCGACCGAGCCGGGCGGCGGCGCGTTCGATCTCGGCCATCAGCGCCCGGGCAAGGCCCCGGCGGCGTGCGTCGGGATGGACCATGAGCTTGCGCACGTCCGCCCGGTGCGGCTGGTTGGGCGGCGTGCCGTGGTCGAGCTGGACCGTCCCGACGATCCGGCCGCCGTCGCGGGCGACCAGCAGCACCACCGAGCCGGCCTGCAGCCCCGGCAGCACCTTGCCCGTCCAGAACGCCTCGGCCTCGGCCGGCGGGAACGGCAGGATATAGCCGATGCTCGCCCCGTCATGCACGCAGGCATGGATCAGCGCGCCGAGCTGCGGCAGATGGTCGGCGACGTCCTGCGCCGAAAAGGTCGAGATGACGGCGTCCGCGGGCATGGGGCCTCACAGGATGAAGACGAGATAGCAGGCTGGGTCGGGGCCGGGCACGGCGAAGGCGCTCGGTCCGTAGAGCTGGTAGCGCAGGCAGTCTCCCTGATGGAGGGCATAGGTCTGCCCGGCGACGGTGATGTCGAGCCGCCCGGAGAGCATGACGAGGTGATGCTCCAGGCCCGGCCGCGGCGGCTTGTCGTAGGCGATCTGCGCGCCGGCCTCGAGCGCGCATTCCAGCACCTCCCCGGCCAGGGCCTGGGCCGGCGGCGACACCGAGCGGCGCCGGAAGCCGAGCGCCGGATCGGTCCAGACCGGCTGGGCCTCGCGGCGCAGCAGCGGCGCGAACTCGTCCTCGACCATGTGCATCAGCCGCGACATGGTCAGGCCATAGGCGGCGCAGAGCTTGCCGAGCACGCTGGCGGTGGCGCTCACCTCGGCGTTCTCCAGCCGGGACAGGGTGGCGCGGCTCACCGTGCTGCGCCTCGCCAGCTCGTCGAGCGACCAGCCGCGCTCGGCCCTGAGCCCCTTCAGGCGCTGGGCGATCCGCCGGTCGATGGCGGTTTCGTCGGGGAGAGAATTTTCCATATATGAGAATTTGTCTCTGATATGGAACAATGTCAAGCCCGACGGACGCCGCGCCGGACCGGTCGCCGCGGGGTGGCGAGCGCCTCGGCGGCGGAAGCGCTCACGTGCGGGTGCTGACCTCCCAGGTCCCGTGCGTCACGCCGTGCTGGCGCTCCAGATGGCCGACGACGGCGTCGACCTCCTTCGGGTCGACGGCCGTCGAAACCAGGGTGGCGACGAGCTCGACCTGGTCGTCGCCGTGCTCGACGATCTCGACGTCGCTCACGGGGTATTTGGCGGCCTCGAGGTGTTCGAGCAGCAGCTCGCGCACCGCCGGCATCGAGACCGGATCCGTGGTGAGCCGCACCTCGTAGGTCGCCTCCGAAGCCTGCTCGTCGATCGGCGTGCGGTCGATCGCGTTGACCAGCGGCCGCAGGAGCGTGTTGCCGGCGATGATGAACACGGTGAGCAGCACGCCCTCGGCCAGCATGTCGGCGCCGGTGCAGCTGCCGACCGCGGCCGAGCACCACAACGTCGCCGCAGTGTTGAGGCCGCGCACGTTCATGCCTTCCTTCATGATCACGCCGGCGCCGAGAAAGCCGATACCGGAGACGACGCAGGAAATCACCCGCACCGCCTCGACGGTGCCGGCGATCCGCGCCGCCAGGTCGACGAAGGCCGCCGCCCCCACCGCGACCAGGACATTGGTGCGCAGGCCGGCCGTGCGCTGCCGGTACTGGCGCTCCGCCCCGATCAGCGCGCCGAGGACGAACGCCCCCGTCAGGCTGACGACCGTGTCGAGGAAGGGGTAAAGCTGGAAGGTCTCGATGAAGCGCATCGCGGGGGCACTCGACTCTGCTGCGCCGACGGTGTGGCACGGCGCAAGGACCGAGCATAGCCGGCGCGAGATGACAGCCGCGTGCAGGGCCCGCGATCAGATATGGTCTGGAGCTCAAACCATGTCTGATCGCCCACCCAGGCCCCGCAGCGACCGCGGCGATGCATCGCCGCCGTCACGACCTCCGTTGCAGGACGAAGGCCGAAGATGACGGCCCGCCGTTCAATTCGGTCGAACGGCGCGAGGGGTCCTTTGCATGTCATCCGCCGCGGCGGCCGCCGCGGGCGACCGCCCCGCCCAGGCCTCGGCCGCGGGCGGGCCGCCGAGGGTGCGGGAGATGCGGTCGGCGTGGCGCAGCAGCGTCTCGGCGAGGTCCGGCACGGCCTCGGCCGGCAGGAGCTGCTTCAGGGTCGTGACGCTGACGGCGCCGACGGCCTTGCCGCCATGGCCGAAGACCCCGGCGGCGACGCAGATGATGCCCTCGTGGTCCTCCTCGTCGTCCAGGGCGTAGTGCCGGGCGGCGATCCGGTCGAAATCGGCGCCGAGGGCCTCGGGCGAGGTCAGCGTCCGGGCGGTGCGCGCCTCGCAGCCGGCCCGATCGAGGACGGCGAGCGCCTCCGGACGCGGCAGCGCCGCCAGCAGCACCTTGCCGACGCCCGAGCAGTGCGGCCGCTCGCGTCGGCCGAGGGCGGCGTCGAAGCGGATGGCGCCCGGCGCATCGACGCGGCCGATCACCACCGGGAAGCCGTCATCCATCACCGCCACGCGCGAGGTCATGCCGACCTCCTGGGTGAGGTCGCGCAGCACCGGCATGGCGATGTCGGCGAGGCCGGTGCTGGAAACCGCGATGTCGCCGAGCCGCACCAGGGCCAGCCCGGGGCGGTAGCGACGCGTCATGCCCTCGCCGACGTCGACGACGATGCCGCGCGCCTTCAGCGTCACCAGGATCGCGTAGGCCGCCGCCTTCGACAGGCCGACGTCGCGGGCCAGATCCGTCAGCCGCGCCCCCGCCTTGCCGCTGGCGGCGATGCAGTCGATCAGGTCGAAGGCCCGGCCGAGGCTCTGCACGCGGTAGCGCTCGTCGCTCATCGTTTCCCCAAGTCGAAGCCGGTGTGCCGAGATCGGTTGACCGGAGGAAACAACACGCCTACCATCTTTGCAATACCAAACACTGTTTGGCTAAACAAAACATTCCATTCGAGGCCGCAAATGGCTGACGAGCCCCGCAAGCTGCGTTCCACCGCCTGGTTCGGCGGGTCGGGCAAGAACGCCTTCATGCATCGCAGCTGGATGAAGAACGAGGGCCATCCGCCCGACGTCTTCGACGGCCGGCCGGTGATCGGCATCTGCAACACCTGGTCGGAGCTCACGCCCTGCAACGCGCATCTGCGCGGCCTCGCCGAACATGTGAAGCGCGGCGTCTACGAGATGGGCGGCCTGCCGCTGGAATTCCCGGTGATGTCGCTGGGCGAGTCCAACATGCGCCCGACCGCCATGCTGTTCCGCAACCTCGCCAGCATGGACGTGGAGGAATCGATCCGCGCCAACCCGGTCGACGGCGTCATCCTGCTGGTTGGCTGCGACAAGACCACACCGTCCCTGCTGATGGGCGCGGCGAGCTGCGACCTGCCGACCATCGCCGTCTCCGGCGGCCCGATGCTGAACGGCAATTTCCGCGGCAAGCCCATCGGCTCGGGCACCCATGTCTGGAAGTTCTACGAGGACGTGAAGGCCGGCCGCATGTCGGTCGACGACTTCCTCGCCGCCGAGCAGGGCCAGAGCCGCTCGGCCGGCAGCTGCATGACCATGGGCACCGCCTCGACCATGGCCAGCATGGTCGAGGCGCTCGGCATCGCCATGCCCGACAACGCCGCCATCCCCGCCGTGGATGCGCGCCGCGCCATCCTGGCCCAGGAGGCCGGCCGGCGCATCGTCACGCTGGTGCGCGAGGACGTGCGCATGTCGCGGATCCTGACCCGCGAGGCCTTCGAGAACGCCATCCGCGTCAACGGCGCCATCGGCGGCTCCACCAACGCCGTCATCCACCTGATCGCTGTGGCGCGCCGGCTCGGCGTCGACCTGTCGCTCGACGACTGGGACCGGCTCGGCCGGGACGTGCCGACCATCGTCGACCTGATGCCCTCCGGCCGGTTCCTGATGGAGGACTTCTACTATGCCGGCGGCCTGCGCGCCGTGATGCGCGTTCTGGTCGAGGCCGGGATGCTGCACGCCGCTGCCCCGACCGTCGCCGGACCGGACATCGGCGAGATCGTCGCCTCGGCCCCCAACTACAATGGCGAGGTGATCCGCGGCCTCGCCGATCCGCTGACGCCCCAGGGGGGCATTGCGGTGCTGCGCGGCAACCTCGCGCCCGGCGGCGCGGTGATCAAGCCCTCGGCCGCCACCCCGGCACTGATGCAGCACACCGGCCGCGCCGTGGTGTTCGAGGATATCGAGCACTACTACGCCCGCGTCGACGACCCGGCGCTCGACATCGACGAGACCTGCGTCATGGTGCTGAAGAACTGTGGGCCGCGCGGCTATCCCGGCATGGCCGAGGTCGGCAACATGCCCCTGCCCGCCAAGCTGCTGCAGCGCGGCGTCACCGACATGGTGCGCATCTCCGACGCGCGCATGAGCGGCACCGCCTACGGCACCGTGGTGCTGCACACCGCGCCGGAGGCGGCCGCCGGCGGACCCCTTGCCCTGGTGCGCGACGGCGACAGGATCGAGCTCGACGTCGCCGGCCGGCGCCTGCATCTCCAGGTCTCCGACGAGGAGCTGGAGGCCCGCCGGCAGGACTGGCTGCCGCCCTCCCATGACGACGCCACCGGCTATCAGAAGCTGTTCATCGAGCACGTGCTGCAGGCCGACCAGGGCTGCGACTTCGACTTCCTGCTCGGCAAGCGCCAGGCGGGCATCCCGCGTCATTCCCATTGAGGCGGCCATGGACACCGATTTCCTCAACGCCTCCTACCCCAGCCTCAGGGACCGCGTCGTCTTCGTCACCGGCGGCGCCGGCGGCATCGGCGCCAGCCTGGTCGAGCATTTCTGCGCCCAGGGCGCCGTGGTCGGCTTCGTCGACATCGCCGAGGAGGCCGGCCGCCGGCTGGCGGAGACGGTCGCGGCGGCGGGCCACCGCCCGCCCGACTTCATCCCCTGCGACCTGCGCGACGTCGCCGCCCTGCAAGGGGCCATCGCCGCCATCGGCGAGCGGCACGGGCCGATCCGGGTCCTGCTCAACAATGCCGGCAACGACGACCGGCACCGCACCGAGGACGTGACGCCGGCCTATTGGGACGACCGCATGGCGGTCAACCTGCGCCACCAGTTCTTCGCGGCCCAGGCCGTGCGGCCGCAGATGCGTGCGGCCGGCGGCGGCTCCATCGTCAATTTCGGCTCGATCACCTGGATGGTCGGCGACCCCGACTGCCCGGCCTATGTCACCGCCAAGGCGGCGATCACCGGCATGACCCGGGCGCTGGCCCGCGAGTTCGGCCCCGAGCGCATCCGAGTCAACTGCATGATCCCGGGCTGGGTGATGACGCCGCGCCAGGTCGCGCTCTGGCTGACGCCGGAGGGCGAGCGCCAGATCGCCGACCGCCAATGCCTGCCCGACCGCCTGCACGAGCCGGACATCGCGCGCATGGCCCTGTTCCTGGCGGCGGACGACAGCCGCATGTGCACCTCGCAGAACTTCATCGTCGACGGCGGCTGGGTGTAGCCGGCCGGCAGCGACGACAAGGCCCGGGAGGGCGCCACCCGCAGGCGCGGCCAAGGCGCTCCCCATCGCACAAACCAGAGGAGAAGTGTCGTGATCGGATCCATCAAGCATCTGGCCGCCGCCGCGGCGCTGGCCGCGGGCCTGTGGGCTTCGGCCGCCGCCGCCGAGACGCTGCGCGTCCTCGCCTGGGAAGGCTATGCCGATCCGGACTGGGTGACCGAGTTCACCAAGGAGACCGGCATCGACGTCAACGTCGTCTTCATCGGCAGCGACGACGAGATCTGGGCCAAGATCAAGGGCAGCGAGGGCAAGGACTTCGACGTCATGGCCGTCAACACGGCCCAGTTGCAGCGCTACATCGACGCCAAGCTGGTCAAGCCCTGGGATCTCGCGGCCATCCCCAACCAGAAGGAGGCGCTGCCGCGCTTCCGCGACCTCGCCGCGATCAAGGGCGAGACCCGCGACGGCAAGGTCTACGGCATCCCGTTCTGCTTCGATTCCATCGGCCTGATCTACGACACCGACAAGGTGAAGCCGGCGCCGACCTCCATGGCCGTGCTGTGGGATCCGAAGTACCAGGGCAAGGTGCTGGCCTATGACAATGGCGAGCACAACGTCTCCTTCACCGCCCTCACCCTCGGCATCGCCGACCCGTTCCACCTGACGGCCGACCAGCTCGCCTCGGTCAAGGGCAAGCTCATCGACCTGAAGAAGAACGTGCTGAGCTTCTACACCACCTCGGACGAGGCCCAGCAGATCTTCCAGAACAACGACGTGGCGCTGGTCTGGGCCAATTACGGCCAGCAGCAGCTCAAGGCGCTGCAGAAGGTCGGCGCCCATGTCGCCTACGTCAACCCGTCCGAGGGCGCCCTCTCCTGGCTCGACAACTGGGCGATGACCAGCGGCGTCAAGGATGAGGCGGCCGCGGCGAAATGGGTGAACTTCCTCCTGCAGAAGAAGATCGGCCAGCAGCTCTCCGAGCGCACCGGCTTCGGCAACACCGTCGTCGCCAGCGCCAGCGCCAACGACGGCGACAAGCTGGTCTGGCTCGATGCGGTCGAGGATCCGCTGAAGCGCTCCGACCTGTGGAACGAGGTGAAGGCGGCGCCGTAACCGGCACTGCCGATTGAGAAAATCCCCTCTCCCGAAGGGAGAGGAGTCTCGTGGCCGACGTCGCGCCGGCAGTCCCCCCGTCCCATGACCCCTTGTCCGGAGTGACGATGGCCGAGCCCGGCGTCCTGCTCAGTCTGCGGTCCCTGTCGAAGTCCTACGGGGCGACGTCGATCCTGCACGGCATCGACCTCGACGTCCGCGACGGCGAGTTCATCACCATCCTCGGCCCGTCCGGCTCGGGCAAGACCACGGTGCTGCGCCTGATCGGCGGCTTCACGGCCCCGTCCGGCGGCGAGATCGTGCTGGACGGGCGCGACATCGCCGGCGTGCCGATCAACCGGCGCCCGTTCAACACCGTCTTCCAGGACTACGCCCTGTTCCCGCACCTCACCGTGGCGGGCAATGTCGGCTACGGCCTCGCCGTGCGCGGCACGCCGCGGGCCGAGATCGCCGCCCGGGTCAGGGACGCGCTCGACCTGGTGCAGCTCGGCAGCCTCGGCGGGCGCTACCCCTCCCAGCTTTCCGGCGGCCAGCGCCAGCGCGTCGCGCTCGCCCGCGCCATCATCTGCCGCCCGCGGCTGATCCTGCTCGACGAGCCGCTCGCCGCGCTCGACGTCGAGCTACGCCGCCAGATGCAGAGCTTCCTGAAATCGATCCAGGCCGAGATCCGCACCACCTTCCTGTTCGTCACCCACGACCAGGAAGAAGCGATCGCCATGGCCGACCGCATCTGCGTGATGAGCGCCGGCCGCATCCAGCAGATCGGCACGCCGCACGAGGTCTACTACCGGCCCTCCTGCGAGTTCGTGGCCCGGTTCTTCGGCGAGAACAACCTGATCCCCGGCACCCTCGGCCCGGCGGCGGCCGGCGCGTTGCGGACGATCGAGACCGGCGTCGGCCCGATCCTGTGCTCGATCGAGGGCCAGCCCGCCCTGGCCGCCGCCCCGGCCGGCAGCAGGGCGCTGGCGGTCTGCCGGCCCGAGGCGATCGGCATCGGCGCGGCCGCGCCCGGCGAGAACCGCATCGCCGCCACCATCGCCCAGGTCGCCTTCGCCGGTGCCTCGACCATGGCGACCGCCACGGCCGGCCGCGATCCCGGCCTGTCGCTGCGCACCCGCCTGCCGAGCCGGCCGGACGGGGTCGCGCTCGCCGCCGGCGAGGCGGTGACGCTCGCCTTTCCCGCCGCCGCCTGCCGGCTGGTGCCGGCGTGAGCGGCCGCTCCCTCCCGGCCGGCTCGGCCCGGCTCGCGCCCTGGATCGCCGCCGCCGCGGCCTATGCCGTGCCGGTCTGCTTCGTCCTGGCGCCGATGACGCTGTTCCTGGCCTACAGCTTCGTCGGCGTCGAGGGCGGCGACATCGTCTACACGCCGACGCTGGCCAACTATGCCCGCTTCTTCACCGATCCGGTCTTCCTGCCGATCTTCTGGCGCACCTGCCTGCTGTGCCTGGCCGTGGCGGTGCTGTGCGTGCTGCTCGCCTATCCCGTCGCCTATTTCCTGACGACCCTGCGCGGCCGGCGCCGCTACGTCCTGCTGGTGCTGCTGCTGGTGCCGCTGCTGATGAGCTACGTCATCAAGATCTACGCGGTCCGCTCCATCCTCGGCGGCAACGGCATGCTGAACCGGGCGCTGATGGCCCTCGGCCTGATCGACCAGCCCTCGATGCTGTTCGTGTTCAACCTCAACGCCGTGCTGCTGACGCTGACCGTGCTGCTCATCCCCTTCGCGGTGCTGCCGATCTTCCTGTCGCTGGAGCGCATCCCACAGGCCCTGCGCCACGCCTCCGCCGACCTCGGGGCCAGCGCCGCCCAGACCTTCTGGCGCGTCACCGTGCCGCTCAGCCTGCCCGGCGCGGCCTCGGCCATGAGCTTCGTCTTCGTGCTGGCGATCGGCGACTTCCTGACGCCGCAGATGGTCGGCGGCCAGTCCGGCTTCACCTTCGGGCGCATCGTCTACAGCCAGTTCGGGACGGCCTTCAACTGGCCGTTCGGCGCCGCCCTCTCCGTCATCCTCGCCGCCACCGTGATGCTGGCCATCGCCCTGGGCGGTCGCTTCGGCCGTCAGAAGGGAGGCGCCTGATGCGCGCCTCCGGCCACGCCGCCACGGCGCTGCTCGCAGGCCTGACCGTCCTGGTCTTCGTCCTGCTCTACGGCCCGCTGATGGTGCCGATCCTCTCGTCCTTCTTCGCGGTCAGCCGCGGCGCGGTCGACTGGTCGCAGCCGACCCTCGCCGCCTATTCGGCCCTGGCCGGCAACGCCAGCGTGCTCAACGCCCTCGGCACCACGCTGGTCGTCGGCGCCGGCGCCGTGGTGTTCTCCGTCGTCATCGGCACCGGCCTGGCGCTTTACTATGCCTCGCCCGCGGCCAAGGGGCGGGAGTTCCTGCAGTTCGTGCTGTTCCTGCCCTTCCTGATGCCGCCGATCATCACCGGCCTCGCCCTCCTGGTGTTCTTCCGCGAGGTCGAGTTCGACCGCTCGCTCGTCACCATCGTCATCGGCCACACGGTGTTCGTGCTGGCGCTGGTCTACCGCACCATCCTGACGCGGCTGCAGTCGCTCAGCGCCAGCCTGGTCGAGGCCTCCTACGACCTCGGCGCCAGCGGCTGGCAGACCTTCCGCCTGGTGCTTCTGCCCAACCTCACCGGCGCCATGGCCGGCGCGGCGATCCTCGCCTTCGCCCTTTCCTTCGATGAGACCATGATCACCCTGCTGGTCACCGGCACCCAGAGCACCCTGCCGGTGCGGCTCTGGGCGATGATGCGCCTGGGCTTCACGCCCGATATCAACGCCCTGGTGGCGCTGGTGCTGTTCTTCACCACCGCCCTGTGCCTGGCCGCGGTCCGCTTCCTGATGCCGGCCCGGGCCATGGCAGGTGCAGAGGGAGATTGAGAGCGGATCGGCAAGACTTTCCAGATCCGTGCGATATTCGAACGATTGCCTTCCGGCAGGCCGCTTGTACGATCGGAGGCATGACAATCGGCCGGACTGCCCCAGCGGTGCCGGCCATGGAGGATGCCGCGCCCCCATGCTGCAGCCCGGTCCAGCAGCACCCTTCGTCGTGACACCGGACCTGGCCGAGGACGGCCTCGTCGACCGCATCTACGAGGCGGCCCTGGTGCCGGAACAGTGGCGCGGCGTGCTCAACGACATCGCCGCTGCGGCCGGAGCGCGGCACGCTCTCCTGCTTGCCACCCGCGGCACCGAGCCGCTGGGATGGGTGACGACCTCTCCGGAATGCGAGGCGATGATGCTCGGCCATTTCGAGCGCTTCCCCGACAATGTCCGCACCCGCCGCCTGCTGGCGGCGCGGCGGGCCGGCTTCCTCACCGACCGCGACCTGCTGACCGAGGCGGAGATCGGCCGGGAGCCGCTCTACCAGGATTTCCTCATACCGGAAGGCCACGGCTCGGGCACGGCGACGGCCATCCATGCGCCGAGCGGCGACGACATGATCGTCCATTGCGAGCGTCCCTTCGCCGAGGGCAGCTTCGGTCCCGCAGCCCTGTCCTTCCTCGACGGCCTGCGCCCGCATCTCGCCCGCGCCTCGCTGCTGTCGGCGCGGCTGGAGCTGGAACGCGCAGAGGCCGCCGCCCGCGCCCTGGAGATCATCGGCCTGCCGGCAGCGGTGCTCGACCGCGCCGGCCGGGCCATGGCGGCCAACACGCCGCTGGTCGGGATGATGCCCGCCACGGTCCGCGACCTGCCGTCCCGGCTCGCGCTGGCCGACCCCGCGGCCGACCGGCTGCTCCTCCGGGCGCTGGCGACCCCGGACATGGCCGCGACCGGCGGCGTGAGCTCGATCCCCGTGGCGGCACGAGAGGACCGGCCGGCCGTGGTCGTGCACCTCGTGCCGATCCGCGGCACAGCGCGCGACATCTTCTCCAAGGCCCGCTTCATGCTGGTGGCGACGCCGGTCGTGCCCGCGGCGGTGCCGACGGCGAGCGTGGTGCAGGGCCTGTTCGACCTGACACCGTCGGAGGCCAGGCTCGCGGCGCTGATCGCCGCCGGCCATCCCCCGCGCGACGCGGCGACGAAGCTCGGCATCGCCGAGCAGACCGTGCGCTCGACCCTCAAGCGCATTTTCCAGAAGACCGGCGTCACCCGCCAGGCCGAGCTGGTCGGCCTGCTCGGCGGCGCCGCCCTCAGGCCCTGACCGCGGCGGCCCGGTCACACCGGCATGGCTTGCGCCGCCCACGCGTGCGCGCCTGCTTGCCTTCGGCTGACCCAGCGGGAATAGTGCGGCCTTCCCCAACGAGTCCCTGCGATTGCGACGTCCCCCCTCTCCGCTTCTCCTCCTCGCTTCGGTCCTGCCCCTCCTCGGCCTCGGCACAGCCGGCGCGGAGCCGCTGGCGCGGCCGACGCCCCATGCCGGCCTGATCGTCTCGGCCAAGGGCGGCGAGGAGTTCCTGCCCGTGCACGTGCCGGGCTGGCGCGCGGCCGAGGCGCGGCAGGATCTTCTCAGCGGCGACACGCTGCGCACCAATGCCATCGGCACCCTGGCCCTGCTCTTCGCCGACCAGACCCAGGTCCGCGTCGGCCGCAACTCGACGCTGGTGGTCAAGGACGTGGCGGCGAACGGGCCGGCGGCGCTGGGGCTGTCGCAAGGCAATGTCTGGGCCCGCGCCGCCCGCGGCGGCGCCAGCCTGACCATCGACACGCCGGCCGCCGCCGCGGCGATCCGCGGCACCGACTGGTCCCTGACGGTCGACGGCAACAAGACCTCGCTGATGGTGCTGGAGGGCACGGTCGAGCTCGTCAATGCGCAGGGCTCGGTCACGGTGCACGAGGGCGAGGCTGCGGTCGCCACCCTCGGCGGCAAGCCGACCAAGGTCGTGCTGGTCCGCCCGAAGGACCGCGAGCAGATGCTGTTCTATCTCTCGCTGCGCGATGCGTTCGGCTGGCTGCCGGCGACCTCGGGCAATCGCCGCGCCGAACGCGACGAGCGGGCCAGGCTCCTGGCACAGCCCGCCGACCGGCGCAGCGCCGAGGACTGGCTGCGGCTGGCCGAGATCGGGCTCGCCTATGACGGGTGGGTCGCCGCCGCCCGGGATCTCGCCCGGGCCCGCGCCGGACGGCTGACGGCCTCGCAGCGGGCGCGGGCCGACCTGGTCGAGGCCCTGGTCACCGCCGCGCAGCGGCGCTGGAAGGAGGCGGCCGCCCTGTTCCGCCAAGCGGCGCGAGGCGGGCTCGACCCGACGCGACGCGCCAGCGCCCTCTACGGCGCCGCCTTCGCCGACGCCCTCGCCGACCCGGGCAAGGCGCCGGCCCTGCCGACGGGCGAGGCTGCCCGCGGCCCCGTCGGCGCGATCGCACAGGCCTGGATCGCCGGCTTCACCAAGGACGACGAAGCCGCGCTCGGCATCGTCCGCGCGGCGCAGGCCCGCTATCCCAACGACATCGTGCTCGCAGGGGCCCTCGCCCGGCTCGCCATCCTGACCGACTCGCGGCAGGAAGCCGAGGCGGCGGCGGCCCGCGCCATGGTCATCGACCCCGACGACCCGCTCGCCCTGCAGGCGGACGCCTATGTCCGCTTCTTCGCCAGGAGCGATCTCGACGGAGCGCTCGCGGCCCTGACCCGCGCGGCCGAGATCGCGCCCGGCGACACGGACGTGTGGAACGGCATCGGCCTGGTCCAGAGCGAGCGCGACGCCGAACGCGAGGCCGAGCAGGCCTTCCGGCGGGCGATCGAGGTCGCCCCCGACAATCCGGTGGCGCGCGCCAACTACGCCGTCCTCCTGCTCGACCAGAGCCGGGTCGAGGAGGCCCGGGCCGAGATCGACACGGTGATGACGCTCGATCCGTCCCTCGCCTTCGGCTACACCGCGCTCGGGCGCTACTACCTGCAGACCGGCGAGACCGACAAGGCACTGGAGAACCTGCTTGCCGGCTCCGTCGCCAACCCCGCCTATTCCAACGGCGTCCTCGCGCTGGCCATGGGCTACTACCAGGCCGACCAGGTCGAGCCGGCCCTGCAGCAGCTCGACGCCGCGGAACGGCTCGACCCGAACGACCCGGTGGTGTCGCTGGTGCGCACCGCCATCTCGCTCGACCGGTTCGAGGCGGACCAGGCCATCACCAGCGCCCGCGCGGCCCTGGCCAAGATCCGGGCGCGCGGCGGCGCCTATGCGCCGCTGGCCGCGGCCAAGGACGCCGGCTCGTACCTGTCGGACTCCTTCCGCCTGCTCGAGCTCGACGCCTGGGGCCGCTATTACGGCGACGTGGTGTTCGATCCGTTCAAGGCGACCGGCTATTTCGACCAGGCCATCAACGCCCGCGCCACGCCGCTGGTCATCCCGGCCTCGGTGCTTTCTCCCGCCATCGGCGAGGAGACCGACGCCTATGCCTTCTCCTCCGTCATGCAGGGCCTGCTGCTCGACCCGCTGGCGGTGGCCGGCCGCAACCGCCACATCGACCTGGTGCGCCGGCCCTTCCTCGACAGCGAGATCGGCGGCGGCCTGGTCTGGCGCGACGGCAAGCTCGGCTGGAGCGCCGGCGCGACGATGCAAGGCTTCGCCAATCTGCCGGTGCCGACCTCCTTCTATGCCAGCGTCAGCGGCATCGACACCACGGGCCGGCGCGACAACGACGAGGAAAGTGCGATCAGCGCCACCCTGCTCGTCGGGACCAACCCGACGCCCTATGACCATGTCGTGCTGTTCTCCTTCCTGAACAAGGCCGATCCGTCCTTGCCGAAGACCGACCTCCCGACGTTTCCCGGCATCGACGTGGACATCGACCGCACCGGCGTGTCGGCGCTCGCCGGAGTGGGTTGGGGCCATGTCTTCGGGGATCGCAACGTCTTCACTGCGGCCGCCGTCGCCAGCTACGGACGCGACAACCAGTCCGCATCGTTCTCCTTTCTCGGTGTCCCCTTTTCGGCTTTTCGCCAGCGCGACGAGCAGACCACCGGCCTCGTGGCCGCCAGCCATCTCTACGGCATCGGCCCGGCGACGATCCGCTACGGTGCCGAGATCAGCGTCGCGGACATCGATACATCCGGTGTCGGGACGCTGACGAGTGCCGCGACCCTCAGCATGAGCCGGGCCTATGTCGACGTCCTGGCGCCGATCGGCGAACACGTCCGGGTCGAGGCGGGAGCCTACGGCGCTTTCCAGCAAAGCGGCGCGCAGGACATCAACCATTTCGATCCCCGCGTCGGCATTGCGGTGGAGCCGTTCGATGGGCACTGGCTGAGGGCCGCCTATCGGCGCGACACCCAGTTCCCGATCTCCTTCACGCTGAGCCCGGTGGCAACGCTCGGCCTCCTGCCCAACCTCGCGCCTCTCGACGTCGGCGGCCGTGCCGACTCAACGATCCTGCGCTGGGACGCCGAATGGGGCTCGCGCCTGTTCACAGCCGTCGAATACCAGCACCAGGCCCTCTCGGGCGTGAACATGTCGGTGCCGCAGTCCCTCGATGAAGTGGCCCTCGGCAGCGCCCGCATCGACCGCCTGTCCGCCACCGCCAATCTCTGGCTCGGCGGCGGCTTCGGTCTCTTCGCCCTGGCGGCGTGGTCGAACGGGCAGGACGAGAGTCAAGACCCGCAATATGGCGGGGACATCCCCTTCCTGCCCGAGCGCTTCGGCCGCGTCGGCCTCACCTGGGTCAGCCCCGAGCTGATCACGCTCACCGTGGCGCAGACCTTCGTCGGCGAACGGCTCGGCGTACGCCTGGGCTTCGCGCCGGAGATGCTCGACGCCTACACCACCACGGACGTGACCTTCAGCTGGCAACCGTTCGAACGGCGGCTGGCCTTCGACGCCTCGATCCTCAACCTGTTCGACCGCAACTTCGAGTTGGCGCCGGGCACGCCGGCCCCGGGCCGCACCGTGCTGGGGTCGATGAAGCTGCGCTTCTGACGCATGGCCCGGAGCCGGCGCGCGGAACCGCAGCCCCAGAGCCCGTCCTCGGCACGGGCGCGGTCCTGGCTGCGCAGCCTGGGCGTCGCGGCGGCGGTGACGGCGCTGTGCTGCGCCCTGCTGGCGCTGCCGGCCTGGCGGCTGGTCGACGCCAAGCTGTTCGACCTGATGTCGACGCAGGCCCCGCCGCAGCCGGCCGAACCGGGCGCGGTGGTGGTGGCGATCGACGAGCCCTCCTTCGCCGAGATCGGCCGGCAATGGCCCTGGCCGCGCGACCTGCATGCCCGCCTGATCCGCAGCCTGCGCGAGGCCGGCGCCCGGGTGATCGGCCTCGACATCATCTTCTCCGAGCCCTCGACGCCCGAGGCCGATGCCGCCCTCGCCGCCGCCCTCGGACCGGACGTGGTGCTCGCGGCGGACGAGGCCCGGATCGAGACGCCGCAGGCCGAGCAGGTCTCGCGCATCGAGCCGCTGCCCGCCTTCACCGCCACCGGGGCGACCGCCGGCGTGGTCGCCGTGGCGCTCGACCGCGACGGCGCGCTGCGCCGCATCCCGTCCTATCCCGACGGCTTCGCCGCCAGTTTGCTGGCACGGCGCGGCGAGGGCCAGCCCATCCCGCAGGGGGCGCTGCTGCAGGTTTTCGGCCCGGCCCGGACCTTTCCGACCGTCTCCTACTACCAGGCGCTCGATCCGGCGGAGTTCCTGCCCAAGGACTATTTCCGCGGCCGCACCGTGCTGGTCGGCCTCAGCCTGCAGAGCGCGGCGACCATCGCCGCCGGCTCGCCCGACAGTTTCGCAACCCCCTTCAGCCTGAGGACGGGCCAGCTGACGCCCGGCGTCGAGATCCAGGCCACCATCCTCGACAATCTGCGCACCGGCCTGTTCATCCGGCCGCTGCCGGCGGCCGGGCTGATCGCCATCATCGCGCTGGTCGCCCTCGCGGCGGCGGCGCTGACCCATGCCAGCGTCACCTGGCGCGCGGCGGCATCCACCGGCCTGGGCATTCTCCTCCTGGTGCTGGCGAGCTTCCTGCTGCTGCGGACCGGCCGCGTCTGGGTCCCGCCCTCGCTGCCCGTGCTCGCCGCGGTGCTGGTGACGGGCTGGCGCGGCGGGCGGGACTTCGCCCGCGAGCGCCGGCAGCGCCACGCGATCACCCGCGCCTTCTCCCATTACCTCGCGCCGGCCCTGGTCGAGCGGCTGGCGGCCGACCCGTCCGGCCTGCGCCTCGGCGGCGAGCGGCGCGAATTGTCGATCCTGTTCTGCGACGTCCGCGGCTTCACCGGCCTCGCCGAGACGATGAAGGACCGGCCGGAGCGCCTGACGGCGCTGATCCATCGCCTGCTCAACCCGCTGTCCGAGGCCGTGCTGGAGCATGGCGGGACCATCGACAAATATATCGGCGACTGCGTCATGGCGTTCTGGAACGCGCCGCTCGACGACGCCGATCATGCCGCCCACGCGGTGGCCTGCGCGCTCGCCATGCTGGCGCGGCTCGACGCGCTCAACGCCGAGCTCGCCCGCGAGGCTCCGGGGCTCGCCTTCGCCGTCGGCATCGGCGTCAACACCGGCGACTGCGTCGTCGGCAATCTCGGCTCCGACCGACGCTTCGACTATTCGGCCCTGGGCGATGCGGTCAACCTCGCCTCCCGGCTGGAGGGCCTGTCGAAGCGCTACGGCGTGCCGCTGGTGATCGGCCCGCAGACCGCCGCCCGGCTCGGCACCGGCGCGAGGGTGGTCGAGCTCGACAAGGTCGCGGTGCGCGGGCGCAGCGAGCCGATCGCCGTGTTCACGGTGCTGCGCACCCCGCCGGCCGACGCCGCCGCGTTCCGCCACGCGCACGAGGCCATGCTGGCCGCCTATCGCGCCCGGGACTGGGAGGCCGCCGAGGCCGGCATCGCCCGCTGCCGGCCGCTGGCACCCGAGCTGGAGGATTATTACGCCGCCGTGCTCGGCTGGATCGCCGCCCTGCGTCAGGCCCCGCCCGGCGACGGCTGGCAGGCGGCGTACCAGGGATAGGGCCGGCCTTAGACATCGCCCGAGAACAAGGGCTTCGGTTGTCAATTGGGTGAGACATCTCAGTTCGTCATGGCCGGACTTGATCCACGGCTGTCCGGTTGGTTTTGGTAGACAGGTTGCATGGCATTGATTCTACTTGTTTCCAAGCACTTGCCGGTGTTTTGGACACGAGAAGGAGCCAACGCCATGCGTCACCACAATAGCGTATTGCACGGGCTTCTGAAGCATGTGCCGTGGTCGGTGTTCGATCGGCTTGTGGATGAACAGGGAACGGATGCCCGGGTTCGGCGGCTGAGCACCAAGAGTCAGTTTGTGGCGCTGCTTTACGCGCAGCTTTCCGGCGCCGCCTCGCTGCGCGAGATCGAAACGGCGATGTCCAGCCACGCGGGCAGGCTCTATCACCTGGGCGTGCGTCAGGTGTCGCGCTCGACCTTGGCCGACGCCAACGCCCTGAGAACGCACGAGGTCTTCTCGGGCCTGTTCGCCCATATGGCGGCCCAGACCAGCCGGGGCTTTCGTCGGTCGAGCGCCGAGGTGGTGCGCCTGATCGACTCGACGAGCCTGCGGCTGTCGGGGATTGCTGCGGCCTGGGCACGCTTCTCCCGCAGCGCCGTCGGCGCCAAGGCGCACATCATCTACGACCCGGACGCCGACCGGCCGCTCTACCTTGAAGTCACGCCCGCCAAGGTCAACGACATCACGGCCGCGCACGCCATGCCCATCGAGCCCGGCGCCACTTATGTCTTTGATCTCGGCTATTATCATTACGGTTGGTGGGAGCGCCTGAACACAGCCGGCTGCCGGATCGTCACCCGGCTCAAGAAGAATACGCCCCTGGCTCCGGTCGCCGAACAGCCTCTGCCGCCCGGATCGACCCTGCTCTATGATCGGATCGGCCACCTGCCCGAACGCCTGACGACGACGCGCATCAACCCCTTCCAGGATCCCGTGCGCGAGATCGGCGTCGTTCTCGATGACGGCAAGACACTGCGCATCCTCACCAACGACCTGGACGCCCCAGCCCAGGAGATCGCCGACCTCTACAAGCGCCGCTGGGCCATCGAACTCTTCTTCCGATGGGTCAAGCAGACCCTCCGCATCAAGCACTTCATCGGGCAATCGGAGAACGCCGTGCGCATCCAGATCGCCGTCGCCCTCATCGCCTACCTGCTGCTGCGCATCGCCAACGACGCCGTCAAAATCGTCGACAGCCCACTCGCCTTCGCCAGGCTCGTCCGCGCCAACATCATGCACCGTCGCAGCATCGACCAATTGCTCAAGCCGCCCACCATCCCAAAAAGCGACCCTCGCCAATTCCATCTGGACTTACTCCCAACATGAACCGGACAGCCGTGGACTTGATCCGGCCATCCACGCGGACACCTCCGGCGTCATACTATTGGCGACCTGAACAAGTGCTCTTACCTGATCTGTCGCGTTCCCTAACGAGATCGCATGCGATCTCGTCGAGATGGCCGGATCAAGTCCGGCCATGACGCCCAGGTCGAATCGCTTGTTCGTGAACGGCGCCTTACCGGCCGAAGCTGGCGGCGATCCGGAGGACCTGCACCCCGTCCGGCAGCTCGAGCAGGAACTCGGCGTCGCGCTCGAGGTGATGGATCCGCCGCGGGTCGGTGCCGGCGAAGCGCGACATCGCCGCGACGCTCTCCCAATACGAGATCGTCACGAACTCGCTGTGGTCGGGACGATCCTCCCGCAGCATCTCGACGCCGAGCGCCTTCTTCGCCAGCGGCTCGATGCCGTGCTCGTAGAGATAGCGCTCATAGTCGTCCGCCCTCGCCGGCGCGGTCCGGCCGCGCCAAATGCGGGCAATCGTCGGTTGTGGGGCGGTTGCCATGGTCATCGGCTCCTTCCATCAAGCTCATAACCATCAAATATGATTTTGACAGTTAGTCAATAACCTCGAAAACCAATTTCAGGGGTTATTGGATCGGCTTGCCGGCCCTTGCGACCCGCACCGACCGGCTCCGGCGCGTCCGTTCGAAGCAGGCCTGACGGCAGATCCTGGCCGATGCCGGGATTGGCCGTCGCCGGGAGCCTCGCCGCCAGCGGACGACATCGCCTCGGAACCGCCGCCGGTTGCCGGCGCTGCCTCGGCCGGGCGCGCTCCCGCCCCTTGCCCGCTCGCGGGAGCGACCTATGCTCTCCGCATGAACGAGCCCGCCTGCCCGGTCTACCTCTTCCGCAGCCCGGTCTTCGCAACGTCCGGCGACACCGTCATATCCGTGGCGCCGCTGGCCCGGGTCATCGCCGCCTATGGCGGGGGCGGGCTCTTTGGCGAGGGCGGCGTGTCGGCGGCCTTCGGCGGTGCCGTCATCTTCAGGAATGAGGATTCGCGCGAATATTTCGTGGGCGTCTGGGGCGCCCGCAAGGCGTCCCGGTTTCGATCCAGACTTCGAGAGACGTCGAAGATCAGCATCGTCAGGGATTCTCCGTCGGCTCGCCTGATGTTCTTTCAGACACGCAGCCGTCCCGGACGACGCGCCGCGCGTGAAGGCTCGTCCCTTCGCGGACCGGGTCCGGTGTCGGCGTAAAGCTCCCCCCGATACGGGGCACCCGGATGGTGCAGCTCAAGGAGCATGTAACCTCGGCTACATGCATGACCTTGCGTTATATGCCAATGTACATCCGGGCGAGGAGACAACTCCCCGCGGCAATCCTTCGGAAACAACGACCAGCATCGGAAATGCCGCCGCCACGACGATGGGGGTTGGAATGCGCGTCGCCATTGCCTCCGATGTCGTTCCGCCCCCCGGCCCGCCGGCGGACCGGCTGTGATGTCGGGGCTCGATCCGATCCTGTCGGCCTGCGCCTGCGCCCTGTTCTACGGCACCAGCACCTTCCTGGCCGGGCGTGCCACGGTGCGGATCGGCGAGCGCTCGACGCTCGGCCTGTTCCAGGCCACGGGTTTCGCCTGTGCCCTGGCCCTGCTCGTCGCCTTCGCCGGCCTGCGTTCTACCGCGGCGGCGATCCGCCAGGACCTGGTGCTCGCCGCCCTGTCGGGCCTGTGCTTCAGCCTCGGCTGGGTCTTTCTCGGCCGCGGCCTGGCCTATGGCCGCATCACCGTCGTCGCCACCGTCGAATGCCTGACCTCGATCAGCTTCGTTGCGCTGGCCGAGGGCGTCACGGTCGGCTGGTCGGGATACCGCGCCCTCGGCGGCATCGGCCTCGCCGCCGTCGCGGCCGCGCTGGTGGCGCTCGGCGGAGGATCGGACGGCGCGCGGGCCGGGTCGCTCCGCTTCTCGGCCGTCCTCGGGCTCACGGCGGGCCTCTTCTTCGGCAGTTCCTACCTGACGCTCGGCTTCGTCTCGCCGGACGGCGGCGTCACCGCCCTGGTGATCATGCGCTTCGTCGCCGCCACCGGCGCGCTGGCCTGGCTGGCGGCGACGCGGCTCTCGGCCGCCCCCGCATCGCTGCCGGACGCCGCCGGGCTCCCCGCCGGCGTGATCCTGGCCCTCGCCGGCGGCATCGCCGACGGGCTGGGCACCTGCGCCTTCGTCGCGGCCACCGCCAACGGCCTCGTCGGCGTCGCCGTCGCCATCCTCTCCCTCTATGCCGCGGTGACCGTGCTGATCGGCATGGTGGTCCTGCGCGAGCGGCCGACCCGAAACCAGGTCTGCGGCCTCGCCGTAGGGCTGGCGGCCATCGTCGTCCTGGCGCGGTAGGCAGCCCAAGCCCGGCATGATCCCCGGCGGCACGGATCCGGCATGCGCGGCCGTTCCGTCATTATCCGGCTCATCCGAACGCCGTCCATGCTCTATAACGTTTTCGCTCTGGTCCACACGAAAGGAAACATCCCGACATGCCTGATTTCGACAAGGGTCCCATCCTCGTCACCGGCGCCAGCGGCGGCATCGGCGCCGCCACCGTCCGCCAGCTCCGCGCCGCCGGCGCCGACGTCATCGCCAGCGGCCGCGACGGCGGCAAGCTCGAGGCGCTCGCGGCCGAGACGGGCTGCCGCACCCTGCCGTTCGACCTGACCTCGGACGAGAGCATCCGCAGCGCGCTCGAAGGCCTCGACGTCTGGGGCGTGGTCAATTGCGGCGGCTTCGGCGGCGAGATCGCCACCCCGATGGACACCGACATCGCCATCTTCGACAAGGTGATCGCGATCAACGCCCGCGGCGCCCTGCTGGTCACCAAGTACACGTCCCAGTCGATGGTCCGGCTCGGCAAGGGCGGCGCGATCGTCAACGTCTCGAGCCAGGCCTCGCTCGTCGCCCTGCCCGGCCACATCTCCTACGGCTCGTCCAAGGCGGCGCTCGACAACATCACGCGCGTGTCGGCGCTCGAGCTCGGCAAGTACGGCATCCGCGTCAACAGCGTCAATCCGACGGTCGTGATGACCGAGATGTCGGCCGCCTACTGGGGCCAGCCGCAGATCCGCGACCCGTTCCTCAAGACGATGCCGCTCGGCCGCTGGGCGACCGAGGACGAGATCGCCGCGCCGATCGTCTTCCTGCTGAGCGAGGGCGCGGCGATGATCACCGGCGTCTCCCTGCCGATCGACGGCGGCTTCACGGCCGTTTGAGGCCTGGACGGGCGGGTGCGAGGGGCCGGCGCGCTGCGCCGCTCCTCTCGCCGTCCGCCCCCCGCCAACCGCGAGAGGGTGGGGCGGCCTCCGCCGGTGTCGCAGTGCGGCGAGCGGACAATCGGCATGCCGCGCCGAAGCCTCGTGGCGATGTGCCCCACCGGAGTCACCGGCCCCGTGGCCGGTGGCGCGGCGGCTCCCCCGGCGGGTCAGCGCGTTCGTCGGTCGAGCTCCGTTCCGGTCAGGCGGCCTTGATCAGGCCGAGCTGCGTCAAGGCGGCCACGCCATCGTCGAGGCCGATTTCCTCCACGATCCGGCCATCGAGCACCTTCAGCACCGTTGTGCCGGTGAAGTGCATCGTGCGGCCCGTCGCGGCAGGGAGGCCGCCGGCCAGGAAGTCGTCGAAGGCCGGCCCGGCATGGGTGCCGCCCCCTTCCCACTGGCCGACGACGTAGTCGCCTTCGGCGATCAGATCCGCCGTGCCCCAGAAGCCGAGATCGGGGAATGCAGCGCGAAAGCCGGTCATGAAGGCCTTGATGTCGTCATGGCCGCGCCGCGGCTCGTGCAACGAATATCTGAGCAGCATGTCCGGCGCGGCGATGTCGTCGACAACAGACAGATTGACATCCTTGCCCCAGAATTCGGCGAACCAGCGGGCGACTACAGCCTTGTTGTCTTCTTCCTTGCTCATGCGCGTGTGTCCTCTTGAGTTGCTTCGCAGGGATCGCCGGGTTTTCTCGACGACCGAGACGAAGCACTACGCGCGAGACGTCTTTGCCAAACTCCGCTTCTTGCCGTGGAAACGATTGCGCCGGCAGGCAGCGGCAAGCCTCGATCCGAGGCCGATACCCCCACCCGTCGCCAATGGACCGGAGGAGACCAGGGCGCGATGCGCCTCTGCACGAAACCTGCACATCTCCGACATCGCTCGCCCATCGTCCCCCGATCACCCCTGCATCGCGGCGGCGCATCGTCCTCTCCGTCACGAGAGGAGCCCCCATGACCCTGCCGTCCCTGATCGCCGCCGACCGCCCCCTGCCGCTGCGCGCCAGCTTCCTGATCAAGGTGGGCGTCGCCTTCGCCCTGATCGCACTGGCCGACTGGCTGTTCTTCGAGCGAGGCGGCGGCTCGACCGTCGGCGGCTTCGCCGTCGCCTGGATCGCCGCGCTCCTGGCGACGCGGCCGGCACTGCGCCATGACCGTCGGGCGCTGCTCGCCCTGGCCGCCGCCGGCGTGATGGCGGCGAGTCTCGTTGACGCCCCCGGGCCGCTCGCCCTCGTCCTGTTCTGGTTCGCTCTCGGCGTCGCGGCACTGGCGCCGCGCTTCACGCGCTGGGACCATGCCGGGCGCTGGCTAGCGCGGCTGTCGCTCCACACCGTCGGCGGCCTGCCGTCGCTGGTGTGGGATGCGGCGATGCTGCACCGGCTGCGTCGCCGCCGCGGCGGCGGCCTCTCCCGGGTGGTGCCGATCCTGGCCCTGCCGGTGATCGGAAGCGTCGTCTTCCTGATGCTGTTCGCCCGCGCCAATCCTCTGATCGAGGCGATGCTGGTCAACCTCGATCCCAATCAGCCCCTGGCACGGCTGACGACCGGGCGCGTCACGTTCTGGATCGTGATGCTGGCCCTGGTCTGGACGATGCTACGGCCGACGCGTTTCATCCGGTCGAAGGCGCCGGCCTGGGGCCGCCGCGCCACGCCGGCCCTGCCCGGCCTTGCGCCCCTGTCGGTCGGCCTGTCGCTGCTCGCCTTCAACGCCCTGTTCGCCGTGCAGAACCTGCTCGACATAGCCTTCCTGTGGAGCGGCGCGCCGCTGCCGGACGGCGTCACCTTGGCCGACTACGCCCATCGCGGCGCCTATCCGCTGATCGTCACCGCCCTCCTCGCCGGCCTCATCGTGCTGGTGGCGCTGCGGCCGGGTTCGCAGAGCGCGGGGCGACCGGCCCTGCGCCGGCTGGTCTATCTGTGGATCGGCCAGAATGTCTTCCTGGTCGCCTCCAGCATCCTGCGGACACTCGACTATATCGAGGCCTATTCGATGACCAGCCTACGCCTGGCGGCGCTGATCTGGATGGTCCTGGTGGCGGTCGGCCTCCTCCTGATCTGCTGGCAGATCGCCCGGAGCAAGAGCAGCGCCTGGCTGATCAACGCCAATGCCGCCGCCGCCCTCGGCGTGCTCGTCGTCTGCAGCTTCGCCGACCTCGGCGAGGCCGCCGCGGCCTGGAACGTGCGATACAACCGCGAGGTCGGCGGCCGGGGCGTGTCGCTCGACCTGTGCTACCTCTGGCGGCTCGGTCCCTCGGCGCTGCGTCCGCTGATCGAGCTCGAAGGCGAGGCGATCCCGGACGGCCTGAAGGACCGCGTCCGCGGCTTCCGCAACCTGGCGGCGATCAAGCTGGCGCGGTCCCAGGCCGACTGGCGGAGCTGGACCTGGCGCGACGCCCGGCGGCTCGCGGCCGCGCAGGTCGCCATCGATGCCGCGCCGGGCGGCGCCGACGTCAGCGACGAGGCCCGTCGCTGCCCAGACTACGAGGAGTTTTGACATCGGCCCGGCCGCAGTGACATGGATGGACCGATGTCCCGCACCGTCCTGATCGTCGACGACGATCCCCATATCCGCGAGTTGCTCGTCTTCGCCCTGGCCAAGGCCGGCATGGCGACGCGCGAGGCCGGCGACGGCGAGGCGGCGCTCGCCGCGGTCGAGCGCGAGCGGCCGGACCTCGTCGTCCTCGACATAAACATGCCACGCATGGACGGGCTGGAGGTCTGCCGCCGGCTGCGCGCCGCCGGCGACCTGCCGGTGCTGTTCCTGTCCTCGCGCGACGACGAGATCGACCGCGTCCTCGGGTTGGAGCTCGGCGCCGACGACTATGTGGTCAAGCCGTTCTCGCCGCGCGAGGTGGTGGCGCGGATCGGCGCCATCCTGAAGCGCACCCGGGCGAGGGCCGCGGGCGAGCCGGCAGCCGAGCCGATCCTGCGCGGCCGGCTCAGGCTCGACCCGGCCGGCTGGCACGCCGCCTGGGCCGGCCGCGAGGTGGCCCTGACCGCCACCGAATTCCAGCTCGTGCGCATCCTCGCCGCCGCGCCGAACAAGGTGTTCAGCCGCGACGAGATCATCGACCGCCTGCACGGCCCGGGCTTTGCGGTCACGGACCGCACCATCGACAGCCATATCCGCCACATCCGCCAGAAGTTCGCCGCGCTCGGCGGCGACGACGCCGTCGAGACGCGGCCGGGCATCGGCTACCGGATCGGCCTCTGCCTCGGCGACGGCGCGTGAGCGACGGCCCCAAGGCCTGGATCAAGGCGCGCTGGCCGGCGATGCGCCTGCGCGCCATCCTGTTCGGGGTGCTGCTGTTCACCGCGGCGATGCCCGGCCTCGGCGCGGTGTTCCTGCGCGTCTACGAGAACGTGCTGGTGCGCCAGACCGAGGCACAGCTGATCGCCCAGGCCGCCGCCCTCGGCGCCGCCTTCGCAGAGGCTTGGCCTAGGCCCGCGGCGACGGATGCCGTCCCCCCCGAGCCGACGGCGAGCCGCGCCGAGCCCTACACCCCCGAGCCGCTGACCATCGACCTCAACGCCATGGCGACTCTGCCCGAGCGGCCCGACGCCGCCCCGCCGCGGTCGCCGCCCGATCCGGCCGCCCTGGCGGCGGCCAGGGCCGTGGCGCCGATCGTCGCCGCCACCGGCCGCACCACCCTCGCCTCGATCCGCATCCTCGACCGGGCCGGCACAGTCGTGCTCGGCCGCAAGGACCAGGGGTTGAGCTATGCCGGCGTGCCGGAGGTCGAGGCGGCCCTGGCCGGCACGGCCGGGACCGTGCTCAGGCGCAAGGGCGACTATGTCCCGCGCTACGCCTTCGAGACGCTGAGCCGGGCCTCGGCGCTGCGCGTCCACCATGCCAGGCCGATCCGCGTCGGCGACGAGGTCGTCGGCGTGCTCCTGCTGTCGCGGTCGCCGCGGGCGCTGTTCCGCGGCATCTATGACGACCTCGGCAAGATCGCCCTCGGCGTCGGCGTGATCTTCCTCGCCGTGCTCGGCCTCGCCGGGCTGCTGTCGCGCGCCATCGCCCGGCCGATCGAGCAGCTCACCGCCGCCACCGGCCATGTCGCCGGCGGCGGCGTCGAGGTGCCGGAGACACCGGCCACCGCCGCGGTCGAGATCCGCGCCCTGTTCGACAATTTCCGCCTGATGGCCCGGCAGATCGACCGGCGCTCGCGTTACCTGCGCGACTTCGCCGCCTCGGTCAGCCATGAATTCAAGACGCCGCTCTCGGGCATTCGCGGTGCCCTGGAGCTCCTGGAGGAGCACGGTGCCGGCATGAGCGAAGCCGAGCGGCGGCGCTTCCTCGGCAATGCCGGCGCCGACGCCGCGCGGCTGTCGCACCTCGTCGCCCGGCTGCTGGAGCTCGCCCGCGCCGACATGGCGGTCGCCGGCGACGCGGTGTCGACGCCGCTGGCGACGCCGTTGCGCCGGGTCGCCGACGCCATGCGCAGCCAGGATCTGGCTGTCATGCTCGCTCTGCCGGAGGCGGATCTCGACGTCGCGGTGCCGGGAAACGTGATCGAATCCACCCTCGCCACCCTGGTCGAGAACAGCGCCCAGGCCGGGGCGCGGACGGTGCGCATCGCCGTGGAGGCACAGGCGGAGGCGGCGGTGATCCATGTCGGCGACGACGGCCCGGGCGTGCCGGCCGCGGATCGCGACCGCCTGTTCGAGCCCTTCTTCACCACCCGCCGCCCCCAGGGCGGCACAGGCCTCGGCCTGCCGATCGTCCGCTCCCTGCTCGCCTCCAGCCGCGCCGGCATCGAGCTGGCGGAGGCGGAGCAGGGCCTGGCCTTCGTCATCCGGCTGCCGCGCGCCGGATAGGACTGCCGGTCGTCAGCCGCCGGCGTGGAGCTGCGTACGCTCCGCCTCGGCCGCCACCATCGCGTCGAGCCGCGGGCGATATTCGGCATGGACCGCGTCATAGGCCTGCGCCCAGGCCGGCACCGGCTCGACGACATGGCTGCGGCCGGCGGCGGCAAGCGGCGCGGGCGCTCCGGCCCCTTCCGCCCCGATCAGCGCGGCGGCGACGGCGGCAAGCTCGGGCTCGTCGATCACGGTGACCGGCGTCCCGAACACGCTGGCGCGCAGCTCGACCAGGGCGCGCGACCGGCTCCACCCGCCGGTGGCATGGATCGCGCCGGGCGGAGCCCCGGCCTCGTCGGCCGCCTCGAGCATGCGCCGGGCGAACAGGGTGCAGGCCTCCAGGGCGGCGCGGCGGTCTCCGCTCGCCGCGATGCCGGCCGCGGTCGGCGGAGGCAGCCGCGGCGAGGGCGAGCCCGGCAGGCTCGGCGATGCCAGGAACCCGGTGAGGTCGCCGAGCGGCGCGAGCGCGGCCGCAAGCTCGAACACGCCGAGGCAGGCGACGCCCCTGCCCCCGCGCACCGGCACGGAGAAGGCGAGGTAGGGATCGAGGCCCGGCGCGGCGCGCTCCGCCTCGCAGTAGACGAGGTTGGCGGTGCCGAGGGAGTCGATGCGCCCCCGCTGGTCCAGGCCGCGGATGGCGGACGCGGCGACGGGGTGGTCGTGACCGCCGGCCACCACCAGCGTCGACGCATCGGCGAGCCCGCCCGCCGTGAGGGCGCCGTGGCGTACCGTGCCGATCGCCGTCCCGGCCGCGACCACCGGCGGCAGCGGCGGCGCGCCGGCCCGTTCGAGCAGGCCGGCGATCCAGTTGCGCCCGTAGATGTCGAAGCAGGCGGTCCGCGCCGCCAGCGTCTCGCTCATGAAGGCGCGGCCCGACCATATGGCGGCGGGATAGTCGGTGAGGGCCAGCCAGGCATGCGCCGCGGCCAGTTCGTCCGGCCGGTTCTGCCGCAGCCAGAGCCATTTGGCGGCCGTGCGGGAAGGATCGACGGCGAGGCCGGCGCGGAGCGTGTCCGGCGACGCGGGATCGAAGGCCCCCGCCTGCACTGCCGCGCGATCGTCGAACCAGGGCAGCGACAATCCGGTCGGGACGAGATCGGCGGTGACGCCGATGCCATCCTCGCCGACGCCGGTGGTGGCGATCGAGGCCAGCGGCCCCGGCCGTCCGGCGTCCCGCCAGGCGGCGGCGATCATCGCCTCCAGCAGGCCGACCAGCCCGGCCGCATCGGTGGCGACGCGGCCGCCGTCCGGCACGCGCGGCGTCGGCGCCGTGCCGCGGGCGACGCAGCGCCCCGCCCCGTCCACCAGCACCACCTTGAGGTTGGTGGTGCCGATGTCGACGCCGCAATGCAGCCGCTCCATGGTCGCGGCCCTCGCCGTCACCAGCGGCGGCTGAAATGCCGGCGCGAGATCGCCGCCATGCCGGCGATGACCTCGCCGGCCTCGGCCGGCGGCCGCTGCCAGACCTTGCGGCCGACCACCAGCCCCTGGGCTCCGGCCGCGATGGCGTCCTCGGCGTCCTTGAGGGTGGAGCGGGCGTCGCCGCTGAGCGGACCGCCGGCCACCACGATCGGGATGTCCAGCTCCTCGCACAGCTTGGCGGTGGCGTCCGGTCCGGGGAAGGTGATCTTGATGATGTCGGCGCCGAGGTCGTAGGCGACCCGCGCCACCTCGAGCTCGGCCTCGATGATCTCCGGCGAGCGCGGCGCCGCCAGGAACACCGGCTCGACCATCACCGGCATCGCCCATTTCGCGGCCTCGGACACGACGGTGCCGATGCGCTGGCAGTAGAGCACCTTCTCCCTGTCGTCGACGTTCCACGGCAGCAGCAGCTTGACGCAGTCGACGCCGAGGCGGACGGCGTCCTCGACCGAGGCGACGAGCGTGCCGGTGCCGGTCTCGGGAGCGCCGGTCGGCCAGAAGGCGTCGATCGCCAGGATGCGCGCCATGGCCGGGGCCCTGGCGAGATCCACCTCGGTCGCCTTGACGATGCCGGTAGAGACCATGAAGCCGGTGATGTCCTCGCCGAGGAAGCGGCGCATCACCTTGGCCGGCGCCTCCAGGCTCGGCACGCGGCCCCAGACAAGGCCGTGGTCGATCGGCACGACCAGCGCGGCGCGGTCGTCGCGGAAGATGCGGTTCATCCGGTAGTTCGTGGAAAGGCGGCCCTTGGCCATGGCGCGTGCTCCAGTGGGATTGCGATGGGATGGGTGATGTCCGGTCAGGCGTCCGGCATGGACGCCCTCGCCTCGATCGTGACCTTGACCACGTCGGTGCGGACCCAGGAGGTGTGGTAGTCGAAGACCCGCTCGTCCCGCCCCCAGGACGCCGAGGTGATGAGCAGCAGCGGTACGCCGGCGTCGACGTCCAGCAGGTCGGCCAGCTCGGCCGTCGCCGCCACGGCCTCGACGCTGCGCCGGGCGCCGTGGATCGCATGTCCCGCCGCGCGCAACGCCCGGTTCAGCGACCCCTGCCCCTGCAGCAAGCCGCTCGCGGCGACCACGCCCTCCAGCTCCGGCAGGAGGTAGTTGACCGAAACCAGGGCCGCCTGCCCGTCCAGGCGGCGCAGGCGCTTCAGCACATAGCCGGGCCGACCCGCATCGAGGCCCAGGGCCTCCGCCGCGACCGGCGGCAGCGCGGCCTGTCCGGCGGCGATGACGCGGCTCTCGACCGCGCGGCCATGCAGATCGGCCTCCGCCTCGAAGAACCCCTCCGCCACCTGCAGGAGCCAGCCGGACTGCTGCGGATCGATCACGAAGGCGCCCCGGCGGGGCACCATCCGGATCCGCCCCTTCTCCTGCAGGCTGCGCAGGGTCTCGCGCACGGTCGAGCGTGCCAGGTCGTAGCTGCGGCACAGCTCCGTCTCGCCCGGCAGCCGGTCGCCCGGCACATAGCGCCCGGCATCGATCTCAGCCTCCATCAGGCGGGAGAGCTGGAGGTAATAGGGTTCCGGCGATGTGCGGTCGATGCCCTGCGCCTGCCTGATCATAGGCCTTGCCCGTTTTGTACGTACAGAACGTACAGACGTGACGACGGCTTGGCAACTGGAAAGTCGGAGAGGATGGAGAGCATGGCACCGGGTGCGAACGCCGGCCGGGAACGAGGTGGCGGCCGTCAGCCGTCCCGGCGCGCCGCGGCCAGGGCTCGGGCCATCCGGGACGAGTCTCCCCAGGTCGATAGCCAGATCAGGACGTCGGTGGCGACGGAGATGATGCCGCGCAGCCAGCGCAGCAGCGGGCCGGGCGAGCGGAGCTGGCCTTCGGCGTGCTGCAGGTGCGCCAGCTCCTCCTCGCGGATCGACAGGATCAGCGCATGAAGCGCGGCGTCCCGCTGCTCCAGGAAATGGAGCTGGTCGTCGAGATGGCGGTGCACGGCTGCTTCGACCGCAGCCGTGCAGGCCCAGATGCCCTGGCGGCCGAGCAGCGCGGTCAGGAAACCCAGCAGCCAGCCGCCATGGCCCCAGAACCGCATCACGCGGCAGGGTCTGGAATTGCGGGCCGGCATGGCCGCCTGGAAGCGCGCGCAATGCTCACGTTCATGCCCGAGCATCTCGGTCAGCGCCGGCACGCAGTCCGGCCAGAACCGGCGCGCCAGCCCGATCTGGGCCGAGTAGACCCGGATCGCGCCGAACTCGCCGGCATGATTGACCCTGACGATGCGGGCGACGGTGAGCGCATCGCGCGGCGACAGCCGTCGGATCCGCTCGACGTCGTCGGTCATGGCCATCCCCGAGACATCGCCTCAGGCCCTCACGCCGCCTTGCGCCGTCCCTCCGCGTCGAAGCGATGCACCTTGCCGTCGATCGGGGTCACCGCCACCGTGTCGCCGACGCCGTGCGGCTCGTCGCCGCCGGTGCGCACGGTGAGCAGGCCGAGGTCGGGCGATTCCACATAGAGCATGGTGTCGGCGCCCAGGTGCTCGGCATGGGTGACCTTGCCGCGCCAGGCCCCGTCCGCCGCGATCGCCAGGTGCTCGGGCCGCACGCCGATCGTGGCGGCGCCGGTGCGGCTGGCCAGCTCGCCGGTGACGAAGTTCATGGTCGGCGAACCGATGAAGCCGGCGACGAACAGGTTGGCCGGGCTGTGGTAGAGCTCCAGCGGCCGGCCGACCTGCTCGATCAGGCCGCCGTTGAGCACCACGATCTTGTCGGCCAGCGTCATCGCCTCGACCTGGTCGTGGGTGACGTAGATCATGGTCGCGCCGAGCAGCCGATGCAGCTTGGCGATCTCGATGCGGGTGGCGACGCGCAGCGCCGCGTCGAGGTTGGAGAGCGGCTCGTCGAACAGGAACAGGCTCGGCTGGCGCACCACCGCCCGGCCGATGGCGACGCGCTGGCGCTGGCCGCCGGAGAGCTCGGCCGGGCGCCGCTCCAGGAGCGGCTCCAGGCGCAGCATGGTCGTGGCGGCGGCGACGCGCT
Source organism: Labrys sp. Lb11 (assembly GCF_057554225.1). Taxonomy (NCBI): domain Bacteria; kingdom Pseudomonadati; phylum Pseudomonadota; class Alphaproteobacteria; order Hyphomicrobiales; family Xanthobacteraceae; genus Labrys; species Labrys sp. Lb11. Next base: position 993,602 of record NZ_BAAJOT010000003.1, read on the forward strand.
TGTCGATCTCGGCCTTGGCGACGCCCTCCTGCTGCAGGGCGAGGCTCATATTGTTGCGCACGGTCAGATGCGGATAGAGCGCATAGGTCTGGAACACCATGGCGATGCCCCGCTTCGCCGGCGGCGTGACGTCGACCACCTTGCCCTCGATCCGGACATGGCCGGAGGTCTGCTCCTCCAGACCGGCGATGATGCGCAGCAGGGTCGACTTGCCGCAGCCCGACGGTCCGACAAAGACGACGAACTCCCCGTGCGCGACCGAAAGGTCGACCCCCTTGATGATGTCGACCTGGCCGAACGACTTCCTGATGGATTCCAGAGCCAGCGAGCCCATTGTCCGTCTCCCCCTTAGAGATCGATGGCGCGGCGTTCGCGCATGGAAAGGTCGGCGGCGAGCGCGATCTCAAGCGAGCGCACCGCATCGTTCATGTGGCCGGTCAGGTCGATGTCCTCGCGGATCGCGCTGAGGACGAAGGCCTGCTCGCTGTCGCACAGATCCTGGTGGCCGGGCTCGCCCTGCATCGAGACCAGGCTGTCCGGCCTCTCGAACCGGCCGCCCTCCGTCAGCGCCGCGTGATGGACGCGGATGGTCGCCGTCTTGGTGTGGGTGTCGATGTCGGCGGAGCGGGCGCCTTCGTCCATGACGATCGAGACCGAGCCCTTCGGGCTGATCACGTCCTTCACGAAGAAGGCGGTCTCCGAGATCATCGGCCCCCAGCCGGCCTCGTACCAGCCGACCGAGCCGTCCTCGAACAGCACCTGCAGGTGGCCGTAGTTCACCTGGGTCTCGGCGACCTCAGACGACAGCCGCACGCCCATGCCACGCACCTGCACGGGCCTCGCATCGGTGATCTGCAGCATCACGTCGAGATAGTGCACGCCGCAGTCGACCACCGGCGAGGTGCTCTGCATCAGGCGCTTGTGGATCTCCCAGGCACTCCCCGAGGACTGCTGGTTGAGGTTCATGCGCATGACGTAGGGCGGCCCGAGCTCGCGGGCGAGGCGGATGAACTCCACCCAGGACGGGTGGTGCCGCAGGATGTAGCCGATCACCAGCTTGCGGCCGGTGCGGCGGGCGGTCTCGACCACGCGCCGGGCTTCGGCCACGGTCGGGGCCAGCGGCTTCTCGACGAAGACATGCGCGCCGGCCTCCATCGCCGCGACCGCGAAGTCGGCATGGCTGTCGGTGTAGGTGTTGATCGAGACCAGGTCGGGCTTCAGCGCCAGGCCCTGCTCGAACGTCGCCATCCGGGGATAGGCCTGCAGGGCGTCCGGCAGGGCGACCGGCGTGCGGTTGCCGAGGCCGACGATCTCGAAGCCGGGATTGGCGTGGTAGGCGAGCGCGTGGCTGAGGCCCATCTGGCCCAGTCCCATGACGAAGGTGCGGAGAGGACGGCTCACTTGACGGCTCCTGCGGTCAGGCCACGGATCAGCTGGCGGGAGAACATGAGGTACAGCACCAGGATCGGCAGGATGGCGAGGGTCAGCGCCGCCAGCACCGCGTTCCAGTTGGTGACGTACTGGCCGATGAAGACCTGGGCACCGAGCGTCACGGTCTTGGTGCTCTCGCCCGGGGCGAGGATCAGCGGGAACCACAGGTCGTTCCAGATCGGGATCATGGTGAACACCGCCACCGTGGCGATGGCCGGGCGCACCAGCGGCAGCACCAGCCTGAAGAAGATGGCGTATTCCGACAGGCCGTCGATGCGGGCGGCGTTCTTCAGGTCGCCCGACACCTGGCGCATGAACTCCGACAGGATGAAGATGGCGAGCGGCAGGCCCTGGGCCGTGTAGACCAGGATCAGGGCGAGATGCGTGTTCACCAGGTTCGTCGCCACCATGATGTTGAGGATGGCGATGGTGCCGAGCCGGATCGGGATCATGATGCCGAGCGCCATGTAGAGCCCGAGCAGCGTGTTGCCGCGGAAGCGGTATTCCGACAGGGCGAAGGCTGCCATGGCGCCGAACAGCAGCACCAGCACCAGCGAGCCCATGGTGACGATCAGGCTGTTGAGGAAGTAGAACAGGAAGTCGCCCTGGCCGAGCACCGTGACGTAGCCGACGAGGTCGAAGGTCTTGGGCGTCGGCGGCGTCAGCGGCGCCCCGAAGATGGCGGCGCGGGTCTTCAGCGAGTTGATGATCACCAGCGCGATCGGCGCCAGGCAGATCAGCGTGTAGCCGCCGAGGGCCAGGTGCATCAGGGCCGTGTTGACGGGCGAGGAACGGGCGCGGTTCATGTCGGGCTCCTCAGAACTGGTAGCGGCGCATCCGCCGCTGGATGACGAAGAGGTAGAGGGCCACGCCGCTCAGGATGATCAGGAACATCATGGTGGCGATGGTCGCGCCCATGTTCTGGTCGCCGAGCTGCAACTGGAAGCCGAAGAAAGTGCGGTAGAGGAAGGTGCCGAGGATGTCGGAGGCGAAGTCCGGGCCGGCGAGCGCGCCCTGGGCCGTATAGATCAGGTCGAAGGCGTTGAAGTTGCCGACGAAGGTCAGGATCGAGCAGATGCCGATGGTCGGCAGGATCAGCGGCAGCTTGATCTTCCAGAACTGCGAGGGCCCGGTGACGCCGTCGAGCTCGGCCGCCTCGACCACCTCCTCCGGGATCGACAGGAGCGCCGCATAGATCAGCATCATCGGCACGCCGACATATTGCCACACCGAGATCAGCGACAGGGTGAGCAGCGCGGTCGATTCCTGCCCGAGCCAGGGACCGAACAGGCTCTTCAATCCGACGAGATTGAGCAGGCTCGGCGTCACCCCCCAGATCGGACTGAGGATCAGCTTCCAGGTGAAGCCGACCACGACGAAGGACAGCATCGTCGGCAGGAAGAACGAGGTGCGGTAGAAGGCGACGCCCCGCAGCTTCGGCACCGACAGCATCGCCGCCAGCGCGATGCCGATCGGGTTCTGGATCAGCATGTGGACGATGAAGAAGAACACGTTGTTGCGCAGCGCGTTCCAGAAGCTCGCCGACCAGCGCCCGTCCAGGAACAGTACCTTGAAATTGTCGAGGCCGACGAAGATCTGGGCGTTGTCGACCGAGCGGAACAGGGCCAGCCGCAGCGTGTCGGCCAGCGGCACGATCATCAGGGCGGTGTAGACCAGCGCCGCCGGCGCCAGGAATACCAGGATATGCCAGCGCCGCGGGCGCTTCGGCGTCTCGATGTCGGACATGGACCGCATCCTTTCGGCGAGGCGGTGAGGTGGGGACCGGGTGGAACGAAGCTGCGGGACCGCGATCCGTGCCGCCGGGAGGCGGTCCGGTGAGATCTTTCGCAAGATAGCATTGTCGTCGATCGGTCAGGCATGTTGCAGCGACGGCAGGGTCCATCTGCTGCGGCCACGGCGCGGCGCCGCATCGCGGCTCCGGCCGGCATTCACGGCGGCCCTCCCCGAACAGGCTCTCCAGAACCTGCCTGCAGTCGAGCACCCGAGCCGGCCTTGATTTGCATTGCGATGCCAAACCAGCCGCGGCGAGGGCCACGAGACGCTGCCCGGGGGGCGCGAAGATGGACGGGAGAGCTCCCGTCCAGGGCATGTGGCGTCTATGGGCCGCCCCGTTCCCGGCTGGAAGCGGGGCGGCGGTCGCGTCCTACTTCGCCGCCGGCTTGTACCAGCCGTCGAGACCGCTCTGCAGGCGCTTGGCCGCGGCCTCCGGGGTCTCCGTGCCGTTCAGCACGTTGGCGGCGGCGCCCCAGGTCTCGTTCTCGAGGTTGGGCGTACCGCGCGACAGGATCTGGTAGGTCGAGCGGATGGTCGGCTTGCAGGTCTCGCGCCAGGAGACGAACTCCTTGGCGATCGGGTCCTTCAGCTCGACATTGCCCGGCTGCAGGCTGAAGAAGCCCGGCAGGGCGTTGGAGTAGATCTCGGCGAATTCCGGCGTCGCGGTCCAGGCCAGGAAGGTCTTGGCCGCCTCGGCGTTCTTCGAGGCCGCGTTCATGCCGAGCGCGATGTCGACATGGTCGGAGATGTAGCAGGGGTCGCCCGCCTTCTTCACCGGCGGCGGGAAGGCACCCATCTTCAGGTCCGGCGTGGCGTTGAACTGGGCGATGTCCCAGGAGCCGGCGGGATAGATGGCGGCGCGGCCGAGGGTGAACAGGGTCTGGCTGTCTGGATAGGCCTGGGCCTTGTAGCCGTCGCCCATGTAGGGCGCCCAGCGGGCCAGCACCTTGAAGGGCTCGACCCATTGCGGGTCGGTCAGCTTCTCCTTGCCGGCGATCAGGGCCAGACGCCCCTCCTCGCCTTTCCAGTAGGTCGGGCCGATGTTCTGGTAGCCCATCGTCGCCGCTTCCCACTGGTCCTTGGTGCCCAGGTCGAGCGCGGTGTAGGTGCCGTCGGCCTTGATCTTCTCCAGCACCGCGAAGAACTCGTCCTCGGTCTTGGGCGGCTGGATGCCGAGCTTGTCGAAGGCTTCCTTGTTGTAGATGAAGCCGTGGATCACCGAGGCGACGGGCACGCAGAACGTGGTCTTGCCGTCATCGGTCGACCAGCCGGCCTTGGCCACGGCGCTGAACTTGTCGACGCCCGGAATGTCGTTGACCGAGGTCAGGTTGCCCTTCTGGAACAGCTGCAGCGACTTGTCGAACGGACGGCAGGCGATGATGTCGCCGGCGGTACCGGCGGCCAGTTTGGCGCCGAGCGCCGCGTCGTACTCGGTCGGCGCCACCGGCTGGAACACCACCTTGATGTCCGGATGGGCCTTCTGGAAGGCCGGAATGATCTTCTCGTTCCAGATCGACAGGTCGTCGTTGCGCCAGCTCTCGATGGTCAGCGTCGTCTCGGCCCGGGCCGCGGTGCCGAGGCCGAGCGCCGCCACGCAGACGGAGGCGCGGATCAGGCTGCGGATGGTGGTCATGCTCATGAGGGTCTCCCTAGTCCTCTCGTTTCGTTGGATATCCGGCGGTTAGGACCAGCCCTGGCCCGTCCGCCGATGCGGTGCTGCGAGCTCGGCGAGGCAGGCCCGCACGTTCCCGCCGCGACTTTCCAGAAGCGCCCTCGCCTCCTGCGCGCTGCGCGCGCCGGCGCCGAGGACGATCGCCGTCTTGACGTTGCCGTCGGAAGCCTCCAGCGCCGCGGCGGCGGCCTCCTCGCCGACGCCGGCGGCCCGCATGACGATGCCGGCGGCGCGGCGGCGCAGCTTGTCGTTGTCGACCTGCAGATTGACCATCAGCCCGTCATAGACGTGGCCGAGGCGGATCCCGACCAGGGTCGAGAGCATGTTGAGGGCGCATTTCTGCGCGGTGCCGGCATTCATGCGCGTCGAGCCGGCGATCACCTCTGGCGGCGTCGCCAGCAGCACGGCATGGTCGGCCTCGTCGAGCAGCGGCGTGCCGGCGTTGGAGGCGATGCCGATGGTCAGGGCCCCGCGCTCGGCGGCCCGCCGCAGCGCCGCGACCGCATAGGGCGTGCGTCCGCTGGCGGACACCGCGACCAGGGCGTCGGCCCGGCCGACGTCGAGGCTGTCGACGTCGCGCCGCGCCTGGACCTCGTCGTCCTCGGCGCCGCCGGGGATCTCGAACAGGGCCCCGCGGCCGCCGGCGAGCAGCACCGGCACCCGGTCGGCGGCGATGCCGTAGGTGCCCGGCAGCTCCAGCGCGTCGACCTGCGCCAGCAGGCCGGAGGAGCCGGCCCCGGCATAGACGAGCCGGCCGCCGTGGCGCAGGCGCTCGGCGACGGCCTCGCCCGCGGCGGCCAGCACCGGCACCGCGGCGCCGACCGACTCCACGGCCTGGCGCTGGGCGGCCACCATCGCGGCCAGGGCCTCGGCACTCGGCCAGGCGTCGATGCCGCGATAGCTGTCGCTCGCTTCCTCGGTCCGCTGCCCCGTCATCCGCCCATCGCCCTGCCGGTCTGGTTGAGAACGAGGCGGATAGTACCAATATAAGACCTTTCGTCAATCCCTTTTTTAACGCCTTTGTGAATATTCGGCAGAACACCCCGCTCGGCTCGCTTCGGGTGAATTTCACTCAAAATGCGTGGAAATCAGCGCGCTGAAATTGCCTTTCAGGCAGGGTAGCCGCGATTGCCCGGGGCGGCGCATTTTCGCAATTTACAAACTGGTTTATATTGGTATTGTCGAGATCGGAGAGACACTCATGGCCGAAGCGCTCTATCTGGGAATTGACGGCGGCGGCACCACCAGCCGGGCGCGGCTCACGGATGAAGCCGGCCGCGTGCTCGGCGAGGGCCTCGCCGGTTCGTCGAACCTGACGACGCTCGGCGCCGAGGCGGCCGCGGTCGCAATCCGGGCCGCGGCAGCAGCCGCGATCCAGGCCGCCGGCCTGGACGAGGGCGTGGCGGGCCGCGTGCATGCGGGGTTTGGCCTGGCCGGCGCCAACGTGCCGAGCCTGGCCGCCGCGATCGAGGCCGTCCCCTTCGACTATGCCAGCGTCGCCATCGCCTCCGACGCCGTCGTCGCCTGCCTGGGCGCCCATGGCGGCCGCGACGGCGCCATCCTGATCCTCGGCACGGGTTCGCAGGGCCTGGCCCTGGTCGAGGGCCGTGCCACGGCGGTCGGCGGCTGGGGCTTCGCCGTCGGTGACGACGGCTCCGGCGCCATTCTCGGCCGTGCCGCCGTCCGGGCGGCGGTGCTGGCCGCCGACGACCTGGCGCCGCGCTCGGCCCTGACGCGGGCGGTGATGACGCGCTTCTCCGACGATCCGTCCGAGGCGGTGATCTGGGGCAAGACCGCGACCCCGCGCGACTATGGCAGCTTCGCGCCCCTGGTGTTCGAGCATCGCAGCCGGGACGACATCGTCGCCGTCGCCCTGATCGACGAGGCGGTGGCCGCGGTCGGCCGCCTGATCGACCGGCTCGCGGCGCTCGGCGCCGACCGCGTCGCCCTGATGGGCGGCCTCGCCGCGCCCTACCGGCCCTGGCTGCCGGAGCGCTTCGCGCCGCTCCTGGTGCAGCCGCAGGGCGACGCCCTCGACGGCGCCCTCGCCCTCGCCCGCCGGAGACGGACGCGATGACCCGGATCGCCAGCATTCTCGGCGCCGACGGCCTGTCGGCGGACAACCCGGCGCCGCTCTATCTCAGGCTGCAGGACCGCATCAAGGCCGCGATCCGGCGCGGCGACCTCAAGCCGCTCGACGCACTGCCGGGCGAGCGCGACATCGCCGAGGCCTTCTCGGTGTCACGCGTCACCGTGCGCAAGGCCCTGTCCGGCCTAGTCGAGGATGGCCTTTTGAAACAGCGCCAGGGCTCCGGCACCTTCGTCGCCGCCCCGCCCCAGCGCGTCGAGCAGGCGCTGTCGCGCCTCACCTCCTTCAGCGAGGACATGCGGCTGCGCGGCCTGGAGCCGACGGTGCGCTGGCTCGGCCGCGAGGTCTCCCTGCCCTCCCCGCAGGAGGCGATGCGCCTGTCCCTCTCGCCCAGCGAGACGGTCAGCCGGCTCAAGCGCCTGCGCCTGGCGGGCGGCGTGCCGATGGCGATCGAGCTTGCCACCATTCCCTGCCGCCACCTGCCCGACCCGGCGCTGGTGACCGATTCCCTCTATGCGGTGATGTCGGCCCGGGGCGTGCGCCCGGTGCGCGCGCTGCAGCGCCTGTGCGCCGCCAACCTCTCGGCGGAGGACGCCGCCCTGCTCGACGTCGCCCCCGGTGCCGCGGCCCTGGCGATCGAGCGCCTGTCCTATCTGGAAAACGGCACCCCGGCCGAGTTCACCCAGTCCTGGTACCGGGGCGATGCCTATGACTTCGTAGCGGAACTGACTTTGAGGCGAGACCCATGACCTTGACCGCCATGGCCACCGAGATCCGGCAGACGCCGGAGGCAGTGGCCCGTTTCTTCGACCATGAGAGCGCGGCCCTCGCCGCGCTCGGCCCCCGGCTCCGGGCGCTGCAGCCGCGTGTCGTCGTGACCTGCGCCCGCGGCTCCTCCGACAACGCCGCCGCCTATTTCAAATATGTGCTGGAGATCCTGCTCGGCGTGCCGGTCGCCTCGATCGGCCCGTCCGTCGCCTCGATCTATGCCGCGCCGCTGCGGCTCGAGGGCGCGGTGGTGGTCTCGGTGTCCCAGTCGGGCAAGAGTCCGGACATCGTCGCTTTGCAGGCGGCCGCCCGCAAGGCCGGCGCCTTCTCGATCGCGGTGGTCAACGTCGCCGACTCGCCGCTCGCCGCCGGCGCCGACGCGGTGCTGCCGCTGCATGCCGGCGTCGAGAACAGCGTCGCCGCCACCAAGACCTTCCTGTCCTCCTGCGTCGTGCTGGCGGCGCTGATCGCCGAATGGGCCGACGACGGCGCCCTGCGCGACGCCCTGCGCCGCCTGCCGGCGGCGCTGAAGGGCGCCGTCGCGGCGGATTGGAGCGAGGCCCTGCCCGTGCTGCAGGCGGCGCAGTCGGCCTATGTCGTCGGCCGCGGCCCGTCCCTGCCCATGGCCTTCGAGGCGGCGCTGAAGCTCAAGGAGACCGCGGTGCTGCATGCCGAGGCCTTCAGCGGCGCCGAGGTGATGCATGGCCCGCTGCAGTTGCTCGGCCCCGGCTTCCCCGTGCTGGCCTTCCGGCCGGGCGATGCGGCCCATGCCGCCATGGGCGACACGCTCGGGCGGCTCGCCGCCGCCGGCGGCCGGGTGTTCGCCGCCGAGGATGGGCCGGCCGCCGCCGGCCGCCTGCCCTTCGTCTCCTGCGGCCATCCGCTGCTCGACCCCGTGCTGATGCTCGCCTCCTTCTACGGCCTGGCCGAGGCGGTGGCGCGGGCCCGCGGCCATGATCCCGACAAGCCCTCGCATCTGCGCAAGGTAACGGAGACGGTCTGATGCCCATCACCGCCCTGACCGGTGCGCGGGTCTTCACCGGCTCGCGCTTCCTCGACGGCCATGCCGTGCTGGTCGACGGCGAGCGCATCGCCGCAGTCGCGCCCGTGGCGGAGCTGCCGGCCGACATGCCGCGCGAGCCTCTCGCCGGCGGCGTCCTGGCCCCCGGCTTCGTCGACGCCCAGGTCAACGGCGGCGGCGGCGTGCTGTTCAACGAGACGCCGGACGCGGCCTCGCTCGCCCGGCTCTGCGCCGCCCATGCCCCCTTCGGCTCCACGGCCCTGCTGCCGACCTTCATCACCGACCGGCCCGAAGGCATGAGCCGGGCGATCGCGGCGGCGCGGCAGGCGATCGCCGAGGGCGTGCCCGGCGTCGCCGGCCTCCACCTGGAAGGGCCTTTCCTCTCCGTCGCGCGCAAGGGCGCGCACGACCCGGCGCTGATCCGCCCGCTCACCGACGCCGATGTCGACCTGATCCTCGGCGCCGGCCTGGAGACGCTGCTGCTCACCGTGGCGGTGGAGAACGCCGCGCCGCGGCTGATCCGCCGCCTGGTCGAGGGCGGCGTCGTCGTCAGCCTCGGCCACACCGACGCGACCTGCGAGGCGGCGATGGCGGCGGCGGATGCCGGCGCCCGCGGCGTCACGCATCTGTTCAACGCCATGTCGCAGCTGCAGCACCGCGCCCCCGGCGTGGTCGGCGCGGCCCTGGCCCATGGCGGGCTGTGGGGCGGCATCATCGCCGACGGCCATCACGTGCATCCCACCGCGCTCCGCCTGGCGCTGGCGGCCAAGCAGGGGCCGGGCCGGCTGTTCCTGGTCACCGACGCCATGCCGCCGGCCGGCGACGCCGGCGACGTCTTCATCCTCAACGGCCGGCGGGTGACGCGCCGCGACGGGGTGCTGACGCTCGACGACGGCACGCTCGCCGGTTCCGACCTGGTGATGGACGCGGCGCTGCGCTACGCCGTCGCCCATCTCGGCGTCGCGCCGGAGGAGGCGCTGCGCATGGCCAGCCTCTATCCCGCCGAGTTCCTCGGCCTCGACCGCGACAGGGGCCGCATCGCCGCCGGCTACCTCGCCGACCTCGTGCATCTCGACGAGGGGCTGAAGGCCCGGCGGACCTGGATCAAGGGCGTGGGGTGAGGCCGTAGACCGTCAAAATAAAGGGTGCGGAGCCCCCCTCTCCCGCTGGGAGAGGCGCGGGGGTAAGGATATAAACGGTCCGGAACAAAGCTGGACGGATCGAGCCCTGCCGCCAGGATTCGGCTTTTTCCTGAAAGGCTTAGCCCCACCTGCCCCTCTCCCGGCGGGAGAGGGGTTCCACCCGCCCCACCCGAAGGAAGAGTTCCCCGCCATGTCGTTCCAATGCAACGTGCCCGCCGTTCCCACCGTCTCGCAGGATGACGACGCCGTGCGCATCACGCGCTGGGATTTCGCGGTGGGCGCCGCGACCGGCTGGCACACGCACGGCTGGCCCTATTTCGTGGTCATGCTGACCGACGGCATCCTGCGCGTCCACAACGGCGCCGCGGTGACCGACGTGCCGCTCGCCGCCGGCCAGTCCTACCAGCGCCCCTCCGGCATCCAGCACGACGTCATGAACGGCTCGCCGCACCCGATCGCCTTCGTCGAGATCGAGGTCAAGCGACCGGAAGCGCTGGCTTAGGGCGATCGCGAACACCGCAGAATTCGGCGTGGGCGCCGCTTGACGGCTGCGGGATCCGCCCGGCTAATTGTACCGTCCGCGGCGGCCGCAGCCGCCGGCGCCGCAGCGGAGGCCTGACGTGGGCTTGGTCAACTGGTCCTACGCCATCCCGAATTTCCTGCTGGCGCTGTCCGCTCTGTTCTCGATCGTCAATCCGATCGGCGGCGCCTTCATCTTCAGCCAGATCACCGCCGACCGCACCCATGCCCAGCGCGCGGCGCTGGCGGGCCGCATCGGCGTCTACTCCTCGATCGTCATGCTCTGCGCCCTGTGGGCGGGCAGCTACATCCTCAGCTTCTTCGGCATCAGCCTGGCGGCGCTGCGCATCGCCGGCGGCCTGGTCGTGGCCATCAACGCCTGGGAGCTGCTCTCCGCCCCCGAACAGCGCGACGAGCGCAAGCAGCAGCAGGCGGGCGATGCGCTCGGCTCCGGCGACGTCGCCTTCTACCCCCTGACCATGCCCTTCACCACCGGGCCGGGGACGATCTCCGTGGCGGTCGCCCTCGGCGCCAACCGGCCGCACGTCCCGGCCGACCTGTTCGGCTTCATCGTCGGCAACTCCGCAGCGGCGGCGGCGATCGCCGTGATCATCTGGATCGCCTATCGCTGGGCCGATTCGCTGACCATGTTCCTGGGCCGCACCCAGTCGCAGATCGTCGCGCGCCTGTCGGCCTTCCTGCTGATGTGCGTCGGCACGCAGATCATCCTCGCCGGCATCGCCGAAGCCTTCCACCTGTCGATGTGAAAGCCTATCTCGGGCGGGCACGCCCGAGGGATTTCCGAACGCCCCAAGCGGAAGAGGCCGCCATGACCGACGACGCAGACACGCCCGCGCCCACGAAACTGACGAAGACCAAGCAGCGCTGGGCGCGCGAGGGCCGTTTCCTCACCGGCCGCGTCACCCGGGCCGGGGCGGAACGCCTGCCGCCCGGCCAGCATCTGGTCGAGGGCTGGCCGGTGCTCGACCTCGGCGAGCAGCCCGTCGTGCCCCTGGAGCGCTGGCGGCTGCGTGTGACCGGCGCCGTGGAGCGGCCCGCCGTCTGGGATTGGGCAGGGATGCAGGCCCTGCCCCAGAGCCGCGACGTCTCCGACATCCACTGCGTCACCACCTGGTCGCGCTACGACAACGCCTGGGACGGCGTCTCGACCCGCGACCTGCTGGCGGCGGTGCAGCCCGGCCCGGAGGCCCGCTTCGTCGTGCTGCACAGCCATGACGGCTACACCACGAACCTGGCGCTGGAGGACTTCGCCGCCGACGGCGCCATCCTGGCGCACAGCTGGCAGAGCCGGCCGCTGGAGCCCGAGCATGGCGGGCCGCTGCGGCTGGTGGTGCCGCACCTCTACTTCTGGAAGAGCGCGAAATGGCTCGAGCGCATCGAGTTCATATCCGAGGACCGGCCGGGCTTCTGGGAGGTGCGGGGCTATCACAACCACGCCGATCCCTGGCTGGAAGAGCGCTATTCGGACTGAGCCCCTCACCCCGGCTCGTCGTTGCGCAGCAGCCCGGTGCCGATGGCCAGCCAGACCAGGTGGGCGTCGGTGCGGGCGCCGAGCTTGGCCTTGATCTGGTAGTGATAGTTCTGCACCGTCTTCAGGCTGAGGCAGAGCGCGTCGGCGATGGCCTCGGCCGCAAGGCCGGAGGCGACCATGCGCAGGATCTCGACCTCGCGCGGCGCCAGTTCCTCCAGCGGCGATTGCCGGCTCGACAGGCGCTCGCCGGCGATCTCGCGGGCGATGTCCTGGCTCATCGCCCGCCCGCCGCGCGCCACCTGCTCGACCGCGCCGATCAGCTCGTCCGGGGCGCTGCTCTTGGTGACGTAGCCCGCCGCCCCGGCCTCGAAGGCCTTGAGCGCGAAGGCCGCGCCCTGGTGCATGGTGAACACCAGGATGCGGGCCTTGCGGTCCCATTGCCGGATATGGCGCACCGCCTCCAGCCCGCCCGGGCCGGGCAGCGACAGGTCCATGATCACCAGATCCGGCGCGGTCTCGCGATAGGCGCGGTAGGCGTCGGCGGCATTCTCGGCCTCGGCGACGACACGGTAGCCCGACTGCCGCTCCAGCAGCCGCCGATACCCCTCGCGCACCACCGGATGGTCGTCGACCAGCATGATCGACAGGCCGCTCACGCCCTCGCCTCCCGGCCGCGCGGCGGGCCGAACAGCGTCGCCGCCCGAGCCGTCTCGCCCGGATCATCCGGCGCGGCATGCCGGCGCCCTCTCTCCGCCGCGGCCTCGCCGGCGCGGCCGAGGGCCGGGATCACCGCTGCGATGCGCAGGCCCCGGGCCGCACGGCCGATCGACAGCGTGCCGCCGAGAGCGCCGATGCGCTCGCGGATGCCGAGGATGCCGAAGCCGGAGGCGGCCGCGACCTGCTCGGGATCGCCGCCGCCGTCGTCCTCGACCACCAGCGAGACGGCGCCGTCTCCGGGCGGGCGCGCCACCCGGGCCAGCACCTCGCTCGGCCGGCCGTGCCGGGCCGCGTTGGTGAGGCATTCCTGGGCGATGCGATAGACGTGCAGGGCTTCCTGCGAGGCGACGCCGGAGAGGTCGCCCGTCACCTCCAGGCGGAACCGCGTGCGGTTGCCCGCCTGGGCGTTCCAGGCCGCCACCATCAGGCGCAGGCTCGCCTCCAGCCCGAGCTCGTCGAGGTCGGGCGGCCGCAGCCGCATCAGCGCGCCCTTGAGCGTCGCCATCATCTGCGTGGCGATGCGCGAGATGGCGCGGGCGTCCTCGCCGAGGTCCGGACGCTCCCGCGGCGCCCCCGCGGCGATCGAGGCCGCCAGGGCGCTGGCGGCGGTGAGGCATTGGCCGAACTCGTCGTGCAGGTCGCGCGCCAGGGCGCGCCGCTCGTCCTCCTGCACCTGGAACAGGCGCCGCGTCAGCGCCGCGCGCTCGGCGCCGGTGCGCTCCAGCCGGCTGGCCAGGGCGTTGAAGGCGCGGGCGATGCGGCTGAACTCGAGCGTGCGGAACGCCGGCAGGCGGCTCGACAGGTCCCCCTGCTCCAGCCGGCGCAGGCCCTGCATGATGGTCTGCGCCGGCATCAGCGCGTGCCAGACCGCCATGGCCGCCAGCAGCGCCATGCCGGCCGCCATGGCCGCAGCCATGCCGGCGACGACGCGGAACTGGTGCCAGGCGCGCGTCGCCGCCGCCACCGGATCATGCGTCGCCACCACCCGCCGCGGCGGCTGGCCGACGATGGCGACCGGCGCCTCGACCGGCTCGCCCGGGCTGAACACCAGGCTGAACGCCTCGCGGAACCAGTCCGGCGCCGTCGTGCCCAGCGTGTTCCAGCCGCTGCACAGGCGGCGCTCGACATCGTCGGGCTGGGTGAACTCGACGCAGACCCCCGGCGACATCACGCCGAGCATGGCGATGTAGGACCGGGTCGGCGCGGTGGCGTTGTAGGCCCAGCCGGCGCTGCCGAGCATGTAGGTGCGCTCCAGCTGATAGGCGACCCGCTCGGCCGACTTGCTGGTCTCGGTGCGCACCATGCCGTCCGTGTCCGCCACCACCCAGGCGACGGCGCAGGTCAGGCACAGCAGCGCCACCGCGACGATGCGCAGCGTCAATCCCACCAGCAGGCTCATCGAACGCCCTCCTGCTCGAGAACCGGACCCAAGGTCGGCGGGGCGGCTCGGCGCCATCTGGCGCCCGGATAGGCCGGGATGGCAAGGGCCGCGACGCGAGATCGGGCAAATTGCCCAAGCCAGCGACGCCGATAGCCCCTACAACCATGGGGCCGGGCCGTCGGAGCCGGGCGCGACCGCCGGAGCCGCCATGGAAATCGTCCGCACCGCCGCCGATGTCGAAGCGCAGGCCCGCTCGCGGGTGGCGGCGCTGGCGCAGGCGCTCGAGCGCAGCCTGATCGGCCGCAGCCCGCTGGTCCGGCGCCTCGCCATCGCCCTGCTCGCCGGCGGCCACATCCTGATCGAGGGCGTGCCGGGCCTGGCCAAGACGCGAGCGGTCAAGCGCCTCGCCGACGGGCTCGAAGCCTCCTTCGCCCGCATCCAGTGCACGCCGGACCTGATGCCGGCCGACCTCACCGGCACGCCGGTCTGGCGGCCGGACCGCGGCGTGTTCGAGTTCGTCGCCGGTCCGGTGTTCCACTCGCTGGTGCTGGTCGACGAGATCAACCGCGCCCCGCCCAAGGTGCAGTCGGCGCTGCTGGAGGCCATGGCCGAGCAGCAGGTCACGGCCGGCGGCGCCACCCACCGCCTGCCCGATCCCTTCATGGTCGTCGCCACCCAGAACCCGATCGAGCACGAGGGCACCTTTCCCCTGCCCGAGGCGCAGCTCGACCGCTTCCTGTTCCATGTCGCGGTGGATCTGCCGGACGCGGCCACCGAGCGCGCCATCCTCGACCTGGTCGAGCATGAGAGCCTCGCAGCGCCGGCGCCGCTGCCGCACCGCCTGAGCGTCGCCGAGATCCACGCGGCCCGGGGCGAGGCCGCGGCCGTGCACCTGGCGCCGGCGCTGAAGGACTACGTCGTCCGCCTGGTGATGGCGACGCGCGACGGCTCGGCCGGCGAGGCCGTGCGCGCCGCGATCGAGCATCCCGTCTCGCCGCGCGGCACCCTGTCGCTCGCCGCCGCCGCCAAGGCCCGCGCCTATCTCGAAGGCCGTGCCTACGCCACGCCGGACGACGTCCGCGACCTCGCCCCCGACATCCTCGCCCACCGCCTCGGCCTGACGTGGCGCGCCAAGGCGGAGGGCGAGACCGCCCGCGGGCTCGTCGCCCGCATCCTCGACCACGTCGCGCCGCTTTGAGGAGGAGACGATGGGCGCCAAGACCAGAGCCTGGCTGCAGCCGCACGGCGGCAAGCCATGGAAAGGCAAGGCGGGCTCGCCGGTCCCGAGAATCCCCTCTCCCGACCGGGTGAGGGGTCGGGGCGAGGGGTTGGACGGTCCCGAACGAGGCTGGACGGATCGAGCCTTGCCGCCCGGATCCGGTCCTGCTTCTGGAAGGCCCGGCCCCTCGCCCCTGCCCCTCTCCCGGCCGGGCGAAGGGTCTTCCGCGCCCCGGACCCGCCCGCGATGAAGCTGGCCGACGGGGCATCGATCGACACCGAGGCCTTGCTGCGCCTGCGCCACCTGGTGACGCGGCCGCGCCTGGCTCGCGCCGACCGGACCACCGCCCGACCCGGGCCGATCGTCACGCGCCGCCGCGGCCGCGGCAGCGAGCCTGACGACATCCGCCTGTGGGCGCATGGCGACGACATCCGCCATATCGACCGCAACACCACCGCCCGCACCGGCGTGCCGCATGTCCGCACCTTCCGCAACGAGCAGGAACTGACCACGCTGCTGCTCGCCGATTTCCGGCCTGCGATGCTGTTCGGCACCCGCCGCGCCTTCCGCTCGGTGGCCGCGGCCGAGATCCTCGCCCTGGCGGGCTGGCGAGCCGTCGGCGTCGGCGGCAAGGTGGCGCTGCTTGCGATCGGCGGCCCTGAGCCGCTGCTCGTCCGCCCGGCGCTCGGCGACCGCGCCATGCTGGCGGTGATCGGCGGCCTGCACCGCGCCCATGGCGAGGCCCTCGCCGCGGCTGCCGGCCGTGTCCAGCCGCTGGTCGAAGCGCTCGGCATGGCCGCCTCGCTGCTGCAGCGCGGCGGCACGATCATCGCCGCCACCGGCCTGGAACCGCCGGGCGAGGGGTTCGAGGCCGAGGCCCGGCGCATCGGCCACCGCCTCGACCTGCGCTTCGCGCTGATCAGCGACGCCTTCGAGCGCAAGGCCCCGCCGGGACGCTACCCCTTCCTGACGCTGGACGGCCGCCGCGGCGTCCATGCCGTGCATCGCGGCGATGCCCCGGCCGGCGACGACCGGATCGCGGCGTTGCGGGCCCTCGGCGCCCGGGCCGTGCGCTTCGATGCGGAGCTGCCGCCGGAACGGCAGATGCATGCCTTCGGGGAGTTTCATGGCGACCTCGACTGACCCGCTCGCCGCCCTGAGGGCGATCCACCTGCCGCCACCGCCGCCCTCCTCGCTGCCGGAGACGCTGGCGCTGGCGGCCGCGGCCGGGATCGCCTGCGCCCTGCTCGTCCTTGCCGTGATGGGCGTGCGCACGCGCCTCGCCCGCCGCCGTTCGCCCGCCGGCGAGGCGCTTGCCGCCCTGGCGCGCTCCGGCTGCCTGCCGGATGGCGAGAGGCTCGCCGTCCAGGCCGCGGCGCTACGGCGCTACATCGCCGCCACCGCGGGAACAGAAGCGGCGCGGGCGCGCAGCGACGCCTGGCTGGCGCAGCTCGACGCGACCTTCGCCACGGACTTCTTCACCGCCGGCGACGGCCAGGTCTATGGCGACGCCCTCTACCGGCCGCCCGGCCGCGTCGATCCCGACGCCACCGGAGCCGCGCTCGGCCGGCTGCTGCGGCGCGCGAGG
The DNA here is from genome assembly GCF_057554225.1 of Labrys sp. Lb11. Classification (NCBI taxonomy): domain Bacteria; kingdom Pseudomonadati; phylum Pseudomonadota; class Alphaproteobacteria; order Hyphomicrobiales; family Xanthobacteraceae; genus Labrys; species Labrys sp. Lb11. The sequence goes on from NZ_BAAJOT010000003.1 coordinate 1,010,435, forward strand.
GCCTGACATGCTCGGCTTCGCCACGCCGCTCGCCCTGCTGGCCCTGCCCCTGCCGCTGCTGGTCCGGCTGCTGCTGCGCCGGCGTCACGCCGCTCTCGGGGCCTTGCGCGTGCCGGCCTCCCTGGTCGGCGATACCGCCGCGGCACCGCGGCGCCGCGGCGCCGCGGATGCCGGCCTGCCCCTCGCGGCCGCGGCCTGGATTGCCCTGGTGATCGCCATGGCCGGCCCGCAATCGGTGATGCCGAACGCGGCCTTGCCGATGAGCGGACGCGACATCATCCTGGCACTCGACTTCTCCGGCAGCATGGAAGCGCGGGATTTCACCCTCGACGGCCGCCCGGCCCGGCGCATCGACGCCGTCAAGGCGGTGGCGACCGAATTCCTCCGCCGCCGCGCCGGCGACCGAATCGGCCTCGTCCTGTTCGCCGAGGAAGCCCAGCTCGCCGCCGCGCCGACCTTCGACCTCGCCGCCGTGGAGAGCGCCCTGAAGAATGCGGAGATCGGCATGCTCGGCCGCTCCACCGCCATCGGCGACGGGCTCGGCCTGGCGCTGAAGCGGCTGAAGGACTCGGCCGCGCCGACCCGGCTTGTCGTGCTCCTGTCGGACGGCACCAACACCGCCGGCGCCGTCAGCGCCCATGCCGCCGCCGAGCTCGCCCGGGCCCTGGCGATCCGCGTCCACACCATCGCGCTCGGCGACGGGGCGGGCTCCGGTCCCGACGCCGCCGATGTCGTCGACGAGGCCGCGCTCGGCGACATCGCCGGCACCAGCGGCGGCCAGGCCTTCCGCGTCCGCAGCACCGGAGATCTGCAGGCGGTGACGGCAGCGATCGAACGGATGGAGGCCGGCGACATGCCGGCGGCGGCGGTCTCGGTGGCGCGCGAGCTCTGGCCCTGGCCGGCGGCGCTGGCGCTGCTGCTCTGCCTCGCCGGCTTCTTCGTGCAGGGCGGCCTGCCGACGCTGCCGCTGTGGAGGCGGGCATGACCGGCCTCGCCGACATCGCCCTGCTGCGCCCGCTCTGGCTGGTTGCGCCGCCGCTGCTGCTCGTCCTCGCCTGGCTCGCCGGCAGCCGCGGCGACATCGGCGACTGGCGGCGCGCCGTCGATCCCGGCCTGATGGCGGCGCTGGAACGGCGGGGCGCCGTGGTCGCGGCCGCCCGGCGCGGCCTGGCGCTCTCCCCCTGGCTGCTCGCGGCCGCGGCGATCGCGGCGGCGCTGGCCGGCCCGGCGCTCGAGCGGCCCGAGGCGAACACCTTCCGCAACCTCGACGGGCTGGTGATCGCCCTCGACACCTCGCGCTCCCTGGCCGAGGGCGGCGCCCTGCCCGAGGCCCGGCTCGCGGCCATGCAGGTGGCCGAGGCTGCCGGCTCGCGCCAGGCGGCTCTCGTGCTGTTCGCCGGGGACGCCTATCTCGCCGCCGACTTCAGCGCCGACCGCGCCACGCTGCGGCCGCTGCTGCTGGCGGCGACCGGCGACCTTGTGCCTGACGGCGGCAGCCGGCCGGCCCGCGCCGTCGCCCTCGCCGGCGCGCTGCTGGCCGACGCCGGCACGCTCGGCGGCGACGTCGTGCTGGTTTCCGACGGCGGCGGCATCGATGCGGCCGCCGCCGCGGCGGCGAAGGCCCTGGCCGGGGCGGGCCACCGGCTGCATGTGTTGTTCGCGCCGGCGCCGCAACGACCCGCCGAAGCGCCCGAGCCGGACCGCGCCGCCGCGGCCCGGCTGGCGGCGGCCGGCGGCGGCCGCCTCGCCGATGTGTTCGACCCGGGTCCGGTGGTCGCTGCGGCCGGCGTCTCGACCGCCGAGCGGCTCGGTCCGAGCGGCTATGCCGCGCTGGTGTGGCGCGACCTCGGCCGCGCCGGGCTGGTGCTCGCCGCCATCCCGCTGCTGGCTCTGTTCCGGAGGCGGCCATGAACGGCCTCATCATGACGGGCGCCGCCGTGCTGGTCGCCGGTGTTGCTGCCCTCTCCGGCGCGGACCGCGGCGGGCGGCTGCTGCTGGCCATGGGCCTGCCGTCGGCAGCCGCCACGGTGCTGCAGGATCCGGCCTGGCGCGGCGTCGCGCTCTACCAGGCCGGCCGCTTCGCCGAGGCGGCGGCCGAGCTCACCCGCACCCGCAGCGCCGAGGCCGCCTACAATCTCGGCAATGCCTTCGCCCGCAACGGCAACCTCGCCCTGGCGGCCAAGGCCTACGACCTCGCCGTGAGGCGCAACCCCGACGATGCCGACGCCCTCGCCAACCGGGCGCTGGTGCTGGCCCTGCTCAAGCAGCGGGCGGAGGGCGCAGGCGACGACAAGGTGCAGGGCAACGCCGCCTCCGTCGCCGGCACGGAGCACCAGGGCGGCACCAACGAGGCCGGCGGCGAGGACAAGGTCCCCTCCAGCGAGGGGGACGGCATGGC
>NZ_BAAJOT010000004.1:0-670000 GCF_057554225.1 Labrys sp. Lb11
GGCGCGGCGCCGTGCAGGCCGGGCCGGGTGCGGCCGGCGACGGCGGGCGGCGCGGCATGGCCGAGGGCCTCGATGCGCGCGTCGATCGGCGCCAGGCACTGCTCCTCGAGATCCCGGCGGACCAGCTCGACCAGTTCGCGCGGGTCGAGCTCGACGTCGGCGGCGAAGCGGAAGTCGCGGCCGCGCCGGTAGAGCCATTGCAGGCAGCGGTCGAGGTCGCTGGCGAAGGCGTCGCGCAGGTCCTGCAGGATGTCGGCGTCGTCGACGCCGCCGCGCGGCACGGCGGCATGGCCGATGCGCAGCTCGTTCAGGCCGAAGGGATTGCGGCGGGGGGTGAAGGGCAGCATGGCGCCTCGCGAGGCTGCGGGGTGGCGGGCGTCCGGCCGACACGACCGGACGGGCGGAACACGCCGGAGCCGGCGCGCGCCGGCTTCGGGCGTTTCGATAATTTCTGATTTTCAGAAAAAAACCAAGAGCGAGGGAGCACAAAATTTCTGTAATACGAAAAATCATCCGAGATGCGGCTATCTGGCCGCCGCCACCGGACACCCCGTCCGCCGTTTGTTGATGTCGATGGCAACCGTGGTGACGCGGCCTGCCGGCACCGGACGATACGCTCCCACCTGGCAGGCGACCCGCCCAGCTACCCCTGGGCGGGTCGCTTTGCCGTGGAGGGGCCCATCTCGACCTCCATCGCCGATCGCCTCGCGCAGGAGATCAGCATCGCAGCTCTTCTCCAGGGACACGCGCAGGTTCATCATGAGCCCGGTCATCGCCCGGACCGTCGATGACCGCTCGCTTCGCCGCCGGGCGCTGCCATGCGGCGGGACAGGACCTGGAGACGCGGACGATGCGCTACCTGGCTGAAGAGGATGTCCGGGCCGTCCTGGGCTGGGACCCGCTGATATCAGCCATGGAGTCGGCGCTTGCCGCCTTTTCCGCCGGCCGCGTGCTGCAGCCCCTGCGCAGCGTGCTGACGATCGAGGAGGACAGGCGCTATCTCGGCATCATGCCGGCCGTCGAGCCGGACGTGATGGGTCTCAAGCTCGTCAGCTTCTACCCCCGCAATGCCGGCACGGGCATCCCCACCCACCTCGCCATGATCCTGCTGCTCGACACCGGCACCGGCGAACCGCTGGCCGTCATGGACGGCCGCCTGATCACCGAGATGCGGACGGCGGCCGTCTCGGCGGCCGTGACCAGATATCTGGCCGCGCCGGACAGCCGCATCCTGGCGCTGCTCGGCAGCGGCGTGCAGGCGGGCGCCCATCTCGAGGCCCTGTCGCGGGTTCGCCGCTTCGGCCAGGTGCGGGTCTGGAGCCCGAACAGCGCGCATGCGAAACACTTTGCCGAACGGCACGACGCGCAGGCGGCGCCGGATGCCGAGGCCGCGGTGCGGGACGCCGATGTCGTGGTCGTGGCCACCGCCGCCCGCGAGGCGGTCTTGCGCGGAGCCTGGCTGAAGCCGGGCGCCCATGTGAACGCGGTCGGCGCCGTCCGCCCGACCTGGCGCGAGCTCGACGACGAGGCGATGACGTCGGGCGCGCTGGTGGTCGACTCGCGCGAGGCCGGCGACGTCATCCTGTCCGGAGCGCCGATCTACGCCGAAGCCGGCGAGATTCTCAGCGGAGCCAGGCCGAGGCCCGCCGGCGCCCGCCTGAGCGTGTTCAAATCGGTCGGCCTTGCCGTGGAGGACATTGCGGCTGCCAGGCTGGTGCACGAGGCGACCGCGCGGCGATTATAAGGATTCGTCCGGGAATTCGATGCTTCAATTGATCGTGGCGCTTGTGCCTCCGTGAGGCGCGTATCGGATTGCATAATGACCTTACGCAAGGCATATGGTCCAGCCCTAACTCAGCTACGAGACATGGTTATGGCGACGATTATCGGCACGTTCGGCAACGACACGATTACCGGCACTTACGAGGACGACTATCTGTGGAGCCTGGGCGGCAACGACACGATTCGAGGCGGCTACGGCAATGACGACGTCTGGGGAGACGACGGCCGGGACATTTTGTACGGTGAATCGGGCAACGACAGCTTGGATGGCGGCGACGGCAATGATCTGATCGATGGCGGCGGCGGCGACGATAACCTGAACGGCGGCGGGGGGGCCGACAGGCTTCTCGGCGGCGACGGCGACGACACGATCAGGGTCTGGAGCGGCGAGTTGACCGGTGACGCGATCGACGGCGGCAGCGGCATCGATATATTTACGACATCTTTCCTTGACCGTGCCACGGGCGTCACCTTCGCGGCAGCCGATCCGGCCGCCAAAGTCTCGATCCTCGGGATCGCGACTCTGGTCAATGTCGAACGATACGGCATCGGCGGCAGCCACTTCGCCGATCGGATCACCGGCCATGCCCTCGATGATGGGCTCTTTGGCCACGAAGGCAACGATGTCCTCCATGGCGGCGGCGGCAACGATACGATCCACGGCGGCTCGGGGGACGACCGGCTCTTCGGCGACGCCGGCGACGATGTGATCTACGGCAACGATTATGAGTGGCCTTTCGGGGACGACGGGATCGACCGGATCGATGCCGGCAGCGGCAACGATCGCGTGCTCATCGGCCGCGGCGACATTGCCCATGGCGGCACTGGCATCGATACGCTGGTCCTGAATTTTAGCGCCAGCACGGTCGGCGAGGTCCTCGTCTTTAACACGGCGCAGATCACACTCAGCGGCGGTGGCAGCGCCGACGGCTTCGAAAACCTTGAGTTCAGCGGCGGCTCCCGAGCCGACCGCATCACCGGCGCGGCTCGGTCCGACACCCTTGAGGGTGGCGATGGCAATGACGTGCTGGTCGGCGGCGGCGGCGACGATACCCTGGCGGGCGGCGACGGCAATGACCGGCTGCGGGGCGGCGCGGGCAACGACAAGATCGAGGACGATGCCGGCGCCGACAAGATCTATGGCGACTCGGGCGACGACATCGTCACCCTCTCGAACTTCGACACCGATGCCGATCTGTTCGACGGCGGCACGGGTGTAGATACGCTCGCTGTGCCGGAGGGCTCGATCCGGCTCGACCTCACCAACCAGGCCAACAATGACGGCATGCTGCTGCACGACATCGTGCAAAATATCGAAGTCATCCAGGCAGGTGACGCAGACGACATGATCATCGGCGACGCATCTGCCAACACCTTCTTTGGCGGCGGATCGAACGATGTGCTCGACGGTGGGGCCGGCGACGACATCCTGGGCGGCGGCGAGGGCGCCGACAGGCTCACCGGCGGCCTGGGCAAGGACATCTTCGCCTTCGACGGCTTCGGCTCGCTCTGGGCCGGCGACACCATCACCGACTTCAGGCACGGCGACGACCGCCTGCGGATCACGTTGAACGCGTTCGGCCTTGCCGACGCCGCCGACTTCCGGTTGGAGACCGGCACGGCCAACACCGCCAGGACCAATGCTGCGACTTTCGTCTTCGAAACCGACACCCATCGGCTCTGGTTCGACGCCGACGGCGCCGGCAATGACGGCCCGACGCTGATCGCAACACTCAACAACGTCGCGAGCCTCGCCGCCGGCGATTTCCTGCTCGTCTGAACGGCGGCGCGGCGTCGAAGTCACGGGCGAGGTGGAATGCCTCGGAGACACGCCCGCTCGGCCTCGGCCGGGCGGGCGTTTGCATGTCCGCGGCTGTCGCGGAAGGGGGCACCAACGGGTGCTATGCGCTGAGGATCGACGGATGCTTCACTATGAATTTCTTTGGTACCCCCGCAATTGTAAGATTACATGTAATATTACACACAATATTGTCGTTAAGCATTACAGTATAAATCGATATTATTGATTAAATTTGCATGCATGTGGGAAATATGTTACGTCGATCAAAATCGAACGCTACGCAATCCATCGAATCGCAGCAGGACACGGACATGGCTAAGAGAGTCGGCACTCCCGGCAACGACACGATCATCGGCACCATCAATTTCGACGAATTATACGGGCTGGCCGGCAACGACACCCTTCGAGGCGGCTATGGCAACGACGATCTCTATGGCGATGCCGGCAGCGACCACCTCTACGGCGACGCCGGTCGTGACAGCCTGTATGGCGGCGATGGCAACGACATCCTCGACGGCGGGAGCGGCGAGGATTTCCTCTCCGGCGGCCTTGGGGCCGACCGCATCAGCGGCGGCGCCGGCGATGACCTTATCTCCGGCCTTGCCGGGCTCGAAGGGGACACTATCGACGGCGGCAGCGGCATTGACACGCTTCGCGTCTATTTCTCCAGCAGCTCGCGGGGCGTCACCTTCGTCGCGGGCGATCCGCTGACGACCGTCTCGCTGCCCGGCGGCGCGACCATCAGGAACGTCGAGCGGTATGAACTGAGCGGCAGCGAGTTCAGCGACCGGTTCACGGGGCATGCATTCGATGACGCCCTTTCCGGCTGGGGAGGCAATGACATCATCCATGCCGGCGGCGGCAATGACCTTGTCGACGGCGGCAGCGGCAACGACCGGCTCTTCGGCGAGGACGGCTCGGACAAGCTCTACGGCGGCGACGGCAACGACGCGCTTGTGGGTGGGCTCGGCGCCGATACGCTCTACGGCGACGAGGGCTCCGATGTTCTTGACGGCGGCGCGGGAGACGACCGGCTCTATGCCTATACCAATTGGGACTTCCAGGGTTTGGGGGACACGGCGGTCGACAGAATATCCGGCGGCAGCGGCGACGACGCCGTGTTCATCGGGCGCGGCGACATTGCCAGTGGCGGTGCCGGCATCGATACACTGCACCTCGAATTCGCGGGTAGCCTCGTCCAGGAGAGAATCACCTTCAGCACCGGCCTGTTTGATCTCAGCAGCGGCCATGCCGACGGCTTCGAGAAACTGGTTTTCCACGGTGGCTCCGGCTCCGATCGCGTCACGGGAGGCGCCCTCTCCGACACGCTCCACGGGAACGCGGGCAACGACGTGATGATCGGGGGCGGCGGCAATGACTTCCTGATCGGGGGGACCGGCAATGACACATTGCGCGGCGGCTCCGGCGACGACGTATTGCACGATGAGGCCGGCGCCGACAGGCTCTATGGCGATGCCGGCAACGATACCATTTACATCGACCCGTCTTACCAGGAGGCCGATCTCTATGATGGCGGCACAGGCATAGACACGCTCCGCGTCTACGGTTTCGCGGGACGAGGACACGGGTTCAAGCTCGACCTCGCCGATCAGGCCGGCAATGACGGCCTCCTGCTGCACGACACCGTGGTGAATTTCGAGATCATTCACGGGGGCGAAGGCGACGATATCATCCTCGGCGACGCCAGCGCCAATACGTTCCGCGGTGGCGACTCCGACGACGTGCTCGACGGCAGGGCGGGCGACGATGTCCTGCGTGGCGAGGCCGGCTCCGACACGCTCACCGGCGGTCTCGGCCGGGACGTGTTCGACTTCTCTTGCCCGATCGATTTTGACTGGGGCTTCCCTCCCACCGCTCCCAACCGAGGCGTCGACACGATCACCGACTTCAAGCGCGGCGAGGACCATCTGCAGATCACGCTCAGCGAGTTCGGCCTTGCCGGCGCCGCCGACTTCCGGCTGGAGAACGGCCTGACCAACGTCGCCAAGACCCACGCCGCGACCTTCGTCTTCGAGACCGACAGCCGTCAGCTCTGGTTCGACGCGGACGGCGCCGGCGGCAATTCCGAGCCGGTCCTGATCGCGTTCCTCAAGGGCGTCTCCAGCCTGGCGGCCGGCGACTTCCTGCTCGTCTGAAAGCCCGGCTCGACAATCGGCGGCTGGGGATCGCCTCGGCAGCCTCAACAGTGCGGGCAGGTTCACGAGAACCTGCTTGGGGATGCCCGTCGATCCGGCAGGCGCTGCTCGTCGCCAGCATCGGGGATACCGGCCCGATGCGGCGACGCGCCGGGCGGCGAAAAGACCGAGCGAGCCGAGCCGCCGACTTTCGAGACAGCCCCTGAAGCTGCTTCGCCCGGCCCTCGCGGCCGGGCGCTTCAGGGCCGCGCCAGCTCGCGCAACGTCATCCGCCGGAAGGCCTCGACCACCGCGTCGCCCTCGCGGCGGTCGAGCGAGATCGCCAGCCGCATCGCGGCCTCGCCGAGTTGCCAGATCAGCAGCGCCGCGGCGGCGAGCCGCTCGGACGGGACGTCCGGATGGACCCGCGCCATGGCCTCGGCCAGCAGCGCGGCATTGGCCCGGCTTTCGGCGAGCTCGATCGCCATCAGCGCCTTGTCCGCCTGCATGCCCGACCAGATGTCCCGCATCACCGGCTCGGCCAGGAACAAGCCGTAATACTGGTCGAGCAGGCCGGAGAAGGCGGCGCACAGGCTCTCGGCGTCGCGCACTGGCGCCAGCGCCTCGGCGATGCAGCTGCGGCTCGCCGCGTGATAGCGCTCGGCCAGGCTGCGGACGAGCGCGCCCTTGTCCGGAAAATACTGGTAGAGCGAGCCGATCGAGATCCCCGCCAGCTCCGCCACCTCGCTCATGCGCAGGAGGTCGCTGCCCTTCTCCGCGATCAGGCCCGAGGCCACGGCAAGGATGCGCTCCAGCCGCTCGCGGCTGCGCTGCTGTGCCGGCGCGCGGCGCGGCGCGGCCGCCGGCGTCTCGGCGCCACGGTCTCGGGCATCGGCCAATACGGGTTCTCCTGGTCCTGACATCCGCTCTTGACGATCTGAATATGAGAGTTTATCACATTTAAGAATGTGAGTATTGCTCATGTTAATCGATGGAGGCGGCAATGGCAAATCGCACTCCGCGGATCGGCCCGGTCCTCGTGCGCGGCGGCACCGGCAAGACCGGCCGGCGGGTGGCGGAGCGGCTGCGGCAGGTCGGGTACGCGGTCCGGATCGGCTCGCGCGGCGGCGCACCGCGCTTCGACCGGGACGACCGGACGAGCCGGGGGCCGGCCTTGCGCGGCGCGACGGCGGCCTGTGTCGCCTTCCAGCCGGATCTGGCCGTGCCGGGAGCGGCGGCGACGGTCGGCGCCCCCTCCGACTATGTCTCCCGCACCGCGGCCACCGGCATCTGGAGCCCCCGCCATGCTTGAGCGCAGCATTCCCGTCCTGCTCGTGGCCGCCGCCGTCGGCAGCGGCCTCGTCGCCGGCATCTTCTTCGCCTTCTCCACCTTCGTGATGGCGGCGCTCGGCCGCCTGCCGCCGGAGCAGGGCGTCGCCGCCATGCAGTCGATCAATGTCACCGTGCTCAACCCGGCCTTCCTGACCGCCTTTCTCGGCACCGGCATCCTCGCCCTGGCGCTGGCGGCCGGCAGCGTCTGGTGGGGCCCGGGCAGCGGCCTGCTCGTCGTCACCGCCGGCCTGCTCTACCTCGTCGGCTGCGTCGGCGTGACCATGGCCTGCAACGTGCCCCTGAACGACGCGCTGGCCGCGGTCCGGCCCGGCACGCCGGAAGCCGCCTCGCTGTGGGCCCGCTATCTCGCCGACTGGACGCTGTGGAACCATGTCCGCACGGTGGCGCCGCTGCTGTCGGCGGTGCTGTACATCCTCGCCGTGATGTGAGGACCGTGCCCGGCCGGCAACGGCTCCCACCGGCAGCGGCAGCCCGCGCCACCGGGAGACTTGACGTTGCCGCTCCGGCTGCCGATGAAGCGCGGGCGCCGGGGGAACGGGATGAGCATCGGGCTGATCGCATTGCTGGACGACGTCGCGGCCATCGCCAAGGTCGCGGCCGCCTCGCTCGACGACGTCGCCGGCCAGGCGGCCAAGGCCGGCGCCAAGGCGGCTGGCGTGGTCATCGACGATGCGGCGGTCACGCCGCGCTACGTCGTCGGCTTCGCCGCCGCGCGCGAGCTGCCGATCGTCGGCAAGATCGCCCTGGGGTCGCTGCGCAACAAGCTCCTGTTCCTGCTGCCGGCCGCGCTGGTGCTCAGCCTGTTCGCCCCCTGGAGCATCACGCCGCTCCTGATGATCGGCGGCGCCTATCTCAGCTACGAGGGCGCCGAAAAGGTCTACGAGGCGCTGGTCCCGCATGAGGCGCATGCGCACGAGGCCGGCCTCGGCGCCGCGGCGGTCGACGCCAAGACTCTCGAGGACGCGAAGGTGGCGAGCGCCGTCAAGACCGACTTCATCCTCTCCGCCGAGATCATGGCGATCACCCTCGCCGCCCTGCCCGAGGGCGGCCTGTGGCAGAAGGCCCTTGTGCTGGCCCTCGTCGGGATCGGCATCACCGTCGCGGTCTACGGTGTCGTCGGCCTGATCGTGAAGGGGGACGACGCCGGCGTGGCGCTCGCCCGCAGCACCTCCGCCTCGCTCGCCGGCCGGCTGTCGCGCGGCATCGGCCGGGGGCTGGTGTTGGGCATGCCGGTCCTCCTGAGGATCCTGGCCGTCGTCGGCACCGCGGCGATGGTCTGGGTCGGCGGCGGCATCATCCTGCACGGGCTGGAGGGCTACGGCCTGTCCGGCCTCGCCCATGCCATCGAGGCTGCCGCCGAAGCGGCGGCCCATGTCCTCGCCCCGGCGGCCGGCCTCGCCCGCTGGCTGGTGACCGCCGCCGGCGCCGGCCTGTTCGGCCTCGCGGTCGGCGCCGTCCTCATCCCGGTGACCGGTCTCGTCCTGGCGCCGGCCCGGGCCTGGCTGAAGCGCCTGCGCGGCTGACCGCGCCTACGGGCGCGGCGGCGCCGGCTGGTGGGTGTAGAGCGCGGCCGAGCGGTCGAGGTGCCTGAGCATGGCCAGTTCGGCCGCGTCGGGGTCGTGCCGGGCGATGTCGCCGATGATCTCGTTGTGCTCGGACAGGGTGAGCTTCTCCTTGCCGGTCCAGATCAGGAGGTCGGTGTGGTACTGCTTGAGCCAGCCCAGCATCGCCTCGCTCACCGCCGCATAGATCGGGTTGCGGGAGATCGCCGCGATCTGGGCGTGGAACTGCATGTCGGCGGCGATGAAGGCCTCGGCGTCGCCGAGATGGCCGCGCTGGCGCTCCAGCGTCTCGCGCAGCCGGGCGATGTCGGCGTCGCTCGCCCGGAGCGCGGCCTCGCGCACCATCTCCCGCTCGAAGAAGCGCCGGGCCTGCTTGAGGTGGCCGAGCGAGTCCGGCGAGGTCGACAGCATGATCTGGGCCGCGATGTCGACCTGCTGCACGATCGACCGGGCCGTGAGCTGGCGCACCCGGGCCCGCTCGCCGTGGGAGATGGTCAGGAGCCCGATATTGCTCAGGGCCTGCATGGCCTCGCGGATGGCCGGCCGGCCGACGCCGAAACGCTCCATGAGGTCGCGCTCGGAGGGCATAGCGTCACCGGGCTGGAGCTCGCCGCCGGCGATCATCGCCTTGAGGCGGTCGAACACCTCGTCCGACAGCTTCCGGCGAATGATGTGCTCGTTGGTGAGGGACATGGGCGAACGTCCAGGCAGGTGACGCGGCCCGATCCTTAGCAGCAGGATCGGCCGCCGCGAGGATGGCATTGCCGCCGTCGCACAGGCAAATGCGAATTCCGGTTTGATTTTCGCAATGCAAACGTATACTCATCATACCAGTTGCACGTCAACAGGCCTGACCGTCCCGCGCATGTCCAGCTCCACCATCCGGCTGACCTATCGGATCGAGACCGCCGGCGACGTGGCCGCGCTCGCCGCCAAGATCGCCAGCGACCAGTCGACAGGCACCTTCGTCGCCCTGCCCGGCGAGACGCCCGAGCTCAAGGCGCGCGTCGCCGCCCGCGTCGTGGCGCTGCGGCCGCTGGAACCGGCGCCCGTGCCGTCCTTCCCGCAGGCCGGGCCGGGTCCCTTCCACCGGGCCGACGCCGACATCGAGTTCCCGATCGAGGCGGTCGGCACCGATCTCGCCGCGCTGATGACCATCGCCGTCGGCGGGGTCTATTCGATCCGCGGCTTCTCCGGCATCCGCATCGTCGACATGCGGCTGCCGCCGGAGTTCCGCGACGCCTGGCCCGGGCCGCAGTTCGGCGTCGCCGGCAGCCGCGCCCTGACCGGCGTCCGCGGCCGGCCGATCATCGGCTCGATCGTCAAGCCGGCCCTCGGCCTGCGCCCGCCCGAGACCGCCGCGATGGTGCGCGAGCTGGTCGCGGCCGGCGTCGACTTCATCAAGGACGACGAGAAGCTGATGAGCCCGGCCTATTCCAGCCTGGCCGACCGGGTGAAGGCGATCATGCCGATCATCCTCGACCGCGAGCAGAAGACCGGCGCCAAGGTGATGTACGCCTTCGGCATCTCGCATGCCGATCCCGACGTGATGATGCGCAATCACGACCTCGTCGCCGAGGCGGGCGGCAATTGCGCGGTGATCAACATCAACTCGATCGGCTTCGGCGGCATGGCCTTCCTGCGCCGGCGCTCGCGCCTCGCCCTGCACGCCCATCGCAACGGCTGGGACATCCTGACCCGCCACCCCGGCCTCGGCATGGACTTCTCGGTCTACCAGCAGTTCTGGCGGCTGCTCGGCGTCGACCAGTTCCAGATCAACGGCATCGGCGCCAAGTACTGGGAGAGCGACGAGTCCTTCCTGCGCTCCTTCGCGGCCGTGACCGCGCCGCTGTTCTCGCCGGACGACCGCGCCCTGCCCGTGGTCTGCTCCGGGCAATGGGGCGGCCAGGCGCCGGCCACCTATGCCCGCACCGGCAGGACGCAGGATCTGCTCTACCTGTGCGGCGGCGGCGTCGTCAGCCATCCCGGCGGCCCGGCCGCCGGCGTCCGGGCGGTCCGCCAGGCTTGGGAGGCCGCGGTCGCCGGCATCCCCCTCGAAGCCTATGCGCGCGAGCATCCGGAGCTGGCCCAGTCGCTGGCGAAGTTCGGCGGAGGAGCGGGCGATGCCTGACCAGGAACGGACGGGCGACCTGCTGATCTCCTACTACGGCGACGACCTCACCGGCTCCACCGACGCCATGGAGGCGCTGGCCTCGCGCGGCGTGCCCACGGTGCTGTTCACGCGCCGGCCGAGCGAGGCGCAGCGCCGGCGCTTCGCCGACTGCCGCGCCGTCGGCCTCGCCGGTACCAGCCGCAGCCGGACGCCGGCCTGGATGGACGAGCACCTGACGCCGGCCTTCGCCTGGCTGCGTGGGCTCGGCGCCGCCATCTGCCACTACAAGGTCTGCTCCACCTTCGATTCCAGCCCGACCGTCGGCAGCATCGGCCGGGCCATCGACATCGGCCGTGGCGTCTTCGGCCAGGCCCGGGTGCCGCTGCTGGTCGGCACGCCGCAGCTCGGGCGCTACACCGCCTTCGGCCATCTCTTCGCCGCCTATCGCGGCGAGGTCCACCGCATCGACCGCCACCCGGTGATGAGCCGCCATCCTGTCACGCCGATGGCGGAGGCGGATCTGCGGCTGCACCTGAAGGCGCAGACCGCCACTCCGGTCGGGCTGGTCGACCTCGCCATGCTGCAGGCCGCCGACATCGACGGCGCGGTCGACCGCGTGCTGGCGGGCGAAGCCGGGATCGTGCTGTTCGACGTCGCCGACGCGGCGACGCAGGCCGCCGCCGGCCGCCAGATCTGGCGCATTCGCGGCCAGGACGGCCCGTTCGTCGTCGGCGCCTCCGGCGTCGAATATGCCCTGCTCACCGAATGGCAACGGAGCGGACTGGTGCCGGGCCGGGCCGAATTCGCGCCGCCGGGCGCGGTCGAGCGCATCGCCGTCGTCTCCGGCAGTTGCTCGCCGACCACCGAGCGCCAGATCCGCCATGCCCTGGCCGACGGCTTCGAAGGCATCGCCCTCGACCCGCGCCGGCTGGCCGGCGGCGACGAGGCGCATCGGGCCACGGCGGTCGAGCAGGGCCTCGCCATCCTCGCCGCCGGCCGCAGCCCCATCCTCTACACCGCCCTCGGCCCCGAGACCGACCTCGGCGCCGACCTGGACCGGGCGGAGGGCGCGCGCCACGCCATCGGCGCCGGCCTCGGCCTGATCCAGCGGGCCCTGGTCGAGCGAGGCGGCCTGAGACGGGTGGTGATCGCCGGCGGCGACACCTCCAGCCATGCGCTGGCCGAGCTCGACGTCGTCGCCCTCACCACCCGCCTGCCCCTGCCCCAGACCCCCGGCTCGCCGCTGTGCACCGCCCATGGCGACCGCCCGGCCGTCGACGGCCTGGAGATCGCCCTCAAGGGCGGCCAGATCGGCGGCGACGACTATTTCAGCCGGATCCGGGCGGGACGGGCCTGAAAGCCCAGCCTCACTCCAGCGGCCGGATCCGCCCCTCGCCTACCTCCATCAGCTGCGCCCGGCCGCGGATCGCTTCGAAGGCGGCGGGGTCGGCGCCGGTGAGCCAGACCTGGGCGCCGAAGCCGTCGAGCCGGTCGTAGAGCGCGGCGCGGCGCACCGGGTCGAGATGGGCCGCCACCTCGTCGAGCAGGATGATCGGCGTCTGCCCGGCGAGGCGCGCCACCAGCCGGGCATGGGCCAGAACCAGGCCGAGCAGCAGCGCCTTCTGCTCGCCGGTGGAGGCGCGGTCGGCGGCGAGGCCCTTGGGGCCGTGCACCACCATCAGGTCGGTGAGGTGCGGCCCCTCCAGCGTGCGGCCGGCGGCGCGGTCGCGGGGGCGGGCCTCGCGCAGGGCCCTGCGGTAGCGCTCCTCCACCGCCAGCGCCGGCTCCTCCAGAACGGCGTTCTCCAGCGCCCCGTCCAGCGCCAGCCGGGCATAGGGAAAGGGCGAGGCCGGATCGATCTCCTCCTCGATCAGCCCGGCGAGACGGCGCACCGTGTCGGCGCGCGCCGCGGCGACGGCGATGGCGAGATCCGCCACCTCATGCTCGGCGGCGTCGAGCCAGCGCGTGTCGCCGGAGCGCTCCTCCAGGAGGCGGTTGCGGCTGCGCAGCGCCCGCTCCAGCGCGTTGACGCGGCTGCCGTGGCCGGCGTCGACCGCCAGCACCAGCCGGTCGAGGAAGCGGCGGCGCTCGCCGGCCGAGCCGGCGAACAGCCCGTCCATGGCCGGCGTCAGCCAGACGACACGCAGATGGTCGGCGAAGGCGGCGGCGGACGAGGCCGGCTGGCGGTCGATCCGGCACTTGCGCGGCCCCGGCTCGGGGCCTCCTTCCAGCCCGGTGCCCAGATGCACCGGCCCAAGCGCGCCGTCAGCCTCCACCGCCACGGCGAAGGAGCCGTCGCCGGCCTCGCTGGCCATGTCGGCAAGGTCGGCCCGGCGCAGGCCGCGCCCCGGGGTGAGCAGCGACAGGGCCTCCAGCACGTTGGTCTTGCCCGCGCCGTTCGGCCCGGTGAGCGCCACCAGCCGCGTCGAGACGGCAAGGTCGAGCGCCTGGTAGGAGCGGAAGCGCGTCAGGATCAGGCGCGTGATGCAGGCAGCTCGGCTCATGGGCGAGGACATCGGTCCTGAAGCGTGGTCGGCGGCCAAGGCCTCGAGACGCGGCGTCGGCCACCGCTCTCCGGGCCGGACCCGTGTCGGCTCACACGTCGTTCGCGAGACATCAGGCGCGACGCCGGCCGATCCCCTCCCCCTCGCGGGGAGGGGAGGGGGTGGGGGTCCTTCAGGATAGGGCGTACCTCGTTCTCCACGGCCCCCACCCTTTATCCCTCCCCGCAAGCGGGAGGGAAGACCCATCCGCCCCGCCTCGGCTTGTCTCCGCTCGTCTCGCCCGGCCCTCAAGATGCGCCCCTCTCCGGCCGGGAGGGAGGGTCCGGACGCTCTCTCGGTCGCCGACGCGAATGCCTCGTGCCGTCCGGCCTCACACCCGCATCGGCATCAGGACATAGAGCGCCGCGGCGCCCTCGCGGTCCTGCACCAGGGTCGGCGAGCCCGGGTCGGCGAATTTCAGCAGGGCGGTGTCGCCGTCGAGCTGCGCCGCGATGTCGAGGAGATAGCGCGAGTTGAAGCCGATATCGAGCGGCTCGGCGTCGTAGTCGACCTCGATCTCCTCGGTCGCGCTGCCGGAATCCGGATTGACCACCGTCAGCACCAGCCGCCGCTCCGACAGGGAGAGCTTCACCGCGCGCCCACGCTCGGAGGAGATGGTGGAGACGCGATCGACGGCGGCGGCGAAATCGCCGCGCTCGACCGTCAGGCGCTTGTCGTTGCCGACCGGGATGACCCGGGCATAGTCCGGGAAGGTGCCGTCGATCAGCTTGGAGGTCAGCACCACGGGCCCGACGGTGAAGCGCACCTTGGCCGAGGACAGCTCCACCGAGATCATCGCTTCGGGATCCTCGATGAGCTTGAGGATCTCGCCCACCGCCTTGCGCGGCAGGATCACGCCCGGCATGCCGGCGGAACCGGCCGGCGCCGGCAGTTCCACCCGCGCCAGCCGGTGGCCGTCGGTGGCCACGGCGCGCAGGCGGCTCTCGCCCTCCACCTCCAGCGTGTGCAGGTAGATGCCGTTGAGATAGTAGCGCGTCTCCTCGGTGGAGATGGCGAACTGGGTCTTTTCGATCAGCTTCTGCAGGTCGGCGGCCTTGAGCTCGAAGCGGTGCGGGAACTCGCCGGCGGCGAGATCCGGAAAATCCGACGGCGGCAGGGTCTGCAACGTGAAGCGCGAGCGCCCGGAACGGACGACGAGCTGCGTCGCCTCGCCGCCGCCCTCGAGCGACACCTGCGCGCCGTCGGGCAGCTTGCGGACGATGTCGTAGAGCGTGTGCGCCGGCACGGTGGTGGCGCCGGCCATGGCGACGTCGCCGGGCGAGGACTCGACGATCTCCAGGTCGAGGTCGGTCGCCTTCAGCCGGAGCGCGGCATCCTCGGCCACCAGCAGCACGTTGGACAGGATCGGAATGGTGTTGCGCCGCTCGACGACGCGATGGACATGGCCCAGCGTCTTCAAGAGAGCCGTCCGTTCGAGCGTGACCTTCATGGAGAGCGTCCCGGATAGAGAGTGCGGCCGCGCGGCGTCGGACGCACGACCGGAACAAAGGGGCACGACCATGCCGTTCCGATGCGCGAAAGGCAAGCGGCAGCTTGCCGTCCAAGGCATTGATCGAGCGGCACCTCACCGCTTGATCTTGCTCGAAAATGCGCCGATGCTCGGTTCTTTCCCGTTCGGCAGCGATGCCGGGCGCGGATGCAGTCCCGGCCCGCGCATCCTGCCAAGGCCTTGAGGTTTTGCAGGACCCCAGCGCGCCGCCGCCCCGGCCGGCGGAGGGGTATCCTGCGGAGGTGATGAGGCTTTCCGCCCGTGCTCAACATCGATATCGCCAAGCGCGTCTACGACCGGACCTGGAAGCTGGACCCGATCGTCCGCAGCCTGCTCGACACCGACTTCTACAAGCTCCTGATGCTGCAGCCGATCCACGCCCGGCACGAGCGCGTCCGCACCCGCTTCTCCGTCATCAACCGCACCAGATCGGTCAACCTCGCCTCGATCATCGACGAGGGCGAGCTGCGCGACCAGCTCGACCATGCCCGCACCCTGCGCTTCACCAAGCGCGAGCTGATCTGGCTCGCCGGCAACACCTTCTACGGCCAGCGCCACATCTTCCGGCCCGATTTCCTCTCCTGGCTGGAGGACTTCCGCCTGCCCGAATACGACCTGCGCATCGAGAACGGCGACTACGTGCTCGAGTTCGACGCCCCCTGGGCCCAGGCCACCATGTGGGAGGTGCCGGCGCTCGCCATCGTCAACGAGCTGAAGTCGCGCGCCGCCACCCGGGCGCTCGGGCGCTTCGAGCTCGACATCCTCTATGCCCGGGCCAAGGCCAAGCTCTGGTCCAAGATCGAGCGGCTGAAGAAGCTGCCGGGGCTGCGCATCTCCGACTTCGGCACCCGGCGGCGCCACAGCTTCATCTGGCAGAGCTGGTGCGTCGAGGCCATGAAGGAGGGGCTCGGCGGCGCCTTCGTCGGCACCTCCAACGTGCTGCTGGCGATGAACAACGACCTGGAATCGATCGGCACCAACGCCCACGAGCTGCCTATGGTCTATGCCGCGCTCGCCGGCGCCGATGACGCGGCGCTGCGCGCCTCGCCCTACAAGGTGCTGGAGATGTGGAAGGACTTCTACGACGGCAACCTCCTGATCGTCCTGCCCGACACCTTCGGCACCGCCGCCTTCCTCGAGCGCGCCCCCGACTGGGTGTCCGACTGGACCGGCATGCGCCCGGATTCCAAGCCGATCCACGAGGCCGGCGAGGAGATCATCGCCTGGTACCGCGCCCGCGGCCGCGACCCGCGCGAAAAACTGATCATCTTCTCCGACGGCCTCGACATCGACAGCATCGAGGCCGCCCACAAGGCGTTCGCGAACCGCATCCGCATCAGCTACGGCTGGGGCACCAACCTCACCAACGACTTCCGCGGCTGCGCCTCGCGCCCCAACGCGGTGCTCGACCCGATCTCGCTGGTCTGCAAGATCATCACCGTCGACGGCATGCCGGCGGTCAAGCTCTCCGACAACCTGGCCAAGGCAACCGGCGAGCCGGCGGCGATCGAGCGCTACCTCGAGGTCTTCGGCCAGAGGGGGCGCACCGAGCAGGCGGTGGCGGTGTAGCGGCGCCCTCTCTGCGGGTCACCCGGCTCGCCGGACCGTACCTGGCGGAACGGTCCGGAGCCTTCGAGGCTATCCCTTGATGCGCCAGCTGCGCATCCGCTCCAGCGTGTGCTCGAAGGAGACGATGCCGGCGTCCGAGCCGAGGCCGGTGGCGACGAGGCCGGCCGCCGCCTGGGCGAAGCGCACCGCCTGCTCGGGATCCATGCGATGGTGCAGCGCCGTGATGAAGCCGGCGTCGAAGGCGTCGCCGCAGCCGGTGGTGTCGGTCACCTCGATGTCGTAGGCGGGCGCCTTGATGCGGGTGCCGTCGCGATGGGCGTAGTAGGCGCCCTCGCCGCCGAGCGTGAACACGCAGCAGGTCGCGCCGGCGTCGAGATAGTAGGCGGCGCAGTCCTCCACCGTCGAGCGGCCGGACATGTCGCGCGCCTCCTCGATCGAGGGCATGAAATAGTCGATATGCGGCAGCAGCGGCAGGACGAGGCCGACGGTCTCGCGGCTGGCGGCGATGAGGTCGAAGGTGACGGTGCGCCCGCGCTTCCTGGCCTCCTCGAGCAGGATCCGGCTGCGCTCGCCGTCGAGCCGCTTCAAGAGGCCCGTGCCGCCCAGATGCACGATCGGCGCGTCGAACACCTGGTCGTAAAGGCTCTCGGGCACGTCGAAATGGTCGGAGGCGCCGCGCACATGCAGGGCCGGGCGTTCGCCGTTCGGCCGCACGTTGAGGATGGTGGCCGAGGTCGGCACGCCGGCGAGGCGCTGCATGGCCGAGACGTCGACGCCGAACTTGGCGAGCGTCGCCAGCACGAAGTCCGCCTTCTCGTCGTCGCCGACCGCGCCGACCGCCAGGCTCCGGAGGCCGAGCTTGGCGGTGTCGACCACGGTGCCGCCGGCGGTGCCGGCGACGGTGAGCCGGATCTCGTCGATGAATTCGACATTGCCGCGATCCGGGATCCGGCTTACCGGCCGGCCGAGGATGTCGAGGATGTAGAGACCGATGACGGAAACGTCGTAGCGCATGGTTCTGTCCCGCTGGTGCCCGGTCACGGCGCGACGCGCGTGCCGTCGGCAAAGATCATCAACCGTGCTCGCGGCACGGACAAATGCACGGTGCCGCCCGGCGCGACCGGCGGCACGCCTTCGGTGTTGACCTTGACCAGCACGTCGCCGATCCGGGCCTTGGTGAGGTAGCGTCCCGCGATGCCGATCGCCTGGTCGGTGAGGATCGCCGGCACAGTGTCCGGCCCGGCTTCGCCCTGCATGCGCACCAGCTCCGGCCGGATGCCGACGGTGACGGCAGCCCCGGCCTTGAGGCCGCCCGGCGCCGGCAATGCTTCGGTCAGGATCGCGGCGCTGATCCGCCCCTGCGCCACCGTGGCCGGGATGAAGTTCATGCCGGGATTGCCGAGGAACCAGCCGCCGAACTCGGTGGTCGGGTTGTTGTAGAGTTCCTGCGGCCGGTCGTACTGCACGATCTTGCCGCTCTTCATCAGGGCGATGCGGTCGGCGAGCGTCATGGCCTCGGTCTGGTCGTGCGTGACGTAGACGATGGTCTGGCGCAGGCGCTGCGTCACCGCCTTGAAGGCGCGGATCAGCGCAAGCTTGGCGTTGACCTCGACATTGGTGGTCGGCTCGTCGAACAGGACGATCTCGGACTGCCGGGCCACCGCGCGGCCGACCGCCACCTTCTGGCGATTGCCGGCGTCGAGGTCCTCGATATAGGCGTTGGCGAGGCCGCGGATGTCGAGCACGTCGAGGACCGCGTCGACGCGGGACTTGCGCTCGGCGGCCGTGACCGCCCGGTCGTACTGCAGCGGCAGGGCGATGTTCTCGGCCACCGAGAGGGTCGGGTACATCACCGGATACTGGAACACCATGCCGACATTGCGGTGGCGCGGCGCCAGGTGCGTGACATCGCGCCCGCCGAACAGCACGCGCCCGGAGGTCGGGCGCTCGAGCCCGGCGATGATGCGCATCAGCGTGGTCTTGCCGCAGCCCGAGGGGCCGAGCAGGCAGGCGACTTCGCCGTCGGCGAAACGCATGGCGACGTCGTCGACGGCGTTGAAATCACCGAAGCGCTTGACGACGTGGTCGATCACGATCTCGGCCATGGCCTCCTCCTCACGCCGTGCCCGGCCGGAACGCCAGCCGCCGGCCGCTGGACGCCTCGAACAGCATCAGCGCCGCCGGTTCCACCGTCAGCGCCACCGTGCTGTCGAAGCCCGGCGTCGCCTGGCCGGAAAGCGGCAGGCTCAGCGTCAGCGACTGCCCGGCGGCCTCGACATAGATCACCGCCTCGCCGCCCAGATCCTCCACCAGCCGGACCCGGCCGTCGAAGTCGATGCCGCCGCCCGAGCCGAGCCTGAGCGCTTCCGGCCGGAGGCCGACCAGCACGTCCGTCGCCGGCAGGCCGTCGGCCAGGGACAGCGCCAGCGGGCCGGCCTCCACCCGGTTGCCGCGCACCTTCCCTGGCAGCAGGTTGGCATGGGGGAAGCCGATCAGGTCGAGCGAACGGGCGTGGCCGGGGTCGTGGTAGATGCGTGTCGCCTCGTCGTGCTCGACCACGCGGCCCTGGTCGAAGACGGCCAGGCGCTGGGCCATGGTCAGGGCCTCGAGCGAGTCGGAGGTGGCGTAGACGAAGGTCGCTTTCAGCTCCTCGCGCAGGCTCTTGAGCTCGTCCATCAGGCGCTCGCGCAGCTTGTAGTCGAGGCCGACCAGCGGATCGTCGAGCACGAAGACCTCGGCGTCCTTGAGCAGGCCGCGCGCCACCGCCACACGCTGCTTCTCGCCGCCGGAGAGCTGGTTCGGCGTCTTCTTCATCAGATGCGTGATCGACAGGATGCCGGCTGCCCGGTCCACCCGCCGGGCGATCTCGTCCTGCGGCGCGCGGGCGAGCGTCATGGGATAGGCGATGTTCTGATAGACGGTGAGGTGGGGGTAGAGCGCGAAGCTCTGCGGCACATAGCCGATCGCCCGCTGCGCCGCCGGCAGGTCGGTGATGTCGCGCCCGGAGAGCAGGATGCGGCCGGCATCGGGTTTCTCCAGCCCGACGAGCAGGCGGAACAGCACCGACTTGCCGGACTTGGGCGGCCCGCACAGCACGGTGAAGCTTTGCGGCACGACGTCGAGCGTCAGCCCGTCGAGGGCGCGCTTGCCGCGATAGGCCTTGGAAAGGGACTGGAAGGAGAGTGCCGACATCACCGCCCCATCTGCGACAGCACCGGCACCAGGGCGATGCCGATGGAGAAGACCGCCGCCACGATCGCCAGGATCACCACGATCAGCACGGCGCTGCGGCCGAACGAGGCGTCCTTGGGCAGGTTGCCGACGGCGATCTGCAGGAAGGTGCCGATGACCAGCACCGTGAGGCCGACCTTGAACAGCGTCACGTCGTAGCGCTGGCCGATCAGCACGATGCCGACGAGCAGCGCCGTGATCAGCACGCGCTCGGCGCGTTCGGGGAAGGAGCGGGTGTGTTTCATGTCAGAGCCTGACCATCCGTCGGCGGTTGAGGATCGGCGAGGGATTTTCGTCGATCCGGAAGGAGCCGATCGCTGCCAATATCGCGGATATTGGCGAGATCGGCGACGCGCCGGGCGGCGGGAAGACCCGCCGAGCCGACCCGCGGACTGATGGCCAGGCTCTCATACCTCGCCGCGCACCGTGCCGAAGGTCATGCCGACCAGGAGGTATTTCTGGAACACGTAGATGAACAGGATCGGCGGGATGACATAGATCGTCGTCAGGGCGGAGATGAAGGTCCAGTTCAGGCCGCCGTCCGAATAGGTGCCCACCGCCAGGGCGTAGGGGATGTTCTGGGTCGAGACGCCGCCGATGATGAAGTTGAACAGGAACTCGTTCCACACGAAGATCAGGTTGAAGATGAAAGCGGCGATCAGGCCCGGCTTCACCTGCGGCAGCACCACCTTGAAGATGACGTGGAACCACGAGCCGCCGTTGACGATGCCGGTCTCGTCGAAGCGCACGGAGACGCCGTCGAGGAAGCCCTTGAGGATCCACACCGAGAACGGGATCGAGAACATGGCGTAGAACAGCACCAGCCAGAGGTGGCTGTCCTTCCAGCCGAAGCCCGCATACATCAGGTAGACCGGCAGGATCACCGCCGGCCCCGGCAGCATGCGGATCGACAAGAGCAGGAACATCAGGAAGTCGGTGCCCTTCGGCTTGAAGCGCGAGAAGCAGAAGGCGGCCAGGAACGACACCACCACGGCCAGGACCACCGCCACGACCGACAGGAATACCGAGTTGAACATCTGCAGCAGCAGGGACTGCCGGCCGAACAGGTCGACATAGTTCTCCAGGGTCGGCGTGAAGAACAGCTTCGGCGGCACGGCGAGGATGTCGTCGCGCGTCTTGAACGAGGACAGCACGATCCAGCCGATAGGCGCCGCGAAGAACAGCGCGACCAGCCAGAGCACGGCGTAATAGGCGTAGTCGCGGATCCTGGCGGCGGTCATGCCTGCCTCCGGCGGCGCAGGTTGAGCACGAAGATGAAGGCCGAGGTCATGGCGATGGAGATCAGGAGGAGCAGCACCGAATAGGCCGACGACCAGCCCATGTTGAAGCTCTCGAAGGCCTGCTTGTTGAGCTCGATCGCCACCAGCCGGGTCTGCTGGCCGGGCCCGCCCTTGGTCATCGGGATGATCAGGTCGAGCGTCTTGAAGCTGTCGATGGTGCGCAGCAGCACGCCGAGCATCAGGATGAACTTGCCGTGGTGCCAGATCACCAGGGTCAGCCGCCGCGGCCAGGGAATGCGGTCGATCTCGGCCGCCTCCAGCTCGGCCGCCGGAACCGAGCCGAGGGCCGCCAGCGTCATCAGAGTCATGAACGGCGTCCACATCCAGCAGTCGACCGCCAGCACCGCCCAGTAGGCGGTCCTGGGGTCGCCGATGAAGTTGATCGGCTCCGTGCCGAAGAGGCCGCCCAGGATGGCGTTGAGCACGCCGAAGGTCGGGTCGTAAATGAAGCGGAAGAAGGTGCCGGTCGCCACCGGCGTCAGCACCATCGGCGCGAACAGGAGGGTCAGGGCGATGCGCCGGCCCGGCATCGCCTTCGAGCCCCAGAACAGGAAGCCGAGCAGCGCCCCGAGCACCGTCTGGATGCTCACCCCCAGCCCGACGAAGGCGAAGGTGCGCGACAGGTCGAACCAGATGCCGTTGCGGTTGTTGAAGATCTGGACGAAATTGCGGAAGCCGACGAACTCGGGCGGCATGCCGCTGGTCAGCGAGTAGTTGTAGAAGGACAGCCCGAGCAGCCACAGCGTCGGGATCGTGTTGAACACGATGAAGAAGATCAGCACCGGCGCCAGCAGCGTGGCGACGAGGGTGCGGCGGTCATCCGTGAGGCGCGAACGCCCCGTGCGGGACGGGTGGGACATGACGAGCCTTCATCGGTTCGGCCGGGTCGAAGCATGATGCCGCACGCCCGGCGCAGCCGAAGCGGCGCCGGGCGGCGGATCGCGGCGCGAGGCCGTCAGAGCGAGACGCTGGAGCACATCCCCGTCGGCTCGGTCTTGGCCGTGCCGGAATCGTAGAGGATCTGCTGCTGCTGGCAGGCGATGTAGTCGAGCGCCTGCTTGGCGCTCTGGGTCTGGCCGGTGAGGAAGGAGGTGAAGCCTTCCTGCTGCACGGCCAGCATCTCCGAATATTTCGGGTCATGCCAGAAGTCGCGCGAGCGGCCGGGTTCCAGCATGAACTTGTAGGCCCGGTTCCACGGGTTGATCGAGTCGAACTCGGGCTTGGACAGGGTGGCCTTGTCGCAGGGGTTGCCGCCGCGCTTGGCATATTCCAGCGTGGTCTCGGGCAGGTACCACCAGTTCATGAAGTCGATGGCGACGCGCATCTTCGCCTCGTCGTTGAAGGCGTTGATCACCCAGGGCTGGCCGCCCATGGTGTAGACGCGCTTGGCCTCGGCGCCCTTGCCGTGCTTGGGCGGCGCCACCACCATGACCTTGTCGCGGTTGGCGTCGTTGATCATGGCCAGGCCCACCGCCGCCCACTGGAAGCAGGAGAACACCTTGCCCTGCTGGAAGACGTCGATCTCCTCGGCGATGCCGAAGTTCGTCGCGCCCGGCGGCTGGTACTTCAGCCAGTGCTTCATCTGCTCCAGCGCCTTGGCGTTGGCGTCGGTGTTGAGGATGCCCTCGACCTGGCCGGTCTTGGGGTCCCAGATCTCGCCGCCCTGGCTCCAGATGAAGGGGTAGAGGAAGCAGGTGGCGAAGTCGTAGACGCGGCTGTTCTGCATCGCCGTGCCCCAGAGCTGCTTGTCGGGTCGGGTGAAGAACTCGGCGACCTTCTCGAACTCCTCCATGGTGAGGGCTTCGAAATCCTCGAAGGTCTGGGGCAACTTGGCGTTGTACTTGGCCTCGAACGCCTTCTGCTCGGCCGGATCGGCCAGCATGTCCTTGCGGACATAGAGGGCGATGGTGTCGCCTTCCTGCGGCAGGCCCCAGACGTCCTTGCTGCCGTCGGGATAGGCCATGTAGGTGTCGGGCACCGTCTGCGAGTACCAGTCGAGCTGCAGGCCCTTGTTCTGGGCGATGACGTCGTTGAGCTTGAGGATCCAGCCGGCCTTGGCGAAGGCGCCGATCCACTGGGAGTCGGAGATGATGATGTTGTATTCCTGGCTCTTGGTGGCCAGGGACGTCGCCGCCTTCTGGAACAGGTCGGAGAACGGCGCCTCGGCGAAGCCGAAGCTGACGTCGTAGCCGTACTTCTCCTTCACATAGTCGGCGAACAGCGGCGACATCTTCACGCCGAGCGAGGACGGCAGCCAGCCGGCGATGCCGAGCACGTTCATCTCGATCTTCTTGCCGGCGAGCGGGTGGGCTTCGGCGGCCTTGAGGCGGTTGATGAACGGGGCGCCGACGACGCCGGACAGGCCGAACGCCGCCGCGCCCTTGAGCAGCGTGCGGCGCGGCATCACCAGGCCCGAACCGGGGCCCATAGGAATTCTGGTCATAAGCGTCCCTCCTCGACAGCGTTCCTGCTGTGTTTCCCAGGGCCTTTGCGGCCCCTTTCCCGGTCCGGCATCGCCCGGCGCCCGCGGCGTCGACCGCTCCGTCGTATTGCGACATAATTCAAATCATGTACAACAAATGTCAAGATGCCGGCATGGCACGGGCCAAGGGGGCAAGACGAGGCAGATGCGCGAGAGGGCCGAATCCATCCCCCTGCAGTTTCGGGACGACCTCCTGCTCTGGGCCGGCTGGCTCTACGTGCATGACGGCCTGACCCAGAACGACATCGCCAAGGTGATGGGCATCTCGCGCGCCACGGTGAACGGCTATCTCGCCGAGGCCCGGACCCGCGGCATCGTCAGCCTCAGCATCGAGCCTGCCCGGCTCGGCGGGCTCAGCATCGCCCACGCGCTGAAGCAGCGCTTCGGCCTCTCCGAATGCATCGTCGTCCCCGAGGACGACGGCAGCCGGCCGCTGACGCGGCGGCTGGGCGAGGCCGGCGCCGGGGTGCTGCGCAGCCTGCTGCGACCGGGCGACACCCTCGGCGTCGCCTGGGGCCGCACGGTCATGGCCATTGCCGAGAGCATGGGCAACGTCGCCATCCCCGACCTGTCGGTGATCCAGGTGACCGGCGGCACTACGGCGACCTTCGACTTCTCGCCGGAGCGCTGCGCTTCCAGGCTCGCCGAGCCGCTGGGCGCGCGCTGCATCAGCCTGACCGCCCCGGCCATGGTCTCCTCGGCGGGCGCGCGCGACATGCTGATGGCCGAGCCGATCCTGCGCGAGCAGTTCGACCTGCTCAGGCGGGCCGACAAGGTGGTGTTCGGCATCTGCACCACCCGCCCCGACAGCCTGATCGTCACCAGCGGCCTGATCGGTCCGGCCGCGATGGCCCGTTACCATGCCATGCGCGCCACGGCCGTCGTGGCCGGCCGCTTCATGGACGACCACGGCAAGCCGATCGGCGGCGAGGCCGATGCGCGCATGATCGGCCTCAGCCTGGCGGAGATCCGGCGCATCCGGACGCGGATCGCCGTCGCCGGCGGCCCGGACAAGGTCCCGGCCGTGCTGGCCTGCCTGCGCGGCGGCCATGCGACCGTGCTGGTGACGGACGCGGCGACCGGCCGCGGCGTGCTCAAGGCGGACGAGGCGCCGGAAGTCAGCGAACCGCCGCGCAGCGGCAGAAAGATCCAGGCCATGGGAGGCACGGTGATGCGAACCAAGAAACTGATCAACGACCCCAGGAACATCATCGAGGAGATGCTCGAAGGCGTCGTCGGCGCCCATCCCCGCCATGTCCGGCAGCTGCCGGACAGCCCGCGCTCGATCGTCGCCGTCGACGGGCCGCGGCCCGGCAAGGTCGGCCTTGTGATCGGCGGCGGCTCCGGCCACGAGCCGACCTTCCTCGGCTTCGTCGGCCGCGGCCTGGCGGATGCCTGCGCCGTCGGCAACATCTTCGCCTCGCCGCCGCCGGACCCGATCCTAGAATGCGCCAAGGCGGCGAGCGGCGGCGCCGGCGTGCTCTTCATGTACGGCAACTACACCGGCGACGTCATGAACTTCGACATGGCCGCCGAGATGGCGGCGATGGACGACATCGAGGTCAGGACGGTGCTGACCACCGACGACGTCGCCTCCGCCCCGCCGGACCAGAAGGACAAGCGGCGCGGCGTCGCCGGCAACTTCTTCATTTTCAAGGTCGCCGGCGCCGCCTGCGACAAGATGTGGTCGCTGGAGGAGTGCGAGCGCGTCGCCCGCAAGGCCAACGCCAGCACCTTCACCATGGGCGTCGCCCTCTCGCCCTGCTCGCTGCCGCACACGCTGCGCCACAATTTCGAGATCGGCGAGAACGACATGGAGATCGGCATGGGCATCCACGGCGAGCCTGGCATCGCCCGCGAGCCGCTGCGCTCGGCCGACGAGGTGACCGACGAGATGCTCGAGCGCATCTTCGCCGAGCTGCCCTCGCGCAAGGGCGACAAGGTCGCCGTGCTGGTCAACTCGCTCGGCTCGACCCCGCTGATGGAGCTCTACGTCATCAGCCGGCGCGTGCACCAGCGCCTGGCCAGCAAGGGCATCGGCGTGCACGCCACCTGGGTCGGCAACTACTGCACCTCGCTGGAGATGGCCGGCGCCTCGGTCAGCCTGATCGCGCTCGACGACGAGCTGACCGGGCTGCTCGACCATCCCTGCGACTGCGCCTCCTTCCGCGCCGGCTGACCGCCGCCCCTCCCCTCGCTTTCCGGGATCCCCGCCATGACCGACCTCACCGCCGCCGACCTCGTCGGCATGTTCGATGCCATCACCGCCGCCATCGAGGCCGACAAGGAACGCCTGTCCGAGCTGGACGGCGTGATCGGCGACGCCGATCACGGCGTCACTATGGGCATCGGCTTCACGGCGGTGACGCAGGCCCTAACGAAGCTCGACGCCGCGGCCGCCGACCCGGCGCTGGTGTTCAACACCGCGGCCAAGACCTTCCTCAATGCGGTCGGCGCCTCCACCGGCCCGCTCTACGGCACCGCCTTCATGCGGGCCGGCGCGGCGCTGAAGGGCCGCGCGAGCCTCGACCGCGACGCCATGGTCGCGGCGATCCTCGCCATGGTGAAGGGCATGCAGGACCGCGGCAAGGCCGAGCGCGGCGACAAGACCATGATGGACGCCTGGCTGCCGGCGGCCGAGGCGATCGAGGCCGCGCGGGCCGCCGGCGCGCCGCTCGCCGACTGCCTCAAGGCCGCCGCCGCGGCGGCGGCCGAAGGCGCGGAAGCGACCAAGACCATGATGGCCTCCAAGGGCCGCGCCGCGCGCCTGGGCGAGCGCGCCCTCGGCCACATGGACCCCGGCGCCGCCTCGGCGGTGGTGATCCTGGAGGCGATGGCCGCCAGCGTGGGGTGAGGCGGGAGAGCCGGAACACGTGCTTCCCTTGTCGACTGGATGCAACCTCGCCGCCGTCATGGCCGGACTTGATCCGGCCATCCACGCGCACGCCAACGACGCAGAATCGGGTGACGCCAGCCCCTCGGTCGCCATGTTCACTGACGAGATCACCCGATCTCACCGGCGAACGCGCCGCTCCCATCATCGGGCCTGGGACGAGACGCGACGAGCGGGCAATCGCCGGCGTGTCAGGCGAGTCCCTCGTAGAGATCCGAGCAGTCCGGGTTCATTGCCAGGATGAGCCGGACCTTCCAGGCCCGAGGCCAGTGCTTGAGGGTGCTTTCACGCTGGATGGCATCCCGGATATCGTCGAACGGCTCGTGCCAGACCAGCCGCTTGAGACCGTATCGCTGCGTGAACTCCGAACCCCGCCCCTCGCGATGCGCGAAGATGCGCTCGGGCAGGTTGCCGGTAACGCCGGTGTAGAGCGTACCGTTCGGGCGATTGGTCATGATGTAGACGTGGCCGGCCATGGCCGAAGGATCCTGCGAGGCGGCGAGGAACGCAACAAGGCTCCTCGTCATTCGGCCAACGCCATGTCCGGGGCGGGCCTCACCGTCTTCACCCCTTCGTCCCTGCCGCGAGCGCGTGGATGGCCGGATCAAGTCCGGCCATGACGGCGGAGAGGGCGTCGCCCTTCCCAGGAACGACATGGTCCGGCCCTATCTCAGCGCCTATGGGCTTGATCCGGCCAGGACCGCCAAGGTGGCGTGCTTGTCTCCGGGCCGCGCCTGAGGCGGCCCGTGGGGCAGGACCGTTATCCCGCCGCCCTCTCCAGCCAGCCCAGCCCCTCGACCGTCCCGGCCGCGGGCCGGTACTCGCAGCCGACGAAGCCGGCATAGCCGAGCCGGTCCAGCGTGGCGAACAGACGGAAATCGTCGAGCTCGCCGGTGCCCGGCTCGTTGCGCAGCGGCACGGAGGCGACCTGGACGTGGCCGATGACCGGCATCAGCGCCTCCAGTCCGCGCGTCACGTCGCCATGGATGATCTGGCGGTGGTAGATGTCGAACTGCAGCTTGAGGTTGGGCAGGCCGAGCTCGTCGACGATGCCGGCGGCGATGCCGAAATCATTGAGGAAGTAGCCGGGCATGTCG
Source organism: Labrys sp. Lb11 (assembly GCF_057554225.1). Lineage (NCBI taxonomy): Bacteria > Pseudomonadati > Pseudomonadota > Alphaproteobacteria > Hyphomicrobiales > Xanthobacteraceae > Labrys > Labrys sp. Lb11. Next base: position 27,373 of record NZ_BAAJOT010000004.1, read on the forward strand.
CGCCCGTTGATCGGCTCGATGACGATGTCGATGCCGTGCGGCGCCGCGGCGGCGCAGGCATGGCGCAGGGCGTCGCGATAGGAGGCCCCGGCTTCGGCCGACGCCGCGGGCGCCAGGCCCGCCATCATGTGCAGCCGCTTCGCCCCGGCCGCCAGCGCGTAGTCGAGCGCCCGGGCCACGCCGGCGCGGAACTCCTCGCGGCGCTCCGGCAGGGCGGCGAGGCCGCGCTCGCCCGCCGCCCAGTCGCCCGGCGGCAGGTTGAACAGGGCAAGCTCGAGCCCCTTCGCCCGCAGCCGCTCCGCGATCGCCTCGGGCGCATGCTCGTAGGGGAACAGGAATTCCACGGCGGTGAAGCCGGCCGCGGCGGCAGCGCCGAAACGGTCGAGGAACGGCGTTTCGCCGAACATCATGCTCAGGTTGGCGGCAAAGCGCGGCATCGCGTCACTCCTTGGCGGCGGGAAGCTCGAGGCCGGCGATCCGGGCATAGAGGCGGGCGACGGAGGCATCGTCGTCCTTGCCCATGCCGGCGGCGGCGGTCATCAGGAACAACTGCAGGGCCGAGGCGGCCACCGGCGTCGGGAACGTCTCCGAGCGCGAGATGTCGGCGACGATGCCGAGATCCTTGGTGAAGATCTCCACGGCGCTGCGCGGGCTGTAGTCGCCGTCGAGGACATGCGGCACCCGGTTCTCGAACATCCAGGAATTGCCGGCCGAGGCGGTGATCACCTCGTAGACCTTGGCGAGGTCGAGGCCGAGGCGCCGGGCGAAGGCGATGGCCTCGCAGGCGGCGGCGATGTGCACGCCGGCGAGCAGCTGGTTGACGATCTTGAAGGCGGCGCCGACGCCCGCCTCGTCCCCGAGCAGGTAGAGTTTGGCCGCCATGGCGTCGAGGACCGGGCGGGCCCTGGCGACGGCCTCGGGCCGGCCCGAGGCCAGGATGGTCAAGGCGCCCTCGGCCGCGCGGGTGGCGCCGCCGCTGATCGGCGCGTCGACATAGAGCCGGCCGGCCGCCTCGACCGCGGCCGCCAGGTCCCGGGCCCGCTCCGGCGCCATGGTGGCGCAGGAGACGACCGCGGCTCCCGGCTTCATCGCCGCCAGCACGCCGCCTTCGCCGAGCAGCACCTGCCGGGTCTGGTCGGCATTGACGACGACGATCACCACGACATCCGCATCCGCGGCGGCCGCAGCGGCCGACGCGGTTCCGGCGCCGTGCGCGGCAAAGCGCGCCACCACCGCCGGCCTTGTGTCGAAGCAGGTCACGGCGAAGCCGGCCCGCGCCAGCGACTGGGCCATGCCGAACCCCATGGATCCCAGGCCGATGACGCCGACCCTGGCCGGCGCCGCCTCGCTCGATGTCATGTCCGTCTCCCCCGGCGCCGCAATCATCTCTATGCTAGCGCTGTCATGATTCAGACCTTGCAATGACAGCGCTAACAATGCACATTGTGGCGGCACGTTGCCGCCACCGTCAAGCGGCGTCGCGAAAAAAGCCGCGTAGCGCGGCAGGAGGCGGGCGTGAAGGAACGGCGCGGGTTCCGGCAATCGGCGTTCACGCTGGCGGACGTCGCTCGAGAAGCCGGGGTCAGCGAGATCACGGTGTCGCGCGTCATCCGCGCCAAGGGTGCCATCGCCGAGGAGACGCGCCGGCGCGTCGAGGCGGCCATCCGCAAGGTCGGCTACGTGCCCAACCGTATCGCCGGCTCCCTCGCCTCGGCCGGCTCGGACCTGATCGGCGTCGTCATCCCCTCGCTCGGCAACATCGTCTTTCCCGACGTGCTGCGCGGGCTGCACGACGCCGTCGCCGCACGCGACCTGCGCGCCGTGGTCAGCGTCACCGATTATCGCCAGGACGCCGAGCGCGACCTCGTCCGCTCGCTCCTGGCCTGGCGGCCGGCGGCGCTGGTGGTGACCGGCTGCGAGCACGAGCCGGAGACGCGCGACATGCTCGGCCATGCCGGGCTCACGGTGGTGGAGCTGATGGACGTCGACGGCGCCCCCATCGACATTGCCGTGGGCATGTCGCATGCGAGCGCCGGCCGCGACACCGCCGCCTTCCTGCTGGCACGGGGCTATCGGCGTTTCGGCTATGTCGGCCACGACCTGACGCGCGACCTGCGTGCCGGCAAGCGCCGCGACAGCTTCGTCGCCGCGATCCGCGCCGCCGGGGCGAGCCTCGCCGGCGAGACGATCGTGTCCGGCCCCTCCTCCGTCCCGGCCGGCCGCAAGGCGCTGGCCGAGCTGCTCGCCGCCCACGGCGACGTCGACGCGGTCTATTTTTCCAATGACGACATGGCGATCGGCGGCGTGTTCCATTGCCTGGCCGAGGGCATCGCCCTGCCCGGCCGGCTCGCCATCGCCGGCTTCAACGGCCTCGACATGGGCCAGGCCCTGCCGCAGCCCCTCACCACCGTTAAGACCCGGCGCTTCGAGATCGGTTTTCGCGCCGGCACGGCGCTGATCGACCGGCTGGAGGGCCGCGAGGTGCCGGCCTCCACCGATGTCGGCTTCGAGCTCCTGCCCGGCGCCACCGCCTGACCCACCACAAGGACGCGTCACCCCATGCTGCTTGGATGCATCGCCGACGACCTCACCGGCGCCACCGACCTCTCGCTGATGCTCGCGCGCGAGGGCCTCGCCACGGTGCAGACTACCGGCCTGCCGCAGGACGGGCTCGACCTCGCCGGGGTCGACGCGGTGGTCGTCGCGCTGAAGTCGCGCACCATCCCCGCCGCCGACGCGGTGGCCCGGTCCCTGGCGGCGGCCGACTGGCTCCTCGCCGCCGGCGCCAGGCGCCTGTTCTTCAAATATTGCTCGACCTTCGATTCCACCGACGAGGGCAATATCGGCCCGGTCGCGGCCGCCCTGCTGGCGCGCCTGAAGGCGGACTTCACCATCGCCTGCCCGGCCTTTCCCGCGGCCGGACGCTCGATCTACCAGGGCCAGCTCTTCGTCAACGGCGTGCCGCTGGCCGAGAGCAGCATGCGCGACCATCCGCTGACGCCGATGCGCGATTCCGACCTGCGCCGGGTGCTGCAGCGCCAGACCACGCTCGAGGTCGGCCATGTCGCCCATGCCGACGTCGAGGCCGGCCCCGAGGCCATCGCCGCCGCCTTCGCCCGCGAGCGGGCGGCCGGACGCGCCATCGCCATCGTCGACGCGCTCACCGACGCCCATCTCCGCGCCATCGGCCGCGCCGCCGCCGGTCTCGCTTTGGTGACCGGCGGGTCCGGCGTCGCCATCGGCCTGCCGGCCGCCTGGCGCGACGCCGGCCTGATCCAGGCCCTGACGCCGCCGCCCGCCGCCATCGCGGCCCCGCCCGGCCGCGCCGCCATCCTGGCCGGCTCCTGCTCGGCGGCGACGCGCGGCCAGGTCGCCGCTGCCGTCGAGGCCGGCGTCCCGGCCCTGCGCATCGATCCGCTCGCCATCGCCGAGGGCAGGCTCACCCCGCCGGCGGTGATCGACTGGCTCGCCGCCCAGGCTCCCGGCTCGACGCCGCTGGTCTATTCCAGCGACACGCCGGAAAGCGTGCGTGCCGTGCAGGAGCGGCTCGGCCGCGACGCGGCCGGCCATCTCGTCGAGACCCTCATCGCCGCCGTCGCCGCCGCCCTGCCGGAGCGCGGCTTCAGCCGCCTCATCGTCGCCGGCGGCGAGACCTCGGGCGCCGTGGTCGCCGCGCTCGGCGTCAAGGCCCTGTCGATCGGGCCGGAGATCGACCCCGGCGTGCCCTGGACGCTGAGCCGCTCGGGCCCCGCCGTCGCCCTCGCCCTGAAATCGGGCAATTTCGGCACGCCTGACTTCTTCCTCAAGGCCTGGAGATCGCTGCGGTGACCCCCGAATCCACTCTGCGCGAGCGCATCTGCGCCTGTGGCGCCTCGCTGTTCCGCCGCGGCCTGACCTTCGGCTCGACCGGCAACATCTCGGTCGGCCTGCCGGGCGGCGGCTGGCTGATGACGCCGACCAACGCCTCGCTCGGCGAGCTCGACCCGGCGCGCCTGTCGAAGATCGACGCCGGGGGCCGGCATGTCGGCGGCGACAAGCCGACCAAGGAGGCCTTCCTGCACCGGGTGATGTACCGGCAGCGCCCGAGCTGCGAGGCGGTGGTGCACCTGCACTCCACCCATTCGGTGGCGGTGTCCTGCCTGCACGGCATCGACGCGCATGACTGCCTGCCGCCGATCACCGCCTATTATGTCATGCGCGTCGGCCGCCTGCCGCTGGTGCCTTATCATCCGCCCGGCGACGAGACCCTCGCCACGGCGGTGGAGGCGCTCGCCGGCAGGCACCACGCCGTGCTGCTCGCCAACCACGGCCCGGTCGTCGCCGGCACCAGCCTGGAGGCGGCGATGTCCGCCACCGAGGAGCTGGAGGAGACGGCCAAGCTGTTCCTGCTGCTGCGCGGCTCGCCGGTCCGGACGCTGACGGACGAGCAGGTGGCGGAGCTGCGGCGGCGGTTTCCGGCAGGGTGAGGCGCTGCCCCGAAAGGCTCACCGCAGGCGGCCGATCGGAATGATCTCGGGCGCGGTCGGGGCATAGGGCGCGCCCGACCAGTCTCCCAGCCAGGACTCGACGACGAGGCCGGCGTCATCGATCATCGCGGCGAGACGATCCTGCGCGGGAAAGGCGATCCGCGAGTGCGCGGAATGGCGGCGGCCGCTCGAAACCACCTGGTAATGCGTGCCATAGGTCACCACGCCCGTGGCGGGATCCTGCGAGACGTCGTTCCAGGCCAGGACCTGCCCGAGGACGGGATGGTCGATGGACCGGCGCGTCTCGGCTTCCGTCCACTCCGTCCATTCCCGGGCGGCCGGGTTGCGGGTGTCGAAGACGAAGCGCCCCCGCGGCGCCAGATGGGCCGCGATCGTCCGGAGCACCGCGCCCTGCGCCTCCTCGTCGAGGAACACCTGGAACGCATGGCCGGTCAGGACCACGAGGTCGAATGTCCGGCCGAGGCGGACGGTCCTGGCGTCGCCCTCGACCCAGTCGACGCGCTCGCCGCCCGGACGGTCGCGGGCGATGTCGAGCATGGCGGCCGCCGGATCGACCCCGGTCACCGCCCGACCGCCCTCCTGCGCCAGGGTCGCAGCGAACAAGCCGCTGCCGCACCCCAGATCCAGGACCGACGAACGGCCGGCCGCCAGGGCCCGGCAGGCGTCGAGATCAGCTCTCGAGCCGTTGTCGATGTCGTAGAACTGGGCCATGTCCGGGCTATGATAGAGGGCGTCGATGTCCATGGCGCGATTCCGGCAGGAGTGTGCGGTCGTTTTCCACGACGGGGACCGCGGACGCGACGGCCACGCGACTGCCAGTGCTCGACAGGGAGATCGCGCCGGCCGGCCCTGGATCGAGATCCCCGCGGCCGACGCGGCCTTGCGAGAGTTGGGTGCCATGACGGAAGGCGAGCTGATCCTGCGAACCGCCAGGCCGGCCACGCGCAAAACCCTTGCCGGCCAGTTGCAGGGCGGCGGGTTGAAGCGCGGCGCGGCGGTGATCGTCCACACGTCGCTGAGCGCGCTCGGCTGGATCGCCGGAGGGCCTGTCGCGGTCATCCAGGCACTGTCCGACTGTGTCGGGCCGGAGGGCACCCTGGTCATGCCCGCGCATACGGCCCAGCTGACCGATCCGGCCGGCTGGCGCGCGCCGGCGGTGCCCGACGACTGGATCGAAACGCTGCGCGAGGAGATGCCGGCCTATGATCCGGCCACCACCCCGACGCGTGACATGGGCGCGGTGGCCGAGCTCTTCCGGACCTGGCCGGGCGTGAAACGCAGCCTGCATCCGACATGCTCGTTCGCCGCGCTCGGCCGGGTCGCCGACGCCGTCACGGCCGGCCACGACCTCGAAGATCCGCTCGGGGAGACCTCGCCGCTGGCGAAGCTCTACGACGAGGACGCCGACATCCTGCTCCTCGGCGTCGATTTCGACGCCTGCACCATGCTCCACCTGGCGGAACAGCGGGCATGGCCCGACCGGCCCAGAGAGCTTCAGGGCTCGCCGATCCTCGAAGGCGGCCTTCGTCGCTGGAAAACCTACAGCCAGCCGTCCGTCATCGACTCCGGCCATTTCCTGCCGGTCGGCAGGATGCTGATCGAGGACGGGCTGGCCGGGCCGTTCACCGTCGGCGCCGGGCGGGCCATGCTTGTCTCGTCGCGCGCCACCGTCGACCTCGCCGTCCGCCGCTGGAGTGCGGAGCCGCCGCCCCGGTCCTGAGCCGGGATGCAGGAAAGGCGGGATCGGCGCCGACCGGATTTGGAGACCATCATGGCCAGCGTCTTCCACTTGGAGAGCAAGACGATTCACCGGTCACATGCCGAGGTGTTCGCTCGTCTGCACGAAGACCATCTGACGATCACGATGATTCCGGACGACCCGCGCGCGACCAACTGGATCGTTCCAATGGACTTGGTTCCCCAGGATGCCCGGGTGCCGAATACGCCTCTTCGGGTCACCTGGTCCATGAGCGATGGCGTCATCGGAATCGAAAGGCGCGATCCGGAGGACCAGACCCCGATGTCATGCCCCCGCGGCGAGGATGCCTCGTGACGCGTGCCCCCCAGCCCCCGGGGAGGGTCCCGATCCGCTTTGCCGGGTCGCCCCTGCGCGCCTCCCCGCTGGGCGCTACCGGCCGCCGACCGCCCCCATCGCGCAGGCCGCTGCGAGCGCACCGATAAGGGCGACGAGAAGGGTGGACTGCATGACGTCGAGCACGGCGGACCTCGGTTCGGGGGACGGGACATGTCGGCCCGGACGTCTGGCGCATTCCAATGACCCGTTGATGACGGCCCCCCAACGCCTCTTTCGATTTGACGGAATCGCGTCAAGTCGCAAAGACGCGTCGAAACAAGGCGTTAGAGCAAAACGCGTTTCCACCAAGACGCGCCTTGCTCTAGCGCGCCTCGACCTCCGCCAGCAGCCAGCCGCGGAACGCCTTCATGGACGCGGTTTCCGCGCGCGATTTCAGCCGGGTCAGCCAATAGCTGCCGGTCCGGGCAGTGATCGCAAAGGGCTGGACGATCCGTCCCGCCGCGATCTCCTGGCGGAACATCGCGACCGGGACGAGCGCGACGCCGACGCCGCGCGCCGCGGCCTCGACCAGCGTCAGGGACGAATCGAACATCCAGCCGCGCAGGCTCGGTGGCTCGACGCCCGCCGCCCGGAACCAGAGGGACCATTCGTCGATCCGGTACGAGCGCAGCAGTTCGGCGGCGGCCAGATCCGCCGGCGTGCGCAGGCGCTCGCCCAGCGTCGGCGCGCAGACCGGCGAGAGCGGCGCATCCATCAGGTGCGCCGCCTCGGTCCCGTGCCAGGCGCCGTCGCCGAAGCGGACGAAGAAGTCCAGGCCGTCGATCAGGATGTCGGAGCGGTTGTTGTTGGTCTTCAGGCGCAGGTCGACATGCGGGTACCGCTGCTTGAACGAGGCGAGGCGCGGCAGCAGCCAGCCGATCGCGAAGGTGCCGACGACGCCGACGGTCAGGATCTCGCGAAAATTCCCCTCCTCGAACTGGCTCAGGGTGGCGCTCATCCGGCGGAAGGCGTCCGTCAGCACCGGCAGCAGCGCGTGTCCCTCGTCGGTCAGGATCAGGCCGCGCGGCAGGCGCTTGAACAGGCGCACGCCCAGGACGTCCTCGAGCGCCTTCACCTGATGGCTGATGGCCGTCTGCGTCACGCGCAGGTCGAGGCCGGCGCGCGTGAAGCTGCCATGGCGGGCGGAGGCCTCGAAGGCGCGCAGGGCGTTGAGCGGCAGCTGCGAGATGTCCATGATCGGTCCAGGCCAAGTTTTTCTCATGCCTGGACCCAGAACTGATCATTTGTCGAGGGGAGACTCGTCCGGCATAGGGGCTTGCGAGCGGCGCGCGAGCCCTTGCGGCTCCGGCGGACCGGCGCCGATCATCGCCGGATCGGCCGCCTCGCCTCCAGCCGCCCCCAGACCAGGACGATCAGCCGCCATGAGACACAGCCTGCTTCCCATCCTCGGAATGCTCGCCGCCGCCTGCCTGCTGCATGGCGCGGGCGCCCGTGCCGCCGAGGAGCGCGATCCCGGCCCGCTCGGCCGCGCCGTCGGCGCGGCGATCGAGCCGGTCATGACGGAGAACGACATCCCGGGCATGGCCGTGGCGCTGACGATCCGGGGCAGGCGCCATTTCTTCAACTACGGCGTCGCCTCGAAGGAGAGCGGCCGCAAGGTCACCGAGGACACGATCTTCGAGATCGGCTCGCTCAGCAAGACCTTCACCGCCACGCTCGCCTCCTGGGCCGAGCTGCGCGGCGCCATGTCCCTGTCCGACATGGCGAGCCGGCACCTGCCGGCCCTCGCCGGCAGCAGCTTCGACACGATCAGCCTGCTGGACCTCGGCACCTATGCGGCCGGCGGCCTGCCGCTGCAGTTCCCCGACGACGTCACCGACACCGACGGGATGATCGCCTATTACCGAGGCTGGCGCCCGGCCTACCCGCCCGGCACCCGCCGGCTCTACTCGAACCCGAGCATCGGCCTGTTCGGCTATCTCGCCGCCGCCAGCCTGGGCCAGCCCTTCGACACGCTGATGCAGCGCGAGCTCTTCCCGGCGCTCGGCCTGTCCAGCACCTATGTCAGGGTCCCGCCCGACCGGATGGGCGACTATGCCTACGGCTACTCCAAGCAGGGCAAGCCGATCCGGGTGACGCCGGGCGTGCTGGATTCGGAAGCCTATGGCGTCAAGACGAGCGCGTCCGACCTGATCCGGTTCATCGAGGCCAACATGGGGGCTGAGACGGCCGATCCGACGCTGGGCCGCGCCATCGCCGCAACCCGCGCCGGTTATTATCGGGTCGGCGACATGACGCAGGGCCTCGGCTGGGAGATGTACGCCTACCCCGTCCCCATCGAGCGATTGCTGGCGGGCAACTCCTCCCAGGCCGCCCTGCAGCCCCACGACGTCAGTCGGCTCGCTCCGCCTCTGCCGCCGCAGGACGGGATGCTGGTCAACAAGACCGGTTCCACCAACGGCTTCGGCGCCTATGCCGCCTTCGTGCCGGCCCGAGGCATCGGCATCGTGCTCCTGGCCAACCGGAACTATCCCAACCCGGCGCGGGTGAAGGCCGCCTACCGCATCCTCGCGGCCGTGGAGGACGAACTCCACGCGACGGACGCCCGCTGAGCCGCCCGGCCCGCGGCTCTCCGGCCCGAGGCACCCTGATCCAGGTCTGATAGACTACCCCGCGCGCCAGGGCCCGGCGACCGCGCTTCCCGGCGAAGCCGGAATGGCTTGCCGGCGCGAACGGATCGCAATCGGCCGACAGGACTTCAGGCCCGAACGGATGAACGCCATGGTGGACGAGACGCCCGGGACTTCGGGGAAGGCGAAAGGGAAGGCCGCCGCCAGGCCGCGCAAGAGCACACCGCAACCGCAGTCCGGCGAGGTCGTCCTGCTGTCGGGCGGCAACCCGCAGATCGCCAAGGGCTACGGCGATGCCCCGGTGCAGGCCTATATCGCGGCCATGCCGGGCTGGAAGAGCGAGGTCGGTCGGCGCCTCGACGCGCTCGTCGCGCGCGCCGTCCCGGGCGCGAGCAAGGCGGTGAAATGGAACACGCCGCTCTACGGCATCGAGGGCCAGGGCTGGTTCCTCGGCTTCAACTGCCTGACCCGATACGTCAAGGTGGCTTTCTTCCGCGGCGCGGCGCGGCGCTGCGCCCTCTCCCTCCCGAGGAGTCCAGGCACAAGGACGTACGCTACTTCCACATCCACGAGCACGACCACCTCGACGAGGCACAGCTGGCCGACTGGATCAGGCAGGCCAGCCAATTGCCCGGAGAGCGGCTGTGAGCGGCCAACGCCGGATCAGGCCCGCCCAGCCTGATGATCAGCCCGAGCCGGGCTATGGCGAACGGCTGGCGACCGAGATCGAGACAGGCATCGCCGAACTCGATGCCGGGAAGGGCATTCCTGCCGCCGAAGTCTGGACATCGCTCGGCCTCGAATGAAACTGCCCTATCGCATCCATTACCGGCTTTTGCCGGATACGGTTGAAATCACCACCATCGCCCACACCAGCCGGAAGCCGCTGCGTTTCACCTGACCCACCGGACCGGCCGCTTGATCCCCATGGCAAAATCGACCCGAGAATGCATGGACCACCCATCGAAGACGACCTGGCGGTCGAGCGCCCACGCAGCCCGCTGCGCCCTTCCCCCTTGCCAGCGCCCGCCCCGATCTGGTCAAACGGGTTCCCACCGTCGGACTCCTCGCTCATGCAATATCGTCCCCTCGGCCGCACCGGCCAGCTCGTCTCCGTCATCTGCCTGGGCACCATGACCTGGGGCGACCAGAACACCGCCGAGGAGGGCTTTGCCCAGATGGACTACGCCCTCGACCGGGGCGTGACCTTCTTCGACACCGCCGAGCTCTACTCCGTCCCGCCCAAGGCCGAGACCACCGGCTCGACCGAGCGGATCATCGGCGACTGGTTCGCCTCGCGCCGCAGCCGCGACCAGGTCATCCTCGCCACCAAGGTCGTCGGCCGCTCGGCCATGACCTGGTTCCGCGACAGCGGCGCCGAGACCCGGCTCGACCGGGCGCAGATGACCGAGGCGCTCGACAAGAGCCTGAAGCGGCTGCGCACCGATTACATCGACCTCTACCAGCTGCATTTCCCCGAGCGGCCGATCCAGTGGGGCTCGAACCCCACCGCCTTCCGGCCCTCGCCGCACGAGGAGACCACCAGCATCGCCGAGCAGCTCGAGGTGCTCGACGGCTTCGTCAAGGCCGGCAAGGTGCGCTGGATCGGGCTTTCCAACGAAAGCGCCTGGGGGGCCATGACCTTCCTGAAGGAGAGCGAGATGCGCGGCCTGGCACGCGCACAGTCGATCCAGAACGCCTATTCGCTGGTCAACCGCACCTTCGAGACCGGCCTCGCCGAGATCGCCATGCGCGAGGATCTCGGCCTGCTCGCCTATTCGGCCCTCGGCCAGGGCTATCTCACCGGCAAGTACCAGGGCGGCAAGCTGCCGCCGGGCTCGCGCAAGGCGCTGTACGATCGCCTGCAGCGCTACGAGAAGCCGGGCACGGCCGAGGCCATCGACTGCTATCTCGCCCTGGCGGCCGAGGTCGGGCTCGCCCCGGCGCAGATGGCGCTGGCCTTCGCCAACACCCGGCCGTTCCTGACCTCGACCATCATCGGCGCCTCGACCATGGCGCAGCTCAAGACCGCCATCGATTCCATCCACGTCGCCATGCCGGAGGATCTGGAGGCACGGATCGACGCGATCCATCAGCTGCACATGAACCCGGCGCCCTGAGAGCCCGCCATGCCGCGCCTGTTCACCGCCCTCGAAGTGCCCGCCGGCGTCGGCCGGATGCTGGCGCTGCTGCGCGGCGGCCTGCCGGGCGCGCACTGGATCGAGGCGGAAAGCTACCACATCACGCTCTCCTTCATCGGCGACATCGACGACGCCATGGCTCGCGACGTCGCCGAGCTGCTGCGCGGCGTGCAGCGGCCGGCCTTCGAGGTGACGCTGGACGGGCTCGATGCCTTCGGCGGCGCCAGGCCCAAGGCGGTCTATGCCCGTGTCGTGCCGGCCCCGGCGCTGATGGAGCTGCAGGCGGCGCAGGAACGGCTGCTGCGCCGGCTCGGCGCGATGGCCGAGAACCGCAGCTACGTCCCGCATGTCACCCTCGCGCGGCTGCGCGGCCAGGCGACGGCGCGCCGCACCGCCGACTGGCTGGCCCTGCGCGGCGGCGGCCGGCACAGCTTCCCCGTCTCGCGCTTCGTGCTGATGTCCTCGCGTGATTCCGTCGGCGGCGGCCCCTATATCGTGGAGGAAGCCTACGAGCTCCAGGAGAGGGAATGAGCGACCCCGACGAATCCAGGCGGATCCTCGAGCGTGTCGACCGCGAGAGCGGCGACGTGCTCGGCTCGACCCTGCGGCGCGCCGCCGATCATTTCGCCGCCAAGGAGGCGGATCCGGGCGACCGGATCGAGGTCTGGGGCCGGCGCATCGGCCGGGCCCTGTCGCTGATCGCCGTGGTGGTGCTGGCGGTCATGCTCGTGCGGCAATTGGGGGCGCGATGACCGACCTCGCCGCCCTCACCGCCCCGAGCCTGGCCGATTTCGAGCGCCTCGCCGACGACGCCTTCGCCCGCCTGCCCGACGCGTTCCGGCGCCTTTGCGCCGGCGTCGTCATCCGCGTCGAGGATTTTCCCACCGACGACGTGCTGGACGAGCTCGGCATCGAGGACGAGTTCGGCCTGCTCGGCCTGTTCCAGGGCATCGGCCTGGCGCAGGCGAGCGCCATCGGCCACACCGGCCAGATGCCGAACATGGTCTTCCTCTACCGCCGCCCGATGCTCGACTACTGGGCCGAGCACGAGGAGACGCTCGGCCATCTCGTCACGCATGTGCTGGTGCACGAGATCGGCCATCATTTCGGCCTGTCCGATGCGGACATGGAGGCGATCGAGGCCGCCGCCGGGCCGGACGACCCATGAGGGCGCTGCGGCTCCTTTTCACGGTCTGGAATCGCTTCTCCGAGGACGACGGCTGGCCGATGGCCAGCCACATGGCGATGTCGGCGCTGATGGCGCTGTTTCCGTTCCTGATCTTCGTCACGGCCCTGGCCGGCCTGATAACCACGCCCGGCCTGCAGACGGAGATCGTACAGCTGCTGTTCGAGACCTGGCCGAAGGTGGTGGCCGGGCCGATCGCCGACGAGGTGGCCAAGGTGCTGGGCAATTCGCGCCCCGGCCTGCTGACGCTGGGCGCCATCCTCTCCTTCCTGCTCGCCACCAACGGCGTCGAGGCGATGCGCGTCGGCGTCAACCGCGCCTATCGCGTGCGCGAGCTGCGCCCGTTCTGGCTGCTGCGGCTGCAGGGCCTGCTCTTCGTCGTCATCGGCGCCCTGGCGCTGATGGTGCTGGCCGCCTTCGTGCTGTTCTGGCCGGTGCTCTGGGACACGGCGGTCGCCTGGCTGCCGCCGCTCGGTGACTTCGCCGTCACGGTGACGGCGCTGCGCTATGCCGCCGCCTTCCTCGTGCTCGGCAGCGCCATCCTGCTGGTCCACCTCTTCCTCGCCGCCGGCCGGCGCAGCCTCAAGGACGTCTGGCCCGGCGCCGCCCTCACCTTCGTGCTATGGCTTGGGGGCGGCGGCATCTTCGGCGTCTATCTCGGCGAGTTCGCCAATTATTCGCGCACCTATGCCGGCCTCGCCGGCGTGGTGGCGGCGTTGTTCTTCCTCTGGCTGGTCTCGGTGGTGTTCCTGTTCGGCGCCGAGCTCAACGCCGTGCTGATCGAACAGCGCGACACCGACAGCGATATCTGAGACGGGAGCCTACGCCGCCTTCCAGCGGTCGGCGTAGCGCCCGCGCAACCGGATGAACCAGTCCGGCTGGGCCGGCCACCACCACAGCCTGGTCAGGGCGTCGCCGGGATAGGCGGCCTTGTAGAAGTCGCGGACCTTGGGGTCGAGCCGGTCGACGGCGCCGCGGCCCGTCGGGTTGGCGCTGAAGGCGGAGGCGGCAAGGGCCGAGCCCTCGGGCGAGGCGATGTAGCGGACGAACGCATAGGCCTGCTCGGCATTCACCGCATTCTTCATCAGGAAATAGCCCTGCAGCCAGGCGAAGGCGCCCTCCTTCGGCGCGACGAAACCGACGGCGAGCCCATCCTTGCCGAGATTGAAGGCGGTGGAGTCCCAGGTCTGCCCCAGCGTGCAGCCATTGCTGCGGAAGGCGGCCTGGGCGTCGTTCTCGCCGTTCCAGAACTGCGCCACATTGGCCTTGTGCTTGATGGCCTCGGCCAGGATCAGGTCCCAGATCGACGTCATCGCCGCCTCGTCGCGATAGCTGTCGAGGAAGGGGCGCAGCAGCCTGCCCTGCGCCTCCATCACCCGGCCGAGCGCGGCGAGGCCGGAATGGGCTCGCACGGTCACCTTGCCCTCGAAGCGCGGGTCGAACAGGTCGGCAAGGCTCGCCTTGCCGTATTCGGTGGGGGCATCGACGGTGGAATAGGTCAGCGCCTCGGTGCCCCAGACGCTGGGCACGAAATAACGCCTGCCGTTGACCTTGGCCGCCGCTCCGGCGGCGCCGCTGACGAAGGCCGGTTCGTAGCTGTCGAGCGCCAGCTTCGCCTCGTCCCAGGGCTGGACGATGCCGCTGGACACCCAGCCGGGCACGCGGTCGACGGTCGGCTCGGCAAGGTCGACGGCGCCGGTCTGCTGCGCCAGCTTGCACTGGGCGAACATCGAATCCTGGTCCGGCTGCTCCAGGAAGTTCACCTTGATGCCGGTGGACGCGCTGAAGCCGTCGAACAGCGCCTTGAGGTCGTAGCCCGACCAGCCCATGAAGTTCACCTCGCCCGACGAGGCGAGGCCCTTCGAGGCGATCACCGGCGCGGCGAGGAGGCCGAGCCCGGCCGCCGCGCCGGCCCGCAGCAGCGACCTTCGGCTGGGGCCGCTGCGGACGGGTTCGGCCAACGGGACGGCCGGGCTCCCCGCAGGCGCCGCTCTCACATCCTTGGCCGACATTCATGCCACCGTTTCACGCGTCCGGACATGAGCATCGTCTATTGCAGTTCGGCGTGAAACGGGAGTGAAAGTTCAAGCGTCGGCGGCGCGGCATCGCCCGCTCACGGCATGCGTGCCGAGGGGCCGATGCCCGGCCCCTCGGACGGGCCTTGTCACGCCCCGGAGAGCTTCGCCTTCGCCAGGGGCAGGGAGCGGATCCGCCGGCCGGTCAGCGCGGCGACGGCGTTGACCACGGCCGGCAGCACGCCGGGCAGGCCCGGCTCGCCGACACCGCCCATCGGCGCGCCGCTCTCGACGATGCGGACATGGACCTGCGGCATGTGCTCGCGGCGCAGGATCGGATAGTCGTCGTAGTTCCGCGCCCGGCGCTTGCCGGCCTCGTACACCACCTGCTCGAACAGGGTGGCGGAGAGGCCGAGCGCCGCCGCGGATTCGACCTGGGCCGCGACGATCGCCGGATTGACCACGCTGCCGGGGTCGATGGCGACCCAAAGATCATGCACCCGCGTCTCGCCGCCGTCGAGCGAGACCTCGGCGATCGTCGCCACCTCCGATCCGAACGGCGAGGCCATGGCGACGCCGCGGGCGCGCATCGCGCCGCCTTCGCCGGCATAGGGCCCGCGCTTCCAGCCGCCTGAGAGCTCGGCCACGGCCTCCAGCAGGGCCTTGTGCCGGGGCTTGTCCTGCAGCAGCGCCAGGCGCAGCTCATAGGGGTCCTTGCCGCTCGCATCGGCGATCTCGTCGAGGAAGCCCTCGTAGAAGAAATCGTTCATGGAGTGCCCGACCGAGCGCCAGAAGGCGATGGTGACGGGATGAGGCACCTTCACGAACGCCATCGTCCGGTTCGCGATCGCATAGGGCTTCTGGACGATGCCCTCGACGGCGGAGCTGTCCACGGGCTCCTTGAACAGCGCGCCGAACCAGCGGCCGGTCGGCCCCTCGCCGACGGTGCGCACCTCGATCGCCGTCGGCAGCCCGGACGCGTCGAGGGCGGCGCGGAAACGGCTGAAGCTCAGCGGACGCAACGCATCGTTGCCGAACTCCTCCTCGCGCGACCACAGCACCTTGACCGGGCGCCCCGTGGCCTTGGCCAGCAGGATCGCCTGGGGGAACGGGTTGGACGGGCCGTACATGAAGTGGCGGCCGAAGAAGCCGCCGAGCATCGGCGAATGGATGCGGACCTGTGCCGGCGACAGGCCGGCGGTCTCGGCCGCCACCGCCTGGAACAGCTCCGGCATCTGGTTGGGCACCCAGAGGTCGAGCGTGCCGTCGGCGTCGAAGCGGGCCAGCGCCGAGGGCGGCTCGAGCTGCGCATGCGCCAGGTAGGGCGCGTCGTACTCGGCCTCGACGATCTTCGCCGCCTTGGCGAAGGCCGCCGCGGCATCGCCCGCCGTCTCCGACGGCACGCCGGCCTCGGTGGAGCCCTTGAGGGCCGCCAGCATGCTCTCGGAGGAGAAGGCCGCCGACACCGTGGCGATGCCGTCGGCGGCCGGAGCCGACCAACGCGCCTTGAGCGCCTCCACCGCCTTGCGGGCCCGCCACCAGCTGTCCGCCGTCACGGCGACCGCGCCGGGCAGGCTGTGGACGGCATGCACGCCCGGCATGGCCTTGACCTCGGCCTCGTTGTCGAAGCCCTGCGGCTGCGTGCCGAAATAGTCGGCGTGCCGGACGGCGGCGTAGAGCATGCCGTCGACCTTGGTGTCGATCGAATAGGTTGCCCGCCCGGTCGACTTGGCGCGGGCGTCGAGGCGCGCGAACGGCTTGCCGATGTAGCGGAACGTCGCCGGATCGCGCAGCGCCACGCCCTCGCGGGGCGACAGGGCCAGCGCCGCGGCGGCGAGCTCGCCATAGCCGAGCGAGCGGCCCGACGCGGCATGGACGACGCGGCCGTCCTGCGTCGCGAGCGTCGCCTCCGGCACGCCGAGCTTCGCCGCCGCGGCGCGGATCAGCATGTCCCGCGCCGTGGCGCCGAGCCGGCGCATCAGGGCGAAGCTGGAGCGGGTCGACAGGCTGCCGCCGGTCAGCCGCAGGCCGTTGACCACGAGATAGTCGGGGCCGGGCGGCGCACACTCGACCTCGAAGCGCGCGGGATCGACGTCGAGCTCCTCGCCGACGGTCTGCGCCAGGCCGGTGTTGACGCCCTGCCCGCCCTCGATGAAGGGGCTGAGCAGCTTCACCGTGCCATCGGCGCGGATTTCGAGAAAGGCCGCCACCCGCGTCCCGGGCTTGGGCGCGGCGGCGGCCTCCTGCGCCGCCGCATCCGTGCGCGGGACGGCGACGCCGAGCACCAGGGCGCCGGCGGCGACGCCGAGAAAGCCGCGGCGCGAGAGATTGGCGACACCCCCGCCAGGAAGCAGCGGCGCGGCGTCGGCGAGGGCGATCGGGGACAGGTCGTTCATCGCGCCCTCCCTCAGGCCGAGGCCTGCCGCACGGCGGCGGCGATCCGGTTGTAGGTGCCGCATCGACACAGATTGGTCATGGCATCGCGGATGTCGGCATCGCTCGGCTTCGGCGTCGCCTTCAGCAGGGAGGTCGCGGCCATCACCTGGCCGGACTGGCAATAGCCGCATTGCGGCACCTGCGCCGACACCCAGGCCTCCACCACCTTGCGCCCGATGCTGTCCTGCTCGATCGCCTCGATCGTCGTGACCCTGGCCTCGCCGACGCTGTCGACCGTCGTCTGGCAGGACCGGATCGCCTGGTCGTCGACCAGCACCGTGCAGGCGCCGCATTGGGCGATGCCGCAGCCATATTTGGTGCCGGTCAGCCCGAGCGTGTCGCGCAGCACCCAGAGCAGGGGCGTGTCGGCCTCGACGTCGACCTGTCGTTTCTGTCCGTTGACGGTGAGTTCAAACATGGCGGCGCTCCGGTCGCTTCGGCGCCGGCGCGCGGCACGGCGGCGGGCGCGCCCGGCGGACACTGTTGACGCCATCCAGACTAGAGAGGAAGCTCGGCGTCTCACATGTCATATATCCAACGTTTCGGGACATCATGCGACGCGTCGGCGTGCTCCTCTATCCTGGGTTCCAGGCGCTCGACCTGGCAGCCGCCACGCCCTTCGAGCTCGCCAGCGGCATGGCCGCGGAACCGGCCTATCGCCTCGAAACCCTGTCCGAGACCGGCGGCGTGATCGTCAGTTCCGGCGGCATCCGCTTCGACACCGACCGCTTCGGCGATCCGGCCTTCGACACGATCCTCCTGCCCGGCGCCCTGACGATTCAGACCGCTCCGGCGGGGTTCCTCGGCTTCCTGCGGGCGGCCAGCGCCGCGTCGCGCCGCACGGCGAGCATCTGCACCGGCGCCTTCCTCCTGGCCGAGGCCGGCCTCCTCGACGGCCGCCGCGCCACCACGCACTGGGCCCATGCCCGCGAGCTGAAGCGGCGCTTTCCGGCAATCCGGCTGGAGGAGGACCGCATCTTCATCGCCGACGGTCCGATCTGGACCTCGGCCGGGATGACGGCCTGCATCGATCTCGCCCTGGCTCTGGTCGAAGCCGATCTCGGGCCGGAGACGGTGCGGACGATCGCCCGGAAGATGGTGGTCTATCATCGCCGCACGGGCCGGCAGTCGCAGTTCTCGGCCCTGCTCGAGCTCGAGCCGAAGTCCGACCGCATCCAGGACGCCCTCGCCTTCGCCAAGGGCAACCTCAAGGCCGACCTCTCCGTCGAGCGGCTCGCCGACATCGCCCGCCTGAGCCCGCGCCAGTTCAGCCGCGCCTTCCGGACCGAGACCGGCCGGTCGCCGGCCAAGGCGGTGGAGAACCTGCGGGTCGAGGCCGCCCGCGCCCTGATCGAGGCCGGGCGCCTGCCCAACGACGTCATCGCCCGCGAGACCGGCTTCGGCGACCGGGAGCGCATGCGGCGCGCCTTCCTGCGCGCCTTCGGCCAGCCGCCGCAGGCGGTGAAGCGCACGGCCTGGCTCTCCGAAGCCGGCTGAGCCGGGCATGGACCGGGACCGGCCGGAGCCGTATCCCCCGGAGGCGGATGCGCCGCGCCCGTGCTAAAGCGTTTTGCGATTTGACGGAATCGCGTCAAGTCGCAAAGACGCGTCGAAACAAGGAGTTGGAGCAACGCGCAGCAAGAGGGGCAAAACCCCGGGCACACACTCAAGGCATCGGGTCACACCGAAAATTGTGCCGTTGAAAGCACAGAGTTTTTTGGCCGTACTGCCTTCTCAATACCCGTTTCGCCGACACCAGCCCGGGGTTTTGCCCCTCTTACAACGCGCGTTTCCACCAAAACGCGCTTTGCTCTAGGGCTACGCAGCCCCGCACGCCGGACGAAGGACAGCCTCATGACCGCTCTGCTTCCCGCGGAACTCGCCTGGTACGCCACCGGCCGCTTCTACCGCGCCGAGGACGGCGCGTTGGCCGACTACGGCTATTTCCTGCACCTGCCCTTCGCCGGCGTGCCGCTGTTCGACGGCGACCCGGCCGAGACGTCCGCCCATTTCACCTTCGCCGCCAAGCCCTTCAAGGCGCAGGCCGTCGCCAACGGCGCGCTGTCGCTCGGGCTCGACCCGGTCGGCGAGTTCTCGTTGTACCTGCAGCGCCGGCCGGCGGCGAGCTTCGACGACCCGGCTTCCTTTGCCCGCGGCGAACGCATCGCCACCTTCCGCCGCACCGGCCTGGCGGTGGGCACGACGGTCGCCGCCACCCTCGGCGGAACGACGGCGGCGCTGGTCGGCGCCAACGTGTTCTCCGCACGCCTGGTCGCCAGCAGCCCGTTCGAGTTCGGCGGCGGCCGCCACGATCTCGCGCATTGTCTCGGCCGCGGCATCACCCAGTTCGGCACCGCCGCGGCCACGCCGGTGATGCCGGCGCCGGCCGGCTACGATCTGGTGCTGCCCTTCACGGGATCGGCCATCGCGCTGGGCGGGGCGGGGTAGGACGTCGAGGCGTCGGTCGGCATGTCATGGGCTCACTCCGGTGGCAGCACCTTGCCCGGGTTGAGGATGCCGTGCGGGTCGAGCGCCGCCTTCAGCGTCCGCATCATGGCGAGCTTGCCGGGGTCGGAATGGCGCGCCATGGCGTCGAGCTTGTCGAGGCCGACGCCGTGCTCGGCCGAGAAGGCGCCGCCGGCCTCGCGCACGCCGTCATAGATCGCCGCCTCGATCCCCTGGTGCGGGACGACGGGCGGGCTCTCGCGCCGCGCCACCATCATGTGCAGGTTGCCGTCCGCAAGGTGGCCGATGGCGTGCAGCTCCAGCGCCGGGTCGACCGCGGCGAGGCGCCGGCCGGCATCGGCGACATAGGCGTCGACATGGGCAGCCGGCACGGAGACGTCGTACCACAGCTCCAGCCCGTAGCCGCGCCCCAGCCGGTCGGACTCCTCGCGCACCGACCAGATCGCGTCGCGCTGCTTCAGCGTCGCGGCGACGACGCCGTCGATGATGCCGGCGCTCTCCCACACTGCGGCGAGGCCCTCCTCCAGCGCCTCGCGCGCCTCGGCCTCCGTGCCGCCGGCGATTTCGACGATCAGGTGCAGCGGCGCCCCCAGCGTCAGCGCCTCGGGGTCGAGCCCGAGCGCCTTCGCGGTGCCGACGGCATAGCCGCCGGTCATCATCTCGGCCGCCAGCAGCGTCACGCCGCCGCCGGCCGGGAGGAAATGCCGGACCACGGCGAGCGCCGAAGCGGCATCGGGCACGCCGACCAGCGCCGTGGCTCGCGGCCCGGGCAGGGGCTCCAGCCGGATCACGGCGCGGGTGACGACGCCGAGCGTCCCTTCCGAACCGACGAAGAGGTGCTTCACGTCGTAGCCGCTGGAGGTCTTCAGCACCTGCGTCATGTCGGAGACGACGGTGCCGTCCGCCAGCACCGCCTCGAGACCGAGCACGCGATGGCGCATCACGCCGTGGCGGAAGGCGCGGATGCCGCCGGCGCAAGTGGCGATCATGCCGCCGATCGTCGCCGAGCCGCGCGCCGGCGTGTCGATGGCGGGGTCGAGGCCGTGCCCGGCTGCCGCCTGCTGCAGCCGCTCCAGCGTCACGCCGGCGCCGACGACGGCCGTGCGCCCGACCGGATCGACCGCCTCGATCGCCGCCATGCGCCCGAGCGACAGCACCACCTCGCCCGGCCGCGACACGCCGCCGCCGACCAGGCCGGTGCGCCCGCCCTGGGGCACCACGCCGATGCGGCGCGCCTGGCAGAACGCGAGCAGGCGGGAGACATCCTGCGTGGTCGCGGGCGAGACGACGAGGCCGGCGTCGAGGTTGTGCTTGTGCCAGCCGAGGTCGAGCAGCGCCGCCGCTTCGCCGGAGCGCACCGCCTCCGGGCCGAGCAGGGCCGCGAGCTCGGACGCGAGATCCGCGCTCATGCGCGGGCCTCGGAACGCGCGAGATGCCGGGCCAGGAATTCGCCGCCGAGGCGCAGCCCGTCGCCGTCGATGCCGTGGCCGACGCCGTGGCTGAGGTGGAACTCGACGGGCACGTCCAGCGCCGCCAGGCCCTGCGCCGAGAACATCAGCGCCTCGACCGGGATCACCTGGTCCTGGTCGCCATGCGCCAGGAACACCGGCGGGCGGGCCGTCACCTCGGCCCGCATCGCCGCCGGCGCCTGCCCGTCCGGCACTGTCAGCAGGCCGGAATAGCCGACGATCGCCGCCGGCTGCGCCCGCCGCAGGCCGGCGTGGAGCGCCATCATCGTGCCCTGGCTGAACCCGACCAGTGCCAGGGCCGAGGCCGGCAGCGCCAGACGCTCCAGCTCCGCGTCGAGGAAGGCGTTCAGCACCGGCGCCGCCTGCTGCACGCCCCGCCAGCGCTCATGCGGATCGCGGAAGGTCAGGGCGAACCATTGCCGGCCGTAGGGCGCGCCGCCGCAGGGCTCGGGCGCGTGCGGCGAGACGAAGGCCGCATCCGGCAGCAGGGCCTGCCATTGCCGGCCGATGTCGATCAGGTCGTTGCCGTCGGCGCCGTAGCCGTGCAGGAACACCACCAGGCTTCTGGCGGCGCCGGAGCGCGGGGCGATGCGCGGACCGTCGAGCAGCGTCATGTCATCCCTCCGGACAGGACCGGCGCGCCCTCGCGGCCCGCCTTCATCTTCGCGTAGTAGGCCCAGAGCAGCCGCGCGGCAACGCCCCGCCACGGCCGCCAGGGCTCGGCATGGGCCAGAAGCGCCGCGGCCTTCGGCCGCTCCTCCAGGCCGAGCACCTGCCGGGCCGCCTCCTGCAGGGCCAGATCCCCGGCGGCGAAGGCGTCGGCATGGCCGAGGCAGAACATCAGGTAGATGTCGGCGGTCCAGGGGCCGATGCCCGTCACCGCGGTCAGCGCCGCATGAGCCCGGTCGGCCTCGATATCCGCAAGGACGTCGAGGTCGAGCCCGTCGGCGACCGCCCGGGCCAGCGCCCTCAGCGTGCGGATCTTCGGGCCCGACAGGCCCGCGGCACGGAACGCTTCGTCGCCCGCCGCCAGCATCGCCTGCGGCGCCGGCGGCCCGAACACCGAGCATGTCCGCGCCCAGATCGCCCTGGCGCTGGCCACCGACACCTGCTGCGACACCACGATCCAGGCCAGCCCCTCGAAGCCGCCGGCGCTGCGCCTGAGCGGCGGCATGCCGGTCAGGCGATGGGCGGCAGCCAGCCGCGCATCGACCGCGCACAGCGCGGCGACGCCGGCGGCGACGTCGTCGAGGGTCTCGATGATGCGGGCCATGCGCCTCCGGACGGCATTGCAAGGCCGGCGCAATCCTCGACTCCGCGGCGTGCTCGGCGGCGTCGGCCGTGGCCATGATAGCGAATTCCACGCGTGCGCCCACCGTCCGCTTCGCGCCAATTCCAATGGCCGCCGGCATCCCGCGATGCCTATCCGCGTTTCTGGCGAGCTGCAATTGAGGTAGAATATACCGTATCAGGTACCTGGGAAGCTTCGAATGGCCCTGAGCATCAAGGACAGGGAGACCGAACGGCTCGCTCGCGCCCTCGCGGAGAGGACCGGCGAGACCATCACCACGGCCACGAGGAGGGCCTTGGAGGAGCGGCTGCGGCGGGTCGGCGGCGCGTCGGGAAGGGCGGCCCTGCTGGAGGACCTCGCCGCCAGCCGTCGGCGGTGGAGCGCCCTGCCGGTGCTCGACTCCCGCAGTGCCGAGGACATCATCGAGTATGACGAAAACGGGTTGCCGCGCTGATGGTGATCGACACCTCGGCGATCGTCGCCATCGCCTTCGATGATCCGGACACCGCCGCTTTCGAGCGTCGCATCGCCGACGATCCGGTCAGGCTGATCTGCGCAGCGACCGTCCTGGAAGCCGGCATCGTGATCGAGACGCGACTGGGCGAGCCTGGTGCCGCCGAGCTGGACCTCTGGCTGCACAAGGCCGGCGTCGAGATCGTCCCTGTCGACGCCGCTCAATCGGATCTGGCGCGACGGGCCTGGCGGCGGTTCGGCAGGGGGCGTCACCCCGCCGGCCTCAACTATGGCGACTGCTTCTCCTACGCGCTCGCCGCGACGATGCAGGAGCCGCTGCTGTTCGAGGGCAACGACTTTTCCCGAACCGACGTCAAGGCGGCCTGACCAACGGCAGGGTCCTCCTCGCCCCGTCGGAATGCCCGCGCGATCCTTGACTACACGGCGAAACCCGGGCGTGTTCGGCGGCGCCGGCCGCGGCCATGATAGCGAATTCGACCCTTGCGCCCCACCTTCCGCTTCGCCCCCAGCCCCAACGGCCATCTGCATCTCGGCCATGCCTATTCCGCCCTGCTCAACGCCGAGCTGGCGCACCGGCATGGCGGGCGCCTGCTCCTGCGCATCGAGGACATCGACCTCACCCGCTGCCGGCCGCATTTCGTCGACGACATGATCGAGGATCTCGCCTGGCTCGGCCTCGCCTGGGACGAGCCGCCGCGCCGCCAGTCCGAGCATTTCGCCGACTACCGCGCCGCCCTCGACCGGCTGGCGGCCATGGGCCTGACCTACCCCTCGCTCGCCTCGCGCAAGGAGATTGCCGCCGCGGTGGCCGCCGCCGAGGCGGCGGGTGGCGACGCCTGGCCGCGCGATCCCGACGGCGCGCCGCTGCATCCCCGCCACGCCCTGCCGGACGACGCCGACCCCACCCGCCTCGCCGCCGGCGAGCCGCACGCCCTGCGCCTCGACATGGCGGCGGCGCTCGCCCTCGTCCCGCCTCTCGCCTTCGCCGAGCAGGCCGAGGACGGGACGACCAGCCCCGTGCCCGCCGATCCCGGCCGCTGGGGCGACGTCGTGCTGGCGCGCAAGGAGTTTCCGGCGAGCTACCACATCGCCGTCGTGGTCGACGACGCGCTGCAGGGCGTCAGCCATGTCGTGCGCGGCCGGGACCTGTTCCACGCCACCTCCGTCCACCGGCTGCTGCAGCACCTGCTCGGCCTGCCCGCCCCGGTCTACCGCCACCACGGCCTGATCCGCGGCGGCGACGGCGAGAAGCTGTCCAAGAGCCTCGCCTCCCGCAGCCTCAGGGCGCTCAGGGCCGAGGGGGCCTCGCCCGCCGACATCCGCCGGCTGGTCAGCCTATGATGCGGCTGCGGCCGGTCTCTGCAGGCGGCGGGCGCGGGCGTGGCGCGCCAGCTCGAAGGCCACGGCCGCCACGACGGTGAGGACGATGAGGATCAGCCCGAGGGCGTTGACCGCCGGGGTCAGGCCGGTCCGCACCTTGGTGGCGATGTAGACCGTCAGCGGTGTCTCGACGCCGCGGACGAACAGGGTGGTGTTGTAGTTCTCGAACGATTGCAGGAAGGCGATGAACGTTGCCGCCAGCAGGGACGGCCTGAGATAGGGCAGCAGGATCCGGCGGAACACCATCAGGCGCGTCGCGCCGAGGCCGATGGCCGCCTCCTCCTGCACCCGGTCGAAGCGCTGCAGCCGCGCCACCACCATCAGCATGACATAGGCGGTGATGAAGCTCGCCTGGGCCAGGATGATCAGCAGGAGGCCGCCGCCGACGCCGAGCTGGCGCCACAGCACCAACGTGGCGATGCCGACGGCGACGCCGGGTGTCAGCAGCGGCGAGACCATCACGGCGTAGAACAGCGTGCGCGCGCGCTCATGCAGGCTGGTGAGGAAGAGCGCCGCCGCGGTGCCGGCCGGCAGCGCGATGGCGATGACGCCGGCGCCGATGACGAGCGACAGGCGCAACGAGCGCCACATTGCCTCGTCGGTCCACAATGCGCCGAACCAGTCCAGCGTCGTGCCCAGCCAGGGCGTCACGGTCGGAAAGCGGCTGGTGTTGAAGGTCGCCGCCGCCATCACCGCCAGCGGCAGGAAGAGATAGGCGAAGAACAGCAGCATGTAGCCGGCAAAGACGAGCCTCGGCAGCAGAGCGGCGAGAATGGCGGCGCCGCGCTCGACGGCGCCGGGACGGGAGGATACCAGGGGATCGGCCAGGCTCGTCATCGCGCCACGTCCGCCAGGTTGACCCGGAACAGGCGCAGCGCCGCCAGCACCACGGCCATGCACAGCACCAGCAGCACCAGGGCATAGGCGGCGCCGCGGTTCCAGTTCCCGCCTTCGAAGAACCAGTTGTAGATGATCTCGGTGAACCAGCGGCTGCCCGGCGCGCCCAGCAGCGCCGGCGCCACATAGCTGCCCGCAGCCAGCATGAAGGTGAAGACGCACCCCGTCGCGATCCCGGCCTTGGCATGGGGGATGACGATGCGGCGATGGATGCGGGCGGTCGAGGCGCCGAGATTGCGGGCGGCTTCGAGCTGGGCCGAGTCCAGCGTCTGGATCGAGTTGGTGATCGGGAACAGCATGAAGAGGATGTAGGCGTAGACCATGCCGGCGAGCACGCCGAAGTCTCCGAACCAGCGCACCGGCGCCTCGATCAGGCCGAGCCGGACCAGCACCACGTTCAGCGGTCCGTTGAAGGCGAGCAGAATGTACCAGGCCAGCGTCCGCAGCACCTCGTTGATCCAGAACGGGATGACCAGCGCCACCAGGACGCAGACCGCCTGGCGGCGCGTCGCCACCTTGGCGAGCCAGAAGGCGACGGGATAGGTCGCCACCAGCGTCGCCGCCATCACCAGCGCGCTCGCCCAGACCGTCTTCAGGAAAATGGCGCGATGCACGGGGTCGCCGGCCAGCGCCGCGAAATTGGCAAGGGTGTAGCGGTCGCCCGGACCGCCGATCTCGGCCGGCCGCAGGTTCGGGCGCAGCGAGAAGTCGAGCATCATCAGGTTCGGCGCCAGCACCATGCCGACCAGCCAGGCGGCGACGAGGATGAGGATCAGGCCGCCGAGGCCGTAGCCGAAGCGTTGCGTCAGGCTATGCATGCGCCAGCACCAGCGCTGCGGACGGGTCGAAGGAGAGGGAGATGCGGTCGCCGGCGGCCGGTGCCCCGGCGAGCTGCCGGTGCGGCACCGCCGCCAGGAGCGG
The DNA here is from genome assembly GCF_057554225.1 of Labrys sp. Lb11. Lineage (NCBI taxonomy): Bacteria > Pseudomonadati > Pseudomonadota > Alphaproteobacteria > Hyphomicrobiales > Xanthobacteraceae > Labrys > Labrys sp. Lb11. Next base: position 53,201 of record NZ_BAAJOT010000004.1, read on the forward strand.
CGCGCCCTCGCCCGCCCGCGCATGCAGGATGGCGACCGCGCCCTCGAAATCGAGCCGCTCGGCCGCCGCATCGAGCCGGTTGCGGTCCGCGCCGGCATTCACCGCCACGGCCTCGGGCCTGACATAGACCGCGGCCCGGCTGCCGGTCCTGACGCCGGCGCCGGCCCTGCCCGTGAACAGGCCGAGCGGCGTCTCGACCACGGCGAACCCGTCGGCAACGGCGCCGACCGTGCCGGCAAGCTCGTTGGTCTCGCCGACGAAGCGGGCGACGAACGGCGTCGCCGGGTTGGAATAGAGCTCGCGCGGCGTGGCGACCTGCTGCAGCACACCGGCGCTCATCACCGCCACCCGGTCCGACATGGCGAGCGCCTCGGTCTGGTCGTGGGTGATGTAGATGAAGGTGACGCCGGTGCGCTTCTGCAGCGCCCGCAGCTCGGCGCGCATGTGCTGGCGCAGCTTCAGGTCGAGCGCCGACAAGGGCTCGTCCAGCAGCAGCACCTGCGGCTCGACCGCCAGCGCCCGGGCGATGGCGACGCGCTGCTTCTGCCCGCCCGACAATTCGTGGATCATCCGGTCGCCGTAGCCCGGCAGCGCGATCAGCTCGAGCAGCGCCTCGGCGCGGCGACGACGCTCGGTCTTGCCGACCTTTCGGGCTTCGAGACCGAAGGCGATGTTCTCCCACACGGGCATCAGCGGGAACAGCGCCAGCGACTGGAAGATCATCGCGGTCGGGCGCTGGTTGGCGCCGAGGCCGGCCATGTCGCGGCCCCCGATCAGGACGCGCCCCGCCGTCGGCCGGGCGAAGCCGGCGATCAGCCGGAGGATCGTCGTCTTGCCGCAGCCCGATGGCCCGAGGATCGAAAAGAACTCGCCGCCCTCAACGGCCGCCGAGAACCGTTCGACCGCGCGCACGGTGCCGAAGGTCATCTCGATGTCGACGAGCTCGACGGAATGGGACATGGGCGCTTCGTCTCGAAATCGGGGGACGGGGCCGGACCGGCCCGCATCGCGGAGGCCATGCGCCGCTCCGGCCGGTTCTTCAGCCGCCAGGGACGGGGCAGGCCCGTCCATGGCGCGTGCCGACCGGTCGCAGCCGGCGGTCAGGCCGAGAGGAACTTGTCCTGGTACTCGTTGCGGATGGCGACGAACCAGTTCTCCTGCACCGGCCACCACCACAGCTTCTCCAGCGCGTTGCCGGGATAGGCGGCGGTGAAGAAGGCGCGCGAGGCCTCCGACAGGTGCTTGTCGGCGCCGACGGCGGTGGTGTTGATCGAGGTGTGGTTGGCGTAGAGAGCGCCGGCCTCGGGGGTGAGCATCCAGTTCAGGAACGCATAGGCCTGCTCGACATTGACGGCGCCGACGGGGAGCGAGACGCCCTCCATCCAGGCGAGCGCGCCCTCGACCGGAGCGACGAAGCCGATCGGCAGCCCTTCCTTGGCAAGCCCCGCGGCCGAGGAATCCCAGGTCTGGCCGATCTGGGCGCCATTGGTGCGGAAGGCGCCCTGCGCCTCGTTCTCGTTCGACCAGAACTGGGCGATGCTGGCCTTGCGCGCCATCGCCTCGGCCAGGATCACGTCATAGTTGGCGCGCATGGTCGCCTCGTCCTTGAAGCTGTCGCGCATCGGATGCGGCAGCTTGCCCTGCGTCTCCAGCCAGAGGCCGAGCCCGACCAGGCCGGAATGGCCGCGCACCGTGGCCTTGCCCTTCATTTCGGGCTTCCAGATGTCGCCGTAGGAGGCGGTGCCGAAGGCGAGCGGCAGGGCGTTCCTGTCGAAGGCGATCGCCTCGGTGCCCCAGTCGGTCGGTACCTGATAGCGCTTGCCGCCGATCACGGCGCCGAGCGTCTCCGAGCCGGTCACCGCGCTCTTGAGGGCCCGGTCCCACTGGACCTTGGACTCGTCGATCGGCTGGATCAGGCCGAACTCGACATAGTTCGGGACGCGGTCGACCGCCGGCCAGATGATGTCGTAGCCGGTGCCCTTGCTGGCCCGCATCTGGTTGAGCAGCTCGTCATTGGTGCCGTAGGGCGTGTAGACCGCCTTGATCCCCGTGTCCTTCTCGAAGGCGGCCAGCATCTCGGGCGAGATGTAGCCGGCCCAGGCGAAGATGTTGACGGTGCCGGAGGATCCGGCGGCGAAGGAGCCGCGCGAGACGAACGGGGCGGCGAGCGCGAGGCCGGCGGCAGCGCCCTTCATCAACAGGCGGCGGCTGAGATGCGACATCGGAAGATCTCCTGGTCCGGACGGACAGCGTCCGCGACATCCGCGCGGCTTAGAGACCTCCCATGACAGCCTGACGAACGATGCGTGACAGGCTTGCGGCCGCTCAGCAATATGATTTGCCGGCTACTTTCTACAAGTGACGGCCGAAACAGGCGACCCCGTCGCCGGCAAGGCAGCCTCATGCCGGACCTGGTCCGTGGTGCAGCCGTCATGGCCGGGCGAGCCGGCTGCCGGGCCCCTCGCCTTCTCCAAGCGCCCATGAGGCCCCGATCCGCCTATGGTCGGGAAGGCGAGCTCGGGGCATGGCGGCCGCCGCGCGCGCCGACGACGCCTCAGGAAGCGGCGCGCGCCTCGGCGGCCACCGCCTGCAGGGCACGGCCGAGTCGGTCGAACAGGTCGTCGATCTCCGCCTCGCGGATGATCAGCGGCGGCGCGATGACGACGCAGCCCGCGCTCGCCCGCAGGATCAGCCCCTGCTCCAGGGCCGCGGCGACGATGCGCGGCGCCAGGCCGCCGCTGCGCATGCCCATGATGCCGCGATCCACCTTGACGCCGCCGAGGAGGCCGTCATGGCGCACCGCAATGACCAGCGGGTGGCCGGCGAGCGCCTGCATGCGCCGGGCGAAGACCTTGGAGACGCGGGCGACATGGCCGGCCATGTCGCGCTTCTCGTAGATCTCCAGGCATTTCAGCGCGATCGCAGCCGCCAGCGGATGGCCATGATAGGTGCCGCCATGCATCAGGAAGCCGCCGGCGTCGGCGGCTTCGGCGATTTCCTCATAGAGCGCGCCCGACAGGGCGAAGACGCCCATCGGGCAGTAGCCGGAGTTGATGCCCTTGGCCAGCGTCACGGCATCGGGGGCGATGCCGAACCGCTCGGCGCCGAAGCGCGTGCCGAGCTTCCAGAAGCCGGTGATCACCTCGTCGTCGACGAAGGGGATGCCGTGCTCGCGCAGCACCGCCTGCACGCCCTCGAAATAGCCGGCCGGCGGGATCGCCGTCCCGGCGCTGATCGAGACGGGCTCGGCGAAGAAGGCGGAGATCCGCTCCGGCCCCTCCGTGGCGACCAGGTCCCTGAGCTCGCCGACCAGCCGCGCGACGAAATCCGCCTCGCTCTCGCCGGGCAGGGCGTGCTCGTCATGGTCGGGCTGGGTCAGGAAGCGCCGGTTCGCCAGCTCCAGGTTGAAGGCGCTGTGCACGTTGCTGCCGCCGCCCAGGCTGGCCGTGGCCTGGGTGCTGCCGTGATAGCTGTTCCAGCGCGACAGCACCACGCGCTGGCCCGCCTTGCCCTGGTGGGCATCGCGCAGGGCCAGGAACTTCAGCACCGCCTCGTTCGCCTCCGAGCCGCTGGTGGCGAAGCCGATCTGCGCATTCTCCAGCGGCACCAGCGCCGCCAGCCGTTCGGCCAGCGCCTCCGTCGGCTCCGACAGGCGGTGACTCAGGGTGGAGAAATTGGCGATGCGCCCGAGCTGCTCCTTGGCCGCCTCGATCAGCTCCTCGTCCGAGAAGCCGAGCGAGGCGCTGTAGAAGTTGGCGACGCCGTCGACGAAATCCCGCCCGTAGCGGTCGAACAGGCGGATGCCCTCGCCCCGGACGACCACCATGGGGTGGCGATGCGCCTCGCTGGTCAGCCGCGAGAAGCCGATGATGCCGCGGAAGGGCGCGGTGTTGGGGAGGGACGGCGTCATGGCGGGCTCCTGTCTGGTGCGGGCGGCAGTGGGCGTCAGAGCACGCCGTAGGTGTTGTAGACGTCGATCAGGAGGCGTCCCTGCTCGAGCTCGGCGCGGGTCTTGTTCTCGCTGCCGATCTTGGCCGTGGCGGCCTCGATCACCTGCTCGGCGATGGCGTGGGGGATGACGACGACGCCGTCGGCGTCGCCGAAGACGAGATCGTTCGGATGGACCAGCACGCCGCCGCATTCCACGGGGACGTCCATGGCCATCATCTTGCCGCGGCCCTTGGAATCGAGCGGGCCGATGCCGCCGTGGAACACCGGGAAGCCCATGGCCCGGATGGCGCGGGTGTCACGGACCAGCCCGTCGGTGACGCAGCCGACCGCGCCGCGCTGGCGCGCCGCCGTGCTCAGGAGCTCGCCCCAGGGCGCGATGCGCAGGGTCGGGCCGTCGCAGCCGAGCACCGCCACGTCGCCGGGCTTGAGGTCGTCGACCAGCGCGATCTCGATCTCGTAGGGGTTCTCGCCCTCGGTCACCGCATAGGTGTTCATGTAGGAGCCGGTGCGGGCGCGCCCGAACAGAGCGATCGTGTCGTCCAGCGGCCGGACGAAGGGCCGCATCGCCTGGTTCTTGTAGCCGAAATCGTCGAGCAGGTCGGAGAGGACGGCCGAGTACAGCACGGTCCGAAGGGCGTTCATGTCGATGGGCATGGCGGGTCTTTCTGTTCGGGGTGGCGGCTCAGACTTCCGCCGCATAGCCCCCGTCCACGGGGATGGCGGTGCCGGTGACGAAGTCGGAGGCGGGCGAGGCCAGGAACACGGCGATGCCGGCAAAATCGCCGGGCCGGCCCCAGCGCTTGGCCGGGGTGCGGGCGAGCACCCGCTCATTCAGGCCGGCGACCTGCTTCCTGGCCTCCGCCGTGAGGTCGGTGTCGATCCAGCCGGGCAGCACGGCGTTGACCTGGATGTTGTCGCCGGCCCAGGCGGCCGCGAGCGACTTGGTGAGCTGCACCACGCCGCCCTTGGCCGCGGCATAGGGCGCGGCGAAGGACGCCCCGAACAGCGACAGCATCGAGCCGATATTGACGATCTTGCCGCCGCCGGCCGCGACCAGCGCCGGGTAAGCCGCCTGGGAGCACAGGAAGGTGCTGGTCAGGTTGACCGTCACCAGGGCATTCCACTCGGCCAGCGAATAGGCCTGGGGCAGCTTGCGATCGTTGGTGCCGGCATTGTTGACCAGCACGTCGAGCCGGCCGAAGCGGGCGACGGCCGCCTCCACCAGCCGGTGGCAATCCGCCTCCTGGGTGACGTCGGCTTCGACCGCGAGCGTGCCGGCGCCGGCCGCGGCCAGCTGCCTCGCCGCCGCCTGGTTCTTGGCGGCGTTGCGGCCGGCGACCACCACGCTGGCTCCGGCCGCCGCCAGCCCCTCGGCCATGCCGAGGCCAATGCCGCCATTGCCGCCGGTGACGATGGCGACGCGTCCGCCGAGGTCGAAAGGGGTGGTCATGCATCCGCTCCTGCGCGCAGCGCCGGTGTGATGTCGTCGAGGGCGAGGGCCAGCCGGTCGACCAGGGCGTCGACCTGCGCGTCGGTGATGACGAAGGGCGGGCACAGGGCGACGATGTCGCCCATCATGTTGCGCAGGGCCACGCCGCGCTCGAGCACCGCGGCGTTGAGCCGGCCGGCTGCGTTGAAGGCGGCCGGGAAGCCGCGACGCGATGCCGGATCGGCGGCGAGCTCCACCGCCGCGATCAGGCCGCGGCCGCGGATATCGCCGACGAAGGGATGGCCGCCGAGCCGGCGCTGCAGCCCCTGCATCAGGCGCGAGCCCTTGTCGCGGACCAGCGCCAGCAGATCGAGGTCGCGATAGACGTCGAGCGTCTCCAGCGCGATCGCCGCGCCGACGGGGTGGCCCGAATTGGTGAAGCCGTGGCCGAACACGGCACCGGCGTGATTGTCCGCCAGCACCTCGTAGATCGCCTCGCCGATCAGCGTGGCTGAGATCGGGAAGTAGGACGAGGACAGGGCCTTGGCCACGGCCATCATGTCCGGGCGCATGCCCGTCGTCTCGCAGCCGAACCAGCGCCCGGTGCGCCCGAAGCCGCAGACCACCTCGTCGTCCAGCATCAGGATGCCGTGGCGATCGAGCACGGCCTGGATGTTCGGATAGTAGTCGGCCGGCGGGATCACGACGCCGCCGCCCGCCAGGATCGGCTCGGCGATGAAGGCGGCGATGGTGTCGCCCCCCTCGGCGGCGATGGTCGCCTCCAGCTCGTCGGCCAGCCGGCGGGCGAAGGCCGCCTCGCTCTCGCCCGGCAGGCCCTCGCGGTAGAGGTCGGGGCAGCGCACATGGATGAAGCCGGGCAGCGGCAGGCCATATTCGCGGTGCATGTCGGGCAGCCCCGACATGCTCGCCGCGACGATGGTGCTGCCATGGAAGCCGCGATCGCGGCTGATCACCTTGCGTCGCTGCGGCTCGCCCCGGGCAGCATGATAGGCCCAGGCCATCTTCACCATCGTCTCCGTCGCTTCCGAGCCGGAGGTGTTGAAGCAGACGCGGGTGAGGCCGTGCGGCGCGAGCTCGGCCAGGCGCCCGGCGAGGTCCACCGTGTTGTCCGGCGAGCGATGGGCGAAGGTGTGGTAGAAGCCGAGCTTCTCCAGCTGCGCCGCTCCGGCGCGGGCGAGGCGCGGATGGTTGAAGCCCAGCGACGCGCACCACAGGCCCGACATGCCCTCGATATAGCGCCGGCCGCCGGCATCCTCGATCTCGGCGCCGTCGCCGCGGCTGATCACCACCGGGCCGGCCGCCTCGTGCGCACGCCAGTTGGTTCGCGGATGCAGGTGATGGGCGATGTCTGTAGCCGCGAGCGAATTGCGAAGAGGGGGCACGATGGGATCCTTGGAGACGGGCGGGGCTCAGCGGCCGCGGCCGGCGACGGCGAGGGCCGCCGGCTTGGCCTGCTTGCGTTTGCGCGCGGCGGAGCTGCCCCTGCGCTGCACATCGAACCGCCGTTCGACGTACTCGACGAACTTGGCGACGGGATAGCTGATGCAGAAATAGATGATGGCGACCATGGCGAAGATTTCGAAGTGCTTGAACGTCGCCGAGGCCAGCAGTTCGCCGGTGAACATCAGATCCCGCATGGTGATGACCGAGACCAGGGCGGAATCCTTGAAGATCGAGACGAAGAAGTTGCCGATCGCCGGGATGACGATCCGGATCGCCTGCGGCAGGATGATCCGGCGCATCATCAGGCGGCGCGACATGCCGAGCGACTGGCCTGCCTCGCGCTGGCCGGCCGGCACCGCCTGGATGCCGGAGCGGAAAACCTCCGCCATATAGGCGCTGTAGTTGATCGCCAGGCCCGCCACGCCGGAGACGAACGGCGAGAGCACGATGCCGCCATAGGGCAGGACGTAGTAGATGAAGAACAGCTGCAGCAGCAGCGGCGTGCCGCGGATGAACTGGATATAGGCCGTGGCGAGCGCCCGCAGGGGCAGGAAGCGCGACAATCGCGCCAGGCCGATCAGCAGCCCGCCGATGAGCGCCAGGATATAGGCCGCCAGCGACACCGTGACGGTGACCAGCGCCCCTTCGAGGAGCTCGGGCAGGAACGAAAGCATTTCCTTCAGGATCGTCATCGCCGCTCCGGGCTGGCACTACGACTGGGACTGGCAGGAGGCGAAAATCGAACGACACGGACCACGCCGCCCCGACGGAGACGGACGAGCAAGCCATGGCGCCCCGCCCGTTTCCCTGTCCCGGGCATCGCCGTCCTGCTTGCCGCGACGAGGCGGCTCGGGCAGCCCCGCCGCGGCTGTCGCCGGGCGGGACCGCCGGTCAAGGCGCAGAGCCTAGTTGTTGTAGCCGGTAAGGCCCCATTTCTCGAGGATCTTGGCCATCTCGCCCTGGTCCTCCATCCATTGCAGGGCTGCGTCGAGCCCGACGCGCAGCTGCACGTCGCCTTGGCGGACGGCCCAGCGGCTATAGCCGGCCGGGTTCTTGAGTTGGTGCGGCGTATAGCCCTCCACCAGCTTCAGCCCCCATTCCGGGTGCTCCTTGATCGTCGCGGCGATGATCGGCTGGTCGTGCACGGCGGCGTCGAGCCGGCCGTTCTGCAGATCCTGCGACATCTCCGGCCAGTTCTTGTAGCCCTTGTAGGTCACGCCGTCGGTCTTCTGGATCCATTCGGCATAGTTGGTGCCGAGCAGGGCGCCGCAGGTCTTGCCCTTCAGGTCGGCGATGGAGGTGGCGGTGATGCCGCTACCGTCCTTCAACGCCAGCCATTCCGAGTAGTAATAGGTGGGGAATGTGAAATCGACCACCTTGGCGCGCGAAACGGTGTAGTGGATGGAGTCGCCGACGATGTCGAAACGGCCGGACAGCAGACCCGGGATCATGCCGTCGAACGGCACGGTGTTGACGGTGACCTTGCCGATGTTCAACATCTTGGCGGCGTAGCGCAGGATGTCGGCATCGATGCCGCTGAATTCCTTGGTCTTGTCGTCGATATAGGAATAAGGCCAGTCATTCGAGGTGCAGAGCTGAATCTCACCCTTCTGCTGGATCTTCACCAGCGAGTCGTCGGCCTCGATCTTCGGCAGCGTGAAATCCTTGAAGGAGGAGTCGATCGTCGGCTCGGTTGCGGCGGTGGCGATACTCGGCGCCGCCAGCACGGCGCCGGCCGCCAGAGCGCCGCCCGAGGCCAGCATGGTGCGTCGCGACAGTTGGACCTTGGCGGGATGATCCGAATTCTGGGACATGGAGTTCCTCTTCTCTGGGTGGGATGGTTCTTGCGGCTTGGTGGTTCGGGCCGATGCCGCGACCGCCGGGGCGGCGCGGCCGGATGCTCATGCGCCGGCTCCCTCGCTCTGGAGCACGGTCTGCAGGAACTGGCGGGTGCGTGGATTGGCCGGAGCCGAGAAGATGTCGCGCGCGGCGCCGCGCTCGACGATCTCGCCGCCGGCCATGAAGACGACGGTGTCGGAGACGTCGCGGGCAAAACCCATCTCGTGGGTGACGACCAGCATGGTCATGCCCTCGGCGGCGAGGTCGCGCATCACCTTGAGCACCTCGCCGACCAGCTCCGGGTCGAGGGCGCTGGTCGCCTCGTCGAACAGCATCAGCTTGGGGTCCATCGCCAGGGCGCGGGCGATGGCGACGCGCTGCTGCTGGCCGCCGCTGAGCTGGTGCGGATAATCGTCGGCCTTTTCGGTGAGGCCGACCTTGGCCAGCAGCGCCATGGCCCGATCCGTCGCCTCGGCGCGGCTGCGGCGCAGCACGTGGATCGGCGCCTCGGTAACGTTGCCCAGCACGGTCAGGTGAGGGAACAGGTTGAAGGACTGGAACACCATGCCGATGCTCGCCCGGATGGCCTCGACCCGCCGTTCCGGATCGATCACCAGCTTTCCGTCCTTTGTGTAACGATAAACAGGCTGCCCTTCAAAGTAGATCGTGCCGCCGTTGATGTCCTCCAGGTGGTTGACGCAGCGCAGCAGCGTCGACTTCCCTGCCCCCGACGGACCGATCAGGCAGACGACCTCGCCCTTGCGGACATCGAGCGTCACGTCCCGCAGCACCGGCAGGGCGCCATAGGACTTGTTGATGCGTTCGAGATAGAGCAGCGCCGATTGCGGCGACGCACCGGTTGCGGCGTGGTTCGGATCAGACATCCTGTCGGCCCTGCTTCGAGACCATGCCGGCCTGCGGCGACGGCGCTCATGCCGCGGCGCATCGCCAGCGTGTTGATTCCCTGTCGGAAGGGATTAGACTCGGCACACTGGCTATCCAGAATGGATATCCAAACTGGATAGCCAGTCGACGTTATCCGGTCCGGACCGAGAGTCAAGAGTGTCGGACGATGCAGAAGCGAGGACGCAACTATCGGACCGTTGCCGATCGGATCGAGGAGCTGATCCGCACCAAATATGAAGAGGGGGACCGCATTCCCGGCGAGCGCGACCTTGCCAAGCGCTACCACGCCAGCCGCCCCACCGTGCGCGAGGCCGTCGTCAGCCTGGAGATCGCCGGCCTGGTGGAGGTGCGCACCAACAGCGGCATCTATGTGCTGGGCAAGGGCAACAGCCAGCGCGGCCAGGAGCAGGGCCACGCGCCCTTCGAGATCCTGCGCGCCCGGATGGTGGTCGAGCCCGAGGTGGCGGCGGCAGCGGCCAAGCACGCGACCGCCGACGACTATCGCAGGATGGAGGCGGGCATCCAGCATATGCGCGAGGAGGACGAGCAGGATCGGCCGACCGAGCAGGGCGACCGCGAGTTCCACCTCGCCGTGGCCGGCGGCTGCGACAACACCATGCTCGCCCAGATCGTCCTGCTCCTGTGGGACAACCAGCAGCGCAGCAGCCTGTGGCTGCGTGCCGATGCCTATGCCCGCTCCGGCAATCTGCGCCAGTTCTGGATCCAGGACCATCTCAACGTCCTCGAAGCCCTCAAGACCCGCAAGGCCGATCTCGCCCGCGCGGCGATGCTCCGCCATCTCGAGCACACCTGGCAGTCGCTGCTGGACGCCGGGCAGGACTGACCGCCTGCCCCCGTCTCGGAGCCTGATCCGACCGACTTCCGGGGCGAGGCTCTCAGCTCGCCTGTTTCGGCTCCGGCGCCAGGACGCGGCCCGGGCTCATCAAGCCGGCAGGATCGATCAGGGTCTTGATGCCGCGCATCAGCGTCTCGTCGAGCGGCGCGAGGCGCTGGTGGAAGGCGTCGCGCTTGACCAGGCCGACGCCGTGCTCGGCGCTGATCGAGCCGCCCTGGCTGTCCACGGCGGCGAAGATGATGTCCTGGCAGCGATAGAGGCAGGCCTTGGTCTCGGCTTCCGCCAGTCCCCGCGGCGGCAGCACGTTGAAATGGATATTGCCGTCGCCGAGATGGCCGTAGACCAGCGGCTGCGCCTGCGGCTCGCGGCGGCTCAGCTCGGCCTTGGCCTCGTCGAGGAAGGCGGCGATGCGCGACACCGGCACCGAGACATCGGTGCGCAGATGGCGGCCGCGCCGGACCTGCACCTCGATCAGGGCCTCGCGCAGGCGCCAGAAATCCTTGGCCTGCGCCAGGTTCGAGGCCAGCACGCCGTCGAGGATGCGCTCCTTTTCGATCGCCCGCTCCAGGAACGTCTCGACCAGCGCCTTGAGATCGACCAGGCCGCTGGCCGAGGCTTCGAGCAGGACATGGCAGGGCCCCGGCGTCGCCAGCGGGTCGCGCAGCCCCGGCACCTCGGCGAAGGCGAGGTCGAGCCCCGGCCGCTCCAGGATCTCGAAGGCCGAGAGCAGGTCCGCCAGGTCGCGCCGCGCCTGGCCGAGCAGCGCCACGGCCGCCGCCGGCGATTCGACCGCCAGGAACGCCGTCTCGACCTGCTCGGGCCGCGGAAACAGCTTCAGGCTGGCCGCGGTGACGATGCCGAGCGTGCCCTCCGAGCCGATGAACAGCTGCTTCAGGTCATAGCCGGTGTTGTTCTTGTAGAGCTTGCGCAGCCCGTTCCAGATCTGCCCGTCCGGCAGCACCACCTCCAGGCCGAGCACCAGGTTGCGCATCATGCCGTAGCGCAGCACGTTGAGGCCGCCGGCATTGGTGGCGATGTTGCCGCCGATCTGGCAGCTGCCCTGCGCGCCGAGATAGAGCGGGAAGATGCAGTCCTGCTCGGCCGCGGCCTGGTGCACGGTCTCCAGGACGCAGCCGGCCTCCGCCACCAGGGTGAAGCCGAGCGCATCGATCTCGCGCACCCGGTTCAGCCGTTCCAGGCTGACCACCACCTCGTCGCCCGCGGATGTCGGCGTCGCGCCTCCGACCAGGCCCGTGTGGCCGCCCTGCGGCACCACGCGCGCCCCCGCCTCGGCGGCGAGCGCGACGATCTTCGCCACCTCCGCCGCCGTGCACGGACGCACGATCATCCGCGCCTGGCCGTCGAGGTCGCCCGACCAGTCGCGGGCATAGCGTTGCGCATCCTCGCCGGGCGCCAGCGGGTCGAAGACCGCCAGCCGCTCCTCCAGCCACCCCGCCGCTTTCTTGCTCATGGGTCGGTATCCTTTGCCGGCTGATCGGCGGCTCTCGCATCAGGTTCGGGTGCTGCGCAGGAAATCCGCCAGGCGCGGGCTGCGCGGGTTCTCGAAGATCGCCGAGGGCGGGCCCTCCTCGGCGATCCGCCCCTGCTCCATGAACACCACCCGGCTGGAAACGTCACGGGCAAAGCGCATCTCATGGGTGACGATCAGCAGCGTCGCTCCGTCCTCGGCGATGCTCTTGACGGTGTTCAGCACCTCCTGGACCAGCTCCGGGTCGAGGGCGGAGGTGACCTCGTCGAGCAGCACCAGCTTCGGGTCCATGGCCAGGGCCCGGGCGATGGCGACGCGCTGCTGCTGCCCGCCCGAAAGCTGGCTGGGATAGTGGTCGATGCGCGCCGCCAGGCCGACGCGGCCGAGCCAGGTCTCGGCGATCGACCGTGCCTCGTCCCTGCCGAGCCGCCGCACCTTGCGCAGGCCGAGCATGACGTTGCCGCCCGCCGTGAGGTGCGGGAACAGGTTGAAGTTCTGGAACACCATGCCGGTCATCGCGCGCTGGCGCGACAGCTCGCGGTCGCCCAGCCGGTGGCGCCGGCCGTGGCCGGTGCGATAGCCGATCGCCTCGCCGTCGAGCCGGATCTCGCCGCCCTGAAACTCCTCCAGGAGGTTGACGCAGCGCAGCAGCGTCGTCTTCCCCGAGCCGCTCGAGCCGATGATCGAGACGACGTCGCCCCGGTGCAGGGCGAGGTCGACACCCTTGAGCACCTCCAGCGTGCCGAATTGCTTGCTGAGGCCGTGGATTTCGAGCAGGGGATGCGAGGCTTCAGCCATCAGCGCACACTCACGCGGCGTTCGACGATCTTCCCGAGCTGGTCGAGACCGATGTTGATGATGAGATAGAGGACACCGGCAAAGACGTAGAACTGGATCGTCATGAAATTGCGGCCGATGACCTCCTGCGTCTTCAGCAGGAGCTCGCCGACGCCGATCATCGACAGGAGGCTCGAGCCCTTGATCAGCTCGACCCCGGTGTTGATCCACGGCGGCAGCGCGGCGCGCAGCGCCTGCGGCAGCAGCACGTAGCCCAGCAGTTGCGGGAAGGTCAGGCCGATGCTGCGCCCGGCCTCGGCCTGGCCCGGCGGGATCGCCTGCAGGGCGCCGCGCAGCAGTTCGCCGATATGGGCGCCGGCGAACAGCGCCAGCGCCAGGATGCCGGCCTGGGTGGCGTTGAGGCTGAGCCCGGCCACCGCCGGCACGTAGAAGGCGGCGAGGATCAGGACCAGCAGCGGCGTACCGCGCATGACGTCGACATAGAGCCGGAACGGGATGCGGGCGAGGGGCGGCGCGAACACCAGCTGGATGCCGATGACGCAGCCCAGCAGCGTGCCGAACACGATGGCGCCGACCGCGATCTCCGCCGTCAGCACCAGCCCCTGCCAGAGCGGCCAGCGTGCGATCCAGAGTTGATCGAGGAAGGCTTGCATGGGGCCTCAGAACTTGGGGAAGCGGCGTTCCAGGCGCCGGAGCAGCGCGGCGATCGCCACGCAGGTGGCGATGTAGAGGCCGCTGGCCACGGTCCAGGTCTCGACCACGCGGAACGTGTCGACATTGATCTTGCGCGCCTCGAAGGTCAGCTCCGGCACGGCGATCGCCGCGGCGATCGAGCTGTCCTTGAACATGCCGATGAAGGTGTTGCCGAGCGAGGGCAGGGCATTGCGCAGCATCACCGGCGCGATCACGGAGGTCGCCGTCTGCAGGCGCGTCAGGCCGATGGCGCGCGCCGCCTCGATCACGCCCTTGGGCACGGAGAGCAGGCCGGCCCGGAACACCTCGGTCAGGTAGGCGCCGGAATAGAGCGCCAGGGCGCCGATGAAGCTCTCATACTTGTCGAGCCGGATCCCGGCCTGCGGCAGCGCGAAATAGACCAGCAGCACCAGGACGAGCAGCGGCAGGTTGCGGATCAGCATGACATAGGCGCCGGCCAGGAAGCGGCCGACGCGCGAGGGGCCGACGCTGGCGAAGGCCCCGACCAGGCCGAGCATCGTGCCGACGGCGATCGCCGCCACGGCGAGACCGAGCCCGATGGCAAGCCCCGACAACAGCGCGTCGAAGCTCGCCCAGACTGCCCCGAAGTGCAGCGAATACCCCACGAGGTCCGCCCGGCTCAGCGGAACTCGGAGGGGAAGCCGATCTTCGGTTCCGGCGGCGACTCGCCGAACCAGCGCTCGAACGCCGCCTTGTAGATCGGGAAGGTGGTGCCGGTCATCGATTCGCGCAGCGCGACGTTGACGAAGTTCAGCCAGTCCTGGTCGCCCTGCTTGACGATGCAGGAATAGGTCTGCGGGTTCCAGCTGTAGCCGGAGTCGACGTAGCGACCGGCATTCTGCTTCATGTAGTAGCGCAGGGACGAGGAATCCGTGGCGGCCGCGTCCGCACGCCCGGAGTTGAGCGCCTGGTACATCAGGTCGACGCTCTCGAACTGGTCGACCTTGGCCTCGGGCAGGGCGTCGTGCACCATCTTCTCGGCGAAGACGTTCTGCAGCACCGACACCGTCACCTTGGATCCCGCCGCCTTGAGGGCGGCATAGTCGGCATAAGGCCCGCCCGCCACCAGCATCAGGCTGACGCCCTCACGGTAGTAGGGCACGGTGAAGGCGACCTGCTGGGCGCGGGCCGCCGTCGTCGTGACGAACTGGCAGGTGATGTCGACCTTGCCGGTGACGATGTTGGGAATGCGCGCGTCGGAGGCCTGGTTGACGAACTCGATCTTGGTCGGATCGTCGAACAGGCCCTGGGCGACGATCTTGGCGATCTCGATGTCGAAGCCGACGAGCTCGCCGTTCTCGTCGCGGAAATGCCAGGGCGGATTGGTGCTGCCGGTGCCGACGATGAGCTTGCCGCGGCTCAGCACCTCCTGCAGCTTGCCCTGCGCCGAGGCGGTCGCCCCCGGCATCATCGCCCATGCGAACAGGCCGATGCCGGCCATGACCTTGATCGTGGTGCGGAACATTCTTCTTCCCCTGATCTTGTTGGATGGCCGTCCCGAGGGCGTGGACGCCGATAGGCGGCATGGTAGCGTCGTCGAGGCTCCCGCGGGAGACAAGGGCCGCCTGTTTCGTCCGATGAAAAAAGCGGCCCTTGGTCCCGCGCGGCGATACATCCTAAAGAAGGCCCTGCGCCCTCAGCTCGGCCACCGCCGACGCGGCAGCGGCCAGGGTCTCGTCGATCACGCCGGCGTCATGTTCCACGGACAGGAACCAGGCGCCGCGCTCCAGCGCCCGCACGCCGCGCCGCAGCAGGGCGGTGGTGAAGGCGACATAGGCGCGCCGGTCGGACCGGACGAGGTCGCGATAGTCGCGGGCCGGCGCATCCAGCCCGAAGGCGACATGGAACACCTGCGGGAAGCCGGTGACCACCGCCTTGGCGCCGGCCGCGGCGAAGACCTCGCGCAGGCCCTCCATCAGCCGCCGGCCCTGCACGTCGATCGCGGCATAGAGCGCCGGCGTCAGGCGCCTCAGCGTCGCCACCGTCGCCGCCATGGCGACGGGCTGGGAATTGTAGGTGCCGCCATGCACCACGCCGCCGCTGGCGAACAGGTCGAGCAGGTCGGCCCGGCCGGCGATGGCCGCCACGGGGAAACCGTTGGCGATAGCCTTGCCGAAGGTGGCGAGATCGGGCGTCACCCCGAAGCGCTCCTGGGCGCCGCCCGGCGCCAGGCGGAAGCCGGTGATGACTTCGTCGAAGATCAGGATGGCGCCGGCACGGGTGCAGGCCTCGCGCACGCCTTCCAGGTAGCCCGGCGCCGGCTGGATGGCGCCGGCATTGCACATCGCCGCCTCCATGATCACCGCGGCGACGTCGCCCTGCTCCAGGCGCCGGCGCAGCAGGGCAAGATCGTTCCAGGGCAGGACGGCGATGTCCTCGGCCGCCTGCGGCGGCTGGCCCCTGCTGCCGGCGACCGGTACCGGCGCCTCGCGCGGGCCGGCGGCATCGAGGGCGGGGGCGGTCGACCACAGCACATTGTCGAACCAGCCGTGGTAATGGCCCTCGAACTTGATCACGATACGCCGCCCGGTTGCGGCACGGGCGAGGCGCAGCGCCGCCTGGTCGACCTCGGAGCCGGACGAGCCGAAGCGCATGCGCTCGGCGCAGGGCACCAGCTCGCACACGAGCCGAGCCGCCTCGGCCTCGACCGCGGTCTGGCCGGCGAACAGAATGCCGCGCTCGAGCTGGGCCCGGACGGCCTCGCCCAGCTCGGGCGGGTTGTGGCCGAGGATCATCGGCCCCATCCCGAGGTAGTAGTCGATCAGCCGGTTGCCGTCGACATCGGTGAGATAGGGGCCCGCGCCGCTCTCGAACACCAGCGGGGTGGGCGAGATGCCCAGGCGGAAATTGCTGTTGACGCCGCCGGCGATCCAGCGGGCATTGTCCCGGATGCGCTGCGCGGAGCCCTCGAACGACAGGGCGGTTGGCGCCTTCTCTGGCTGCTGCACGGTCAAGCTGGCCTCCTGCGATGCTTCGGCATGAGGGAACCCTTGCCGGCGTTCCGTGTAAATCACACGTTGTTTCGCCTGGCGAAAATAGCTATCGGATTGCGAAGTCTCGCCCCAGCCGAAAGCCGCGCCATGCCGACCGCCCCGGACAGCCGCTACATCGTCGGCCCCGTCATGAAGGCGCTGCGCATCCTCGAGGTCCTGGCCGAGAAGGGGCACGACATGTCGCTGACCATGGTCGCCAACGAACTGCGCCTGCCCAAGACCAGCGCCTTCCGCTATCTGAGGACCCTCAGCGCCGCCGGCTTCGCCAGCTACGATGTCAGGACCGACAAATACGGCGTCGGCCAGCGCTTTCGGGCGCTGGCGCACGTCGACAAGAGCCTGCACCGGCTGCGCGAGTGCTCGGCGCCGGTGCTCAAGCGGCTCAACCGGGAGTTCAACGAGACCATCAACCTCGCCGTCATCGCCGACCGGCAGGTCGTCTACATCGACATCCTCGAATCGACCCATGTGCTGCGGCTGCAGGCGCGCATCGGCAGCCGCGATCCGCTGCACTCCACCGCCCTGGGCAAGGCCATGCTCGCCCATCTCGACGAGGCCGAGCGCACGGCCTGCCTGTCGGATGCCCTGGCAGAGCGCACGCTGCGCACCATCACCCAGGCCGCCACCCTCGATCGGCAGCTGCGCGAGGTCGCGGAGGCCGGCGTCGCCGTCGAGAACGGCGAGAACGAGGAGGGTTCGATGTGCATCGGCGTGCCGGTGCTCGACGAGGTCGGCCGCCCCATCGCCGCCATCAGCCTCTCGGCCCCGGAACGCCGCGTCACCGACGGCGTCCGCGAGCGGGCGATCATCCGCCTGAAGGAAGCCGCCCGCGAGATCGCCGCCCGTCTCGCCGGGGCCGGACCGCCGCAGGCGGAGGCCTGACGGGACCGCGACGCGGCCCGGGCCTCAAAGGCCGGTCACCACCAGCGTCGCGCCGTCGACCCGGGCAACGCGCACCCGCGTCCCCGCCGGCGCATCCGCTCCCGCCACCCGCCAGACCGTGTCGTCGATGCGCACGCTGCCGCTGCCGTCGACGATCGGCTCGGCCAGGGCGAACTCGCGCCCGACGAACGCCTCGGCCCGGCGATTGAGGAAGGGGCTGTCGGTGCTGCGCGCGGCGGCGCGCTGCATTACCGAGCGGCCGATCACCGCGGCGGCCAGGGCCAGCACGGCGAACACCAGCAGTTCCTGCGGCCAGGTCATGTGGACGAAGACCAGGCTGGCGACGCCCGTGGCCAGGGCGCCGAGGCCCAGCCAGAACAGGAAGGCGCCGGGCGCGGCCAGCTCCAGGATCATCAGCACCGCCGCCACCAGGAACCATGTCCAGATGCCGAGGGAAACCAGGGTACTCTCTTCCATGCCGGTCACTCGCCGCGCGGCTCGACGCGCGGCACGCCGCCCCCGGTCCGGCGCGCCTGCGCCGCCGCCGTCTCGGCGAAGGCGCCCTTGGCGATCTCCCCGATGCCGGCCAGCGAGCCGATCAGCGCCGTCGCCTCCATCGGCAGCACCACCACCTTCTGGTTGGGCGCCGAGGCCAGGCTCTGCATCGCCTTCACATATTTGTCGGCGATGAAGTAGTTGAGCGCCGCCATGTCGCCCTTGGCGATGGCCTCCGACACCACCAGCGTGGCGGCGGCCTCGGCCTGGGCCAGGCGCTCGCGCGCCTCCGCGTCGCGGAACGCCGCCTCCTTGCGGCCCTCGGCCTCCAGCACCTGCGCCTGCTTCTGGCCCTCGGCCTTGAGGATTTCGGACTGGCGCAGGCCTTCGGCCTCCAGCACCACGGCGCGCTTCTCGCGCTCGGCCTTCATCTGCCGGCCCATGGCGGCGATCAGGTCGGCCGGCGGCACGATGTCCTTGATCTCGACGCGGGTGATCTTGACGCCCCAGCTGGTCGAGGCGGCGTCGACCACGGTGAGCAGCCGCACATTGATGTCGTCGCGATGCGACAGGAGCTGGTCGAGGTCCATCGAGCCCATGACGGTGCGGATATTGGTCATCACCAGGTTGAGGATGGCGCTGTTGAGGTTCGAGACCTCATAGGCCGCCTTGGCCGCGTCGATCACCTGGAAGAAGGCGACGGCATCGACGGCGACGCTGGCATTGTCCTTGGTGATGACCTCCTGGCGCGGCACATCGAGCACCTGCTCCATCATGTTCATCCGGGCGCCGATCCGGTCGAGGAGCGGCACGATCAGGTTGAGGCCCGGCTTGAGCGTGCCGGTGTATTTGCGGAACCGCTCGACGGTGTAGCTGTAACCTTGCGGCACCGTCTTGATGCCGAGGAGCAGCACCAGCACCACCAGGACCGCGACGACGACGATGACAATGTTCGCGCCGATCATGTCGGCCCCCCTCCCCTCATGAGTCGAGCCGGACTGTGGACGCGGCGCCCCGCCGGAGCAAGCGCCAAGACGCGAATCGGCCGGGCAAACGCGCCGCGACGGGCCGAGGCCCCTATCCCGCCGCCGCCAGGGCCTGGGCGAGGTCGGCGACGAGGTCGTCCGGGTGCTCAATGCCGATGGAGAGGCGGATCGTGGTCTCCAGGATGCCGATGCGCGCCCGCACGTCGGCCGGCACGCCCGAATGGGTCATCGCCGCCGGGTGGCTTGCCAGCGACTCTGTGCCGCCGAGGCTCACCGCCAGCTTGATGATCTCCAGCGCATTGAGGAAGGCGAAGGCGGCCGCCTCGCCGCCACGGATGTCGAAGGAGAAGGTCGAGCCCGCTCCCAGGCTCTGGCTCCGGAACACCCGGCCGGCCGGCGTGTCCTCGGGGAGGAACGGCAGGTAGTGCACCCTCTCCACCCTGGGATGATCGCGCAGGAATCCGGCGACGACGCGGGCATTGTCGTCGGCCCGTTGCATGCGGATGGCCAGCGTCTCCAGCGAGCGCCCGAGCATCCAGCAGGAATGCGGGTCGAGCTGGGTGCCGATGGCGCCGCGCAGCGCCTTGATCGGCTTGGCGACGCCACGCCCCGCCATGGCCGCGCCGGCGATCAGGTCGGAATGACCGCCGACATATTTGGTCAGCGAATAGAGCGAGATGTCGGCTCCGTGCTGCAGCGGATGCTGGAACACCGGGCCGAGCAGGGTGTTGTCGCAGGCCACCACCGGCCGGTGCCCCTGGCGCACGCCGATCTCGTCGGCGACCTGCCGCATCAGCGCGATGTCGACCAGGGTGTTGGTCGGATTGGCCGGCGTCTCGACCAGGATGAGCGACACGCGCCCGCGGCGCTCCGCCTCGGCCGCGGCGGCACGCACGCCGGCCGGGTCGACGCCGTCGGCAAAGCCGACCGCGGCAACGCCGAGATTGGCGAAGGTGCGCGTCAGCAGCGTCTCCGTGCCGCCATAGAGCGGCTGGGAATGCAGGATGGCATCGCCGGGCCGGGCGAAGGCGAGCAGCGTCGTGGCGATCGCCGACATGCCGGAGGAGAACAGCGCACAGGCCTCGGCCCCCTCGTACATGGCCAGCCGGTCCTCGACGATTTCGCTGTTGGGATGGTTGAAGCGCGAATAGACCAGGCCCGCGCCGGCCCCCTTGGGCGGCTCGCGCCGGCCGGAGACGTAGTCGAAGAAGTCCCGCCCCTCCTCCGCCGACTTGAACACGAAGGTCGAGGTCAGGAACACCGGCGGCTTGACCGCCCCCTCCGACAGTTGCGGGTCGAAGCCGTAGCTCAGCATCAGGGTTTCGGGATGGAGCGGATGGTTGCCGATATGGGTCTTGGAAGGCCGCGGAGCAGTCATTGGACGATCCTCGCCATGGACTTGGGCGCAACGCCCGCAGGTTCGGCCAGGTTTCGGTCCGCATCAAGGAAAAGCTGGCCGATCGGTCCGCGCTCTTGGCCGTTGCGCTCGCGCCGTCGCCCGACTAGTGTCCCGACGAACGAAACGTTCGGCAAATCGAACGATGTCGTCCGGATCGGGCAAGGGGGCGAATGGGGATGTCCGAAGGCGAGCAGCTTCGCGCCAGCTTTCCGGAAATGGCCCGCAAGCAGGCCGACGACCCCGACGACAGCCTGGTCGTCGATTTCGGCCCGGACCGGCCGCTGAAGCTCGACAGCGCCCTGGAGCTGAAGCCGCTGCGCATCGCCTACACCACGGTCGGCACGCTCAACCCGCAGAAGTCCAACGCCGTGCTGGTCTGCCATGCCCTCACCGGCGATCAGCATGTGGCCACCGTGCATCCCGTCACCGGCCGCGCCGGCTGGTGGGACACCATGGTCGGCCCGGGCAAGCCGATCGACACCGACCGTTTCTTCGTCATCTGCCCCAATGTCATCGGCAGCTGCATGGGCTCGACCGGACCGGCCTCGACCAATCCGGCCACGGGCAAGCCCTGGGGGCTCGACTTTCCCGTGGTGACGGTCGCCGACATGGTGCGGGCGCAGGTGATGCTGCTCGACCATCTCGGCATCGACAGCCTGTTCTGCGTCATCGGCGGCTCGATGGGCGGCATGCTGGTGCTGGAATGGGCCGCCTCCTATCCTGAGCGCGTGTTCTCGGCCATCGCGGTCGCCACCGCCGCCAAGCATTCGGCCCAGAACATCGCTTTCCACGAGGTCGGCCGCCAGGCGATCATGGCGGACCCCGACTGGCGCGCCGGCCGCTACCTGGAGGACGGCACGCGCCCCTCCAAGGGCCTGGCCGTGGCGCGGATGGCCGCGCACATCACCTACCTGTCGGAAGGTGCGCTGCAGCGCAAGTTCGGCCGCAACCTGCAGGACCGGGCGGCGCGCACCTTCACCTTCGACGCCGACTTCCAGATCGAGAGCTATCTGCGCCACCAGGGCCTCAGCTTCGTCGACCGGTTCGATGCCAATTCCTATCTCTACGTGACCCGGGCCATGGATTACTTCGACCTTGCGGACGACCATGGCGGCGTGCTGGCCCATGCGTTCCGCGGCACCCGGACGCGCTTCTGCGTGGCCTCCTTCACCTCCGACTGGCTGTTCCCGACTTCCGACTCCCGCCAGATCGTCCATAGCCTCAACGCGGCCGGCGCCCGCGTCTCCTTCGTCGAGATCGACACCGACAAGGGCCACGACGCCTTCCTGCTCGATATCCCCGAGCTGTTCGCCACGACGCGCGGCTTCGTCGGCGCGGCCGCGCGCGAGCGGGGCCTGCCATGACCACCATCCGCCCGCGCGGCAACCTGACGATGGCGGCGACGGTCACCGACGTCGACGGAGCCGCGCTCGACGGCGCCCGCCTCGACTGGCTGAAGGTGCGCGACATGGTCGCCCCCGGCTCGCGCGTGCTCGATGTCGGCTGCAATGACGGACAATTGCTGGCGCTGCTGGCGGCCACGCGCAACGTCGACGGCCGCGGCATCGAACTCAGCCAGGCCGGCGTCAACGCCGCGGTCGGACGCGGCCTGGCGGTGATCCAGGGCGACGCCGACAGCGATCTCGACCAATATCCCGACGACGCCTTCGACTACGTCGTCCTGTCCCAGACGCTGCAGGCCACCCGCAACCCGCGCCTGGTGCTGGAGAACATGCTGCGCATCGGCCGGCGCGCCGTCGTCTCCTTTCCGAATTTCGGCCATTGGCGCATCCGCGGCCAGCTCCTGCTGCGCGGACGCATGCCGCGCACCGACAACCTGCCCTACGAGTGGTACGACACGCCCAACATCCATTTCTGCACCATCCGCGACTTTGTCGAGCTGGCGCGGGCGGTCGACGCGGTGATCGAGCGGGCCGAGGCGCTGAGCCTGTCGGGCAAGCCGGTGCAGGTGCAGGCGCCGTGGTGGTTCTGGAACCTGTTCGGCGAACAGGCGATCTTCCTGCTGCGCCGGCGCTGAGGATATCGGCAAGGCGCGGCGATGCACCGGGCAGCGGAAAAGCCGGACGAGGCTACGGGCGGCCGTCGGCGGGGATGCCGGGCTCGGCCAGGCGGCCGGCCGGGCTCGGCAGCAGCACCGGGCGGAAGCGCGGCGCCGCCACGCGGCGGGCGCGGATCGGCACCGGCCGGAACACCTGCTTGGAAGCCTCGACGATGTGCACGCCGGGGAATGGCAGGGCGAGGCGGGCGCCCAGCCGCTCCCACATCATGGCCGAACGCAGCGCCCAGCCGCGATGGCTCGGCGGCATGTAGAGCGCCTCGGCCCAGCTGATCGGCGAGAACAGGGCATCGCGCAGCAGCTGGGTCAGCTGCGAGCGCGAGAACGGCCGGCCATAGCCGAAGGGCGTCGAGTCCACCCGCGCCCACACGCCGCGCCGGTTGGGCGCGACGACGATGACGGTCCCGCCCGGGGCCAGCACGCGCCAGATCTCCCGCAGGGCGTCGAGAGCGGATTCGGCCTCCTCCAACGCGTGGATCGCCAGAACCCGGTCGATCGAGCCGTCGGGTAGAGGCAGCTCCGTCTCCTCGACCAGCGCGGCGGCGAAAGGGCCGCCCGGCGGCCATTCCAGCACGCCCTGCGTCGCCGGCATCAGCGCCAGCACCCGCTCGGCCTCCTCGCGGAACATCGGCAGGTAGGGGGTGGCGAAACCGAGGCCGGCCAGGCGCATCTCGCGCACATCCGGCCAGCGCGCCCGGATCTTCATGCCGATCAGGCGGCGGACGATCCCGCCCAGCGGCAGGTTGTAGAAGTTGCGCAGGTCGATGACGTCGAGCGACATGGCGTTCCAGGACCTGCCCGCGAACAGGCGATGCGTTCGGCTCCGCCCGAAATGGCCGCCCCTCCCGCCGCTTACGCCGGCAGGATCACCGAACCGGTGGCGTCGATCTGCCAGAAGGGGTTGTGGGCGATCTCGATCAGGTGTCCGTCCGGATCCGCGACATAGCCGGAATAGCCGCCCCAGAACACATCCTGCATCGGCTTGACCGGCGTGGCGCCGGCCGCGACCATCTCATCGTGGAAACGGTCGGCCTCCTCGCGCGAGCGGGCGTTGATGGCGAGCGAGACGCCGCGAAAGCCGCTGCCGCCGGCCGGCAGGCCGGCATCCTCGGCCAGCGCATCCCAGCCGAACAGCGCCAGGGCCATGCCGCCGATCTGGAAGAAGGCGACGCTTTCGTTCGAGGCGGACGATTCGACCCAGCCGAGCCGCCGATAGAAGGCTCGCGACGCGGCGAGGTCACGAACGCCCAGCGTGATCAGGCTGAAGCGCTGGTCCATGCCCGCACCGGTCTTCAGTTGACCGGTGCGTAGGCGTTGCCCCCTTTGGGCAGGGCCTGTTGGGTGCCGTCCAGCATCACCGGCGGCAGGGCACGGGCATGGGACTTCTTCGGCCGGGACGGCGGCACGGGCACGGCACTGTCCGGAGCCTGCGGCAGCTCCATGGCCGCGGCAGGCGCCGGGGCTGCGGCGGGCGCGGGCTCGTCGCCGCCGAGCCCGAGCCAGCGCTGGTAGAACGGCTGCTCCGCCGGCTGATTCGCGGGCACGGTGGTGACGCCGCCCGGGGTCGGCATCGCCGCGGCGGAAGCCTGCACCGGCGCCGTCAACGGTGCCGTGGCGGGCTTGGCCGGCTCGCCGGTGCTGGCAAAGCCGAGCAGGCGGGCATAGAAGGGCTGCTCCTCGGCGGGCGCAGCCGGCGTGACCGAGCTGGTCGTTGCCGGCGCTTCGGCGGCCGCGACGACCGTCTCCTTCGGCACGGCCACGGGCTTGGGCGCCTCGGGCTGAAGCTCGTTGCCCATCAGCCGCGCATAGACCGTCTGCTGGCGCTTGGCGATGGCATCCGGCTTCTGCGGACCGACCGGGCGGCGGGCAAGGTTGGCCTCGGCCATCAGCAGCGTCTCGGCCGCCGAATAGGTGGCGCGGCGCGCAGCCTTGTCGTCGGCCTCGGTGGCCGGCACGCCCTTGTCGTTGAGGGCGACCTCGACCGGATGCGGCACCGAGGAATAGGGCCGGTCACGGCCGGGGATCGCCCGCGTGTTGACCTTCAGCGCCGAGAAGATCCGGTTGGAACCGCCATCGTCATAGATGGTGTTCACCGCAGGGACGGAGGACTCGAGCGAGGCCATCTGCGCCGCGTCGCGCCGCTGCTTGTCGGCGACGGCCGCCACCACGCTCGGCGCGCCCGCGGCGATGCCGCAGGCCTGGCCGCCCTGGCCGTTGAAGACGTAACGGCCGCGGCAGGCGGCAACCTGCACGGGCTGCTTCGTCACCTCGAAATTGTCGGCCCCTTCCTTGAGGTTCTGCCAGAAGCCGTAGTTCGGGTTCCGCCGGTAGCGGACCATGTTCTCGGCCGTCATGCGGAAGGGGTAGGACTGGATCTGGAAACCGGGCTGGCCGCCGGCCAGTGCCTCGCGCGCCACGGCGTAGATCTCGCCCATCTGCTCGTTGGTCATGGCGAAGCAGCCGCGCGACGAGCAGGCGCCGTGCACCATGATGTCGCCGCCGGCCCGGCCGAGCGTGCGATCGAAATTGTTGGGATAGCCGATGTCGAACGACAGGTAGTATTGCGACCTCGGGTTCATCTGGCCCGAGGAGACGGCATAGAAACCCTCCGGCACCTGCCGGTCGCCCTCGACCTTCTTGGGGCCGAGCTGGCCCGACCAGCGGCAGATCGGATAGGTCTTCAGCAGCGCGTAGCTGCCGCCGTTCGTCTTCTTCCAGATCTCGAGCTCGGCTTCCTTCTTGTAGATGCGCACCAGGATAGGATCCGAGCGCGTCATCCCCTTGGCCTTCATCTCGGCCTGCAGCTGCTGCGGGATCGGCGTGAAGGCCCGCATGTTCGAGTTGCCCGAGTCGCTGCAGGCCGCCACGACGGACGCGGCGGCGGCAGCGACGGCGAGTCTGCGAAAAGAGAAGCGATCAAGCAACATGAGCGCGCGATTCCGTCGGTATCCAGTCACGCAAGCGATAAACCGTTAAACTTATCGAGACCTTACCGCAAGCAGCGGGCAGGGGGAACGTGCTTCCGATAGGTAAATGAACCCTTAACGCGCCCTTAATGGCCCGAACGCTGCTCGATGTCAAAGCCCGGCCGGGAGCGTCGTCCCCAAGGGCCGGCCTTCGAATCAGGATCTCAGAGGTTCCGCCCGATCGCCAGGAACTTGTCCTGCCGCGCTCGCCGGATCGCGTCGGCGGACTGGCCGGCAAAGTCCTGCAGCGCCGCCTCGACCGCGTCGCCCGTCGCCTTGATCGCCGCGCCGGGGTCGCGGTGGGCGCCGCCGACCGGCTCGGGCACGATGGCGTCGATCACGCCGAACTTCAGGAGGTCGGCCGCGGTGATCTTCATGTTGGTGGCCGCGTCCTGCGCCTTGGACGTGTCGCGCCACAGGATCGAGGCCGCGCCTTCCGGCGAGATCACCGAATAGATCGCATGCTCCAGCATCAGCACCCGGTTGGTCGCCGCGACCGCGATCGCCCCGCCCGAGCCGCCCTCGCCGATGATGACCGCCACGTTCGGCACGCCGAGCGCCAGGCAGGCCTCGGTGGAGCGGGCGATCGCCTCGGCCTGGCCACGCTCCTCCGCACCGATGCCGGGATAAGCGCCCGCCGTGTCGACGAACGACACCACGGGCAGCCCGAAGCGGTCGGCGAGCTCCATCAGCCGCACCGCCTTGCGGTAGCCCTCCGGCTTGGCCATGCCGAAATTGTGGCGCAGGCGGCTGTCGGTGTCCGAGCCCTTCTCGTGGCCGAGCACGCAGATCGGCTGGCCGCGGAACCGCCCGAGGCCGCCGATGATCGCCTCGTCGTCGCCGAACTTGCGGTCGCCGGCCAGGGGCGCGAAGTCCTCGATCAGGCCGGCGATGAACTCGGTGGCGTGCGGACGCTGGGCATGGCGGGCGACCTGGGCCTTCTGCCAGGGCGTGAGCTGACCGTAGAGCACGCGCAGGGCCTCGTTCGCTTTGGCCTCCAGCCGCTGGATCTCGTCGCCGATCGAGACGGCGTCGCCGGTCGCTGCCATGGCGCGCAGTTCCTCCACCTTGGCCTCGAGTTCGGCCACAGGCTTTTCGAAGTCGAGATAGCTGCGCATGAAACTCCAGGGGGGGCAGGTGGGGGAGATCGGAAAATCGGGCGGGAAACTGGGGTTTCGGCAAGGCGGTGTCAAGGAAGGCGCCGGGCTGGGCCTGGCGGCCGGGCGCTCAGCGGACCCGCCGCTGGCGCTGGGCCCTGGCCAGCATCGGCAGGATCAGCGAGAACGGCAGCACCGCCAGCAGCGCCACGATCAGCTTGTTGCGCCAGCCCGGCACCACGACGACCTTGCCGGCCCGATAGCCGGCGACCCCGGCACGCGCCACCACCATCGGGTCGAGCGGATGGGTCAGCGCCATGGCGCGCGAGCCGCGATAGCCGGCACGCTTGCCGAAATTGGTCGGCGTCGGTCCGGGGCACAGGGCCGAGACCCGCACGCCGCGGTCGCGCAGCTCGAAGGCCAGCGCCCGCGTCAGCGACACCACATAGGCCTTGGTGGCGTAGTAGCCCGCCATGCCCGGCCCGGGCACGAAGCCTGCGACGGAGGCGACGTTGAGCACCCCGCCGCCGGATGCCAGGATCTGGGGCAGGAACGTCGCGGTGAGGTCGGTCAGCGCCCGGCAGTTGAGGTCGATCATGCCGAGCTGCCCGGTCCGTGGCAGGTCGGCCACGTCGGCGCAAAGGCCGTAGCCGGCATTGTTGACGAGATGGCGGACGACGAGGCCCTCCAACGCCAGCCGGTCGCGAAGGATGTCGGCGGCGTCGCGGCGCTCCAGGTCGAGCGGCAGGACCGTCACGGCCCGTCCGGTCGCGGCGCCGATCGCTGCGGCGACGCGCCGCAGTCCCTCCTCCGAACGCGCCACCAGCACGAGATCCTCGCCCTGTGCCGCCAGCACATGGGCGATCGCCTCGCCGATGCCGCCGGACGCGCCGGTGACCAGCGCGACCGGACGTGTCACTCGACGATCCCGGAAATGTCGACGCCGCGCGCCGCCGCTACCCTGGCGCGAATCGCCACGCGCTGCTTCGGCGGCACGCCGAGGATCTCGGCAACGCGCCAGACCATATTGTCCTCGAACTCGTGCAAGGCCCCGTCGGCGAAGGCGACGTCCCACATCATCTCGACCATGCGCTCGCGGCCCGCCGCGTTGTAGGCACGCTTGACCACGTCGGTGAAGGCGTTGAAGTCGATCGCCTGCTTGTCATGCGCGTCCGCCGCGGCGATCAGCGTCCGGGTCTCGCCCTCGTCCAGCTCATAGCGCTCGCGCAGCAACGCCTCGAGGCGCTGGCGCTCGGCCCGGCTCTGCACGCCGTCGCTGTTCATCGCGTGCACCAGGAGGCCGGCCGCCGCGAGCCGATGGTCGTTCGCGTCGAAGACGAGCTTGGGCTTGGCCGCCCCCTCCGGAGAGAGGGCGCGGATCAGTCTCTGCAGGCGGTCGAGCATCGATGGCGGCTCACATGGTGCGCCGCCATCTAACCATTTTCAGGCGGCGTGCCTACCGCCCCGGATCACTCCGCCGACACTTCGCCGGCGTCTGTGGCTTCCGCGGCGCTCTTCTTCGGCGCAGCACGGCGGCGGCGAGCCCGCAGCGGGCGAACCTCGCCTTCACCCTCGGCCGGGGCGGCCTCCGCCGCGGGAGCGGGTTCCGCCGGCGCAGCCGGAGCTTCGGCGGCCACCGGCGCCGGGGCGGGCGCGGGTGCCGGAGCGGCGGCCGGCGCCGGAACAGGCGCCGCCGGCGCGCCGGTGATGAAGGACGGCAGCGCCGAGAGGGCGCGGTCGTCCGCCAGGTCCGGCTGGGGCTGGTCGAGCGGCACCACCGGCTGCGGCTGGAAAGCGCGATCCTGGTAGGGCTGGCGCTCGCCATTGCCGCGCTCGGACGGGCCGCGGTCCTGGAACTGCCGGTCCCGGAAACGCTCGCGGCGATTGCCGCGCGGCTGGAACTGCGGCCGCTCTCCCTCGCCGGCCTCGCCGCGTCCGCCGTTGGGCGGGCCGTCGAAGGCCCGCTCCTGCTGGCGGTCCTGGTAGCGCTCCGGCCGCGGGCCGCGATCGTTCTGGTAGCGGTCGTTGCGGAACCGCTCGCCCTCGCCGCGCTCGCCATAGCCCTGGCGTTCGCCGTAGGGCTGGCGGTCGTTATAGGCCGGCCGCTCGCCGAAATTGCGCTCGCGCGGATTGAAGCGCGGCTGCTCGTCATTGCCCGGCTGGTGGGAGCCGGCCATGCCGATCTGCGGCATCGAGGGGATCGGCCCGTCGAAATCCCCGTCCTCGCCGTCATCGTCCTCGTCGAGGCCGTAGCCCATGGCGGGCTGGCCGTTGAACTGGGGCTGGGCCGCCGCGATGATGCGGAAATAGTGCTCGGCGTGCTGCAGATAGGATTCGGCGAGGATCGGATCGCCGGAGGACTGCGCATCCCGCGCCAGCTGCACGTATTTTTCCGCGATGTGGGCCGCCGTGCCGCGCACCTTGACGTCCGGACCGTTCGACTCGTAGGCCCGGCTCAGGGGGTTCGGCCCCTTGCCGCCACCGCCGCCGCCGCCGTTGCGATTGCGGCCGCGCATGCGCTTTTGCTGTCCTTGCCTCATGGAAGATCTCGTTCTCCGCTTTCAACCGTGCGCCATCGAGCCGCGCCGCAGAGCTACCGCCCGACGCGTGCCGGCGACGGACGCCGCACGCGTCGACGAAAACATGCTCCGCCTGCGCCTTGCGCACCGCACCATGCCGGCAGATCGCCACCTTGGCTCTTGCGGACCGGAATGGACGTCTCTCTCGTCAGGACGAACGAGCGCTTCGCTCGCTATCGACTCGCGGCGCGTTGCCCCCGCGCCTCAAAGCCGGCTCGCCAATTCTGGCGCCAGCCCGAACGATTTCTGCCACCTAAATAATCGTTCACGCAGCAAAGTCCAAGGGGTTTTTCGGCTTTCAACCGGGGAAATGCGACGAAAAGCAGCGGCGCACGCCATGATTTGCCCGAAGCGACGGCGACCGTCTTGTCATCGCCGCGGCCATGCGCCATATAGGCGCCGGGAGGTTGGCGGTGGACGCAACACTCGCCAACCGGGTCAGATCCGGAAGGAAGCAGCCCTAACGAGACCGCTGCGGGTCTTCGTCCAGCCTCCTACTCACAGTTTCGCCGCCTCGCGCCGCACCCCGTCAAAGGGCCCGTTTCCATGGAAGACGCGAAGCCGGCGTCGACGGGGGCCGCCGAGCCCTATCGCGTCCTCGCCCGCAAATACCGGCCCCAGACCTTCGACGACCTGATCGGCCAGGAGGCCATGGTGCGCACCCTCTCGAACGCGTTCGAGACCGGCCGCATCCACCAAGCCTACATGCTGACCGGCGTTCGCGGCGTCGGCAAGACCACCACGGCGCGCATCCTCGCCCGCGGTCTCAACTACGAGCCGGAGGAAGGCGGCGGCAAGCCGACCATCGTCATGCCGCGCCTCGGTCGCCATTGCCAGGCGATCATCGAAAGCCGCCATATCGACGTGCTGGAGCTCGACGCCGCCTCGCACAACGGCGTCGCCGACATCCGCGAGATCACCGATTCAGTGCGCTATGCGCCGGTGTCGGCCCGCTTCAAGGTTCTCATCATGGACGAGGTCCACATGGTGACGAACCAGGCCTTCAACGCCCTGCTCAAGACGCTGGAGGAACCGCCGCCGCACGTGAAGTTCGTCTTCGCGACGACGGAGATCCGCAAGGTCCCCATCACCATCCTATCGCGTTGCCAGCGTTTCGACCTGCGCCGCGTCGACGCCGGGCTGCTGACCCGCCACCTCGCCTCGATCTGCGAGCGCGAGGGCGTGACCATCGAGCCCGAGGCTCTGGCCATGGTCGCCCGCGCCGCCGAGGGCTCGGTGCGCGATTCGCTGTCGCTGCTCGACCAGGCCATCGCCCATGCCGGCGGCCATGTCGACGCCGAGGGCGTGCGGGCCATGCTCGGCCTCGCCGACCGAGCCCGTATCATCGACCTGTTCGAGGCGGTGATGCGCGGCGACGCCGCTGCCGCCCTCGCCGAGATGCGCGCCCAGTACGATCAGGGCGCCGATCCGGCGATCGTGCTGTCGGAGCTGGCCGAGTTCACCCATTTCGTCACCCGGCTGAAGATCACCCCCGAGGCCGGCAAGGACCCGTCCGTCACCGAGACCGAGCGCCAGCGCGCCGGCGGCTTCGTCGCGGACCTGTCGATGAAGGTGCTGACGCGCCTGTGGCAGATGCTGCTCAAGGGCATCGCCGAGGTCCAGGCCGCGCCCAAGCCGCTCGCTGCCGCCGACATGGTGCTGGTGCGCCTGTGCTATGCGGCCGACCTGCCGACCCCCGACGACCTGATTCGCCAGCTGGTCCTGGGCGGCGGCCGCACGGCCGGGACGCCCGTCGCCCCGCCGCCTCCGACCCCCGGCGGCGGTGGCGCGCCGCGAGCCGTGCTGGCCGCGACCAACGCCGCCCCCCGCCCCGCGCCCCTGCCCGTCGCCGCTCAGGCCGAGCCGATCCGGGCTCTCGCCTCCTTCGCCGAGATGGTGGCGCTGGCCAGCGAGAAGCGCGACCTGCCGCTGAAGCTGGCGCTGGAGCGCTTCGTGCGTCTCGTCGCCTTCGAGGACGGCCGCATCGACCTCGCCCTCGATCCCGGCGCGCCGCAGACCCTGGTCAACGACCTCGCCCGCAAGCTGCAGGACTGGACCAACCGGCGCTGGCTGGTGGTGGTCTCGTCCGAAAAGGGCGAGCCGACCCTGCGCGAGCAGGCCGAGGCGCGGCAGGCCGAGGTGCTCACCGGCGTGCGCGCCGATCCGCTGGTCCGCGCCGTGCTCGAGCGCTTTCCCGGCGCCGAGATCGTCGACGTCCGCGACAACGCCCCTGTCTCGCTGCCCGTGGTCGCCGCCGCGCCGGACGAGGCGCTGGACGACGGCAGCGACCTCGACGATCCCGACTACGGCTCCGACGACATCTGAGCGCGGCCGGGCGGCTCGGCGAATCGGCGGCGCGTCCCGCGGGCCGCCTTCGGAGTCCGGCGCGTTCTGCTCCCGCCGGGCCGGGACGGGACATCTGTCGTGGCCAAACCACGAATCACTCATTAGGTAGGGGTGCGGCGTCTCGCGCCGGCGAGGCCGTCGGTTCCACGGCGGATCGGCATATCCGGGACGGCATTCAGGAGGTGGCCATGGCCGACATGTTGGGAATGATGCGGCAGGTGCAGGCCATGCAGTCGAAGATGCAGGCGCTGCAGGAGGAGCTCGAGCGCACCGAGGTGGAAGGCGTGTCGGGCGGCGGCCTGGTCAAGGTCCGCCTCAGCGCCAAGGGCGAGATGAAGGGCCTGTCGATCGACGCCTCGCTGATGAAGGAGGAGGAGAAGGAGATCCTGGAGGATCTCATCCTCGCCGCCCACAACGACGCCAAGGGCCGGGGCGAGCGCCTGATGCAGGAGAAGATGGGCGCCCTGACCGCCGGCCTGCCGCTGCCGCCGGGCATGAAGCTGCCGTTCTGAGAGCGCCGGCCGGAAGGCGGCGAAGTCCGAAGCGAGGCCCGTCATGCCCTCTGCCGTCGCCGGCCCGGAGATCGAGCGCCTGATCCAGCTGCTGGCTCGCCTGCCCGGGCTCGGACCGCGCTCGGCCCGGCGCGCCGCCCTGACGCTGATCAAGAAGCGCGAGCAGCTGATGAGCCCGCTGGCCGACGCCATCCGCATCGCTTGCGATCGCGTCACCGTCTGCGGCACCTGCGGCAATGTCGACACCGCCGACCCCTGCACCGTGTGCAGCGATCCGCGCCGCGAGGCCTCGCTGCTGATCGTGGTCGAGGACGTGGCCGACCTCTGGGCCCTGGAGCGGGCCCATGTCGCCAATGCCCGCTACCACGTGCTCGGCGGCACGCTGTCGCCGCTCGACGGCGTCGGCCCCGGCGATCTCAACCTCGACCGGCTGGTCGCCCGCATCGCCGAGGGCGACGTCACCGAGGTGGTGCTCGCCCTCAACGCCACGGTCGACGGCCAGACCACCGCCCACTACGTCACCGACCTCCTGGCGCCGACCGGCGTCAAGGTGACGAAACTGGCGCATGGCGTGCCGGTCGGAGGCGAGCTCGACTATCTCGACGAAGGCACCCTGGCCGCCGCGATCCGCAGCCGCACGCCGTTCTGAGGGGAACTTGGCACGATGCGGCGGCGCGCCGGACGGCGAAAAGACCCGACGAGCCGACCCGACGACATTCGAGACTCTGAGGAGGCGGCCTTGGCCAGCATCGTCATCACCTACTGGCGCGACATCCCCGCGCAGGTCACCGCCAAGGAGGGCCGCACCGCGGCCAAGCGCGAGCTGCCGCTGCGCTTCACCGAGGCCATCGACATGGCGGCGATGCGTTCAGGCGCCGCCGCCACCGACGACTACCTGGCCGAATGGCGCCGCGGCGCGCCGGAGCCCTGCGGTCCCGACCTCGAAGCCGCGGTCGCGGCGGTGGTTGCGAAGATCGAGGCGGATTACGACAAGGACCGTCTCGTCGCCCTCGCCAAGAATGGCGGACGCGAGCCAGCCTGACCGTCGGCGCAGGCTCCGCATCCGACCGGAGGAGCTCCATGCGCACGCCTGCGGCCTTCGAACCCACGTCCAGGCCGCCGCGCGACGGCCGGCGCTTCGCCCTGCGCTTCTGGGCGATCCGCCACGCGCGCGGCATGGAGATGCTCTATGCGCTGGTGGAGCGCACGCTGGTGCGCCTGGCGCCGCTGTTCGCCCGCATCGGCTGGGAGCGGCTGGAGAAGCCGGTCGCCTCGGTCGAGAAGCTGGTCAAGGGCAGCCTGTTCGACTGCAAGATGTGCGGCCAGTGCGCCCTCTCCTCCACCGGCATGTCCTGCCCGATGAACTGCCCGAAGGGCCTGCGCAACGGCCCCTGCGGCGGCGTGCGCGCCAACGGCAATTGCGAGGTCTACGCCGAGATGCCCTGCGTCTGGGTCAAGGCCTATGAGGGCTCGCGCAGCATGGCCGGCGGCGCGGCGATCGGCCAGCCGCAGCCGCCCGTCGACCATCGCCTGAAGGGCCGCTCCTCCTGGCTGGCCGTCGCCCGCGAGAAATCCGCCACGCCGGCAAAGGTTGCGTGATGAGCGATATCCGCCTGCCCCACCCCGCCGATTTCGGGCCCCATCCGGCGGCCCCCCTGCCCGAACTGCCGGGCCACACCTCCCGGGGCCGGCTCGAGCGCGTGCTGCGCCGCGGCGAGTTCGCGGTGACCGCCGAGCTCAACCCGCCCGACAGCGCCGACCCCGAGGATGTCTACGACCGCGTCAGGCCGTTCGAGGGCTGGGTCGACGCCATCAACGCCACCGACGGCTCCGGCGCCCATTGCCACATGTCCTCGGTGGCGATCTGCGCCCTGCTGACGCGCGTCGGCTATTCGCCGGTGTTCCAGATCTCCTGCCGCGACTACAACCGCATCGCCATCCAGGGCAACGTGCTCGGCGCCGCGGCGCTGGGCGTGTGCAACGTGCTGTGCCTGTCGGGCGACGGCGTGCAGTGCGGCGACCATCCCGAGGCCAAGCCGGTCTTCGACCTCGATTCGACCTCGCTGCTGCAGACCATCCGCACCATGCGCGACGAGAAGCGCTTCCTCTCGGGGCGCAAGATCACCACGCCGCCGCCGATGTTCCTGGGCGCCGCGGCCAATCCCTTCGTACCGCCACACGAGTTCCGGCCGGTCAACCTGGCCAAGAAGATCGCCGCCGGCGCCCAGTTCATCCAGACGCAGTACTGCTTCGACGTGCCGATCCTCGAGCGTTTCATGGCGCGGGTGCGCGACATGGGCCTGCACGAGAAATGCTTCATCCTGGTCGGCGTCGGTCCGCTGGCCTCGGCCAAGACCGCCAAGTGGATGCGCTCCAACGTGCCCGGCGTGCACATCCCCGACGCCGTGATCAAGCGGTTGGAGGGCGCGCAGAACCAGAAGGCCGAGGGCAAGCGCCTGTGCATCGATATCATCCAGCAGGTGCGCGAGATCAAGGGCGTCGCCGGCGTGCACGTGATGGCCTATCGCCAGGAGGAATACGTCTCCGAGATCGTGCATGAATCCGGCGTGCTCGCCGGCCGTGCGCCCTGGCGGCGCGACATGGAGCCGAGCCCCGTACCGCACGAGGAGCTGGTCGCCGCGCAATAGGGCCGGTGGATTACCGCAGCGCCAGCGGATTGTCGGAGAGCGCCGCGAAGTCCGGCCGATCGAGCCGGGGCTCGCCGAGGAAGGCGGCGAACAGGCCTTCGATCTCGGCCGGCGGGATGTCGCGCACGATGAACACCAGCCGGCTGGTGCGGTCCTCGTCCGGCCAGCGCGCCAGGCGGATGGGCGGATGCAGCACGTGCTGCACGCCGTGCACCACCACCGGCCGTTCGGGATCGTCGGCGAGCCCGATCAGAGCCTTGAAGCGCAGCAGGTCCGGCCCGTGCCGGCTGCGCAGCAGGTCGAGGAAGCCGTCGAGCCGGCCGGGACCGAGGGCGACGGTGCTGGTCAGCGCGAAGGCGCGGATGCGGGCGTCATGGCGGTTGACGTCATGGTGATGATGGCCCGGGCCGGCATGGTCGTGCCCGTGAGGGTGGTGGTCGTGCGCCGCCGCTCCGACCCAGCGGCGCACGTCGGCGCTCTTGGCGCCGGGATCGAATACGCCGAGGCCGAGCACGTCGCCGGCGCTCACAGCGCGGACGTCGAGCACCGGCGCCGCGGGATTGAGCCGGGCGAGGCGCAGGCGCAGGCTCTGCACCGCCGCCGCATCGGCGATGTCGGCCTTGGTCAGCACCAGCCGGTCGGCCACCGCCGCCTGGCGCACGCTCTCCTCCTGCGTGTCGAGCGTCGCCGCGCCGTTGACCGCGTCGACCAGCGTCACCACGCCGTCGAGGGCATAGCGGGCGACAAGGCCGGGATGGGCCGCCAGCGTCTGCAGGATCGGCGCGGGATCGGCGAGCCCGGTGGTCTCGATCACCACGCGGCGGAAGGGCGGCAGCGTCCCGGCGTCGCGCCGGGCGGCCAGATCCTGCAGCGTGTCGATCAGCTCGCCACGGATGGTGCAGCACAGGCATCCGGCCGAGAGCAGCGTCACGCCCTCGCCCGCCGTCTCCACCAGGAGATGATCGAGCCCGACCGTGCCGAACTCGTTGATGATCACGGCGGTGTCGCTCAGCGCCGGGTCCGCCAGCAGGCGATTGAGGAAGCTGGTCTTGCCGGCGCCGAGAAAGCCGGTGAGGACGGTGACGGGAATGGCTCGCATGCCGCACTCATACAGGCCGTACCCTTGCCCGGTACAGGGAAATGATGGGCGCCGGCCGGGCGAGAGGCGCATGACGGCGGTAGCCCGATGCCGGAACCGGTTTTCCGGCGGACGGGCGTGCCGCGGCGCATGATCGTCAAACGTCGTTAAGGCGGCGTTCACCCTTCTCGCCCAGCATGCTTCGAAACGGGACAGAGGACGGGCCGCGACGGCCCAACCGCGAGGCTTGCATGACCGCAACGATCCTGATCGCCGACGACGACCCGGTGCAGCGCCGCCTGCTGGAGGCGATGGTGCGTCGCTTCGGCTATGGCGTGACCCTGGTCGAGGGCGGCGAGGCGGCGCTGCTGGCGCTCGAATCGCAGGCCTTCGATCTCCTGATCCTCGATCTCGTCATGCCCGACCTCGACGGCATGGGCGTGCTGGGCCGCATGCGCGAGAAGGGACTGGAGACGCCCGTGATCGTGCAGACGGCGCATGGCTCCATCGATGCGGTGATCTCGGCCATGCGGGCCGGGGCCGCCGATTTCGTGGTCAAGCCGGTGGGCGCCGAGCGCCTGCAG
Organism: Labrys sp. Lb11; assembly: GCF_057554225.1. Classification (NCBI taxonomy): domain Bacteria; kingdom Pseudomonadati; phylum Pseudomonadota; class Alphaproteobacteria; order Hyphomicrobiales; family Xanthobacteraceae; genus Labrys; species Labrys sp. Lb11. The sequence goes on from NZ_BAAJOT010000004.1 coordinate 89,289, forward strand.
GTGTCGATTCGCAACGCCATGAAGAGCCGCGCCCTCGAAAGCGAGGTCCGGCTCCTGTCGCGCCGCGCCGCCGGCATGCTCGGCTTCAAGGACCTCGTCACCCGCAGCGCCGAGATGGAGCGGGTGATTCGCCTGGGCGAGCGCGCCGCCACTTCCGGCATCCCCGTGCTGATCGAAGGCGAATCGGGCGCCGGCAAGGAAGTGGTCGCGCGGGCCGTCCATGGCGCCAGCGAGCGCCGCGGCAGGCCGTTCGTCGCCGTCAATTGCGGCGCCCTGCCGGCCGGCCTCGCCGAATCCATCCTGTTCGGCCATGAGAAGGGGGCGTTCACCGGCGCGACCGAGCGTCACGCCGGCAAGTTCGTCGAAGCCCATGGCGGCACCCTGTTCCTCGACGAGGTCGGCGAGCTGACGCCCGACATCCAGGTCAAGCTGCTGCGCGCCCTGCAGGAAGGCGAGGTCGACCCGGTCGGCGCCAAGCGCTCGGTGAAGACCGATTTCCGCCTGATCTCGGCGACCAACCAGAACCTGATCGAGCTGGTGAAGGAAGGCCGCTTCCGCGAGGACCTCTATTACCGCCTGCACGTATTCCCGGTGATGCTGCCGCCGCTGCGGGCGCGCCGGGAGGACATCCCCGACCTCGCCCGCCATTTCATGGCCCGCTTCGCCGCCGAGGAAGGGCGCCGGATCCGCTCGATCACCGCCGAGGCCCTGGCCCTGCTCGCCGCCTATGACTGGCCGGGCAATGTGCGCCAGCTGGAGAACACGCTGTTCCGCGCCGTGGTGCTTGCCGACGGCGACGAGCTCGGCATCGCCGAGTTCCCGCAGATCGCCGCCCTTGTCGACGGGTTCGACGTGCGCATCCCGGCGGCGCCGGTGCTGCCGCCGCGGCCGATCCACACCGGCCCGGCGATGATCACCGGCCAGCCGCTGCGCGAGGTCGTCACCATTCGCGATCCCCACACCCTGCCGCTGCTCGACTCGCGCGGCGACGTGCGGAGCATGGAGACGATCGAGACGGAGGCGCTGAAATTCGCCATCCGCCATTATCGCGGTCAGATGACCGAGGTCGCCCGCAAGCTCGGCATCGGCCGCTCGACGCTCTATCGCAAGCTCAAGGAACTCGGTCTCGAGGAGAGCGTACCGCAAAGCTGTGGTGCGGAAGACACGAGCGCCAACGAAGCCGCGGCGTGACCGATTGCACACCACAATGTGCATTGAAGCTGCGATACGCTTTTCGCATTAGATCAAAAAATCCGGCGTCGCGCCAATGTGCTGTGCCGATCTCGAGGAATGATATGCGCTGCCGCGACCTGTTGTTGTGTTCCGTCGCCCTTGGCCTCGCTCTGGGGATCGCCGCCGCTCCTGCCCGCGCCCAGGAGGCCCGGCCGGCACCGTCTTTCCCGCTGCCCGCGCTCAGCGCCGCCGAAAGCGCCGCCGCGTTCGCGCCGGTCGGCCCGCCGCCCCTGACCCGCCGGGCTGCACCGGCGCCCGCAGCCCCGGTCGCCGCCGCACGGAGCGACGATGTGGTGGCGACGGTCGCCCCCAAGCCCGCTCCCCCTGCCGAGCCGGCCGGCAAGGCCGCGCTCCCGTTCGGTCCCGAGGAGATCGCCGCCGCCAAGGCCCGGATGGATGCGCGCATCGCTGCCGCCGAGGCCGAGCCGGTCAAGCCGCTCGCGCCGGCGCCCGGGCCGGCGGCGATTGTTCCGGCTCCGGCTGGGCCAGCTCCGGCTCCGGCCGCGGCGGCGCCGACGCAGGACCCGGCCCCGCCGGCGGCTGCAGCGGCCCCCTCGACTCCCGCGCCGCTTCCGGTCGCCGCTCCGCCCGCGCAGGACACGTCCGTCGCCCCGGTCGGCTTTCCCGACGCGGTTCGCGCCCAGATCGCCGCCAAGCTCGCCGTGCCGGCCGCCAGATCCGACGATCGCCGCGCCGCCATGGCCAAGTTCTACACCCTTCGCGACAACCAGCCGGTCTGGATCGACGACGGCAGGCTGACCCCTGCCGGCCGCACCCTGCTCGACCGGCTCGCCCAGGCGGACGAGGACGGCCTCGACCCCAGGGCCTATGCCGTGGCCGGGCTCGATGCCCTGGCCGGCCCCTCCTCCCCGCCCGAGACCGTCGCGAATGCGGAGCTGGCGATGGCGGGCGCGCTCATGGCCTATGCCCACGACGCCTCGAGCGGGCGGGTCGATCCCCAGACCATCGGCCGCGACATCGTCGCCGACGCCCATGCGCCCGACCCGGTGCAGGTGCTCGCTTCGCTGGCGATCGCCGCCGACCCGGCCGGCGTCCTCGACGGCTACAACCCGACCCACCCGCAATATCAGGCGCTGAAGCGCAAGCTCGCCGAGCTGCGCGATGCCGAGGCTGCGGTGGCCGTCGCGCGGCCCCCGCTCGTGCCCCCCGGCCCGACCCTCAAGGTCGGCATGAGCGACGGGCGCGTGGCCGTGCTGCGCAGCCGGCTCGGCCTGACCATGACCGACGGCGACGTCTATGACGACGCGCTGGCCGATGCGGTGCGCGCCTTCCAGCGCGAGCGCCGCCTCAAGGCGAATGGCGTGCTCAGCCCGCAGACCCTGGCCGCCCTCAACGGCGAGATCCGCGGCTCGCGCGCCAACGCGCAGAGCGACATCATCGCCAACATGGAGCGCTGGCGCTGGATGCCGCGCGACCTCGGCAGCTCCCACGTCCTGGTCAACGTGCCGGAGTACATGGTGCGCGTCACCATGGATGGAGCCGTGGTGAACGAGAGCCGCGTCGTCGTCGGCAAGCCGAACACGCCGACGCCGATCTTCTCCGACAACATGCAGTTCGTGGTGCTCAACCCCTCCTGGTACGTGCCCCAGTCGATCATCAAGAAGGAGTACCTGCCCAAGCTCGCCAATGACCCGAACTACCTGGTGCGGCAGGGCTTCGAGGTGACCTATCGCAACAACCAGATCTCGGTGCGCCAGCCGCCGGGCGAGCGCAACGCGCTCGGTCACATCAAGTTCATGTTCCCCAACAAATTCTCAGTCTACCTGCACGACACCTCCTCGCGCAGCCTGTTCTCCAGCGACAAGCGCGCCTTCAGCCATGGCTGCGTGCGTGTCGACCAGCCCTTCAAATTCGCCGAAATCGTGATGGGCGCCCACAATGGCTGGACCGCCCAGAAGGTCGAAAAGATGATCGGCGGGCGCGAGCAACGGGTGGATCTCAAGCAGCAACTGCCGGTGCATATTGCCTACTTCACCACTTTTGTGGATGATCAGGGTGACCTGAAGCGCCTCGACGACATTTACGGCTATAACAGCCGTGTCCTTGCGGCGCTCGGGCTGGCAAAGTGAGGTCCTGAAATAAGGCGGTGGCGTTCGTCTTTTTGCCATCTTTGCGCGCCAGAAAGTACACAAAGGCTGCCGTGCTCCTGCCCGTCAGGGATACGAGACGGCCACTTGGCTAAGGTCGCGTGGGATCGTCGGGGGTCGGATGGGACATCATCAACGGTGCTTTAACCTATCTCGGCAAGACTCTGTCAACGAAGCCTGCCGTCCCGGCGCATCAGCGCCGGGGATGAGGCTCCAGATTCGCCGAGAGTCGTAATCGTGCCGAACCCCCTGTCGCCCCTCCCGCGGATCAGCATGCGCAAGGCCCTTCGTGCGGCCGGCACCGTCGCTGCGGCCGCCCTGACGCTCGCGATCCTCGTCCGTCCCACCGAGGATGCGGTCGCAAACGGCGACACCCGCTCGCTCAGCATGGTGCACATGCACACCGGCGAGAGCATCAACATCACCTTCAAGCGCGGCGGCTCCTTCGATCCGGATGCCCTGAAGAAGATCAACTGGTTCCTGCGTGACTGGCGGCGCGACGAGCCGACCCGCATCGATCCGCGCGTGCTCGACACGGTCTGGCTGGCCTATCGCACCGTCGGCGCCAGCCAGCCCATCCACATCGTCAGCGCCTACCGCGCTCCGGAGACCAACGCCATGCTGCGGCGCCGGTCCCGCGGCGTCGCCAAGTTCAGCCAGCACACGCTCGGCAAGGCGATCGACTTCTACATCCCCGGCGTGAACCTCGCCCAGCTGCGTGCCGCCGGCCTTCGGCTGCAGCGCGGCGGCGTCGGCTTCTACCCGACCTCCGGCTCGCCCTTCGTCCACATGGACGCCGGCAGCGTCCGCATGTGGCCGCGCATGACCCGCGCCCAGCTCGCTGCGGTCTTCCCAGACGGCAAGACCGTCCTCATCCCCAGCGATGGCCGGCCGATGCCGGGCTACCAGGCCGCCTATGCCGAGCTGCAGCGCAATGGCGGCACGGTCGGCGGCTTCGAGGGCGACGAGGATGGCGGCGGCAGCTTCTCGCTCGCCAGCCTGTTCGGCGGCGGCGGTGGCCGCACCGTGTCCTACGCGCCGACGAGCAAGAGCGCCGAGAGTCCGCTGGCCGTGCTGCTCGCCAGCCGGGCCGGCGCCAGGCCGGCACCGGCAGCTGCTCCCGCCCCGGCTCCTGCGCCGGCGCCCGCTCCTGTTCCGGCTGTGGCCCGCGCTCGCGTTCCTGCGCCGGAGGTCGTCGAACCGGTCGTCCCGGCCGCTCCTCCCGCCCCGATCGTGGTTGCCAAGGCCGAGCCTCGCCCGGCCCCGATCCCGCTGCCCGAGCCGCGCCCGGCCGAGCTTTCCGGCCCGCAGATGGTCTGGCAGAGCGGCCCGCAGGGCCAGGCTCCGGCCGCCGAGATGCTGGTCGCGGCCGCCGATATCCCGCTGCCTCCCGTGCGCCCCGGCTCGGACGCGGAGGACGCCGCGCCGCCGGTTCAGCTCGCCGCGCTCGACCAGACGCCGATGCCGCCTGAGGCTCCGCCGATGCTGCGGCCCGGCGCGCCGGTCATGGCCAACGCCTCGCGCGGCATCGACCTCGTGCTCAAGCGCGACACCCGGCTGCCGCCCAGCCGCGCCCTCGGCTTCGCCGATGCCAGTGCCGGCATGATCGCCCCGCCTCGCAGCGACCGCCAGGCTCTGATCGCCACCCGGTTCGAGAAGCTCAACTTCGTCTCCGTCACCGCGCCCGTCGCCTCCGCCCGCAACAAGGCGCAGGCCGGCCTGGTGCGCCCCGACCTGAAGTCGGTCGGGACCCTGATCCCGGCGCCCTCCAAGGTCGTGGTGATGCGTTTCGGCGTCGCCGCCTACCAGGACCTGCGGGCAGAGAGGTTCACCGGCGCCGCAATCAAGCCGCTGCGGACCGCGAGCTTCACGCTGGCGCCGGACATCATCACGGGCAGCATCGCCAAGCCGACGCCGGGCCTGAACTGAAGAGCGGCCCCGAAAAACGCCTCAATCTGCGGCGAAACCGTCTGATCTGCTGGCATGGCCGGGCCCGTCCCGGCCATGATTGCGGATAGGGTCCGCCCTCGAAGAGACGATTTGCGTGCCAAGCCCGTGCCCGCCGACCAGCCTCGCGTCGATCGCCGCGCTGGAGCGTCCGTCACCACCGCGTCTGCTCGCCCGGCGCCGCCGCTTCGATCGCCAGGGCATGCACGCCCGCGGCGAAGGCTTCGCGCAGGGCCTCGTTGACCAGGCGGTGACGATCCACCCGGCTGCGGCCGCCAAAGGCCGACGCGACGATGCGCACGCGAAAATGGCTCTCGCCGCCCTGGCGATGACCGGCGTGCCCGGCATGGGCGGCAGACTCGTCGAGAACGACCAGGCGATCGGGATGGAGCGCGGCGGTCAGGCGCGCTTCGATCAAGCTCCGCATCGACATCGGCAAGCCTCCTGTGCCATCACGCCCTAAGCTTTTCGATGCCGGGCGGTCAAGCCGGCTTACGGCGGCGGCCGCGCCGCCGTCATGATCCGAACGCCCAACGGGACCATAGCCTTGCCCACTGACGCCGTTCTGCCCCGTCGCCGCTCGAGCCGCCGGGTGCTGCTTCCGACCCTGATCTTCCTCGTCATTGCCGCGGGGTGGTCGGCCTTCTGGTGGTATGCCGCATCGCGGGCCGAGCGCGCCCTCGACGATTTCGTCGCGCGCGAGGCCGAAAAGGGCCGCCTCGTCACCTGCGGCCAGCGCAGCCTCGGCGGCTTTCCGTTCCGCCTCGAGGTCCGCTGCACCGATCCGCGTCTCGACGTGACCCGCGACGACGGCTCCTTCAGCCTCACGGCCAGGAGCCTGGTCGCCGTGGCGCAGGCCTATCAGCCCACGCGCATCGTCGCCCTGGCCGACGGCCCGCTGGTGTTCACCCCGCGCGACGACCCGCGGACGGTCGAGACCCGTTGGAAGAGCGCCGAGGCGAGCCTCGCCCTCGGCCTTTCCGGCCCGCAGCGCATCTCGGTCGTGCTCGAGGGCGCCGACGTCGCCGCGGTCGAGGGCGATCAGCGGCGGCCCCTGCTCGGCGGCGCCCGCATCGAAGCGCATGTGCGCATGGCGGAGGGCGCCGACGCCGCCCCCGGAGCCTATGACCTTGCAGCAAGCATCGACGCCGCCAGCGCGCCGGAAATCGATGCGGCGATGGGCGACACGGCGGCGGTGAAGCTGCAGGTCCAGGGGCTGGTGACGCAGATTCTCGATCTTTCGCCCAAGTCGCTGTCGCAGCGCCTGCGCGACTGGGCGGACGCCGGCGGCACGCTGCGCGTCGACCAGGCCCAGATCGATCGCGGCCCCTCCAGCGTGCGGGCGGCCGGCGATCTCGCCCTCGATGCGGAGGGCCGGCCGGCCGGCAAGCTGACGCTCGCCCTTGCCGGCACCGGCGAGCTCGCCGACGCGCTGCAGCGCTCGAACCTGGCGCCGGCCAACCTCGCCAACCTGCTCGGCGTCGGCCTGACGCTGCTCGGCAAGCCGACCAACATCGACGGCCGGGCAGCCGTGGAGGTGCCGCTCAGCCTGAAGAAGGGCAAGGCCTCGATCGGCGCCTTCCCGGCCGGCAAGCTGCCCAGCCTGTTCTGATCAGGAGTCGGTCCAACTCGGAGAGGTGCGGGAGGACGCGCGAACAGGTCCGCCCGACTGCGGACGGCGCGCTTGTGGGCACCACTCTCGACGGCTCGGTCTCGTCGGGAGCCGGCGGGGCGTCGCTGGAGACACGCTGGCCACATCGGGGGCGTGGGACCATCCGCCGGCGCCCTGCACGATGCCCATCACGGTTTGTTGAACACGGCGCCGATGCCTTGTGTCGTCGCCTTCCATCGGCCGGCGATCGAACCGAAGCAGGCCGGCATCGTCCGCCCGCCCACCCACGGGGCCGCCGCGATGGCCGCCCGGCTGGCCGGGCTCGGCGGCAGCCATCGTCGGGCGCCCGTCGCCGGAGGTCGCGGCCGGGCGCCGGGGCCACGCCCGGCGGCGAGGCCGACGATCGCACCCCTGCAAGGTTGAACGCGACGCCAGGGTCGGCATTATGGGCACGACGGCGTTGCGTCCGCAGTGTCGCAGCCACCCCCGCTTTGTCCTGGAGACTTCATGGCCGACACTCTCCCCGCCTCGCGCCAGCCCGACGCGCCTTCGCTGGGCGCCCTGCCGGAATGGAACCTTGCCGACCTCTATCCCGGCATCGACTCGCCGGAGCTGGCCGCCGACCTCGGCCAGGCGCTCGGTCTGTGCAAGGCGTTCGAGGACACCCATAAGGGGCGGCTGGAGCAAATGCTGCGGGAGGCCGACGGCCCGGCGCGCCTGGCCGCCGTCATCGCCGAGTACGAGGCGATCGAGGACAAGCTCGGCCGCGTCGCCTCCTATGCCGGCCTGGTCTATGCCGGCGACACCACCGACCCTCGGCGCTCGAAGTTCTACGGCGACGTGCAGGAGAAGCTCACCGCCGCCTCCTCGCACCTCCTGTTCTTCACCCTGGAGCTGAACCGGCTCGACGATGGGCTGCTGCAGCGCGGCCTGGCCGACGCGGCCCTCGCCCATTGGAAACCCTGGCTGGAGGACATCCGCCGCGACAAGCCGCATCAGCTGGAAGACCGCATCGAGCAACTCTTCCACGAGAAGTCGGTCACCGGGCGCGGCGCCTGGAACCGGCTGTTCGACGAGACCATCGCCGGGCTGCGCTTCAAGGTCGACGGCCAGGAGCTGACCCTGGAGCCGACCCTCAACCTGCTGCAGGACACGTCCGAGGAGAAGCGCGAGACGGCGGCGCACGCCCTCGCCGACACGTTCAAGGACAATCTGCGGCTGTTCACCCTGGTCACCAACACCCTGGCCAAGGACAAGGAGATCTCCGACCGCTGGCGCGGCTTCGAGGACGTGGCCGATTCGCGCCACCTCGCCAACCGCGTCGAGCGCGAGGTGGTCGACGCCCTGGTCTCGGCCGTGCACCAGGCCTATCCGCGCCTGTCGCACCGCTACTACAGGCTCAAGGCCAGTTGGTTCGGCCGCGACAAGCTCGCCCATTGGGACCGCAACGCGCCGCTGCCCAAGGTGGAGAGCCGCACCATCGGCTGGGACGAGGCACGCGACACGGTGCTCACCGCCTATGCCGGCTTCTCGCCGCGCATGTCGAGCATCGCCAGGCGCTTCTTCGACGAGGGCTGGATCGACGCGCCGGTGCGGCCGGGCAAGGCGCCCGGCGCCTTCGCCCATCCGACCGTGCCGTCATCCCACCCCTATGTGCTGCTCAACTACATGGGCAAGACGCGCGACGTGATGACGCTCGCCCATGAGCTCGGCCACGGTGTGCATCAGGTGCTCGCCGCGCCCAACGGCGCGCTGATGGCGCCGACGCCGCTGACCCTGGCCGAGACCGCCTCGGTGTTCGGCGAGATGCTGACCTTCCGCGCCCTGCTCGCCAAGGCCGAGACCCCGGCGCAGAAGCGCGCCATGCTGGCCTCGAAGGTCGAGGACATGATCAACACGGTGGTGCGCCAGATCGCCTTCTACACCTTCGAGCGGCGGGTGCATGTGGAGCGGCGCAGCGGCGAGCTCACCGCCGAGCAGCTCGGCGAGATCTGGCTCGGCGTGCAGAGCGAGAGCCTCGGCCCGGCGATCGACCTCAGGCCGGGCTACGAGACCTTCTGGACCTACATCCCGCACTTCATCCATTCGCCCTTCTACGTCTATGCCTATGCCTTCGGCGACTGCCTGGTGAACTCGCTCTACGGCGTCTACCAGAACGCCCATGACGGCTTCGCCGAGCGCTACCTCGCCATGCTGGCGGCCGGCGGCACCAGGCACCACTCGGAACTGCTGGCGCCCTTCGGCCTCGACGCCCGCGATCCCGCCTTCTGGCAGATCGGCCTCGGCATGATCGAGGGGATGATCGGCGAGCTGGAGGCGATGGGCTAGCGCCCCCGGCGGCGCCGGGGCTATTCCCCGCGCTCCGTCATCTTCAGCCGCCTCGCGAGCACGACCGCCCTGACCTTCTCGCGCAACTGCCGCATGAGATCATTGGGAAGGTGGCCATAGGCATAGCGACGGCGGTCGTCGCCGGAGACCGGGCGGATATCCGGGCCGGGCCAGGTGAAAGTGTTGGCTTCGCTGGCAATGATCCAGGACGGCTCGCTGTCGAGACCGAGGCGCTGCTTCGTTGCGACCGGCATTTTGACGCCGATCTCATCCTCGCCCGGCGGACTATCGGTGATCGGCGACACGACGACAGTCGTGACGTCGCGCGAGCGACGCACGGCGACCACGATGACGCAGGGCCGGGTCTTATCGCCATTCTCCCGCCCTGCGCGTGCCTGCCGCCGCCACAGGAAGTCATAGGCGATGACCAGCCCGGGGACCGGCTCGGGAAGGCTCATCGGGACGACAGCTCGCCGTTGAACGCCTCTCCATCCGGCGGCAGGGGGTTATCAAGGAGGGCGTCGATCAGGTCCTCCTCCAGCTCCCAGACATGGGAAGCCTTCCTGTCCCGCCGCTTCAGCCTTTCATATTCCTCGACGTCGACCAGGGCGAAGCGGTCGCGGCCGTTGCGGGTGATGATCACCGGCTCCTTCAGGGCGGCATCCTGCCACTTGCCGATGTTCTTCTGGAATTCCGCCGCGCTGACCTTGGGCATGACATTGCCTCCTGCAAGACCCATATCATGGATGGTGACCATGATCCGGAAAATCCGGATCTTCAGGATGACAAGGATCGCTCCAGGTGGGACGCCTCTTCGCCGGATTGTTCGGACTGGCCAGCCTCGCCGGCGCCGGCCTCGTCGTCCTGCCGGTGGCCTATCAGAGCGCATCGCTGCTGGCGGCGGGCGATGATCCGGTGGCGATCAGCACGCTGCGGCTCGGCCCGGCGCTGACGCCGGACCGGATCGCCGGGGAAGTCGAGAGCGCGCTGGCGGCCGGCGACGCGGACCTTGCCGAAAGTTTCGTCGCCCTCGCCGACCAGAACCGGGTTCCCGTCGACGCCGCGCTGCGCGCCCGCGCGGCGCAGGCGGCCGAGGGCGGCGTCGCCGAGACCGCCTATGATTTTGCCCGCGGTGCCGTGGTCGGCGACGTCGGCGGCCTCACCGGCCTTGCCGGCGCCTTCGCCGGCGACATGGTCGGCATCGGCGACGTCCGCGACCTGGCGCACCAGGGCTGGCGCGTCGCCCGGGGCGAGGAGGCCGACACGCTGGTTGTCGGCCTGGCTGCCGTCGGCCTGGCCGCGACTGCGGCGACCTGGGCCAGCGCCGGCGAGGCGGCACCGCTGCGCGGCGGCCTGTCGCTGGTGAAGACAGCCCGCAAGGCCGGCCGGCTGTCGCAGGATCTGACGGCGAGTGTCGGCCGGATGCTGGTCAAGGCGGTCGACGGGGCGGAGCTGCGCCAAGCGCTGACGGCGGTGCGCAGCCTCGACCTCGCCGCCTCGGCGAAGGCAGCGTCACGGGCGATCCGTCCGGCCGCGGTCGCGCCGCTCGGGGCCATGGGGCGCGACACCTTCGCCCTGTTCCGCCGCGCCAATGCCCGAGCGGTCGAGGACGTGCTGGCTGTGGCGAAGTCGCCGGCCGAGATCGGCCGCGCCGCCCGCCTGTCGGAGCGGTTCGGACGCGGCACGCGGGCGACGCTGAAGCTGCTCGGCCGCGGTGCGCTGTTGCTCGGCACCGGCCTCTGGGGCCTGCTCGGCTGGCTGGCGGTGGGCCTTTTCTATGCCTATGCCGTTTCGCGGGGGGCCAAGCGGTTCGGCGAGCGGCTGGCCCGCCGGCGCGGCCGGCGCATCAGTCGCAGTCGAACAGCGACACTCGTTCCGGCAGGTGCTCGACCAGCGGTTTGAAGGTCTTGGTCTCGGGGTCGCGTACCAGCAGGCGCCCGGTGGCGATGCCGAAATAGGCCCCATGCAACTCCAGCTCGCCGCTGTCGACGCGACGGCGGACCGAGCCGAACGTCATCAGGTTGGCGAGGCTCTGGTCGATCGCCGCCAGCTCCAGCCGGGTGATGTAGTCCGGGCTGGGCTCCTCGCCCGGGTCCTCCAGCATGTCGGCGGCAGGGGCGATGATCGACATCCACTTGCCGATGAAGTCGCCCGAGGACAGCGGCGCCCGCTTCTCCGCGAAAGAGCGGATGCCGCCGCAGCGGGCATGGCCCATCACCACGATGTGCTTGACCATCAGCGCCTGCACCGCGAATTCGAGCGCGGCGCTGACGCCATGGAACACGCCGCCGGTCTCGTAGGGCGGCACCAGATTGGCGACGTTGCGCACCACGAAGAGCTCGCCCGGCCGGGCGTCGAAGATCACCTCCGGCGAGACGCGGCTGTCGCAGCAGCCGATGAGCAGGATCTCGGGATTCTGCCCGCCCTCGGCCAGTTCCTCGTATCGGCGCCGCTCCTGCCGGAAGCGGTCGCCGAGGAAGCTGCGATAGCCATTGCCGAGGCGCTCGGGAAACATGCCTCTCCGTCCTCCCGGTTTTACCGGCGGACCTGCATCATGCTGCGAGGTTGCGCAGCACGTATTGCAGGATGCCGCCGTTCTTGAAGTAGTCGAGCTCGTCCAGCGTGTCGATGCGACACAGCAGCGGCACCCTGGTGACCGCGCCGTCGGCGGCGGTGATCGTCGCCTCCACCTTCTGGCGCGGCTTCAGCGCGGCGATGCCGGTGATGGTCACCGTCTCGTCGCCCTTGAGACCGAGCGTCTGCCAGGAGGTGCCTTCCTCGAAGGTGAACGGCACCACGCCCATGCCGACCAGGTTGGAGCGGTGGATGCGCTCGAAGGACTGGGCGACGACGGCGCGCACGCCGAGCAGCTTGGTGCCCTTGGCCGCCCAGTCGCGCGAGGAGCCGGTGCCGTATTCCTTGCCGGCGAGCACCACCAGCGGAACGCCCTCGTCCTTGTAGCGCATGGCGACGGTGTAGATCGGCGCCTGCTCGCCGTCGGGGTAGTGGATGGAGATGCCGCCCTCGACCCCCGGCACCATCTGGTTCTTGATGCGGATATTGGCGAAGGTGCCGCGCATCATCACCTCGTGGTTGCCGCGCCGCGTGCCGTACTGGTTGAAGTCGGCCGGACGCACCTGGTGGTCGCGCAGATACTCGCCCGCCGGGCTGGCGGCCTTGATCGAGCCGGCCGGCGAGATGTGGTCGGTGGTGATCGAGTCGAGGAACAGGCCGAGGATGTGCGCGCCGATCACGTCGGCCGGCGTCTCCGGCGTCTTCGTCATGCCGATGAAATAGGGCGGGTTGCGCACATAGGTCGAGCGGTCGTCCCAGGCATAGGTCTCGCCGGTCGGCGCCTGGATCGCCCGCCAGTTGGCGTCTCCCTTGAACACGTCGGCGTATTTGGACTTGAACATCGCCTTGGTGACGTACTGGTCGATCACCGCCTGGATTTCGTGGGCGGTCGGCCAGATGTCCTTCAGGTAGACCGGCTTGCCGTCGCTGCCCGTGCCGAGCGGCTCGGTGGTGAGGTCGAGCTGCAGCGAGCCGGCGAGCGCGTAGGCGACCACCAGCGGCGGCGAGGCGAGGTAGTTGGCCTTGACGTCCGGATTGACGCGGCCTTCGAAGTTGCGGTTGCCCGAGAGCACGGCGGCGGCGACGAGGTCACCCTTGTTCACCGCCTCCGAGATCTCCTCCGGCAGCGGGCCGGAATTGCCGATGCAGGTGGTGCAGCCGAAGCCGACCAGGTTGAAGCCGAGAGCGTCGAGGTCGGGCTGCAGGCCGGACACCCGGAGATATTCCTCCACCACCTGCGAGCCCGGCGCCAGCGAGGTCTTCACCCAGGGCTGGGACTTGAGGCCCTTCTCGCGCGCCTTGCGCGCCAGCAGGCCGGCCGCCACCAGCACGGAGGGGTTTGAGGTGTTGGTGCAGGAGGTGATGGCCGCGATCGTCACCGCGCCGTGCCTGAGGGCGAAGTCGCGTCCGTCGACGGGCACGGCCTTGGCCGCCTCGCCTGCCTTCTTGAACTCGCCGTCGAGCGCGGCGAGGAAGCCGGCCTTGGCGTCGGAGAGCAGCACCCGGTCCTGCGGGCGCTTCGGGCCGGCGAGCGAGGGCAGCACGGTGGAGATGTCGAGCTCCAGCACGTCGGTGAACATCGGATCGGGGCTGTTTGCGGTGCGGAACAGGCCCTGGGCCTGGGTATAGGCCTCGACTAGGGCGATGCGGTCGGCCTCGCGGCCGGACTTGTCGAGATAGCGCAGCGTCTCGGCATCGACCGGGAAGAAGCCGCAGGTCGCGCCATACTCCGGCGCCATGTTGCCGATGGTCGCCTTGTCCTCCAGCGTCATGGCGTCGAGGCCGGAGCCGAAGAACTCGACGAACTTGCCGACCACGCCCTTCTTGCGCAGCATCTGCGTCACGGTCAGCACCAGGTCGGTGGCGGTGACGCCGGCGGCGAGCTTGCCGGTCAGGCGGAAGCCGATCACTTCCGGGACCAGCATCGAGATCGGCTGGCCGAGCATGGCGGCCTCGGCCTCGATGCCGCCGACGCCCCAGCCCAGCACGCCCAGGCCGTTGATCATCGTGGTGTGGCTGTCGGTGCCGACCAGCGTGTCGGGATAGGCGACCTCGCTGCCGTCGGCGTCCTTGCTGGTCCACACGGCCTGCGCCAGGTATTCCAGGTTGACCTGGTGGCAGATGCCGGTGCCCGGCGGCACCACGCGGAAATTGGCGAAGGCCGACTGGCCCCATTTCAGGAAGCGGTAGCGCTCCTGGTTCTGCTCATATTCGCGGGCGACGTTCTTGCCGAAGGCGTCGGCCGAACCGAAATAGTCGACCACGACCGAGTGGTCGATGACGAGGTCGACCGGCACCAGCGGGTTGATCTTGTTGGGATCGCCGCCGAGCGCCTTCATGGCGTCGCGCATGGCGGCGAGGTCGACCACGGCCGGCACGCCGGTGAAATCCTGCATCAGCACCCGGGCCGGACGGTAGGCGATCTCCTTCTCGGCCTTGCCGCGGTTGACCAGGAACGCCGCCACCGCCTCGATGTCGGCCTTGGTGACGCTGCGGCCGTCCTCGAAGCGCAGCAGGTTTTCCAGGAGCACCTTCATCGAGGCCGGCAGAGCCGAGATGCCCGCCAGGCCGTTCGTCTCGGCCGCCTTCAGCGAATAATACTGATAGGTCTTCGAGCCCACCTTCAGGGTCTGGCGGGCTTTGAAGCTGTCGAGCGAGGCCATGGAACTCTCCGGGGAGCGGGTCTAGCGATGAGGCGGGCGGCGACCAGACACCAGGGCGGAGCTGCTGCGCCGCAACATCCGAGGGGGGCGTTATAGAAAGATTCTGATCAGCCCGCTAGGCCGATGAAAGTCGTGCTTTCTTTCGCCGCGGCCGGGGTCAGTAGACCACGCCGGTGAGGTAGAGACCGTGCGGCGGCGCCAGGGCGGCGCAGCGCGAGCGGTCGCGCGCTTCCAGGGCCGCGACGAGGTCGGCCGCGCTCCAGGACCCGTCGCCGACGCGCTTGAGCGAGCCCACCATCGAGCGCACCTGGTTGTGCAGGAAGGAGCGGGCGGCGGCGACCACGTGGATCTCGGCGCCCTGGCGGAAGACGTCCAGCCGGTCGAGCGTCTTCACCGGGCTGTCCGACTGGCAGTCGGCCGAGCGGAAGGTGGTGAAGTCGCGATGCCCGATGAGGCCCTGCGCCGCCCGGTGCATGGCCTCGGCGTCGAGCGGCTTGCGGCTGTGCCAGCAGCGCAGCCGCTCCAGCGCCAGCGGCGGGCGGCGGTCGACGATGCGGTAGAGATAGCGCCGGCCCTTGGCCGAGAAGCGGGCGTCGAAAACGTCGGGCACCTGCTCGGCCGCCAGGACGGAGACGTGCTCGTCCATCAGCGTCAGATGGGCATTGAGCGCGTCGCGCACCTGGTCGTTGCGCCAGGCCTTGGCCAGCATCACCGAGGCGACCTGGCCGGTGGCGTGGACACCGGCATCGGTGCGCCCGGCGCACTGGATACGCAGATCCTCGCCGGTGAAGGCCAGGATCGCCTCCTCCACCGCCTGCTGCACGGCGCGGCCGTTGGCCTGGCGCTGCCAGCCGGCATAGGGGGTACCGTCATATTCGATCAGGAGCTTGTAGCGGGGCATGACGGGCGTTCGAATGCCGCCATCGGCCGCGAACGTCAACCGTGGCCGCGCCGGCTTTCGAGTCCGCCGCGGTCGGCGAGGCTCGCCAGCGTGTCCGGATCCTCGGTGTTCAGGTCGTCCGCTGACGCCGCCTCGAGGCCGGCATGGGCCAAGGCCGAGACGTCGGCGCCGGCGCGCAGGGCCGCCGGGACCATGCGACGCCCCAGGCTCGGATCGGCCGGGTCTTCGATCTCCGGCTTGAGTGCGGACATGGCGGGCTCCGGGATTGGCGGGGATCAGAGCCGAGATAGGCCTCCACCACCTTGTCGTCGGCCGCCACCTCGGCCGCCGGACCGCCGTCGATCGGGCCGCCATGGTGCAGCACCACCAGGCCTGCGGCCTGAGCGGCGAGACCGATCGTCCCGCGGATGCGATAAGGAGGAACCGGCGACCGATTGCCGATTTATCCGAGATGCGCCCTCCAGCAGAAGGAATGGACTGTCATGACGGCAGCGGACCTCTCCGACCTCTACCGGAGCTATATCGCCTGCCTCAACCGGCAGGACTGGCTCAATCTCGGCGGCTTCGTCGGCGAGGACGTGCGCCACAACGGCCGGCGGATCGGCCTGTCCGGCTATCGCGCCATGCTGGAGAAGGATTTTCGCGAGATTCCGGATCTCCGCTTCGATATCCGGCTTCTGGTCTGCGAACCGCCGCGCATCGCCAGCCGGCTGGACTTCCATTGCACGCCGGCGGGCACTTTTCTCGGCCTTGCCGTCAATGGCAGGAAGGTCCGGTTCGCCGAGAACGTCTTCTACGAGTTCCGGGACGAGAAGATCGCCGAGGTCTGGTCGATCATCGACAAGACGGCGATCGAGGCCCAGCTTTGAAGACCGGACCGGCCGGCGAGGCGGCCAGGCAGGCAGGGCTCAGTCAAATGTCGCGAGGTAGAAATGCCCACCCATGGGCGTGACGCCGAGGATGGGTAGAGCATTGAGGTTTCGCTGCTTCCAGGCGTCGGATCGCTTCTCCTCCGGAACCGTGACTTCGTCGCTCTCGTCATAGACCACGCCGAGGCTGATCGTACCGAAGCCGTCCCACTCCCATTGCGCGAATTTGGGCTGGCCGTCCGGTATCGCCCTGATCTCATCCAGCATCCGGCTGCGCTCGATCTCGAAGCGCAGCACGAAGCCGCACCCGCGCAGCCATGCCACCCCCTCGAAGCCGGCCGGAGCGGCAGCCAGCAGGGCGAGGGGAAGCACGGCATAGGCCAGAGCGCGACGCCAGGCGCGCCGGCTTGCCGACCACAGGGCCGCCACCGTCGCGATCAGCGCCGCCAAGCTCGCGACGCGAACGCCGGGAGAAGGACAATGACATAGGCAATGCTCGCGCCGATTGGCGTGGCGCATAAGAGGACAAAGGCGCCGGGCAGGCCGAGCGTCAGGAAAGCCGGCCACAGGACGATCCTGTCCGCAGACGCGGACCGGCGCGGCTTGATGACGGGAACTGCCATGACCAACGTCCATGCGGGCGAAGCCCTTGATCCTCCGGCGACCCGCCGGCGCGCTCAGAAAACCTTCGCGCCCTTCGACAGCCCCGCCCCCTTCAGGAACTCCGCCGCCTTCATCGGCGCCTTTCCGGCCCGCTGCACCTCGGCGAGGCGCACGGCGCCCTCGCCGCAGGCTATGGTGAGCGCCTCGTCCAGCACCGTGCCCGGGGCGCCGGAGCCCGCTGCAAGGGTCGAGCGCAGCGCCTTCACCCGCTGGGTTCCCTGCCCCCAGTCGGCCTCGAACCAGGCGCCGGGAAACGGCGACAGCCCGCGCACATGGTTGTGCACGGCCGCGGCCGGCTGCGACCAGTCGATGCGCGCCTCGGCCTTCTCGATCTTGCGGGCATAGGTCACGCCCGCCCCGGCCTGCGGCACGAAGGCCAGGGATCCGCGCGACAGCGCCGCCAGCGCCCGGGCCATCAGGTCGGCGCCGAGCACCGACAGGCGGTCATGCAGCTCGCCGGCGGTCATGTCGGGGGCGATCGCCAGCTTCTCGGCCATGGCGACCGGGCCGGTGTCGAGCCCCTCCTCCATGCGCATCACCATGACGCCGGTCTCGGCGTCGCCCGCCATCACCGCGCGCTGGATCGGCGCCGCGCCGCGCCAGCGCGGCAGCAGCGAGGCGTGCAGGTTGAGGCAGCCCTCGCGCGGCGCCGCCAGGGCGTCCTTGGGCAGGATCAGGCCATAGGCGACGACCACGGCGACGTCGGCCTCGAGCGAGGCGAAGGTCTCGACCGTCTCGGCGTCGCGAAAGCTCCTCGGGGTGAACACCGGGATGCCGAAGCCTTCGGCCAGCCGGTGCACCGGCGAGGGCGCCAGCTCCATGCCGCGGCCGGCCGGCGCCGGCGGGCGGGTGTAGACCGCCGCGACCTCATGGCCCTGGCCCAGGATCTCCGCCAGCACCGGCCTGGCGAAATCCGGCGTGCCCATGAAGACGACGCGCAGTGTCATCGTCTATCCCACGATCCGCGGCTTCGGCGCCGGCTTCTCGTCAGCCTCGCCATCGGCCTCGCCGCGCTTGGCCGCCTTGGTGAACTTGCGGATCACCATGTTGCGCTTGAGCTTGGAGATGTGGTCGATAAACAGCACGCCGTCGAGATGGTCGATCTCGTGCTGCAGGCAGGTGGCGAGCAGGCCGTCCGCCTCGATCTCCTGCGCCTTGCCGTCACGGTCGAGATAGGCGACGCGCACCCGGGCCGGCCGCTCGACCTCGGCGTAGTAGTCGGGAATCGACAGGCAGCCTTCCTCGTAGACCGAGCGCTCGTCCGACGACCAGACGATCTGCGGGTTGATCAAGGTTATCGGCGCCCGTTCCTCCTCGGTCCGGCTGGTGTCGATGACGACGAGGCGCCGCGGCTCGGCGATCTGGATCGCCGCAAGCCCGATGCCCGGCGCGTCATACATTGTCTCCAGCATGTCGTCGGCGAGCTTGCGCAGCTCATCGTCGACGCGCTCGACGGGCGCGGACTTGAGGCGCAGTTGCGGGTCGGGCAGGATGATGATCGGTCGGAGGGCCATGCCCGGGAGATAGTCTGCCGGGCGCACAGGGTCAATCGGCCCTAGAGCAAAGCGCGTTTTGGTGGAAACGCGCTTTGCTCCAGCTCCTTGTTTCGACGCGTCTTTGCGACTTGACGCGAGTCCGTCAAATCGCAAAACGCTTTAGGCGCCGATCCGGCCGGGATTTGCGCCGGCCGATCCGCCGGCCGAGGACGAAGCCTGTCATGCGCCGCACCGCCGCCCTGCTTCTCGCCGTCCTCGCCGGCGCGCCGGCCCTGGCCGCCGGGGCACTGCAGGACGAGGAGCCGCCATTGGCCGATCTCGGCCGGACGCTGACCCACTACGCCACCATCGCGCGCAACGACGGCGCCTTCCGCCGGCTGTGGATCGACGAAGCCTCGCTCGCCCGCGCCCGGCGCGGCCAGCCGCTGCCCGACGGCACCACCATCGCCATGGAGACGTTCTACGGCCCGGCCAACCGCGCCACCGTCTTCACCAAGGTCAAGCAGGGTACGGCCTGGCTCTACGGCTCCTTCGAGCCCGGCCAGCCGGACTGGACCGGCCTCAAGGCCAAGACGGTCTGCCACGCCTGCCACATCGATGCGGCGGAGGACCTGACCTTCACCCTGCCCGAGATGGCAAAGTTCGGCGAAACGCGGCAGGTCCTGCGCCTGTTCTGCGACCAGTCCGGCCGGGTGCCGTGCGAGGCCGCCTTCTACGCGCATGCGGGCGCCCCGTGATCGGCGCCATCGCCGGGCGCTGGCCGCCCCTGATCCGCCTGCTGCACTGGGCGACCGCCGCGCTGGCGCTGGCGGCGATCCCCGCCGCCTATGCGGCGCAGGCCCTGACCGAGACCGACACCGACCGCGCCGAGCAGCTGATCGGCCTGCACATCCTGGCCGGCCTGGCGATCCTGGTGCTGACCCTGGCTCGCCTGTCGGCCCGCCTGGTGCTGCGGCGCCGGCCGGGGCCGCCGCGCTCGCGGCTGCACCGCCTGCTCGCCGGCCTGCGCACGGCGGCGTTCTACACGCTGCTGCTGGCGTTGCCGCTCTCCGGCATCCTGAAGCTGACCCTGTCCGGGCTGGACGTCTCGGCCTTCGGGATGACGCTGATCCCCGCCGGCGACACCGCGCCGCGCCTTGCCCGCCTTCTCAACACCGCCCATGCCTGGATGGCCAAGGGCTTCATCGCCCTGGCGCTCCTGCATGCCGGCGCCGCCCTCGCCGGGCGTGCCGCGCCTCAGGTGTCGTCGCGCGGATAGGAGATGATCGACAGGAACCGGATCGGCAGGCTGCGCATCTCCTCCGGCCCGTGCGGGGCGTCCGCGTCGAAGAACAGGCTGTCGCCCGGCTGCATGACATAGAGCTTGTCGGCGTGGCGATACACCACCTCGCCCTCCAGCATGTACAGGAACTCCAGCCCCGAATGCTGGAACAGCGGAAACACGTCCGATTCCTGCGTCAGCGTGATCATGTAGGGCTCGACCACGACGCGGCCGGTGTGGCCGCCGGTGTGGCCGAGCAGGTGGTACTGGTGGCCGGCACGCGTGCCGCGCCGCTCGATCGCCAGCCCTTCGCCCGCCTTGACGAAGACGGCGTCGCGCCGCTCCTCGTAGCGGCGGAAGAAGGCCGTCACCGGTACGCCGAGCGCGCGCGACAGGAGTTGCAGCGTGGTCAGCGACGGCGAGGTGACGCCGTTCTCGATCTTGGAGAGCATGCCGAGCGACAGGCCCGTCGCCACGGCCAGGTCGGACACGGTGAAGCCGAGCTTGTTGCGGAAGGCGCGGACCTCGCGTCCGATCGCCACTTCCAGGATATTGTCGCGCGCGCCCTCCAGGGCATGCGGATCCTGCGAGGTCAGAGTGGGCGCGGAGGGGTAGTTGCCGGTCGGGAATGCATCGGGGAACAGGGACTCGCCGGGGATTGCCTCCCCGGCTTCGGCCGGGGCCGCGGCACGGCGCGGCGCGGGGCGGAGCAGTTCGCTTCCGGACACCTCCGGCGCCCGATCACCCGACCCTGCCTCCGCCCGCTTGCTCATCCGCTCGTTAATCCTCTGAACGTCGAAATCCCCACGGCATGGCCGTCGAATTCGGCGGCGGCATCGCGCAGGCACTCCCAGAAGTACGTGGCGGACGCGCTGTCAGCAAGCACATGAAACACCGGCGTGCCGCCGATATCGGCCCGCATCACGATGACGTTGAGCCGCGCCACCGAGGTCTGCGCGATGGAAAGATCGGAAAACTTGTGAAAACGCAAGTCGATACCGCAGATTTTCGCGAACATGGCCGGCAGAGCCTCGCCCGCCAGGGCGAGCCAGGCATGGCTGTCGCGCCGCGGCAGCGGATAGGTGCGCTCCTCGTCCTCGATGCGCCAGGTCGCCTCCATCTCCTCGAAACGCCGGCCGTCGCCGGCGAGGTTCGACAGGAGGATGACCTCGCCCGGCGCCAGCACCAGGCAGAGCCCGCCGTCAGCCTGGCGGAAGGCCCGGTTCGGCGTCGATTCCACCACGACGCCGCGCTTTTGCATGGCGGCGATCGTGCCGCGCCCCTTGAAGCCGAGACGCGGCAGAGGGCTGAGGTCGGCCATGCGGATGGCCGCAGCCCGGGCCGGCGTCACCGCGTCGGCGATCATGGCGTCGGGCAGGGTGGTCCAGGCAGCCCCCTCCTTGTCGAGGGTGCGGTAGAGCGGCGTGCGGCGCGGCAGGGTCTCGGCAATGGCGGACATCACAGCTCCTGCCGCTTGTTCTCGGGGTCGTAGAACGGCACGGGCACGGTCTCGGCCCGGATCATCCGGCCGCCGTCGATGCGGATCTCGAAGGTCGAGCCGATCGCGGCGATGTCACTTGGCACATAGGCGAGGCCCACCACCCGATCAAGGGTGGGCGAGCGCACCGCCGAGGTGACGCGGCCGGCGATGTCGCCGTCGCGGATGACCAGGTGGCATTCCTTCGGGCACGGCGCGCCGGGATCGGCGAGCGTGAAGCCGACCAGCCGGCGGGCGACGCCCTTGGCCATCTGCATCTCGACAGCCCGCTTGCCGACATAGAACGGCTTCTTCTTGGCCAGCGCCCATTCCATGTTGGCCTCGGCCGGATTGGTCAGGCCGTCCGTGTCCTGGCCGACGATGATATGGCCCTTCTCCAGGCGCAGCACGCGCTGGGCCTCGACGCCGAAGGGCTTCAGGCCGAAGGGCTGGCCGGCAGCGAACAGCTTGTCCCAGAGCGCTTCGCCCAGGCCCGAGGG
Source organism: Labrys sp. Lb11 (assembly GCF_057554225.1). Taxonomy (NCBI): domain Bacteria; kingdom Pseudomonadati; phylum Pseudomonadota; class Alphaproteobacteria; order Hyphomicrobiales; family Xanthobacteraceae; genus Labrys; species Labrys sp. Lb11. The sequence goes on from NZ_BAAJOT010000004.1 coordinate 110,921, forward strand.
GCAATGGATCTCGTAGCCGAGCTCGCCGACGAAGCCGACGCGCAGCACCCTGACCGGAATGCCGCCGAGCCGGCCCTGGCGCACCGCCATGTAGGGGAAGGCCTCGGCCGAGAAGTCGATGTCGGTCTCCAGCGCCGCCAGCGCCTCGCGCGCCTTCGGTCCGGCGATGTTGACGCCGGAATAGGCGGCGGTGACGTTGGCGATGTCGACGTCGAGCTGCCACTGCGTGTTCCACCACGTCATCTGGCGATAGACCTGGTCGACCGCGCTGGTGGTGGCGGTGAGGTAGTAGTGCCTGTCGTGGAAGCGGCAGGCGACGCCGTCGTCGATGACCACGCCGGTCTGGTCGGTCATCAGGGCGTAGCGGGCGCGGCCGATCGGCTGCTTGGCGTAGGCCCAGGTGTACATGCGGTCGACGAATTCCGCCGCGTCGGGGCCGCGGATGTCGAGGCCGCCCAGGGTCGAGACGTCGATCATGCCGACATTGCCGCGCACGGCGCGCACCTCGGCCGCGATCGCCTCGGCCGCGCCGCGCTTCGGCCCGTAATAGGCCGGGCGCATCCACAGGCCCGCCGGCATCATCTGCGCGCCGAGCTCGAGATGGCGGTGATGCATGGCGGTGTGGCGCACCGGTTCGAAGGCGCGGCCCGCCATGTGGCCGAACTTCTCCGGCACCAGCGGCGGTCGGAAGGTGGTGGTGCCGACAGCCTGCAGGGTCCGCCCGGTCTGCCTGGCCACCAGGCGGATGGTGTTGAGATTGGCATGCCGCCCCTGGCTCGGGCCGAGCCCGGCGGTGGAGTAGCGCTTGACCAGCTGGATGTCGTCGTAGCCGTCCTTGACCGAGTTGACGATGTCCTTGGTCTGCAGATCCTCGTCGAAGTCGACGAAGTCCTTGGCCTTGGCGTCCGAGAAGATCGGCCAGGGGTGGGTGATGTGCGCGGCGGTCGCGTCCGCCGTGGCCGGGCGGGGCCCGGGATCGCCGCCGGGACGCGCCGCCGCCGCGGCGCGGGCACCGACGACGCGCGCATCCGCCGTCACCGCCTCCTCGCCCCACAGGCCCGCCGCCGCGCCGGTCAGGGCCAGGCCCTGCGGCAGGTCGGTGGCGCGATGCATGGCGATGGTCGGGTCGTAGACCACCTTGGCGCCGGCATGGCTGGCGAGGTTGAGCGCGGGCGTATAGCCGACGCCCATCAGCACGAGGTCGCAGGCGATCCACTCCGGCGTGCCCGAGGTCTTGCCTTCGCCCGCCACCTTGGCCACGGCCACGGCCTCGACCCGCGCCTTGCCCCGGGCGTCGACCAGCGTCGAGCCCGGCAGGATGCGCAGGCCCCGCGCCCGAGCCTGCACTGCGGCCTGGCTGTCGTTGGCCATGTTGAGATCGACGATCGCCGCCACGGTCACGCCGGCGCTGGCAAGGTCGAGCGCCGCCTCGTAGCCGAGGGCGTTCGCGGTGACGACGACCGCCTGGCGGCCCGGCTTGACGCCGTAGAGCCGCATCAGCCGCTGCGCCGCGTCGGCGAACAGGATGCCGGGCCGGTCATTGTTCGGGAAGACCAGGGGCTGGTCGAAGGCGCCGGTGGCGAGCACGACCTGGCCGGCGCGGATCTTGTAGAGCCGGTTGCCCGAGATCGCCGCGGCCCAATTGTCGGAGAACAGGCCGGAGACGGTGGTGTCGCTCAGGATGGTCAGGCCGGGCAGGCTGCGCGCCCGGGCGACCAGCGCCTTGCGGCGCGTCTCGGTCAGGGTGCGTCCCGAGCCGCCGCGGCCATAGAGCAGCGAGCCGCCCAGTTCCGGCCACTCGTCGATCAGCAGCGTCTCGGCCCCGGCCTCGGCAGCCGAAATCGCCGCCTCCAGGCCGGCCGGTCCGCCGCCCACCACCAGAACGTCGCAGAACAGATAGGCCTTGTCGTAGTAGCCGTGATGCGCCTTGGGGTCGAGCTTGCCGAGGCCGGCGAGTTCCCGGATCGGCTTCTCGAACAGCTTCCAGGACGGGCGGAAGAAGGTCTTGTAGTAGAAACCGACGGGCAGGAAGCGCGAGAATTTCTCAAGCCCCGCATACCAGTCGCGGTCGAGCGAGCCGGCATGGTTGACCGACACCGCCGCCATGCCGTCTGCGATCGGATGCCGGTCGCCGCGCACGTTCGGCTCGGGTCCGACCTGCACCAGCGAATTGACGTCGTGCCCGGCCATGGTCAGCGGCCCGCGCGGCCGGTGATACTTGAAGGAGCGCGACATCACCCAGCGGCCGCCTGCGACCAGCGCGCTGGCGATGGTGTCGCCCTTGTAGCCGCGATGGGCGACGCCGTCGAAGGTGAAGGTGACCGGCTTGGCGCGGTCGATCAGCAGGCCCCATTCGTCGCCGGCGAGGCGAGTTGCATCGGACGCGGTCATGCCTCACCCGCCTTCTTCAATCGGGAGAAATAGGTGTCGGCGGTCATGGTCTCGAGGATTTCGTCGGTGACCGTGTTGCGGCGGGCGATGAACCAGTAGTTTGTCGGGGCGTGCAGCCACCACTCATGGACTTCGCCGGCGATATTGTCTTCCAGGAACAGGAAATCGGTCCAAACCGCGTCCGGAGCGCTGGCCGGATCCGGCATCGCCTTGACGTCGCCGGCCCAGACGAACTCGGAGATGTTGCGCGGGCCGTTGAGAGGGCAGGTCATGAGCTTCATCGGCGGCTCGCCTCGTCGTGCTTGGGCATGTCCCTCGTTCCTCAATGGCCGACCGAGGCCGCGCCCTTCTCGCCGACCAGGTCGAAGGTGCGGAACCGGTCGAGAGCGAAGGGCTTGAGCAGATCCGGCTGCTTGCCGGTGGCGACGCATTCGGCCATGCGGTTGCCGCAGACGGGCGTGGCCTTGAAGCCCCAGGTGCCCCAGCCGGAATCGATGTAGTAGTTCTCCACCGGCGTCAGGCCCATCACCGGCGAGAAGTCGGGCGTCATGTCGGCCATGCCGGCCCACTGCCTGAGGATGCGCAGCTCGCTCATGAACGGGAAGAGCTCGAGCATGTGGCCCATCAGCCCTTCCTTGAAGTCCAGCGTCGAGCGGGTGGAGTAGAGGCCGTAGGGATCGGTCGCCCCGCCCATCACCATCTCGCCGCGTGCCGACTGCGAGATGTAGACGTGCAGCGAGCCGGAGACCACGATCTGGTCGAGGATCGGCTTGACCGGCTCGGAGACGCAGGCCTGCAGCGGGATGGTGCGGATCGGCAGCTTGAAGCCGGCCATCCGGGCGACGCGGCTGGAAGCGCCGGCCACCGCCTGCACCACCTTGTTGGCGTGGATGGTGCCGCGGTTGGTCTCGACGCCCTTGACGCACCCGCCCTCGATCAGGAGGCCGGTCACCTCGGTCTGGGTGTGCACCTCGACGCCGCGGCGCATCGCTTCCTTGGCATAGCCCCAGGCCACGGCGTCGTGGCGGGCGATGGCGCCGGGCGGATGGTAGAGCGCGCCCAGGACGGGATAGCGGGCATCATCCGAGACGTGCATGATCGGGCAGATCCGCGCCACCTCGTCGGCATCGATCACTTCCGAATCGACGCCCATGTGCTTGTTGACCTCGGCGCGCCAGCGGGCCGTGCGCATCGCCGCGTCGGTATGGGCGAGGGTGAAGTGGCCCCGCTCCGAGTACATGATGTTGATGTCGAGCTCGAGCGACAGGCCGCGGAACAGCTCCACCGACTCCTTATAGAAGGAGACGCCTTCCGGGGTCAGGTAGTTGGCGCGCACGATCGTGGTGTTGCGGGCGGTGTTGCCGCCGGCCAGCCAGCCGCGGTCGAGCACGGCGATGTTGGTGATCCCGTGCTTGGCCGCCAGATAATAGGCCGTCGCCAGGCCGTGGCCGCCGGCGCCGATGATGACGACGTCGTAGGTCTTCTTCAGATCCGGCGCCCAGCGCAGGTGCGGATCGTCCGGATGCTCGGAACTCAAGCCGTATTTGAGAAGCGCCAGAGGCATATGTCACTCCGCGGCATCGGGCCACGCCCTTGGTTTTAGCGGGCGCTTCCTGAAGTGCAACAAAATTTCCGGCCGTTAAAATCCGGAGCACGCCGCGCCGCGATTCGACGCAGTTATCGTCAGGGTTGCGCTTTCCCGCAGCACGACGCACTATGCGTATTCCTAGCAGGAAAATTCGTTTCCGCCAGCCGGATGTTGCCTGCAGTGAAATTATTTTTCTTGCCAGTTGAGAAGGTCGGACAAACCTGCTAGCGTTCGGCAACATCAACAGCGGAGGATCCGCCCCATGTGTGGGATCGTCGGTCTCTTCATCAAGGATAAGGCGCTGGAGCCGGAGCTCGGCGCGTTGCTGTCCGACATGCTCGCCACCATGTGCGATCGCGGGCCGGATTCCGCCGGCTTTGCCGTCTACGGCGCCCCCGAGACGGGCAAGGCCAAGGTCACCGTGCAGTCGGCGACCCCCGAGGCCGATTTCGCCGGCCTCGACAGGGCGCTCAGCGAAAAGCTCAACGCTGCCGTGACGATCGAGGTCAAGTCCACCCATGCGGTGCTGACCGTGCCGGCCGACAAGGTCGAGGCGACCCGCGCCGCCCTCCCCGAGCTGCGCCCGTCCGTGCGGATCATGGGCGCCGGCGAGGCGATCGAGATCTACAAGGAAGTCGGCTATCCCACCGACGTGTCCAAGCGCTTTGCGCTCTCGGCCATGACCGGCACCCACGGCATCGGCCACACCCGCATGGCGACGGAATCGGCGGTCACCACCCTCGGCGCCCACCCCTTCTCCACCGGGGCGGACGAGTGCCTGGTGCACAATGGTTCGCTGTCGAACCACAACAACCTGCGCCGCGAGCTCAAGCACGACGGCATGACCTTCGAAACCGAGAACGACACCGAGGTTGCCGCCGCCTACCTGACCTGGCGGATGAACCAGGGCCTCAATCTCGGCCAGGCGCTGGAGAAGGGCCTGGAGGATCTCGACGGTTTCTACACCTTCGTGGTCGGCACCAAGAACGGCTTCGGCGTGCTGCGCGATCCCATCGCCTGCAAGCCGGCCGTGCTGGCCGAGACCGATCAGTATGTCGCCTTCGGTTCGGAATACCGGGCGCTGGTCAATCTCCCCGGCATCGAGAATGCCCGGGTGTGGGAGCCCGAGCCCTCGACCGTCTATTTCTGGGAGCGTTGAGATGCAGACAATCGACCTCGCCAAGACCCCCTTGCGCGAGCTGAACCAGTCCCTGCACGCCCTCAAGGAGGGCGCCAACGAGACGGCCTGGGAGGTTGTGAATCCGAAAGGGTCGCATGCCGTCGCAGTCGGCGTCGATGCGCCCGTCACCGTCGAGATCAAGGGCAGCGTCGGCTATTACTGCGCCGGCATGAACAAGGACGCCACCATCGTCGTGCACGGCTCGGCCGGGCCGGGCGTCGCCGAGAACATGATGTCGGGCGAGGTTCGCATCAAGGGCGATGCCAGCCAGTATGCCGGCGCCACCGGCAAGGGCGGCCTCCTGGTGATCGAGGGCAACGCCGCCTCGCGCTGCGGCATCTCGATGAAGGGTATCGACATCGTCGTGAAGGGCAATATCGGCCACATGTCGGCCTTCATGGCCCAGTCCGGCAACCTCGTGGTCTGCGGCGACGCCGGCGACGCCCTCGGCGACTCCATCTATGAGGCCCGCCTGTTCGTGCGCGGCGCGGTCAAGAGCCTCGGTGCCGACTGCATCGAGAAGGAGATGCGCCCCGAGCACCTGGAGATCCTTGCCGGCCTCCTGGACAAGGCGGGATTCGAGGACGTCAAGCCGAGCGAGTTCAAGCGCTACGGCTCGGCCCGGAAGCTCTACAACTTCAACATCGACAACGCCGACGCCTATTGACCGGCGTCGCATCCCTCTCCCGCCACCCCGGCCGGTTCCGGGGTGGGCTCGCAGGCGGCAGGCCCGGATCGCGCGGCCTGCCGGGAGAGGCGGATCGAGAGGGCCTTGCCCTCCAGCCCAAGACAAGAGCCGTCCGGCGCCCATTCACACGTTCACCTCGCCCTGCGGGCCGCATCCGTCCGGGACAGAGGTTACGGAGCCATCCATGAGCTACCACAACCCGCCCACCGTCCCGCGCAAGTCCGCGACTTTCGACGACTACACCCTGTCGGAAATCCGCCGCGCCGCGACCACCGGCATCTATGACATCCGCGGCGCCGGAACCAAGCGCAAGGTGCCGCATTTCGACGACCTCCTGTTCCTCGGCGCCTCGATCTCGCGCTACCCGCTCGAGGGCTATCGCGAGAAATGCGCGACCAATGTCGTGCTCGGCTCGCGTCACGCCAAGAAGCCGATCGAGCTCAAGATCCCGATCACCATCGCCGGCATGAGCTTCGGCTCGCTGTCCGGCCGCGCCAAGGAGGCGCTCGGCCGCGGCGCTTCGCTCGCCGGCACCTCGACCACCACCGGCGACGGCGGCATGACCCCCGAGGAGCGCGGCCAGTCCAGGCACCTGGTCTATCAGTACCTGCCCTCGCGCTACGGCATGAACCCGGACGACCTGCGCAAGGCCGACGCCATCGAGGTGGTGGTGGGCCAGGGCGCCAAGCCCGGCGGCGGCGGCATGCTGCTCGGCCAGAAGATCTCCGACCGCGTCGCCCAGATGCGCACCCTGCCCAAGGGCATCGACCAGCGTTCCGCCTGCCGCCATCCCGACTGGACCGGCCCGGACGACCTGGAGATCAAGATCCTCGAGTTGCGCGAGATCACCGACTGGGAGAAGCCGATCTACGTCAAGGTCGGCGGCGCCCGGCCCTACTACGACGTCGCCCTGGCCGTGAAGGCCGGCGCCGACGTGGTCGTGCTCGACGGCATGCAGGGCGGCACCGCCGCCACCCAGGAAGTGTTCATCGAGCATGTCGGCCAGCCGATCCTCGCCTGCATCCGCCCGGCCGTGCAGGCGCTGCGGGATCTGGGCATGCACCGCAAGGTCCAGTTGATCGTCTCCGGCGGCATCCGCAACGGCGCCGACGTGGCCAAGGCCCTGGCGCTCGGCGCCGACGCGGTGTCGATCGGCACCGCCGCCCTGGTGGCGCTGGGCGACAACGACCCGGCGCTCGAGGAGGAATATCGCAAGCTCGGCACCACGGCCGGCGCCTATGACGACTGGCACGAGGGCCGCGACCCGGCCGGCATCACCACCCAGGATCCGGAGCTGATGGAGCGCCTCGACCCGGTCAAGGCCGGCCGGCGCCTGGCCAACTACCTCAAGGTGATGACGCTGGAAGCCCAGACCATCGCCCGCGCCTGCGGCAAGAACCACGTGCACAACCTCGAGCCCGAGGATCTGTGCGCCCTGACCATCGAGGCCGCGGCCATGGCGGGCGTGCCGCTGGCCGGCACCAGCTGGGTGCCGGGACGCGGTCCCTTCTGACCCGACCGCGACGGCCGGCGCCACGACGCCGGCCGTCGCACGAGCCTATGCGAACGACAATCAGCCGTGCGGCAAGCACGGCCCTCTCACCCAGACGGGAATCGACGACAATGGCGCAGGACCTTGCGACGCTCGCGAAAGAAAAGGGCATCCGCTACTTCATGATCTCCTACACCGACCTGTTCGGCGCCCAGCGCGCCAAGCTGGTCCCGGCGGCGGCGATCGCGGACATGCAGAAGGACGGCGCGGGCTTCGCCGGCTTCGCCACCTGGCTCGACATGACGCCGGCCCATCCCGACCTCTTCGGCCTGCCCGATGCGGACGCCGTCATCCAGCTGCCCTGGCGCAAGGAAGTGGCGTGGGTCGCGGCCGACTGCGTGATGGAGGACAAGCTCGTCGGCCAGGCACCGCGCGTGGTGCTCAAGAACGTCATGGCGAACGCGGCCAAGGAAGGCCTCTACGTCAAGACCGGCGTGGAGGCCGAATTCTTTCTGGTCGACGCCGACGGCACCGCCATCTCCGACGGCAAGGACAATGCGGCCAAGCCCTGCTACGACCAGCAGGCGCTGATGCGCCGCTACGACGTGATCGCCGAGATCTGCGACTACATGCTGGAGCTGGGCTGGCAGCCCTACCAGAACGATCACGAGGACGCCAACGGCCAGTTCGAGATGAACTGGAACTTCGACGACTGCCTGATCACCGCCGACCGCCACTCCTTCTTCAAGTTCATGGTGCGCTCGGTCGCCGAGAAGTACGGGCTGCGCGCCACCTTCATGCCCAAGCCCTTCCCCGGCCTGACCGGCTCGGGCTGCCATGCCCATATCTCGGTGTGGGACAAGGCCGGCAAGGTGAACATGTTCTATGACGCCGAGGACGAGATGGGCCTGTCCCGGCAGGGCTACTACTTCCTCGGCGGCATCATGAAGCATGCCGAGGCGCTGTCGGCGATCACCAACCCGACCGTGAACTCCTACAAGCGCATCAACGCGCCGCGCACCATCTCCGGCGCGACCTGGGCGCCGAACTCCGTGACCTGGACCGGCAACAACCGCACCCACATGGTGCGCGTGCCCGGCAAGGGCCGCTTCGAGCTGCGCCTGCCCGACGGCGCCGCCAACCCCTACCTGATGCAGGCCGTGATCGTCGCCGCCGGCCTCGACGGCATCCACTCGGAAGCCAATCCCGGCAAGCGCTACGACATCGACATGTACAAGGACGGCCACACGGTGACGGACGCGCCGAAGCTGCCGCTGAACCTGCTCGACGCCCTGCGCAACTTCGACAAGGACGAGAGCCTCAAGGCCGCGCTCGGCAACGAGTTCTCCGAGGCCTACCTGAAGCTGAAGCGTCGGGAGTGGGACAGCTTCTGCTCCCATTTCACCCAGTGGGAGCGTGACCACACGCTCGACGTGTAAGCCCCGCCACACCGGCAAATCGGGACAGAATGCGGCGCCTGCGACTCTCCCCCCTCCGGCCGCCGGCCGTATGAGGTGGGAGTGGTCGCGGGCGAACGCTCCTGCGCCCACCCATCATCGTCCCACGGCCATTGCGGCATCGCGCGGATCGGGGTCCCCGCGCCGCGACGGTCCGGCATCCCGCGAGGCCGAGCCATGACCACCCTGATCGACGGCAATGTCCATGCAGCCAGGCTGCGCGAGCGCACCAAGGCGCGGGCCGAGGCCTTTGCCGCCCGCCACGGCCGGCAGCCTCGCCTCGACGTGGTGATCGTCGGCGACCATCCCGCCAGCCGCGCCTATGTCCGCACCAAGACCAAGATGGCGCACGAGACCGCCATCGACGGCCGGCTGATCGAGCTGCCCGAGACCATCGGCGCCGAGGCCCTGCTGGCCGAGATCGCCCGCCTCAACGCCGACCCCGGCGTCGACGGCATCCTGGTGCAGCTGCCCCTGCCCGATCATCTCGACGGCCAGATGATGATCGGCGCCATCCATCCCGACAAGGACGTGGACGGCTTCCATCCGATGAATGTCGGCCGCCTGTTCACCGCCGCCAAGGTCGACCCGGAGCGGATGCTGATCCCCTGCACCCCGCTCGGCTCGCTGATGATGCTGCACGACACGCTCGGTCCCGGCGGCCTCACCGGCAAGACCGCCGTGGTGGTCGGCCGCTCCAACATCGTCGGCAAGCCCATGGCGCAGCTGCTGCTCGCCAACGACTGCACCGTGACCATCGCCCATTCCCGCACGAAGGACCTCGCCGCGGTCTGCCGCGAGGCCGACATCCTGGTGGCGGCGGTCGGCCGGCCGGAGATGGTGCGCGGCGACTGGATCAAGGACGGCGCTGTCGTCATCGACGTCGGCATCAACCGCGTGCCGACCGAGGACGGCAAGGGCCGCATCGTCGGCGACGTCGCGACCGCCGAAGCCATGGGCCGCGCCGCCCATATCACCCCGGTGCCCGGCGGCGTCGGCAAGATGACGGTGGCCTGCCTGCTGCACAACACCGTGGTGGCGGCGCAGGCCCGCATCGAGCTGGCCTGACGCTTCGTCCCCGCCTGCAGCGTTTTGCGATCTGACGGAGTCGCGTCACGTCGCAATGACGCGTCGAAACAAGGAGCTCGAGCAGAGCACGTTTCCACCAGGACGCGCTCTGCTCGAGCGGGGACGAACGGTCTCGCAAACCGCACCGGCGGCAGTTATACCCGTGGCGGACGCTGCGCCGGGCCGGCGCAGCCCCGCCGGCGCCGTTGAGGGAGACACGCATGCAGTTCGTCATTCTTTGCAAGGACAAGCCCGACGGCTTCGACCTTCGCGCGCAGGTCCGTCCGGCGCATCTCGACTATCTCAACGCCCAGGGCGCCGCCCTGCTGGCTGCCGGCCCCTTCCTCGACGATCAGGAGCGCCCGATCGGCTCGATGCTGATCGTCGACGTCGCATCGGAAGCCGACGCCAAGGCGCTCGCCGGCGGCGACCCCTATGCCGAGGCCGGCCTGTTCGTCTCCACCGAGATCCGGCGCTGGCGCTGGGGCGTCAAGCCGCCGAAGGCGTGAGGCCGGACCATGGCGCATTGGCTGATCAAGTCGGAGCCGGACGTCTGGTCCTGGGACAAGCAGGTCGCCGCGGGGTCCAAGGGCACGCCCTGGGACGGTGTGCGCAACCACGCCGCCAAGCTCAACCTGATGGCGATGAAGGTGGGCGACCAGGCCTTCTTCTACCATTCCAACGAAGGCAAGGCGGTCGTCGGCGTCGCCGAGGTGGTGCGCGAGCATTATCCCGACCCGGCGACGCCGGGCGAGCCCTGGGTGCTGGTCGACTTCAAGGCCGTCGCCCCCTTCCCCAAGCCGGTGACGCTCGCCGCCGTCAAGGCCGAGCCGCGGCTCGCCAAGATGGCGCTGGTCGCGTTCTCGCGCCTGTCGGTGCAGCCGGTGACGGACGAGGAATGGGCGATCGTCTGCGCCATGGGCGGCTACAAGGGCTGATCGCCGGGGCCTGCCACCTTAGGCGGGATCCAGCGTCGGCGCGGCCGTACGCACAAGGGGCGTCTGATGGGGTGTGGAGGGTGGATCGCGCCCTTTATCGCCCTGCCCGACCGTCGTGCCGGCCGAACACCGGCTTGCCCCTGCCCGCCACACCCCATCCGTCAATCCTTCGGATTGACACCTTCCCCGCCTCGCGGAGAAGGCTTTCTTGCATCGTCCGGTCCGTGTCCGCGCCTTCCGGATGCCCCGGCCTCACCGCGGCGCGGAAAGGTCGAGCGCGCTGGTCAGGTCGCCGAGCGGCGGCTGGTTGGCGGCTGCCACCGCGTCGTCGCGCACCGTGATGCCGCGCAGGGTCGGCAGCTCGAAGCGGCGGGTGATGAAGCGCAGGATCGACGTCGTGTCCATCGGCGTGTGGTCGACGACGCCGCGGCGGGCGAAGGGCGAGATGATGATCGCGGGGATGCGGCTCCCCGGGCCCCAGCGATCGCCCTTGGGCGGGGCCACATGGTCCCACAAGCCGCCATTCTCGTCGTAGGTGACGACGACCAGCATGTGCTGCCATTGCGGGCTGCGCTCGAGATGGGCGACGACGTCGGCGATGTGAGCGTCACCGGCCCGGATGTCGGCGTAGCCGGAATGCTCGTTGAGGTCGCCCTGCGGCTTGTAGAACGACACCGCCGGCAGCGTCCCGGCGTCGACGGCCTTGAGGAATTCGGCGCCGGCGAGCCCGCCGTCGCGCAGGTGCTCGGCCCGGGCCGGCGTGCCCGGCGCGAAGCTGGCATAATAGTTCAGCGGCTGGTGGTGGTACTGGAAGTTGGGCACCGGCGTCTTGTTGCCGTTGTCCAGCACGAATTGCCAGGCGCCGCCATACCAGGCCCAGCCGACATGCTTGAGACTGAGCAGGTCGCCGATCGTCGGCTCGGTCTGCGGCGGCAGCGTCGTCGGCGCCGCGGGATCGGCCGTCGCCGCATCGGCGCCCTTGGCCGGCGGATTGCCGCTCGGCTGATAGGGCGGCTGCATGGTGTTGACGGCCCGGAAATCGGGCGTGAGGTTGCCGTCGCCGGCGAATTTCGGGATGCCGTCCATCGCCGAGGCGGGGGAATTGGCCGCGAGCTTCAGCGTCACCCCGTCGGGCTCCACAACTGCGATCGACGGCTTGGCGGCGGCCTTGTCGGCATCGGGGTAGACCGGCGCGCAGGCGCACACCAGCCATTGATGGTTGAAGAAGGAGCCGCCGAACCCGCCCATGAAGAAGTTGTCGGCCAGGACATATTTGCGCGCCACGTCCCACATGGCGGTCTTCGAGCCGTCCCACAGGCTCATCACCATGGCGCCGGAATCGGCGAAGGCGACGAACTTGTCGTTGCGCCCGCCGTTGATCTGCATCTGGTTCTGGTAGAAGCGGTGCCAGAGGTCGTGGGTGATGGTGTCGAGCGGCAGGTTGAAGCCCTGCGGGTCGTCGACCCGGAACGGCCGGTTCGGCAGATGCTCGGTCTCGGCCTGGGTCACTGGCGGCTTGACGCCCTTGGCGGTCAGCCCGTCCCAGACCGGCGGCAATTCCTTGAGGGGCGTGCCGTCGCGGTCGCGCTGCAAAAGCGCCGTCGGCCAGGCGTTCGCCAACCCGTTGGCACCGGGGAAGCTGCCGTAGAGATTGTCGAAGCTGCGATTCTCCGCATAGATCACGACGACGGTGTCGATCAGCTTGAGGTTCTGGGCAGGGTCGTCATTGTATCCGCCGGCCTGCGCCGCGGCGGGAAGCAGCGTCGCAAGCCCGAAAGCCGATGCCGTTGCGATGGATCTCCTGCGCATGCCTGTCATCCCTCCGCTGTCCCGTTGCCGGCGCAGCGCGCTTTCCCGGATCGCCGGGGAGCGCCGACGCTGGCGGCAGGAAATCACACAAGGCTTCCGGCGCACAAGGGCCGGCGGACCGATCCTGGCGCTCATCGGCGCCGCGGCGATCGGGCTCGCCGCCGCGGCCTTCGCCGCCGAGCCCGGTCGGCAGGCCGGCCCCGCCGCGAGTGCCGGGGAGGGCGGCCTGTCGCGCGCGGAGGTCCGTCGCCGCGTCGCGCTGCTGCGCGAGCTCGGTGGGGCGCTGTTCTTCGATCCGGCCCTCTCCGCCTCCGGCAAGCTGGCCTGTGCCTCCTGCCATGATCCCGCCCATGCCTTCGGCCCGGCCAACGCGGCCCCGGTCCAGCTCGGCGGCAGCGATCTGCGCCGGCCTGGGCTGCGGGCGGTGCCGACGCTGACCTATCTCCAGGCCGTCCCCGCCTTCACCGAGCATTTCTTCGACTCCGAGGACGAGGCCGACGAGAGCATCGACAACGGGCCGACCGGCGGCCTGACCTGGGACGGGCGCGTCGATCGCGGCCGGGACCAGGCGAGGATCCCGCTGCTTTCGGATTTCGAGATGGCCAACAAGGACGAGGCGGCCGTGGCCGCCCGTCTCGCGGCCGCCGGCTACGGCGAACGGATGGCCGTCCTCATCGGGACGGCGGGCAGATCCGACCCGGCGGCGCTCTACCGCACGGCCGTGAGGGCGCTGGAGGTGTTCCAGCAGGATGCCGGCCTCTTCTATCCCTACACCAGCAAATACGACGCCGTCCTGGCGGGCAAGGCGAGCCTGACGGCGCAGGAGGCCCGGGGGCTCGCGCTGTTCGAGGATGCCGCCAAAGGCAACTGCGCCTCCTGCCACATCAGCCGCCGCGGCAATGACGGCACGCCGCCGCAGTTCACGGATTTCGGCCTGATCGCGCTCGGCGTGCCGCGCAATCCCGCCATTCCCGCCAACGCCGATCCCGCCTTCTTCGACCTCGGGCTATGCGGTCCGCTGCGCACGGATTTCGCCGGCCGGGTCGACTATTGCGGCTTGTTCCGCACGCCGACGCTGCGCAACGTCGCCCTGCGCCGAAGCTTCTTCCACAACGGCGTGTTCCATACGCTGCGCGAGGCGGTGGAATTCTATGCCGGGCGGGAGACCGATCCCGGGCGCTGGTACCCGCGGACCGCGGACGGCGTCGTCGACAAGTATGACGACCTGCCGCCCTTCGCCAAGGCCAACGTCAATGCGGATCCGCCGTTCGACCGCCGGCCGGGCGAGGCGCCCGCGTTGAACGCCGCCGAGATCGACGACCTCGTCGCCTTCCTGAACACGCTGACCGACGGCTACGACCGGTCGCAATGACCGGCCGTCCCGCTGCGATCAGCTGCGGGCCGGCAGGTCCAGGATCCGCACGATGTCGTCGGCGCCGCGGCCCTCGGCGACGGCCACGCCGCCATCGGACAGGGTCAGCACCGCCCCGTTCGAGAAGCTCAGCACCCAGGCATCATCCGCGCCGTTGCGGCGGCGATCCGTCAGCTCGATGCCCGCCGCGGACACCTGCGCAATGGCCTTGTCGACATCCATGAGCCTCGTCCCGCGATTGATGGACCCGCCCGCATTGACGCGCCCGGCGGGGCAAGGTGTCAAGGCCGCCGTTTCCGCCACCGGCCAAACGCGGCGGCCGCTTGCAAGGGCAGGGCCGGATCTTCGGTCTCTGCGTCGAGGAGGAGGAGCCCTCGTCATCCCGCCTCGGACGAGGCCAGCTCGGCCGGATTCCGGCACGGCATTGCCACCTCCGGGGCGGGCGCGTCGCATGAGAACATCTATTGCTATCTATTGTCGGCGACCTAGAATCCTCGATGAGGAGGTGTCTCATGGCGAACGTAAATTTTGGTGCTCATTTCGAGGAATTCGTGAAGCGGCAGATCGAGCGCGGGCGCTTTCAGAACATCAGCGAGGTGGTCCGCGCCGGACTGCGCCTTCTGGAGGACCACGAGACCAGCCGCCTCGAGACGCGGGAACGGCTAAAGCGCGAAATCAACGAAGCCTTCGACGATCGCCGCCCCGACATCCCGGCCGACACCGTTTTCGATCGCCTCGAACGCAAGGCGAAGGCCGACATCGAGGCGTCCAAACGTGACACATAGGCTTGTATTCCGGCCTCGTGCGGAAGCGGACATTGAAGACCTCTATGCCTATGTCGCTGAACGAAGCGGGCCGCCCTTGGGTTCATTCAGGAGATTCGGGCCTTTTGCGAGAACCTGGCCTCAATGCCTTTTCGAGGGCGTTCGGCTGATGAAATCCGGCCGGGCCTCGGGATCGCCAGCCACCGCCGTCGCATCGCGGTCGCGTTTGTGATCGCCGAGGATACAGTTCGTATCGGTCGCATCAGCTATCGAGGGCGAGACCTTGACGTGCTCCTGGAACGGGACGACGGGCAAGACGAGGAATAATCACTTCACGAAAACCGTCCCAGTTGCCCGACAAGGCAGAGGTGCCGTGTTTTCGAGCATCGCCCCTTTACTCAACCGGCTTCCGGCGTCACCTCGTCAGATGACGAAGTCGTCGGCGCTGCGCTGCTCGGCCACGGCCTTGACCTCGACGGGGATGATCCAGTTCGCCGCATAGCTTTCGCAGTCCGAGGTCTGCTCCTCCGACTGCACGCGGCCGGTCGCGTCGGTGGCGCGGCAGCGCAGGGTGTAGCGGCCCGGCGCCGGCGGGGTCCAGGCAAGCTCCCAGAAGCGCCAGCCGTAGCGCGTCTGCGGCTCGACCAGGGCCGCCGGGCGCCAGTCGCCGGCCTCGTTCGTGCTGACCTCGACCCGGACGATCGGCGCCTCGCCGCTCCAGGCGGCGCCGAACACCCGGACCGGCTCGCCGGCGCGGACGGTGGCACCGTTGACCGGCTGGGCGATCTGCGACTTCACCTCCATCTCGTCGAGCGGCACCAGCATGGGCTCGCCCAGGCTGCGTTCCCAGCGGAAATAGTCGCGCGCCTGCCAATAGCCGCGGAACGGCCGCGGCACGACCCGGACCTCGGTCAGCCATTTGATCCAGGCCATGCCGAACCAGCCGCCGACCACCGCCCGCAGCGGGAAGCCATGGTCGGGGGTGAGCGGCTCGCCGTTCATGGCGAGCGCCAGCAAGACGCCGTCGGAGAGCGCCTTGTCGAGCGGCAGGCTGCGGGCAAACGCGATCGGGCCGGGCGAGGCGGTCTTCTTGCCGCCGTCGACCACGCCGCGGTCGGCGCCGACCAGGATGACTTCGACCGCATCCGGCTGGACGCCGGCCTGCGACAGGACGTCACGCAGCAGCACGCCGCTCCATTCGGCGTTGCCGACCGCGCCGTTCTGCCATTGCAGCCCCTCGCGGGCCGGCTCGTAGAACACGCGGCCATTGCCGGCGCATTCCATCACCGCCGGGAAGCTCGTCTGCGGCAGCGCCTTCAAGGCCTCGAGGCCGAGGTCGAGCGGCCGGCCAATGCTGCCGCGCACCTTGAGCTGCCACTCGGGCCCGCGCAGCCGCGGCGTCGGGAAATGGCTGCGCACATAGAACTGGTCCACCGGGATCTGCCAGTCCGCCAGCGTCGAGAACTGGAACTCCAGGTTGAGCGGCGACTTCTGCCGGACGATCAGGCCGGTCTGGTCGGCGCGGCGCATGGAGCCTCCTGCGGCTGGAATCGGGGAAGGCCCCGTTCATCCGCCATGCAAACAGATTGCGTGAAACGCGCAAGACGGGGCGACCAATGTCTGGTGCCTTCGCCCTTGCACCGCCGCGTAACTTTGGCCTAATCCAGAGAGCGGAAAGAGCCCGTATGGGCCATCTGTTGGAGGAAGCGATGTCCGACGCGAAGGTCTATGATGTACCTGCCGACTGGGCGGCACGAGCGTATGTGGACGACGCGAAGTATCAGGAGCTCTACGCCGCTTCGATCGACGATCCCGACAAGTTCTGGGGCGAGCACGGCAAGCGGATCGACTGGTTCAAGCCTTATACGATCGTCAAGAACACGCGCTATGCCCCGGACGTTTCCATCCGCTGGTTCGAAGATGGCGAGACCAATGTCGCTTACAACTGCGTCGACCGCCATGTGGCCAAGCGCGGCGACCAGACGGCGATCATCTGGGAGGGCGACAACCCGACCGAATCGAAGCATATCACCTACCGCGAGTTGCATGCCGAGGTGCAGCGCTTCGCCAATGTCCTGAAGGCGCAGGGTGTCAAGCGCGGCGACCGGGTGACCATCTACCTGCCGATGATCCCCGAGGCGGCCTATGCCATGCTCGCCTGCGCCCGCATCGGCGCCACCCACTCCATCGTGTTCGGCGGCTTCTCGCCGGATTCGCTGGCCGGACGCATCGCCGACTGCAGTTCGAGCGTCGTGGTTACCGCGGACGAGGGCCTGCGCGGCGGCAGGCCGGTGCCGTTGAAGCTCAACGTCGATGCCGCCTGTGCCAAGGCCGGCGGCGTCACCTCCGTCGTGGTGGTGCGTCGCACCGGCGCGACCGTGCCGATGACCGCCGGGCGCGACGTCTACTACGAGGACGCGGCCAGGGACGTCCCGGCCGAATGCCCCTGCGAGTCGATGAACGCGGAAGACCCGCTGTTCATCCTCTACACCTCCGGCTCGACCGGCAAGCCCAAGGGCGTGCTGCACACCACCGGCGGCTATCTCGTCTTCGCGGCGATGACGCACCAATACGTCTTCGACTACCATGACGGCGACATCTACTGGTGCACCGCCGATGTCGGCTGGGTCACCGGCCACAGCTACATCGTCTACGGGCCGCTCGCCAACGGCGCCACCACGCTGATGTTCGAGGGCGTGCCGACCTGGCCGACCAACGCCCGCTTCTGGGAGGTGATCGACAAGCACAAGGTCAACACCTTCTACACCGCGCCCACCGCCATCCGCGCCCTGATGGGCGCAGGCGAGGGGCCGGTGAAGAAGACCTCGCGCGCCTCGCTGCGCCTGCTCGGCTCGGTCGGCGAGCCGATCAACCCGGAAGCCTGGGAGTGGTATCACCGCGTGGTCGGCGACAACCGCTGCCCGATCGTCGACACCTGGTGGCAGACCGAGACCGGTGGCATCCTGATCACGCCGCTGCCCGGCGCCACGGCCCTCAAGCCGGGCTCCGCCACCCGCCCGTTCTTCGGGGTCAGGCCGGAGATCGTCGACGCCGAAGGCAAGGTCCTGGACGGCCCCTGCTCCGGCAACCTGGTCATCGCCGATTCCTGGCCGGGCCAGATGCGTACGGTCTACGGCGACCACCAGCGCTTCTTCGACACCTATTTCGCCGCCTACAAGGGCAAGTACTTCACCGGCGACGGCTGCCGCCGCGACGAGGACGGCTATTACTGGATCACCGGCCGCGTCGACGACGTCATCAACGTCTCCGGCCATCGCATGGGCACGGCCGAGGTGGAGAGCGCCCTCGTCGCCCACGCCAAGGTGTCGGAAGCCGCGGTGGTCGGCTATCCCCACGACATCAAGGGCCAGGGCATCTATGCCTATGTGACGCTGATGACCGGCGAGGTGGCCGACGAGTCCCTGCGCAAGGAGCTGGTGATCTGGGTGCGCAAGGAGATCGGCCCGATCGCCTCGCCCGACCTGATCCAGTTCGCGCCTGGCCTGCCGAAGACCCGCTCGGGCAAGATCATGCGCCGCATCCTGCGCAAGATCGCCGAGGACGATTTCGGCGCCCTCGGCGACACCTCGACCCTGGCCGACCCGACCGTGGTCGACGACCTCATCGCCAACCGCCAGAACCGGGGCAAGGCGTAGCGTTTCGCCCTGCCGCATCGGTCATCCGACGCGGCAGGGCGAATCAAGGGTGCCGGAGCCAATTCTTGCAGGGCAGGCCGTCGACGCGGGCAAACTCGCGCTCATTGTCGGTCACGACGGTCTAGCCGAGGGCAACAGCCTGAGCGGCGATGAGAAGATCATGGCTGCCGATGGGAGTACCTGCGCTTTCGAGCGCGACGCGGATTCGTCCATAGGCCACGTCGGCGGGGGCCTCGAAGGGCAGAATTTCAAGGCCGGCAAGCACGGCATCGAGTTGAGCGGTGAGTCGCTGCGAACCTTTCTTCGCAGCCCCGTAACGCAATTCCGCTGCCACGATGATGCTGGTGCTGACCCGCGTTTCGCCGATCCTGCGGATATGGCGGGTAACCGAGCCAGAGGGGTTGCGGACGAGGTCGGACACGATGTTGGTGTCGAGCAGGTAGCTCATCAAAGGTCGACCGGATCGGGAACCGGATCGGGGATCGGCGGAAAGTCTTCGTCGAGCGGCGCCAGGGTCGCAAGAATCGCGAGCAGCGACTTCGGCGGAGCCGGTTCGATGATCAGCCTTTCGCCCTCCTTGCGCATGATGGCCTCCTCACCCGGAAGCTCGAACCCGCGCGGGATCCGCACGGCCTGATTCCGTCCGTTCCTGAAAAACTTGACGTGCCGTTCGGAGCCCATCGTCACCCCCGCGAGCACAGGCCCTAGCCCGTCTTCGCGGATTCGCGCGCGGAAACGTCGATTTCGAGGTTTTTTGAGCGCGTAAGTATTTGATCTGATTGAGGCGAGGTTCGCATGTTCTACCGGAATCGGCTGTAGTGAAGACCTAGGCTATTTCCAAGATACGGTTTGGCGTGCATAGATTCATGTCGCCATGTTTCTGCGACGAACCGAGCGAAGGAAGGACGGCAAGACGCATACCTACTGGAACATCGTCGAGAACAAGCGTCTCGACGATGGCCGGGTGGTGCAGCGGCAGGTTTTGTATTTGGGTGAAATCAACTCTTCTCAGGCCGCCGCCTGGCGCAAAGCCATCGAGGTGCTCGATACCGACACCGGCGATCGACAGACGCTGGCTCTGTTTCCGGAGGATCGCTGCCAAGCCGTCGCGGCCGATGCCTCAGTGGTGCAGCTTCGCTTGTCGGAGCTCCGGCTGTGCCGGCCGCGCCAATGGGGTGCCTGTTGGCTGGCCGGGCTCCTATGGCGCGACCTGCACCTCGATCGGTTCTGGGCCGACCGCCTGCCGCCGAGCCGCAAGGGGACACGCTGGGACCAGGTGCTTCAGGTTCTGGTGACCTATCGCCTGATCGCACCGGGCAGCGAATGGCGCCTGCATCGCGAATGGTTCGAGCGTAGCGCCATGGCCGACCTCTTGGGGGCGGACTTCGGGTTGGCCGAGGCGCACAAACTGTATGCCTGCCACGACCTGCTCCTGGCGCACAGGCAGACCCTGTTCGCTCATCTGGCGGAGCGCTGGCGCGATCTGTTCAACGCCCGCTTCGACGTGCTGCTCTACGATCTGACCAGCACCTATTTTGAGGTCAACGCCTCGGATCTGCCCGAGGGCGACAAGCGCCGTCACGGCTATAGCCGCGACAAGCGGCCGGACTGTCCGCAAGTGGTGATCGCCCTGGTCGTCACCCCGGAGGGCTTGCCTTTGGCCTACGAGGTGCTGGCCGGCAACACCGCCGACAGCAAGACGCTGGGGATGTTCCTCGGCAAGATCGAGCAGCAATACGGCAAGGCGCGGCGCGTCTGGGTGATGGATCGCGGCATTCCCACCGAGGCGGCCCTGGCACAGATGCGGGCCAGTGACCCGCCGGTCCAGTATCTGGTGGGAACGCCCAAGGGACGGCTGAACCGCCTGGAAAAGCACCTGCTGGACAAGCCCTGGCAGGAGGCGCGGCAGGGCGTTCAGGTGAAGCTGCTGGCCGAGGATGGCGAACTCTATGTCTTCGCCCAGAGCCTCGACCGCGTCTCCAAGGAACGGGCCATGCGGCGGCGGCAGTTGAAATGGCTGTGGAAGCGGCTCCGGCAGATCGCCGCCATGGCGGTCTCCCGCGAGGAGCTCCTGATGAAGCTGGGCGCCGCGCGCTCCAAGGCGCCGACCGCCTGGCGCCTGGTCGATGTCGACATCGACAAGAACGGCGGGCTGACCTTCCGCCTCGACCGCAAGAGGCTGCGAACCATCAGACGGCGTGAAGGGCGCTATCTGCTGCGAACCAATCTCACCGACAACGATCCCGCCCTGCTATGGCAATATTACATTCAGCTCGTCGCCGTCGAAGAGGTCTTCAAGACCCTGAAAGGCGACCTGGCGATCCGCCCGGTCTTCCACAAGGATGAGAGGCGGATAGAAGCCCACATCTTCATCGCCTTCCTGGCCTATTGCCTGCAGATCACCCTGACCCGCCGCCTCCACGCCCTGGCCCCGGGACTGACCGCTCGAAGTGCTCTGGAAAAGTTCGTTGCCATCCAGATGATCGACGTCCACTTGCCCACCACCGATGGTCGCGAGATCCAGCTGACCCGCTACACCCAGCCCGAGCCCGAACTCAGCCTCCTCATCAGCCGCCTCAAGCTCCAATTGCCGCCACAGCCCCCGCCCAGAATCACCTCCTCCGTCCTCGCCCAAGCCAGTCGACGTAGTGAAGACCTTTTAGCCTAACCCATTGATCGCCAACCGCGGGGATGCCTCAATCTGCCCCCAATCCGCGAAGACGGGCTAGCATAGGCCGGTTGGTCCCAGTTGGCTACGACGTCCGGCCTGCATCCGGGAAGACCGGCATAGGGGGGGACGGCAATGCAAGGATCGCCGCGCGCAGCGCCGCCGCGTCGTCGGCCGGCACCGGCGTCAGCCCGTCCCGCTCGCCGAGGCCGCAGGCGGCGGTCGCGATCACCGGGATGTCGGCCGCCAGCGCCCGCAGCAGCAGGCGCGGCTGGTGCTCGACGATGGCGGGCAGCACCACCGCCGCGAGCTCGGCCGGCGTTTCGCCCGGCGCGAGGCGCCGAACCGGCAGGTCGCCCCAGAAGCCCGGGCTCTCCGTGGCGCCGCCCTGCACCAGCAGCTCGACGTCGAGGCCGGCAAGCGCCGCGCGCAAGGCGTGGGCGCCCTTGCGGCCGAGGGCGGAGGCCGGGAACAAGATGGTCCGGCCGCCGCAGCGGGCCGGCAGCGGCTCGGCCGGCGCCCAGTCGAGCAGCACGGTCCGGCCGGGAAACAGCGCCGCGACGCCGCGATGGGCGGTGACGAGGCGCGCGGCCTGGTCCAGCGCCGCCCGTTCGGCCGCGACGATCGCCGCCGAGGCACGGAAATCGCCGAGGGTTGGGCTGCCGGGATGGCGGGCCAGCGCCGCGTCGAGCGTCTCGTGCAGCACGTCGAGCGGCAGGCGCTCCATCAGCACCTCGAAGCTGCGGCCCTGCAGCACGCCGAGGCGCCACAGATGCGGCAAGAGGTTCTGCGACACGACGAGATGGGTGTCGAGATGCGACAGCCGCCGGGCATGGGCCGCGGCAAGGCGGGCGTCGGCAACGAGGATTCTCCCCTGCACGGCCGCGCCGTCGGGTGCGCGGCGCAGCGCCAGCGAGCGGCGCAGGGCCGCGAGATCGGCCGAGGCCTCCCGGCCGCAGCGTCCCCTCGCCCAGTCATAGCGCCTGCCGCCGAACAGCCGTGTCGGCAGGAGCAGCATGTCCTGCGCCTTCGCCCGCGCGGAGAACAGCGCCGCGAATTCGGGCAGGGCGGCATCGAGCAGCCAGGCCGTCGGCGGATCGCCGCTCAGGACCGTTTCGGGATTGACCAGCCGGCAGGCCGTCTCGCCGCAGTTCGTGCAGTCATGCGCCTCGCGCCGGACATCCGCCATCCCGGCCGCCGCCGGCGCGCCGGCCACAGGGCCGGGTCCGGGCGCGCGCAGCACCAGCTCCAGCGCGTCGGCGGTCAGTCGCGCCTCGATGCGGAAGGGTCGCGGGCTGCGGAAGCGCAGGTCGACATAGTTCCAGAACACGGTGGCATCGCGGCCGGCCTGGGCCCGTGAGCCCGGGACGACGCGGCTGTGGGCGTGGCGCTCGACGATCTCGAAGCCGGCCTGCAGCGCCGCCTCGTACAGGGCATTCGACAGCTGGCACAGGCCGCCGCCGACGCTGGCGACCAGGCAGCCCTCGCGCAGTTCGCGGCCGGCGACGAAGCCGCGGCGGCGCGTGGCGCGGCCGACCTGCTTCCAGAAGCTGAGCACCGCGCCCGCCGGCACCTCGACGCCGTCGAGGCCGCGTAGCGCCATCCGCAGGTTCTGCACCTTGCCGGCGGTCAGGGCCCGGTCCTGCGTCCCGCCCGGCCCGGTCCAGAGCGGCGAGCGCACCCGCGCCACCACGGGCGCGTCGCCGTGGCGCGCCCCGGCCGCATGGCGGCTCGCGCCGTCGCCAGCCGCGGCCTCGCCAACGGCGCGCAGGGTCCGCAGCACCGCCGTCTTGGCGGTGAAGAGCAAGGCGTCCCCCAAGGTCGGGACGCCGTGATGAGGCAGGAGCGGAATGGTCGACATGGCTCGATCCGGCAGGTCCGGCGTTGCGTCGCCTGCCGTCATCGGCCACTTCGCCCCGTCCGGCTGTGCGCACCGGCACGAGCCCGGCGCCGGGGGACGCGGACGCGGCCCTCAGGGCGGCCCGTGCCGTTCCATGATGCCGCTTTGTCCCATCCATGGAAATCTTTGATCGATCCGGCCGATTTCATCACGGAAATGCCACGCTGGGCGTGCTAATGGTCAGGCATATTTTTTCGCGCCGGCTTTGCGCCCGGCCCGCCTTTGCCCTTCCATTTCGAGCCAGTCATGTCACAAGCCGTCAGCGGCTCGGCCGCCCGGCCGGCCCCGGAACCGTCCTTTCGCGAATTCGTCTTCCTCATCGCCATGGTCATGGCGCTGGTCTCGCTGTCGATCGACAACCTGCTGCCGGCCTTCGAGCCGATCCGCGAGGGGTTCGGTGTCGCCGACGCCAACGAGATGCAGCTGATCATCACCGCCTATATGGGCGGCTTCGCCGCGATGCAGCTGGTCTACGGTCCGCTCTCCGACATGATCGGCCGGCGGCCGATCCTGATCCTCGGTCTCGCCGTCTATGCCGCCGGAACCGGGCTGGCGATCTTTGCCCACAGTTTCGAGGCGCTGCTCGTCGCCCGCACCGTCCAGGGGCTGGGCGGCGCGGCGGCGCGGGTGCTGGCGGTCGCCATCGTGCGCGATCGCTTCGCCGGCCGGGACATGGCGCGCGTCATGGCGCTGACCATGATGGTGTTCATCATCGTGCCGGTGATCGCTCCCGCCACCGGCAGCTTCTTCCTGATGCTGGGCAGCTGGCGGCTGATCTTCGTCAGCATGCTGGCCCTGGCCCTGATGGTAGTGATCTGGTTCGGCCTGCGCATGCCCGAGACCTTGCACCCGGAATACCGGATGCCGGTCTCGCTCGCCAAGATCGGCGGCGGCATCCGGCGCACCGTGACGACGCGGGCCTCGATCGGCAACGGCACGGCGCTCGGCCTCGCCATGGGTTGCCTGATGACCTATATCGGCTCGGCGCAGCAGATCTTCGAGACCGAGGTCTATCATCTCGGCGACTGGTTCGCCCTGGTCTTCGCCCTGATCGCCGCCTGCATGGGCGCCGCGTCCTTCGCCAATTCCAAGCTGGTGCGGCGCCTCGGCATGCGGCGGCTGGCGCATCTGGGCATCTGCGGCTTCATCCTGGCGGCCGTCCTGCTGCTGGCGCAGGGCCTCGTCTTCGCCGGCCGGCCGCCGCTGCTCCTGTTCGGGGTGACGCTGGCGGCCGCGCATTTCCTGCTCAGCCTGACCATGCCCAACTTCAACGCCATGGCGATGGAGCCGCTCGGCGATATCGCCGGCACCGCCTCCTCCTTCATCGGCTGCTACACCACGCTGATGGGCGCGGTCGGCGGCTATGTCATCGGCCAGGCCTTCGACGGCACCATCCTGCCGCTGGCGGCCGGCTATCTCGGCCTGGGGATCGCCTGCCTGCTGGTGGTGCTGTGGACGGAGAACGGCCGGCTGTTCCGGCCGCACCACCCCGATCCGGCGTGACGCGGCGCCGGGCGCGCGGGCGAGCCCTCAGCGGGAACCTCGCTCCCGGCCGCCGCCGCAGTCCCGGATCCGGGAGCGGCTTTCCGGCCTAAGCAGGTTCTCTCGAACCTGCTTACACTTCTAAGTTTGAGCAGCATTGATTTCGCATTGAAAATGCAAAATCAATCGTGGCGGGAGCCACGAGAAGCTGCTTAGCCGACATGCTTGGCGATGACGGCGAGGAAGGCCTCGCCATAGCGTGCCAGCTTGGCATCGCCGACGCCGTGCACGAGGCGCATGGCATAGGGATCGCGCGGGCGAAGCGTCGCCATGTCGATCAGGCTCTTGTCGGTGAAGACCACGTAGGCCGGCACCGACTCGGCCTTGGCCAGCTCGAGCCTGAGGGCCTTGAGCGCCGCCAGCAGGGCGTCGTCCACCGGCAGCCCCGCCTCCTCGCGCGCCGCCTCGCGCCGCGACCGCCCGCTCTCGCGCGGCTGCAGCACGTCGGCGCGCAGGTCGACCCGTTCCGCCCCCTTCAGCACGCCCCAGCCGCGCTCGGTGACCGTGAACGTGCCGTAGGCGCCGATCTCCATCTGCATCAGCCCGAGCGCGTAGACCTGCCGGATCAGCGACCGCCATTCCGCCTTGGGCCGGTCCTTGCCGACGCCGAAGGTCTTGAGCGCCTGGTGCCCGGCGCGCTGCACCGCGTCGGTCTCCTCGCCCATGAGCACGGCGACGAGGTGCTCGACCCCGAAGCGCTCGCCGGTGCGCACTGCGGCGGACAGGATCTTCTGCGCCTCGACCGTGCCGTCGAACACCTTGACCCCGCCCTCGCACAGGTCGCAGCGCCCGCACGGCTCGCTCGCCTCGGCGAAATAGGACAGCAGCGTCTGGCGCCGGCAGCGCGGCGCCTCGGCCAGGGCGATCAGCGCGTTGAGGCGCTGGCGCTCGATGCGCTTCTGCTCCTCGCTCGCCTCGCCGTCGTCGATCTGCTGGCGGCGCAAGCGGATGTCGTCGAGGCCGTAGAGCGTCAGCGTGTCGGCCGGCAGGCCGTCGCGCCCGGCGCGGCCGATCTCCTGGTAATAGGCCTCGATCGACTTGGGCAGCGCCGCATGGGCGACGAAGCGGACGTCCGGCTTGTCGATGCCCATGCCGAAGGCGACGGTGGCCGCCATCACCACGCCGTCCTCCTGCAGGAAGGCGTCCTGGTTGCGGGCGCGGACCGAGGCGTCGAGCCCGGCATGATAGGCGAGCGCGTTGAAGCCGCTGCCGCTGAGCGCTTCGGCAAACGCCTCCGTGTCCTTGCGGGTGGCGCAGTAGACGATGCCGCTCTGGCCGCGATGGCGCTCGGCGAAGCGCAGGATCTGGCGCCTGGCATTGTCCTTGGCCTGCATGGCCAGGCGGATGTTGGGCCGGTCGAAGCCGTGGATGAAGGTGCGCGGCGGCGCCTGGAACAGGCGCCGGGCGATGTCCTCGCGCGTGGCGACGTCGGCGGTCGCGGTCAGCGCCATGGTCTGGACGCCGCCGAGCTCGCGCCGGACGTCGCCGAGCAGCGCATATTCCGGCCGGAAGTCGTGGCCCCATTGCGAGACGCAATGCGCCTCGTCGATCGCCAGCAGCCTGACGTTGGAGCGCGCCAGCCAGTCGATGGTGGCGGGAAGCGCCAGGCGCTCGGGCGAGGCGTAGAGCAGCTTGAGGCGGCCGGCGCGCATGGCCTCGGCGACGCGCGCCCGCTCCTCGTCGTCGTTGCCGGACGAGAGGCTGCCGGCCTCGACGCCGTTGCGCCGGAGCTGCGCCACCTGGTCGCGCATCAGCGCGATCAGCGGCGAGACCACCAGGGTCAGCCCGTCCCGCGCCAGCGCCGGCAGCTGGTAGCACAGCGACTTGCCGCCGCCCGTCGGCATCACCGCCAGCACGTCCTCGCCGGCCAGCACCGCATCGACGATCGCCTGCTGGCCGGGGCGGAAGCCCGAGAAGCCGAAGACATGCTCGAGGATGTGGTGCGGATCGTTCATGCGGCGGACCATGGCGCGGGCAGGTGATTCGGGTCGATAGCGCCGATGCCGCATGACGGCCAGGGGCAAGGCCGTTTCCGGGCGGTCGCTCCACGGCTTTCCGACGGGAGCCGGCGTCGGCAGGGCCTTCCGGGCGGATGCCGCCTCGGCAACGCTCCGCACATGATTTCAGGCTAGGCTCGCGCCATGATTGCCCTGATCGCCGCCCCCGACCTTGCCGCCGCCCGCGCCCGCTGGCTCGTCCACCTCGCCGGCGAGCGGCGCATGAGCCCCAGGACCGTGGAAGCCTATGACCGGGACGCCGCCGCGCTGCTGCGCTTCCTCACCGGCCATCTCGGCGAGCCGCCCGGCATCGCCGACCTCACCGGTCTCGCCCCGCGCGACATTCGCGCCTTCATCGCCGCCCGGCGGGCGGACGGGCTGAAGCCGCGCTCGCTGATGCGGGCGCTCGCCGCCGCCCGCGCCTTCGCCCGCTTCCTCGAGCGCGACGGCCACGGCGCCTGCCCGGCGCTCTCGGCGGTGCGCGGCCCCAAGCTGCCGCACAGCCTGCCCAAGCCGCTGTCGCCGGAATCCGCCCGTGCCGTCGCCGATGCCGACAGCCGCGCCGGCGAGGCGCGGGCGCCCTGGATCCTCGCGCGCGACGCCGCCGTGCTCGCCCTGTGCTACGGCGCCGGCCTGCGCATTTCCGAGGCCCTCGGCATCCGCCGCAAGGACGCGCCGGTCGCAGGCCACGACACCCTGACCGTGGTCGGCAAGGGTGCCAAGATGCGCTCCGTGCCGGTGATCGAAGCGGTGTCCCGGGCCGTGGCCGACTATCTCGCGCTGGTGCCCTATGCGCTCGACGCCGAAGGGCCGCTGTTCGTCGGCGCGCGCGGGGGACCGCTGTCGCCGCGCATCGTCCAGCTCGCCATGGAACGGCTGCGCGGCGCGCTCGGCCTGCCGGACTCGGCGACGCCGCACGCCTTGCGCCACTCCTTCGCCACCCACCTGCTCGGACGCGGTGGCGACTTGCGCTCGATCCAGGAGCTGCTCGGGCATGCCAGCCTGTCGACCACGCAGATCTACACCAAGGTCGACACGGCCGAGCTGATGCGCGTCTATCAGGCCGCGCATCCGCGCGCGCGCGCCTGAAGCCGCCGGGATCCGGCCCTCAATCCTCCGCCTTCGGCGGGCGCGACAGCAGCACCTCGATGGCCGCGTCCACCGTCAGGCGGCCGGCGACGAGGTCGGCGACGGCGCGGGCCACGGGCACGTCGATGCCCCTGGCCGCCGCCATGTCGGCGAGGATGCCGGCCGTCCAGACACCTTCGGCCAGGCCGACCGCGGCGGTCGCCGCGGCGACGTCGGCGCCGCGGCCGAGCGCTTCGCCGAGGCGGCGGTTGCGCGAGCGCGAGGAGGTGCCGGTGAGCACGAGGTCGCCCAGGCCCGACAGGCCCGCCAGCGTCTCGGCCCTGGCGCCGTGGGCGACGCCGAAGCGCGTCAGCTCGGCGAAGGCGCGGGCGATCAGGGCGGCGACGGTGCTTTCGCCGAACCCCTTGCCGGCCGCGATGCCGGCGGCGATGGCGAGCACGTTCTTGGCGGCTCCGCCGATCTCGACGCCGCGCATGTCGGTCGAATGGTAGAGCCGGAAGGTGGGCGAGGCCAGCGCCAGGGCCAGGGCCTCGCCGGTCGCCGCGTCGGCGCAGGCCAGCGTCAGGGCCGTCGGAAAGCCGACGGCGATGTCGGCGGCAAAGCCCGGGCCGGACAGGATGGCCGGCACCGCCTGCGGCAGGATCTCGCCGATCACCTCGGTGACGAAGCGGCCGGTCGCCCGCTCGATGCCCTTGGCGGCGGCGATCACCGGCAGGCCCGGCGCCAGCACCGGCGCCAGCACCCCGGCGGCGTCGCGCAGGGCCTGCGTCGGCACGGCGAGGATCAGGGCGTCGACGCGGCCGAGATCGGCGAGCGCCGCGGTCGGCGTCACCTGCGGCGGCAGCGCCGTGTCCGGCAGGCGCGGATTGCGCCGCGTCGCCGCCATGGCCGCCGCCGCGTCGGGATTGCGCGCCCACAGCAGGGTCGGCCGCCCGGCCCGGGCCGCGGCGCAGGCCAGCGCCGTGCCGAAGGCGCCGGCCCCGGCCACGGCGAAGCTGGCATAGCGGCTCATGCCTTCTTTCCGGCCGCCGCGGCCGCCGGATCGAGCGCCCATCGGGCGCGGGGGCTGGCGTCGAGGCCGTCGGTCATCCCGGCGATCAGCCGTTCGGTCCCCGCCCAGGCGATCATGGCGCCGTTGTCGGTGCACAGCTCCAGGGGCGGCGTGACGATCCTCAGGCCGGCCTCGGCGCCGAGGCGCAGCAGGCCGCGCCGGATGGCGTGGTTGGCGGCGACGCCCCCCGCCACCACCAGGCAGCTCGGCTGGCCGGCGACGTCGCGGAAGCGCCGGAGCCCCGCCCGGGTGCGGTCGACGATCATGTCGACCACCGCGGCCTGGAAGGAGGCGCAGAGGTCGGCCACGTCCTGCGGCTGCAGCGGCGCGATGCGTTCCGCCTCGATCCGCACGGCCGTCTTCAGGCCGGACAGGGAGAAGTTCGGCTCCGGCCGCCCCTGCATCGGACGCGGCAGTGCGAAGCGCTGGGGATCGCCGCCGAGCGCCTCGCGCTCCACGGCCGGGCCGCCGGGATAGGGCAGGCCGAGCAGCTTGGCCGTCTTGTCGAAGGCCTCGCCGATGGCGTCGTCGATCGTGGTGCCGAGCCGGACATAGTCGCCGAGGCCGCGCACCGCCACGAGCTGGGTATGGCCGCCCGAGGCGAGCAGCAGGAGGTAGGGGAACGGCACCCTGTCGGTCAGGCGCGGCGTCAGGGCATGGGCTTCCAGATGGTTGACCGCGATCAGCGGCTTGCCCAGCACCAGCGCCAGGGCCTTGGCCGAGGTCAGGCCGACGATGACGCCGCCGATCAGGCCCGGCCCGGCGGCGGCCGCGACCGCATCGAGGCTGCCCACCGGCGTCTTCGCATCGGCGAGGGCGCGCTCGATGACATGGTCGATCGCCTCGACATGGGCGCGCGCCGCGATCTCCGGCACCACGCCGCCGAAGGCGGCGTGCTCGGCCACCTGCGACAGCACGACATTGGACAAAATCTCGCCTTCGCCGTCCTGGTTGCGGCGGACCACGGCGGCGGCGGTCTCATCGCAGGTGGTTTCGATGCCGAGAACGAGCATGGCTGAACGTGATGACGACGGGGTTTCGATTGACGCACGGCCACCCTATAGTCCGCCCGCTTCGCACCGCAAGGCGTAAGCGGGATTTCCGGGATCGGGGTGCAGGGCGCGCCCGCCGCAGGTTGGAACGGAATATGGCACGACAGACCCTGTTGCGTATCGGCACGCGAGGCAGCCGCCTCGCCCTGGCGCAGGCGCACGAGACGGCGCGGCGCCTCGGCGCGGCGCACGGCGTCGATCCCGAGCGCTTCGAGATCCTGGTGTTCAAGACCTCCGGCGACATGATCCAGGACCGGCCCCTGTCCGAGGCCGGCGGCAAGGGCCTGTTCACCAAGGAGCTTGAGCAGGCCCTGCTCGACGGCGCCATCGACATCGCCGTGCATTCCTCCAAGGACATGGCGACGGCGCTGCCGCCGGGCCTCGCCCTCGTCGCCTATCTCGAGCGCGAGGACCCGCGCGACGTGCTGATCGCGCCGCGGGCCGCGACGCTGGCCGAGCTGCCCCGCGGCGCCGTGGTCGGCACGGCCTCGCTGCGCCGCCAGGCCATGGTGAAGGCGCTGCGGCCCGACCTTGCCACCGTGCTGTTCCGCGGCAATGTCGAGACGCGGCTGAAGAAGATCGAGTCCGGCGCCGCCGATGCGACGCTGCTGGCGCTGGCCGGGCTGAAGCGCCTCGGCCTCGACCATCTGGCCACGCGCATCCTTCCGGTCGAGGAATTCCTGCCTGCGGTCGGCCAGGGCGCCATCGGCATCGAGGCCCGCGCCGACGACATGGCGACGCGGCGCCTGGTCGAGCCGATCGGCCATCGCGAGACCGGCATCGCCGTGACGCTGGAGCGCGCCTTCCTGGCCGTGCTCGACGGCTCCTGCCGCACGCCGATCGCCGGCCACGCCAGCGTCACCGGCGAGCGCGTCGCCTTTCGCGGCCTGATCCTGAAGCCGGACGGGTCCGAGGTGCACCAGGCCACGCGCGAAGGCGCCGCCGCGGACGCCGAAGCGCTCGGGCGGTCGGCCGGCGAGGAGCTGAGGGCCAAGGGCGGCCCGGCGTTCTTCGTCGGAGCCGCCACGTGACCGACGCGGCCGGCCGGCCGGGCGGCCGCGTCCTGGTGACGCGCCCGATCGCCGAGGCCGAGCGCACCCGCGACCGGCTGCTGGCGCTGGGGCGCGACGTGCTGGTCGAGCCGATGCTGACCATCACCCATCGCCACGAGCCGCTGCCGGCGGGACCGTTCGACGTCGTGATCGTCACCAGCGGCAATGCCTTGGCCGCCATCGCCGGCCGGCCGGAAACGGCGGCGCTGCTGCCGCTGCCGGTGCTCGCCGTCGGCCGGCGCACGGCCGAGGCGGCCCGGGCCATGGGCTTTGCCGACGCCTGGTCCCACGGCCGCGACGCCGAGGCGCTGATCGCCCATGTCGCGACGGCGTGGAGCCGGCCGCGCCGGGCCCTCTATATCGCCGGCGCCGACCGGACGGCCGATCTTGCCGCCCTGCTGGCGCCTCACGGCCATGATGTCGTCGTCGCCACCGTCTACGACGCGGTCAAGACGACGCATTTTTCCGCTCCGACGCGGGCCGCGCTGCAGGACGGCTCGATCGACGCGGTCCTGCACTACTCTGCCCGCACGGCCGAGGCCTTCATTGCCTGCTGCGGCGCCGCCATGCCACTGGCGGCTGCTTCGTTTCGCCATCTGTGCCTGTCGCACAAGGTGGGCGAGGTGTTGCGGTCGGCGGGCGGGCGTCGCATCTTGGTCGCGGAACGGCCCGATGAAGACGCCTTGCTCGCGCTGCTGACGTGAGCTCGGCGGTCCGGATGCCCCTGCGGCATCCGCCGCCGATATGATATGCCAACTCAACGAGGCGACGAGGATTGCATGGACAACGACGACAAGGCCGCCGGGCGCAGGAAGCGCAGACAAGCCGGTCCGGAGACACCGGCCGTCGAACCCAAGGCCGGTCCTGCCCTGTCCGAACCGGGTCTCGCCGCGAACGAGCCGGCGCAAGCGCCGGTTTCCGCCGAGCCGGACATCCCGCCTGCCGAGCCGGTAACGCCCGCCGGCGATCCGCCCGCGGCAGCGGCCACGCCCTGGGCCGAGGCACGCGGGGAGCCGGCGGCGGCCGTGTCCTCCGAGCCCGAATCCGTGAGGTCCGAGCCGGAGGCATTCAAGCCCGAAACGGCGGCCCCCGGGCCCGATCCGGAACCGCCGCTGCCCCTCGATCTCCATCCCGAGGAACGCCGGAAGTCGTCGCCCTTGCCGCTGCTGGCCGCCGCGCTGATCGGCGGTGTCGTCGGCGGCGTCCTGGTGCTCGGCGCCGGGCTGGCCGGCCTGGGACCGGGGGGCGGAACCGGCGGCGATGCCCTCTCTCCGCGTCTCGCCGCGCTGGAGCAGGAGCTCGCCTCGACCCGCCAGACCCTGGAGCAAACGACGGGCCGCACCGCCGCCGCCGAGATGGCCGCCAAGGGCGCCGCGGAGAATGCCACCAATGCCATCAACCTCGCCGCCGAAGCCAAGGCCGCAGCGGGCGGGACGCCGGCCGAGCTGGGACCACTGACCGGACGCCTCGACGACGCCGACAAGGCGCTCGCCACCCTGCGGGCCAGCGTCGACTCGCTCGGCAAGGAAATCGCCGACGCGGCCGGCGCCGCCGCGCAGGCCCAGGCCGATGCGGCCGCCGCGCAGACCCGCATGGCCGCCCTCGAGAAGGCCGTTGCCGCCAGCAATCCCGACCGCGTCGCCGCCTATGCCGTGGCGCTCTCGCAGCTCGGCGAGGCGGTGCGCGCCGGCCGGCCGTTCGAGCCGGAGCTGAAGGCCGCCCTGGCCCTCGGCGGCGACAATGCCAAGGCGCTGGAGGTGCTGGCGCCGCTGGCGGCCAGAGGCACGCCGACCCTCGAGGCGCTCAAGCGCTCCTTTGCCGCGCTCGCCCCCCAGCTCGCCGGCATCCTGGCGCCGCCGCCCGCCCCCGCCGCGGCGACGGCGGAGCCCGGCCTGGTCGACAAGTTCCTGTCGAGCTTCGGCGGCGTGGTCAGCGTCACCCGCGACGACAGCCCCGACGCCCTGGAGGCGGCCAAGCCCGTGAAGGCCGTGTCCGAGGCCCTGGAGAAGGACGACCTCCCGGCCGCCCTCGCCGCCTTCGACGCCATGCCGGAGACGGCCCGTGTCGCCGGCGCGGCCTGGCTGGTCGACGCCAAGGGCAGCTTCGACGCCAACGCGCTCGTGCGCGCCGAGAGCGCGGCCGCTCTCAAGACCCTGTCCGGCAAGTGAGGCGCCGATGATCCGCGTACTCGTCTACATCGCGCTGCTCGCCCTTGTCGCCATGGGGCTGGCCTGGCTGGCCGACCGGCCGGGGGACATCGCACTCACCTGGCAGGGCTGGCACGTCAAGACCTCGGTGATGACCGGGGCGGTGGCGCTGCTGGCGCTGGTCGTAGCGCTGATGGTCTTCTTCGCCGTGCTGCGCGCCGTGCTGCGCTCGCCGGAGAGCATGTCGCTGTTCTTCCGCACCCGCCGCCGCGCCAAGGGCTTCAACGCCGTGACCCGCGGCATGATCGCCGTCGGCTCCGGCGACGCCAAGCAGGCACGCAGGCAGGCGATCGAGGCCGAGCGCATCCTCGGCGCCGAGCCGCTGGCTTTGCTGCTGCGGGCGCAGGCGGCGCAGCTCTCGGGCGACCGGGCCGGCGCCGAGACCGCCTTCACCGCCATGCTGAAGGAACCGGAGACCAAGCCGCTCGGCCTGCGCGGCCTGTTCGTCGAGGCGCGACGGCGCGGCGACGCCAAGGCGGCCCGCCTGCTGGCGGACGAGGCGGTGAAGTCCGCCCCCACCCTGCCCTGGGCGGCCACGGCGCTCCTGGAGTTCCAGTCGGTCGAACGCGACTGGTCCGGCGCGCTGGCGACGCTCGCCCGCAACGCCGACCATCGCCTGGTCAACCGCGACACGGCGCGGCGCCAGCGCGCCGTGCTGCTCACGGCGCGGGCGCTGGAGGAGGCGGAGCGCGACCGTGCCGCCGCCAAGGCCGGGGCCCTGGAGGCCTTGAAGCTGGCGCCGGGCCTGGTGCCCGCCGCCGTGCTGGCGGCCAGGCTGCTCTCCGACGGCAACCAGATCCGCAAGGCCTCGAAGGTTCTGGAGACGGCCTGGCGGGCCGGGCCCCACCCGGACATCGCCCAGGCCTATATGAACGTGCGCCACGGCGACTCGGCCCGCGACCGTCTCGCCCGCGTGCAGACCCTGGCGGCGCAGGCGCCGGGCAATCCGGAAAGCGCCCTGGCGCTCGCCCGCGCGGCCCTGGCGACGCGCGACTTCACCCTGGCCCGCAATTCCCTGGCGCCGCTGCTCAACGGCGCCGCCACCGAACGCGTCTATCTGATGATGGCCGAGATCGAGGAAGCCGAGAACGGCGCCACCGGCCGCGTGCGCGAATGGCTGGCGCGGGCGGTGCGGGCGCCGCGCGACCCGGCCTGGACCGCCGACGGCATGGTCTCGGACATCTGGCTGCCGGTCTCGCCGACCACGGGCCGCATCGACGCCTTCGAATGGAAGACGCCGGTGGAGCGCATCGGCGGGCCGATCGTCGACCCGGCGGACGATGTGCTGGCCGACATCGACGAGCCACCGGCGCAGATCGCCTATGCCGCCGACAAGGCCGAAGCGGCGAAGCTGGTCGAGCCGATCCCCGTGCCCGCTCCGGCGCCGCTTCCCGAGCCGGAAGCCGTGCAGCCGTCCGAACCCGAGCCTGAGCCGGTGAAGCCGGCGGCACCGGTCGAAAAGTCCGCTGCCGCCGTCCCGCCGATCCCGGCCACCCACCCCGTGCCCGACGATCCGGGCATGACCGACGACGTGCCTCAGCCCCGGGCGAGCCGCTTCTCCTGGCGGTAGGACGCCGACGGCTTCATCCGGGATCAGAATCAAGCGCAAAAAGCCTTCTCCGCGAAGCGGGGAAGGTAACGGCAACGACGTGGCGTCGGGTGGGTTTGGCGGCCAGGTGCAAGCCGTGTTCGGCCGGCGCGACGGGTCATGCTGGTCCATTCACGGGGTAAGCCTCGCGGGGCTTCCATCCGTCACCCCGGCGGCGTGACGCCTTCCCCGCTGCCGATATCGAGGACTCCCGAGACCGGCATGCCGGAGCGCAGGTCGGATGTTTCCGGCCTGCGCGGAGACGATCTTTGCGCCTCTTCCGGCGCCCTCAGCCCAGGCCCTTCGCCATCACCCGCGCCAGGCGCTCGGAAAACGCCTTCGGGTCCGCCGGCGGCTCGCCGTCGAGGATGCGCGCTTCATCGAACAGCAGCCGGGCCGCGTCCTCGACGAAGGCGGCATCCGCGCCGGCATCGCGCGAGGCGGCGAGGCGGGTGACCACCGCGTGGCGCGGGTTGATCTCCAGGACCGGCTTCTGCGTCGAATCCAGCCGCCCGGCGCCGGCCAGGATCTTCTCCAGCCGCCGGTCGGGACCATGGTCCGGCGCCACCAGGCAGACGGCGCTGTCGGTCAGCCGGTCCGAGGCGCGGACGTCGGCCACCGCCTCGCCCAGCGTCTCCTTGACGAAGGCGATGAAGCCGGCGACCGCGGCGCCGGTTTCCGGCGATGTCTCCGCCGGCGCCTCGGTCAGCGGGATCTGGGCGAGGTCGGCGGCGCCCTGCGTCACGGACTTGAACGGCTTGCCGTCGAAGCCGAGCGCCGAGGTCACCCAGAAGCTGTCGACCGGATCGGCGAGCAGCAGCACCTCGATGCCGCGGGCGCGGAAGCCTTCCAGGTGCGGCGAGGCCGCGAGCCGCGCCGCATCCTCGCCGGCGAGGTAGTAGATCGCCGTCTGGTTCTCCTTCAGCCCGGCGACATACTCCTTGAGCGAGCGCCAGCCGCCGCCCGCCGTGGTCTTGAAGCGCGCCAGGGCGAGCAGGGCGTCGCGGCGCTCGAAGTCCTCGTAGAGGCCTTCCTTCAGCACGGCGCCGAACGTGTCCCAGACCTTCTCATAGGCTGCGGCATCCGAGCCGGCGAGCTTCTCCAGCTCGCTCAGCACCCGGCCGGTCGCCGCCTTGCGGATGGCGGCGAGGATCGGGCTTTCCTGGATCATCTCGCGCGAGACGTTGAGCGGCAGGTCGGTCGAATCGACCAGGCCGCGCACGAATCTGAGGTAGCCGGGCAGGAGCTCGGCCTCGTCGGTGATCAGCACGCGCCGGACATAGAGCTTCATGCGGCCCTTGCGCGCCGGCTCGAACAGGTCGAGCGGCCGCGAGCCCGGCACGAAGGCCAGCATGGTGTATTCCTGCCGCCCCTCGGCGCGGAAATGGATGGTGAGCGCCGGATCGTCGAACTGGCCGGCGGCGCTGCGGTAGAAGTCGGCATACTCCTCCGGCTTGATCTCGGCCTTGGGCCGCGTCCACAGCGCCGCGCCGTCGGCGATCTCGGCCGGCTCGGCGCCGGGCGCCTCGGCC
Source organism: Labrys sp. Lb11 (assembly GCF_057554225.1). Taxonomy (NCBI): domain Bacteria; kingdom Pseudomonadati; phylum Pseudomonadota; class Alphaproteobacteria; order Hyphomicrobiales; family Xanthobacteraceae; genus Labrys; species Labrys sp. Lb11. The sequence goes on from NZ_BAAJOT010000004.1 coordinate 147,002, forward strand.
AGGGTGATCGGCACCGGCACATGGCCGGACTGGGCCCGGACGATGCCCTCGACCGTGTAGCGCTCGGCATAGCTGCGGGCATCCTCCATCAGGTGCAGCACGACGCGGGTGCCGCGGGCCGGCGCCTCCTCGAGCGGAACCTCGGCGACCGAATAGGTGCCCTTGCCGTCCGAGCTCCACAGATGCGCGACATCGGCGCCGGCCCGGCGCGAGAACACGTCGACGCGGTCGGCCACCATGAAGCTGGAATAGAAGCCGACGCCGAACTGGCCGATCAGCTGCGCGCCCTCGGCCTCGGCGGCCTTCGCGGCTTCGATCCGCTCCACGAACGCCTTGGTGCCGGAGCGGGCGATGGTGCCGAGCGCCTCGATCATCTCCTCGCGGCTCATGCCGATGCCGTTGTCGGTGACGCTGAGGAGGCCCTTGTCCTTGTCGAGCGCGATTCGGATCTGCGGCTTGGGATCCTCTCCCAGGAGCTCCGGCCGGGCGATCGCCTCGTAGCGCAGCTTCTCGCAGGCATCCGCCGCGTTCGAGATCAGCTCGCGCAGGAACACGTCCTTGTCGGAATAGACCGAATGCACCATCAGGTGCAGCAGCTTGGCGACATCGGCCTCGAAGGCGCGGCTTTCCTCGGGCCGCGCCTGGTTTTCAACGCTCATGATCAACCCTTGTCCTTCGAACGGCGCCGGTCTGCGCCGAAACCGGCCGCCTTTGCCGAAAATGTGACGGGCGACAGATGGACAATCATGCCCGACGATGCAAGGGGAGCGGGCGCGCCCAAAACAAAGGCCGGTCCGAAGACCGGCCGGAGAGGGCATTGGGCTGAACCTTGAAGGCCGCCTCGGCGTCCCGATCCAGCAAAAGCCGGGGGGCTGGGGGGCTGAGGTTTCCGGCTGATACCGAACCGGGCGCCGAGGCAACGCTGACGTTCTCGCCCGCCCCTGCGGCGTCCGATTGACCGCTTCATGGCGAAACCGTGATTTCGCTGACGAAGCCGTGAGGAGCGGATCGGCGTCGCGATTTTCCGCATTTTCTTCCTCGCAAAGCGCTTGCATTCCCCCGCCCGCCCGACTATGAGAACGCCTCCGGACGCGGTTCGCCGCTTCCGGTGCATGACCGGTCCCACCGTCGTGCCGCGCGCCCGTAGCTCAGCTGGATAGAGCATCAGACTACGAATCTGAGGGTCAGAGGTTCGAATCCTTTCGGGCGCGCCAATTATCTCCCGCCGATCCGATGGCTTGGAAGCAGCGGTCTTTTCTCTGGCTTTCCGTGATGCATCGAATGTGCGCCATGCCTTGCGCGACGCGGAAGGCCCTGTCGGGGGCTTGAGGGCGGACTGATCCTGGCGTCGTGGCGCGATCAGGCTCGCCCGACGCGGAAGCCCGCATCGATTCGAGGAAGCATCGCCTGCGCCCGGCGAGATGTCGCCGAAGGTCGCTCCGGCGGACAGGCCGCCCCCCGGGGCAGCCGGAGACGTCCGCGGGGGGAACCGGCGCAACCATCTTGTGAAAGGCTTGGCTATCGGGCGCAGATCCCCTCGATCCGCATGCTCACATAGTCCCCCGCCCCTTCGGCTTCCTCGCCGCTCGGCAGCTTGATCCTGCTGCATTTCCTGTCGGCGGCGGCGGTTGCCGCATCGGTCTTCGCACCGCGGTGTTTCTGGACATGGACCGCGCCAAGCATGCACGCGACCCAGCGATCCGCGGCTGAATCCTCGGCAAGCGCCCCGCCGCCCATTGCCATCAAAAGCGCCATCGCCGCACAGATGCGATCGACACGGTCCAGCCTCATCCCGATGCTCTCCAGATCGGCCTGTCGCCCCGGCAGACTTTCGCCAAGGCCGGTGATCGTACCGCCGACCCCGCGCCGGGACGCCACCACTGCGCAATCGACCTCATCCGGCGGCAGAGCTTCGTTTGCATCTGCCTTCCCTTTCGACATCATGGTACAACGACGAACCTTCCCCCAGCGTCGCGCTTGAATCCGGCGCGGCAGGTCCGAATGCGAGACATGCACCATGGTCGACATACCTGCCGACAGCACGACGACGGCGACCTTCGACGGTAACCCGCTCTCTGGCGCAAGCTTCACCGGCGAGCTTGAAACAAGAGGCGACCGTGATTGGATAAAAGTCGACCTCATCGCCGGACTGACCTACGATTTTTATGCACATGTTCAAATTTCTTCAGATCCAGGTAATAATGATAATGATTCCGTGCTGAATATTTTCGATGGATCCGGGTTGGTTGCTCGTCGCGACGACGGTGGCGTCCATTTCAATACCGTATTAATCTTTACGCCGGCGGTCTCCGGCACCTATTTCGTCGAAGCTTTGGAATTGGACGGTGACACGGGAACCTATACGGTCGAGGTCGCGGCAGATACGCTGACCCGTCATTTGCTGACCGTCGCGAACGACATCTACACGGGGGCCTCCGGCGAGCGGATCCTTGGTGGCGAGGGCGACGACACGATCACCGTCGGCGCCGGCGTCGATGCACTCGGCGAGCAGGGCGACGACGTCATAACCGGCAACGGCTCCGACAATTTCATCTCCGGCGGCACCGGCATCGACACCATACACGGGGGCGCCGGCGCCGACTCCTTGTTCGGCGACAGCGGCGACGACCAGATCGACGGTGGCGCGGGTGTGGACGTGATTTTCGGCGGCGACGGTCATGACACGATTTACGGCGGGGACCTGTCCGACGTGCCCGGCGACACCGGCGACAATCAGCTTCACGGTGGCAACGGCGACGATGGCGTGACCGGCAGTGCCGGCAATGACCTGCTCTGGGGCGACGCCGGCGCCGACGTTCTGGTCGGCTATGGCGGGACCGACAGGCTCGACGGCGGCACGGGCGCCGACACGATGCATGGCGGCGCCGGCGACGACATCTATTTCGTCGACGATATCGGCGACATCGTCGACGAAAGCACCATCGGCCCCCTCGAAAGCCTGCCAGGCGACGGCGTCGACAAGGTCTATGCGGCGATCAGCTTCAGCCTGTCGGACGCGGCGCATGTGCTCGGAGAGGTCGAGAACCTCGTGCTGACCGGCACGGCCGACGTCGACGCCGCCGGCAACGCCCTCGCCAACGCGTTGACGGGCAATGCCGGCGCCAACCGCGTCAGCGGGCTCGACGGCAAGGACCGCCTCGACGGCCGAGGCGGCAACGACCATTTGCTCGGCGGCGGGGACAATGACGCGCTGCTGGGCGGTGCCGGCGACGACATCCTGGACGGCGGAGCCGGCGGGGACCGCCTGCTTGGCGGGACGGGAGCCGACACCTTCGTCTTCGCCGCCGTCGCCGACAGCGTCCTCTCCGCCACCGGCCGCGACAGCATCCTCGATTTCAACCGGGCCGAGGGCGACAAGGTCGACCTGTCGGCAATCGACGCCGACGGCATCGCCGACGGCATGCAGCATTTCGCCTTCCTCGGAACGGGCAGCTTCACCCGCCATGCCGGCGAGCTGCGCTATGTCGTCCAGCACGGCGACGTCTTCCTGCACGGCGACACCAACGGCGACGGCCGCGTCGACTTCTCGATCCGGTTCGACAACCTCGCCTCGCTCCAGGCGGGCGACTTCATTCTGTAGGAACGCCCCTTGACGCTCCAGACGACTGCTGCAGTCTGGAGCGGCATGATGACCAACCTCGCGATCCCTCCGATCGGACGATGCGGCTCGGCCGACCGGTTCGGTTCACGCACGGCCCGCGACGAAGCCGGCCGATCGGCAATTCTCGGCGCCTCGTCCCTGATGCTTGCCGCCGAAGCGATCGGCCTCGCCGCTGGTCCGATGGTCGGGTGCGATGCCAGGGCCGTTGTGCGCGCGTTCGCTCTTCGAGCCGGCGAAACCCCGGCCGTGCTGGTCGCGGTCGGGCGCGATGCGCCTGGAAGCCGGCCGCGGATGCCGCGCTGCCACCTCGCCGAAATCCCGGACATCGCATGAGAACGCGTGGATTCGATCTGCTGTTGACGGCCATCGCGCCCGTCATCTGGGGCAGCACCTATATCGTCACGACCCAGTTCCTGCCGGGCTTTCCCCCGATGACGGTGGCAATGCTGCGGGCCTTGCCGGCCGGACTGCTGCTGCTCCTGATCGTGCGGCAATTGCCGACAGGCATCTGGTGGGCGCGCGCTTTCGTCCTCGGCGCCCTCAACATCGCGATCTTCCTGAGCCTGCTGTTCGTCGCGGCCTATCGGCTTCCCGGCGGCGTCGCCGCGACGGTGCTGTCCGTCCAGCCCCTGATGGTGGTCTTCCTGTCCTCCATCCTGCTCGTCAGCCCGATCCGGGGACACTCCGTCCTTGCCGCGCTCGTGGGAATCGGCGGCGTGGCGCTGCTGGTGCTGACCCCCAAGGCCGCGCTCGATCCGCTCGGGATCGCCGCCGGCCTCGCCGGAGCGGCCGCCATGGCCTGCGGCACCGTGCTCAGCCGCAAATGGCAGCCGCCGGTTTCGCCGCTCACCTTCACCGCATGGCAATTGACCGCCGGCGGCCTCCTCCTGGCGCCAGCGATCTTCGTCTTCGAGCCCGCCATTCCCCACCCGACCCCGGGCAACATGCTCGGCCTGGTGTGGCTCGGGCTGATCGGCGCGGCCTTGACCTACATGCTCTGGTTCCGGGGTATCGCCCGGCTCGACTCGTCGCTGGCATCCCTGCTCCTCTTCCTCAGCCCCGTAACCGCCGTCCTGCTTGGATGGGCGTTGCTGCACCAGGCGCTGACCCCGGCGCAGATCGCCGGGGTCGTCCTCATCATCGGCAGCATCTGGCTCGGCCAGCGGGCCAATCGCGGCACCACGCCCCCAGCGAACAGCCGTCGCGACGCTGCCGGGATCGAAAACTGACGGCCGGAGCTTCCCTCCCGCTGCCATCTTCGCCCGCCTCGCTCGGCCTCGGCGAAGCCTGGTTCCGGCGCGCCTTCCTCCTCGGCGGGGCGAACTCGGCCGTTTCCGCGCCTCGACGCCTGTCTTTGCAACGTCCATGCAACGTTCGCAGCGATGAAGCAGGAGAGTAGCCGGCAAATTATTGTCTGGTAATGAAGCAATGGAGACCGTAGGCGGCTATCTCATCGGCCTCGCTGCCGATGCGGAGCCTGGGCGTCTTCACCGGCGACGCGCCGGATCATCATGGCAATGGCGGCGGCGTAGTCCTGCGCATCGCCGCCGGCCTCGATCGCCAGCGCCGCCCGGTCGAAGGCGGCCGAGAGCAGATCCGCCAACGCCGCCGGCGTCTGCTCGCCGGGGAGCGCGGCGTCGAGGCCATGACGCAGGGTGCGGGCGGCATGGGCCTCGTCCAGGGCCTGCATCTCGGCCGGCCCGAGCACGGCGGGGCCTTCGACCAGCAGCAGCCGCGTGCGGCCGGGCACGCGCATGGCCGCGAGATAGGCGTCGCTCCCGGCGAGCAGGGCCGCGACGGGCACAAGGTCCGCCGGCGCCGACCGCTCGATCTCGGCGGCCACGGCCGCGGCCTCCTCGTGTACGATCGCCCGGAACAGGGCGCGCTTGTCGTCGAAATGATGATAGAGCGCGCCACGCGTGATGCCTGCCGCCGCGACGATCTCCGGCGTCGAGGTCTCGGCATAGCCCTTCTCGACGAAGAGGGCCCGCGCCGCCTGCATCAGGGCGGCACGGGTCCTTTCGGTGCGGTCGCGATTCGTGCGGCGGTCGAGTTGCATACATGCAGCCTGTATGTTAACGACGGAAACATGCAGATTGTATGTGAGGACGCGAGCACGGGCCAGCCATGAAGATCACCAGCTTCTATCCCGTCATCATGACCGCCGACGTCGCCGGCACCGCCGCCTTCTACGAGGCGCATTTCGGCTTCCGGGTGTGCTTCGGCAGCGACTGGTACGTCCATCTCCAGTCGGCGACGGACAGCGCCGTCAATCTCGCCGTCCTGGACGGCAGCCATGAGACGATTCCCACCGCCGGCCGCAGCCTGGCTTCGGGCCTGCTGCTCAATTTCGAGGTCGAGGATCCGGACGAGGCCTATGCCCGGGCGGGGACCGCCGGCCTGCCCATCCTTCTTGCCCTGCGCGACGAGCCGTTCGGCCAGCGTCATTTCATCACCGCCGACCCCAACGGCGTGCTGATCGACGTGATCAAGCCGATCCCGCCGACGGCCGAGTTCGCGGCGCAGTACGCGGAAGGTGCGCTGCCGCAGGCGGGTTGAGGGCAAGCCCGCACGAACCGCGTCCATCCGTCCTGCTGGAAGCCCCCCGGGCGACGTCGCGCCCGCGCCCCTTCGACCCGGTGAGGTTCGCGCCTGTTTCGCGTGAAACAGGTCGAGCACGGGCCGGTTTTGGCAGCAACAAGCGGAGTGCGGCATCGCATCCGAACGCCGCCAATCCCGGCATGGACAATCGGGAGACCCGCCATGAACGCTCCGCATCGCACCGGCGCCGCGCTTTCCGCCGAGGATCGCGTCGGCCGCTATGACTGGGCCGCGCTGGCGGCCGAGCTCGACAGCCACGGCAACGCCGTGCTCGACCGGCTGCTGACGCCGCAGGAATGCCGGGAGATCGCCGCGCTCTATCCCGACGAACGGCATTTCCGCAGCCATATCCACATGGCGCGCCACGGCTTCGGCCAGGGCGAATACCGCTATTTCGCCTATCCGCTGCCGGCCCTGCTCGGCGGCCTGCGCTCCGCGCTCTATGCCCGGCTCGCCCCCGTCGCCAATGCCTGGAACCAGCGCATGGACGTCGCGGCGCGCTATCCGGCCGACCATGCCGACTTCCTGGCGCTGTGCCACGCCGCCGGCCAGACCCGGCCGACGCCGCTGCTGCTGCAATACAAGCCCGGCGATTTCAACTGCCTGCACCAGGACCTCTACGGCGATCTCGCCTTCCCTCTTCAGGTGGCGGTCCTGCTGTCGGAACCGGGCACCGACTTCACCGGCGGGGAATTCGTGTTGACCGAGCAGCGCCCGCGCATGCAAAGCCGTGTCGAAGTGGTATCCCTGCGCCAGGGCGACGCCGTCGCCTTCGCCGTGCACAACCGTCCGGTCCAGGGGACACGGGGCAGCTATCGCGTCAACCTGCGGCACGGCGTCAGCCGTCTCCGCGCCGGGCAGCGCCACACGGTGGGCATCATCTTCCACGATGCGAGGTAAGGCATGACGACCGCCCTCAGCCGCGAAGACGTGGAGACGCCCATCGGCGCCTTCAGCCTCGTCGTCGACGGGGAGGGCCATCTGCGCGCCGCGGAATTCGCCGACTGCGAGGACCGCCTGCTGCTGATGCTCAGGCGTCGGCTGGGCTCGGCTGCCGGCGCCCTCTCGCCCGGCCCGGCGCCCGGCCCGATCCGGGCAGCGATGGCCGCCTATTTCGAGGGGGACATCGCTGCGATCCGCCGCATTCCCCTGCGCCTCGACGGCACGCCGTTCCAGGACGCGGTGTGGACCGCCCTGCAGGCGATCGAGCCGGGCCGACCCATCCCCTACTCCGTCCTGGCGCAACGGATCGGCCGGCCGCAGGCGATCCGGGCCGTCGGCCATGCCAACGGCGCCAATCCGCTCTCCATCGTCGTACCCTGCCATCGCCTTGTCGGCGCCGGCGGCGCCCTGACCGGCTATGGCGGCGGCATCGCCCGCAAGCGCTGGCTGCTGGACCACGAAGCTCGGCATGCCGGCGGTTGAGACCGCGCCGCTGCGATTCGAAAGCAAGATGCGGAGCGCAACGACCGGGCTCGCCGCCTAGTCTCCATCCCATGTCACGGATCGAGACCGGAGCAAGCCATGACCGAGATCATTCGCTACGCCTGGGGAGAGAGCACGCTCGGCCCGTTCCTCGCCGCCGCCTCCGAGCGCGGCCTGGTCGCCTTCGAGTTCGGCGAACGGCGGGCCGCCGCGGTTGCGGCGCTCGCGGCGCGCTTCGCCGGCGCGCGCATCGTGGAGGACGCGACCGGACTCGCCGGCACGATCGACGCGCTGGCCGGCGTCGTCGATCGGCCCGGCAGCGACCCGGGCCTTGCCCTCGACCTGCGCGGCAGCGACCACGAGCTGCGGGTCTGGGCGGCGCTGCGCGATATTCCCGCCGGACAGACCGCGAGCTATGGCGAGATCGCCGCCCGGCTCGGCAGGCCGCGCCAGGCCCGCGAAGTGGCGGAAGCCTGCGCCGCCAATGCCGTCGCCATCCTGGTGCCCTGCCACCGGGTGGTGAAGAAGGACGGCTCGCTGTCGGGCTATCGCTGGGGCTTCCATCGCAAGCGCGCCCTGCTGGCGCGCGAGCAGCCGGCGGACGCCTTCGCCCTGGCCTGACGGCGCCGACGATCGGAGCCGACCATGGGCCCGGCGGCTGCGAGGCATGGACGACGGCCATCCGACACAGGCATGATCGCCGTCATCGACGGAGGATTGTCATGACGGATTGGAACGGCCTGCGCTGGCTCAACCCCCCGGATCATTTCGAAGTCCGGGGCAGCGGCCTTGCCGTGCGCACCGGCGAGCAAACGGATTTCTGGCGCGACACCTTCTACGGCTTCCGGCGCGACAGCGGCCACTTCCTGCACCGGCGGGTGGAGGGCGATTTCAGCGCCGAGGTGACGGTCGACGGCCGCTACGAGGCGCTTTACGACCAGGCCGGTCTGATGGCGCGGCTGGACGAAAGCCGCTGGGTCAAGGCCGGCATCGAGTATACCGACGGCGAAGCCTTCTTCTCCGTGGTCGTCACCAACGGCATGTCCGACTGGTCGCTGCGCCAGGTTCCCGCCGGACCGTCCGGCCAGCGCCTGCGCTTGACCCGTCACGGCGAGGCCATCCGCGTCCAGTTTCTCGATGCGGGCACCGGGCAATGGACCATGGCGCGCCTCGCCTATCTGCCGCCGGCGCCGGCCATCGATGTCGGCGTGATGTGCTGCTCGCCGCAGCGCGGAGGCTTCGCGGTGACCTTCCGCGACCTGTCGATCGGGCCGGCGATCTCGCGCGAGCTTCACGGCTGAACCGGGGCGGTCAGGCGAGGATCGGCATCGGCGAACGCGGGCCTCCAAGCAGCGCCTCGCCGAAGACGGCGATCGGATGCGCGAGACGGCGGGCACGGCTTGTCCGCCGGGGAACCTCCGCGCGCGTCAAGCCCGCACTCGCGCCTGCCGCTGGCCTTGCCAAACGGGCCGCCAGGGTCGCAAGTTCGCAAAGTTGTTCACATGGGAAGGACCTCAGGCATGTCAAAGAGGCCGGAAGAACTCCTCGATCGCCGCGACTTCATGATCGGATCAATTGCAGCGGCGAGCGCGTCGGCCGCCTTCGCCGTCACCACAGAGGCCGCGAATGCCCAGGGTGCAGCGACAGTCCCGGCCGATTCGACGTCGGGAACGGTCTATACCGGCGATATGATCGAGGGGAAGAAGGTCGTCAGCGCGCTCGACGTCAACGATCTGGAGCCTGGCAAGAAGCACCTTCTGTATTTTCAGGGTGTGGAGATGCGCGCCGGACAGCATTGGTATGCGTCCGTGACCGTCGCCAGGGGGGCGAAGCCGGGCAAGCGCGTCGTCCTGACCAGCGGCGTGCATGGCGACGAGATGAGTTCCATTCAGACGGTTCTGACCGTGATGAAGCAGCTCGATCCGGCCGGGATGTCGGGCACGGTGATGGCCGTCACCGACGTATCCCCCCCGGCGATGGAAGGCATACAGCGCCGGTGGCCCAATTTCGGCAGGGGCTCCGACCTGATCGACATGAACCGGGAATGGCCCGGCAACGAGAACGGTTTCAGCGCGCCCAGCCGGCACGCCGGGCTCCTGTTCAACCGGCTGCTGCGGCCGAACGCCGACGCCGCGATCGACTTCCATACCGGGACGACGGGCTTTCAAGTCAGCGCTTTCAATATTGCCAGCATGGATGTGCCGGAGGTCAAGGCGATGGCCGATCTCTATCCTGTCGGCCAGATCTTCGACATGCCGAAGCATGCCTATGCCACAACCCTGCATAACGCGCTGCTCGCCGCGGGCATCCCAGCCTTCACGCCGGAAATCGGCGCCGCGCGCGTGCTGGACCCCGAGATGATCGCGCTGTTCGTCGAAGGCACGATGAACGTCCTCAAGCATCACGGCATCGTGGCCGGCCCGATGGGACGGACCGGCAAGGACGTGAAGGTCTTTATCGGCCACGGCGCCACCGCGGTCGTCGCAACCCAGGGCGGGATCGTCGAGCATCTGGTCGGGCTTAACGACAAGGTCGAGGTTGGGCAGAAGGTTGCCATCCAGCGCAACAGCTTCGGCGAAGTGGTCGCGGAGTACACGAGCAGTGTGGCCGGGGAGGTTGCGGGCTATCGTTGCGATGTAATGGCCGAGCCCGGAGACAACCTGGTGTTCATCCTGATCGAGAGGTCGGCACAGGAAAGCGACGAGACTTATCCCGAGTGATCCGACACTTGATGCCGACGTCTGGCTGAGGCGGCGATCCTGCTGGCGTCGCTGGCCCTTCGGCGGGGTTTGCAGCAAGCGTTGCCGCCGATCGGGCCGCAAACATGGCGGAAACCGTGACGCCGGTCCGCATCCCGCGGACTCGCGCGCTGCAAGCCCGGCAGGAGGCCGCGCCCGCCGCTAGAGCAAAGCGCGTTCCTGCGGAAACACGCTTTGCTCCAACTCCTTGTTTCAACGCGTCTTTGCGACTTGACGCGATTCCCTCAAATCGCAAAACGCTTTAGCTCGTCGCGCCCGGCCCGCGCTGCAGCAGGGCGCGGTAGATCTCGTCGTCGCCGCACAGCCCGGCCATGCGACCGAGGCCGTCGACCAGCACCACCGGATTGCCGGTGGTGCGGCGCAGCTCGATGGCGGCCCGCATGCGCAGATCCACCGGCGCGACGATCACGTCCGCCGCGCCGGCCGGTGCCATGCCTGTGTCGCCGTCGGCGAGGGCCATGCGCCCGGTGGCGCCATCGAGGGTCACGCCCAGCGGCCTGCCGTCGCCGTCGAGCTTCAGCCGCACCCGGCCGGCGCCGTCGAGATGCACCTCGCCGTTGGAGACCTTCAGGGAGTCGGCCGGCGTCATCAGGGAATGGCCGCGCAGCACGTTGAGCGGGTTCATGTGCTTGACGAACTCGGCGACGTAGTCGTTGGCCGGACGCAGCAGGATGTCCTCGGCGGTGCCGCACTGGACGATGCGCCCGCCCTCCAGGATGGCGATGCGGTTGCCGATCTTCAGCGCCTCGTCGAGATCGTGGCTCACGAAGACGATGGTCTTCTTCAGATGCTTCTGGAAGCCGAGCAGCTCGTCCTGCAGCTTGTCGCGGATCAGCGGGTCGAGCGCCGAGAACGGCTCGTCCATCAGCAGGATATCGGCATTGGTGGCGAAGGCGCGGGCGAGCCCGACGCGCTGCTGCATGCCGCCCGACAACTCGTGCCCGAACTTGCCGGCCCAGCGGCTGAGGTCGACCATGGCGAGGTTCTTGTCGACGATCTTGTCGATCTCGGCCTGCGGCATGCCGCGCAGCTCCAGGCCGAAGCCGACATTCTCGCGCACCGTCCGCCAGGGCAGCAGCGCGAATTGCTGGAACACCATGGCGATGCGGCTGGTGCGCAGCATGCGCAGCTGCTCGGGCGTGCAGTTGGCGACGTCGATGGTGCCGCCCTGGTGCTCGATCAGCACATTGCCGCGCGCCACCTTGTTGAGGCCGTTGACCGCGCGCAGGATCGTCGACTTGCCGGAGCCGGACAGGCCCATCAGCACGCAGATTTCGCCGGCCTCGATCGCGAGGTTCACCCCCGCCGCGCCGAGCACCGCGCCGGTGGCGGAGAGGATCTGGTCGCGCGTCTTGCCCTGGTCGATCAGGGCGAGGGCCTCGGCCCGCCGGGTTCCGAAGACGATGTCGAGGTTCCTGAATTCGACCGCGGCCATGTCAGTGGCTCCCTGTGCGGGTCGGGGCGCGGCAGACGCGGTCGAGCACGATGGCGAGCAGCACGATCACGATGCCGGATTCGAAGCCCATGGGGATGTTGACGGTGTTGAGGGCGCGTACCACCGGCGTGCCGAGGCCGGTGGCGCCGACCAGGGCGGCGATCACCACCATCGACAGGCTCAGCATGATGCATTGCGTCACCCCGGCCATGATCGTCGGCAGGGCATGCGGCACCTCCACCTTCCACAGGAGCTGGCTCTTGGTGGCGCCGAAGGATTCGCCCGCCTCGATCAGCGGCCTCGGCACGGAGGAGACGCCGAGATGGGTGAGGCGGATCGGCGCCGGCACCGCGAAGATCACCGTGGCGATCAGGCCCGGCACGGCGCCGAGGCCGAAGAACACCATGGTCGGGATAAGATAGACGAAGGTCGGCAGCGTCTGCATCATGTCGAGGACCGGGTGCAGGATCGCATAGAGGCGCGGGCGATGGGCCGCGGCGATGCCGAGCGGTATGCCCAGGACGACGCAGACCAGCGTGGCCGAGCCGACCAGGGCGATGGTCTGCACCATCTCCTTCCAGTAGCCGAGATTGGCGGCAACCAGGAAAGCGCAGGCCAGGAACAGCGCCATCTTCCAGGAGCGGTGCATCCAGTAGGCCAGCGCCACGGCGAGGATGATGAAGATCGGTGCGGGAATGAACAGCAGGACGTTCGTCAGGCCGGTGATCAGCGTCCCCAGCACATAGGTGACGATGTCGAAGAACCACTTGAAGTTGGTCTTCAGGAAGTTGACCACGGCGGCCATCCAGGCGCCGAAGGGGATCTTGTAGCCCGTGATCCAGGCCAGGAACTGGTCGTTGATCAGTTTGACGAACTGCTGAATCGTATCCATGCCGCGCCCCGACGAATTCCGCTTCGCCGCATGGCCCGGCTCCCGACACCCCGCGGCCGGCTCGCCATGCGCTCATGAATGGCGGGAGCGCCCGGGCGCTCCCGCGTCCCGGCTTCAGAGGCCGAGGCTCTTCTTGACGGCCTCCAGGCCGGGCTGTCCGTCGAAGGTGGTGACGCCGGCGAGCCAGGCGTCGAGCGCGGCCGGGTTGGCCTTCAGCCAGTCCTCCGCCGCCTTGGGCGCCTCCTGCTTGTCGAACAGGATCTTGCCCATGATCACGTTCTCCATGTCGAGGTTGAACTTCAGGTTCGAGATCAGCTTGCCGGCGTTGGGGCAATCCGTCGTGAAGCCGGCGCGGGTGTTGGTGTAGACCGTGGCGCCGCCATAGTTCGGGCCGAACACCTCGTCGCCGCCGGACAGGTAGGAGATCTTGAACTTGGTGTTCATGGGATGGGGCTCCCAGCCCAGGAACACCACATCCTCGTTGGCGCCGGTGGCGCGCTCGACCTGGGCAAGCATGCCGGCTTCGGAGGACTCGACCAGCTCGAAATCCTTCAGACCGAACTTGCCGTCGGTGATCATGCCGAGGATCAGGCGGTTGCCGTCATTGCCCGCCTCGATGCCGTAGATCTTGTTCTGCAGCTTGTCCTTGAACTTGGCGATGTCGGCGAAGCTCTTCAGCCCGGCCTCGTAGGTGTAGGTCGGCACCGCCAGCGTGTACTTGGCGCCCTCCAGGTTGGCGCCGAGCACCTCGACCGATTTCTCCTCGACATAGGCCTTGCGGTCGTTCTCCATCGTCGGCATCCAGTTGCCGAGGAAGACGTCGATGTCCTTGTTCTTCATCGACACATAGGTGACCGGCACGGCGAGGAGCGTCGTGGTCGGCGTGTAGCCGAGCCCTTCAAGGATGCGCGAGGCGATCGCGGTGGTGGCGGTGATGTCGGTCCAGCCGACATCGGAGAACTTGACGGTCTTGCAGCTCTCGGGGTCGCCGGCCAGGGCCGGGCCTGCCGCCAGTGCGACGGCCATCGCGGCGGCGGCCAATGTCTTCGACCAGATTTTCATCGTATTTTCTCCCGGCTTTCCATGATGCGCCCCTGCTCTCTTCGCGGAGCATCCTCGCATGCGATCATAGGTTCCCTCGCAAGGCTGGCAAGAATGCCCGGCGGCAGTCTCGTCGTCTTGCCGCAAGGGTCTCCCATCGCTTCATTGATTGAACATGCAATCAATGGCCAGGGCAAGAGGCGAGAGGGGACAAGAGGAGTCGTAGTTGTGACAGCCGCGAGCGCCGTCGCCCCCGGCGATCCGGCGAAGGCGCATGATGGCAGCTTTCCCAGCCCGACGCGAACGGGATAGAACCGACAGTCGGACGCGCGGCCCGGCGGAACGCCCGCCGGGAGAGGCGCCCGAGCAACCACAGCCTTCGCATTGCCGGGCCGACCGCGTGCCCGCACATGCGTCCCGGGGGAGCGACCATGCCGGACTTTCCGATCATCGATGCCCATGTCCATCTCTACGACGTCGACCGGCTGCGCTATGGCTGGCTGTCCGGCGTGCCGAAGATCAACCGGACCTTCCTGCCGACGGATTTCGATGTCGCGCGCGGGCCGGTCGAGGTCGAGGGCATCGTCTTCGCCGAGGTCGCGGTCGACCCCGGCCTGCACCTCCAGGAGGCGAGCTTCGCCCAGGCGCTGGCCGACACCGATGCCCGCCTGATCGGCGTCGTCGCCCACGCGCCGCTGGAGAACGGGGCTGGGGTCGAGGCCGACCTCGTCGCTCTCAGGCAGAACCGGGCCCTGTGCGGCATCCGCCGCCTGATCCAGTCGGAAGCCGACCCGTCCTTCTGCCTCGAGCCCGGCTTCCTCGCCGGCCTGCGCCTGCTGCCGCGCTACGGCCTCACCTTCGACATCTGCATCAAGCACTGGGCCATGGCCTATGCGCTGGAGCTGGTGCGGCGCTGCCCGGAGGTGAGCTTCGTGCTCGACCATATCGGCAAGCCCGATATCCGCAATGGCCTGCGCGAGCCCTGGTGGAGCCAGATCCGGGAGCTGGCACGCCTGCCCAATGTCGTGGTCAAGCTCTCCGGCGTCATCACCGAGGCGGACCACGCCGCCTGGACGCCGGCCGACGTCAAGCCCTACATGGCCCATGTCGTCGACAGCTTCGGCTTCGATCGCGTCATGTTCGGCAGCGACTGGACGGTGTCTTCGCTCACCCATGACTATCCGATCTGGGTCGGCCTCGTCGACGCGGTCATCGCCGGCGCCAGCCCGGACGAGCAGCGCCGCCTCTATCGCGAGACGGCGCTGCGGACCTACGGGCTGCGCCCGGCCTGATCGCCGCAGGCAGGGCAGGGGCCCGGCCTCCGCCTGCGCCCCTGCCGTCCTGCTCAGCCGCCGACGTTGAACGCCGCCAGCACCGCCATGTTGACGAGGTCGACGTCCTTGCCGGCCAGCGGCACGATCTGGATCGGCTTGTCGAGGCCGACCAGGATCGGCCCGATCACCGTGGCCCCGCCGAGCTCCTGCAGCATCTTGGTCGAGATCGACGCGGAGTGGAACGCCGGCATTACCAGGACGTTCGCCGGCCCGCTCAGGCGGCAGAACGGGTAGAGTGCCATGGCGTCGCGCGACAGCGCCACGTCCGCGCCCATCTCGCCGTCATATTCGAAGTCGACCCGCTGCTTGTCGAGGATGCGCACGGCGTCGCGCACCCGTTCGGAGCGCTCGCCCTCGGGATGGCCGAAGGTGGAATAGGCGAGCATGGCGACCCGCGGCTCGTAGCCGAGCCGGCGCGCTACCGACGCCGCCTCGATGGCGATGCCGGCCAGCTCTTCGGAGGTCGGCATGTCGTGCACCGCCGTATCGGCGACCAGCACGGTACGGCCCCGGGCGATGACGATCGACACCCCGATGACATGGTGGCCCGGCTTGGCGTCCACGGCCCGCCGCACATCCTCCAGCGCGATCGAGTAGTTGCGCGTCAGCCCCGTCACCATGCCGTCGGCGTCGCCCATCGCCACCATGGCGGCGGCGAAATGGTTGCGGTCGAGCGAGGCCAGGCGCACGCAGTCGCGCATCAGGTAGCCCTTGCGCTGCAGCCGGTCGTAGAGGTGCTGCGCATAGGCGTTGGTGCGCGGCGAGATCCGGGCGTTCTGGATCTCGATGTTGCCGCGCAGCTCGACTCCGGCGAAATCCGCCGCCGCCTGCACCCGGTCCTCGCGGCCCACCAGGATGGCCGTGCCGAGCCCCTGATTGACGAAGGAGGCGGCGGCGCGGATCACCGCCTCCTCCTCGCCCTCAGCGAAGACGATGCGCTTGGGATAGCGCCGGACCTTGTTGAAGATTCGCGCCAGCGTCCCGGCCACCGGATCGCGCCGGGCCGACAGCTGCGCCCGGTAGGCTTCGAGGTCCTCGATCGGCTTGCGGGCGACGCCCGTCTCCATCGCCGCCTTGGCGACGGCGACGGGAATGCGGGTCATCAGCCGCGGATCGAACGGAGCGGGGATGATGTAGTCGCGCCCGAAGCGCGGGCGCGCGCCCTGGTAGGCGGTGGCGACCTCGTCCGGCACGTCCTCCTGCGCCAGCTCGGCCAGCGCCCGGGCCGCCGCGATCTTCATCTCCATGTTGATCGAGGTCGCCTGCACGTCGAGGGCGCCCCGGAAGATGAAGGGGAAGCCGAGCACGTTGTTGACCTGGTTGGGATAGTCCGAGCGGCCGGTGGCGATGATCACGTCGTCGCGCACCGCATGGGCGTCGTCGGGCGTGATCTCCGGATCGGGATTGGCCATCGCGAAGATGATCGGCTTGGGCGCCATCGAGCGCACCATGTCGGCGGTCAGCGCGCCCTTGACCGACAGGCCGAAGACCACGTCGGCGCCCTCCATCGCCTCCGCCAGCGTGCGCCGGTCGGTCACGGCCGCATGGGCCGACTTCCACTGGTTCATGCCTTCGGTGCGGCCCTGGTAGACCACGCCCTTGGTGTCGCACAGGATGACGTTGTTCGGTGCGATCCCCATCGCCTTGACCAGCTCGACGCAGGCGATGCCGGCCGATCCCGCCCCGTTCACCACCAGCCTCGTCGTCAGGATGTCGCGCCCGGTGATCTTCAGCGCATTGAACAGGCCGGCGGCCGCGATGATCGCCGTGCCGTGCTGGTCGTCGTGGAAGACCGGAATGTCCATCAATTCCTTGAGCCGCTGCTCGATGATGAAGCACTCCGGCGCCTTGATGTCCTCCAGGTTGATCCCGCCGAAGGAGGGTCCGAGATAGCGCACCGCGTTGATGAACTCGTCCGGATCCTTGGTGTCGACCTCCAGGTCGATGCAGTCGACGTCGGCAAAGCGCTTGAACAGCACGGCCTTGCCCTCCATCACCGGCTTGGAGGCGAGCGCGCCGAGGTCGCCGAGGCCGAGGATGGCGGTGCCGTTGGAGATCACCGCCACCATGTTGCCGCGGGTGGTGTAGTCGAAGGCGGTGGCCGGGTTCTCGGCGATCGCCTTCACCGGCACGGCGACGCCCGGCGAATAGGCCAGCGACAGGTCACGCTGCGTCGCCATCGGCTTGGTCGCCACGACCTCCAGCTTGCCCGGCTTGCCGTCCTTGTGGAAGTTCAACGCTTCCTGCTCGGTAAAACTCGGGCGTGGGCGCCGGGCCGGTTTCTGGTCTGTCATCGGGTCGTCCATTGGCGGGAGCAGGAGCGGGGGACCGACCCTAACGGTGTCGCCTTGCGACAACAAGACGCGATCGTTCGAAGGAACCGTCCGGCGCGGTTTGGCGGAACGGCTGACATGGACTATATCAGCGCCAGTCTCCTGCGCAGCTTTCGACATGTCCCAGCTTTCCGGCCGCCCTTACGTCAAGATGAACGGCATCGGCAACGAGATCGTCGTGCTGGATCTGCGCGACATCGGCCATGCCGTCGCCCCTGCCGAGGCGCGCGCCATCGCCGCCGCCGAGCCGTTCGACCAGTTGATGGTGCTGCAGGCGCCGCGCACGGCCGG
Organism: Labrys sp. Lb11; assembly: GCF_057554225.1. Taxonomy (NCBI): domain Bacteria; kingdom Pseudomonadati; phylum Pseudomonadota; class Alphaproteobacteria; order Hyphomicrobiales; family Xanthobacteraceae; genus Labrys; species Labrys sp. Lb11. The sequence goes on from NZ_BAAJOT010000004.1 coordinate 164,735, forward strand.
CACCGACGCCTATATGCGCATCTACAACACCGACGGCTCCGAGTCGGGCGCCTGCGGCAACGGCACGCGCTGCGTCGCCTGGCATCTGATGCCGCTCGTCGGCCGCGACGTCCTGACCCTGGAGACGCCGACCAGCCTGGTCGTCGCCCGCCGGCACGGCGAACTCTTCACCGTCGACATGGGCCGACCGAAATTCGCCTGGAACGAGATCCCGCTCGCCGAGGAGTTCCGCGACACCCGCTATGTCGAGCTGCAGATCGGGCCGATCGACGCGCCGCTGCTGCATTCACCCTCGGCGGTGAACATGGGCAATCCGCACGCCGTCTTCTGGGTCGACCGCGATCCGGCCGGCTACGACCTCGGCCGCATCGGCCCCATGCTGGAGAACCATCCGCTGTTCCCCGAGCGCGCCAACATCTCGCTGGCCCGGGTCATCGACCCCGGCCACGTGGTGATCCGGGTGTGGGAGCGCGGCGCGGGCCTGACGCGCGCCTGCGGCTCGGCCGCCTGCGCCGTCGCGGTGGCGGCCGCCCGCCTCAAGCGCACCGGGCGCAAGGTGCGCGTCTCCCTCCCCGGCGGCGACCTGATGATCGACTGGCGCGAGGGCGACGACCATGTGCTGATGACCGGCGCGGTGGAGTTGGAGCATCACGGCTCGCTCGATCCGAGCTGGTTCGCCGACGCCGCGTGACATGAGCGGGCCGACCCTCGTCACCTTCGGCTGCCGCCTCAACATCCACGAATCCGAGGCGATGCGGGCGGCGGCGGGCGAAGCCGGCGACGATCTGATCATCGTCAACACCTGCGCCGTCACCGAGGAGGCGACGCGCCAGGCGCGCCAGGCCATTCGCCGCCTCAAGCGCGAACGGCCCGAGGCGCGCATCGCCGTCACCGGCTGCGCCGCCCAGATCGAGCCCGGGCGCTATGCCGCGATGGACGAGGTCGCCCACGTCGTCGGCAATGCCGAGAAGCTGCAGCCGGACACCTGGACCGGGCTGCACCGGCGCAACGACAAGATCCTCGCCGCCGATATCATGACCGCGCGCGGCATGGCGCTGCCGCGGATCGACGCCTTCGAGGGGAGGGCCCGCGGCTTCGTGCAGGTCCAGAACGGCTGCGACCATCGCTGCACCTTCTGCATCATTCCCTTCGGGCGCGGTCCGTCCCGCTCGCTGCCGCCGCAGGCCGTGGTCGAGCAGGTCCGCCGCCTGGCGGAGGCCGGCTATGGCGAGATCGTGCTGACCGGCGTCGACCTCACCAGCTACGGCGCCGACCTGGAGGGCACGCCCCGGCTCGGCGCCCTGGTGCGCCGCATCCTGCGCGAGGTGCCGTCGCTGGCGCGCCTGCGCCTGTCCTCGATCGATTCGGTGGAGGCCGATCCGGCGCTGATGCAGGCGCTGGCCGAGGAGGAGCGGCTGATGCCGCACCTGCACCTGTCGCTGCAGTCGGGCGACGACCTCATCCTCAAGCGCATGAAGCGCCGCCATAGCCGGGCCGATGCCGAACGCTTCTGCGCCGAAGCCCGGCGGCTGCGGCCTGACATCGTCTTCGGCGCCGACCTCATCGCCGGCTTTCCGACCGAGACCGAGGCGATGCTTCGCGGCTCGCTCGACCTGATCGCCGGTTGCGGCATCGTCCATCTGCATGTCTTCCCCTTCTCGCCCCGGCCCGGCACGCCGGCCGCGCGCATGCCGCCGGTGCCGGTGCCCGAGGTCCGCAGCCGTGCCGCCAGGCTGCGCCAGGCCGGGGACGCGGCCTTCCGCGCCTTCCTCGACGGCGAGGCCGGCCGCACCCGCAACGCCCTGATGGAGCGCGGCGGCCTTGCCCGGACCGAGCATTTCGCACCGGTGCGTCCGCTCCGGCCGATCGCGCCGGGCACGCTCTTCCCCGTGGTGCTGGGCGGACACGACGGCAAGGCGCTCGCCGGCACGCCGCTGGCGGCGGCCTGACGACCCCCGGCCCGAAGGCCCGCGTCGCAGTTTCGGCGCATTCGCTGCGCAAATCTGTTGGCACCTTTGCCGCGTGGCGTGATTCTGGCCGGCGCGGCCGTGAGTCGCGACTTCTCGGAGACCAAGCGTGCCATCTCGCCTTTCCCGCTGCCTGGCCGCGGCAGCAGCGCTGATCTGTGTGACGGGAAGTGCTCTGGCCGGATCCGGCGCCGTGACGGCGCGCTATGCCGTCACCCTCGCCGGCCTGCCGATCGGCACGGCCGCGCTCGATGCGACCCTCGAGGCCGGGGGCGCCTATGCCGTCAGGGTCTCCGGCCGGATCGGCGGCGTCCTCAGCCTGGTCAGCGACGGCAAGGGCGCGGCCACGGCCTCCGGCACCATGGGCGCAAGCCTGCCCAAGCCGGTCGGCTATGCGCTCAACAGCGTCTCCTCCGGCAAGCAGCAGACCGTGCAGATGGCGCTGGCCGGGAGCACGATCACCGATGTCGCCATCAGCCCACCGCTTCGCTTCCGGGCCGACCGCGTGCCGGTCACCGATGCCGACAAGCGCGGCGTCATCGATCCGATCTCCGCCATGCTGATGCCGGTCGCCGGCAATGGCAACATGCTGGCCGCCGGCGCCTGCGACCGCACCCTGGCCGTCTTCGACGGCGCCCAGCGCTTCGATGTCAAGCTCGCCTATTCCCGCATGGAGGAGGTGCAGTCGAAGGGCTATTCCGGCCCCGCCATTGTCTGCTCCGCCCGCTACACGCCCATCGCCGGCCATCGCCCCGATCGCGACCAGACCAAGTTCATGGTCGCCAACCGCGACATGGAGGTCTGGCTCGCGCCGGTTGCCGGCACGCGCGTGCTTGCTCCCGCCCGTATCATCGTCGGCACCCAGCTCGGCCGCCTGGTGATCGCCGCCACGCGCTTCAGCCAGGGCGGCGCGAGCCCGCCCACGGAAGCCAAGGCGAACTGATCGCACGCGTCCCGGATCGGGACCCGCATTCATCGAAGGCACCGGCATGGTGCCGCCGGCAGAGGAACTGTGCCGGTTCCAACACCCGTCTTGCCGGGTCATGACGGGTGCAATCCGGCCGGACAAGTCGCGAACTCTGCCCGGTCAGCGATTCGTCGCTGCTCCGTTCCCGCTCCGGTCGAAATCTGAATGCGGCGGAAGCTTCGGCCCCGACGATGCATCCGTGGGACGTTGCGATGCTCTCCTCCGACCGCGACGTCGGCGAGTCCCTCATCCGCTCGGGCGGCTGCCCGCCTGACCGTCCATCGCGGCACGCAGTGCGCCGCACCTCGCCTGAGATCAAGGCAAGCCGGACGCCCGGGCCATGCGAACTCCCGGACGCCGCGTCGCCCCGCAGGGCATCCCGGAATTGGACTGCCGTTAGGATCTGAAGCAGAGTGCTCCCGGGGCTGGACCGACGCGCAGCCCGGTCTCTCGCCGATCTCGGGCGGCTTTTCCCGAAAATGCCACGCCTCCTCGGCGGGACCGAACCGCGAACTCGTCGCCTTCACCGATTCGTCTGTGCTTCGTTCCCGAAACGGTCGACGGCTTAACGACAACCGGACATCGGCTGCCGCAGACCTGCTCCAACCGGGCTACGTCATCGCCGGCGTGGGCAGATTTCAGGAACGAATCCCTGCCGGCATTCCCGGAGATCTGGCGTCATGCCAGATCGAAGACGGCGGTGACCGGGGCATGGTCGGACGGGCGCTCCCAACCGCGCGCCTCGGTCAGCACCTCCATCGACCGGGCCGTATCGGCAATCGCCCGGCTGGCCCAGATATGATCCAGGCGTCGGCCACGATTGGCCGCGACCCAGTCCGCTGCCCGGTAGCTCCACCAAGTGTAGAGCTTCTCCGTATCGGGGACGAAACGGCGCATGACGTCGGTCCATTCACCCGTCGCCATCAACCGCTTCATCGCTTCGGTCTCGACCGGCGTATGCGAGACCACGTCAAGGAGCTGCTTGTGGCTCCAGACGTCCTGCTCCAGCGGCGCAATGTTGAGGTCCCCGACCAGGATAGCCCGCTCTTCGCCGGGATAACCGTCGAGGAACCAGCTGTTCATCTCCTCCAGGAACGCAAGCTTATGGGCGAACTTGTCGTTCAGTTCCGGGTCCGGAATATCACCGCCGGCGGGAATATAGAGATTGTGCACCGTCGTCCCCGCCAGCTCTCCGGTTTCGGGTCCGAATCGAATGGAGATGTGCCGGGCGTCGCCCTTGGCGCAGAACTCCTTCTTCTCGACCATGTCGAAGGGCAGCTTCGAGAAGATGGCAACGCCGTGATAGCCCTTCTGGCCGTTGAAGGCGATGTGGGTGAAACCCATCGCCCGCACGTCCGAGAGCGGAAACTTGCCGTCCTCGACCTTGGTCTCCTGCAGGCAAAGCACGTCGGGCTGGTGCGCGGCGACGAATTTTTCCACCAGACCCATGCGCAGCCGCACCGAGTTGATGTTCCAGGTGGTCAGCTTGAGACGCATGGCGATCCAATGACGTGAGGGACGTGGCGGCTCGGACCCGCCGTCCGGGAGAGCCCCGAGGGAGACCCGGAAAGCCGGCGACGACGCCGGCCGCCGATCACTGCCGACAGCCGGATGTCGGCAAGGAGAAAGGCACGCGGATGGTGGGGGTTCCGGCGCGCCGACCCGCGGACGTTCGGGGAGGACCCTCAGCCCTTCAGGCGACGCGCGAGGTCGTCGAGCTGCTCCAGGGTCCTGTAGCGGATGCGCAGCTCTCCGCCGTCGCCGCGGTGGTCGAGCGTCACCTTGAGGCCGAGGGCGTCCGAGAGGGCCCGCTCCAGCGCCAGCGTATCGGTATCCTTCTCGGTCCGCGGCCGCGCCTTGGTCGGGCGGCCTGCATCGGCGGCTTCGGCCTGGACGATGGCTTCGGCATCCCGGACGGTGAGGCCGCGGGCGGCGATTTCGGCCGCGACCCGCTCGGGTTCCGCGACCGAGAGCAGGGCGCGGGCGTGGCCGGCCGTCAGCTCGCCGCTGACCACCGATGCCTTGACCGTGTCGGGCAGCTTGAGCAGGCGCAGCGTGTTGGCGACGTGGCTGCGGCTCTTGCCGATCACCTTCGCAAGGTCGTTCTGAGAATAGGAGAACTCCTCGATCAGCCGATCATAGCCGGCCGCTTCCTCGATGGCGTTGAGGTCCTCGCGCTGGACGTTCTCGATGATCGCAAGCTCGAGGGCCTCGCGGTCCGTGGCCTCGACCAGCGTCACCGGCACATCATGCAACCCTGCGCGCTGGGCGGCGCGCCAGCGCCGCTCGCCGGCGATGATCTCGTAGGCATCCATCGCGCCCTGCACGGTGCGCACGATGATCGGCTGGATCACGCCCTTCTCGCGGATCGAGGCGGCGAGATCGGACAGATCCTCCTCCGAGAAGCGCAGCCGGGGGTTCTTGGGGTTCGGCCGCAGGAACGACACCGGCACCCGGCGCTGGCCCCGCGCCCGCTCGATCGCCGCTCCCTCGTCTCCGGCGTCGCCGATGAGAGCCGCCAGGCCCCGTCCGAGCCGCGGGCGGATCTTCTCTTCCATCATCATGGGCTCGGTTCCTCAGGCTGCACGCAAGGTCTTTTCGCGCTGAATGATTTCGGAGGCGAGACGGACATAGGCCTGGCTGCCCGGACATTTCAGGTCATAGAGCAGGGCCGGCTTGCCGTAGGACGGCGCCTCCGACACGCGGACATTGCGCGGGATGATGGTCTGGTAGACCTTGTCGCCCATGAACTGGCGCACGTCCGCCACCACCTGCCCCGACAGATTGTTGCGTGCATCATACATGGTCAGCACGATGCCGTGGATGCTGAGGCGCGGGTTGAGGGTGACACGCACCTGCTCGACCGTCTTGAGCAGCTGCGACAGGCCTTCGAGCGCGAAGAACTCGCATTGCAGCGGCACCAGGATCGCGTCGGCCGCCGCCATGGCGTTGATCGTCAGCAGGTTGAGCGATGGCGGGCAATCGACCAGCACATAGGAGTAGGGCCGCTCTTCGGAGGCGGACAGGGCCTGGATCGCCTTCTTCAGCTTGAAGGTGCGGTCACGGTCCTGGGCGATCTCGAGCTCCACGCCGAGCAGATCCAGCGTCGAGGGTGCGATGTGCAGCCGCGGGACCGCGGTCTCGACCACGGTGGCGCGCAGGTCGCAATCCCCCACCATGACCTCATAGGTCGAATGCAGGCGCTGCTTGTGGCCGATGCCGAACCCGGTCGAGGCATTGCCCTGCGGGTCGAGATCGATCACCAGCACATCCTCGCCGATCGCGGCGAGCGCCGTCCCCAGATTGATGGCAGTCGTGGTCTTGCCGACGCCACCCTTCTGGTTGGCAAGCGCGAGAACGCGGGGCTGGCTCATGGGATCCATCCAGGTCATCGATCCCGGGCCGAAAGCCGCTCCGCCGAGGTCACATGCACGATGCGGCCCGACGGGTCGGTGAGGCTGGGGATCAGCATTGCATTGATTCTCCAAGATCTAGCGGTCACGGTCAATTCCTGCTCAACATCTTGGCCCTTGAGGAAGAGGGCCTGGGCGCCCCTTTTCAACAGGCCTTCGCTGAAGCTGAGGAGATCCGACAGCGGCGCCAGAGCCCGGGCCGTGACCAGGTCGACGGCGGGCGGTGGGCGGAGCATGAAGTCCTCGATCCGCACGGCATGAACCGTCGCCGGTGCACCGGTGACGCGAATGGCCTCGCGCAGAAACGCGGATTTGCGGCCGTTGCTTTCCACCAGATGCACCTGCATGCCCGGTCGCTCCGCCATCAGCACGGCCAGAACCAGGCCGGGAAAGCCGGCGCCGCTGCCGAGATCGACGATGGTGCGCGCCTCGCCGCAATGGCCGACGAGCTGGCCGCTGTCGAGGATGTGGCGGTCCCAGATCCGACCGAGGGTGGACGGCGCCACCAGGTTCTTCACCGCCTGCCAACGCCGCAGCAGATCGACATAGGCGTCGAGGCGCCCCGCTGTTTCACGTGAAACACCAAGCCGTTCGATGACGGCTTGACGCTCTCCATCGGTTGCGGGCGGCATCTGATCGGAGGTCGCTGACATGCCGCGACCATGAGTCAGGCGCAGGATTCGTGCAACCGCTACCGAACGACGCGCCCTTGTTCCGCCTTAGAATCGATCGCCAGGCTGTGGATTATGACCCTGGATGTCGCAGCCCTCTCGCCCTGGCCGGCGCATCGCTCGGTCTCCGGCTGAACAAGCCCGCCCTACGCTGACCCGTCCGCTACCTCTACATTCTCGACCCGGCCAAGCTGATCGGGAGATGGGTTCGTCCACGAGCAAATGACGCGATTGGGCGCCGCACCGGTCCGCTTCGCCTTCAGCTGCGCGAGACGCCACGGTTCAGGCCTCGCCGCCACGCGCGGGTCTTCCCTCCCCCTTGCGGGGAGGGATAAAGGGTGGGGGTCGTCGACGTAGGGTTCATCCTATCCTGCACGACCCCCACCCTGTATCCCTCCCCACCCATCTCGGGTGTTCCCGAGATGGGCAGACAAGGAAGGCAAGTCGGAAACATCCGACTTGCCGGGGGAGGGAAGACGCGGGCGTCGCGGCAAGTACGGCATGGAGCCCATCTCGCCCACAGGGTGGCTTCACAAAATAGAGGTGAAGCACTTAGTCCCGGACGCCGCCTAAGACGGATAGATCCGATTTGCTCGGAGAAGGGGAATCCGCCGACGTCGCGCCTGAAGCTGCTATCCGCGATGGAAAGCCCGGTCCTCTCCGAGCGCTCCCGGGGAGACAGGCCAGGGGATGAGCCGCAATGGCGCCTGCCCCGGACTGGCGACGCCCGCGTCCAAAGGGAGCACCGGTACGACTTTCAGCCCTACGCGACAGCAAGATTGCGCTTGCGCAGGGTCGCCAGCAGCAGGGTCACGGCGGCCGGGGTGATCCCGTCGATACGACCGGCCTGGCCAATGGTTCGGGGCCGAATCGAATTCAGCTTCTCGCGGCTCTCGTTGGACAGTCCCGTCACGGATCCGAAATCGAAATCGGCCGGCAGGACCATGTCCTCGTCCCGGCGGAAGGCCGCGATGTCCGACCGCTGCCGGTCCATATAGACCGCGTATTTGGCATCGATCTCGACCTGCTCGAGCACGGCTGCCGGATAGGCCGAGACCTCCGGCCAGATGCGGACAAAGTCGGCGGCGGTCACGGTCGGATAGGCCAGCAGGTCGAAGGCCGAACGGCGGACGCCGTCACGATTGACATGCACGCCGTGGCGTTCCGCCTCGTTCGGCGTCAGGCTGACCGACCGTGCCAGGGCTGTGGCCCGCTCCAGCGCATCGCGCTTGTCGGCCCAGGCCCGACGGCGCGCCGGGCCGACGAGGCCGAGTTCGGAGCCCAGATCGGTCAAACGCCGGTCGGCATTGTCCGCCCGCAGCGTCAGCCGGTATTCCGCCCGCGACGTGAACATGCGGTAGGGCTCGCTGACGCCGCGCGTCACCAGGTCATCGACCATCACGCCGAGATAGGACCTGTCCCGCCCGAACATGACGCCCTCGGCGCCGCCGGCCCGCCGGGCCGCGTTCAGTCCGGCGATCAGTCCCTGCCCCGCCGCTTCCTCGTACCCCGTGGTGCCGTTGATCTGCCCGGCCAGGAACAGGCCGGCGACACGCTTGGTCTCCAGCGTCGCGAACAATTCCTGCGGATCGACATGATCATATTCGACCGCATAGCCCGGCCGGATGATCCGTGCATGCTCCAGGCCGGGGATCGTGGCGATCATCGCCTGCTGCACCTCGGCCGGCAGCGAGGTGGAGATGCCGTTCGGATAGACCGTGTCGTCGTCGAGACCCTCGGGCTCGAGAAAGATCTGGTGGCCTTCGCGATCGCCGAAGCGCACGACCTTGTCCTCGATCGACGGACAATACCGCGGACCGCGGCTCTCGATCTGGCCGGAATAGATCGGAGCGCGGTGGATGTTCTGTCGGATCACCGCATGGGTCGCACTCGTCGTGCGGGTGATGCCACACGAGACCTGCGGGTTGGGCAAGACGGTCGTCAGGCTCGAGAACGGCTCCGGCGGCTCATCGCCGGGCTGCATCTCCAGCGCGGCCCAGTCGATGCTGCGTCCGTCGAGGCGAGCCGGCGTGCCGGTCTTCAGGCGGCCAAGGGTGAAGCCGAGGCGTTCCAGCGTAGCGGAGAGGCCGAGAGCCGGCGCTTCGCCGACGCGACCGGCCGGCGTGGTCACCTCGCCCACGTGAATAACGCCGCGCAGGAAGGTGCCGGTGGTCAGCACGACCGAACCGCAGCCGAATCGATCGCCGTCGCGCGTCGTCACGGCACGGACGCGGCCCGCAGCAACCTCGATATCGTGCACTTCAGCCTCGATCACCTCGAGGTCGGCCTGCTCGCGGACGGCCGCCTGCACGGCAGCGGCATAGAGCTTGCGATCCGCCTGCGCCCGCGGGCCGCGGACGGCGGGCCCCTTGCGCCGGTTCAGCACCCGGAACTGGATGCCGCCGGCATCGGCCGTGCGGCCCATCAGGCCATCGAGCGCATCGATTTCGCGCACGAGATGCCCCTTGCCCAGACCGCCGATGGCGGGGTTGCAGGACATGGCACCGACCGTGTCGAAGCGATGCGTGATCAGGGCCGTGCGAGCACCCAGCCGAGCCGCGGCGGCAGCGGCCTCGCAGCCGGCATGTCCGCCCCCGACGACGATGACGTCGAAGCTCCGCATTGTCTTTCCCGCACCCTTCGCTGATGGCGGCTCTTCTATAGAAAGCCGCCGATCCCGTCAAAGCAGCGGGGGCTCGCCTTACTTGCCGATGCAGAATTCGCGGAAGATCACATCATACACTTCGTCGATATCGACCCGGCCGGTCAGACGGCCGATCGCCCGGACGGCGAGGCGGAGGTCCTCGGCGATGAATTCGACCGGCGTCTCCGGCCCCGCCGTCGCAGCTCGCCGCAGATGGCTCGCAACAGCCTCCAGCTCCACGCGGTGGCGCGCCCGCGTCACCAGCGCCGACTCTCCCCCCTCGAGCGCCGCCCGGGCCGCTGTGGCCAGCCGCGTCGTCAGTTCCGCGAGGCCGAGCCCGGTCACGGCGGAGATGGCGAGATCGCATCGTTGCGCCGGCGAATCGGCCATGTCCGACTTCGTCGCGACATTGAGCAGCGGCGCCTCGATCGCCGGCGGCTCGGCGGGCTCATCGGCCGGCGAGAGCCAGACCACGAGGTCGGCGGCGCCGGCCCGTTCCAAGGCGCGGCGGATGCCGATCGCCTCGACGGGGTCGGCCGTCTCGCGCAAGCCGGCCGTGTCGATCAGGGTCGCGGGATAGCCATCGAGGTCGAGATGTACCTCGATCGCATCGCGCGTGGTGCCGGGGATTGCGGAGACGATCGCAACCTCCCGTCTCGCCAGCGCATTGAGCAAGGTGGATTTTCCGGCATTGGGCGGGCCGGCGATGACGATGTGCGCCCCGTCGCGCAGGCGTTCTCCCCGGGCCGCGCCGGCGAGCGCCGCTTCGATCCGCACGAGCAGGCTCCTCGCCTCGCTCGTCACCGTCGCCAGCAACGTCGGCACGTCCCCCTCGTCCGGAAAGTCGATCTCCGCCTCGACCAGCGCCAGGACCCTGGTCAGCGCCGCGCGCCATTCGGCGGCGGCCTTCTCCAGCGCCCCGCCGGCCTGGCGCAGGGCCTGCCGACGCTGTCCGGCCGTCTCCGCATCGATCAGGTCGGCGATGCCCTCGGCGGCGGTGAGGTCGAGCTTGCCGCTTTCCACGGCCCGCCGGGTGAAATCGCCGGGGCGGGCCGGCCGGACATCGGGCACGGCGGTCAGCGCATCCAGCAGCGCCGTCACCACCGCGCGCCCGCCGTGGACATGGAACTCCGCCATGTCCTCGCCGGTAAAACTGGCCGGGCCGGGTAGGAAGAGCACGATCGCCCGGTCGATCTCCTCGCCGCCGGAGGTCCTCAGCCGACGAAGCGCCGCACGGCGAGGCTCCGGCACGGGGCCGGCAATCGTTTCGAACGCGAATCGGGTCGCCGGGCCGGACATGCGCACCACCGCGACCCCGGCCTTGCCGACGCCGGACGACAGCGCGACGATCGTATCCGTCATGGCCGCGCCTCCAATACGAGGGTTGGGGAGAAGCATCCGAACGGCCAGGTTTGGGCGAGAGGCGATGGGGGATGTTTCCCGTGAAACATCCGGCGCTCGCCAGCCATCCCTGCCAGGCCATCGCCTGGGTCATGGCCGAGCACCGCGCGAACATCAAGGCCTGCGCAGCCCGGGGTTCTCCTCGAACGAAAACGGCGACCGGCCGAGGAGCCGATCGCCGCCGCAGTGCGAGAGAGCGCGGCGTCGCCGCGCAGCATGTCAGGTGTTCATGGAATCGAAGAAGTCGGCGTTGACCTTGGTCTGGCGCAGCTTGTCGAGCAGGAACTCGATGGCGTCGACCGTGCCCATCGGGTTGAGGATGCGGCGCAGCACATACATCTTCTTGAGGATGTCCGGCGCCACCAGGAGTTCTTCCTTGCGCGTTCCGGACCGGGTGATGTCGATCGCCGGGAAGACGCGCTTGTCGGAGACCTTGCGGTCCAGGATGATCTCGGAGTTGCCGGTGCCCTTGAACTCCTCGAAGATCACCTCGTCCATGCGCGAGCCGGTGTCGATCAGCGCCGTGGCGATGATGGTGAGCGAACCGCCTTCCTCGATGTTGCGGGCCGCGCCAAAGAAGCGCTTCGGCCGCTGCAGGGCATTGGCGTCGACGCCGCCGGTCAGGACCTTGCCGGAGGACGGCACGACCGTGTTGTAGGCGCGTCCGAGACGGGTGATCGAGTCGAGCAGGATGACGACGTCGCGGCCGTGCTCGACCAGGCGCTTGGCCTTCTCGATCACCATTTCCGAGACCTGCACGTGGCGGCCTGCCGGCTCGTCGAAGGTGGAGGACACGACCTCGCCCTTCACCGAGCGCTGCATGTCCGTGACTTCCTCCGGCCGCTCGTCGATCAGCAGCACGATCAGGTAGCATTCGGGATGGTTGGCGGTGATCGACTGGGCGATGTTCTGCAGGAGCACCGTCTTGCCGGTGCGCGGCGGCGCCACGATCAGGGCGCGCTGGCCCTTGCCGATCGGCGAGACCACGTCGATGACACGCGCCGAATAATCCTTCTTGGTCTGGTCGCCGATCTCCAGCTTCAGCCGGCGGTTGGGGTAGAGCGGCGTCAGGTTGTCGAAATTGACCTTGTGCTTGGTCTTCTCAGGGTCCTCGAAATTGATCGTGTTGACCTTGAGCAGGGCGAAATAGCGCTCGCCGTCCTTAGGGCTTCGGATGATGCCCTCGACCGTGTCGCCGGTGCGCAGGCCGAATTTGCGGATCTGGGAGGGCGATACATAGATGTCGTCAGGACCGGGCAGGTAGTTGGCGTCCGGGGATCGCAGGAAGGCGAAGCCGTCCTGCAGAACTTCGACCACGCCCTCGCCAACGATCTCGACCTCGCGGCTCGCCAGTTGCTTGAGCACCGCGAACATCAACTCCTGCTTGCGCATGGAGGAGGCGTTCTCGACCTCGAGCTCCTCGGCAAAGGCAAGCATCTCGATCGGCGTCTTGGACTTGAGGTCCTGTAGTTTGATGTCCCGCATCGGGGGTCCTTGGTAGGATATGAAATCTCACCGCGGGGGCCCTGGGATGGGCTGCGGCTGACTACGGAGGGGAGAAAGCAGAGCATTTGCGCTGGGCTGCGATCGCCTTGCGCCGGCGCCCAGGCGGATCAGTGACCTGCACCCGAAAGCACCTGCCTGCAATGGTAGGATTGAGCCTGTATACGCTCGCGGCGACAGCGCCGCAAGCGCTCCAAAGTTAAACTTTTCGCAATGCAGCGCGTCGCCTCGTCGCTGGTCGGCGACGCCTCAGAACGGCTTCACCACCACGAGAATGACGATCAGGATCATCAACAGCGTCGGAACCTCGTTGATGATCCGGTAGAATCGCGCCGAGCGCCGGTTGCGGTCGGCGGCAAAGTCCTTGACCGCCCCGACGAAGAAGCCGTGCACGCCGGAGAGGACCAGCACCAGCGCGAACTTGGCATGGAACCAGGGCGCGGCATAGAAGCCCGACTTCCACACCAGCAGCAGGCCGAAAATCCAGGTGGCGATCATGGCGGGGTTGATGATCGCCTTGAGCAGCCGGCGCTCCATCACCTTGAAGGTCTCGCTCTGCACCGAGCCGGGCACCGTGTCCGTGTGATAGACGAACAGGCGCGGCAGGTAGAGCATTCCCGCCATCCAGGCGATCACCGCGATGATATGCGCGGCCTTGAGCCAGTCGTAGCCGTGGCTGCCATACTCCATCGCCTGCTCCTATCGTGCCATCTTCACCCGCGCCAGCATCCGCTCGACATGCGCGATCGGCGTGTCCGGGGTGATGCCGTGGCCGAGGTTGAAAATCAACGGCCCCCTGCCGAGCCCGGCCAGGATGCCGTCGACCGCCCGGTCGAGCGCCGCACCGCCGGCGACCAGCGCCAGGGGATCGAGATTGCCCTGGACCGGCTTCAGCGGCTGCAGCACGCGGGCGGCCCAGACCGGGTCGACCGACCAGTCCAGCCCGACCGCATCCACCGGCACATGCTGCGCATAGGCCTCGTAGAGCGTGCCGGCGCCGCGCGGAAAGCCGATGATCCGGGCCTGGGGATGGCGGCTGCGCACGGCCGCGACGATCCGGGCCACAGGGTCCATCGCCCAGCGCCGGAATTCGTCCGGCGGCAGGATGCCCGCCCAGCTGTCGAAGATCTGCACGGCATCGACCCCCGCCTCGATCTGCGCGCAGAGATAGGCGGTCGATGCATCCACCAGCCGGTCGATCAGATCCTCGAATCCGTCCGGGTCGCGGTAGGCCCAGGATCGGGCCGGCGCCTGATCGGGCGTGCCCCGTCCCGCCACCATGTAGGTGGCGACCGTCCAGGGCGCACCGCAAAAGCCGAGCAGCGTCACGGCGGGCGGCAGCTCGCGCTTCACCCGGCCGATCGCCTCGAACACCGGGGCGAGGTGGTCGAGGTCGATGCTCTCGCGCAGGCGCGACAGGCCGGATGCGTCCGGGATCGGATCGAGCCGCGGCCCCTCGCCCTCCTCGAAGCGCACGGTCTGGCCGAGCGCATCCGGCACGACGAGGATGTCGGAAAACAGGATCGCCGCATCCAGGCCGAAACGGCGGATCGGCTGCAGCGTCACCTCGGCCGCCAGCTCGGGCGTGTAGCACAGCGTCAGGAAGCTGCCCGCCTTGGCGCGAAGCTCACGGTACTCCGGCAGATAGCGGCCGGCCTGGCGCATCATCCAGATCGGCGGCGTGGCGAGCGTCTCGCCACCGAGTACGCGTAGAACCGGCTTGTCCATCCCAACAGCTTCCTTCGTCGAGCGCCTGCGCGAGAGGCGGCACGCCGCGCTATCCCCGCCCGCCGGGAGAGCAGGGCTTCTTGTCCATGTCCTAGGCTGTGGCCTGCCTCAAATCAAAACAATAGAGAGATGACTCTCATTCTCTTTCTTCTTAACCATCTGTTAACTTTCGTACTTCGCCGTCCACAGGCCATCCACAGCCTGGCCCGGCAGCCGGTTCGGCTAAGTGTGGATTCGAGCCCGGCGCCAGGCGGTCGGTACGGATCCGATTCAATGCGCGGAGTCAGAGGCTTGCCCGGCGCGGCCGATCCGAGGTTCGAGAGTCGGTTCAGGCGCTTGCGAGTCTTGTTACCAGGGAGCGCCGAATCCGGCCCCACAGCGCAGGGCCTGTGGACGATATTGCGGACTCGTCCACAGCCGGCGCCGCAGGGGCCGAAAGGCCCGGAGTCGTCCCCACTTGTCCACAGCGCCGTCCCACGCTACGCGGTGTCATGGCAACGCGCAGCTTCTTCCATCTGCACCTGGTTTCCGACTCGACCGGCGAGACGCTGATCACCGTCGCTCGCGCCGTCGCCGCGCTCTATCCCGGCGTCTCCGCGCTCGAGCACGTCTATCCCATGGTGCGCACGGAACGGCAGGTCGACCAGATCATCGCCGAGATCGAGACGGCCCCGGGGATCGTGCTGCACACGCTGGTGGAGGAAGATCTCGCCGCGCGGCTGGAGAGGGCCTGCGGCGAGGCCGGCTGCCCCTCCATGCCGGTGCTGGCGCCGATCACCAACCTGTTCCACTCCTATCTCGGCGTCGAGGTCCTGGTGCGGCCCGGCGCGCAGCACGTGCTCAATGCCGATTATTTTCGGCGCATCGACGCGCTCAACTACACCATGGCCCATGACGACGGGCAGCAGGCCGTCGATCTCGACGAGGCCGACGTGGTGCTGATCGGCGTGTCGCGCACCTCCAAGACGCCGACCTCGATCTACCTGGCCAATCGCGGCATCAAGACCGCCAATGTGCCGATGGTGCCGGGCATTCCCCTGCCGGTCGAGGTCGACCTGTTGCGCAAGCCCCTGGTGGTGGGCCTGATCGCCTCGCCCGAACGGATCGTGCAGATCCGCGAGAACCGGGTGCTGAGCCTCAACGCCAAGCAGGACCAGACCGCCTATACCGACCGCGTGGCGGTCTCCGAGGAGCTGGCGGAATCGCGGCGCCTGTTCGTCCGCAAGGGCTGGCCGGCGATCGACGTCACCCGCCGCTCGATCGAGGAGACGGCCGCGGCGATCTCGGGGCTGCTGCGCGAGCATCGCCGCGCCAAGATCGTCGAGACCTGATTCCGCCATGCCCGAGCCCAGCCTGATCCTTGCCTCGAAATCGGCGATCCGTGCCGAGATGCTGCGCGGCGCCGGCCTGAGCATCGAGACCGTGCCGGCCGATGTCGACGAGCGCGGGCTGGAAGCCGCCTGGGGCGCCCGCGCGCCCGACCTGGTGGCGCGCGGCCTCGCCGAGGCGAAGGCCCAGGCGGTTTCGCGCCATCATGCCGGCCGCATCGTCATCGGCGCGGACCAGACCATGGCGCTCGGCGCCGAGCGCTTTTCCAAGGCGGCCTCGGTGGAAGAGGCTCGCGAGCGCCTGCTGCGGCTGCGGGGCCGGGCGCATGCGCTGCATTCCGGCTTCGCCCTCGCCCGGGACGGGACGGTGCTGCGGGCGGGTGTCGCCAGCGCAACCCTGACCATGCGCATGTTCTCCGAGGCGTTCCTTGACGACTATCTGGCCCGCGCGGGCGAGGCCGTGTTGTCGAGCGTCGGCTGCTACCAGCTGGAGAGCCTCGGCATCACCCTGTTCTCGGCGATCGAGGGTGACTATTTTACCATTCTCGGCTTGCCGCTCCTGCCGCTGCTGGCGGCGCTGCGCCAGCACGGCGTGATCGAAAGCTAGCCATGAAGCGTGCCTGCGTCATCGGGTTCCCCATCAAGCATTCCCGGTCGCCGATGATCCATGGCTTTTGGCTGAAGCAACACGGCATCGACGGCTCCTACATCCGGGAGGAGGTCGCGCCGGCGGATTTTCCCGCCTTCCTCGCCGGCTTCGCCGCAGCCGGCTATGTCGGCGGCAACGTCACCGTGCCCCACAAGGAGGCCGCCTTCCGCCTTGCCGAGGTCGAGGATCCCGTCGCACGCGCCCTGGAGGCAGTCAACACGCTCTGGGTCGAGGATGGGCGCCTGAGGGGCGCCAACACCGATGCGGAGGGCTTTCTGGCCAATCTCGACCAGAGCGCGGCGGGCTGGGACGGAAACCTCGCCCGCACGATGGTGCTCGGCGCCGGCGGCGCGGCACGCGCCGTGGTGCATGCGCTGCTGCAGCGCGGGGCCGGGCGCGTGCTGCTCGTCAACCGGACCCGGGCGCGGGCCGAGGACCTGGCGGGCCGCTTCGGTCCGAAGGTCGAGCCGCTGGCCTGGGACGAGGCGGCACCGGCGCTGGAAGGCGTCTCCTGCTTGGTCAATACCACCTCGCTCGGCATGGCCGGCCAGCCGCCTCTCGACCTCGACCTCGGCGCCCTGCCCCGGCAGGCCCTGGTCACCGACATCGTCTATGTGCCGCTGGAGACGCCGCTGCTGGCGGCGGCACGGCGGCGCGGCCACCCGGTCGTCGACGGGCTCGGCATGCTGTTGCACCAGGCCGTGCCGGGGTTCCAGCGCTGGTTCGGCGTGCGGCCGACGGTGACGCCCGAGCTGCGCGCCCTCGTGGTCGCTGATATCGTGGCGAAGACGGCCGGCTGACGGCCGCACGCCCTGTCGAAGGGGTGGCGAATGACCTTCATCCTCGGTCTGACCGGGTCGATCGGCATGGGCAAGAGCGCCACGGCCGTGATGTTTCGCCGGCGCGGCGTGCCGGTGCACGACGCCGATGCCGTGGTGCACGAGCTCTATGCCGGTGCCGCGGTCCCGCCGGTCGAGGCCGCCTTTCCCGGCGTGACCGCCGGCGGCCGGATCGATCGCGCGAAGCTGGCCGGGCGGGTGGTCGGCGATGCCCTGGCCATGCGGCGGCTCGAGGCGATCGTGCATCCGCTGGTGCGCGCCGCCGAGGCCGGGTTCGTGGCGGCGGCGCGGCGGCAGGGGCAGCCGCTCGTGGTGCTGGACGTGCCGCTGCTGTTCGAGAGCGGCGGCGCGGCGCGCTGCCATGCCGTCGTCGTGGTCTCCGCCCCGGCCGAGGTGCAGCGCGAGCGCGTGCTCGCCCGGTCCGGCATGACGGCGGAGCGCTTCGAGGCGCTGCTCGCCCGCCAGCTCCCCGATGCCGAGAAACGCCGTCGCGGCCATGCCGTGATCGACACCTCCCGCGGCTTTCTCGCGGCGCAGGCGCAGGTGGACGACCTCATCCGGGCTCTTGCCGGATGCACGCCTCCTCCCCTACCAACGGATGATGGGCCCGGACGCCGCATGGAGGCAGGCTGAATGCGTGAGATCATCCTCGACACCGAAACCACCGGCCTCGACCCGAACGAAGGCCATCGCCTCGTCGAGATCGGCTGCGTCGAGATGGTCGACCGGGTGCCGACGGGCGAGACCTGGCACCATTACTTCAATCCCGAGCGCGACATGCCGCAGGAGGCCTTCGCGGTGCACGGGCTCTCGGAAGAGTTCCTGAAGGACAAGCCGCTGTTCCAGGACCTGGCGGAGGAATTCGTCCGCTTCGTCGGCGATGCCAGGCTGGTGATCCACAATGCCGGCTTCGACATGCGCTTCTTGAACGCCGAGCTGGCGCGGGTGAAGAAGCCGATCCTGCCGATGGATCGGGTCGTCGACACGCTGGCCATGGCCCGGCGCAAGCACCCCGGCGCTCGCGTCTCCCTGGACGAGCTCTGCCAGCGCTACGGCATCGACAATTCCAAGCGCGTCAAGCACGGCGCCTTGCTCGACGCCGAGATCCTGGCCGAGGTCTATATCGAGCTGACGGGGGGCCGGCAGACCGCGCTCGGGCTGTCCACCATCCTCGACGGCGCCGCCGACAGCGCCGCCACGGCCAACCTGCTGCGCAAGCGGCCCGAGCCCCTCCCCCCGCGGCTGACGGCAGCCGAGATCGAGGCGCACGAAGCCTTCATCGCCGGGCTCGGCGGCGATGTGATCTGGAAGCGCTATCTGGAGGAGCCGAAGCCGGCGGGGTGACGGCCGCCATGTCCCGCAAGCGGCATTCCCGGCTCCCGGGAGACGATCGTCTCTGGAATTGCCCGGCCGCGCCGCTCCGGCCGATGGCGAACGGGCGGCCTGCGCAATGCGCAACCCGCCCGGTGCCGCGGTTCGATCAGGCCTGGCCGGAGGTCTGCTGCATCTGCGCCAGGCGGTTGCGGTAGAGCGCCACGAAATCGATCGGGTCGATCATCAGCGGCGGGAAGCCGCCGTTGCGGGTGGCGTCGGCGATGATCTGACGAGCGAAGGGGAACATCAGCCGCGGCCCTTCGATCATCACGACGGCATGGGCGTCGTCGGCCGAGATGCCGGTGAGGCGCAGCACCGCGCCGTAGACCAGCTCGAACTTGAACATCGTGCCGGCACCCTCGCCGGCGCCGCCTTCGACCGTCAGCTCCACCTCATAGTCGGAGGGGCCGAGCGGCTTGCCGTTGACGTTCACGGTCAGGGTGATCTGCGGGGCGTTCTGCTGGGCGCCGAGCGAGCGCGGCGCATTCGGATTCTCGAAGGAGAAGTCCTTGATGTACTGCGCCAGGACGCTGATCGACTGCTGCGTTTCCTTGCGGGGCTCGTCATTGCCGTTTGCGGGTTGGGGACCGGTCGCCATTTTCCAAGATCCTTGTTGTCGCGACGGGTCGCCGCCGGAGCTGTCAATCAAGGCGGGGACGCCGGATCCGATGCGTGATCGCGAGTCCTCTGGCCCTGCCCTGCGGCGCGGGTACCACGGCGGCATCGCGCCGACAAGAGCGGCCTGCCCGCCATATGCCGCGCGGGCTCAGCGTTCGAGCACCAGCGTATTGCGCGCGACCTCGAAATGCTTGAGGCGGTTGAGGAAGGTCATGCCGAGCAGGTTCCCGGCAAGGGCGCCGGGCGGCAGGACGATGGCGCGTACGCCGCTGACGCCGATATCGCCGAGTTCCAGCCGGTCGATCGTCACCGACTTGCCGCGCACCACGCCGTTGGCAGTGGAAACGGCGACGTCCATCGTGTCGCTCGGGTGCACAAGGCCGAGATCCCGACCGGTCTCCCAGGACAGGGCGACGGTGGTCGCGCCGGTGTCGACGAGGAAGGGCACGCGCCGGGCGCCGATCCGGGCTTCCACCCGGAAATGCCCGTCGGGATCGCCGGTGACCTTCAGCGTTCCGGAGGAGGAGAGGGCCGGCGTGGTGGCGGGCCTGACCTTGGGCGCCGTCGCGACCTGCTCGGCCGGTGCGTCGGTCCGCGCCGTGAACAGCTGCGGGAACGCATAGGCGACCGCGACCACGGGAGCGGCCACGACCAGGAGCGAGGTGGAGAGGCGCATCGCAAAATCCCTGCAACGCGCCGAGCATGCCACGGCCCGGTGAAGAGCGGCCTAAGCCTCCGGCCGAAATCCGCCTTCAGGATGAACGAAGCGTTGCCCGGCCCGGCGGAAGGGGCGGCCGGCGCCGCGCCTGCGGCGAGCGTACGCGAGCCGGCCGCTATGCGGCGAAGCCGGCCGTGGCCTCGTCGATCTCCGCCTTGGTCGGGATGCTCGGCTGTGCGCCCAGCTTGGTGCAGGCGAGCGAGCCCCCGGCCGCGCCCCGCGCCAGCGCCATGGTGAAGCCCATGCCCTGATCCAGGGCCGCGGCGAAGGCGCCGGTGAAGGCGTCGCCTGCCGCCGTGGTGTCGACAGGGGTGATCGGCAGGGCGGCGACGGCGCGGCGCACGCCGTCGACCCAGCCGACGGCGCCCTGCGCCCCGAGCGTGACGATGGTGGCGCAGCCGAAGCCGGCATTGATCCGGCGCACCGCCTCTTCCGGATCCTCGGTCGCGATGCCCACAGCCCGGGCGACCACCAGGGCCTCGTGCTCGTTGACGATCAGCACGTCGAGCGCCTTCAGCGTCTCGGCCGGGATCGGGGCGGCCGGCGCGACGTTGAGCACCACCCGGGCCCCGCGCGACTTGGCCAGGCGCACGGCGGCGAAGGTCTCGCCATCGGGAATCTCGCGCTGCAGCACCACCGTGTCGCCGGCGCCGAAGGTGCAGCGCTCGAGTTGGGCGACGCCGGTGGCGCGGTTGGCGCCCGAGGCGACGACGATGGCGTTCTCGGCCTTGGCGTCGACGGTGATCAGCGCCACGGCGGTCGGCCGGGCGACGGTGGCGACATGCGAGAGGTCGACGCCCGCCTCCTTCATGATCGACACGGCCTGCTCGGCGAAGCCGTCGTCGCCGCAGGAGCCGACATGGATCACCTTCGAGCCGGCCCTGGCCGCGGCCACCGCCTGGTTGCCGCCTTTGGAACCGGGCACGACGATGTAGCCCTCGCACAGCACGGTCTCGCCGGGATGGGGGATATGATCGACCTTGGTGACGAGGTCGACGCCGATCGAGCCGAACACGATGATCATGCGGTGGCTTCCCTTGTGGAGATGATGGCTGCCACGAGCGCGGCGGCGCGCAGGCCGACGTCGTCGGCGTCGCGGCCGGGCTTGTAGAGATCGGAGCCGACGCCGAAACCGTCGACGCCGGCGGCAAGATAGGGCGGGATCGTCTGGGGCGAGACGCCGCCGACCACCAGGAGCCTGGTGCCCTTCGGCAGCACGGCCCGCAGGGCGCGCACCACGGCCGGGGGCGCCATCTCGGCCGGGAACAGCTTGAGCGCGTCGGCTCCGGCGTCGAGGGCGGCGAAGGCTTCGGTCGGGGTGAGGCAACCGGGCAGCGACAGCATGCCGTTGGCCTTGGTCCGGCGGATCACCGCCGCGTCGGTGTTGGGCGAGACCACCAGCGCGCCGCCGGCCTCGGCGACGCGGTCGGCATCCGCCGGCGTGAGCACGGTTCCGGCGCCGACCAGCGCGCGGCCCTTCAGGGCGGAGGCGAGCAGGGCGATGCTGGTGAAGGGGTCCGGCGAGTTGAGCGGCACTTCCAGGATGCCGATGCCGGCGGCGGCGATCGCCTCGCCGATCGCCACAGCCTCTGTGGGCTGCAGGCCGCGCAGGATGGCGACGAGCGGCATGGCGGCAAGGGTTTCGTCCAGGGTCATGCTCTGTCCTGCTCCGACCGGGCGGCGGCGAGGGCGGCGAGCCCGGCCAGGAAAGCCCTCTCCGGCGTGATGATCTCGATGCCGATGCCGAACGCTCTCAGCGCTGCGACATAGCGTTGCGCCAGTACGCCGTCCGCCACCAGGGTGACCGTATCCGCGGCGCCGAAGCGCTGCAATGCACCGGCGATCTCCGTGCCGATCAGCAGTCCCGAGAGGTAGGGTCCGACGGCCGTGCCGCCCATCACCCCGTCGAGCACGCGGGCCCGGGCCTGGAACAGCCGGTTGAGCAGGCCGCCCGGCGCCCGTGCCGCCTCCAGGCCGTCGTCGAAGCCGGCGAGGTCCTCCGGCTCGGCGGCCAGGCGGCCGAGCAGGCTGTGGTCATGGTAGAGCCCATAGCTCTCGCCGGTCAGGAAGGTGGCGAAATCGGTGATGACGCCGCGGCTGACCGAGACCCATTTCGAATGGGTGCCGGGCATGCAGACGAGGCCGTCCGCGGTGTCGGCGCCGAACGCCAGCGTTTCCTCGCCGCGCATCACGTCCGGGCCGCCGGGGCCGCGCGCAATGACGCCCGGCACGATCGACACGCGGTCGGTCACCGCCAGCAGGGCGGCAGCGACGCCGCCGGGAGAGGCCGGGCAGGGAGCGTAGGCCGCTTCGGCCCAGCCGTTGCGCGAGCCGACCATGCCGGCCATCAGCACCGGTGCGTCCGGGGCCTGTCGCATCCAGGCGCCGCAATGGCGCTCCAGCACGGCGGCGAAGCCGCCGGCGGCCACGCTCGCCATGCCGTCCTCGGCGGCGACGCGGTCGAGAACCGCGCCGCCGCCGTCGAGCCGATAGGCGCGGAAGCGGCTGGTGCCCCAGTCGACGGCGATCAGATGGGTCTCGGTCATGAGCGGGTCCCCGAGCAGAGTGCGGAAAGCGGCGTCACCGCCCTCCGAAGATCGAAGCAGACGCAGCGCCGAATCGCCGGCGAAGGCCGGTCCGGCGGGGCCGGCGGCCTCACACCCAGCCGCCGTCGACGACCATGGTCTGGCTGGTCATGCCGGAGGCCTCGTCCGAGGCCAGGAACAGCACGGCCTTGGCAAGGTCGTCGGGAACCAGCTTGCGCTTCAGGCACTGGTTGCGCATCAGCGTCTCCTCGCCGTCCTTGTCGAGCCAGAGATCGATCTGGCGCTGGGTCATGATCCAGCCGGGAATGACGCAGTTGACGCGGATGTTGTCCTTGCCGAACTCGCGCGCCAGCATCTTGGTGAAGCCGTGCTCGGCCGCCTTCATGCTGCCATAGACCGACAGGTCGGCGGAGCCGATCATCCAGGAGCAGGAGCCGTAATTGACGATGGCGCCGCCGCCGGCGGCGATCATGTCGGGAATCACGGTCTGCGCGGCGAAGAAGGCATGCTTGAAGTTCACGGCGACGCGGTTGTCGAAATAGTCCGGCGTCACCTCGAAGAACTTGTGGCGCTGGTCGTGGGCAGCATTGTTGACCAGCACGGTGATCGGGCCGAGGGCGTCGCGGATCCGGCCGATCGCCGCCCGCAGCGCCGCGGTGTCGGTGATGTCGGCGTGCTCGAAATGCACGCTGGCGCCGGCCGCGGCCAGCTCGGCGGCCAGGGCCCTGGAAGGCTCGGCCGCCAGGTCGATGAAGCCGACCTTCGAGCCCTGGGCGGCGAACAGGCGCACCGTGGCGGCGCCGATGCCCTGACCGCCGCCGGTGATCAGCACCGTGCGGCCCTTGAGGCTGGGATAGACTGCTCCGGACATGGCTCCCTCTCTATTGCCTGTTCTTGCCTGGAGCAAAGCGCGTTTTGGTGGAAACGCGCTTTGCTCCAGCTCCTTGTTTCGACGCGTCTTTGCGATTCCGTCAAATCGCAAAACGCTCTGGCCCGCGGTCTCCTTAACCCTTCGGCGTGCGGGCCGCCATCCCCGTCCCGGCGCCGAAGCGGCCCCCCGGGGCGGGGAATGGTCATACTTATTGCGGAGGACAATCGTCTCGTCTAGGCTCCGCTCGCGAGGCGGCTGGACAGGCCAGCCTGGTAGAACAAGTCGGCCAAGGACGACCCACGTTCCACGGGAGGAACATCATGAAGACGACGTTGCGCCTGGTCGCATTGGCGGCCGGGATTTCCTTCGCGGCGCTCGGCACGGCGACCGCTGCCGACACCGGCGGGGTGCTGTCGAAGGCGGTCGGCGGCTACACCTTCGAGGAAGCGGCCAAGGAAGCGCCCACGACCAAGGACTTCAACTCCAAGGACGGCAAGCTGACCTTCGCCATCGTCACCCACACCGCCGGCAACGGCTTCTTCGATCCGACCTATGTCGGTGCCCAGGTGGCGGCCAACGCCTTCGGCATCAATCTGGTCAAGCTCGGCTCGGAGGCGCCGGTCGACGACATCCCGCGCGAGCTGGAGATCCTGAACCAGGTGGCGCAGGACCCGACCATCGACGGCCTGATCCTGACCACGCCCCAGTCCGGGGCCTATGACGACCTGATCAAGAAGCTGGAGGCCAAGGGCATCCCGGTCGCCACCACCAACTCCTTCGACCCCAACCTCTACGACCGTTCCAACATCTCCCACACCGGCCAGGAGTCCGGCGCGGCCGCCATCGGCGGCGAGGCCCTGGCCAAGTGCCTGATCGACAAGAAGGTGGAGGGCGGCTCGATCGTCTTCCCCTCCACCACCACGCTGGGCAACGAGGAGGTCAACCGCCGCGTCACCGCCGCCTTCGAGGCCACGGTGAAGGCGCTGAACGCCGCCGGCGTGCTCAAGAACTTCAAGGTCGACGCCGGGCCGAAGAACATCGGCATCGACGTCGACAAGGACAACATCGTCGGCTCGATCGTGTCGCTGTTCGAGAGCCGTAAGGACGTGGTCGGCGCCTTCGCCGCCAACGGCTTCGTGACGCCGGCCCTGGGCGACGCCATCGGCCAGCTCAAGCTGGAGAACAAGATCTGCGCCTTCGGCTTCGACCTCGGGCCCAAGCAGCAGGAGCAGATCCGCACCGGCGCCCTCACCGGCTCGCTCGGTCAGCAGCCCTTCCTGCAGGGCTTCTGGCCGGTGATGCAGCTCTACCTGCAGATCGACCGCGGCATTGCCGCCGCCAACCTCGACACCCGCGCCCAGCTGGTGACCAAGGACACGGTCGACAAGGTCGGCAAGCGCTTCGAGAACTGACCGCCCTGTCGTGACGAGCCGACCGGCCGGCACTGCCCGCCGGTCGGCGCCACAGGATCACCCGCGGGGGACCTCATGAGCCAGGCTGCGACCGGGCTGCCGGCCGGGGACGTGCATCGCGCCGGACGCCCCCCGGCCCAGATCGCCGGCGGCTGGGAGCTGGGGCTGCTGCTGTTCATGGCGGCGCTCTACCTCGTCGGCGTCTGGATCAATCCGGGCTTCTTCGGGTCGGGCACCGCGATCTCCTCGATCCTGCGCGACACCGCCCGCTTCGGCGTGATGGCGGTCGGCATGACCTTCGTCATCGTCAACAAGGATCTCGACCTGTCGGTCGGCTCCACCCTGGGGCTGGTGGCCACCGTCTTCTCGATCACCTACGCCAGGTCGCATGTCGATGCCGGCATCGGCACGGCGATCGCCTGCGCCGTGTTCACGGGCCTCGTCATCGGCCTCGTCAACGGCTGGCTGGTCACGGTGATGCAGGTGCCCTCCTTCATCGCCACCCTGACCATGCTGTTCATCGGGCGCGGCCTCGTGCTCGGCCTCACCGGCGGCAAGACCATCGGCTATTCGGAGAAGGCGGTGGCCGACGGCTGGTTCTTCCGTGTCGGCGAGACCAATGCCCTGGGCTTCAACAACCAGATCCTGGTGCTGTTCCTGGTCGCCGCCGTCGGCATGGTTGTGCTGGCCAAGACCCGCATCGGCTACGAGACCTATGCGGTGGGCGGCAACGAGATGGCGGCGGCCTATGCCGGCATCCGCACCCGCTGGGTGCGCATCCGCGCCTATGTCTTCGCCGCGCTCGCCGCCACCCTGGCCGGCCTGATGAACATCGCCCAGAACAAGGGCATCGATTCCACCTACGGCCAGGGCGCCGAGCTGATCGTCATCGCCGCGGTGATCGTCGGCGGCGCCTCGATCGCCGGCGGCCGCGGCCGCGTGCTCGGCGCCTGCCTCGGCGCGGCGCTGGTGCTGCTGGTCGACAAGGTGCTGCGCGAGGGCATCCCGATCACCCGCATCGTCAAGGTCGGCGACATCGAGATGTCGGTGGAGCAGATGGCCCAGCTGCCTCCGGGCGCGGTGCCGGCCTTCCTCGGCCTGATCCTGCTGATCGCCGTGCTGATCGAGCCCTATGTCGTGCAGCGGCGCGTGCTGGCGCGGCTGTTCGCCCGGCTGACGGGCCGGCCGCTGCCGCCGTCCTTCGACGGCGGCGTCGCCATCGCACAGCCGCCGACCAAGGGCACCCGCTCGCAGTCGCGCGGCGTCGGGGCCAGGGGCTGGCGCGCCTTCTTCCACCGGCGCGACGCGGCCGCGATCATGCTCGCCGTGGCGCTCTGGCTGGCCGGCCTCTATCTCAGGCCGGATTTCTGGGGCTCGCTCGACAACACCTTCAACCTGGCGTTGGCCTTCACCGAGATCGCCCTGCTCGCCATCGGCCTGACCTTCGTCATCGCCAATGGCGACATCGACCTCTCGGTCGGCTCGGTGCTGGCGCTGTCGGCCTCCACCGCGGCCTTCCTGATGAGCGAGTACGGCGCCGATCCGCTCTATGCGGTGCTGGCCGCCTTCGTCGTCGGCACCCTGGCCGGCGTCCTGAACGGCGCGCTCACCGTGCGCTTCGGCCTGCCGGCCTTCGTCGCCACGCTCGGCATGTTCTACATCGCCCGCGGCATCGGCGCCTGGCTCTCGGCCGGGCGCCAGCTCTCCGGCTTTCCCGAGACCTACAACCTGCTCGGCCGCAAGGTGATCGAGATCCTGAAACATTGGGGAATCGCGCCCGAGCCCGGCCTCCTGTTCAACCTGGCCAGCGCCGTCTCGATCCAGACCGTGATCATGGGCCTGATCGCCGTCGTCGCCGGCGTGGTGCTCGGCAGCACGACGTTCGGCCAGATGGTCTACGCCACCGGCGGCAATGCCCGGGCGGCGCAATATTCCGGCGTCAACGTCGACCGGGTGCGCTTCCTCAGCCTGGTGTTCTCGGCCATGTGCGCCGCGCTCGCCGGCATCATCTACGTCGCCTATCTCCGCAGCTTCAACCCGTCCGCCGGCCAGTTGCGCGAGCTCGACGGCATCGCCTCGGTGATCATCGGCGGCGGCTCGGTGTTCGGCGGCTACGGCACCGTGATCGGCTCGCTCGCCGGCGCCGCGGTGATCACGCTAATCCGGGCGCTGCTGTCGCTGCAGGTCTTCCTGCCCGACGGCTCGTCCTTCGTCATGCCGCAGCACTGGGTCAATGTCTGGATCGGGCTCATCCTCATCGCCGCGGTGCTCGGCGACATCTGGTTCCGCCAGCAGGGCATCCTGGCGCTCTGGCTGGACCGCCTGCGCAAGCCCAAACCCGCACAGGATTGACGGCCATGGCCACGCCCATCATCGAGATGCGCCATATCAACAAGGCCTTCGGCGCCGTGCAGGCGTTGAAGGATGTCAGCCTGCACCTGATGCCGGGCGAGATCATCGGCCTGGTCGGCGACAATTCCGCCGGCAAGTCGACGCTGATGAAGGTGCTGACCGGCGCCTATCAGCGCGATTCCGGCGGCGTGCTGGTCGATGGCCGCGAGACCCACTTCAAGAGCCCGCAGGACAGCCGCCGCCTCGGCCTGGAGATGATCTACCAGGACTTCGCCCTGTGCGGGAACATGGACATCGGCCAGAACATCTTCCTCGGCCGCTGGCCGCGCCGCTTCGGCGTCTTCGTCGACCGCGAGCGGATGTATGCCGATGCCGGCGGCGTGCTGAAGCGGCTCAAGGTCGACGTCAACTCGGTCTACCAGAAGGTCGAGAGCCTCTCGGGCGGTCGCCAGCAGTCGGTGGCCATCGCCCGCGCCATCTCCTTCGATCCGCGCGTGGTCATCCTGGACGAGCCGACGGCGAACCTCTCGGTGATGGCCACCGAGCGCCTGCTCGAGACCATGGCCGAACTCAAGCGCCAGGGCGTCGCCCAGATCATCATCTCCCATCGCATGACCGACATCTTCGAGGTCGGCGACCGCATCATGGTGCTCAAGCGCGGCCAGAACGTCGGCGACCGCTACATCAAGCACACCACCGAGAAGGAGGTGCTGGAGCTGATCGTCTCGGGCACGCCCGAGACGGCGCTGACCGCCGACGAGGCGCTGCAGCGGGCAGCCTGACGCGCCTCCGCCCATCCCCGCTGACAAATCGGCCGCGACCGACTAGATAGTGGCCGATCGGGGCGTCATGCCCCTCGAGGATGTTCGATGAACTGGATCGCGAACGTCGTTCCGCCGCGGATCAAGGATTTCTTCTCGCGTCGCGACACGCCGGAGAACCTGTGGATCAAATGCCCGGAGACCGGGCAGATGGTCTTCCACAAGGATCTGGAGCAGAACGGCTATGTCATTCCCGGCTCCAACTACCACATGCGGATGACGGCGGCGCAACGCCTCGCCTCGATCTTCGACAACGGCGCCTGGGAGGACATCACCGCGCCGGAGGTGCCGGTCGATCCGCTGAAGTTCCGCGACGAGAAGCGCTATGCCGACCGTCTCAAGGATGCGCGCAGCAAGACCGGCATGCAGGATGCCATCAAGGTC
Organism: Labrys sp. Lb11; assembly: GCF_057554225.1. Taxonomy (NCBI): domain Bacteria; kingdom Pseudomonadati; phylum Pseudomonadota; class Alphaproteobacteria; order Hyphomicrobiales; family Xanthobacteraceae; genus Labrys; species Labrys sp. Lb11. The sequence goes on from NZ_BAAJOT010000004.1 coordinate 192,941, forward strand.
GCCCATGGCCTGATGGACGGCCTGCCGGTGGTCGTCGCCGTGCAGGATTTCGACTTCATGGGCGGCTCGCTCGGCATGGCGGCGGGCGAGGCCGTGGTGAAGGGCCTGCTGACCGCCGCCGAGCGCGGCACGCCCTTCATCATGTTCGCGGCCTCCGGCGGCGCCCGCATGCAGGAGGGCATCCTGTCGCTGATGCAGATGCCGCGCACCACGGTGGCGATCCAGCGCCTGCGCGAGGCCAGGAAGCCCTATATCGTGGTGCTGACCAATCCGACCACCGGCGGCGTCACCGCCTCCTATGCCATGCTCGGCGACGTGCAGCTGGCCGAGCCGGGCGCGCTGATCGGCTTTGCCGGGCCACGCGTCATCGAGCAGACCATCCGCGAGAAGCTGCCGGACGGCTTCCAGCGCTCCGAATATCTGCGGGAGCACGGCATGGTCGACATGGTGGTGCATCGCCACAAGCTGAAAGAGACGCTCGCCAGACTCTGTCGCCTTCTGACCAAGGCTCCGGAAAAGGCGGCGGCATAACAACCCGATCGCGGGATGTCCGCGGCCGCCGGCAGGCGGCCCGGCCGTCTCGCCGAAATCCACGAGGCCCGGCCGGAGGCGGGAGCGGAGCACAGGCCCGTCCGTCGTCCGGCCCGTTTGCATGACCGGTCGCCATGACGGATTCCGACGCCATCATCGCGCGCTTCATGGCGCTGCACCCCAAGAAGATCGACCTTTCGCTCGGGCGCATGCAGACCATGCTGGCGCGCCTGGGCGATCCCCAGCTCGGCCTGCCGCCGGTGATCCATGTCGCCGGCACCAACGGCAAGGGCTCGACGGTCGCCTTCCTGCGCGCCATGCTCGAGGCCGCGGGCTATGGCGTGCATGTCTACACCTCGCCGCACCTCGTCCATTTCCACGAGCGCATCCGCCTCGCCGCTCCGGGCGGCGGCCGCCTCGTGCCCGAGCCGATGCTGGTCGCGGCCTTGGAGGAATGCGAGCGCCAGAATGCCGGCGACCCGATCACCGTGTTCGAGATCACCACCGCCGCCGCCTTCAAGCTGTTCGCCGAGAACCCGGCCGACGTGCTGCTGCTCGAGGTCGGCCTCGGCGGGCGCATGGACGCCACCAACGTGATCGACAAGCCGCTCGCCACGGCCATCACCTCGATTTCGCTCGACCACGCCGACTTCCTCGGCACCGATATCGCCCAGGTCGCCGTCGAGAAGGCGGGCATCCTCAAGCGCGACGTGCCCGGCATCCTCCATCCCCAGACGGACGAGGTGCGTGCCTCCGTCGAGCGCGTCGCCGCCAGGGTGGGGGCGCCGCTGATCATCGGCGGCCAGGACTTCGACACCCATGAGGAGAACGGCCGCCTGGTCTACCAGGACGAGGGCGGGCTGCTCGACCTGCCGCTGCCGCGCCTGGCCGGGCGGCACCAGCATCGCAATGCCGGCGTCGCCATCGCCACCCTGCGCGCCCAGGACCGGCTCCAGGTCTCCGATCGGCATGTCGAGCGCGGCCTGCAGTCGGTCGACTGGCCGGCCCGCCTGCAGCGCCTGCCGACCGGCCGCATTCCGGCGATCTTGCCGCCGGGCTGCGAGGTCTGGCTCGACGGCGGCCACAATGTCGACGGCGGCCGCGTGCTGGCCGAGGCACTGGCCGAGTTCGAGGACCGCAACCCGCGGCCGCTCGTGCTCGTCGCCGGCATGCTGTCGACCAAGGACTCCGACGGGTTCCTGGTGAACTTCGCCGGGCTCGCCCGCGAGGTCCACACCGTGCCGATCGCCAGCAACAGCACCTCGCGCACCGCGCTCGAGGTCGCCGAGGCCGCCCGCCATGCCGGTCTGGCCGCCCGCGCCCATGACAGCCTGGCCGAGGCCCTGGCCGCCATCGCCGGCGAGAGCTTCCCGGTGGCGCCGCGCGTGGTCATCACCGGCTCGCTCTACCTGGCCGGCGAGGTCCTGGCCTTCAACGGCACCGAGCCGGCCTGAGGGTCCGATCCGCGAGGCCCGGGCGGAGCCTCTTTCCAGACGCCGATTTATTTGACAAAGTCAAACATCAGCGTCTGGACACCTCGCCATGCTCGACCGTCCCGCCAGCCACATCGGCGCCGTGCGCCGCTTCAACCGCTTCTACACCCGCGCCCTCGGCATTCTCGACGACACCTACCTCACACCCGGCTTCTCCCTCGCCGCCGGCCGCGTGCTCTACGAATTGGCGCAGCGCGAGGGCACCACCGCCACGGCCCTGCGCCAGGATCTCGGTCTCGATGCCGGCTATCTCAGCCGCATCCTCAAGGACTTCGAGCGGCGCGGCTTCCTCGTCCGCACGCCCTCTCCGGCCGATCGCCGCGCCAGCGAGCTCGGCCTGGCCGAGGCCGGGCGGACGGCCTTCGCCGCGCTCGACGCCCGGTCCGAGGCCGAGATCGCGAGCCTGATCGCGCCGCTGGCGCCGGGCGACCGCGACCGGCTCGCCGGGGCTATGGCGGAGATCGAGGCCCTGCTCGGCCGGGCCCCGGGCGAGCAGCCCTTCGTGCTGCGGCCGCACCGGCCCGGCGACATGGGCTGGGTGATCGAGCGGCACGGCGCGATCTATGCGCAGGAATATGGCTGGGACGAACGCTTCGAGGCCCTGGTGGCCGAGATCGCCGCTGCCTTCATCCGGACGTTCGACCCGGCGCGCGAGCGCTGCTGGATCGCCGAGCGTGGCGGCCGGCGGGTCGGCTCGGTGTTCCTGGTGCGCGAGAGCGACGCGGTGGCCAAGCTGCGCCTGCTGCTGGTCGACCCGGCGGCACGCGGCCTCGGCCTCGGCCGCCGGCTGGTCGCCGAGTGCATCGCCTTCGCCCGCCAGGCCGGCTATGCCCGTCTCACCCTGTGGACGCAGCGCAACCTCGACGCCGCCCGCCACATCTATGCCGCCGCCGGCCTGCGCATGGTGCACCACGAACCCTATCACGGCATCGGCCGCGACCTGGTCAGCGAGATCTGGGAGCTTGATTTGCACGGGGAATCATCGTCGATCGGCGCATGCGATCGCGATGGCTCGTCGGCCTGATTCTGCTCTGCCTCGGCTGCGCCGCCCGCGCCGAGCCGCAGCCGTCCGCCACCGAAAGCCCGGAGCAGGCGCTGTGCCGGCTGATCGAGACGTCTGCGGTGCGGCGCGGCTTGCCCGTCGAGTTCCTCACCCGGCTGATCTGGCGCGAGTCGAGCTTCCGGCCCGGCGTGGTCTCCAGCGCCGGGGCACAGGGCATCGCCCAGTTCATGCCGGGCACGGCGGCCGAGCGCGGCCTCAGCGATCCTTTCGACCCGCAGGAGGCGATCCCCGCTTCCGCCCATCTCCTGTCCGATCTCAACCGGCGCTTCGGCAGCCTCGGCCTCGCCGCCGCCGCCTACAATGCCGGCCCGAACCGGGTGGCCGGCTGGCTGACGGGCCGGCGCACCCTGCCGCTGGAGACGCAGGACTATGTCCTGTTCATCACCGGACGCCCGGCCGACGAGTTCCTGGGCGAATCGGAGATCGACCTCGTGCGCCCGCCGCCGCCCGACCGGCGGCCGGCGAAGACCTGCCTGCAGCTCACGGCCGGCCTGCGCATCGGAGTGCCCGAGGCGACGATCGCGCTGACGCCCTTCGCGCCCTGGGGCGTGCAGCTCGCCGGCAACTTCTCCAAGGCCCAGGCCCTCGCCACCTACGGCCGCAGCCAGAAGCGCTTCGCCGCCATCCTGGGCGGCGTCCGGCCGATGGTGATCGGTACCCGCCTGCGCAGCCGCGGCACCCGCGCCTTCTATCGTGTGCGGGCGCCGGCGGCTTCGCGCCAGGAAGCCACGGCGCTGTGCGACCGTATCCGGGCGGCGGGCGGGGCCTGCTTCGTGCTGAAGAGCTGACTTCGCCGGCGTCAGTCGAGCGTCTGGCGGAAGCGCGCCACGGCAAGCCCCATCGCCGCCAGGGTGAAGACCGCCATGGCGGCGACGTCGACCTGCAGGTCGACGAGGCCCGCCCCCTTCAGCATGATGCCGCGCACGATGCGCAGGTAGTGGGTGAGCGGCAGCACCTCGCCGATCGCCTGCGCCCATGGCGGCATGCCGCGGAACGGGAACATGAAGCCCGACAGCAGGATGTTCGGCAGGAAGAAGAAGAACGACATCTGCATCGCCTGGAGCTGGCTCTTGGCGACGGTGGAGAAGGTGTAGCCGACCGACAGGTTGGCGAGGATGAACAGGAGCGTCAGGCCGAGCAGCAGCGGCAGGCTGCCGATGATCGGCACGCCGAACAGCAGCCTGGCCGCCACCAGGATCAGCGTCATCTGCACGCCGCCGACCACCAGATAGGGCGCGATCTTGCCCAGCATGATCTCGACCGGGCGGATCGGCATGGCCAGGAGGCTCTCCATGGTGCCGCGCTCGATCTCGCGGGTGACCGAGAGCGCGGTGAAGATCAGCATGGTCAGGGTCAGGATGGTGCCCATCAGGCCGGGCACGATGTTGAGCTGGGTCTGGCCCGACGGGTTGTAGCGCTGCTGGATGCGAAGCTCGAACGGGGCGGGCGGCTGGGCCAGCGAGCCGGTCGGTCCCTTGAGGTCGATCTGGAAGGCCTGGGCCGACAGGCCCTGCAGCGCCGCCACCGCCCCGCCGGTCGCGATGGGATCGGTCGCATCCGCCACCACCAGGATGGCCGGCTTCTCGCCGCGGATGAGTGAGCGGCCGAAATTCGCCGGGATCTCGACGCCGAACTGCACGGCGCCCGAGAGGATGAGCCGGTCGAGCTCCTCCTCGCTGCGCGCTTGGATGCGGAAGTCGAAATAGTCGCTCACCCGCATCGCCGAGAGGAAGGAGCGGGAGAAGGCGCCGTCGTCCTGGCTCAGCACCGCCGTCGGCAGGTGCCGGGGGTCGGCATTGATGGCGTAGCCGAACAGCAGAAGTTGGACCAGCGGGATGAAGATCATCGTGGCGAAGGTGATGCGGTCGCGGCGGAGCTGGATGAACTCCTTCAGGAAGGTGGCGTAGCAGCGCTCCAGCGAGGCTCGCAGCGACCAGCCATTGTCCTGGTCGACGACGCTCATTGGTAGTTGTCCCGGGCGCGCGACATCAGGTCGATGAACACGTCCTCGAGGCTGGGTTCGCCGCGCCGCCAGCTCTGCGGCCCGGCCTCGCGCAAGGCTTGGGTCGCCGCGTCGAGCCGCTCCCCGTCGCGGCCGCTGACATGCAGCACCGCGCCGAAGGGGGCGACCATGTCGACGCCCTCGGTGCGGCGCAGGCGCTCGGCCAGCTCGCCGAGATCCCTGCCGGTCACGGTCCAGGTGGCAAGATGGGCGTTGGCGACCACCTGCTCGACCGTGCCATGGGTCATCAGCTCGCCATAGGCGATGTAGGCGATCTCGTGGCAGCGCTCGGCCTCGTCCATGTAGTGGGTCGAGACCAGCACGGTCAGGCCGTCATGGGCGAGCGCGTGGATTTCGTCCCAGAAGTCGCGGCGCGCCTTGGGGTCGACGCCCGCGGTCGGCTCGTCGAGCAGCAGCAGCCGCGGGCCGGGCAGGATGCAGGCGCCGAGCGCCAGGCGCTGCTTCCAGCCGCCCGACAGGTCGCCGGCGAGCTGACCGGCGCGATTGGCCAGGCCGAGCCGCTCGATGGCCGCCTCGGCCGCCCGGCGCGGCTGCGGCAGGCCATAGACCCGGGCGACGAATTCCAGGTTTTCGCGGATCGACAGGTCGGCATAGAGCGAGAAGCGCTGGGTCATGTAGCCGACATGCCGCTTGATCCGGGCCGACTGCGTCAGGATGTCGTAGCCCAGGCAGGTACCGCGGCCGGAATCGGGCGTCAGCAGCCCGCAGAGCATGCGGATCGTCGTGGTCTTGCCGCTGCCGTTCGGTCCGAGGAAGCCGTAGATCAGCCCGCGCCGGACCTGCATGGTCAGGTCCTTGACCACGACGCGGCCGTTGAAGGACTTGGTCAGCCCTTCCACGTCGATGACCACGTCGGAGGCGGGTGCGGCGGTCATGATCCTTCCTCCCGCGGCCGGACACGGACGGGCAGGCCGACCGGCAGCAGACGATCGCCCTCCAGCCGGGCTTCGGCACGGAACACCAGCTTGGCCCGCTCCTCCTCGCTGAAGATCACCGGCGGCGTGAACTCGACCTGGCTGGACAGGAAGACGAGCCGCGCCGGCCGTGGCGGACCGCAATCGTCGCAGCTGACCTCGACAGCCTGGCCGAGGGCGAGCCGCGCCAGCCGCTGCTCGGGCACGTAGAAGCGCACGCGCAGATTGGCCGGCGGCAGCAGCGACAGCACGGGCTGGCCGGCATTCACCACCTCGCCCGGACGAAAGAAGATCTCCTGCACGGTGGCGGCAGCCGGCGCCGTCAGCCGGCGCTTGTCGAGCCGGGTCTGCGCCTGGGCAAGCGCCGCCTCGGCCGCCCGTACCGCCGCCTCGGCCGCCTCGATCTCGCCGGTCCGGCCGGCGATGCCAGCCGCGTCGATCTGCCGTGTCGCCTCGGCGAGCGCCGCGGTGTCGCGGTCGAAGGCGGAGCGGGCCTGGTCGAGCGCCGCCGTGGTGGCGAAGCCGCGGGCGGAGAGGCTCTTCTGGCGCTCATAGTCGCGCGTGGAATAGTCGAGGCTGGCCTGGGCCCGGTCGCGCTGCGCCCTGAGCACGGCGATCTGCTCGGGGCGCTGCAGCGCCGCCTCGAGGTTGGCGAGGGTGGCGCGGGCCTGCTCGAGCTTGGCGGCGTCCTCGTCGCGCTGGCCGGCCTGGAGGCTGTCGTCGAGGGTCGCGACCACCTGGCCCGCGGCGACGGCGTCGCCTTCGGCCGGGACGAGCGTGGCGATGCGTCCGCCGTCCTCGGCGGCGACATAGACGAGATTGCCCTCGACATAGCCCTGGAACGCATCGGCCTGCCCGTCCGGTCCCGGCCAGGACCACCAGGCGATGCCGGCTGCGGCGAGCAGCAGGACCAGGAGAAGGCGCAGCCACCTCATGGCCCCGGCGCCTTCATCGCCCGCAGCAGCACCGCGGCATGGGCATCGAGCAGGGCCTGTGCGTCCAGCGGCTCCAGCCGCTCGAACAGGCTCTTCCAGATGACGGCGACCAGCGCCGGCGCGACGACGAGATGCGGGAAACGGGCGATCTCGTCATGGTGGAACTCGCCGCGCTCGACCGCGCGCCCGGCGATGTGGCGCAGCACCGCCAGTCCCCGGCCGATCACCTCGCGGTGATAGAGCTCGGCAATGTCCGGGAAGCGATGCGCTTCGGTGACGATCAACCGCAGGATATCCTTGCGGCGCGTCCCCAGCACTTCCGTGGCGAAGAAGGCGAACAGCATCCTGAGCAGCGTCTCCGCCGAGCCGTCGGCGGCGAGGATGCGCTCGCGCATGGTCTCCACCGGCGCGGCGATGCCGGACCGGATCAGGGCTTCGAACATCGCCTGCTTGGAGGGAAAGTAGAGGTAGAGCGTGCCCTTGGCCACGCCGGCGCGCCGAGCCACCTCGTCGAGCCGGGCCTGGGTGAAGCCGTCCTCGACGAAGACGTCCAGCGCCGCGTCGAGGATCGCCTGCATCTTGGCCTGACGCTCGTCGTCGCTGCGGGCGCGAGGGGCGACACGGCGCGGAGTCGGCTTGTCCGGCATGGCCAGTCCCATCTTCACAGCTAATGACTGACCAGACAGTCATTAATCGGGACGACGAGACAATGCAAGTCCGTCGCAGCGGCCGTCACGGCAAGCCGAGCCTGCCCCGCGAGGCAGGCCCGGCCGACTTCCGATTGCCCTGGCGCTGCTCCCTGGATCGGAACCGTGCCGATCCAGGGAAACCTCGTTCAGTCGAGCGGCTTCAGGCCGCGTTCGATCGAAGCGCGTCGGCCCTCGAGGAAGGGCGGCAGCGACAGTTTCTCGCCCAGCGTCTCCAGCGGTTCGTCGGCGGTGAAGCCGGGACCGTGCGTGGCGATCTCGAACAGGATGCCGTTCGGCTCGCGAAAATACAGGCTGCGGAAGTAGAAGCGGTCGACCGGCCCGCTGGACGGCAGGCGCAACTCACGCAGCCGCTCGGCCCAGGCTTGGTAGTCCGCGTCCGGAATGTGGAACGCGACATGGTGCACCGCGCCGGCGCCCTGCTGCGCCGGCGGCAGGTGCGGCTCGACCGCGACATGCAGCTCCGCCCCCGGCCCGCCCGGCCCCATCTCGAAGACGTGCACCGGCGAACCCTCGAGGCTGTATTGCCGGGCCTCGCGCATGTCCAGCACCCGCGTCAGCACCAGCGCGGTGTTGGTCAGGTCCGGCACGCTGATCGTGATCGGGCCGAGGCCGCGGATCTGGTGCTCGGCCGGTACCGGGCTGCGTGCCCAGGGATGGGCCGGGCCGGCGCCGCCGTCGTCGATCAGGCTGAGCCGCTGGCCCTCGGGATCCTCGAAGTCGAGAGTGGCCCGGCCGTCCCGGTCGATGACGCCGCCATGGGCGACGCCCCGGTCCGCCAGCCGCCGTGCCCACCATTCGAGGCTGGCCCGGCCTGCGACGCGCAGGCCCGTGCGGATGATCGCATGCGTGCCGCGCCGCTCGCGCTGCACCGGCCAGTCGAAGAAGGTGAGATCCGAGCCCGGGGTCGCCTCGCCATCGGCGTAGAACAGGTGATAGGCCGACGTGTCGTCCTGGTTCACGGTCTTCTTCACCAGCCGCATGCCGAGCGTCTCGGTGTAGAAGCGGTGGTTCGCCCCGGCCTGCGCCGTGATGGCGGTCAGATGATGGATGCCTTCCAGCTGCATGTGTGCCTCCGTGCGGGTCGTGGGACCCGGCTTGTCTTGTCAGACTTAAGTGCTTACCAGTTAGGCCGATGCAACGCGGCCCGCCACAGGCGCAAATCTCGTCGGCAAAAACGCAAGGAAACGGTCATGGCTTTCGCAACTCGTCCGCTCGGGCGCACCGGCATTCCCGTCTCGGTCGTCGGCTTCGGCTCGGCGCCCCTCGGCGACCTGTTCGTCAAGCTGGACGACGCCACCGCGATCGCCACGGTGGAGGCGGCGATCGCCGAAGGCATGACCCTGCTCGACACCTCGCCGCATTACGGCAACGGCCTGGCCGAGCACCGCATCGGCACCGCGGTGCGTCGGGTGCCGCGCGACAGCGTCGTGCTGTCGACCAAGGTCGGCCGCGTAATGGCGCCGCGGCCGGAGACCGCCGTGGCCGGCCGCGGCCCGGCGGCGACCTCGCCGGGCTTTGCCGGCGGCCTGCCGCACAAGGCCTCCTTCGACTATTCCTATGACGGCGCCATGCGCTCCTTCGAGCAGTCGCTGCTGCGACTCGGCACCGATCGCATCGACGTGCTGCTGATCCACGACGCGGATGTGTGGACTCATGGGCCGGACGGCGTCGAGGCCCGTTTCGCCGAGGCGATGAACGGCGCCTACAAGGCCCTGCACAGCCTGCGCGAGCAGGGCGCGGTCAAGGCGATCGGCGTCGGCCTCAACGAAGCCGACATGTGCGAGCGCTTCGCCCGCGCCGGCGACTTCGACACCATGCTGCTGGCGGGCCGCTACTCGCTGTTGGAGCAGCCGGCGCTCGAGAGCTTCATGCCGCTCGCCCTGGAGAAGGGCATCGGCATCATGCTCGGCGGCGTGTTCAACTCCGGCATCCTGGCCACCGGCGCCGTGCCCGGCGCGGTCTACAACTATGTGCCGGCGCCGCCGCACATCATGGACAAGGTGGCGAAGATCGAGGCGGTGTGCCGCGCCCACGGCGTGCCGCTCGCCCATGCCGCCATGCAGTTCGGGCTCGGCCACCCGGCGGTCGCCTCCCTGGTGCTCGGCGCGGTCCAGCCGACCGAGATCGCCCGCAACCGCGACGCCTTCGCCAAGCCGGCGCCGGCGGCGCTGTGGAGCGACCTGAAGTCGGAAGGCCTGCTGGACAAGGCCGCGCCGGTGCCGGCCTGACGCGGCGCCCATGGTTGCGATCCGAGCCTCGAGGCCGGCAGACGTCGCCCGGTTGCCGGAGATCCGGCGCCGGGCGGCCTGAGCCGTCGCCTCCGCCGGGTGGGCCCTACTTGGCGTCGGCGGGCAGGGCGATCTCTTCGCGGTTCTGCTCGCGATAGAGCACGAACAGGCCGCTGGCGACGATGATGGCGTTGCCGAGCGCGATGGCCGGCGTCGGCACGTCGCCCCAGACGATCCAGCCGAGGATCGCCGCCCACACGAGGCCCGAATACTGGAACGGCGCCAGCAGCGAGGCGGGAGCCAGGGCGAGCGCCCGCGTCACGCACATGAAGCAGAGCATGGCGACGATGCCGACCAGGAACATCAGGCCGAGGTCGAACGAACCCGGCTGCACCCAGCCGAAGGGGCTGGTCGCCGCGCCGACCAGGCCGGCGCCGGTGAACTGCCAGGTCACCAGCGACAGCCAGCTCGTTCCCCTGAGCTTGCGGGTGGTGGCGACGCCCAAGGCGAACATGGTGCCGCCGAACAGGGCAATCAGGGCGGAGGCGGAGAAGGCGGCGGAGGTCGGCTGCAGCGCGATCAGCACGCCGGCGAAGCCGACCAGCACCGCGCCCCAGCGTGCGGCATCGACGCGCTCGCCGAGCAACGGGCCGGAGAGGGCGGTCACGATCAACGGCGCCGCCATGTAGAAGGTCATGACGTCGACCAGCGGCAGGGCCTTGGTGGCGTAGTAGAAGGCGAAGGTGTCGCCGGCCATGCAGGCGACGCGCAGCAGGTTCAGGCCGACCTGATCGGTGCGGAAGAGGGTGGCGCGCTCCCGCCAGCCCAGCAGCGCCAGCACGAAGGCGGCGCCGGTGGTGCGCAGGAGCAGCAGCTGGCCGACGCTGTAATCCGCCATCAGCCATTTTCCCAGGGCATCGTTGACCGCGAAGAAGAAGACGCCCGTGAGATAGAGCGCGATGCCCGCGCTGGTGGCGGAGAGACGGGAGGAGGACATGGGAAGGAGGGGACGCGGGCGGCGGGAACCGCAGCTTTAAGCGCCGCGGGCCGATTTGTCATGGCCGGTCTTGCCGAGCCCGTTCGGGACAACATCACGCAGGCGCTGTGCCGACGAGCCTGGGTCGCTCGCGGCCGGGCAGAGGCCCGGGCACACCGGTCGCGTCTTGGCCGTCGATGCCGCCGCGACCGGACATGGACTTCAAGCGGGCCGCCCGCCGACGCAAGGCCGGCGGTCGGCCATCATCGACGGGGAGGAGGCCGGACCCCCGTCAATGCAGCCTGCCGCCGGCGCCGTAGGCGACCCAGACGTTGGGCTCCTCGTAGACGCCGACCTGGCGCTTCCGGTCCACCGAGACCGGAACCAGCGCGCCGTCGAGAATGAAGGTCTCTTCGCCGTCCAGGCTGCGTCCGGCCCAGGTTTCCCAGAAGCCGAGCGGCTCCTCCACCACCATGGAGCGCTCGCAGGGGCGGATCATCCGCCCGCCCTCGGACAAGTGCGCGCGCAGCCAGGGATCGTAGATGCGGCCTTTCTCGTCGACCCAGCCCATATAGTCCTGGATGGAAACCAGCGGGTGGACGTCCTTGAGCGTCGGCCGGACGGGGGCGATCAGGCCGTTGAAGCCGAGTCGGACGGTCAGCTCGCGCAGCGCCCGAATCATCGTCCGCGCATAACCCTTGCCGCGATGTACGCGCGGCACCGAAATCGCGAGCGCTCCGAGCATGTTCGGCTTGCCGCCTTCGCGCGAAGCCGCGCGCTTGACCAGCCAGTCCCACCCCTCCGACGGCAGCTCGTCCGGACCGGAACAAGCAACCGGAACGCAGCACGCGGCCGCGACGGGGTAATCGGTTTCGGTGTCGACGAGACAGAGTTGATAATCGGCGAACTCGTCCAACAAATCATCATAGTAACTATGATGGGCTTCTGTGTAATTCAGAAAACCGATTGGACCCCAGGTCGCGTGCTCCAAGGCTATTGCGGCACGTTTCAGGTCTGGGCTATCGCCTCTCGAGCGAATGACTAGATTTGTCATCGGGTTTCCAATCACGGTTTATCAGGTGACTACGAAGAGGCTGCATAATACCGAAACTGTAATATAATATTAACCATACTATTGCAACGGGGATCTGTAAGCGCGGGCGATCGGGCGCGGGAAGGCAGGGCCGGCTATACCGGCCGCGGCCGGAGCCGGACGGGCGCTTCGCCACCGCCGGCCATGGATGGTAAGCATGACAAGATGTTTCCCGATGCCGGACGGGCAACATGTTGTTCAGCATTCGAAGTTAGGGTGGAGTGCGCAACCATGGATCGGTGCGGTTTCGGGCTTCTCGGCATGCGGCTGCCGACCGGCGCGGCGATGCCATGGTCCGAGTCCGAGGCGGTCGAATGAGGCAGTGGATAAACATCAGGGAACCGGCGGGCGATTTGCGGCGCCTCACGGCCGCCATCGGCATCGCCATCGGCTTCTTCGGCCTGACCCTGATCGGAATCATCCTCTATTCAGGATGGTCGTCCAACAAATCCGCCCTCGAAACCGAAGCCAAGCTGGTCGACAACGCGATCAACCAGAGCATCGCCCGCGTGCTCAACGAGCAGAAGAGCGTGTCGTGGTGGGACGATTCCGTCAAGAATATCGAGGTAGCGTTAAACCCTGAATGGATCGACCAGAACATCGGCCTGTTCCTCACCGAGACCTACGGCCAGGACGAGCTCTATGTGATCTCGCCCGAGGGCAAGCCCGTCTACGGCTACCAGCGCAACGGGCGGCTCGAGAACCTCGACCGGATCATGCGCAATCCGGCGATCTCCACGCTCCTGGGCGAGCTTCGCACGGGCAAGGCGGCGACGCTCTACGAACGCCCTGACGCCTTCGGCGAGGGCCAGAACAATTACCAGGCGCTGCGCGGCGTGCTCGACTATGCCAAATGGCGCGGCCATGTGCTGGTTGTCGACGGCCGCCCGGCCATCGTCACGGCCATCACCGTATCGCCCAACATCGACCTCTCGCTGCTGACCAGCCGCAGCTTCGTCCTGCTCAGCATCGTCTTCATCGACGAGGCGTTCATCCGCAAGGTCGGTCGATCGCTGCTGCTGCCGGATCTGGCCCTGACGCCGCAGCCCGGCACCGCCAGCGGCGCCGTGTCCGAGCCGCTGACCGCCGACGACGGCGTGCCGGCCGGCTTTCTCAGTTGGAAGCCGCGACGCCCGGGCACCGTGCTGCTGACCATGATCCTGCCCATGGTGCTGCTGGGCATCGTCGGGGCCGGCGCGCTCACGCTGATCATGCTGCGCCGTCTCTGGGCGGCCTCGCTGGAGCTTGCGCGCCGCGAGTCGGAAGCCCAGTACACCGCTCGCCACGATACCCTGTCCGGCCTGCCGAACCGGCACTGCTTCGCCGAGCAGGTGGAGCAGGCGCTGCAGAACCTGACGACGGGCAAGGCCGGCATGGTGATCGTCGCCTATCTCGACATCGACCGGTTCAAGGACATCAACGATACGCTCGGACATCAGGCCGGCGACGCCTTGATTCGCGCGGCGGCGACCCGGCTCAGGAACGGCCTCGTCGGGGGCGACATCCTCGCCCGGTTCGGCGGCGACGAGTTCGCCATCATGCGCACCGGCGAGAACGCCGATTCTGCCGCGGATCTCGCCGAGCGCCTGAGCGGCGCCTTCGCCACGCCTTTCGCCATCGTCAGCCAGAACGTCGCCGTTACCGCCTCCATCGGCTTTGCCTTTGCGCCGGATCATGGCCGCACGGTCGACGGGCTGATGCAGCGGGCGGACATCGCGCTCTATGCCGCCAAGGAGGCCGGGCGCGACCAGGCGAAGTTCTTCTCAGACGAGATGGAGCGCGTCGTCCAGAGGCGGCGCGCCGTCGAGCTCGACCTGCAGGCCGCCATCAAGAGCGGCGACGGCCTGGAGCTGCTCTACCAGCCGATCTTCTCCTGCGCCGCCAACGAGGCGACCGGCGTCGAGGCGCTGCTGCGCTGGAGCCATCCGCTGGAAGGTGTCGTCGCCCCGTCCGAGTTCATTCCGATCGCCGAGGATGCCGGCCTGATGCCGGCCCTGGGAAGCTGGGTGCTGGAGCGGGCCTTCTCCGACCTCGCCAGGCTGCCCAACTTGGAGCTGTCCATCAACCTGTCGCCGGCCCAGCTCAAGAGCGCCGGCCTCGAGGAGGAGCTGACCGGCCTGATCGAGCGCCATGGCGTCGACCCCAAGCGCGTCATCTTCGAGATCACCGAGACCGTGATCCTGAACTCCTCGGCCTCGACTGCCCGGACCATGGCCTTCATCCGCGGCCTCGGCTTCGAGATCGCGCTGGACGATTTCGGCACCGGCTATTCCAGCCTGCGCTATCTCGTCGACTTCAAGTTCGATCGGCTGAAGATCGACCGCACCTTCGTCACCGGCATCCACCAGGCCGGCAACACCTTCGCCATCGCCCAGTCCGCCGTCCAGCTCGGCCGGCACCTCGGCATGCATGTGGTGGCGGAGGGCGTCGAGACCGAAGCGGACGCCACGGTCATGCGCTTCCTCGGCTGCACCGAGCTGCAGGGCTATTACTTCGCCGAGCCGATTCCGATCGACCGGATCGAGGAGACGGTGGCGCGGCTGGCCCGGCACCGCATCCCCACCCAGGTCGCGACCCTGACCAATCTCACCCTCACAAAGTCCTCGCGATAGCCGCGGCTTTTGGTTACCGTCCGCCCTGCCTCGGCTCGAGCGGACGCAAGACCCGCCCCTTGGCCGGCGCCCCCGCGCGAGTGACCTGTCCATCCTGGAGCAAAGACTTTGACAGCCAACGATCCGAACGATCCGGCTTGGGCGCAATTCGATTCCGAGACCTATTTCACCCACTATTACGAAGATCCCCATCCCGACGACGACCACGTCGTCAAGCTGACCTGCGAGGCGCTGGCCGCTGCGGCGCCTGCGGGCGGAGCTCTGAACACCGTCGACGTCGGCACCGGACCGAACCTCTATCCGATGTTTGCGGCGCTGCCGCGCGCCGCCTCGCTGACGGCCTGGGAGTTCTCCGCCAGCAACATCGCCTGGCTGCGGGCCGAGATCGCCAAGGAGACGATGCGGCCGCAATGGGTGCATTTCTGGAACGTGGTCCGTCAGGCCTACGGCGCCGGCGTGCCGCTGCCGGCCGACCCGGTCGCCGAGCTCCGCCACAAGATGACGGTGCGCCAGGGCTCGATCTACGACCTGCCGGAACGCCAGTGGGACGCGGCGACGATGTTCTTCTGCGCCGAAGCCGTCACCAACGTCCAGGAGGAATTCGACCGCGCCTGCGCCTGCTTCGCGCGCTGCGTCAAGCCCGGGGGCACCCTGGTCGCCGCCTTCCTCGTCAAGTCGCAATCCTACACCATCGGCGAGCGTCGCTACGACGTGATGACCCTGTCGGAGGAGTCGCTGCGTCAGACCTTTTCCGCCGTGGCGACGGACATCGCCACGACCCCGGTCGGACTCGTCGAGGAAGAGGTGAAGAGCGGCTATACCGGCATGGTTCTGCTCTCCGCCAAGTCGAAATAGGGCCCGCCCCGGGGGGCCGTATCCCGGCCCCCCGATCGCGACGCAGCCGCGGCGGCTGGACACGCCGCCGCCCTGTGATATGTGGCGGCCACATCGCCGGCATGGCGCCGCCGGCGCCGTCCGCGACGGAGCCTGCCCCGCATGATCATCGCCCATCGCCTTTGCCCGCGGAACGGCGACAAGCTCGAACGCCATGCCCTGCGGCCGGGCGAGGCCCTGACCGCCGACGTGCAGTGGATCGACCTGTACGAGCCGACGCGCGAGGAGGATCGGCAGGTCGAGGGACTGCTCGGCATCGCCGTTCCCACCCGCGACGACATGAACGACCTGGAGCCATCCGAGCTGTTGTGGACGGAGAACGGCGCCCGCTACATGACGGCCCGGCTCCTGGTGCGGGCCGAGGGCGAAGAGCCGGAGATGACGGCGGTGACCTTCATCCTCAAGGGCAGCACCCTGGTCACCGTGCGCTACAGCGAGCCGAAGTCCTTCAACATGTTCGTCAGCCGGGCCAGCCGGCCGGGCGGTTGCGGCAGGAGTGCGGAGGCGATCCTGTCCGGCCTCACGGATGCGATCATCGACCGGGCCGCCGACGTGCTCCAGGAAGTCGGCACCGCCATCGACGCCACCTCGCGGGACGTGTTCCGGCAGCCGGGCAAGGCGGGCGACCGCAACGCCGCCCTGCAGCGCACGCTGCATGCGCTCGGCCATCACGGCGACATCGTTTCCAAGGCGCGCGAGAGCCTGGTGTCGATCGAGCGGATGCTGCTGTTCCTGTCGACGAGCTTCGAGGCCAGCGCCGCGGCCGCGGATCTGCGCGAGGAGGTGCGCACCACCCTGCAGGATCTGGAGTCGCTGGAGGAGCATGCCAGCTTCCAGTCGGGCAAGATCCAGTTCCTGCTGGATGCCACCCTCGGCCTGGTCAACCTGGAACAGAACAACATCATCAAGCTGTTCTCGGTCATGGCGGTGATCTTCATGCCGCCGACGCTGGTCGCCTCGGTCTACGGCATGAACTTCGAGCACATGGTCGAGCTCAAATGGGCATACGGCTATCCCATGGCGCTCGTGCTGATGGTCTTCGTCGCCGTCGCCCCCTACGTGCTCTTCCGCTGGAAGAACTGGCTCTGAGCCCGCCGCTCACCGGGGCGGAGCCGGAGCAGCCCGGGCGGTCCGTCCGCGACGATACGATCGTATAGGTCCCGCATCCCAAGGTGCAATTGACGCCCGCATGGCCCCCCTGACAGAACGGCCATGTTGTCGCTGCGTTCGGCGCGGCGGCAGCACGTCGAAACAACGGCTTCATCAAGGTCAATGGACAGCCACCCAAGTCGCTGTCCGGTCGCGGCTTCGGACCGCCGCCGGACGGGCATCCCGTCGAACTGGATCGTCGAGGACGAAACCAGCCTCGATGAGGGCGCCAGTCGCCGCCCCGGCCTCGCCGCCTGATCGCGCCGCCCGTCATTCGCCGAACGAGGACCATGCCGTCCGGCCTGCCTGCCGGGCTGCCCGGCGCCCTCCTGATCCCAGAGAGCTCCGCCATGGTGTTCCTGTCCAACGACCGCCGGGGGCACAGCGCCGTCGCCGCGCTGTCGCGGGCCCGCATCCTGCCCAACGCCTACGACCTGGTCGGCCTGGCGCTCGTCGTGGCGCTTGCCGTGCTGCTGGTCCACGGGGCCGCGGCCATGCGCGCCCCGCTCGCCGGCCTCGCCAGCGCGCCGGTCGTGCTCGACCCGGCGCTGCTGCCCGAACATGCGCTGCGCACGACGCTGCGCATGTTCGCGGCCATCATCGCATCCCTGATCTTCACCTTCGCGGTCGCGACCCTGGCCGCCAAGAGCCGCCGGGCCGAGATGGTGATCATCCCGGCGCTCGACATCCTGCAGTCGGTCCCGGTGCTCGGCTTCCTGACCTTCACCCTCACCTTCCTCATGGGCCTGTTCCCGGGCAGCCAGCTCGGCGCCGAATGCGCCTCGATCTTCGCGATCTTCACCAGCCAGGCCTGGAACATGGCCTTTTCCTTCTATCAGTCGCTGCGCACCGTGCCGCGCGATCTCGACGAGGTCAGCCGTGGCTTCGGCCTCTCGGCCTGGCCGCGGTTCTGGCGGCTGGAGGCGCCTTTCGCCGCGCCCGGGCTGATCTGGAACACGATGATGTCGATGTCGGGCGGCTGGTTCTTCGTCGTCGCCTCCGAGGCGATCACCGTCGGCGACACGACGGTGCAGCTGCCGGGCCTCGGCTCCTGGCTGGCGCTCGCCATCGACCGGCAGGACTTCACCGCCGTGGGCTGGGCGGTGCTGGCCATGGCCGTGGTCATCCTGCTCTATGATCAGCTGCTGTTCCGGCCGGTGGTGGCCTGGGCCGACAAGTTCCGCTTCGAGCAGACCGCCGGCCAGGAGCGGCCGCGCTCCTGGGTCTATGCGCTGGTCCGGCGCACCCGCCTGCTCAAGCGCCTGGCCGCGCCGGCGGGCTGGCTCTGGGGCCGGATGCTGCTCCGGCCGGCGCCGCAGCGGAGGCCTAGGCGTGGAGCAGGTTCCGACCATCTATGTCGTCGACGACGACCCCTCGGTCCGCGACGGGCTCGATAGCCTGCTGCGTTCGGTGGGCTACGCCGTCCGCAGCTTCGCTTCGACGCGGGACTTCGCGCTGGATCGCCGGCCCGACGGCCCGGCCTGCCTGGTGCTCGACGTGCGCATGCCCGGAGCGAGCGGCCTGGATTTCCAGGAGGAGCTGGCCGCGATCGGTGACCGCATCCCGATCGTCTTCCTGACCGGGCACGGCGACGTGCCCATGTCGGTCCGCGCCATCAAGGCCGGGGCGGTGGAGTTCCTGCTCAAGCCGTTCCGGGAGCAGGATCTGCTCGATGCGATCCGGACCGGCGTCGCCCGCGACCGCGCCCGGCGCCGGGACGAGGCCGCGGCCGCCGATCTCAAGGCGCGCTTCGGCACGCTTTCGGTGCGCGAGCGCGAGGTGATGGCCCTGGTCGTCACCGGCCGCCTCAACAAGCGGATCGCCGCCGATCTCGGCCTCAGCGAGATCACCGTGAAGGTCCATCGCGGCCACGTCATGCGCAAGATGCAGGCGGCCTCGCTCGCCGACCTGATCCGCATGGCCGACCGGCTCGGTCTTGCGGCCGACCCGGCCTGAGAGCCTCAGACGTCGAGGTTCGCCACGCTGAGGGCGTTGTCCTGGATGAACTCGCGGCGCGGCTCGACGATGTCGCCCATCAGCTTGGTGAAGATGTCCTCGGCCTCGACGATCTCCTTCACCTGCACCTTGAGCAGCGAGCGGACATTGCGGTCGAGGGTGGTCTCCCACAGCTGATCCGGGTTCATCTCGCCCAGGCCCTTGTAGCGCTGCAGCGAGATACCCTTGCGGGCGACGGTGGCGATCGCGTCGGAGAGGGCGGAGGGGCCGTGCACGGCCGTCTCCTCGCCGCGCCGGGTCAGCATGGCCGGCTCGCCGTAGATCTCGCGCAGGCCCGCCGCCCGCTCGTCGAGCTTGCGGGCGTCGGCGGTGGCGAGCAGCTGGGCGTCGATGGCGTGGCTTTCCTTGACGCCGCGCACCGTGCGCTCGAAGACGTAGCCGCCGCGGTCGACGATGCCGACCCAGCCGCGCTCGAACTCCTCGGAGATCGCATCCAGGCGCCGTGCCACCTCGGCCGCGGCGGCCTCGGCCTGCGCGTGGTCCGCGACCACGCCGATGTTGAGGGCGCCGGCGATCGCCGCCTGCTCGACCACGCCGCGATCGTAGCGCGTGTGCAGCGCCGCCAGGATGGTGCGCACGTTGCGGGCCTCCTCCAGGATGACCCGCAAATCCTGCCCGGCCCGCACCTCGCCGCTGCCGAGCCTGAGGGTCGCGCCCTCGACGCCGGTGTCGATCAGATAGTCCTCGAGCGCCCGCTCGTCCTTGAGGTACTGCTCGGACTTGCCGCGCGTCACCTTGTAGAGCGGCGGCTGGGCGATGTAGACGTGGCCCCGGTCGATGATCTCCTTCATCTGGCGGAAGAAGAAGGTCAGCAGCAGGGTGCGGATGTGGCTGCCGTCCACGTCCGCGTCGGTCATGATGATGATCTTGTGGTAGCGCAGCTTGTCGGGATTGAACTCCTCCGAGCCGATGCCGGTGCCGAGCGCCGTGATCAGCGTGCCGACCTGCTCGGACGACAGCATCTTGTCGAAGCGGGCCCGCTCCACGTTCAGGATCTTGCCGCGCAGCGGCAGCACGGCCTGGTATTCGCGCGCGCGCCCCTGCTTGGCCGAGCCGCCGGCCGAGTCGCCCTCGACGATGAACAGCTCCGACTTGGCCGGGTCCTTCTCCTGGCAGTCGGCCAGCTTGCCCGGCAGTGAGGCCACGTCGAGCACGCCTTTGCGCCGGGTGAGCTCGCGCGCCTTGCGGGCGGCCTCGCGCGCGGCGGCGGCTTCCGCCACCTTGCCGACGATGGCCTTGGCCTCGGCCGGATGCTCCTCGAACCAGATGCCGAGCGCTTCGTTGAGGGCCCCCTCGACCACGGGGCGCACCTCGGAGGAGACCAGCTTGTCCTTGGTCTGCGAGGAGAATTTCGGATCGGGCACCTTGACCGACAGCACGCAGGTCAGGCCCTCGCGGCAGTCGTCGCCGGTAATGTCGACCTTCTCCTTCTTGGAGATGCCGGAGCCGGTGGCATAGCCCGTCACCTGGCGGGTGAGCGCGGCCCGCAGCCCGGCCAGATGGGTGCCGCCGTCGCGCTGCGGGATGTTGTTGGTGAAGCACAGCACCGTCTCGTGGTAGCTGTCGTTCCACCACAGCGAGGCCTCGACCGTGATGCCGTCGCGCTCGGTCCGCATGTAGATCGGCGCGGGCATCTGCGCCGTCTTGGAGCGGTCGAGATAGCGCACGAAGGCTTCCAGGCCGCCCTCGTACATCATTTCCTCGCTCTTCTCGCCGCCATGGCGGCGATCGGTCAGGACGATGCGTACGCCGGAATTGAGGAAGGCGAGCTCGCGCAGGCGATGCTCCAGCGTGGCATAGTCGAAGTCGACCTTGGTGAAGGTGGCGGGCGAGGGCAGGAAGGTGACCTCGGTGCCGCGCATGTCGCCGGCCGGCCCGACCACGGCGAGCGGCGCATCGGCGTCGCCGTGGGTGAAGCTCATCGCGTGCTCGTGGCCGCCGCGCCAGACGCGCAGGGTCAGCTTGGAGGACAGCGCGTTGACCACCGACACGCCGACGCCGTGCAGGCCGCCCGAGACCTTGTAGGAGTTCTGGTCGAACTTGCCCCCGGCATGCAGCTGCGTCATGATCACTTCGGCTGCCGACACGCCTTCGTCCGGATGGATGTCGGTGGGGATGCCGCGGCCATTGTCGGTGACGGTGCAGGAGCCGTCGGGATTGAGCGTGACCGTGACCAGCGTGGCGTGGCCGGCCAGCGCCTCGTCGATGGCGTTGTCGACGACCTCGTAGACCATGTGGTGCAGGCCGGAGCCGTCATCCGTGTCGCCGATATACATGCCCGGGCGCTTGCGCACGGCATCCAGGCCCTTGAGGACCTTGATGCTGTCCGCGCCATAGGTGTTTTCGGATTCTTCGGAACGTGCGGCTTCGGCCATGCGCGGTCGCTCGACTCTCGTTGATGATTCGACCCTCAATATAAGCGTTCCCGCCCCCGATTTCATGTGAAATCGGCCCTCGTTTTGCTTTTATTTTCAATCGATTACGGGCTTTTTCAGACAGGCCGTCGCGCGATGGCGCGACGGGCGCGGATCAAAGGCCGGGCCAGCCATTCGGTCGATTGCACGGCGGGCGGGCGGCAGGCGTGAAGTCGATCGCGTGGAAGGCATCGGCCTCCATCTGCGGTCGGCGTTCTCCGCCGCCGCTCGGATCGGGGCGCCCCTCAGCGCGTCGCGATCGCGACGGCGGCGCCGGCCATCACCGTGCCGGTGGCGCGGTTGATCGCCCGCATGGCGCGGGTGGAGGTGAACATGCGCCGGGCCCGGGCCGCGAGCAGGATGTAGCTGGAGAACACCACGGCCAGCACGGCCAGCACGACGCCGACGAGCTCGGCATAGCCGATGGCGCCGATCGTGTTGAGATCGAGGAGATTGGGCAGCAGCGCCAGGTAGAACACCATCACCTTGGGATTGCCCATGGTCACGGCCAGCCCGCCCAGAAACAGCCTGGCCGGATTCTCGCGCGCGGCCGCGACGATGTCGTGGGCCAGCGTGGGAGCGGTCCACAATTTCCAGGCGAGATAGAGCAGGTAGGCGGCGCCGGCATATTTGACGACGAGAAACACCGCCTGGAAGGTCTGGGCCAGCATCGCCAGGCCGGCCACCGCGAAGGTCAGCCACACCACGTCGCCGAGGGCGACGCCGGCGGTGAAGGCGATGGCGCCATCGGTGCCGCGCCCGAGCACGCGGGCGACGATTGCGGCGATGCCCGGCCCGGGGGAAGCCGCCGCGACGAACAGGGCGCCGGCGAAGACCAGGATGGCGGTGATGTCGGGCATGGCGGCGCTCCGGGGCGGGAGCGCTCTTCTAGCACATCCCGGCGGCGACGGTCACGGCGCCGCCGGGATGCGGAGGGTCTTGTCGCGGGCCGGTCCGGGACCGGCGCCGGACGGCGCCTCAGCGCATGTCGTTGCGAAACAGATTGCCGATGGCGCCGGCGTGGATGCCGAGATCGGTAAGCGCACGGTCGTCAAGGCGCGTGAGCTCCCGGTGCGTCCGGCGATAGGCCAGATAGGCCTTCACCCGGGTCACCAGGGCGGAGATGGAAGCTGCGATCAGCATGGAAGTACGTCCTACGAGAGATTCGTCATGTGGGCACCGTGCTAATCGTTTGCGAGCGCGACAGCTGTGTGAAATTGCACGGGCTGCCATGCAGCGGTGCCATGACTTTCGCAGGGTCCGATGAAGGATCCGTCAACCATTGCGTGCCGGCGCGCCTGTCCGGCTCAGGCGGTGGTCGAGTGGGCGATCCTGGCCTCGGCCTCGCCGATGGCGGCCGGCGTGCCGACATGCAGCCAGACGCCGTCGAGCCGGCGGCCGAACAGCCGTCCCTTGGCTTCGGCCGCGTCGAACAGCCGGTTGAGCGAGAAGATCTCGGGCATGCCCGTGAACAGCTCCGGCTTGATCAGGAGCACGCCGGCATAGGCGAAGGGCGCCACCGCCCGCTCGCGCCGCCGCGTCAGCCGCCCGGCCGTGTCGAGGAAATAGTCGCCGGCGCCGTCGAAGCCGACGCTGGTGGCCGTGGCCGCGACCAGCATCAGGACGTCCATCGCGGCCGGATCCCATGCGGCGACGAGCCGCCGGATGTTCGAGGTCGGACCCTCGATCCAGAAGCTGTCGGAGTTGCAGACGACGAAGGGCCTGTCGCCCAGCAGCGGCAGGGCCTTCCTCACCCCGCCGCCGGAGTCGAGCAGGACGTCGCGCTCGTCCGAAATCAGGAGGCGCGGCGAGGTCCGCCGCGCCAGGTGCTGCTCCATCTGGTCGGCGAGATAGTGCACGTTGACCACCACCGTGCCGACGCCCGCCGCTTCCAGCCGGTCGAGCACATGGTCGAGCAGGGTGCGGCCGGCCACCTCGACCAGCGGCTTCGGCCTGACATCGGTGAGCGGGCGCATGCGCTTGCCGAGCCCGGCCGCCAGCAGCATGGCATGGTCGAAGGGGCGCCCGGTCATGGTTGCCCGGTCCCGGCTTCGGCCGAGAACACGAAGGCCTCGTACCAGGCCCTGAGCTCAGCCAGGGCCGGATGGGCCAGCGTCCGGTCCAGATAGGTGCGCACCCGCGGGATGTGCTTGAGATAGCCCGGCTTGCCGTCGCGCTTGTCGAGGCGGGCGAAGATGCCGAGGATCTTGGTGGTGCGCTGTGCGCCCATGATGGCGTAGTCGCGCGCGAAGGCCGCCGCGTCGAAGGCGGGGTCGGCCTTGAGGCGCGCGCGGACGTAGCGGGTGACGAGCTGCAGCTCCAGCTCCTCCGGCACGGTGACGCGGGCATCCAGGCACAGCGCCGCCACGTCGTAGGCCGGCGAGCCGATCATCGCGTCCTGGAAATCCAGGAGCCCGATGCGCTCGATGCCCTTGCGCCCGGGCAGCCAGAGCAGGTTGGGCGAGTGGACGTCGCGCAAGAGCCAGGTCTTCGGCCCCTGCAGGATCGGCGCGAACAGCGCCCGCCACAGCCCGGTGAAGCTGTCGCGGTCGCGCTGGGAGAGCTGGCGCGCGCCGAGCAGCGGCAGGTACCATTCGAGCATCAGCTCGGCTTCGATCTCCAGCGCGCCGAGGTCGAAGGGCGGGATCTCGTGGGTGATGCCCGGCGCCACCGGCAGGGTGTCGGGCAGCGGGAGGCCGTGCAGCGTCGCCAGCAGATCGATGGTGACGCCGTAGCGCTCGGGCATCGGGCCGTCGGCATCGACCACGCCCTCGGTGCCGAAATCCTCCAGGAGCACCAGCCCGGTCTCGAGGTTCTCGGCCAGGATCTCCGGGGTCGAGAAGCCGCGGTCCGCCAGGCCTCGCGCCATGGCGAGGAAGGGCTTCACGTCCTGCGAGATGTGGGCGATGGCGCTGTAGGGCCGGCCATAGCGCACGGGCGCGGTGTCGGTGCGCGCCGGCGCGTTCATCAGGATGGCGGTCTCCTCGCCGCGCGTCAGCCGCTCATAGCTGCGGGTCGAGGCATCGCCCTGGACATGGGCGCGCTGCGCCGCCTGCCAGCCGGTCTCGCGCAGGAAGGCGCCGACGGCGGCCACCCGGGCGAGTGTCCGGGCGAGGGCGCCATGGGCGGTGACCACCGCGTGCCGAGCGGCCCCGCCGGGGGCGACGGTGAGGGCGATGTCGAGGCGGTCGGCCGGCAGGGCGTCGCCGACGCGGTCCGGCCATTCCACCAGCACCAGCGCGCCCTCGGCCGCCTCGTCCCAGCCGAGCTCGGCCAGGTCGTCGGGGCCGGCGATGCGGTAGAGGTCGGCATGGACGATCGGGAAGGCCGGCGTGTCGTAGACCTGCATCAGCGTGAAGGTCGGGCTCGGCACCTCCAGAGCCGGGTCTGCGGCCAGCTCGCGGATCAGGGCGCGTGCGAAGGCGGTCTTGCCCGCGCCGAGGTCGCCCGACAGCGTCACCAGGTCGCCGGCCTTGACCGCGGCGGCGATGTCGCGCGCCAAGCCGACCGTGTCGGTTTCGGTCGGCAGGTCGAGCGTCCAGGTGGTCAGCGGCGCCGTCATCGCGGTCGGGCGCATCGGAGGCCGAGCCGGGGCCGGCGGGTCGGAACCGGGCAGCGGTCCGCGGGGGCCTGAAGCGGCGTCGACGGGGGGATGGAACCAGTCATGGCGAGGCTCGTGTGGTTGGGCCGGGTCATTCGGCCGCGGCGCGGCGGATCGCCGTCACGTCGGGAAAGCTGCAGGTGACGATGGTGCCATGCCCCTCCCTCGAGGTCAGCTCCACCGTGCCGTGATGCAGTTCGACGAAGGAGCGCACGATCGACAGGCCGAGGCCGACGCCGCGGTGGTCGGTGCCGCCGGCATAGGATTCGAAGCGGTCGAAAACGCGGTCGATCACCTTCTGCGGGATGCCGCGGCCGCGGTCCTCGACCCGGAACACCACCGCGTCGGCACGCCGCTCGGCGGTCAGCGACACCGTGCCGCCGCGGTCGGAGAAGCCGATGGCGTTGGACAGGAGGTTGAACAGGACCTGGCGCACGCGCTTGCCGTCCGCCTCGAACGCGCCGATCGAGCCCGCCGCCGCCATGGTCAGCGTCACGCCCGTCTCGGTCAGGCGCGGCTGCACCGCCTCGGCGGCGGCCTGCATGGTGGTGCGGATGTCGATCTCGCCGACCTCCAGCGTCATGGCGCCGGCGTCGATGGTGGCGAGGTCGAGGATGTTGTTGATGATCGCCAGCAGCGAATCCGACGAGGTCATGATGTAGCCGGCATATTGGCGCTGCTTGTCGCTGAGTGGGCCGGCCGCGCCGTCGGCCAGGAGCTGCACGAAGCCGATGATGTTGGTCAGCGGCGAGCGCAGCTCGTAGGAGACGTGGTGGACGAAGGCGTTCTTGAGGCGGGAGGCCTCGACCAGCGCCTCGTTCTTGTCGACCAGGGCGGTCTCGAAGTTCACCGTGTCGGTGACATTGGTGAAGGTCAGCAGCGTGCCGCCGTCGGGCAGCGGCGCGGTGACGACGTCGATGACGCTGCCGTCGACCCGCGCCATGCGGTGGCTCCGCGGGTTGCGGTCGCCGAAGCTGGTGACGGCGGCCTTGAGCGCGCTCCAGATCTCGGCATCGTCGAACAGGGGCGCGCAGCTGGCGGCGACGGCGTCGATATGCGGCCGCTCGCCCAGGTCCTGCGGCGAGAGCTTCCACATCGCGGCGAAGGCCGGGTTGGACAGGCGCAGCCGGCCGTCGGAGCCGAAGGCGGCCACGCCCTCCTTCAGATTGTCGAGCGTCTCGCCCTGCACCCGCGCCATGGCGTTGACCCGCGCCTCCAGGTCGTAGCGCTCGGTCACGTCCTCGAACAGGTAGATCACCCCGCCGGCCGGGTTGGGCGTGGTGACGACGCGCAGGGTCTTGCTGCCGGGCAGGTGCCACAGATGCGAGACCGGTTCGAGCGACCGGTAGGCTTCGTGCAGCTTGGTTTTCCAGGTGCGGAAGTCGGCATGCTCCTCCAGCCGGTGATGGGCACGCAGCCGGTCCAGGATCTCGCCGTCGCGCGGCTTCTCGTCGAGATAGGCGGCGTCGAGCTGCCAGAGACTGCGATAGGCGGTGTTGTAGAAGGTCAGCCGCCGGTCGGCGTCGAAGATCGCCACCGCCGTGGCGATCTGGTCGAAGGTGCCGGCATAGGCCTGCATCTGCCGCTCCAGGCGGGCGCGCACCTCCTCCAGCTCGGAGACGTCGATCGCCAGCCCGGCCGAGCCGCGCGGGGAGGGGACGTCGATGACGTCGAGGATGCGGCGGGCGCCGCCGACCACCGCCGGGACGCGCTTGAGATAGGGCTTGCCGGCGTTGCGGCTGCGCTGCGCATCCTCCCGCGCCGGCCGGTCGAGCAGTTCCACCTCGCGCGCCAGCGCCTCGGCCTCGTCCGCCGCGTCGACCGCCCGGGCATAGGCCTTGTTGACCCAGCTCAGCCGGCCATGCTGGTCGCGCAGCCACAGCGGCAGCGGCGCGTCGTCGACCAGGGCGCGCATCACGCCGGCCTCCTCCACCGTCCGCCGGTGGGTTTCGGCCAGGCGGGCCAGCTCCAGCCGGTCGCCGGTCACGTCGCGCAGGCGCAGCACCGCCCGCCCGCCGATGGCGCGGCCCTCGGCCTCGATGAAGGCGCCGGTCCGGGCCCGCGCCACCTGCCGGAAGGTCTCGCCGCGCGTACGCAAGGCCTCGACGTTCTGCTCCAGGGCGCGGCCGTCGTCCGGACCGAACCAGCCCGCGGCCGAGAAGGGGCCGGGCCGGGCGGGAATGTCGATGCCGGGCAGGCCGCCGGTGATGGTCGGGGCTTCGGCGGCGCCGGTCCAGACCGCGATGACCTGGGGCTCGGACTGGAGCAGCGCCTCG
The DNA here is from genome assembly GCF_057554225.1 of Labrys sp. Lb11. NCBI lineage: Bacteria > Pseudomonadati > Pseudomonadota > Alphaproteobacteria > Hyphomicrobiales > Xanthobacteraceae > Labrys > Labrys sp. Lb11. Next base: position 219,869 of record NZ_BAAJOT010000004.1, read on the forward strand.
GCCCGGTCCAGGCGTCCCCCGAGGGCTTCGAGCTCGGCCCGCCGCTTGTCGTCCGCTTTGCCCCAGGCGGTGCGCGCGCGGATATGCAGGATGGCGACGGTGATGGTGAACACCATCAGGCCGATGAAGAAGGCGAGACCGAACAGATCCTGGTGCTTGAAGGCGACGAAGGCGGAGATCATCCGGTGCAGCGTCGTGTCCTGCCCGGCGGCTTCGGCCGCGACGGCGGGGGACGCCCCGGCGGATGCGGCCAGGAGCAGCGCGGCGATCCGGTTCGCGCGAGCCCACCGCCGGATGCGCCCGAGCTGCCGCCGCGCACGGCGGCCGGCACCTGCGCATGGCCAGCGACGGAACCCCCAGCGTCCCGGCATCATCGATCCCTTCTTGGGGCACCGCGGCGGACCAACTCCGCCTTCAGCCTCTCGCGAGCCCCGAATCATCGCACTGTACTCTCCCCGCGACTCCGGCCGAAAGTCCTCCCTCGGGGAAACATCGGTCCGCGCCGCTGCGTCCCATGTGCTGGGCGGCACACGGGCGCGGGCGGCGCGGCGCTACATTGTCTCGTCGGCGATGGTTACCAAGCGGTTAATCCGCGCCGGCGGGAGACATGCCGATGCGCCCGTTCATTCCCGCGATCCTTGCCGCCGTGGCCCTGCTGGCGTCCCTCGGCTCCACCCTGCCGAACGCCGCGTCCGCGCCTGCGGTGCCGAAGGCGCGGACGTTGCCGCGGGTGCCCGTGCTGCCGACCGGACTGGCCGACTTTCCCAACTGCCCGGCGCCTGCGGTCAACGGCATGAACATTCGCCGGGTGACCACGGCCGACGGTCCGGCGCTGGCGATCTTCGTGGTGGTGCAGAATGTCGGCAACCGTGCTTTCTTCGCCGCACCCGGCCGCGTCGCCCTCACCGTCAGCCGCAACGGGAAGCCGCTCGGCTCCTTCCCGCTCGAGCGCCTGGCGCCGGGCGAGGTGAAGTTCTTCTCGGTCGCCGGCACCCCTGTCGGACAGGACGAGCAGGGCGACGTGGTCGCCTCCATCGACTTCGCGCCGACCGTCCCGACAGGCCCGGTCGCGGACACGCTGGACTGCCAGACATCCGACAACCGCGCGGTGCGCAAGGCCGACGCCGTCGGCCGGGCGCCCGACCGCGTGGCGCAGCAGGCGCGGGCTCCCGGCGCCGACGGCTGAGCGGCCGCTCGGAGGTGTCGCGCGGCGGTTGTTCCGCCCCCGCTTCAGGGTCGGTCCTGCCGATTCCCGGAACCGGCGTCGATCAGGTCGGGCCGGGGCACGGCACCCTCCCGCAAGCCTCGCCGCCGTCGCCCGAAAGGCGGCGGAGCGTGAATTGGCCACAAGTCCGTGATAGTCATTTTCCTTGTCTTATCAGTGGAAAAATCCCACCATCGCAGTGCGGTATTCCGGTGTTGAGGAGAGCGTCATGGCAGTCGCGGCACAAGCAACGAGGCCCGTCGGGCGGCCCCGTTGCATGGAAACGCACAAGGCCATTCTCGCGGCTGCCGCCGATCTTCTGGAAACCGTGCCCTACCGTGACATCGCGGTGGAACGCATCGCGGCGTTAGCCGGGGTCGGCAAGCAGACCATCTATCGCTGGTACGACAGCAAGGCCGATCTGATCCTCGACGCCTATCTCGCCCGTTCGAGCGAGACCTTCTCGCCGCTCATGCTGAGCAGCGACGCGATCGACGACCTGCGCCGCTACCTGCATCAGATCGTGGCGCTCCTGCCGAGCCGCGGCTTGCAGGGCGCCTACCGCGCTCTGATCGCCGAAGCCCAGCTCGATCCGGAGTTCCGCCGGCGCGTCGACGAGGTGGTGATGCGGCGACGCTGCGAGGTGGCGCGCGGCCTGGTCGTCGCCGCCATCCGCAAGAAGCAGATCCGTGCCGACGTCGACCCCGACCTGGTGGTCGACATGGTCTTCTCGCCGATCTTCCACCGTTTCGCCATGCGGGCCGATGCGCCCGACGCGGCTTTCATGGACAAGGTGCTCGACACCGTGCTCCAGGGCATCGGCACCGGCAAGGCGGACTAGGGTGTTCACGCCCGTCTTCGACCGATCGCTCTACGACGCCGGCAGGCTGCAGCCTTCCTATTGGGAGGCGAGTGTCGAGCGTCGGCATTTTCCCAGGCTTTCGGCCGACACCGCCTGCGACGTCGCCATCATCGGCGGCGGCTATACCGGCCTGTCGGCCGCCTATCACCTCGCCCGCGACCACGGCATCGACGCCGTGGTCCTGGAAGCCGGCCCGATCGCCTGGGGCGCTTCCAGCCGCAATGGCGGCTTCGTCACCTATCCGCCGACCAAGATGGGCATCGGCGACCTGATCGGGCGCTATGGGCTGGACGAGACGCGGCGTTTCTTCCGCGACTTGCGCGAGGCCGCGGATTTTCCCCAGGCACTCGCCCGGGAAGAGGGCTTCGACATCCGCTTTCAGGGCGACGGCACGCTCGACGCCGCCCACCATCCGCGCACGGCGCGCGGCTTCGCCGAGGACGCCGAAGCCTACGCCCGCGTCGGCATCCGCACGCAGATCTATTCGCGCGAGGCGTTCACCGAGATCGGTCACGGCGGCACCGAGCAGTTCGGCGGCTTCCACGTCGAGGGCGGCGGCGGGCTGCATCCGCTGGCCTATGCCATCGGCTTTGCCGAGGCGGCTGAGCGGCGCGGCGCCAGGCTTTTCGCCGAGTCGCCGGTCGAGCGCTGGGAGCGCGACGGCGCGGCCCATCGCCTGGTGACGCCGGGCGGCACGGTGACGGCTCGCCGCGTCGTCGTCGCCGCCAATGGCTGGATGCCGGACGGTCTGCATCGCGCCATGGACGCCCGCGCCTGGCCCGCCCTTTCCAACATCGTCGTCACCCGCCCCCTGGCCGAGGCGGAGCTGAAGGCCGTGCCCTACGTGACGGAGACGCCGGTCTCCAACACGCGCAAGCTGCTGTTCTACTACCGTCTCCTGCCGGACCGGCGCTTCCTGTTCGGCGCCCGGGGCGATGCCTCCGGCACGCCGGCGGCCGCGGCGGCGATGCGCGCCTGGATGGAACGGCGCATCGGCGAGCTGTTCCCGCCGTGGAAGGGCATCCAGACCGATTATTTCTGGCGCGGTCTGGTCTGCCTGTCGATGAAGCTGGCGCCCTCGGTCGGCCGGGTGCCGGACGACCCGTCCGTCTATTACGGCTTCGGCTATCACGGCTCCGGCGTGCTGGCGGCCCCGCTCGCCGGCCGCTACATCGCCCGTGCCATCGGCGCCTCGAATTCCGGTGCCGTCGACGTGCCGGCGCCGCTGGCCGAGCTGCCGCCGCGCTTTCCCGTTCCCGGCCTGCGGCGCCAGGTCCTGGGGGCGGTCTATATGGGCTATGGCATCCGCGAATGGCTGAAGGACCGGTTCTCCGGCTGAGGCCGCCGGTCAGAAGTCGGAGGCGAGGCCCTTGATCTCCCAGTCGCCGTAGCGCACCGGCTCCGGCCCCTCGCGGCCGTTGAGTTCGCGGGCCGGCGGCGGCGCGTCGGCCGCGGTGGCCCGGCGGGCGGCAGCTTCCTCGAGGGCGCGCCGGGCCGCTGGCGCGAGGGTCTTGCCCGGGGCGGCGTTCGGCGGGTTGCGATGCGCGGTTTCGTCGGGCATGTGGCACCTCGGACCCAATCAGGAGACGGCCTTATGCCTCAGATGGCGATCATCGTCGAATTCGAAACCCTGCCCGGCCGGGAAGAGGCCTTTCTCGAGGTGATCGGCGAGCATGCCCGCGCCACCCTGGCCGAGGAGCCGGGCTGCCTGCGCTTCGAGGTCATCCGCGGGGTGGAGCGTTCGGGCAACCCGATCCCGGGGCGCGTCCTGGTCAACGAGCTCTATGCCGACGCGGCCGCCGTCGCGGCGCACGAAGCCAATCCGCGCATGCCTTCGGTCGGCGCGGCGGTGAAGGCGCTGGTCGCCTCGCAGCGGCTGATCCTGGCCGAGGTGCTCTGACATCGCCGCCGCCCGGCGCCGGGGCGGTTGCGGCGAGCGCTGCGGCCATGACCGCTCTGGCGCTCGCCGCCGCGTTTCACTAAGATCTTACGGACGACGACGAGGGAGGCACACTCGAAGCCGGTCGGCCCAGCCTAGAGCAAAGCGCGTTTTGGTGGAAACGCGCTTTGCTCCAACTCCTTGTTTCGACGCGTCCTTCCGACTTGACGCGATTCCGTCAAATCGCAAGACGCTTTAGCGTTGGGCCGGGCGGTCGAGATTGGCCCGAAAGAGTTTGTAACGCTAAACCTTCGCCGGTCCGAAAGACGATCCAGAATGCGCAAAGGGACGAACCAGCCTGATGCAGAGATGGATAAAACTCTCTACATCCTCGACGCTGCTGCCGATTGCTTCATGGAACGGGGCTTCGAGGCCACCAAGATCGACGACATCGCCGATCGTCTCGGTGCCACCAAGGGCCTGATCTACTATTCCTTTCGTTCCAAGGTCGACATCTTCTTCGCCGTCTATCGCCGCGCGCTGCACAACACGCTGAGCAATGTGCAACCGTTTCTCGATGACGGCAGCCGGAGCGTCGAACGCCTCGCCAACATGTCGATCGCCCACGTCACGCTGCTGATGCGGGCGCTCGGCTATCACCATGTGGCGCAGCAGGGCATCGAGATGCGCCTGAGCATGGCACTCAAGCCGCAGCAGCGCATCGCCCTGCGCGAGTTGATCGCGCTGCGCGACGAGTACGAGATGATCTTTCGTCGCGTCATCGAGCAGGGCATCGCCGATGGCGAGATTGCCGAGGCCAATGTCTCCCTGGCGGCCAAGACGCTGCTCGGCGGGCTGAACGGCGTGTCGATGTGGTACAGGCCGCGCCCGGGCGAGAGCGAGGCGGACCGGGAGGCCCTGGCGCGGGCCGTGGTCGCAATGCTGATGAAGGGGCTGGAGGCCCGGCCGGCCCTTCAGGACTCGACCGTCTCCAGGTAGTCGTCGGCGACGAACCAGCGGATGCCGCTGCGTGTCCGAATGCGCCGTCCCGGCGGCGCGATGTCCGGGTCGTCGAGCGTCCCGATAAAGAGGCGCCAGCCTGCCCGATCCCCCGGCCGGGAAGGCGGCGTCACGCCGCTGTCGCGACCAGCGTCATCGTGTCGATGGTGAAGGTGCCGTCCGCCTCGATCGCGAAATGACGCTGCACCGGCTCGGACATCTCAGCCTGCAGCGAGCGGATCGCCCGGGCATGCAGGTCGGGTGCGTCGATCCGGGCGATCCACGCGGCGAAGTCGAGCCTGAGGCGGGCCGGCACCACCGAATCGACGGAAAAACCCGCCGCCTCGACCATGCCCCGCCAGGCGGCGACGGAATGGTTGCGCACGTGCGAGGGGTCGCGCAGCAGCTCGACCGTCTGCAGGAACGTGTCGAACAGCGGATTCTCCGGCGCCACCACGTCGGCGAACACCGCCCGGGCGCCGGGCGCGGCCACGCGCCGGGCCTCGCGGATGCCGGCGGCGGGATCGCCCCAATGATGGGTGCTGTAGCGGCTCGCGACCATGTCGAAGCTGCCGTCGGCGAAGGGCAGCTTCTCGGCCGAACCCTTGCGCACGGTGACGTTGGCAAAGCCGCGCCGCTCCGCTTCGGCCGCCACAGCCGCCAGCATGGCGTCCGACAGGTCGTAGGCGGTCACCGAGCCTGCGTGCGGCGCCACGGCGAAGCTGACATGTCCGCCGCCGCAGCCCAGATCCAGCACGGTCCGAGCCCGGCTGTCGCGCGCCACCGCCGCGATCAGGTCGAGATCCGCGCCCTGCGCATGGACGGGGCTGCCGACATAGGCGGCCGCCCGCGGACCGAACTGATCCGTCACCAAGGTTTCGTGCCCTCGCCCCGCCGTCATGGTCCGTCCTTCCCCGCAAGATCGATACGGCAAGGCTAGGGACTGTCGGACACCGGTACCAGTTCCAATTTTATACTGGTATGTTTTGCGCCATGAAGACGGAGGCGGTGGACACGGACCAGGCGCGGCGACTGGAACTCGGCGAGTTCCTGCGGGCCCAGCGCGCCCGGCTGACACCGGCGATGCTCGGTTTCGACGGCGGTCCGCGCCGGCGCACCCCCGGGCTGCGCCGCGAGGAGGTGGCCCAGCTCTGCGGCCTCAGCACCACCTGGTACACCTGGCTGGAGCAGGGGCGCGACATCTCCCTCTCGTCCCATGCGCTGGGGCGGCTCGCGGCGGTGCTGCGCCTCACGCCGGCCGAGCGGGCCTATGTCTTCGATCTCGCCGGCAAGCGCGATCCCAAGGCGGCCGAAGGGCGGGCGCCGAATGCGCCGCCGGCCCTGCTCGCAACCCTGCCGCAGATCGCCTGCCCCGCCTATGTGCTCGACCATCTGTGGAATGCCGAGGGCTGGAACGCCGCGGCCGAGCACCTGTTCGCCGGCTGGCTCGACGCCGAACCGCCGGACCGCAACCTGCTGCGTTTCATTTTCCTCAGCGTCGCGGCCCGCACCCTGATCCAGGATTGGGAGACCCGGGCCCGGCGGGTGCTGGCCGAGTTCCGGGCGGACTATATCCGCCATATGGACGAGCCGGAGATGCAGCGCCTGGTCGCCGATCTCGGCCGCGGCAGCGAGCTCTTCGCCAAGGCCTGGGACGCGCACACGGTGGTCGGCCGCGAAGGCGGCGCGCGCGCCTTCCTGCATCCCCGGGACGGGCCGCTGCGCTTTCGCCAGATCACGCTCAACCCGGCCGGCCGGACCGACCTGAAGCTGGTCATCCTGACGCCGGACGCCTAGGGCAAAGCGCGTTTCGGAGGAAACGCGCTTTGCTCCAACTCCTCGTTTCGACACGTCTTTGCGACTTGACGCGATTCCGTCAAATCGCGAAACGCTCAAGGCACGCCGGCTTCTTGCCGGGCGGCGCCCTTGCCGCTCGGTCCGCGCGCGGCTAAGCAGGGTCTGGCGGGCCCGCTCACATGCGCAGCATTGATTTTGCATCGAAAATGCAAAATCAATCGTGGCGAAAGTGACGGGAAGCTGCTTAGGGTCCGCCGCCTGAAACCACCCGCGAGGTTCGCGACCATGTCGCTGGAGACCGATCTTCTCGTCGACCGCCGCCGGCTGCGGCGGAAGCTGTCGGTGTGGCGGGTCCTGGCCTTCGTCGCCGCCGCCGCCGCGCTCGCCGCCATCCTGGCGGCCAGCGGCGGCAGTGACCTGCTCAACCGGCGGGCTGACCACATCGCGCGTATCAAGATCGCCGGCTTCATCGGCGACCAGACCGCCAACCTCAAGCTGTTCGACGCGATCGCCGCATCGAACGCCAAGGGCGTCATCGTGCAGATCAACTCCCCCGGCGGCGCCACCACCGGCGGCGAGGCGCTCTATGACGGCCTGCGCAAGCTTTCGGGCAAGAAGCCGACCGTGGCGGTGATCGAAGGCCTCGGCGCCTCCGCCGCCTACATGGCCGCGATCGGCACCGACCGCCTGGTGGCGCGCCGCACCGCCCTGGTCGGCTCGATCGGCGTGCTGGTGCAGTATCCCAACGTCTCCAGGCTGCTCGACACGATCGGCGTCAAGGTGGAGGAGGTGAAGTCCTCGCCCCTCAAGGCGGCGCCCAACGGCTTCGAGCCCACCAGTCCCGAGGCCGCGGCCGCGCTCGCCTCCGTGGTGAACGACACCTATGGCTGGTTCAAGGGGCTGGTGAAGGAGCGCCGCGGCTATGGCGACAAGGATCTCGGCGTGGTCTCGGACGGCCGTATCTTCACCGGCCAGCAGGCGCTCGACCTGAAGCTGATCGATGCCATCGGCGATGAGAGCACCGCCATTGCCTGGCTGGAGCAGAGCAGGGGGGTGGCCAAGGGGTTGCCGGTGCAGGACTGGGAGAAGCCGAGCGAATCGCGCAGCTTCTTCTTCGCCGAGGCCCTGGCGGATCTGGCCGACAAGGCGGGCGTGCCGCTGGTCGGGACGGTGCTCAGGGCCGGCTCCCCGACGGAGCCGGGCGCGCTTGACGGACTCGTTTCGGTTTGGCAACCTCGCGCGCAAAAGTAGCGATTTCTCAAGCACCTAGAGGATCTGAGGCAAAGGTCTCGAGCCGTAGGATTGAGCGCATTCCGAGGGGTACAGCGATGATCAAGTCCGAACTCGTCCTGAAGATCGCGGAGACCAATCCGCATCTCTACCAGCGTGACGTCGAGAATATCGTCAACGCCATCCTGGACGAGATCTCCGGCGCCATGAGCCGTGGCGATCGGGTGGAGCTGCGCGGGTTCGGTGCCTTCTCGGTGAAGGAACGGCCGGCGCGTGTCGGGCGCAACCCGCGCACCGGCGCTCATGTCAAGGTCGATGAGAAGGTCGTCCCCTTCTTCAAGACCGGCAAGGACATGCGCGTGCGCCTCAACCGCCCGGCCGACGCCGCCGAGCCGAAGAAGGGATAGGACCGCATGAAGCGCATCGCCCTCTACCTCGTCTTCCTGCCCGTCGCGATCCTCGTGCTGCTGTTCGCGGTGGCGAATCGCCAGATGGTCACGCTGTCGCTCGACCCGTTCAATCCCGCGGCCCCGGCGCTGTCCTTCCAGGCGCCGCTGTTCCTGGTGATGTTCGCGGTGCTGATGGTCGGCGTCGTCGTCGGCGGGGCCGCGGCCTGGCTCAAGCAGGGCCGGCACCGCCGGGCCGCGCGCGTCGCCCGCGTCGAAGCCGAGCGCCACCGCAGCGAGGCCGACCGCCTGCGCGACCGGATGAGCGGCGTCGACCAGAAGCAGCAGCGCGGCGGCCTGCCGGCGCCCGTGCCGTTCTGACGGCCGATCCGCCGGTTCTTCCCAAAAGCGTTTTGCGATTTGACGGAATCGCGTCAAGTCGGAAGGACGGGTCGAAACAAGGAGTTGGAGCAAAGCGCGTTTCCGCCAAAACGCGTTGCTCTAGCCGGAGGCGTGCGCCTGCCGGCCTTCCGACAGGGGGCGACATGCGCTTCATCTCCGCCGACGACATCGACCAGCGGCTGACCTTTCCGGCGATGGTCGACGCGTTGCGCCGCGCCTTCGCCGGCGGCGTCGTCACGCCGGTCCGCCATCATCACGAGATCGGGGCTGGCGCCGACCACGCCACCATGCTGCTGATGCCGGCCTGGACCGGCGGCGCCCCGGGACAGGGCGCCTTTCTCGGCGCCAAGTTCGTCAACATCTTCCCGACCAACGGCGCCAGGGGCCTGCCTTCGGTGCTCGGCGTCTATCTCCTGATGTCGGGCGAGACCGGCGCGCCGCTCGCCACGCTCGACGGCACCCGCCTCACCCATTGGCGCACCGCCGCCGCCTCGGCCCTGGCGGCCTCCTATCTCGCGCGGCCCGACGCCACGCGCCTCACGGTGGTCGGCGCCGGCGCGCTGGCGCCCTTCCTGGTGCGCGCCCATGCCAGCCAGCGGCCGATCCGCAAGGTGACGCTGTGGAACCATCGGCCCGAGCGGGGCGAGGCCGTGGTCCGCGCCCTGGCGGCGGAAGGCTTCGACATCCGCTTCGAGCGCGATCTCGAAGCGGCGGTCGGCGAGGCCGACATCGTCTCCTGCGCCACGCTGACGAAGGACCCGCTGGTCCGCGGTGCCTGGCTGCGCCCCGGCACCCATCTCGACCTGGTCGGCGCCTTCAACCTGTCGATGCGCGAGGCCGACGATGAGGCATTGCGCCGCGCCGCCGTGTTCGTCGACACCGAGGCGGCCCTGACCGAGGGCGGCGACGTGGCCGTGGCCGTGCAGGCCGGCGCCATCGCCGCCTCCCATGTGCGGGGGACGCTGGCCGATCTCGCCCGCGGCGCCCATGCCGGGCGGACGGCGCCGGACGAGATCACGCTGTTCAAATCGGTGGGTGCGGCCCTGGAGGATCTGGCGGCCGCCATGCTCGTCTGGCATCTCGTGGCGGAGCACAACCTTTGAGAGCCTGGTCTTGTCCCTCCCCCGCCCCTGGCGCGAAGTCCTGCCGCAACTGATCTCGACGGCGCTGATCCCGCTCACCGTGGCCGGCGTCGGCTTCTACTACACGCGCTGGCAGCAGAACCTGTCCGATCTGCGCACCATGATCGACCTGGTCACCGACCAGACGCCGGAAAAGCGCAAATACGGCATCGCCATGTTCGAGTACCTGCTCAAGAACGACAAGGTGCCGGTGGAGTTCATCACCGCCCAGCTCGACTATGCCAACACCTCGTCCGACCGCGACCTGCTGCCGCTCCTGGAGACGGCGGTGCGCAAGGCCTCCCAGGTCAACAGCGATGTCAGCGCCGCCTATGAGGAGGCGACGGCGCGCCTGCCGAGCCGCATCTTCGTGCACACGCTCACCGACGCGCAGCGCCCCTGCATCGGCCTGCTGCTCGACGAGATGAAGGACGGCGACAAGGCCGGCGTCACCATTCCGGCGATCCAGCCGGTGAAATGGTCGGGCGAATCGCACGAGCTGCGCTTCTTCAAGATCGGCGACCGCAAGCGCGCCGAGGCCCTGGCGGACCTGTTCAAGTCCGTCGGCCTGACCCTGACGCTCAAGGATCTGTCGACCTCGTGGAGCGGCGCCCGCGATTCGCGGCCCAACACGTTCGAGATCTGGTTCGGCACGCCGCCGCTGCCGGCGGGCTGCGCCGCGCCGCCGAAGTGAGGCCTCGATCGATGAGCGTCACCGCGTCACCGCGGTGTCCTCTCAGGGGCCGCGGCGGCGCGAGGTGGCCTCACGCCATGGCGTAGGCTCGGCCGAAGCGGTTGGCGAGGAAGGCCTCGAGCGTGATGTCCTCCTGCCGGATCAGCCCGCGGGTCGGCAGGGCGCCGGTGGCCAGGAGGTCGAGCACGGCGGTGATGCCCGCGGCGGTGGTCACCTGAATGGCGCTGTGGAACGAGCCGCCGACGTCGCGGCCATAGAGCTTGTTGGCATAGGTCTCCTGCACCAGCCGTCCCTTCTTGAGGCCCGTGACGGTGACGAAGACGATGACCACGTCCTGCACGGTGGAGGGCAGGGCGTTCTCCAGAATGTCCTTGAGCACCTCGCGCCGCTGCGCCAGGCGGAGATCCTGCAGCAGCACCTTCATGATCGCGGCATGGCCGGGATAGCGGATGGTGCGGTAGTTGAGGTTTCGCACCCGCCCCTGCAGCGTCTCGCACATGGTGCCGAGGCCGCCGGAGGTGTTGAAGGCCTCGTAGAGGATGCCGTCGATGGAGAATTCCTCGCGCTCCTCCAGTGGCGGCATCTCGCGCAGCACGCCGTTGACGATCGCCTCGCAGGGCTCGCAATACTCGTTGATCACCCCGTCAGTCGACCAGGTCAGGTTGTAGTTGAGGGCGTTGGACGGGAACTGCGGCAGGGCGCCGACGCGCATGCGCACATCGTGCAGCTCGTCGAAACCCTTGGCCATGTCGTTGGCGATGATGGTGATGAAGCCGGGCGCCAGGCCGCATTGCGGAATCAGCGCCGTCTCGGCCCGCCGTGCCAGCTCCTTGACCCCGCGGGTGCTGGCGACGTCCTCGGTCAGGTCGAGATAGTGCACGCCCGCCGCCACCGCCGCCTCGGCGATATGGCTGGTCAGATGGAAGGGCGCGGCGCTCAGCACCGCGAACATGCCCGAGAGCGCCCCTTCGAGCTCGCCCGGGGCGCCGATGTCGAGCGCGACGCCCTCCACGCCCTCGCGCGGGCTCAGCTCCGCCAGCCGTTCGGGCACCCGGTCGAACACCACGACGCGATAGTCGCCGCTGTCCACGAGCATGTCGGCGATGGTGCTGCCGATCTTGCCGGCTCCGACGACGGCGACCTGCTTCATGATGCACCCCTCCCGCTGCGATGACGTCAGGATGCCCGCGATTCGCGCCGGTTTGCAGCCGGCAATCCGGATGATATGACGCGGCTATTCGACAGATCGACGAAACGAATCGGCATAATGACGACGGATGCGGACCGTGCCCTGATCGCGCTGCTGCGCGAGAATGCCCGTCTCTCCCTGTCGGAGCTGGCGCGGCGCCTCGGCCTGTCGCGCACCACGGTGCAGAGCCGGCTGGAGCGCCTGGAGCGCAACGGCACCATCCTGGGCTACACGGTGCGCCTGTCGGACGCGGCCGAGCAGGCCAGGGTCATGGCGCATGTCCTGGTCACCGCCCTGCCCAAGCTCGCCCCGGCGGTGATGCGGCGGCTGGAGCAGATCCCGGAGGTGCGCACGCTGCACTCGGTCAGCGGCAGCTACGACATGATCGTGGTGATCGAGGCGCCTTCGATCGGCGCCCTCGACACGCTGATCGACCGCGTCGGCGCCATGGAGGGGGTGGAGCGCACGATGTCGTCGATCATCCTGTCGACGAAGAAGGGGTAGGAACGGGTGGCGCCCTGCCGCGCAGGGCCGCCGCTTCGTCGACGTTGCGGACGTGCCGCTCGAAGATCTCGTCGAGGAGATCGAGCACGACGTCGCGGCCGGCAAGGTCTGCGGCCGCGGACAGCGCCTCGGCGACGAGGCCCGGCGTCAGCGCGGCGAGACAGGGCCCGGCCGCCTCGACGAAGCTGAGATGCCAGGGCTCGGGATGCATGCCGCCGCGCTCCGTTGCATAGGGGCGGACGAAGCCGAAGCGGGCGGCATGGGCGTCGAGCCACGCGTGCAGCGGCCGGAACAGCCCGCCCGGCGCCGTCTCCTCGGGCAGGAGACGGACGCGATAGCCGGGCGGCATCGCCGCCCGGTCGATCACGTCGATCTCGGTGCCCCAATGGTGGCGGCTGGCGCCGGGCAGGGCTGACCATTCCAGGATGGCGAAGACGAGGTCGCGGCCGGCGAGCGCGCCATGGTCGCGCGGCCGGCCCGCGGCGTCGTAGAGCGTCCGCTCGCCGCGGAACTTGCCGTTCCAGATCCGCAGCTGCGTGTCGAAATCCCGGAAGGCGCTGACGGGCTCGATCTCGAGCCCGTCCCGGCGTGCCGCCGCGCTCATGTCGAGGAAGGCCTCGCCCGCGCGCGGCATGGCGGCGAAGCGCGGCGCTTCGAACTGCGCGACGTGGCTGCGGGTCCGACCGGTCAGTTCGAGCGGCGACAGCATCGGTCCTCCGCCGCAAGGGCCCGTCAGGCGGCGAGGTCGGCCACGACGGCGTCGAGCAGCGGGAAGCCCTCGCGCGTCACCCGCACCCGCGGGCCGACGCGCTCGACCAGCCCGTCGGCTTCCAGCGAACGGATGCGGCTCTCGTCGATCGCCCGGCCACGCAGGGCGCGGAAGCGCTCGAGATCGATGCCCTCGTTCAGCCGCAGCCCCATCAGCAGGTATTCGTCGCCCTGCTCCTCGTCGCTGAGCGCCTGGCGCTCGACCACGCCGTGACCGTCGGTCTCGACCACGGTCAGCCACATCTCCGGCTGGCGCTCGGTGGAGAGCGCCTGGCGCACGCCGTCGGTGTCGATCAGGCGGCCATGCGCGCCCGGGCCGACGCCGGCATATTCGCCATAGCGCCAGTAGACCAGGTTGTGGCGCGATTCGGCGCCCGGCCGGGCGTGGTTGGAGATCTCGTAGGCCGGCATCCCGCGCCGCGCGCAGGTCTCGCGGGTGATGTCGAACAGGATGCGGGCCTCGTCCTCCGGCATCGGGATCAGCTTGCCCGCCGCCACCAGGCGCTCATACACCGTGTCCGGCTCGATGGTGAGCTGGTAGAGCGACAGGTGCTCGGCCGCCCGGTCGATGGCGGCATCGAGCTCGGCGCTCCACTCGGCCGGCGTCTGGCCGGGCCGGGCATAGATCAGGTCGAAGGAAAAGCGCTCGAAGGATCGCGCCGCGATCTCCACCGCGGCCATCGCCTCGGCGACGCTGTGCATGCGCCCGAGCTTCCGGAGGTCGGTGTCGTTCATCGCCTGCACGCCGAGCGAGACGCGGTTGACGCCGGCGGCGCGGTAGCCGCGGAACCGCTCGGCCTCGACGCTGGTCGGGTTGGCCTCCAGCGTCACTTCCGCATCCGGCGCGATCGTCCAGCTGCCGCCGATCGCGTCCAGCACCGCCGCCACCGTCGAAGGCGCCATCAGCGAGGGCGTGCCGCCGCCGAAGAACACCGACGACACCGTGCGTCCCGGCGCGATCGCGGCCATGTGGGCGATCTCGCGCCGGTAGGCCGCGACGAAGCGCGCCTCGTCGACCCCGCCGTGGCGGACGTGGCTGTTGAAGTCGCAATAGGGACACTTGGCCAGGCAGAAGGGCCAATGCACATAGACGCCGAAGCCGGGCTCCGCGCGAGGGTCGGATGTGGACATGCCCCGAGTCAGTGGCAGGCCCGGCCCCGGCAGTCAATCGTCAGCCGCGGCGGAGCGCAAACTCCCTGGGGAGGAGGCCCTTGCCGCTGCGGCGCCTGCTGGTGTCGCATATGGATCATGTCCCGGCCCATACGCGACATCGTCGGGCGGCGCGATAAGCGAGTGTGCGGGCGCGATCGGAAAACGGGTGAAACGATGAAGACGACGGCGCGCGTGGTGGTGATCGGCGGCGGCGTGGTGGGCGTTTCGACGCTCTACCACCTGGCGAAGAAGGGGTGGAGCGACGTCGTCCTGATCGAGCGCAAGGAGCTGACCTCCGGCTCGACCTGGCACGCGGCCGGGCTGCTGCCGCTGTTCAACATGAGCTATTCGGTCGGCCAGCTGCACCGCTATTCCGTCGACCTCTACAGCCGCCTGGAGGCCGAGACCGGCCAGCATGTCGGTTTCAAGCAGGTGTCGAACATCCGCCTCGCCCGCACCCGCGACCGCTGGGACGAGTTCATGTACTACAAGGGCGTGGCCGACACGCTCGGCGTCAAGGTCAACGTCCTCACCCCGGACGAGGTCAAGGCGATCTGGCCGCTGTGCGAGACCGGCGGCCTGCTCGGCGCCATCCAGCACCCGGACGACGGCTATATCCAGCCCGCCGACCTCACCCAGGCCCTGGCGAAGGGCGCCCGCGCGCTCGGGGCCGAGATCAACCGCTACACCACCGTGCTCGGCATCGAGCGCACCCGCACCGGCGAATGGCTGGTGAAGACCGACAAGGGGAACATCACGGCCGAGCACATCGTCTCCTGCTCCGGCAATTTCGCCCGCCAGACCGGCGCCATGCTCGGCCTCGACATTCCGGTCATCCCGGTCGAGCACCAGTACATCGTCACCGAGCCGCATCCGGCGGTGCAGGAGCGCCACAGGCAGGGCCTGCCGGAGATGGGCGTGCTGCGCGAGGCCGATTCCTCCTGGTACATGCGCGAGGAGAACGGCGGCTTCATCCTCGGCCCCTACGAGCACGGCGCGCCCTGCTGCTATGTCGACGGGCCCGACGCCCAGTCCGAGTACGAGCTGTTCCAGGAAGACCTCGATCGTCTCGCCCCGCATATCGAGACGGCGATGACCCGCGTTCCCGCCTTCGGCGAGGTCGGCATCAAGAAGGTCTACAACGGCGCCATCGCCTACACGCCCGACGGCTCGCCGATCGTCGGCCCGGCCTGGGACCTGCCGAACGTCTGGCTGAACGAGGGCCATTCCTTCGGTGTCACCGCCGCCGGCGGCGCCGGCTGGCAGCTGGCCGAGTGGATCGTCGACGGCGAGCCCACCGTCGACATGCTCGGCGTCGACCCCCGCCGTTTCGGCCCCTACGCGTCGCGCGGCTACCTCAAGGCGAAGAATGAGGAGGCCTATGCCAATGTCTTCACCCCGCACTACCCCGACGAGGAGCGCGCGGCCGCCCGCCCCCTGAAGACGGCGCCCTGCTATGACCGCATGAAGGCGTTCGGCGCCGTGTTCGGCTCGGTCTATGGCTGGGAGCGGCCGAACTGGTTCGCTCCGGCGGGCTACGGCATCGACGTCGCCTCGATCGACAAGCCGGACGTCCTCACCAACGAGAACCACCCCAGGCCCGACGCCGACGGCCGGGTCAAGGAGGTCTGGTCGTTCCGCCGCTCGAACTATTTCGAGCATGTCGGCAACGAGATCAGGAGCGTGACCGAGGGGGTCGGCCTGCAGGACATGTCGCCCTTCGCCAAGTGCATCGTCACCGGCCCCGGCGCACGCGACTGGCTGGAATCGATCTTCGCCAACAAGATCCCGAAGAAGCAGGGCCGCATCGCCCTCTGCCACATGCTGACGAGAAACGGCGGCGTGCGCGCCGAGTTCACGGTGTACGAGAGCGCGCCGGGCGTGTTCTACCTGGTCTCGGCCGGCGCCCTGGAGCGCCATGATCACGATTGCCTGAGAAAGCTGCTGCCGGCGGACGGCTCGGTGCGGATGAAGACGGTGACGCAGGCCTACGGCGTGCTGGTGCTCGCCGGCCCGCAGTCGCGCGCCGTGTTGCAGAAGCTCACCGACACCGACCTCTCGAACGAGGCCTTCCCCTGGCTCTCGGGCAAGCCGATCTCGGTCGGCCATGCCCGCGCCCATGCGCTGCGCGTCAACTTCATCGGCGAGCTCGGCTGGGAGCTGCATCACGAGATCGAGATGCAGAACGCCATCTTCGACCTCCTGATGGAGGCCGGCGCCGAGTTCGGCATCAAGCCCTTCGGCATCCGCGCCATGCTGTCCATGTCGGTGGAGAAGTCCTACCGGCTGGTCGGGCGCGAGCTCTCGATCGAGTATTCGCCGCTGGAATCCGGCCTGCAGCGCTTCGTCCATCCCAACAAGGGCGCGTTCGTCGGCCGCGACGCCCTGGTCGCCTGGCAGCAGAAGGGCTTCTCCAACCGCTTCGTCACGCTGGAGGTCGACGGCGTCACCGACGTCGACGCCCGCGGCTCCGAGCCGATCCTCAAGGACGGCAGGCTGGTCGGCCGCTGCACCAACGGCACCTATGGCTGGCGCCTCGGCAAGTCGATCGCGCTCGGCATGGTGCGTCCGGACCTCGGCGAGATCGGCTCCGAACTCGACATCACCATCCTGGGCAAGCCCCATCGCGCCCGGGTCGTTGAGGAGAGCCCGTTCGATCCGGAGAACCTGCGCCTGCGGGCCTGAGAGGACGGCTCGAAGGTCCGGGCAGGCTCCGGGATCCGCTTCCGGCCTTCCTCCCGCCGGAACGCTGGGGTAAGGGATCCGGCGGGTGCAGAGCCCGCCGAGTCGCAGCGTCATGGTCGACATCGTCCCCTTCCCGCAGCCGCCGCGCATGCCGCCCGGCACCAGCGTCGTCGCCATCGGCGACGTGCACGGCCACCTCGCCCTGCTCGAGCCGATCCTGCGGCGGGCCGAGGAGCATGCGGCCCGTCATCGGGACCGCCGCCATGTCGTCGTCAGCCTCGGGGATGTGGTCGACCGCGGCCCGGATTCGGCCGGCGTGGTCGACCGGCTGCTGCGCGGCGTCGCCGGCTGCGAGCTCGTGGTGCTGAAGGGCAACCACGAGGAGGCGCTGCTCGATTTCCTGGCCGGCGGCCCGCAGACCTGGCACTGGCTGGACTGGGGCGGGCTGGAGACGCTGGAGAGCTATGGCGTGCCCGTCCGCTCCGGTTTGGGACCGGGGGCGCTGCAGCGGGCTTTCCGCGCGTGCCTGCCGCCGGCCCATCGCGACTTCTTCCGCTCCCTGCCGCTCTCCGTCAGCTTCGGCGACTATTTCTTCGCCCATGCCGGGGCGCGGCCGGGCATCCCCCTCGCCGCGCAACAGGAGCACGACCTGCTCTGGATCCGCGACGAGCTGCACCATTCCGCCTATCGCTTCGAGAAGATGATCGTGCACGGCCACACGCCGGTGCGCGAGCCGCAATTCCTGAGCAACCGTATCAACCTCGACACCGGCGCCTACGCCACGGGACGGTTGACCGCCGCCCTGTTCGAGGACGACCGGGTCACCTTGCTGTAGGAGCGGGCATGGCCCGGCGCATCGGCCTCCTGCCCAATCTCGGCCCGGCCATGGAGCGCGATCTCGCCGGGATCGACGTCCATGACGAGGATGCGCTGCGCGCCCTGGGCGCGCCGGCCGCCTATGCGCGCCTGCGCTTCGTCCATGGCCGGCGCATCAGCCTGAATGCGCTCTACGCCATGGATGCGGCGCTGCGAGGCATCGACTGGCGCGCCGTGACGCCGGAGCGCAAGGCCGAGCTGCGGGCCGCGGCGGCGCGGCCGGCCGGGCCGGCATGAGCCGGGCCGCGATGGCCGCCGCACCTTTGCTCTTGCCGCGGGCGGCGCGATCTGCGAGCTGCCTTGTCCGGGGATCGTCTGGGCATATCGTCGAGATCGCCGGCAGGGTCCGGAAAGGCTGAACAGATGAGCGACAATTTCTTCCAGCCGGTCGACGCGGCCGAGGTGCCGCGCTTTGCCGGCCACTCCACCTTCATGCGCCTGCCGGCAGTCGCGTCGGCGGCGGGGCTCGACATCGCCCTGGCCGGCATTCCCTGGGACGGCGGCACCACCAACCGCGCCGGCGCCCGCCACGGCCCGCGCGAGGTGCGCAATCAGTCCAGCCTGATGCGCCGGGTGCATCATGTCTCCGGCATCGAGCCGTTCTCGCTCGCCAACATCGCCGATGTCGGCGACCTGCCGGTCAATCCGATCAACCTCGCCGACGGGCTTGCCCGCATCGAGGCGGGCATGGCCGCCATCCTTGCCCATGGCGCCCTGCCGCTCGCCGCAGGCGGGGACCACCTCACCACCCTGCCGGTGCTGCGCGCCGTCGCCCGGAGCCGGCCGGTCGGCCTGATCCATTTCGACGCGCACTCGGACACGAACGACACCTATTTCGGCGACAATCCCTACACTCACGGCACGCCGTTCCGGCGCGCCATCGAAGAGGGCCTGCTCGATCCCGCGCGCATGGTGCAGATCGGCATCCGCGGCTCGATCTACGCGCCCGACGAGCACGATTGGGCTCGCGAGCGGGGCGTGCGCGTCATCTACATGGAGGAGTTCGTCCGCCGCGGTCCCGCCGCGGTGATGGCCGAGGCCCGTGCGATCGCCGGCGACGGGCCGACCTATGTCAGCTTCGACATCGACTGCATCGATCCGTCCATGGCGCCGGGCACCGGCACGCCGGAGATCGGCGGCTTCACCACCCGCGAGGCCCAGGAGATGGTGCGCCTGCTCGCCGGCGTCGACATCGTCGGCGCCGACGTGGTCGAGGTGGCGCCACCCTTCGACCTCGGCGGCATGACCGCGCTCGCCGGCGCCACCATGATGTTCGAACTGCTCTGCGTCATGGCCCCGATGATCGCCGCGCGGCGGAAGCGGTGACGGGCCGGCTTGCGCCCGACGGGGCGATCCGGCCTCGGGAGCCGTTCATCGACAAGTGAATCAACCCGGGCCTCGTGGTCGGACCTGATGCGGCCACGACGGTTGGGAGGGCACGCGCAAGCACCCGCTCGCGAACGAGCGCTACGGATCCAGCTCGGTGTCCCAGTAGAGGTAGTCCAGCCAGCTTTCGTGCAGGTAGTTCGGCGGGAAGTGCCGGCCGTTGAGGTGCAGGTCGTTCAGGCTCGGCGCGTAGGGGCGCTGGTGCGGGTGCATGTTGATCTCGGCCGGCATGGCCCCGCCCTTGCGCAGGTTGCAGGGCGAGCAGGCGGCGACGACGTTTTCCCAGGTGGTCTGGCCGCCGCGCGAGCGCGGGATCACATGGTCGAAGGTCAGATCCTCGCGCGCGCCGCAATACTGGCAGGTGAAGCGGTCGCGCAGGAAGACGTTGAAGCGGGTGAAGGCCGGGTTGCGCGTCGGCTTGACATAGGTCTTCAGCGACACGACCGAGGGCAGCCTGAGCTCGAAGGTCGGGCTGCGCACCGTGCGGTCATATTCGGAGACGATGTTCACCCGGTCGAGGAACACCGCCTTGATGGCGTCCTGCCACGACCAGAGCGACAGCGGATAATAGGACAGCGGCCGGTAATCGGCATTCAGCACGAGAGCGGGGCACGCCTCGGGGGATACTTGCGGATGAAACATGGCAGGCGACACATGCGCCGTCACGACGTACTCCAGACCTCGCACCCTGTGGCCGATGTCCGAGTCGACCACTCGTACGCCCATAATGGTGAAGCATCATGTCGGTCTTGTGAAGGGGGCAGGCACGCGAAGACTTCGCGCCGCGCCGTCCGTGGGGCGAATACTCGCGATCCGGCTCGCCCTCCGTCGCGACGACAGGGCCTCAACGCAGGCGCTGCGCCAGCCAGTCGAGCGTCGCGTCGTGAATACCGAGCTCGACCAGATGGTCGTGCGTGGCGAGCACATAGTCGGGATTGGCGCCGGAGATGCCGACGCCCTGGCGCACCAGCGCCAGCAGCGTTTCCGGCGGCAGCCGCCCGCAATATTGCGCGTGGCGCCGGTCGGCCCGATAGGCCAGCGCCTGCACCCGCCGGCCGTCGGCGAGGCGGGCCTCGTGCAGAGCCTCCAGGTAGACGGCCGTCGCCTGCTCGCGCTCGCGCAAATAGCGCACCGTCTCCTCGCGCCGTGACGCCGCCACGCGGAAGACGACGCCCCGGCAGCTGCCGCCCCGGTCGAGGCCGAGCACCAGCCCGGGCCTTTCCGGGGTGCCGCGATGCACGTGCGACCAGATGCACAGGGCCCGGTGCAGGCCGTGCATGGTGGCGAGCGCCCGCTCCTCATGGGGGAAGCCCGGTCGCCACATCAGCGAGCCGTAGCCGAAGACCCACAGGTCCTCGTGCGCGGAAAGGGACTCGATACCGGTCACTCGGCGGCTGCGCTGAAAGTCTCGAGCATGCCGAAGGGCAGGGCGGCCAGGGCGTCGCGCAGCGCCAGCATGTCACGCGAGAGCTGGTCGAAGGCGGGCAGCAGGTCGAATTGCCGCTCGTCCATGTAGAGCGCCCGGTTGACCTCGATCTGGATGACGTGGAAGCCGGCGGACGGATTGCCGTAATGCTCGGTGATGAAGCCGCCGGCATAGGGCTTGTTGCGGGCCACGGCGTAGCCGAGGCCGCGCAAGGTCAGGTCGACGCAATCCATGATCGCCGCGGTGCAGCTGGTGCCGTAGCGGTCGCCGAGCACGATGTCGGCGCGTGGCCGCTCGTCCTTGGCCAGGCTCGACGACGGCATGGAGTGGCAGTCGACCAGCACGGCCGTGCCGAACTGGCGGTGGATCTTGTTCAGCATCCGCCTGAGCGTGCGGTGATAGGGCTTGTAGAGCTCCTCGATCCGGATCAGCGCCTCGTCCACCGGCAGCCGCGCCGCATAGATCTCCTGCGCTTCGCCCACCACCCGGGCGATGGTGCCCAGCCCCCCGGCGACGCGCAGCGAGCGGGTGTTGGCGAAATTCGGCAGCCGTCCCTCGAACATGCGCGGATCGAGTTCGTAGGGCTCGCGGTTGACGTCGAGATAGGCCCGCGGGAAGCGGGCCGACATCAGCGGCGTGCCGCTCAGGGCGACCGGCTCCAGCAGCTTGTCGATGAAGGCGTCCTCGGAGCGGCGCAGGGTGGTGGCGTCAAGGCGGGAAGCGCGCAGGAAGGCCTTGGGATAGACCCGTCCGGAATGGGGCGAATTGAAGAAAAGCGGGTCCGTCAGCACCACCGGCTCGATGAGATCGAAGGCAGGGTTCAGTTCGTTCTCGGCCACCGAAAGCGTCTCGGACTGCGGAATGCGTCTTCACATTGACAAGACCACGCGTCGCCCGCCATCACAAGGGGCGATTGCGATTCCGGCCGGCGCATCGGCCCGGAAAGCAGGCGCGCACCGATGCCCAGGCCGGGTTCTTCCGGTATTCTAAACCCGGCATTTACCATGTCGAGGTCTTATCTGGAGTATTGAGCGGGCCATCGGAGATTCGCAGGCCATGCAGGGCGTTGAGATGAACAAGATACTTCTGGCGGAAGACGACAACGATATGCGCCGCTTCCTCGTCAAGGCCCTGCAGAACGCGGGATACGAGGTCTCGTCCTACGACAACGGCCTGTCCGCCTATCACCGCCTGCGCGAGGAACCGTTCGAGCTTTTGCTGACCGACATCGTCATGCCGGAGATGGACGGCATCGAGCTGGCGCGCCGGGCCACCGAGCTCGACCCCGACATCAAGGTGATGTTCATCACCGGCTTTGCCGCCGTCGCGCTCAACCCCGATTCGAACGCGCCCAAGGATGCGAAGGTGCTGTCCAAGCCCTTCCACCTGAAGGACCTCGTCAACGAGGTCGAGAAGCTGCTCAAGGCCGCCTGAGGTCGACCGGGGCCGCGGCGGCAGCGGACCGGTCCGGCATCGGCCCGAGCGGCCGGGGACCGCTGGCTTCAGTGGAAGAACACGAAGGTCGCCGCCACGAAGATCGGCAGCAGCACGGCGCCCGACCACAGCATGTAGCCGAAGAACGAAGGCATCTTCACGCCGCTCTGCCGGGCGATGGCGTAGACCATGAAGTTGGGGGCGTTGCCGATATAGGTGTTGGCGCCCATGAACACGGCGCCGGACGAGATGGCGGCGAGCGTCACCGCCATGCTCTCCCGCCCCGGCACATAGCCCATCAGCTGCTGCGCGTCGCCGCCGCCGAGCTCGAAGAAGACGAGATAGGTCGGCACATTGTCGAGGAAGGATGAGAGCAGGCCCGTCATCCAGAAATAGGCGGCCGGGTTCGGGCTGCCGTCGGGCTGGGCCACCAGCGCCACCAGCGGCGCCAGTGCCCCGCGCGGGCCGGCCGTCAGCATGGCCAGGACCGGCACGATGCACACGAAGATGCCGGCGAAGATCTTGGCGACCTCGCGGATCGGCTCCCAGTCGAAGCCGTTCTCCCGGCGGAAGGCCCAGGGCGTGATCATGAGCGATACCGCCGCCAGCCCGAGCAGGATGGCGTCGCGCAGCAGGTTCTGCACGTCCAGCCTGTTGCCGAGGACCGTGACGCCGAGCCCCGGCTTCCACATCGCGCTCATCAGGATGGCGGCGATGACCCCACCCATCAGCAGGACGTTGACGCCGCCGGCCATGGTGATCGCCGGCGTGTCCGGCGTCGGGTCGGGGCGGACGATGCCCTCGCGCCGGTAGAGCCAGGTGTCGAGGGCGAAGAAGGCGGCGAGCGCCAGCCCGGCGACGAACAGCGTCTCCAGCGCCAGGTGCCGCGTGGTCCAGAAGAAGTCGACCCCGCGCAGGAAGCCGACGAACAGCGGCGGGTCGCCCAGCGGCGTCAGCGAGCCGCCGATGTTGGAGACCAGGAAGATGAAGAACACCACCACGTGCACATTGTGCAGGCGGTCGTCATTGGCCCGGATCATCGGCCGGATCAGGATCATCGAGGCGCCGGTGGTGCCGATCAGGCTGGCGAACACCGCACCGATGGCGAGCAGCGCCGTGTTGGTCGCCGGGCTGCCGTGGATGTTGCCGCGCACCAGCACGCCGCCGGCCAGCGTGAACAGCGTGAACAGCAGGATGATGAACGGCAGGTATTCCAGGAGCAGCGCATGGGCGACGGCCTGGCTCGCCGGGCCGGCGCCGAAGGCCAGCACCAGCGGCACCGCCGTCGCCAGGGCCCAGCCGAGCGCGATCTTGCCGTAGTGGTGATGCCAGAAGCGGGCGAAGAGCAGCGGCCCGAGGGCGATGGAGAGCAGCAGGCCGGCGAAGGGCACGGTCCAGGCGAGCGACAGGCCGGCCCCGTCGATCGCCTCGGCGGCGAACGCTGGAGGACAGGCGTCGAGGAGAGCCAGTGCCGCCGCGGCGGCGGTCGCCGCTCCTGCCTTGATCGTCATGTCGTCCATCCCGTCGAGCTTCGACGGGGTGTAGCCCACTCCGGCCGGCGCCGGAAGCGCCTACCGGCTTTCCCGCGTCGGCAGCGAGGCGGCGAAGTTCGTCGCCGGGGTGACGATCATCTCGTTCACTTCCCGATAGGCGGTCAGGCGACGGAGAAATGCACGACCGTCGGCGCCATCGCGTCGACCGGGATGAGCTTCGGCAGGGCGACCCGGCCGCGAGCGACCCGGGCGGCGACGCCCCGGCGGGCGGGAATGGCGATCAGGCCGGCAGTCACGGAGCTCCGGCGGACGAAGTGGCGCGCGACGTCGTCGCCACGCTGCGGACCCCTTCGCGAGGCCGGGCTTGCTCAGCTCTTGCGCAACGCCACCAGGATCTTCATGCCGGCCCGCCCGGTCTGGGCCCAGCCGAGGCGGCGCTCCACGTCCTTGACCGCGGCGCGCGTCTTGTCGCCGATGGCCCCGTCCGGCGTGCCGACGTCGTAGCCGCGCTTGGTGAGCAGCACCTGCAGTTCGCGGCGCTCGGCGCGCGACAGGCCGGGATCGTCCGTCGGCCAGGGCGTGACGATCGGACCGCCGCCGCGGATGCGGTCGGACAGGTGGGCGATGGCGAGCGCGTAGGATTCGGCCGCGTTGTAGGAGTAGATCGCATCGAAGTTCTTGAACACCACGAAGGCCGGGCCGCGCGGACCGGCCGGCAGCAGGATGGCGGCGCGCTGGTCGCCCTTGGGCAGCGCCGACCCGTCGACCCGCCTCACGCCGGCCGCCGCCCAGGCCGAGAGGGCCCGTTTCCTGGTGCGTCCGGCCAGGCCCGCGTTGAAGTTCGCCGGCAGCGCCACCTCGAAGCCCCAGGTCGCGCCGTTCACCCAGCCGGCCCGGTGCAGGTAGTTGCCGGTGGAGGCGAGGGCGTCCGGCACGGAGTCGACGATGTCGCGCCGTCCGTCGCCGTCGCCGTCGACGGCGATGCGCAGGAAGGTCGAGGGCATGAACTGGGTATGCCCGAAGGCGCCGGCCCAGGAGCCGGTGAGATGCTCCGCCTTGACGTCGCCGCGCTGGATGATCTTCAGCGTGTTGTAGAACTCGCTGCGGAAATAGCCTTGCCGCCGGCCGGCGTAGCACGACAGGGTGGCCAGCGACTGCACCAGCGGCCGCTCGCCGCCCTTCTGGCCGAAATTCGATTCCACCGCCCAGACGGCGACGATCGTCGCCGGGTCGACGCCGTAGCGGCGCTGCACCGTGCCGAGGACGCCGCCCCATTTCGACAGCATCTTGCGGCCCTCGGCGATGCGCTCGTCGTCGACGAGGCTGGCCATGTAGTCCCAGATCGGCGTCTTGAACTCCGGCTGCTTGTTCATGGCGTCGATGACGCTCATGTCCGGCTGCAGCCCGCGGGTCTGGGCATCGAAGACGGCTGGGGAGACGCCGGCGGAGGCGGCGGGGCCGCGCAGCCCGGCGAGGCAGGCCTCGAAGCTCGCTGCGCCGGCCGGGGCCGCGCTCGAGGCGAGGAGGGCGAGGGTGAGGAGGAGGCGCTTGGTCATGCCTCTCTCATACCCCGTTAAGGTAAACAAATTGATGGCGATCGGCGCGGCCGGGACGAGCCGGCCGCATGTTCGGAGCCGAGAGCCGGAGGAACCGGCTCTCAGGGGCTCACGCACCTGTAGGCGCGTCCGCCCTTTCCGATATAGGTGTCGGTGCGCGGATCATAGGTGCGGTAGCGGCTCTGGCACCAGGCGACATGGCTGTCGCCCGAGGGAATCGTGTTGACGACGGCGCCGACAGCGGCACCGACGCCGGCGGCGGCGCCCAGCCACCAGGGCGTGCTGTAATAGTAGCCGTTGTAGTAGTGGCGATAGGGCCCGTGCCGGTAGGTGTAGCGGGGCCCGTAGCGCCGTTCGTCGTAGACGTATCCCCGTCGGCCGTCATAGGGGCGGCGATAGTCGTAGCCCCGCCGGGCGTTGCCGTAGCGGCGATGGTCATAGGCGCGGCGGGCGTCGTGATACCCCCGATTGTCCGGCCGGTTGACGTGGTGCTGCCTGCCTGGCGCGCGCCGCCGCCACGCGTCGCTGTCGCGCACCTGGACCGCGGCAGGCCCGGCATCCATGATCGGCGCCGGTGCGATCGGGGCCGCCATGGCCGGCGTTCCCAGGGCCAACAGGCCGGCGAGGGCCGCGGGCATGACGGCTCGGAGCGTGAACAGTCCCTTCATTGCGTTCTCCTGGTTGTCATGCAACCGGAACCCGCCCCGGACGGCATTGTTCCCGCCGCAATGGCGATTGGCCAGGGCGCAGTGCCGTCGCGGATGGCTGAAAGGGGCGTCGGCGGTGCTTTTCCTCGCGCGGCGGCGAGGACCTACCGGTTCTGCCCCGGCACCCAGAGCACGTCGCCCGAGGCCTTGCGGTTGAGATAGCGGCTGGCGACGAACAGGTGGTCGGAAAGGCGGTTGATGTAGCGCAGGGCATTGGCCGAGACCGCTTCGCCCTCCGTGCCGTCCAGCGCGACCATCTGCCGCTCGGCGCGGCGGCAGATCGTGCGGGCCTGGTGCAGCAGCGTCGCCCCGGGGGTTCCGCCCGGCAGCACGAAGGATTTCAGCGGCTCGAGCAGGGCGTTCATCGCGTCGATCTCCTGTTCCAGGCGCTCGACCTGCCCCTTGACCACGCGCAGCGGCGTCCAGGTGATCTCCTTGGCACCTTTCTCGGGCGTGCACAGGTCGGCGCCGAGGTCGAAAAGGTCGTTCTGGATGCGGCCGAGCATGGCGTCGACCTCCCCATCTTCCTCGACGGTGAACAGGCGTGCCGCTCCCACCGCGGCATTGGTCTCGTCGACCGTGCCGTAGGCCTCGATGCGGATGTCGCATTTGGCGCGGCGCTCGCCGGTGCCCAGCCCGGTCGTGCCGTCGTCGCCCGTGCGCGTGTAGATCCGGTTCAGCCGAACCATGTCGCCTCCCGCCCCCGGACGGCTGCGCTCAGCCGCCGGCTCATTTGCGTGAGAAATAGATCGCCGCCATGATGATGACGATGGCGACGGCCTGCAGCATCACCCGCAGGCGCATCAATTGCTGCGACCGCGACGGGCTGCCGCCCTTCATCATGTTGCCCAGGCCGAAGATCAGCACGACCGCGACGGCGCCGACGGCGATGGGGACGAGATAGTCGAAAAGGGACCTCATGCCGTGCAATGTAGTGCACGCTGCCGCACTGCGAAAGCCGGACCGGCGGCCGCCACACCGTTTCTTAAAGCTCGGCTGCTAGGAGACGTTGTCGTCGCCCGAGACCCGAGAGCCGTCTCGCCGCCGTTCGGCATGGCAGGACCGGTGGGGGAGGCAGCGGAAGGGGCGAATGGCTGAAACGACCGACCGGCCGGGCGAAGCGAAGGGGGCGATGCGGTCCATGCGCGCGCGCATCCTGGCCTGGTTCGGCGACCGCAGCGCCAGCGGCACGGCGCAGCGCTTTGCGGGCTTTGCCTATCTCTTCCGCATTGCCAATGCCGGCCTTGCCTTCCTGACCCAGATCGTGCTGGCCCGCTGGATGGGTGCGCACGAGTTCGGCATCTACGTCTATGTCTGGACCTGGGTGCTCCTGCTCGGCACCGTCACCAATATCGGCCTGGCATCCTCGACGCAGCGCTTCATCCCGACTTATGCCGAACGGGGCCAATGGGACCTTCTGCGCGGCTTCATCGACGGCGGGCGCTGGCTGGCTTTCGGGCTCGGCAGCGGCTTCGCCGCGCTCGGCGCGCTCGGCCTCGCCCTGTTCGGCGACCGGCTCGACCCCTGGCTCCTGGTGCCGCTCTATCTGGGCCTGGCCTGCCTGCCGCTGTTCGTGGTCACCGAGGTGCAGGAAGGCATCGCCCGGACCTACAACTGGGCGAACATCGCCATGGCGCCGATCTACCTCGTCCGGCCGCTGCTGCTGATCGCCATCCTGGCCGGCATGCACCTCGTCGGCATGGAGCCCGACGCGGTCTCCGCCATGTGGGCGGCCACCCTATCCACCTGGGTGACGACGCTCTGGCAGATGGTGGTGCTGAACCGCCGCCTGCCCAGCCGTGTCCCGGCCGGTCCCAAGGCCTATGCGCCGGGCACCTGGCTGCGCATCGCCTTCCCGCAATTCCTGGTCGAAGGCTTCTATCTCTCGCTGACCTATTGCGACGTGATCGTGCTGGAACGCTTCGTCGAGCCCGGCCAGGTGGCGATCTATTATGCCGCGACCAAGCTGGTGGCGCTGGTCGCCTTCGTCTACTTCGCCGTGGCGGCGGCCTCGGCGCACCGCTTCACCGAATATCACGTCAGCGACCGGCCGGATGAGCTCGACGCCTTCGTCCGGGCCTCGATCCGCTGGACCTTCCTGCCCTCGCTGGCCATGGCGGTGGTTATCGTCGCGCTTGGCCGGCCGCTGCTCTGGCTCTTCGGCCCCGGCTTCGTCGAGGGCTACCACCTCCTGCCCATCCTGGTGCTGGGGCTGCTGGCCCGCGCCTCGGTCGGGCCGGTGGAGAAGCTGCTCAACATGCTTGGTCACCAGGGAGCCTGCGCCGTGGTCTACGCCTTTGCCTTCCTCGCCAATATCGGCCTCAACCTCGCCCTGGTGCCCTGGCTCGGGCTGATGGGCGCGGCCGTCGCGACCACCGCGGCGCTGGTGATGGAATCGATCCTGCTCTTTGTCATCACCAAGCGGCGTCTCGGCCTCCATGTCTTCTATTGGGGCGGTCCGAAGCGCCGGACGTCCTGATCCGGCACCGGATCGGGCGGGAGAAAGGACCATGGCGTCGACGTCCCAAGCTGAGCGCGACATATCCGGCGATCCCGCCGCCGGCACGGGGGCCGGCTATGCGGTGGAACGGATCGCGGCAGAGGACCTCGATCGCATAGCGCCGGCCTGGCGCGACCTCGCGGCCCGCTCGATCGACTCCAACCCGTTCCTGATGCCGGGCTTTGCCGCCGCTTCGCTGCGCGAGCTCGCCGATGCCCGCGGCTACGAGATCGCCGCGATCTGGCGCACCGATGCGGCCGGCCAGAGGCTCGCCGGGTTGTGGGCCTTCGCCGCCGCCAGCCGACGCTGGGGCCTGCCCTTCGGCCTCGCCGAGGGCATGGCCCACAATTATGCGCCGCTCGGCGCGCCGCTGCTCGACCGCCGGCACGGGCGCGAGGCCGCGGGGGCGCTGCTCGACTGGCTCCGCCGCCGCCCGGTCGCGGCCCGCTTTGCCCTGTTCGCCTACCTGCCCGAGGACGGCGAGGCCGCCCGGATGTTCGCCGAGGCGGCCGCCGCCCGCGGCCTGCGTCACCAGGCGTTCCGCCGCCACCAGCGCGCGCTGGCTGCGCCGCAGGAGGCGGGCGACTACATCGAGCGCGCCGTCGGCCACCGCAAGCGCCGGGACCTGGAGCGCCAGTTCCGCCGTCTCTCGGACCGGGGCGAGGTCACCACCGAGATCGCGACGACGCCGGAGGCGGTGGAGCGGGCCGTGGAGGACTTCCTCCGGCTCGAGCTGCAGGGCTGGAAGGGCCGGCGCGCCCGCACCGCCACGCTGCAGCGCGACGACCGTGCCGCCTTCGTGCGGGCCGCGGCGCGCGGCATGGCGCAGGACGGGCGGATGCGCGTGCACCTGCTCAGGCTCGACGGCCAGGCCATCGCCGCCGGCATAGGCCTTCTCGGCGCCGACCGCGCCGTGTTCTGGAAGGTCGCCTATGACGAGGCCCAGGCCCGCTTCTCGCCCGGCGTCCAGGTGGCGCTCGCCCTCACCCGCGACCTCCTGGCCCAGCCGGGCATCGCGGCGATCGATTCGGTCGCCGATCCCGGGCATCCGATGATCGACCATCTCTGGCGCGAGCGGCTGACCGTCGCCGACTGGCTGGTCGACCTCACCCCCGGCGGCTCCTGGCGGATGCGGCTTGCCATCGCCCTGGAGCGCGCGCGGGGGGAGGGGCGCGTCCGGGCCAAGGCGCTGCTGAAGCGTCTCGGGCTGCGGTAGGGCGTGCGGGCCGGCCGCGCGGCGGCTGCGCTCCACGGCGATCGGGGCATTACGGCGAGGTCATTTGCACCGCCGGCCGCGCAGCGGGTAGTCTGGCTCGACTCCCTCGAACCGGATGTGACGATGCGGCCCGGCAGGTTTTCGACCCCGATGATCCATTCACGGCTGCGGCGCGGCCTGGCTGCGGCCTGTGTCGCCCTCGTCGGCCTGACGGCCGCGGCCGGCGCCCATGCGGCCGGGCAGGACGGCTGGCGCTACGCCGTCTCCCTGCTGGGGGACCTGAAATATCCCGAAGGCTTCACCCATTTCGACTACGTCGATCCCGACGCGCCGAAGGGCGGCACGGTCCGCCTGTCGGCCTACGGGTCCTATGACAGCTTCAACCCGGTGCCGGTGCGCGGCCAGGTGGCCGGCGCCGTCGGCCAGATCTACCAGACCCTGACCTCGCAGTCGCAGGACGAACCGTTCTCCCAATACGGCTCGATCGCCGAGGCCGTGAAGTACCCGGAGGACCGCAGCTCGGTCACCTACCGCCTCAACCCCAAGGCCCGTTGGGACGACGGCCAGCCGATCACGCCCGAGGACGTGGTGTGGTCCCTCGGCGTCTGGAAGGAGAACAATCCGCAATACGGCCAGTACTACAAGAACGTGGTCAAGGCCGAGGCCACCGGCGAGCGCGAGGTCACCTTCACATTCGACAAGGCCGGCAACCGCGAGCTGCCGCTGATCGTCGGCCAGTTGATGGTGCTGCCCAAGCACTGGTGGACCGGCTCCGGCCCCGACGGCAAGCCGCGCGACGTCACCAGGCCCACGCTGGAGAAGCCGCTCGGCTCCGGCCCCTATCGGATCAAGTCCTTCGAGGCCGGCCGCTCCGTCACGCTGGAGCGGGTCAAGGACTGGTGGGGGGAGAACCTGCCGAGCGAGAAGGGGCAGAACAATTTCGACGAGATCCGCTATGACTATTATCTCGACCCCGGCGTGATCCGCCAGGCGTTCAAGGGCGGGGCGGTCGACTTCCAGCTGGAGAACATCGCCAGGGAATGGGCGACCGGCTACGACATCCCGGCGGTGCGGGACGGGCGCATCGTCAAGCAGGAGGTGCCGGACCACAGCTCCGGCCGGATGCAGGCCTATGTCTTCAACCTGCGGCGCGACAAGTTCAAGGACGAGCGCGTGCGCCGGGCCTTCAACCTCGCCTTCGATTTCGAGGAGATGAACCGCACGCTGTTCTTCGGCCTCTACACCCGCATCGGCTCCTATTTCGCCGGGCTCGATGACCTTGCCTCCAGCGGCCTGCCGCAGGGCGAAGAGCTGAAGATCCTGGAATCGGTCCGCGACAAGGTGCCGCCCTCGGTGTTCACCACCCCCTATCAGAACCCGGTGAACGGCACCGACGAGGCGCGTCGCGCCAATCTGCGCGAAGCGGTGCGGCTCCTGAAGGAGGCCGGGTGGGAAATCCGCAACCGCAAGCTCACCAATGTCGCCACCGGCGAGGCGATGAACGTCGAGATCCTGCTCGACGACCCCTCCCTGGAGAAGCTCGCCCTGGCCTACAAGCCGTCGCTGGAGCGTCTCGGCATCGGCGTCACCATCCGCACGGTCGACACCGCCCAGTACAAGGCGCTGGTCGACGACTTCAACTTCGACATCATCTCCGACGTGCTGTCGCAGAGCCAGTCGCCCGGCAACGAGCAGCGTGAGTTCTGGGGTTCGGAGGCCGCCGATCGGCGCGGCTCGCGCAATGTCATGGGCATCAAGGATCCCGGCATCGACGCGCTGATCGATCGCGTGATCTTCTCCACCTCGCGCGATGATCTGATGGCGGCGACCAAGGCGCTCGACCGTGTCCTGCTCGCCCACAACTACGTCGTGCCGCACTATCGTTCGCCAACCTGGCGGACGCTGCGCTGGAACAAGTTCTCCGGCCCGGCCGTCCTGCCGGAGCAGTCACCCACCGGCGGCTTCCCGACGGTGTGGTGGTCCGATCCCGGCAAGCTCGGGGCCAAGGCCAAGAGCGAGGCGCCGAAGTGACGGCGCGCCCGGCCGGCCCGACGCGCCGCGACGTCCTCGCCCTCGGTGCTTTCGGCGCCGCCACGATCCTGCTGCCGGCGGGCGCCCGGGCCGAGGACGCGGCGAGCCACGGCCTCTCCACCTTCGGCGAGCTGAAATATCCCAAGGGCTTCTCCGCCTTCGACTACGTCAACCCCGATGCGCCCAAGGGCGGGGTGTTCTCGCGCCAGATCGAGCAGACGATCGGCAACCAGAATTTCAACACCTTCGACACGCTGCACATCCATTGCCTGCGCGGCGACGGCGCCGCGGGCCTGGAGCTGTGCTTCGCCACGCTGATGGCCCGCGCTTATGACGAGCCCGACGCCGTGTACGGGCAGGCGGCCGAGAGCGTCGCCGTTTCCGCCGACCGGCTGACCTACCGCTTCCGGCTGCGCGAGGCCCTGCGCTTCGACGACGGCTCGCCGCTGACCGCGGAAGACTGCGCCTGGTCGTTCAACACCATCAAGGCGAAGGGACATCCTTTCTTCTCCCAGCCGCTGCACGCCTTCGTCGAGGCGGTGGCGGAGGATCCGCGCACCGTGCGCGTCACCCTCGCGCCCGGGCGCGGCCGCGCCCTGCCGCTCCTGGTGGCGGTGCTGCCGATCTTCTCCAAGGCCTGGTGGGCCGGCCGCGACTTCGAGCAGCCGACGCTGGACATCCAGCCTTCGTCCGGCGCCTACAAGGTCGGCCGCTTCGCGGTCGGCCAGTCGATCGAGCTGCAGCGGGTCAAGGGCTGGTGGGGCGAGGCCCTGCCGACCGAGATCGGCTCCAACAATTTCGACGTGCTGCGCTGGGAATATTATCGCGACCGCGCCGTCGCCTTCGAGGCCTTCAAGGCGCGCAACTTCCTGTTCCGCGAGGAGTTCACCTCCTGGCTCTGGGCCAAGGGCTATGACTTTCCGGCGGCGAACGACAAGCGCGTGCGCCGGGAGGTCCTGCCCGACCAGACGCCCTCGGCGGCGCAGGGCTGGTTCTTCAACACGCGGCGATCCAAATTCGCCGACCCCAGGGTGCGCCAGGCCCTCGGCATGGCCTTCGACTTCGAATGGACGAACAAGAACGTGATGTTCTCGTCCTATATCCGCACCGCCTCCTTCTTCCAGAATTCGGACATGATGGCCTCGGGCAAGCCGCCGCCGGAGGAGCTGGCGCTGCTCGAGCCCTATCGTGACAAGCTCTCGCCGCTGGTCTTCGGCGAGGCGGTGCTGCCGCCGGTCTCGGACGGCACGGGCGAGGACCGCACGCTGCTGCGCGAGGCGGCCCGCCTGCTCAAGCAGGCCGGCTGGGCCATCGACGGCGGCAAGCTCAAGAACGCGGCCGGCGAGGCTTTCGTCATCGAGTTCCTCGACAGCGACAATGCCCTGGAGCGCCATAC
Organism: Labrys sp. Lb11; assembly: GCF_057554225.1. Lineage (NCBI taxonomy): Bacteria > Pseudomonadati > Pseudomonadota > Alphaproteobacteria > Hyphomicrobiales > Xanthobacteraceae > Labrys > Labrys sp. Lb11. The sequence continues at coordinate 252,762 of NZ_BAAJOT010000004.1, forward strand.
CGCGCCGTTGATCAAGAATCTCGGCCGGCTCGGCATCGCCGCCAGCTACCGGGTGGTCGACACCGCCCAGTTCCAGGCGCGCGCCGATGCCTTCGACTTCGACATGCTGGTGCGCCGCTATTCCTTCGGCACGACGCCCGGCGACGACGTGCGCTTCACCTGGTCGTCGAAGGCGGCCGCCACCCGCGGCTCCTACAACCTCGCCGGCATCGCCGACCCGGTCGTCGACGTACTGCTGGAGGCGATCATCGCCGCCGACAGCCGCAACGCCCTCGATGTCGCCTGCCGGGCGCTCGACCGCGTCCTGCGGGCCGGATTCTACTGGATTCCGCAATGGTCCAAGCCCGAGCACTGGCTCGCCTATTGGGACGTGTTCGACCATCCCGTGACCAAGCCGCGCTACGCCCGCGGGGCTCCGGAGATCTGGTGGTCGAAGGCGTAGAAGCGGCACGGGGTGCGTGCCTCGCCTCGCCCATGGCAAGGCGAGCCCGCCCCTGGGCCTGGCCGGGATGCGGAGGGCTTCGCCTGGACACCGGGCTGGAGCCGTCCGGCGAGGCAATCACCCGGCACAGGGCCTGACAGCAAAAAGCCGCCCGAAGGCGGCTTCTCGACAAGGGCTCTTCGAAAGGCTCAGGAGCCCTTCTTGGTGTCCACGCGCTCGGCGATGCGGGCCGACTTGCCGCGGCGGTCGCGCAGGTAATAGAGCTTGGCGCGGCGCACCTTGCCGCGGCGCACGACCTTGATCGAGTCGATCATCGGCGAATAGAGCGGAAACACGCGCTCGACGCCCTCGCCGTAGGAAATCTTGCGGACGGTGAAGCTCTCCTGCAGCCCGCCGCCGTCGCGGGCGATGCACACGCCCTCATAGGCCTGCACGCGGGAGCGATCGCCTTCCTTGACCTTGACGTTCACGATCACCGTGTCGCCGGGCTGGAACTCGGGAATCTCCTTGCCGGCCGTGAGGCGGGCAACTTCTTCCTGCTCGATGGTCTGAATGAGGTTCATCGTCCTGATCTCCGCGCGCACCGTTCGGGCGCATCTTGCTCTTGGTTGAGTGGGAGGCGTCGCCATACGCGAAAAGCCGGCGAGAGTCCATGGGTAAGGACAAAGAGTTCGTCGGCGGGAATCCGCCAGCCTGCCCTCCGTCCTGCGGCCATTGGCCGCTGCGCCAAGAGGCGAGCCGGCAACCGGCGATGTTCAGGAATGTCCCGAAGACTCGTCGTCCTGGAACTCGGCCGGGTGCTTGACGTTGAGAACGACAAGCTCTTCCCCCAATTCATCATACGTATAATAGATCCGATAGCGAAAGCGTGGCGTCACGATCTTTCGAACAGTCACAGCGTTCTGCAAGCGTCCGGATCGAGGAAACATCACCAAGGTCTGGAGGCTGCTGGAGATCGCGGCTCGGACCGCCGTCGCGGCCGACGGGCTGTGCTCGTTCACAAAGTCGGCAAGCCTGGCGATGTCGGCGACGGCGCGGCGCGTGAAGCGCAGCTTCATCGGCTGAAGCGGGCGAAAGCCGCCGCAATCTCGGTGTCGGTGGCGAATTCGCGCTGGCGCGCCTGGGCGAGGCTCTCAAGGATGTCCGGCAGGTGAGCGGGGTCGAGAGGCTCCGGCTCCTCACGCTCGCCTCCCGTGAGCCTCAGGATCATCTCGGCGATTTCGTCCTGGTCGCCGGGAGGCAGGCGACTGACGGCATCCATGGCTTGGCGGAGCAGCTTGGTCATGCCGCATCATACCGGATGTTCGCCCCTCGGCCAATCGGCGCGACCCGCTGCATGCGGCAGAGGGGCCGATCCTACCTCGCGCCGCCCTGCCGCCGCGCCCAAAGGTCCGGCCGTCGCTCCTGCGTGATCCGCTCGGCCTCGGCTCGTCGCCACGCGGCGATCCGGGCGTGATGGCCGGAGCGCAGCACCTCGGGGATCTCGCGGCCCTCGAAGCTCGCCGGCCTCGTGTAATGCGGATATTCGAGCAGGCCGTTCTCGAAGCTTTCCTCCTCGCCCGAGCTCTCCGCGCCCATCACGCCCGGCAGCAGCCGGACGCAGGCGTCGATCAGCACCATGGCGGCGAGTTCGCCGCCGGAGAGGACGTAGTCGCCGATCGACACTTCCTCCAGGCCGCGCGCCTCGATCACCCGCTCGTCGACGCCCTCGAACCGGCCGCAGACGATGGCCGCGCCCGGCCCGGCGGCGAGGGCGCGCACCCGCGCCTGGGTCAGCGGCGCGCCGCGCGGCGACATCAGCAGGCAGGGCCGCTCGCCGATCCCGGCCGCGTCGATCGCCGCCGCCAGCACGTCGGCGCGGATCACCATGCCCGGCCCGCCGCCGGCCGGCGTGTCGTCGACGGCGCGGTGCCGCCCTTGGCCATGCTCGCGGATGTTGCGGGCCTCCAGCGACCATTGGCCGCGCGCCAGCGCCTCGCCGGCGAGCGAGGCGCCGAGCGGGCCCGGGAACATCTCCGGATAGAGCGTCAGGACGGTGGCGTGCCAGCTCATCGCGCCGGCGGCTCCAGGCCGCGGCGCCGAGGGGGTCCCGAAGCCTCCGCGGGAGGCGCCTCGCCCTCGACCTCCTGGGGCGGCGCCACGACAAGGCGTCCGCCGGCAATGTCCACCACCGGCACGGCGGCCTTGGTGAAGGGCAGGAACACGGTGCCGCCGCCGGCGGCCGGGCGGATCTCGACGAGATCGCCCGCGCCGAAGTCGAACAGGCCCACCACCGTGCCGAAGGCGGCGCCCTCGGCGGTCTCGGCGCGCAGGCCGACCAAGTCGGCATGGAAGAACTCGTCCTCGGCGGCGTCGGCCTTGCCCAGCACGCCGCGCTCGACATGGAGGCGCAGGTTGGTCAGCGCCTCAGCCGCGTTGCGGTCGGCGATGCCCTTGACCCGGGCGACGAGCATGTCGTCCTTGAGCGGCCGGACCGAGACGAGCTCGAACATCCGGCCGGCCTCGGTGCGCAGCGGGCCGTACGCGGCGATGGCGGCGGGATCGGCGGTGTAGGACTTCAGCCGCACCTCGCCGCGCACGCCATGGGCCGCGCCGAACACGCCGAGCAGCACCAGCCCGGCCGGCGGCGCGCCCGCGCCCCCGGGCTCGCCGGCCGCCGGCCGGGATGATGGTCGGGGGGACGGACGGCGCATCGCGGCGATCCGGCCTTACTCCGCGGCTTCGGCTGCGCCGGCCTTCTTGGCCTTCTCGGCGGCGCGCTCCTGCGCCTTCTTGCCGGGAACGGCCTTCTCCGGGTTGCTGCGCGGCGCGCGCTTCAGGAGGCCTTCGGCGTCGAAGTAGCGCAGCACGCGGTCGGTCGGGGTCGCGCCCTTGCCGAGCCAGGTCTTGGCGGCCTCGAGGTCGACGGTCCACCGCGGCTTGTCGCCGTCCTTGGCCAGCATCGGGTCATAGGTGCCGATCTTCTCGATGAAGCGCCCGTCGCGCGGGGAGCGCGAGTCGGCGACGACGACCGCGTAGAACGGGCGCTTCTTGGCGCCGCGGCGGGCGAGGCGGATCTTGAGGGACATGGTGGTTCTCCGGTTGTATCGGTTCAGTGGGGTGGTTGGATCGGTTCAAGCGGGTGCACGGAAGCCCGAAAAGTCGGGCTCACTTCTTCTTGCCCCCGCCGAAGGGAAGGCCCGGCAGGCCGCCGAGGCCGGGAAGCCCGGGCGCTCCGGGGAACTTCGCCGGCAGCCCCGGCCCGCCGAGGCCGGGCATCTTGGGCGGCAGGCCGCCGGGGCCGGGAAGGCCGGGCATGCCGCCCTTGCCGAGCTGCTCCAGCGCGCCGGGCGGAATCTGCGGCATGCCGCCGCCGAGCCCGAACATCGAGGCCATCTTGCCGAGCGCGCCCTTCTTGGCGCCGCCCATGGCCTTCATCATGTCGGCCATCTGGCGGTGCATCTTCAGCAGCCGGTTGATCTGCTCGGGCGTGGTGCCCGAGCCGGCGGCGATGCGGCGCTTGCGGCTGGCCTTGAGGATGTCAGGGTTGCGCCGCTCCTGCGGCGTCATCGATTCGATGATGGCGCGCTGGCGCTTGAACAGCTTGTCGTCGAGGTTGGCGCCGGCGATCTGGTCCTTGATCTTGCCCATGCCCGGCAGCATGCCGAGCACGCCGGACATGCCGCCGATCTTCTCCATCTGCAGGAGCTGCTCGCGCAGGTCGTCCAGGTCGAAGGCGCCCTTCTGCATCTTGGCCGCGATCTTGGCGGCCTTCTCGGCGTCGATGGTCTCCGCGGCCTTCTCGACCAGGGAGACGATGTCGCCCATGCCGAGGATGCGGTTGGCGATGCGCTGAGGATGGAAATCCTCCAGCTGGTCGACCTTCTCGCCGACGCCCACCAGCTTGATCGGCTTGCCGGTGACGGCGCGCATCGACAGGGCCGCGCCGCCGCGCCCGTCGCCGTCGAGGCGGGTGAGCACGATGCCGGTGACGCCCAGGCGCCCGTCGAAGGCGCGCGCCGTATTGACGGCGTCCTGGCCGGTGAGCGCATCGGCGACCAGCAGCACCTCGCGCGGATTGGTCGCGGCCTTGACCTCGGCCGCCTCGGCCATCAGGGCCTCGTCGACCGTGGTGCGGCCGGCGGTGTCGAGCATGACCACGTCGAAGCCGCCGAAGCGCGCCGCGTCCATGGCGCGACGGGCGATCTGCACGGCGCTCTGGCCGGGGACGATCGGCAGCACCTCGACGCCCACTTGGCGGCCGAGCACGGCGAGTTGCTCCATGGCCGCCGGGCGGCGGGTGTCGAGCGAGGCCAGCAGCACCTTCTTCTTGGATCGGTCGGTCAGGCGCTTGGCGATCTTGGCCGTGGTCGTGGTCTTGCCCGAGCCCTGCAGGCCGACCATCAGGATCGGCACCGGCGGCACGGCTTCCAGGTCGATCGTCTGCGCCTCCGAGCCCAGCGTCTCGATCAGCACGTCGTTGACGATCTTGACGACCATCTGGCCGGGGGTGACCGACTTCAGCACCTCGGCGCCGACGGCGCGATGGCGGACCTTGTCGGTGAAGCTGCGCACCACGTCCAGCGCCACGTCCGCCTCGATCAGCGCGCGGCGGATCTCGCGCAACGCCTCGGCCACGTCGCCCTCGGTGAGGGCGCCGCGTCGGGTCAGCTTGTCGAGCACATCCGAAAGACGTGCGGAAAGGCCATCGAACATCAGGTTCGTCCGGTTTGGAAGCGAGACGTCCAACGCAAAACACGCCCGCGGGCGCATCGCGCTGGCGGGCGTTGGCCTCCGGCCTCGCGGGGCCGGGCGGCGGATCGGACGTCTCACTCCGTTGGGAGTGGCGGTCGGATAGGGGAAAGGGCGGCGAAAGTCAACGCAAAACCGGTTTTGGCGGCGCCAGGCCCCGCTACTGGCCGCTCACATGGTCAGATCCGGCACGTAGAGGCAATAGGTGTGGGTGTCCTCCCGTCCATAGGCCGAGCAGCGGTGGAAGTGCTCGTCCTGCGAGTGCTTGACCTGATTGTCGGGGATGATCTGCCCGGTCGCCACGATCAGCCAGCCGCCGCTGACGTGCCGCACGGCGTCGTCGGGGATCTGCCGGCAATCCTTGCCGCCGCAGCACTCGCTGTCATAGTTCCAGCCCTTCGGCGCCTGATGCGCCGCGGCCGGGGTGGCAAGGGCGAGCGCGAGGGCGAGCATCGCCCTCCGGGCAGCCGGGCGGAGACGACGGGGATTCTCGGGCACTTCGACCATGGCGGAACTCACCTTCCAGGGGAGAGCCGACTTTCCGGTGGCGATCTGCCGCAATCGGTCCTATTCGAAGGGGCCAAGGCCACCCGCAGGGAAGACAGCATCCATGCCGATTTCCGTCTATGAAGCCTCGGTTCCCGTCTTCACGCAATATCTCGAAGCCCTGTCGGCGACCCTGGGCAAGGTCAGCGCCCACGCCGCGGCCAGGAAGATCGATGGCGCCGTGTTCTGCCAGCTGCGCCTGTTCCCCGACATGTTCCCGCTGTCGCGGCAGGTGCAGCTCGCCGGCGACTTCGCCAAGAACGCCTCGTCCCGCCTCGCCGGCCAGGAGCCGCCGCGCTTCTCCGACGTCGAGACCAGCCTGGAGGAACTGCAGGCCCGCCTCGCCCGCACCCTGGCGCATGTCGCGAGCCTGCCGCGGGCGGCGATCGACGAGGGCGGCGACCGGCCGATCACCATCCCGGGAGGCGGCCAACCGATGAACTTCATCGGCCGCACCTATCTCCTGCACTTCGCCCTGCCCAACTTCTTCTTTCATATTACCACAGCCTACGCGATCCTGCGCCAGAACGGCATCGAGCTGGCCAAGCGCGACTTCATGGGGCCGGGCTGACCGGCGTTCCCGATCGATGCGCTTTCGCTTCGTCCACGCCGCCGACCTGCATCTCGACAGCCCGATGCGCGGCCTCGGCGCCCGCAATCCGCGGCTGGCCACCCAGTTCGCGGACGCGACGCGGCGTGCCTTCGAGGCCCTGGTCGACAAGGTCCTCGCCCTGGAGGCGGCCTTCCTGGTCATCGCCGGCGACGTCTATGACGGCGACTGGCGCGACCACGGCACCGGCCTGTTCTTCGCCCGCCAGCTGGCGCGCCTGGCGCGCGGCGGCATTCCCGTGGTGCTGATCCGCGGCAACCACGACGCCGAGAGCCTGATCAGCCGCTCGCTCAGCCTGCCGGACGGCGTCTGCCTTCTCTCCTCGCGCAAGGCCGAGACCCTCCTCCTGGAGCGCTGGCGCACGGCGCTGCACGGCCGCAGCTTTGCCGAGCGCGAGATGGCCGAGAACCTGGCGCTGGCCTATCCGCCGGCCAAGGCCGGCTGGTTCAACATCGGCGTGCTGCACACCTCCGCCGACGGCCGGCCCGACCATGCGCCCTACGCCCCCTGCTCGGTCGAGGACCTGCGCTCGAAGGGCTACGACTACTGGGCCCTCGGCCATGTGCATGCCCATGAGATCCTGGCCGAGGATCCGCCGGTGGTGTTCCCCGGCAACCTCCAGGGTCGCCATATCCGCGAGACCGGGCCGAAGGGCGCCATGCTGGTGGAGGTGTCGGACGGGCGCATCGTCTCGAAGGAACGGCTGATCGTCGACGTCGCGCGCTGGGCGCGGGTGGCCGTCGACGTCTCCGGCGCCGCCGACCTCGACGCGGCGATGGGACGGATCGGGCCGGCCCTGGCACCGTCCCTGGCCGAGGCCGAGGGGCGGCCCCTGGCCGTGCGGCTCGTGCTCGGCGGCGAGACGCCGGCGCATGGCGGCCTCGCCGCCGACCGCACGCAGCTCCGCGCCGAGGTCGAGGCGGCGCTCGACCGCGCCTCCGATCAGGCCTTCCTGGAGAAGCTGGTGCTGGAGACGCGTCCCCCGGCGCGGCCGGCGGTCCGGGACGAGGCCGACGGCCTCACCGATCCGGCCGTGCTGCTCGACGAGGCCGCCGGCGACGGGACCTTCGCCGCCAGCCTGGACAGGGCGCTGGCCGACATCGCCGCCAAGCTGCCGGAGGAGGTGCGCCAGGCCCTGGCCGACCTGTCGGCGGATGGCCGCGCCGCGCTGGTGGCCGAGGCGCGCGAACTCGCGCTCGGCCGGCTGACGGCGGGCGGCGCATGAAGCTGCTGCGGCTCGACCTGGAGCGCTACGGTCCGTTCACCGACCGCACGGTGCGGTTCCGGCCGGATGCCGGCCTGCACCTCGTCTACGGTCCGAACGAGGCGGGCAAGAGCTCGGCGCTCTCGGCCATCACCGACCTGCTCTACGGCTTCGAGGCGCGCTCGACCGTCGACTTCCTGCACAAGTACGGCGACCTGCGCGTCGGCGCCGAGATCCAGGCCGCCACCGGCGAGCGGATCGCCGTGCGTCGCCGCAAGGGCCTGCGCAACACGCTGGTCGACGCCGCCGACAAGCCGCTCGACGACGCCCTGCTCGACCCGCTGCTCGGCGGCGTGACGCGCGAGGTGTTCCTGACCGCCTTCGGCCTGTCGCAGGAGGGGCTGCGCGCCGGCGCCGAGGCCTTGATCGAGGCGCAGGGCGATGTCGGCGAAAGCCTGTTCGCCGCGTCCTCGGGGCTGAGGGGCCTGGTCGGCATCCGCGCCGGGCTGGAGGAGGAGGCTGACGCGCTGTTCGGCATCCGCCGCTCCGACAGGAAGCCGTTCTACCAGGCGCAGGAACGGTTCGACCAGGCGCGCAAGGATCTGCGCGAGCAGACCCTGCGCGCCGACGAATTGAAAGGGCTGGACGAAGACATTGCCCGGCACGATGCGCGGATCCGTGAGATCGTCGGCCGCCTCGGCGCCATCGCCGGCGAGCGGGCGCGGCTGGCGCGGGTGCGCCGGATCGGACCGCTGCTGCGCCGGATCGATGCGGCGCTGGCCGAGGCCGCGGCGCTCGGCCCCGTTGCCGCCGTCGGCCCGGACTTCGCCGGCCGCGCCCGGGCGGCTCTCGCCGCCGCCGCCGCCGCGCGCGAGGCGGCCGCGCGGCTGGAGCAGGACGAGCGGGCCGCGGCCGCGGCCCTGGCCGGCCAGGAGGTCGACGAGCCGGTCCTGGCCGAGGCCGCCGCGGTGACGGCGCTGAACGACGAGCGCGCCGCCCTGGCCAAGAGCCTGGAGGACGCCAAGCGCCGTCGCGGCGAGGCGCGCAGCGGGGCGGAAGAGGTGGCCGACATCGCCCGCCGCCTCGGCGTGGCCGACAGGGCGGCGCTCGAACGCCTGCTGCCCGACGATCTTGCGATCGAGCGCCTGCGCGCCCTGCTGGAGCGCCGCCGGCAGCACGAGGCGGCCGTGGCCGAAGCGCGCAAGGCCGTCGAGGCGGCGGCGCGCGACCTCGACGATCTCGCCGGCCAGCGGGCGCAGTTGGGCGAGGCCGTCGATCCCGATCCCCTGCGCCGCACGCTGCAGGCGATGCGGCCGGCGCTCGCGGCGGCGGCCGGCGGCCTGGAGCGGCGGGCCGAGGCGGCGCGCCGGCGCCGGCAGCTCGGGGAGCGGGCCGGGCGCCTGTCGCCGCCTGTTGCCGATGCGGGGCGGTTGTGGAGCGCCGTTCTGCCCGAGGACGAGGCCCTGCTGCGGCTCGAAGCCCGGCTGTCGGCGGCCGCAGCCCGGCGGCAGGCCCTGGAGACGGAAGGCCGGCGCCTGGCCGGCGTGCTCGCCGAGGCCGAACGCGCCGCCGCCGCACCGGCCGGCGGCGACATCGTCGAGGCCTCGGCCCTGGACGAGGCCCGGGCGCGGCGCGACGCGACCTTCGAGGCCATGCTGCCCGTGCCCGGCGCCGAGGCCCTTGCCCGCTATCGGGCGGAACGCGCCGCCGCCGACCTCCTGGCGGATCGCCGCTTCCTGGCGGCCGACCGCGTCGTCCGGCACGAGGCGGCCCGGCGCCTGGCCGGGGAGACGCGGACTGCGCTCGCCGACCACGCCGCCGTCACGGCGGGGCAGGCGGCGGAGGCCGAGGCGCTCGGCGCCGAATGGGCGGCGCTGTTCGCCGGCTTCGGGGCGGCGCCGGCCCCGGCGCGCGCTTCGGCGTGGATCGGCGAGGTGCGGGCGCTGCGCGAGGAACGTGCCGCCATTGCCGGCCTCGACGAAATCGTCGAAACGGCCGAGGCGCGCCTGGCCGCCGAGCGGCCGGCGCTCGATGCCGTCGCCGGACGAGCCGGCATCGCCGATCCCGCCAGCCGATCGGCGGACACCCTGGTGCGCGAGGTCGAGGAACGGCTCGAGGCCCTGGAGGCCTCGGTCCGCAAGGCCCGCTCGCTCGACGACCTCGCGGCGCGGGCGCGTGCGGTCCGGCAGCGGGCCGCCGCCGCCGAGGCCGAGGCCGAGGCTGCGCTCCGCGGGTTCGAGCCGGCCTGGCAGACGGGTCTCGCCGCCATCGGATTGCCGGCTTCGGCCGGCGTCGGCGAGGTTCGCGTCGCGCTGGATCTTTGGCAGAAGGCCGGGGCAAGGCTGGTGCTGCTGCGCGATCTCGACCACCGCATCGCCAGCATCGAGGCCGACCGGGACGGCTTCGTCGTGCGAGCCGGGACGCTCGCCGCCAGGCTCGGCATCGACGCGGGCAGCGAGCCCGCCGAGCTGGCGCAGGCCCTGGCCGGACGCCTGCAGCAGGCCCGCGACGCCCTGGCCCGCCGGCGTGCCGGCGAGGAGACCTTGGCGAAGCTGCGCCAGGGGCTGGACCGGGCCCGCGATGCGGCGGTCGCAGCCGAGGCGGCCCTGGCGGCGCTGGCCGGAGAGGCCGCGGTGCCGGCTCCCGATCTCGCCGAGCTTGCCGCGCGCCTGGTCCGCATGGCCGAGCTGGATGCGGATCTCGCGGCACAGCGGGCCGAGCTGGCGCAGCAGGGCGACGGGCTCGGCGAGGAAGCGCTGCGGATCGAGGCGCAGGGTGTCGCCGCGGTCGAGGCTGCGGAACTCGACGCCGGCCTCGGCGCGGAGGAGGCAGGGCTTCAGGACGAGCGCACCGGCCTCGTCGGCGAGCTGCGCGATCTCACGCGCCGGCGCGAGGCGCTCGAGACCGACAGCGCCGCCGCCTCTGCCGCCCAGCGCCGCGAGGACGCCGCCGCCGAGCTGGAGCGCGTCGCCCGCGACTACCTCACCTTGAAGGCGGCGGCGGCGCTGATCGCCGTCGGCATCGAGCGCCAGCGCGAACGCCGGCAGGATCCGCTGGTGGCCCGCGCCGGCGCGCTCCTGTCGCGCATCACCGGCGGCGCCTTTGCCGGCCTCGCCGTCGACTATGGCCATGACGACCGCCCGCGCCTCGCCGCGCGGCGGGCCGACGGCCGCACGGTGGCGGTGGAGGGCCTCAGCGAGGGCACGCGCGACCAGCTGTATCTCGCCCTGCGCCTGGCCAGCCTGGAGGCCTTCGCCGCCAGGCGTTCGGCGCCGCCGTTCATCGGCGACGATGTCGTCGTCACGTTCGACGAGGCTCGCGTCGCCACGGCCCTGGAGGCGCTGGCCGAGGCGGCCGGGCACGGCCAGACCATCCTGTTCACCCATCATCGCCATGTGGTGGAGATCGCGCAGGAGCGCCTCGGCGGCCGGCTCGACCTGGTCGCGCTGGGATAGGGCCTGCGGGCTGGGGACGGTTCGGTCAGGACGCGAGCGATCTTGGCCGTCGGCGACGCCCCGTCGCTCGCCAGGGCACCGTCTTCCGTGCCGGCAGGCATGCCGCGGCCGGGTATGTGCATAATGTTTCCACACAGTCACATTAGCCTGCCCGGTCGAATGGCTGTTCGAATCGGCCATGCCCCCTGCGAAGGAGCTGACATGCTGAAGAAAGTTCTCGCCTCTGCGTTGGCCGCCGCGCTCGTCGCGGGCACCGCCCTGCCCCTCGCCGGCACGGCCGAAGCCGCCGACGGCCGCAACGGCGCCGCTGCTGCGGGAGCGGCCGCCGGCTTGGTCGGCGGCCTGCTGCTGGGCGGCGCGCTCGCCAATCCGCGCCCGGCCTATGGCTACGAAGTCGCGCCGGCCTATGGCTATGAGGTCGAGCCGGCCTATGTCGAGCCGGCGTGCTACTGGACTAGGCAGCGCGTGCCCAACAGCTACGATTACGGCTATCACTGGGAGCGCGTGCGCGTCTGCGACTGAGGCGGTCGCGGAGCGGCGATCAGGGGCTCCGGCCGGCGGAGCCCCCTGTCTGTCGGCGCGCCGGCGCAGGCTGCTAGACACCTGAATTCTCGCAGAGATTCGGTCTCGACCCCGCATGCCGGGGCCGGAATTTCCGCAGGGTCGCAACGATGCATTGCCAACCTCGCGGCGCTCGCCTAAGCAGGCTGGCGCAGAGTGGGGACGTGCACATGACGGCGGTGGATTTCGAAGCCTTCGTGGACGAGCTGGCGACTGTGTCGGGCACGGCGATCATGCCGTTCTTCCGGACCGCCCTCGGGGTCGAGGACAAGTCGGGCGGCAGCGCCTTCGATCCCGTCACGGAGGCCGACAAGGCCGCCGAGGCGGCGATCCGTCACCGGATCCGCGCGACCTTTCCCGCCCACGGCGTCATGGGCGAGGAATATGGCTCCGAGCGGCTGGACGCGGAGTTCGTCTGGGTGCTCGACCCCATCGACGGCACCAAGACCTTCATCGCCGGCATGCCGGGCTGGGGCACGCTGATCGGGCTCCTGCGCAACGGCCAGCCCTGCTACGGCATGATGCACCAGCCCTTCACCCGCGAGCGCTTCTCCGGCGACGGTGGTTCGGCCAAGTACCGCGGCCCGGGCGGCGAGCGGGCGCTGCACACGCGCTCCTGCGCCCAGCTCTCGGACGCCGTGCTCTACACCACCACGCCGCGGCTGATGCAGGCGCCGGAGCGGCGCATCTTCGAGACGGTCGAAGAGAGGGTGCGGATGTCGCGCTATGGCGGCGACTGCTACGCCTATTGCATGCTGGCGTCCGGCTTCATCGACCTGGTCATCGAGTCCAGCCTGCAGCCCTACGACATCGTGGCGCTGATCCCGATCGTCGAGGGGGCCGGGGGCGTCATCACCACCTGGGACGGCGGCCCGGCCCAGGCGGGCGGACGCATCGTCGCCGCCGGCGACCCGCGCGTCCACGCCGCCGCCCTGTCCCTGCTGCAGCAGGGCTGACGGCCCGTACTATCCCCGGCCCGGCACGAAGGCGTCGAAGGCCGCCCAGAACCGGTCGCGCAGCAGGGTGCGCTCCTGCATCACCTCGTGCAGCGCGCTGGCGACGGTGACGGCCCGGGTGGCGCGCAGCTTGCGGACGAAATGCTCGGCGGCGGGCGTCGAGACCACCCTGTCCTCGCCGGCCAGCACCACCAGCGCGGGCGTGCGCCAATCCTGGCCGAAATGCGGGTCCGTCAGCATGTCCATCTGGCGGAAGGCGGCGCGCACCCAGCCGATGGTGGGGCCGCCGATGGCGAGATGCGGCGCGACGCGGGCGATGGCGGCCGCCTGGGCGTAGCGCTGCGGATCGGACGTGACGGGATTGCCCTCGAACGGCTTCAGCACCACCGGGCGCGGCGACCAGCCCGGCACCAGGCGGCGCGACAGGCCGACGCCGCACAGCGTTCGGGCGATCAGGCGCGGCGCGGGCGGCAGCCGCACGAGGTCGATCATCGGCGCAGTCGCGACCAGGCGCTCGAACCAGGACGCCCGGGTCGGCAGGTTGGCGAACAGGATGGCCGCGCCCATGGAATGGGCCAGCGCGAAGAACGGCGCCGGGCATTCGGGCAGGGCGACCCGGCGCATGAAGGCATCGAGGTCGCGGGCGTAATGCGCGAAGTCGTGGACGTGGCCGAGCCGGCCGTCCTCGATCAGCCGGTCCGACCCGCCCTGGCCGCGCCAGTCGAAGGTCGCCACGGCAAAGCCGCGCGCCCTGAGATCGCGGATCACCTCGTAATATTTCTCGATGAACTCCGAGCGGCCATGGAACAGGCAGACGGTGCCGCGGGGATTCGACGTCAGGGCGGGCCAATGGGCGCAGCGCAGGCCGATCCCGTCGGAGGTGCGGATCATCTCGCACGCGCCGCCGGCCGGGCGCGGATTGTCGGGAAGGTCAAGGAGGGTCATGGAGCCCGCAGCACAAGCCATGCGCCGTTATAGCGACAAACCTTGCCGGAATGCAGCGGGGTTGCGGCAGAACCAGCCCGTCCATGCCGGGGGACACGGACGGGCTGCCGGACTGCTCCGGAATCACGCTGGACGCTCGACGTCTACCAGCGCGGACCACTCCAGGGGCCGGGCCTCCACCCGTTGCCCTCGTCCCAATTGCGCTTCGGATTGCTCCATTCGATCACTTGCCGCCCGGTGATCTCGCTGGTGCGGCCGTCGACCACCAGCAGGACGCGGTTGCCGCGCTCCGTCTGGGCCTCGGCGATGTAGTTGGAGCCGCGCAGGCGCTTGATGTCGACGTCGCTATAGCCCTGCCTGGCCAGCGCCCCGGCAATGCTGCGCGGCGACAGGAGGCGCAGCCCGTCGCGAGAGGGGGCGGAACCCCAGCGCTGCTCCCACTTGCCGTCGGATTCCTGGCTTCCCGCGCTCGCGTCGTCCGCGGCGGGGCCGTGACGGAGGGCTTGCGCCCATGCCGCGCCGGCCAGCGCCGGCAGGCAGATGGCGGCGACCAGAAACACTCTGCGCAGCATGGCGGAATCCCCGGGAACGAAGCCTCCGAGCTTCGACGGGGACGTTGTTTAGCCGGACAGGCCTGAACGCCGACGTAAGGGTCCGTTCAGCCTGCGTTCATCGAGCCGGCGGCTGCTCCGGCTCCGCGGCGACGGCGGCGAGCAGCCCGCCGAGATGGCGCGCCACCTCGTGCGGCTGCACGGCGCTGGCGCGGATGATCTCATCGAAGCGGCGCGAGAACATGCGGATGTGCTCGCTGGCGTTCAGCACCATGTAGCTCGGTCCGAGATAGACTGCGGCCCGGCTCTGGCCGAACACGGTGAAGGGGGCCGAATAGGTCTGGCGCAGATCGTAGAGGAACAGGCGGAAGGCGGGATAGAAGCTGTCGACGAAGCCGATCATCGCCTCGAACTGGGCCCGGCGCACATCGGCGCCGATGCCCTGCCACTGGCCGAGGCCGTGGGCGAAGGCGTCGAGCGCCTGCAGTGCCACGCAGGCTTCGATCTCGGTGCCGTCGTTCAGCGCGTCCTGGATCTGGCGCCGCCGGTCGGCGAGGTCGGGGCAGGGGTCGGCTTCGAGCGCCACGGCATATTCGAACTGCATCACCGCGTCGGTCTTCATCATGTCGGGGAAGGACATGGGCACGGTGCGCAGCTTGCGGCCATGGGCTTCGGCCAGCCAGTGCAGGAAGCGATGGTCGAACGGAGCGTGCGCCTGGGTCTCGATGGTAAGGGCGGTCTCCACCATGGGCGCGCCGATCTCCTCGCGCTGGCTGAGGCCGAGCAGCCAGTCCATCGAAACCCGGCAATGGGTGGCGATCGCCATCAGCGTCTCGGCTCGCGGCAGGCGGTCGTTCGCGGTCGAGACCAGTTGCGACAGCGTCGATCGGTCGACGCCGACATGCCGGGCGAAGGCGGCGTGGTTCAGCCCGGTGCGGGCGATGACCTGGTCGAGCCGGTCGCGAAATCCCTGGGCTGTCGCAGCATGGGCCATAATTCTACGTTTGTTGATAATAGTAAACGAAAGATAGATTAAACAACATATCGGCACAAAACGTCGAAACTGTCAATCCGACGCTACAACATCATCCTTGCATAACACCAGTGAATTGGTAGATTTTTGCCGACTCACGAGGAATCCCATGCAAGGCGTCCGCAGCCCGCGTCGACGAAGGACGATCGAATGGCCGACGGCAGTGCTTGCCGCAGCCGTCTATGGCGGCTGGGCCGGCCTGACCTTCTTCCATGAGGCGATCCCGCTCTGGCTGCTCATCCCGCTCGGCGGCTGGTTCACCGCGTGGCACGCCTCGCTCCAGCATGAGGTCATCCACGGCCATCCCACGCGCAACCGCACCGTGAACCGCCTGATCGGCTGCTGGCCGCTGCTGCTGTGGCTGCCCTACGAGAGCTATCGCATCAGCCATCTTGTCCATCATCGCGACGAGCGGCTGACCGACCCGCTGGACGATCCCGAATCCTACTATTGGACCCCGGAGGAGTGGGCGCGGCTCGGTTTCTGGCGCCGGACCGTCATCCGCATCAACGCCACCTTCCTCGGCCGCGTCACCGTCGGTCCGGCATGGTCGATGGGACGCTTCGTCGCCGGCGAAATGGTCGCGATCATCCGCGGCGACCGCCTGGCGCGCAGGATCTGGGGCAGGCACCTGGCGGAAATGGCGGTGGTGCTGGCCTGGGTGGTCGGGGTCTGCGGCATGCACCCGCTGATCTATTTCCTCGCCTTCGTCTATCCCGGCACCTCGCTGATGCTGGTGCGCTCCTTCGCCGAGCACCGGGCTGAGAGCTCGGTGGACGAGCGCACCGCGATCGTCGAGAACGCGCCGGTGCTCGGGCTGCTGTTCCTCTACAACAACCTGCATGCCGTGCATCACGAGAACCCGATGATCCCGTGGTACGAGATCCCGGCCTGGTACCGGGCCAACCGCGACCGCCTGATCGCCGAGAATGGCGGGCTCGTCTACGACGGCTATCTCGACGTGGCGCGCCGCTATTTCCTCACCGTGCACGACACGCCCGTGCACCCTCTGGGCCGCGCGCCCGCCGCCGCCTCCGAACCGGCCTGAGCCGCCCGCCGCGGAATGTCATCCATGCGCGATGAGGCAAGGATCGGCGGCCGCGCCAGGCGCGCAGGACCGCCGGCGCTCGCGCAGCCCCGGCGCCCCGGTCCCATGCCGAAAACAGGATTGCCGGCGGGCTCCTCGCCCGCGGCGAGCCGGCGTTCCTATCGCGACATGCGGAT
Organism: Labrys sp. Lb11; assembly: GCF_057554225.1. Taxonomy (NCBI): domain Bacteria; kingdom Pseudomonadati; phylum Pseudomonadota; class Alphaproteobacteria; order Hyphomicrobiales; family Xanthobacteraceae; genus Labrys; species Labrys sp. Lb11. Next base: position 269,020 of record NZ_BAAJOT010000004.1, read on the forward strand.
GATGGCGCCGGACGTCGTCGCCGCACCCTCATAGGTGCCGTCGCCCTTGGGGAAGAGACGCACGGCGGTGCGGCCGCCCGACTCCAGCAGCACGATCTCCTGGCCGCGCTGTTGCCAGGCATTGACCTTGGCAAGCGAGCTCGCCTGGCAGCCCGACGGGCTGGCGCGGTAGAGGTCGAGCAGAGTCTGCTGGGTCAACGCGATCGAGCAGTTGCCGCGCGCCGCGTCCGAGATCTTCCAGTTCCCCGCCATGGCGCGGGCCGTCGGCTTAGACGGCGCGGGGGCCGGAGCCGCGGGCGCAGAAGGAGTGACGGGCGCGGACCCGTCGGGCACGGCGGCAACCCGCGGCGGGCTGCCCGCGGGCGCCGGGACCGCCTCGTCGGGGACGGCGGGCTCCGCATCGACCGAGCCGGTGACCGGTGGCAGAGGCTCGGAGGTGACCGGCGCGGTCGGCGCCGCGATGACCGGCGCCGGGGCGGGCGCCCGCGCGACCGGGCGTGCTGCCGGGGGCGGGTTCGATCCGAACAGGTCGCCGCCGAAACGGCTGGTCGATTCGCAACCAGCCAGCGCCAGCGCCAGCGGTATCAGGGCCAGGGTCGCAACTCTTGCAGGTCGATCCGACGCGATTCTCATGGGCGCCATTCTAAGCAGACGTTCGCCGATGATCCAAGGACATGTCTGCCGGGATCCTTGCTTTGATGCAGACACTTGCCGAAAGGCCGCAGGGCGGCCCGCCGGACCCCGCCCTGGCGCTCCCGCCGCCCGATCCAGGACCGAGTGGGACATCCGCAGCCTCCGGGTTGAAGCGAGTTGAAAATTGTCAGCCTTAACGTGGAGTTAAGACATGACGGCGGAAAATGGTGGCCAAGCGTAGAGGAGTATGCGTCATGTCGGAAAAGCTGCTCGCGGGACTGCTCCTGGTCGGCATGGCCACGATCCTTCCGGCCTTCGCGGCCGTGCTGCCGGCCGATTCGGCGGAGAAGCCCGCCCCGATGCTCCGTCTCACCGCTCTCCAGCTTTCGGCTCCCCAGACCATCGCCGCCGTCGCCTCGCCGCGGCTGCAGCCGGGCGACGAGCCTGAGCTGCCACCGGTCGAGATCACCGGCGTGGTGCGCTGATCCGGCGTCGCCGGCCATGACGCGGCCGCGGCTCAGACCTGCCGCGCCACCATCATCTTCTTCACTTCCGCGATCGCCTTGGCCGGGTTGAGGCCCTTCGGGCAAGTCTGCGCGCAGTTCATGATGGTGTGGCAGCGATAGAGCCGGAACGGGTCTTCCAGATTGTCGAGCCGCTCGCCCGTGGCCTCGTCGCGCGAGTCGATCAGCCAGCGATAGGCCTGCAGCAGCGCCGCCGGGCCGAGATAGCGGTCGCCGTTCCACCAATAGCTCGGGCACGAGGTCGAGCAGCAGGCGCACAGGATGCATTCATAGAGGCCGTCGAGCTTCTGGCGGTCCTCATGCGACTGGCGCCACTCCTTCTCAGGCTTGGCCGTGTCGGTCTTCAGCCAGGGCTCGATCGAAGCGTGCTGGGCATAGAAGCGGGTGAGGTCCGGCACCAGGTCCTTGACCACCGGCATGTGCGGCAGTGGATAGATCTTCACCGCGCCCTTGATGTCGTCGATCGCCTTGGTGCAGGCCAGCGTGTTGCCGCCGTCGATGTTCATGGCGCAGGAGCCGCAGATGCCCTCGCGGCAGGACCGGCGCAGCGTCAGCGTCGCGTCGACCTTGTTCTTGATCCAGAGCAGCGCATCCAGGACCATCGGCCCGCAATCGTCGCGGTCGACGAAATAGGTGTCGACCCGTGGATTGGCGCCGCTCTCCGGATCGTAGCGGTAGATGCGGAACTCGGTGACGGTCTTGGCGCCGGCGGGCATCGGCCACACCTTGCCGTCGCTGGAGATGCGGGAGTTCTTGGGGAGGGTGAGCTGGACCATGATGCTCTCTCGGCGACGATCCCTAAAGCGTCTCGCGATCAGACGGAATCGCGTCAAGTCGCGAGGACGTGTCGGACCAAGGGGGTGACGCAAAGCACGTTTCGCCCGAAACGTGCATTGCTCCAGGGATGGCGGGTTTCAGACCTGACCAGGCCGCCAGGATGAGACGCATCAGTACACCCGCGCCTTCGGCTCGATGTACTGGATGTCGTTGCTCATGGTGTAGGTGTGCACCGGCCGGTAGTCGATGGTCACCGACTTGGCCCCGGCGTCCGCCCAGGCCAGCGTGTGCTTCATCCAGTTCGTGTCGTCGCGCTGGGAGTAGTCCTCGCGCGCATGGGCGCCACGGCTCTCCGTGCGGTTGAGCGCGCCGTCCATGGTCACCACGGCCTGGGCGATCAGGTTGTCGAACTCCATGGTCTCGATCAGGTCGGAGTTCCAGATCAGCGACCGGTCGGTGACGCGGACGTCGTCGGCGTTCTTCCACACCGCGTGGATGCGGGTCTGGCCCTGGGCCAGCGTCTCGCCGGTGCGGTAGACGGCGCAGTCCTCCTGCATGACACGCTGCATGGCGAGCCGCAGCTCGGCCGTCGGCGTGCCGCCCGAGGCGTGGCGCAGGCGGTCGAGGCGCGCGAGCGCCATCTCCGCCGAGTCCTTGGGCAGGTCGGCCTGCTTCTCGCCCGGCGCCACCGTCTCGGCGCAGCGCAGGCCGGCCGCCCGGCCGAACACCACCAGGTCGATCAGCGAGTTGGAGCCGAGCCGGTTGGCGCCGTGCACGGAGACGCAGGCCGCCTCGCCCAGCGCCATCAGGCCGGGCACCACCACGTCCGGGTCGCTGCCCTTCTTGGTGAGCACCTCGCCGTGGTAGTTCGTCGGGATGCCGCCCATGTTGTAGTGGACGGTGGGCAGCACCGGGATCGGTTCCTTGGTGACGTCGACGCCGGCGAAGATGCGCGCGCTCTCCGAGATGCCCGGCAGGCGCTCGTGCAGGATCTTCGGGTCGAGATGGTCGAGGTGCAGGTGGATGTGGTCCTTGTTGCGGCCCACGCCCCGGCCTTCGCGGATCTCCATGGTCATGGCGCGCGAGACCATGTCGCGCGGCGCCAGATCCTTCACCGAAGGGGCATAGCGCTCCATGAAGCGCTCGCCCGCGGCATTGGTGAGGTATCCGCCCTCGCCGCGGGCGCCTTCGGTGATCAGGCAGCCGGCGCCGTAGATCCCGGTCGGATGGAACTGCACGAACTCCATGTCCTGCAGCGGCAGGCCGGCGCGCAGCACCATGGCGTTGCCGTCGCCGGTGCAGGTATGGGCCGAGGTCGCCGAGAAATAGGCGCGGCCATAGCCGCCGGTGGCCAGGATGGTCCGCTGCGCCCGGAAGCGGTGCAGCGTGCCGTCGTCCATCTTCAACGCCACCACGCCGCGGCAGCGCCCCTCATCGTCCATGATCAGGTCGATGGCGAAATATTCGACGAAGAACTCGGCCGTATGCTTGAGGGCCGCGCCGTAGAGCGTGTGCAGCATGGCGTGGCCGGTGCGGTCGGCGGCGGCGCAGGTGCGCAAGGCGATGCCCTTGCCGTAGTTCGTGGTCATGCCGCCGAAGGGGCGCTGGTAGATGCGCCCGTCCTCGGTGCGCGAGAACGGCACGCCCCAATGCTCCAGTTCGTAGACCGCGGCCGGCGCATTGCGCACGAGATATTCGATGGCGTCCTGGTCGCCGAGCCAGTCGGAGCCCTTGACCGTGTCGTACATGTGGAAGCGCCAGTCGTCCTCGCTCATGTTGCCGAGCGAGGCGGCGATGCCGCCCTGGGCCGCCACCGTGTGCGAGCGGGTCGGGAACACCTTGGTGATGCAGGCGGTGCGCAGGCCCGCCTGCGAGCAGCCGACCACGGCGCGCAGGCCCGCGCCGCCGGCCCCGACCACGATCACGTCATAGCTGTGGTCGGTGATCGGATAGGCACGGCCGCCGGCCGCAGGGGCGTTCATCGATCCGTCCGCCATCGTCAGACCCCGAAATTGAGTTTCAGCAGCGCATAGGCGCTCGCCACGCCGATGAGGACGCAGAAGAAGGCGTTGGCCATCACCGCCGCGATCCGTGCGGCTTCCCCGCCGACGTAGTCCTCGATGATCACCTGCATGCCCAGATACATATGGTAGGCGCCGGCGCAGACGAACAGCAGCATCGGCAGGCCGGCCCAGGGCGAGCGCAGCGTCGCCAGCGCCTCGGCCGGGCCGGAGCGCGCCAGGCAGATCAGCGTCAGGACGAAGAGCAGGGTGAGCGGCACCAGGGCGACGCCGGTCAGGCGCTGGCGCCAGAAATGCCCGGTGCCCGACTTGGCCGAACCGAGGCCGCGGACCTTGCCGAGCGGGGTCTTCATGCTGGAGCTCATGGCATTACCCCGCGGTGAACGAGATCAGGAGGCCGACGATCCAGATCAGGAGCGTCAGCGCCACGGAGCCGATGGCATTGGCATAGGCCCAGCGGTCACGGATGCCCGGGCCGAGGCCGTGGCCGAGGTCCCAGACGAAATGGCGGATGCCGCCGAGCATGTGGTGCATCAGCGCCAGGGTGTAGCCGAACAGGATCAGCAGGCCGATCGGCGTGCCCGCGAACCATTGCGCCCAGGCGAAGGCGGTGGGACCGGCCGCAGCGCACAGCAGCCAGGCGGCGAGCAGCACCGTGCCGACGTAGAGCGCACCGCCGGTGACGCGATGCAGGATCGACATCAGCATCGTGATCGGCCAGCGGTAGATCTGCAGGTGGGGAGAAAGCGGCCGGGCGGATGCTTTGGGTTCGGCCATCGGGGGGAAGGCTCCAGTTTCGACCCATTCAATTCTATTGCGATGCAGTATCCCGTCAGCCGGCCGGACGCAATGCGGCGGAGGGGCGGATCGCTCAAGAAAAAGGCGTTTCGTGCCGCCAAACCGCGCGCCGGCGGCCGATCACCGCCCTCCTCCTCTTGAACGGCGCGGGGGCGGGGCCATCTCATGCGCGAAAGGGGAAGCCGACCGCCATGGCCGCCGCCACGTTTCACGATGACGCCCAGTCCCGGCAGGAGCGCAAGGTCCGCGCCGAGTTCCTGCCGAAGCTGCGCCGGGTCCTGGCGAACGTGCCTTTCGCCGAGGACCTGCTCGCCGCCTATTACGCGGTGCTCGACCGGCGGACGCCGACCCGGGTGCGGGTGACGCTGGTCGGCGCGCTCGCCTATTTCGTGCTGCCCTTCGACATCGTGCCCGACGTGCTGGTGGGCATCGGCTTCACCGACGACGCGGCCGTGTTCTACGCGGCGCTGCGCATGGTCTCCGGCGCGATCGAGGAGCGGCACCGGGAGGCGGCGCGCCGCTGGCTCGACGAGGTCGCTGCCGGCGGCTGACGTCCGCCGTCTCGACGCCGGCCTTGCCGGGGGATAGGACTCCCTTGGCTGGGAGAGGCCTCCATGTTTGATTCGGTGTCGCGTACCCTGATCGCGTTCGTCCTGGCGGAGGTGCTGTTCGCGGCGCTGCTGCCCCTGGCCCTGATCCCGCCGCCCGACGGGCTGGAATTCCGCATCTACGCCATCGGCTTCACCAGCGCCCGTAACCTCGTGGTCGAGGCGGCCGCCTTCACCGTGGTGCTGTTCTCGGCCGCCGTTGTGCTGCTGCGCACCCTCGGGCACACCGGTTTCGTGCCGACGACGCTCTTGGTCGGCCTCGGCCTTGTGGCCGCGCCGTTCTGGGTCAACACCGGCGGCCTCGCCGAGATCACCGCCAAGGGCTGGCCGTTCTTCGCCGCCTATGGCGGGCTCGCGCTGCTGCTCGGCGCGATCTTCTGGCTGCTCGCCATGCGCGCGGGCCGGAGCTATTGATGGAAGCGCGGCGCATGGCCGGCGGCGGTGTCCCGGATGCGGGGCGCGGCCGGCGCGCGCCGGGTCGGTTCATTCGGCCGGGGCCGGGCTGAGGTCCGTCCGTCCGGGGTGTCAGCTTGAGGCGGGGCGGCTTCGTCCCGTCCCGTTCAGGGGGACTAGCCCATGATTGCAAGGATTCGCGCGCTGGCGGCTGTCGTCGCCATGGCCTTCGCGCTCGGCGGTTGCGGCATCAACAATGTGCCGACCTATGAGGAGAAGGCCAAGGCGGCCTGGAGCGAGGTGCAGAACCAGTACCAGCGCCGCTCCGACCTGATCCCCAACCTCGTCGAGACGGTGAAGGGCTACGCCAAGCAGGAAAAGGACGTGCTGGAAGGCGTGGTCCAGGCCCGCGCCAAGGCGACCCAGGTGACGGTCGACGCCTCGATCCTCAACGACCCGGAGAAGTTCAAGCAGTTCCAGGAGGCGCAGCAGCAGCTGTCGGGCGCGCTCGGCCGCCTGCTGGCGATCACCGAGAACTATCCCGACCTGAAGTCGAACCAGAACTTCCTGGCGCTGCAGTCCCAGCTCGAGGGCACCGAGAACCGCATCGGCGTCGCCCGCCGCGACTACATCGAGACGGTGCGCGTCTACAACACCGAGCTGCGCACCATTCCCGGGCGGTGGATCGCCGCCATCTTCTACCCCGACGCCAAGCCGATGGAGACCTTCGCGGCCACGCCCGGCAGCGAAACCCCGCCCAAGGTGAACTTCGGCACGTAGGTCGGCCCGGGCCAGGTCGATGACAGCCAGCCTCAGGCTCGTCCCGCATCCGCGAGGGGGCGCCCAGGCCGTCTGGCCGGGCGTGCTGGCGCTCGTCCTCGTGCTGGCCGCCCTGGCGCTGCCGGCCCTCGCGGCCGAGCCCGCCTTCCCGCCGCTGACCGGCCGCGTCGTCGACCAGGCCGGCATCATCCCGCCGCAGACCAGGGCCGAGCTCGACCGCAAGCTGGCGGCCCTGGAGCAGAAGTCCTCCGACCAGCTGGTGGTGGCCACGCTGTCGTCGCTGCAGGACACCGACATCGCCGAGTACGGCTACCGCCTCGGCCGCGCCTGGGGCATCGGCCAGGGCAAGCTCAACAACGGCGTGCTGCTGATCGTCGCGCCCAACGAGCGCAAGCTGCGCATCGAGGTCGGCTACGGCCTGGAGGGCACGCTCACCGACGCCCTGTCGAGCGTGATCATTCAGCAGGCGATCCTGCCCAGGTTCAAGGCCGGCGACATGCCTGGCGGCATCGTCGCCGGCGTCGACGCGATCATTTCGGTCCTCACGTCGGACGAATCCGAGTGGAAGAAGCGGGCGGAGGAGGGCGCGCGCCCGGCCGACGACTTCTCCGCCTCCGATGCCTTCGTCACCCTCCTGGTGGTGTTCGTGCTGCTGGTCATCCTGCTCAACGCCTTCCGCGGCGGCGGTGGCGGCGGCGGAAGGCCGACATCCGGCCTCGGCCCCGGCATGCGCAGGCGCGGCGGCATGCCGCCGGTCATCATCTCCGGCGGCGGCTTTTCCGGCGGCGGTGGCGGCTTTTCCGGTGGCGGCGGGTTCTCCGGCGGCGGCGGTTCGTTCGGTGGCGGCGGCTCGTCGGGGAGTTGGTGATGACGAAGCTGTTCAGCGCGGCCGACCATCGGCGCATCGCCGAAGCCATCGCCGAGGCCGAGGCTCGGACCTCCGGCGAGATCTACTGCGTCTGTGCCCGGCAGGCCTCGGACTACCGCATCGTCCCGCTCGCCTGGGCGGCGCTGGCCTCGCTCGCCGTGCCGGCGCTGATGGCGCTCTGGGGCTATGCGCCGCATCGCTGGCCCCTGGTCGGCGAGCCCTGGTGGCCGGGCAGCGCCAGCCTGGCCGAGGTCGACGCGGCCGTGCGCTCGGCGCTGATGGTGCAGGTCGCACTGCAGGTCCTGGTCTTCGCCCTGGTGTTCCTGCTCCTCCAGCCGCAGCGCCTTCGCCTGGCCGCGACGCCGCGGAGCCTCAGGCGGGCCCGCGCCGAGGCCATGGCCATGCAGCAGTTCCTGGCCCGCGGGCTGCAGCGCACGCGCGAGCGCACCGGCGTGCTGATCTTCGCCGCCCTGGCGGAGCGGCAGGTCAGCGTCATCGCAGACGAGGGCATCTATGCCAAGGTTTCGCCGGAGGTCTGGGACCAGGCGGTCGCCGCGCTGGTGGCGGCGGCGGTGAACGGGCGGGTGGTCGACGGCTTTGCAGACGCCATCGGCCATTGCGGCGCCGTCCTCGCCCTGCATTTCCCCCCGCGCCCGGACGACGTCAACGAGCTGCCCGACCGGGTCGTCGAATTGTAGGGCGGCTCAGCCGCGCCCGGCGCCGTCCTCGATCGAGGCCGCCTTGATCATGGCGAACACGGCATCGCCGGCGTCGAGCCCGAGCTCGTCGACGGATTTGCGGGTGACGAAGGTCGCCAGCGTGTCGCCGCCCGGCAGCGCCACGTCGACCCGCGCCAGCGGGCCGTCGTCGAGCGTGGTCGTGCGCACCGTGCCGGCGAGCACCGTGCGCACGCTGACGCCGCGCGGGCGCCGCAGCGCCAGCGTCACGTCGGTGCCGCGCACCAGCACCCGGGTCAGGGCGCCCGGCGGCAGGGGGCGGCCCGGCACGCTGATCTCGCCGCCCGGATGGTCGAGCAGGGTCAGGCCGTAGTGCGCGTCGTGGCCGCGGACGCGGGCGGTGATCAGCGACACCGCGCCGAACCGCGTCTCGGAGGGCGGACCGGCCGCGGGCATCAGCACCGCCTCGGGCGCGCCGACGGTCCGCACCTTGCCGTCCTCGATCAGCACCACCTGCGTCGCCAGCCGCGCCACCTCCTCCACCGCATGCGAGACGTAGAGGATCGGGATGGCGAACTCGTCGCGCAGCCGCTCGATCAGCGGCAGGATTTCCTGCTTGCGCGGCCCGTCGAGCGAGGCCAGCGGCTCGTCCATCAGCAGGATGCGGGGCGCGGCCAGCAGGGCCCGGCCGATGGCGACACGCTGGCGCTCGCCGCCGGAGAGCGAGCTCGGCCGCCGTCCCAGCAGCGGCGCAATGCCGAGCACGCCGGTCACCGTGTCGAAATCGAGCCGCGGCGCCTGCCTGGGGGCGAACCAGCGGCCGTAGTCGAGGTTCTGCTTGACGGTCAGGTGCGGCAGCAGCTGCGCGTCCTGGAACACCAGTCCGATCCGGCGCCGGTGCGGCGGCACGAAGACGCCGGCGCCGGCGTCGAACAGCGTGACGCCGGCAATGGCGATCCGGCCGCGCTTGGGCCGGATCAGTCCGGCCACGGCCCCGATCACCGTCGACTTGCCGGAGCCGGAGCGACCGAACAGCGCGGTCAGGCCGCCGTCGGCGCGGAACGCCACGTCGAGGACGAAGGCGCCGCGCGTCGCGCCGATGTCGATCTCGATGGTCGGGGAGGCGGAAGCGGTCATGCGGCAAGCATGGCGCAAACATGGAAGCCGGTCCACCGGTGGACCCGCGGCTCGCGGCGTGCGAGGATCCCGGCCGGTGCTTCGCCGCGGCACCGGCACCCGACCCCGATCGAGGAGGCGCCGCGGCGGGCATGGTCCGCGATCCGGCGCCCCGTCCGGAGCGGCCGTCCGATTCGGAACCAGAGCGAGCGATCCTTGATACCCTCTTCGACAGACGTCCTGATCGTCGGCGGCGCGGCCGTCGGTTGCGCCGCCGCCTATTTCCTCAAGACGGAGCTGGATTTCGCCGGCAGCGTCACCGTGGTCGAGCGCGACCCGACCTATGCCCGCGCTTCCACCACGCTCTCCGCCGCTTCGATCCGCCAGCAATTCTCGACGCCCGAGAACATCCGCATGAGCCGCTTCGGCATCGAGATCATCCGCGACCTGGAGGAGCGCTTCGGGCCTGAGGCGAGCATCGGCTTCCATGAAGGCGGCTATCTCCTGCTCGCCAGTCCGGCCGGCGAAGGGGTGCTGCGCGCCAACTGGCAGGTGCAGCGCAAGGAGGGCGCCGACATCCTCCTGTTGACGCCGCAGGATCTCGCCGCCCGCTTCCCCTGGCTCTCCACCGAGGGCATCGCCGCCGGCGCCTGGGGCCGGACGGGCGAGGGCTGGTTCGACGCCCATTCCATGCTCGACCTCTTCCGCAAGGCGGCGCGCAAGGCCGGCGCCATCTTCGTCAAGGGCGAGGTGACGGGAATCGAGCGCGTCGGCGACCGTGTCGCCGCGGCGGTGCTGGCCACGGGCGAGCGCATCGCCTGCGGCACGCTGCTCGACGCCGCCGGGCCGCAGGCCGGCGACGTCGCGGCCCTCGCCGGCATCCACCTGCCGGTGGAGCCGCGCAAGCGCTCGGTGTTCGTGGTGCGCTGCCGCACGCCCCTGCCGGGCATGCCCCTGCTGGTCGATCCGGGCGGCATCTATGTCCGGCCGGAGGGCGACGTCTATATCTGCGGCGGCGCTGAGGACGAGCGCGACGACCCGCGGGCCGACGGTGATTTCGAGGTCAACTACGCGCTCTACGAGGATGTGATCTGGCCGGCGCTGGCCACGCAGATCCCCGCCATGGAGGAGCTGAAGCTGGTGCGCGCCTGGGCCGGCCACTACGACTACAACACGCTCGACCAGAACGCGGTCATCGGCCCGCACCCCGAGGTGTCGAACTTCCTGTTCGCCAACGGCTTTTCCGGCCACGGCCTGCAGCAGGCGCCGGCCGCCGGCCGCGCGGTCGCCGAGCTGATCACGGCCGGGCGCTTCACCTCGCTCGACCTCGCGGTCTTCGGCTATGACCGCGTGGCGCGGAACCGGCCGGTGTTCGAGCTCAACGTGATCTGAGAGCCTGCCAGCAGGGCCGGGTCAGGCCTTGAGCGTGCGGCGGATGCCCCGGAGCACCACGACGATCAGGCCGGCCATGGTCACCGCGTTCCAGCCGGCCAGCGACAGGCCGAGGATGCGCAGGCTCGGATCGGTGCAGGAGACGACGGTCGAGGCGTTGATGGCATCGAGCAGGCCGCCGACACCGGCGGGGTTGCCGCCGGAGTTGCCGCCGCTGCAGTCGCGCGGGCCGAGCCACCAGCGCCATTCCGCCCCCGCCTGGTAGACTCCCAGAAACAAGCCCCAGGCGAACAGGCCGGCAAGCGCCGCCAGGCCCAGCACCAGGACCGGGCGCGGCAGCCGGCTGCCGAACGCGGCCAGCAGCGCCGCCAGCGGCACGCCGAGATAATAGGGCCAGCGCTGCTCCAGGCAGAGCGGGCAGGGCGCATAGCCGAAGCCGTGCTGCAGCACCAGCGCCATGACGATGACGGCGAAGGCGACGATGGCGGCGACGGTCGCCGCGGTCCGGCCGGGATGGAGCATGGACTTCAGCCTCAGAACACGTATCTCAGCGCGACGACGCCGCCGACGAGGATGGCGACGAAGACGATGGCCACCAGGGTGAGGTGACGCTCGATGAAATGGCGGGCGTCGTCGCCGAAATAGTTGAGGATGCCGGCCTCGATGAAGAAGCGGGCGCCGCGGGTTATCAGCGACAGCACCACGAACCAGAAGAAGTCATAGCCCGAAAATCCGGACAGGATGGTCACGATCTTGTAAGGGATCGGCGTCAGCCCCTTCACCAGGATCGCCAGCGCGCCCCACTCGGCATAGAAGGCCCGGAACCTCTCGACGCTGTCGGCACCGCCGAAGGTGGTGACCACCCAATGGCCGATACTGTCGTAGAACCACATGCCGATGAAATAGCCGAGGATCCCGCCCGCCACCGAGGCCAGGGTGCAGACCGCGGCGTAGAGCCAGGCCCGTTTGGGATGGGCCACCGTCATCGCCACCAGCAGCGGGTCGGGCGGCAGCGGGAACACCGAGCTCTCGGCGAACGAGATCGCGCCCAGCGCCCACACGGCATAGGGCTTGTCGGAGATGCGGATCAGCCAGTCGTAGAGGCGGCGGAGCATGGTGGTCTTTCTGCGGTGCGGCCGGACTTGCCGGGCTCTTACGGCAGGAGGATGGCCGGCGTCCATCGCCAAGGCGCCGCTCCCCTGCCTTGGAAAAGGCGTGAAGATCGCGCACCAGCATGTTTGACAGTTCCTTAACACGATTGCGTATCAACTTCGGCACATGGTGCGTCGTGCCCTCGCCGCTCGTCCGATCGCCCCGCGCCTCGCTGCAGCGGGCGCGTTGCTTTGCGCGCTGACGGTCGCCGTTCCCGCCGCCGAGACGCCGCCCCCCGCCGCGCCGCCGTCGGAAGCCACGGCGGGCGCGGCCGACAAGCGCAGCGAGCTTGCCCGGCTGCAGGATGAGATCAAGCTCAGCGACGAGACCGTCTCCCGCCTGCAGGACCAGATCCGCTCGCTCGACACCGATCGCAAGAAGCTGCACGCCGACCTGCTCGAGACCGGCGCCCGGGCGCGCGAGACCGAGGACAAGGTGGTCGCGGCTGAATCGCGCCTGTCCGCGCTCAGGGACGAGGAAGCGGCGGTGCAGGCCTCGCTGCGCGCCCGCCGCGGCCTGCTGATCGAGGTGCTCGCCTCGCTGCAGCGCATGGGCAACCACCCGCCGCCGGCCCTGCTGGTGCGACCTGAGGACGCACTGCAGGCGGTCAGGACCGCCATGCTGCTCGGGGCGGTGCTGCCGCAGATGCGGCAGGAGACGCAGGCCCTGGTCGCCGACCTCACCCGCCTGGCCGAGGTGCGCACCGAGATCACCGCCGAGCGCGATTCGCTGAAGACCGTGCTCGCCTCCCTGGTCGAGGACCGCAAGCGCATCGACCTCCTGGTGGAGGAGCGCGCCCGGGCGCTGGCCCAGCAGGAGCGGTCCCTCGCCAGCGAGCAGGCGCATGCGCAGGCGCTGGTGCGCGACGCGGCCAGTCTCAAGGATTTGATCGCCAGGATGGAGCAGGAGGTCGCGGCCGCCCGCGACGCCGCCAAGGCGGCGCAGGCCGCCGCGGCCAGGCCGGCGGCGCCCGCCTCGCTCGCCGCCCTGCAGGACGCCAACCGCCTGTCGCCGGCCCTGCCCTTCGACAAGGCCAAGGGCATGCTGCCGCTGCCGACGGCGGGGGTGACGCTGCGCCGCTTCGGCCAGGATGACGGCAATGGCGGCGTGGAGAAGGGCATCGCCCTGGCGCCGCCGCCCGCCGCGACGGTGACGGCGCCCTGCGACGGGTGGATCGTCTATGCCGGACCGTTCCGCTCCTACGGCCAACTCTTGATCATCAATGCCGGTGGGGGTTACCATGTTGTCCTGGCCGGCATGGACAAGATCAATGTCAGCCTCGGGCAGTTCGTCCTGACCGGCGAGCCGGTTGCCGCCATGGGATCGGGGGAAATCCAGGTGGCGTCCACCGGCGCTTCCGCCGCGGCGCAGCCCACCCTATATGTCGAGTTTCGAAAAGACGGCGTTTCCATTGATCCCACTCCCTGGTGGGCGAAACAAGGTGAAAAGGCACGCGGATAAATGCGCAAGCTTCCCCTTCTCCTGTGCGGTGTGGCTTTCGGCGCGGCGGCTGCCGTGCTGGTCACGCAGCCGCGCATCGTCCTCGGCGGCGCCAACGCGGCCGTTACCGACACCTACAAGCAGCTCAACCTGTTCGGCGACGTGTTCGAGCGCGTCCGCGCCGACTATGTCGAGCAGCCCGACGACGCCAAGCTGGTCGAGGCGGCGGTCAACGGCATGCTGACCTCGCTGGATCCGCATTCCAGCTACATGGATGCCAAGTCCTTCCAGGACATGCAGGTGCAGACCCGCGGCGAATTCGGCGGGCTCGGCATCGAGGTGACCCAGGAGGACGGCGTGCTCAAGGTCGTCACCCCGATCGACGACACGCCGGCGGCCAAGGCCGGCATCCTGTCGGGTGACCTGATCATCGCGCTCGACGGCGACCAGGTGCAGGGCCTGACGTTGCAGCAGGCGGTCGAGAAGATGCGCGGGCCGGTCAACAGCCCGATCACCCTCAAGATCAAGCGCGCCGGCAAGGATGAGCCGTTCGACGTCAAGATCGTCCGCGACGTCATCCGCATCAAGTCGGTGCGCGCCAAGACGGAGGGCGACGACGTCGGCTATATCCGCATCACCCAGTTCACCGAGCAGACCTTCGACGGCCTGAAGGCGAGCATCGAGAAGCTGAACAAGGAGATCCCGGCGGACAAGCTGAAGGGCTATGTCATCGACCTGCGCAACAATCCGGGCGGCCTGCTCGACCAGGCGATCGCGGTCTCCGACGCGTTCCTGGAACGCGGCGAGATCGTCTCGACCCGCGGCCGCAACCCCGACGACATCCAGCGCTTCTCGGCCCGGGGCGGCGACCTCAGCAACGGCAAGCCGGTGATCGTGCTGATCAACGGCGGCTCGGCTTCGGCCTCGGAGATCGTCGCCGGTGCCTTGCAGGACCACAAGCGCGCCACGATCCTGGGCACGCGGTCCTTCGGCAAGGGCTCGGTGCAGACCATCATCCCGCTCAACGGCAACGGGGCGCTGCGCCTGACCACGGCGCGCTACTACACGCCGTCCGGCCGGTCCATCCAGGCCAAGGGCATCGAGCCGGAGATCGAGGTCAAGCAGAACGTGCCTGACGATCTGAAGGGCAAGGACGAGACCAAGGGCGAGGCCGGGCTGAAGGGTCATCTGGGCAGCCAGGACAACAAGGAAGCCGGCGGCTCCTCGGCCTATGTGCCGACCGACGAGAAGGACGACACCCAGCTCAACGCCGCGCTCAACCTGCTGCGCGGCACGCAGAAGAGCGCGTTCTTCCCGCCGGACCCGAAGGCGGCGATCCCGAACTGACGCCCGTCCCGGCTGAACGGCACGGAAGGCATGATCCGACTGTTCGGATCATGCCTTTGCTTTTCGGCTCGCCTGTCCCGCCCGGCGAACGGCATCGCCGGGCTTGGCGTATCCGGCGCGCCGCCCCGATTTTGGAGACCAAGGCCATGCTCGCAGACCTCCTGGCCCGCAAGGGCGTGCTTCTCGCCGACGGCGCCACCGGCACGAACCTGTTCGAGATGGGCCTGATGTCGGGCGACCCGCCGGAGATGTGGAACCTCGACCATCCCGACCGCATCCGGGCGCTGCATCGCAGCTTCGTCGAGGCCGGAGCCGACATCATCCTGACCAACTCCTTCGGCGGCAACGCCCGCCGCCTCGCCCTGCACAAGCTGGAGGGCCGGGTGCGCGAGCTCAACGCCGCGGCGGCAAGGCTCGCCCGCGAGGTTGCCGACGCCGCCGGGCGGCCGGTGGTCGTGGCCGGCTCGGTCGGGCCGACGGGCGACCTGTTCCAGCCGCTCGGGCCGCTGACCGAGGAGCAGGCGACCGAGGTCTTCGCCGAGCAGATCGAGGGCCTGAAGGAAGGCGGGGCGGACCTGGCCTGGATCGAGACCATGTCGGCGCCCGAGGAGATGCGGGCCGCGGCCAAGGCCGCCGCCAGGGTCGGCCTGCCCTACACCATCACCGGCAGCTTCGACACCGCCGGCAAGACCATGATGGGACTGCCGCCGGCCGCCATGCCCGGCTTCCTCAGCGAATTGATGCCCGCCCCGGTCGCGGTCGGCGCCAATTGCGGCGTCGGTGCCTCCGACCTCCTGGTGTCGGTGCTGGCCATGACCGAGGCCAACCCCGATGCGATCGTCATCGCCAAGGCCAATGCCGGCATCCCGCAGTTCCACGGCGACCACATCCATTATTCCGGCACGCCGGAGCTGATGGGCCAGTATGCCAGGCTGGCCATGGATGCGGGCGCACGCATCATCGGCGGTTGCTGCGGCACCTCGCCCAGGCACCTGGCCGCCATGCGCGAGGCCATCGACGCCCATGCCCGGGCCGAGCGGCCCGACATGGCCAAGGTCGTCGCCGAGATCGGCCCGCTGGTGGCGCCGCCCAAGGCCGCCGGCGCCGACGAGGGGCGGCGCGCCGGCCGGCGCCGGGGCTGAGCAGGAAAGAGCGCGAAAGGCCTTCCCCGCTCCGCGGCTAGTGTCGGCACACATCCGAGGGGCCGGGCGAGAGGGGCGGAGACAGGCTGAGGCGGGACGCTTGCGTCTTCCCTCCCCCTTGCGGGAGGGGATCGGCTGGCGTCGCGCCTGAAATCTCATGAACGACTTGTGTGCCCGACACTAGCCGCTCCGCGGAGAAGGCTTCCAGGGCCCTTTCCGGGGCCGTATCCCCACCTATCCCAGCCAATCCGGCACGCGGTCGAGGCCGAGCAGGTCGTCATAGCTCGGGCGCGGCCGGATCACGGCGTAGCGGTCGCCGTCGACCAGAACCTCGGGCACAAGCAGGCGCGAATTGTAGGTGCCGGCCTGCACCGCGCCATAGGCGCCGGCCGACATCACCGCGATGAGATCGCCGGCGGCGACCGCCGGGATGTCGCGGCCGAGGGCGATATAGTCGCCGGTCTCGCACACCGGGCCGACCACGTCGGCCTGGATCATCGGCCCGCCCGGCGGGCGCTCCTTCACCGGCCAGATGGCGTGATAGGCGTCGTAGAGCGTCGGCCGGATCAGGTCGTTCATGGCCGCGTCGACGATGACGAAGGTCCGGCCTTCGCCTTCCTTCACATAGATCACCTCGCTGACCAGGATGCCGGCATTGCCGGCGATCAGGCGTCCGGGCTCGAAGATCAGCCGTGCGCCGAGGTCGGGGGCGTAGCGCCGCACCACCGCGGCATAGTCCTCCGGATGCGGCGGCGGCTCGTTGTCGTCGCGATAGGGGATGCCGAGGCCGCCGCCGAGATCCACATGCTCGATCTGGTGTCCGTCGGCCCGCAGCGCCTTGACCAGGCCGGCGAGGCGCTCGATCGAGGCGTCGTAGGGCTCCAGCGCGGTGATCTGGCTGCCGATATGCATGTCGACGCCCGAGACCTTGATGCCCGGCAGCTTCGCCGCCCTGGCGTAGACGGCGCGGGCCTGGGTGATCGGGATGCCGAACTTGTTCTCGGACTTGCCGGTGGAGATCTTCCTGTGGGTGCCGGCGTCGATGTCGGGATTGATGCGCAGCGACACATGCGCCGTGCGGCCGCTGGCCGCGGCGATGGCCGAGAGCTGCTCCAGCTCCGGCTCGGACTCGACGTTGAAGCAGAGGATCCCTTCGTCGAGCGCGTAGCCAAGCTCCCGGGCGGTCTTGCCGACGCCCGAGAACATGATGCGCTCCGCCGGCACTCCGGCCGCGCGCGCCCGCCGCAGCTCGCCCTCCGACACCACGTCCATGCCGGCGCCGAGCTTGGCCAGCACCCGCAGCACCGCCAGGTTGGAGTTCGCCTTCATGGCGTAGCACACCAGTGACGGCAGGCCGGCGAAGGCCTGGGAGAACACCCGGTAGTGGCGCCGCAGCGTCGCCGCCGAATAGCAGTAGAACGGCGTGCCGACCTCGGCCGCGATCGCCGGCAGCGGCACGTCCTCGGCGTGCAGCACGCCGTTCCGATAGGCAAAATGATGCATGGCGGCGTCAGTTCAACAGAGGATCGAGAGCGAAGGAGCCCTTGGGCCTTTCATAGCCGGGATCGCGGGTCTTGCCCTCGGGGGTCTTGGTCAATTGCTGTTCGGGTGGAGGCTCGAGCTTGCCCTTCCGGCCGCAGCCCGGCAGCGCCAGGCCGGCGGCAAGGAGGAGGATGAGGGGCAGGGCAAGGCGCGGCATCGCGGCGAACTCCGATCGTCGATCCCGTGCTTAGCACGGCTTCGGCCTAAGCGGCTTCTCGTGACTCTCGCCACGATTGATTTGGCATCTTCGATGCAAAATCAACGCCGCTCGAACTTGCAGGTGTCGGCAGGCTCGAGGCAACCTGCTTGGCGTGGAAGGCGGGACCGGCAAATCGGTCATTTGTTCTTCTGCAGCATCCTCAGCCACCAGTTCGCCTGCTGGCGGACATTGGCCGGCGCGGTGCCGCCATAGCTGGTGCGGCTGCGCACCGACTTGTCGACGCTCAGCACCTCGAACACGCCGTCGTCGATGCGCGGCTCCACGGCCTGCATGTCGGCCAGGGTGAGCTTCTCCAGCTTGGTCTTGCGCTCGGAAGCCAGCCCGACCAGGCGGCCCGTGACGTGGTGCGCCTCGCGGAACGGCAGGTTCAGCGTGCGCACCAGCCAGTCGGCAAGGTCGGTGGCCGTCGCGTAGCCCTCGTTGGCCGCCGCCTTCATCCGCCTGAGATCGGGCTCCATGTCGCGCACCATGCCCGCCATGGCGGCGACGGCCAGGGACAGGGTCTGCAGGGCGTCGAAGGTCTGCTCCTTGTCCTCCTGCATGTCCTTGGCATAGGCGAGCGGCAGGCCCTTCATCACCACCAGAAGGCCGACCAGGGCGCCGATCACCCGTCCGGCCTTGGCCCGCACCAGTTCGGCCGCGTCGGGGTTGCGCTTCTGCGGCATGATCGAGGAGCCGGTCGTGAACTTGTCGCTGAGCGCGACGAAGGCGAATTGCGGCGTCGTCCAGATCACGATCTCCTCGGCGAAGCGCGACAGGTGCATGGCGCAGATCGAGGCCGCCGACAGCGTCTCCAGCACGAAATCGCGATCCGACACCGAGTCCAGCGAGTTGGCGGTCGGCCGGTCGAAGCCGAGCGCCGCGGCGGTGGCGAAGCGGTCGATCGGGAAGGAGGTGCCGGCCAGCGCCGCGGCGCCGAGCGGGCATTCGTTCATGCGCCGGCGCGCATCCACCAGCCGGCCGCGGTCGCGCGACAGCATCTCGACATAGGCGAGGAGGTGATGGCCGAAGGTCACGGGCTGCGCCGACTGCAGGTGGGTGAACCCCGGCATCACGGCGGCGTAATGGGTCTGCGCCTTTTCGGCCAGGGCAACCATCAGGTCTTCGATCTGGGCGTCGAGCTCGTCGATCGTGTCGCGGACCCAGAGCCGGAAATCCGTGGCGACCTGGTCGTTGCGCGAGCGGGCGGTGTGCAGCCGGCCGGCATTCGGGCCGACGATCGCCGCCAGCCGCGACTCCACGTTCATATGGATGTCCTCGAGCGCCCGCGAAAATGTGAACGCGCCGCTCTCGATTTCGCCGCGGACCGCCTCTAAGCCGTCACGGATGGCTGAGGCATCGGCCGGGGTCAGGATGCCCTGGGCCTCCAGCATGGTCACATGCGCCACGGAGCCGCGGATATCCTGAGCCCAGAGGCGCTTGTCGAAGTCGATCGAGGCGTTGATCTCTTCCATGATCGCGTCCGGACCCGACTGGAACCGGCCGCCCCACATCTTGTTGCTCATCAGGAACTGCTCGCATGGACGTGAAGGATACGGGCCAGCCCGCCCCGAGGAAGACCCGGCTGGGGATGGTCGTCGGGCTGGTGGCGCTGGCGGGCGCGGCCGCCGGCATCGCGGGGGTATACGGGATGAACTCGGCCTCCCGCAACGCTGAAAGCGCCTCCTGCGCCGGTGGAAACGACCTGGCGGGCAAGCTCGCGCCGCTGGCGAAGGGCGAAGTCGCGGCGCTCAACGTCCTGTCGACGCCGCGGCCGTTGCAGCCGCTTTCCTTCAGCAAGCCCGACGGCGCGCCGGTGACCCTGGCCGACTTCAAGGGCAGGACCGTGCTGCTCAACCTCTGGGCGACCTGGTGCGCGCCATGCCGCACCGAAATGCCGGAGCTGGACGCCTTGCAGGCCAGCCTCGGCGGCAAGGATTTCGAGGTGGTGGCGGTCAATATCGACACCAACCGGGTCGAGCGGGCCGGCGCCTTCCTCGACGAGATCAAGGTGGCGTCGCTGACGCGCTATGCCGACCATTCCGCCGGCATCCTGCAGGATCTGAAGGCGCAGAGCCTGGCCGTCGGCCTGCCGACCACGCTGATCGTCGACAAGCAGGGCTGCCTGGTGGCCTCGATGGCCGGCCCGGCCGCCTGGGCCAGCGACGAGGCCAAGGCCTTCGTCAGGACGGCGATCGGGTCGTGAGGCTGAAGAGGCGGCCGGCGTCCCGCCGGCGGCCGTCTCAGGCGCGATGATAGGGATGGCCGGCGATGATCGTCGCCGCCCGGTAGAGCTGTTCGGCCAGGAGGAGGCGGACGATCTGGTGCGGCCAGGTCATGCGTCCGAAGGAGAGGGTCAGCGCGGCGCGCTCGGTGACGGCCTTGCCGTGGCCGTCGGCGCCGCCGATCAGGAAGGCCAGCGTCGCCGCGCCGCCGTCGCGCCAGGCGGCGATCCTCTGGGCGAAGGCCTCGCTGGCGAGGGTGGCGCCGGTCTCGTCCAGCGCCACGGCGACGGCGCTGCCGGCGGCTGCGAGCAGCTTCTCGGCCTCCTCCGCCTTGCGGTCGTCGGCGCGGCGGGCCCGGCTTTCGTCGATCTCGACGATGTCGAGCGGGCCGAGCGCCAGGCTTCTGCCGGTGGCAGCCAGGCGCTCGGCATAGCGCGCCACCAGATCGCGTTCGGGACCGGCCTTCAGCCGGCCCACGGCGCAGATCAGCAGCTTCATCGCGTGCGGCTCAGCTCGGCAGCAACTCGTTCGGCCGGCCGGAGGACCACATCTTCTCCAGGTTGTAGAAGGCGCGGACCTCGGGGCGGAAGAGATGCACGATCACGTCGCCGGTATCGATCAGCACCCAGTCGCAGACCGGCATGCCTTCGATCCGGACATTGTGATGGCCGGCATCCTTCAAGTCCTTCGCCAGGCGATCGGCGATCGCGCTCACATGCCGGGCGACCCGGCCGGTGGCGATGATCATCACGTCGGCGATGGAGCTCTTGCCACGAATGTCGATTTCGACGATCTGCTCCGCCTTCATGTCTTCCAGGCTGGCGAGCAGCATGCGGACCGTGTCCTCGACATCCCTCGGGATCGATCGGGCCACGGGATGAAGCGGAATCACATCCGCTTCGCGTCGCAGCAGTGTGGTCAGGGGGGCGTCCCTTTTGGCTCATTCCATTCGCGGACATCCGCGAATTTCATCTGCCCGCAAATATTAGCGATGATCGGCGTCGTTTCAATGACGTCAGCCGAGTTTGATCTTCGGATTCCGGCATGGGAGGCAAATAAGCGTCTGTCGAGTCATCCCGGTCACACCTGTCGGGATGGCGCGGTCCCCTCCGACGCCCCGCGGCGGCGTCTCAGCCGCCAAGCCCCTGGCCGCGGGCCCGCAGGGCGGTGGAGGAGGTGCCGTCCAGGGGCGCGTGCAGGAACACCCAGGCCGGCGGGCGGCGGCGCTTGAGGGTCGGCGCCGCGCTTTCCGGCACGCGGCCGGCCGCCAGCACCCGGGCGGCCTTGCCGAGCGGCCCCTTGCTCAGGGCGCCGGGCCGGGCCACCACGGCGATCGGCGTCAGCGCCGCGATGCCGCGCCAGTGCTGCCAGCGGTGGAAGCCGGCGAGGTTGTCGGCCCCCATGATCCACACGAAGGTCACGCCGGGACAGCGGCGTACCAGCCAGCGGACGGTGTCGTAGGTGTAGCGGGCGCCGATGGCCGCCTCGATACCGGTGACGACGATCCCGGGATGGGCGGCGACGCGCCGCGCGGCCGCGATGCGGGCCTCGATCGGCGGCAGGCCGTCATTGTTCTTGAGCGGGTTGCCGGGGGTGACCAGCCACCACACCCGGTCGAGGCCGAGGCGCGTCAGGGCGACGAGGCTGGCATGGCGGTGCCCGGGATGCGGCGGATTGAAGCTGCCGCCGAACAGCCCGATGGTCATGCCGGGTGCGAAGGGAGGAAGCCGGACGGGCTGCGACATCGAGCGCCTGCCTTGGCAGGGGGCGCGGCCTCGCCGCTTTCGGACCCCGCGTCAGAACAAAAGTGAAGCAGACGCTTCGCCGGTCACGGGCGAGGCGCCTGCTTCGGAACGCGGCGACAGCGCGCGTCGGGGCGGGGACGTCGGCGCGGCTCAGGCCGGCGCCATGTCCCATTCCCGGATGTCGACGAAATGCCCGGCGATCGCCGCCGCCGCCGCCATCTGCGGCGACACCAGGTGGGTGCGGCCCTTGTAGCCCTGCCGGCCCTCGAAGTTGCGGTTCGAGGTCGAGGCGCAGCGCTCGCCGGGGCGCAGCTTGTCGGCATTCATGGCCAGGCACATCGAGCAGCCCGGCTCGCGCCAGTCGAAGCCCGCGGCCTTGAAGATGGCGTCGAGGCCCTCGGCCTCGGCCTGCAGCTTCACCAGGCCCGAGCCCGGGACGATCATGGCGCTGACATTGGGGTTGACGGTCTTGCCGGCGACGACCTGGGCGACGGCGCGCAGATCCTCGATGCGGCCATTGGTGCAGGAGCCGATGAACACCCGGTCGAGCCGGATGTCCTGCATGCGCTCGCCGCCGTTCAGGCCCATATAGGCAAGGGCCCGCTCGATCTTGGCGCGCTGGTGCTCGTTGGCCGCGTCCTCGATCCGCGGCACCGAGCCGGTGACCGAGGCGACATCCTCCGGGCTGGTGCCCCAGGTGACGATCGGCGGCAGCTTGGCGGCGTCGAGCTTGATCTCGCGGTCGAAATGCGCGCCTTCGTCGGTGTAGAGCGTGCGCCAATAGGCGAGCGCCCGCTCCCAGGCCTCGCCCTTGGGCGCCTTGGGCCGATCCTGCAGATAGGCGAAGGTCTTCTCGTCCGGCGCGATCAGGCCGGCGCGGGCGCCGCCTTCGATCGACATGTTGCAGACGGTCATGCGCCCTTCCATTGACAGGCCGCGCACCGCTTCGCCCGCATATTCCAGCACGTGGCCGGTGCCGCCGGCCGTGCCGATCTCGCCGATGATGGCCAGGATGATGTCCTTGGCGGTCACGCCGACGGGCAGCTTGCCGTCGACGGTGACGCGCATGTTCCTGGCCTTCTTCTGGATCAGCGTCTGGGTGGCGAGCACGTGCTCGACCTCCGAGGTGCCGATGCCGTGGGCGAGGGCCCCGAAGGCGCCGTGGGTG
The DNA here is from genome assembly GCF_057554225.1 of Labrys sp. Lb11. Classification (NCBI taxonomy): domain Bacteria; kingdom Pseudomonadati; phylum Pseudomonadota; class Alphaproteobacteria; order Hyphomicrobiales; family Xanthobacteraceae; genus Labrys; species Labrys sp. Lb11. The sequence goes on from NZ_BAAJOT010000004.1 coordinate 291,567, forward strand.
GAGGTGTGGCTGTCGCCGCAGACGATGGTGGTGCCGGGCAGGGTGAAGCCCTGCTCCGGGCCGACGATGTGGACGATGCCCTGGCGCCGGTCGAGCTCGGAATAATATTCGATGCCGAAGTCGCGGGCGTTCTCGGCCAGCGTCTCCACCTGGGTGGCGCTTTCCGGATCGTCGATGCCCTTGGAGCGGTCGGAGGTCGGCACGTTGTGGTCGACCACGGCCAGGGTGCGCTGGGGCGAATGCACCTTGCGGCCCGACACGCGCAGGCCTTCGAAGGCCTGCGGGCTCGTCACCTCATGGACAAGATGACGGTCGATATAGAGGAGGCTGGTGCCGTCCGCCGAGGTGTCGACCACGTGGTCGTCCCAGATCTTGTCGTAGAGGGTGCGGGGAGCCATGAGCATCTCCTGCCAAAAAGCCATTGTCGGCGTGGTGTTTAGACAAATTCGCAGCCGGCGAAAAGAGTGGAAAAACTACCAGCCTTCCGCGCGGGCGCTGCTCTATCCCCCGTGCTCCGGCCAGGGCGGACCCGGCCGCTTCGCCGCCGCCAGCGAGAAGGCGAGGGGCAGCGCCACCGCGCCCTCGGGCAGGCGGTAGACCTGCCGTGACACCTCCACCATCGAGGGAAAGAGCCGGTAGGGCAGCGTCTCGTGCTCGTGCAGGAACTCCAGCGCCATGCCGGCATCGGCGAGGCCGCCGAGGATGGCGGAGAGCGGGTGCAGCCATTCGTGCTGGCGGGTGCTGGCCAGCGGCGTCGGGTCCCCGGTGTAGGTGACGCCCGCATCGTAGGCCATCGGCCGGTCCGGCGGGGTGAGCCAGGCCTCGGTGACGACGAAGCGGCCATTGTCCTCCGTGAGCGAGAAGGCGAAGGGATGGGTCTCGGCGAGGTAGAGCCGTCCGCCCGGCCGCAGCAGCGAGCCGACCACGGCGGCCCAGCGCCGGATGTCGGGCAGCCAGTTGATCGCGCCCCAGGTGACGTAGACCAGGTCGAACAGGCCGGGCAGCGCCCGTCGCGCCTCGTGAACGTCGGCCTCGACAAAGCGGGCGGCGATGCCGGTCTCCGCGGCCAGCCGCCGCGCCCCGGCGATGGCCACGGGCGAGAAGTCGAGCCCGAAGGCCTCGGCGCCCCGCCGCGCCAGGCTCAGCGTGTCGAGGCCGATATGGCATTGCAGGTGGGCGACGCGCAGGCCGGCGACGTCGCCGATCTCCGCCGCCTCGATCGGCATCAGGCTGTCGGCGCCGGTGCGGAAGCCGTCGATGTCGTAGAAGCCGGTGGTGTCGCGCAGATGAATGGCCGCGCGCTCGTTCCAGCCCGGCAGGTTGATCCGATGCGGCGCCGGGTCCATGGCCTCAGCGCCCCTGCGTGGTCAGGATCTTGAAGGCGAAGAAGCCGAACACGCCGGCAAAGGTGAAGTCGATGCCGCGCAGCACCCGCGGCCGGTCCCTCAGCCAGCCGATCACCCGCTCCGCTCCCAGGATCAGGAGGAAGGAGAGGGGCAGGTTGATGCCGATGAAGAACAGGCCGAGGAAGAACAGCTTCGCCGGTGCGTCCGGGTCGCTGGCGGCGACGAACTGCGGCAGGAAGGTGAGGAAGAACAGCACCACCTTCGGATTGGTCAGGTTGATGCCGAGCCCGACCATGAAGGTCCTCCAGGCGCTGTCCGCCCCGCGGCCGTCGCCCTTGACGTTCAGGGCCGAGCCGGAGCGGATGGCCTGGACCGCGAGCCAGGCGAGGTAGAGCGCCCCGACGAGCTTGAGCGCGGTGAAGGCCGTGGCCGAGGCCGCCAGCAAGGCGGACAGGCCGACCGCGGCGAAGACCGTGTGGACGAGGCAGCCGACCTGCGTGCCCAGCATGGCCGCGGCGCCGCCCCGCCGTCCGCCGCTGATCGTCCTGGCCAGCCACAGGCTCATGTCGGGGCCGGGCGTGACGAACAGAATCACGCAGGCCGTGCCGAAGAGCAGCAGGGTATGCGGGTCGGGCAGGAAGGCCATGGCGCGGGCTCGACGTCTCGTGTCAGGCCACGCATAGCAAAATCCCGCGCCGTGTCGAGGCGCCGGCTGCGTGGCGGGCGTATGTCATCTCTTCCGCCTGATGTCGTCGAGATCCTGCTCCGCCGGTTCGGCGAAGACGAGCCGCGTCACGGGTTCCAGCCATGCTTGGCTGCGATCGCAGCGAATACGTCTCCGGCCGGTCGTACCCGCCCTTGGCGGGCAGCGGCGATGCCCCGCCTTGATGCGCTCGACCTGCCGGGCATTCGCTTCCAGAAACTGTTCGAGCGCCTCGTTGACGAGGTCGTCGCGCGACCGGTCCGTGGCGGTTGCCAGCGCGTCGATCGCGCCGACCATGTCCTTGGCAGCGTGGATCGTGACGGACTCGGTCGAATTCGCTCGGCTCATGCTCTCTCGTCCGTCTCGGTGCCGCGTAGTATCACGCAGGCAGGCTGATGGAAGAGATGCAGGCGCTCCCGCGGGGGCGGCGGGCCCCGGTCGGCAAACAGTCCGAATGCCGGCCGGGCTCCGGGAGCCTCAGCGTGTGAAGCTGGTGGCGTTGCCCGCGTCGACGTTGAGGAAGTTGCCGGTCGACTTCGCCGACAGGTCGGAGGCGAAGAAGTACACGGCCTCGGCGATGTCCTCCGGATAGACCGAGCGCTGCAGCAGCGAGCGCTTGCGGTAGAAATCCTCCAGCTCGTCCTCGGTGATCTTGTTGGACTCGGCGCGCTGCTGGCGCCACTCGCCCTGCCAGATCTTCGAGCCGCGCAGCACCGCGTCGGGGTTGACGGAGTTGATGCGGATGCCGAACGGCGCTCCCTCCAGCGCCATGCAGCGGGCGAGGTGCAGCTCGGCCGCCTTGGCGGTGCAGTAGGCCGAGGCGCCGGCCGAGGCGGCCACGCCGTTCTTGGAGCCGATGAACACGATCGAGCCGCCGCGGCCCTGGCGCTTCATCAGCCGGTAGCCCTCGCGCGCGACGAGGAAATAGCCGGTGGCCAGGATCGAGATGTTGCGGTTCCACAGCTCCAGCGAGGTGTCCTCCACCGGGGCGGCGGAGGAGATGCCGGCATTGTTGACCACGATGTCGATGCCGCCGAAGGCGCGGGCCGTGTCGTCGAAGGCGCGGATCACCGCCGCCTCGTCGGTGACGTTCACCTCGACGCCGCGAACCACGTCCTTGCCGAACGCCTTGCCGAACTCGGCGACGCTGGCCTCGAGCGCCGCCCGGTCGATGTCGGCGAGCACCACGCAGGCGCCCTCCGCCATCAGGCGCGTCGCGATCGCCCGGCCGATGCCGCCGGCGCCGCCGGTGACCAGGGCGACCCGGCCGGCGAGGCTCTTGGGCCTGGGCATGCGCTGCAGCTTGGCCTCCTCCAGGAGCCAGTACTCGATGTCGAACGCCTCCTGCTCGGGCAGGCCGACATAGTCGCTGACGCTGGTGGCCCCGCGCATCACGTTGATGGCGTTGACGTAGAACTCGCCGGCGATGCGGGCCGTGGCCTTGTCCGCGGCGAAGGACAGCATGCCGACGCCGGGCACGAGGTAGATCACCGCATTGGGATCGCGCATGGCCGGCGAATCCGGATGCTTGCAGCGCCCGTAATAGGCGGCATAGTCGGCCCTGTAGCCGTCCAGCAGGGTGTCGAGCCCGGCGATGACCGGCGCGAGGTCGGGGGTGGCCGGGTCGAAGGGGACCACCAGCGGCCGGATCTTGGTGCGCAGGAAGTGGTCGGGGCAGGAGGTGCCGAGCGGGGCGAGGCGGGCGAGGGCGTTGGAGTTGACGAACTCCAGGACCTCCGGCGCGTCGTTGAAATGGCCCACCTTGGCCCGGTCCTTGCCGATGCGGCCGCGGATCTCCGGCATCAGCCGGGTGGCGACCGCGGCCCGCTCCTCGGGGGGGAGCGTCGCCACCCTGGCGCCGCCGAAGGCGGGGGAGCGGCCATTGGCCTTCAGCCAGTCGGCGGCGGTCTGGATGATGCGCAGCGTGGTGCGGTAGCACTCGCGGGAGGTCGGGCCCCAGGTGAACAGGCCATGGCCGCCGAGCACCACGCCGACCAGCTTCGGGTCGCTCTTGGCCAGGGCCTCCAGCTTCAGGCCGAGGTCGAAGCCGGGCCGCTGCCAGGGCAGGAAGCCGATCTCGCCGCCGAACACGGTGCGGGTCAGGTCCTCGGCATTGGCGGCGGCGGCGATGGCGATCACCGCGTCGGCATGGACATGGTCGACATGCACGGCCGGCACGAAGGCGTGCAGCGGCGTGTCGATCGAGGCGGCGCGCGGGTTGAGGTCGAAGGTGCAGTGGGGCAGATAGCCCACCATCTCGTCCTCGTGAGCGATGCCGCGATAGAGGCCCTTCAGCTGTTCGAGCTTGTCGAGATAGAGCGTGGAGAAGCCGTCGAGCTTCATCGAGCCGATGTCGCCGCCGGAGCCCTTGACCCAGAGCACCGTCGTCTCCCGGCGCGTCAGCGGGTCGACCGCCCGCACCTTGGCCGAGGTGTTGCCGCCGCCGAAATTGGTGATGCGCAGGTCCGAGCCCAGCAGGTTCGAGCGGTAGAGCAGCAGGCCCGGCTCGTCGAGGCCGGCGGCCTTGGCCTCGTCCCAGAGATCCTCGAGGCGGTCGGACGGCGTCGATGCGGCGGGCGGATGAGCGGTCATGGCGCGGCTCCCGGGTGTTTCGGCTGGGAATGACGAATTAGGCGGAAATTCGATCATGGTCAATCACGATGGCGGTGAAATTTCTCCAGATTCGCTCATATCGCGATACAACATGAGCGAATTCCCGGCTGGGATGATCGAAACTTGCGGCCGCGGCGTCGAGGCCGTTTGACTGGAATGAGCGCTCATGGCATTTCGTGAGCGAACAGGAGGTGTCGGATGCACGAACGGGAGCGTTGGCAGGCCATTCTCGATCAGATCCGCCAGCGCGCGGTGATGCCGGTGCGCGAGCTGGCGGAGATCGTCGACGCCTCGTCGGCGACGCTGCGCCGCGACCTGACCAAGCTCGCCGAGATGGGCCTGCTGCGGCGCGTGCACGGCGCGGTGGAGGCGGTGTCGCCGCAGGAGCGGCCGCAGCTGGCCACCGGTCCCTTCGATGTCGCCCGTACCGTCAACGGCGCCCGCAAGCGCGCCATCGCCCGCGCCGCCGTCGACCTGTGCCGCGACGGCGAATCGGTCATCATCAACGGCGGCAGCACCACCAGCCAGATGATCGAGTTCCTGCGCCCGCGCCGCCTGCACATCCTGACCAATTCCTTCCCGGTGGCCGAGGCGCTGGTGCATCACAGCGAAAACCGCATCGTGGTGACGGGCGGCGAGATCTATCGCGACCAGAACGTGATCGTGTCGCCCTTCGACGACGACTCCGTCCAGTCCTACACCGCCTCGAAGATGTTCATGAGCGGCCAGTCGGTCGGCCCGCTCGGCGTGATCGAGGGCGACCCGCTGCTCGCCCGGGCCGAGGCCAAGCTGCTCAAGCGCGCCGCCGACCTGATCGTCCTGGCCGATTCGTCCAAGTTCGAGCCGCGCGGCCACATGACCGTGGCGCCGTTGTCGCGCATCCACGCCCTGATCACCGACGACGCCGCCCCGGCCTCGGCGCTTGCGATGTTGCGTGACGCCGGCGTCCAGGTGATCGTCGTCAGCGTCGAGGAGCGGCTGGTCGACGCCGCCTGATTCGGCTGGAGACGTGGAGGACGAACCATGGTGCATCGGCACTCGCGCCGCAGCGCGCTCAGGCTCCTGGCCGCGGCGGCCCTGGCGGGCGGGGCCTCTGCGCCGGCCCGGGCCGCCGGGCCCCTGCGCATCGCCCTGGTCGGCGGCATGCCCGCCTCCGGCTTCTTCGCGGCCTGCCGCACCGGCGGCGAGGAGGCGGCGAAGGAGCTGGGCACGGTCGAACTGGTCGATGCCGCCGCCGTGCCCAAGGCCCAGTCGCAGACCCAGCTGCTCAACGGGCTGATCGCCCAGAAGGTCGATGCCATCGCCGTCTCCGCCGCCGACGGCGCGGCGCTGCTGCCGGTGTGCAGGAAGGCGCTGCAGCGCGGCATCAAGGTGATCTCCTTCGACGCCGATGTCGGCGCCGGCGGGCGCATCCTGCACCTCGACCCGGCCGACGGCGCACGGATCGGCCGGCGCTGCGTCGAGATGATCGCCGAGAGCATCGGCAAGGAGGGGGAGGTGGCGATCCTCTCCGGCGCCGCCGGCTCGGCCCGCCTCGAGGGCTGGATCGAGGCGATGAAGCTGGAATGGGCGAAGCCTGCCTATGCCCGCATGAAGCTGGTCGCCACCGCCTATGGCGAGGACGACGCCCGGCGCAGCTTCAGCGAGACGCAGGCGCTGATCGGCTCCTACCCCAACATCAAGGGCATCATCGCCCTGAGCCCCGTCGGCCTTGCCGCTGCGGCGAAGGCGGTGGTCGAGACCGGCCTCGCCGGCAAGGTCGAGGCGACCGGCCTCGGCTTGCCCTCGCAGATGAAGGAGGCGGTGCTCGCCGGCGTCGCCCAGCGCTTCACCTTCTGGAACCCGGTGGACCTCGGCTATGCCGCGGTGATGATCGCCGCCGCCCTGGCCGGCGGCACGGCCAGCGGCGCCGCCGGCACCACCGTCCGGGCCGGGCGCGTCGGCGAGATCGGCATCGGCGAGGGCGGCGAGGCGGTGATGGCCGACCTCATCACCTTCGACAAGACCAACATCGACAGATATGCGGCGATGTTCTGAGCGTCGCGGCGCGCGGATCGGGCCTGGACAATGGCGCTTCGCTGATGCTTGCTGACGCGGTGACCGTCGGCGCCGGCGGTCGCGGCCGCATGCCTGTCGATGCGCCGGTCACGGCCTTCGACGTCGCGATGACCGGCCTGTCCCGGCAGCTGCGACCGGACGCGGCGCCAGCCCCCGACGAGGATCCCGATGCAGCGCTTTGCCTTCAAGATGATGCTGAACCCCGGCATGGCCGACGAATACAAGCGCCGCCACGACGCGATCTGGCCGGAGCTGTCGGCGCTGCTGACCCGGGCCGGCATCACCAACTATTCGATCCATCTCGACGCCGAGACCAACATCCTCTTCGCCTATCTCGAGCGCCGCGACGACCACGCCATGGACGCGCTGCCGGCCGAACCGGTGATGCGGCGCTGGTGGGATCACATGAAGGACATCATGGCTTACAACCCCGACGGCACGCCCGCCGCGGTGCCGCTCGCCGAAATGTTCCATATGGCGTAAACGGCGCCACGCCGTTCCCCCACCCATCTGCAAGCCGAGGTTTCGCCGGCCATGTCCGTCACTGCCGTCCTCGATGTCGGAAAGACCAACGTCAAGCTCGCCGTGTTCGAGGGCGCGGCCGTGCTCTGGCAACGCTCCATCCCCAACGCCTCGCTGCCGGGGCCGCCCTATCCGCATGCCGATGTCGAGCTCGTCTGGCGCTTTGCGCTCGAGTCGCTGCGCGAGGCCGCGGCCGCCCATCCCATCGACAGCCTGACGGTCACCACCCATGGCGGGAGCTGCGCGCTGGTTGGCGACGACGAGCTGGCCCTGCCGGTGATGGATTACGAGTTCACCGGCCTCGACGCCATGGAAAGCGAATACGCGCCGTTCCGCCCGCCCTTCTCGCAGACGCTGTCGCCGCCGATCTCCGGCGGCCTCAACTGGGGCAAGCAGGTCTTCTACATGGAGACGCGCCACCCCGACGCGTTCGCGCGGGCGCGCCACCTGCTGACCTATCCGCAATACTATGCCTGGCGCTTCACGGGAGTCGCCCGCAACGAGGTGACCTCGCTCGGCAGCCACAGCGATCTCTGGCTGCCCCTGGAGGGCAGGCCCTCCTCCCTGGTCGAGCGCCGCGGCTGGGGCCGCCTGCTGCCGCCGGTCGCGCCCGCCTTCTCGGTGATCGGGCCGCTCAGGCCGGAGATCGCCGCCGCCACCGGCCTCAGGCCGGACGTGCGCGTCCTCGTCGGCGCGCATGATTCCAACGCCTCGATCCTGCCGCACCTGCTGACGCTGGAGCCGCCCTTCACGGTGGTGTCGACCGGCACTTGGGTGGTGATCATGGCCGTGGGCGCCTCGACCGAGGGGCTCGACCCCGCCCGGGACTCCTATTCCAACGTCGACGTGCTCGGCCGGCCGTTGCCGACCGCCAAGTACATGGGCGGGCGCGAATATGCCGTCATCCTCGAGGGCGCCGCATCGGACGCCACCATCGAGGATCTGGATGCGGTGCTGGCGTCCGGCGCCCTGATCCTGCCGTCATTCGTTTCGAACGGCGGTCCCTTCGAAGGCCACAGGGGCAGGATCGAGGGGCAATTGCCGGACCGGCCGGGCGCGCGGGCCGCGGTGGCCGCGCTCTATGAAGCGCTGGTCACCGATTTCCAGCTCGACGTCCTCGGCGCCGCGCGGGGGCCGCTGCCGGTGGAGGGCAGCTTTGCCGGCAATCCGCTCTATTGCGGCATGCTCGCCGTCCTGCGGCCGGGCCAGCCGGTGCTGACCGGCCAGGACACCGGGGGCACCGCCTTCGGCGCCTCGCTGCTCGCCACCTGGCCGCACATGCCGCCGCGCCCGCCGCTGACCGCGGCCGCGCCCCTGGCCGATGCCGGCGCTCTCATCCGTTACAGGGATCGCTGGCGTGCCGCCGTCCTGAACATGTGATACGCAGCTCTCTTTCGCGCCGACCCCATAGACCGTCGTCTTCTTGCCGCCGGATCGGCTTTTGCGCAAGAAAACGCCACTCTGCCTATTTTCTGTGCTTGTCGCAGTTGTGGAAATATGTCATGTCAGCCATCCGCATTAGGACAGCCATGCTGTCCAATCGCGGGTCGCGGCCTCTGAAAATGGCACTGAAGCCCGGATGGCCGACGCGACAACTCTGCGCTCGCGTTTCCGCGCGATGCAGTGCAGCATGGAATGGCTTTAAGTGGATGGGCGTCGTTTCCCGCGTCCCGCCTCATCGAGGCGGGCGAACCATGGAGCGAGCCTGCTGACGAGAAGGGATGGGACGATGGGCGCGCTCACTGGGCCTGGACGCGAGACGGTTTCGACGGCGGCGATGCGCGCGGCGAAAACCGCCGATCGCGTGCTCGTCCGGGATCCCGGCCTGCCGGAGGCCCAGGGCCTCTATGATCCCCGCCACGAGAAGGATGCCTGCGGCGTCGGCTTCATCGCCGACATGAAGAACCGCAAGAGCCATGCGATCATCACGCAGGCCCTGCAGATCCTGCACAATCTCGACCATCGCGGAGCCGTCGGCGCCGACCCGAAGGCCGGCGACGGCTGCGGCATGCTGGTGCAGATCCCGCATGGCTTCCTCGCCGAGGAATGCGCCCGGCTCGGCTTCACCTTGCCCGAGCCCGGCCATTACGCCGTCGGCTTCTTCTTCCTGCCGCGCAGCGAGGAAGGCCGCACCCATGTCATGCGCGTGGTCGAGAAGGTCGTCGCCGACGAGGGGCTGCTGTTCCTGGGTTGGCGCGCCGTGCCGGTCGACAATTCGGGCCTGGGCGAGAGCGTGCTGCCGACCGAGCCGGTGCACATGCAGGCCTTCATCGGCCGCCACCCCAGCCTCGCCACCCGGGACGACTTCGAGCGGCGGCTGTTCATCACCCGCAAGGTGATCTCCAACACCGTCTACAACGACGTGGCGCGCCGGCCGATCACCGCCGGCTTCTATCCCGTGTCGATGTCGAGCCGCACCGTCACCTACAAGGGCATGCTGCTGGCCACCCAGCTCGGCGACTATTTCAAGGATCTGGCGGATCCGCGCTTCGAGAGCGCCCTGGCTCTCGTGCACCAGCGCTTCTCCACCAACACCTTCCCGTCCTGGACGCTGGCGCATCCCTATCGCATGGTCGCCCACAACGGCGAGATCAACACGCTGCGCGGCAACGTCAACTGGATGGCGGCGCGGCAGGCTTCCGTCGATTCCGACCTGTTCGAGAACGATATCGGCAAGCTCTGGCCGATCTCCTACGAGGGCCAGTCCGACACCGCCTGCTTCGACAATGCGCTCGAGTTCCTGGTGCAGGGCGGCTACTCGCTCAGCCATGCCATGATGATGCTGATCCCCGAGGCCTGGGCGGGCAATCCGCTGATGTCCGAGGAACGCCGCGCCTTCTACGAGTACCACGCCGCCCTGATGGAGCCCTGGGACGGGCCGGCTGCCGTCGTGTTCACCGACGGGCGCCAGATCGGCGCCACGCTCGACCGCAACGGCCTGAGGCCGGCGCGCTACCTCGTCACCCGCGACGGGTTGGTGGTGCTCGCCTCCGAGTTCGGCGTTCTGCCGATCCCGGAGAGCGAGATCGTGCAGAAGTGGCGCCTCCAGCCCGGCCGGATGCTGCTGATCGACCTGGAGGAGGGGCGCATCATCTCCGACGACGAGATGAAGGCCTCGCTCGCCAGCGCCCACCCCTACCGGGAGTGGCTGAAGCGCACCCAGATCGTGCTTGAGGATCTGAGGCCGGTGGAGGCGCGTGCCTCGCGCACCGACGTGTCGCTGCTCGATCGCCAGCAGGTGTTCGGCTACACCCAGGAGGACATCAGGATCCTGCTGCCGCCCATGGCCACCACCGGCCAGGAGGCGACGGGCTCCATGGGCACGGACACGCCGATCTCGGCGCTCTCCGACAAGTCCAAGCTGCTCTACACCTATTTCAAGCAGAACTTCGCCCAGGTCACCAACCCGCCGATCGATCCGATCCGCGAGGAGCTGGTGATGAGCCTGGTCTCCTTCATCGGCCCGCGCCCGAACCTGCTCGACCTGCTCGGCACCTCGCGGCGCAAGCGCCTGGAAGTGCGTCAGCCCATCCTCACCAACGAGGACCTGGAGAAGATCCGCTGCATCGGCCATGTCGAGGAGCGTTTCGACACCAAGACGCTCGACATGACCTATCCGGCCGTGCAGGGCGCCGAGGGCATGCGCGGCGCCCTCGACCGGCTCTGCGAGCGGGCCGAGGCGGCGGTGCACGGCGGCTACAACATCATCATCCTGTCCGACCGGCAGACCGGGCCGGACCGCATCCCGATCCCGGCTCTGCTGGCGACCGCGGCCGTGCACCACCACCTCATCCGCAAGGGCCTGCGCACCGCCGCCGGCCTGGTGGTCGAGACCGCCGAGGCGCGCGAGATCCACCATTTCTGCTGCCTCGCCGGCTATGGCGCCGAGGCGATCAACCCCTATCTCGCCTTCGAGACCCTCGCCAACCTGCACGCCTCGCTCGAGTTCCCCGAGGAGGTCGACGAGGACGAGGTGGTCAAGCGCTACATCAAGTCGATCGGCAAGGGCATCCTGAAGGTGATGTCCAAGATGGGCATCTCCACCTACCAGTCCTATTGCGGCGCCCAGATCTTCGACGCCGTCGGCCTGTCTTCGGCCTTCGTCAACGAGTTCTTCTTCGGCACCGCCACCATGATCGAAGGCGTCGGCCTTGCCGAGATCGCCGCCGAGACCGTGTCGCGCCACAAGGACGCCTTCGGCGACTCGCCCATCTACAGCGGCACGCTCGACGTCGGGGGCGAATATGCCTACCGCATCCGCGGCGAGGACCATGTCTGGACGCCGGACAGCGTCGCCACGCTGCAGCACGCCGTGCGCCACAACGCGCAGGACCGCTACCGCGCCTATGCCGCCGGGGTGAACGAGCAGAACGGCCGCCTGCAGACCATTCGCGGCCTGTTCCGCATCCGCACGGCGCAGGAGCGCGGCGTCGCCCCCGTGCCGCTGGAGGCGGTCGAGCCGGCGGCCGAGATCGTCAAGCGCTTCGTCACCGGCGCCATGTCCTTCGGCTCGATCTCGCGCGAGGCGCACGAGACGCTCGCCATCGCGATGAACGAGATCGGCGGCAAGTCCAACACCGGCGAGGGCGGCGAGGAAGCCGAGCGCTTCAAGCCGATGGCGGACGGCCGCTCCAAGCGCTCGGCCATCAAGCAGGTGGCCTCCGGCCGCTTCGGCGTCACGGCGGAATATCTGGTCAATTCCGACATGATGCAGATCAAGGTGGCCCAGGGCGCCAAGCCCGGCGAGGGCGGCCAGCTGCCCGGCCACAAGGTCGACGCGGTCATCGCCAAGGTGCGCCATTCCACCCCCGGCGTCGGCCTGATCTCGCCGCCGCCGCACCACGACATCTATTCGATCGAGGATCTGGCCCAGTTGATCTTCGACCTGAAGAACGTCAACCCGAAGGCCGAGGTCTCGGTCAAGCTGGTCTCGGAGGTCGGCGTCGGCACCGTCGCCGCCGGCGTCGCCAAGGCGCGCGCCGACCACATCACCGTGTCCGGCTTCGAGGGCGGCACCGGCGCTTCGCCACTGACCTCGATCAAGCACGCCGGCTCGCCCTGGGAGATCGGCCTGGCCGAGACGCAGCAGACGCTCGTGCTCAACCGCCTGCGCTCGCGCGTCGGCCTGCAGGTCGACGGCGGCCTGCGCACCGGCCGCGACGTCGTCATCGGCGCCCTGCTCGGGGCGGACGAATTCGGCTTCTCCACCGCGCCGCTGATCGCCGCCGGCTGCATCATGATGCGCAAGTGCCACCTCAACACCTGCCCGGTCGGCGTCGCCACCCAGGACCCGGTGCTGCGCAAGCGCTTCAAGGGCACGCCCGAGCACGTCATCAACTTCTTCTTCTTCGTCGCCGAGGAAGTGCGCGAGCTGATGGCCGAGATGGGCTTCTCCCGCCTCGACGAGATGATCGGCCGCTCCGAGCTGCTCGACAAGCGCGAGGCCATCAACCATTGGAAGGCCAAGGGCCTCGACTTCACGCGCATCTTCCACAAGCCCGACGTCTCCGCCTCGGTCGGCACCCGCCACACCGAGCGCCAGCACCATCCCATCGACGCGGTGCTCGACCGCCGGCTGATCGCCGAGGCGGCGCCGGCGCTCGACTACGGCCGCCCGACGGAGATCGCCGCCACGATCACCAATGTCGACCGCACCGCCGGCGCCATGCTCTCGGGCGAGGTCGCGATGCGCTACGGCCATGAGGGCCTGCCGGACGGCACCATCAAGGTGACGCTGACCGGCACGGCCGGGCAGAGCTTCGGCGCCTTCCTGGCCGCCGGCATCGAGATGACGCTGGTCGGCCAGGCCAACGACTATGTCGGCAAGGGCCTGTCGGGCGGGCGCCTGATCATCAAGCCGGCGCCCGACAGCCTCGCCGTTCCGGAAAAGTCGATCATCGTCGGCAACACCGTGCTCTACGGCGCCATCGCGGGCGAATGCTATTTCCGCGGCGTTGCCGGCGAGCGTTTCGCCGTGCGCAACTCGGGCGCAATCGCCGTGGTCGAGGGCGCCGGCGACCATGGCTGCGAATACATGACGGGCGGCGTCGTCGCCGTGCTCGGTCAGACCGGGCGCAACTTCGCCGCCGGCATGTCGGGCGGCGTCGCCTACGTCTTCGACGAGGACCAGAGCTTCAAGAAACGCTGCAACCTCTCCATGGTCGACCTTGAGCCCGTGGAGGAGGAAGAGGACCTGATGGAGCGCCTGCACCATCACGGCGGCGACCTGGAGTTCAAGGGGCGCATCGACGTCACCGACATGGGCCGGCACGACGAGGAGCGCCTGCGCCACATGATCGAGAACCATCTGCGCTACACCGGCTCCAGCGTGGCCAAGGCCATGCTGGAGGACTGGGCAAGCTACCGCACGCGCTTCGTCAAGGTGATGCCGGTCGAATATCGCCGGGCGCTGCGCGAGATGGAGAAGATGCGCACCCTGATGGCGGCGGAATGAGAGCGAGGTGATCCCGGCCTGCGCCTGGGCGCGGCCGGGATCGGGATGCGGACAACACGCCTCTTCCTGAAGGCGGTTCCGGTCGAGAGGCGCTGGCGCGCCCGGCCGGGATGACGAATGGGGTTGGACGAATGGGCAAGGCGACTGGCTTTCTCGAGATCGACCGGCAGGAGCAGAAGTATCTGCCGGCCTCCGATCGCATCCGCAATTTCCGCGAGTTCACGCTGCCGCTGGACGACAAGGACGTCGGCCGCCAGGCGGCGCGCTGCATGGACTGCGGCATCCCCTTCTGCCACGGGCCGACGGGATGCCCGGTGCACAACCAGATCCCGGACTGGAACGATCTCGTCTACCAGGAGGACTGGGAGGCGGCGGCCAAGAACCTGCATTCCACCAACAATTTCCCGGAGTTCACCGGCCGCATCTGTCCGGCGCCGTGCGAGGAGGCCTGCACGCTGAACCTCGAGGACGTGCCGGTGACGATCAAGACGATCGAGCAGTCGATCGCCGACAAGGCCTGGGCCATGGGCTGGACCCGGCCCGAGCCGCCGCAGCACAGGACCGGCAGGCGCGTCGCCATCGTCGGCTCCGGCCCGGCGGGCCTCGCCGCCGCCCAGCAGCTCGCCCGCGTCGGCCACGAGGTGCACGTCTATGAGCGCGAGCCGCGCGCCGGCGGCCTGCTGCGCTACGGCATCCCCGACTTCAAGATGGAGAAGCACCACATCGACCGGCGCGTGCGCCAGATGGAGGCGGAAGGCGTGACCTTCCATTACGGCGTCAATGTCGGCGTCACCATGCCCTTCGCCGAGCTGACGGCCGGCCACGATGCCGTGCTGCTGGCCGGCGGCGCCGAGGCGCCGCGCGATCCGGCCCTGCCGGGCATGGAGCTGGAAGGGGTGCACTACGCCATGCCCTATCTCGTCCAGCAGAACCGCCGCGTCGGCGGCGAGGACGCCGGCGATGCGGCGCCGATCCTGTCGACGGGCCGCCACGTGGTGGTGATCGGCGGCGGCGACACCGCCTCCGACTGCGTCGGCACCTCCTTCCGTCAGGGCGCCATCTCGGTGACCCAGCTCGACATCCGGCCGAGGCCCCCGGTCAAGGAGAACAAGCTGGCGGTCTGGCCCTATTGGCCGACCAAGATGCGCACTTCGTCCTCGCAGGCCGAAGGCGCCGAGCGCGAGTTCCAGGTGGCGACGCTGGGCATGGTCGGCAAGAACGGCCGCGTCGTCGGCGTCACCCTCGCCGAGGTCGACCTCAAGCGCGTGCCGATTCCCGGCACCGAGCGGGTGCTGCGCGCCGACGTCGTCTTCATCGCCCTCGGCTTTTCCGGTCCGGTGAAGGCCGGCATGCTGGAGCAGTCCGGCATCCGGCTCGACAAGCGCGGCAATGTCCAGGCCGACGACAGCGCTTACCGCACCTCGAACGAGAAGGTCTTCGCAGCCGGTGACATGCGCCGCGGCCAGTCCCTGGTCGTCTGGGCCATCCGCGAGGGCCGCCAGGCGGCGCGGGCGATCGACCTGTCGCTGATGGGTGCCACCACGCTGCCGCTGTAGGGGCGGAGGTCGGGCCGGGAAGCCACCGACACCGCCGGGCGGCGGTGGTCGCGCCAGGCCCGGAAGGGCTCCGTCCTGTCTTGCCGCCTGTGATGCTGGCGGTCGGCGCCTTCGCACGCCCCTCACCGCGTCGCCGGTCGGGGGCCGGCCGGCTGGCTCGAGGCCTTCGGCGGCGGCTCCTCGGCGCTGGGGCGCGGCCAGCGGAAGTCGTCGGCACGGCCCTCGCGCGCGGGCAGGGCCTCGCCGCGCACCAGCACCTTGGCCGCGGACGGGTCGGCGGCCGGCGAGAGCGGCGGGGCGGCAATGCGCGGCGCGCTCGATGCGACCTGCGAGGGAGCGGCCGGGGAGGCGCCGAGCAGTACGCCGTTGGTCGAGAGATCGGCCTGGTCCAAGGGCTGGACCGGGCCGAATTCCGGCTTTTCCGGTTCGGGCGCCTCGGCGGCGCCGCCGCCCTCCGGCGATGCGTTGGCGGCCGCGTCCTCCGGCGTGGCCGGCGCCAGGGCGGTGGACGCGGGTGTGGCGGCGAGCGGGGCCTGGCCGAGGGCGCGGCGCAGCTCGCGCTCGACATAATGGGCGGCGACCTGGGCGCCGGCTTTGGAGAAATGCACGCCGTCCCCGGCGCGCAGCTTGGCGACCTGGCCGTTCAGGTCCGGGCCGGACGCCGTGTACTCGCCGTCCTCGTCGACGAAGCTGTCCCAGACGTCGACATAGGTGGCGCCCGCCGCCTCGGCGCGCTCGCGATAGATCTCGTTGAACCAGACGACGTCGGCGTTGAGGCGCGGGCTGCGCATCGGCGGCAGGCCGACCCAGTAGGTCTTGATGTTCTTGGCCTTGAGCTGGGCGAGCAGCCCGTCGATGCGCTTGACGTAGGCGGCGCGCCATTCGTCGGAACGCGGCTCGAAGGCATCCTCGCCCTCGCGCAGCGGCTGGCGGTCATTGGCGCCGATCAGGATCACCACGGCGGCGATTTCCTCGCCGGAGGCAAGCAGCTTGGCCAGCTCCTTGTTCCAGTCGTAGTAGTCGTCGCGGACGATGCCGGAGGAAGACTTGGTCCGCGGCACCACGGCGATGTCGGGGCGGTCCTGCAACTGGATCGAAAGCCCGTCGGCGAGGAGCTCGGCGAGCGAATCGCCGACCACGTTGACGAACACCGAGGGCGGGATCTCCGGCTCCTTCGGTTCGGCCTGAGCCCTCTCCGGGGCCGGCGTCGCGAAGGGCGAGGCGCGCGGCTTCGGCCGCTTCGGCTTGACCGGGGCTGGGCGGGGGCGGATCGGCTCGGGGCGGACGACCTCGGGCTGCGGCCGCGGCGTCGGCCGGAACAGGAAGTCGAAAAGGCCCTGCGCCTGCGCCGGCGGGGCGCCGAGCAGCGCCTGGCCGAAAAGGAGCAGCAGGAGGGCAAGGACCGCACGCATCGCCTGCCAATATCACGCCGATCGCGGCGCGGCGATGGCGAGCCGGGCCGGACCGAGGTTGAATCTCGCAGCCCGGACCGCCCGGCCGGCGAGCGAGGCCCTACGGGATCGCCCCCATCCGCTTGAGCTGGGGCAGCGTGGCATAGCCGTCCGCCGTCAGGCCGACCGAGGCCTGCCAGCCGCGCATGGCCGCGCGCGTGCCGGGGCCGACCTTGCCGTCGATCTTGTCGATGGCAAAGCCCAGCGCCGCCAGGCGCTTCTGCATCGCCTCCAGCTGGGCGCGCGTCAGCGGCTTGTCGGCCGTCGGCCAGGATCCGGCGATCGGGCCGCCGCCGCGGAGGCGGTCGGCGAGGAGGCCGACTGTCAGGGTGTAGCTGTCGGAGATGTTGTAGCTCTTGATCGCCCAGTAGTTCTGCAGCGTCAGGAAGGCGGGGCCGCGGGCGCCGGCCGGCAGCAGTAGCCAGGCCTTGCCGCCCTTGGCCGGCAGGGGCTGGCCGTCGGCGCGCGCCAGGCCGAGCCTGGCCCAGGCGGCGACGGGCTGGCCCTCGTGCGCGGTGATGGCCGCGAAGTCGAAGCCCTCCGGCAGGCGGACTTCGTAGCCCCAGCGCTGCATCGCCTCCCAGTCATAGTGCTTGAGATAGGTGGCGATCGAGCCGAGCACGTCGGGCACGCTGCGCCAGATGTCGCGGTGGCCGTCGCCGTCCATGTCGACCGCATGCTTGAGGAAGCTGGACGGCATGAACTGGGTCTGGCCGAGGGCGCCGGCCCAGGATCCGGTCATGGCGCGCGGCGCCGTGTCGTGGGCCTCGAGGATCTGCAGGGCCGCGATCAGCTCGCCGCGGAAATAGTCCGGCCGCCGCGTCGTGCAGCAGGCCAGGGTGGCGAGCGAGCGGATGGTGTCGGACGAACCGCTGCCGCCGCCGAAATTGCTCTCCATCCCCCAGATGGCCAGGACGACGAAGCGATCGACCCCGGTGCCGGCCTCGATCTTGTCGAGCCAGGGCTGCCACTGTGCCGCCAGCCGCCGGCCTTGCGCCACCCGCGCCTCGGTGATGCGGCCGTTGACGTAGCTCCACATCGTCTGGTTGAACTCGGGTTGCGCCTTGGCGAGGCCGATCACCTTCGGATCCGGCGTCACGCCGGCGAAGGCGGCATCGAAGGTCGCGCGCTCGACGCCGGCCTTCTGCGCCTCGGGCCAGAGGCCGGCGACGAAGGCGGAGAAGCTGTCCGCCCGCGCCGGCCCGGCGAGGCTCAAGGCCGCCCCCAGGGCGAATGCCGCGAAAGCACGGAGGGATCGGGCGCGCCGCCGGCGAGGCGCGGAGACCGGGATTGGCGGCATTGCGTGGGGGTGGAGGGCGGAGCCCCGGCGTGGCGGCATCGGATCAGGTCCATTTCCCGGTGCTCCGGTATCCACCGGCATCTCGCTGTCTGCATGGCCGCTGCGGCGACCGCGCGGTTCGATTCACCGAAGTTTGTGATAAGAGACCCGTTCGTACAACGATCGAGAGAGACAGGGAATGCCGGCAGGACAGGCGATGCGCAGCACCGAGCCCTTGGATCCGGCGATCGCGTCGGCCCTTCGCACCATCGAGACGGAACGCCGCGGTCTCGACGGCCTGGCTGCCGCCCTGACCAACGGCCTGGGCGAGTCCTTCGCCGCCTGCATCGCCCGCGTCCAGGCGGCCAGGGGCCGCGTCATCGTCACCGGCATGGGCAAGTCCGGCCATGTCGGCCGCAAGATCGCCGCCACCCTGGCCTCCACCGGCACGCCGGCCTTCTTCGTCCATCCGGGCGAGGCCAGCCATGGCGACCTCGGCATGATCACCACCGACGACGTGGTCATGGCCCTGTCCTGGTCGGGCGAGACCAAGGAGCTCGGCGACCTCATCGACTATGCCAGCCGCTTCGGCGTCACCCTGATCGCCGTGACCTCCTCGCCCGAGTCGACCCTCGGCCGCGCCGCCGACATCTGCCTGACCCTGCCCCGCACCGAGGAGGCCTGCCCGCACGGCCTGGCGCCGACCACCTCGACGCTGATGCAGCTCGCCCTCGGCGACGCCCTCGCCGTGGCGCTCCTGGAGGCGCACGGCTTCACCGCCTCGCAGTTCAAGGTCTTCCACCCCGGCGGCAAGCTCGGGGCCGCGCTGAAGTTCGTGCGCGACGTCATGCATTCCGGCGAGGGCATGCCGGCCGTGCCGGCCGGCAGCGCCATGTCGGAGGCGATGCTGGTGATGTCGTCCAAGGGCCTGGGCTGCGTCGGCGTGGTGGATGCGGCCGGCGGCCTGCAGGGCATCATCACCGACGGCGACCTGCGTCGCCACATGTCGCATGACCTGATGATCCGCAACGTCGACGAGGTGATGACCCGCAAGCCCCTCACCATCCGCCCGGACGTGCTGGTGGGCGAGGCGCTCGAAGCCATGGAGACGCGCAAGATCACCGCCCTGTTCGTGGTGGAGGGCGCACGGCCGGTCGGCGTGGTCCACATGCACGACCTGCTGCGCATCGGCCTGATCTGACGGGCATGCGCCTCGCCGCCGAGACCCTTGCCTGCGAGCGCGGCGGCCGGAGCGTCTTCAAGGATGTCTCCTTCACGCTCGAAGCCGGAGCCATGCTGGCCGTGGTCGGCCGCAACGGCGCCGGCAAGTCGAGCCTGCTGCGCCTGGTGGCGGGGCTGGTGCCGAAGGCGGGCGGCACGCTGCGGCTCGAAGGCGCCGCCGCGGATCGGGCGGTCGGCGAGCACTGCCACTATGCCGGCCACGCCGACGCCCTCAAGCCCGCGCTCACGGCAGCCGAGAACCTCGGCTTCTGGGCGGATTTCTATGGCGAGCGCTGGCTCTCGTCCGACGAGGCGCTGGAGCGCCTGGCCATCCCGCATCTCGCCGACCTGCCTGCCGCCTATCTCTCCGCCGGCCAGAAGCGCCGCCTGACCCTGGCGCGGCTCTTCGTCTCGCGCCGGCCGGTCTGGCTGCTCGACGAGCCGACGTCGGCCCTGGATGCGGCCACGCAGCGCCTCCTGGCGGCGCATATGCGCGAGCATCTGGCGGACGGCGGCATGATCCTGGCCGCCACCCATGCCGATCTGGGGATCGCTGCGGCCGTCCTGGAGATCGGGGGATGAGAACCGCCCTCGGCGCCCTGTTCCTGCGCGAAGTGCGCCTGGCCGTGCGCGTCGGCGGCGGCGCCATGATGGGCGTGGTGTTCTTCCTGGCCGTGGTCACCGTCATCCCGTTCGGCGTCGGTCCCGACATGGCGCTGCTCGGCCGGATCGGCCCGGCCATCCTCTGGCTCGGGGCGCTGCTGGCGACGCTGCTCGGTCTCGACCGGCTGTTCCAGGCCGACCAGGAGGACGGCTCGCTCGACCTGATGCATCTTGCCGGCCAGCCGCTCGAGCTGGTGGTGGCGGTGAAGGTGGCGGCGCATTGGGTGGCGACGGGCCTGCCGCTGGTGGTGGCCGCGCCGGTGCTCGGTATCTTCGTCAACCTGCCCTTTGCCGGCGTCGGCGCGGTGACCCTGACGCTGCTCGCCGGCACGCCGGCCCTGACCTTTCTGGGCGCCATCGGCGCGGCGCTGACCGTGGCGCTGCGGCGCGGCGGCCTCCTCCTGTCGATCCTGATCCTGCCGCTGACCATCCCCGTGCTGGTCTTCGGCGTTGCCGCGGCCAATGCCGCGATCGTCGGCGCCGGGCCGTTCCTGCCGCCGTTCCTGATCCTGTGCGCGCTGACGCTGTTCGCCACGGTGGTCGGCGCCGTGGCCTCGGCCTGGGCGCTGCGCTTCGCGCTGGAATAGGCGGCGCGTGCCATCCCGCACTTTGCCGCACCGGCTTCGGCGACATTGTTTCGGCGCCTTCGCGGGATTAGAACAGCGCCATGTGGAAACTCGCCAATCCCACCCTCTTCCTGGCCGCCGTCGCCCGTGCCATGCCCTGGCTCGTCGGCGTCATCCTGGCCCTGTTCGCCGTCGGCATCGCCGGCACGGTGCTGTCGCCCGACGACTACCAGCAGGGCGCGACGGTCAAGATCATGTATATCCACGTGCCGTCCGCCTGGCTCTCCATGGCCGGCTGGATGGTGATGGCGGCCTCGGCCATCGGCACCCTGGTCTGGCGCCATCCGCTGGCGGAGGTGTCGATGAAGGCGGCGGCGCCGATCGGCGCGGCCTTCACCTTCGTCTGCCTGGTCACCGGCTCGCTCTGGGGCAAGCCCATGTGGGGAACCTGGTGGCAATGGGATGCGCGGATGACCTCCGTGCTCGTTCTCTTCATCATGTATCTGGGGGTCATCGCCCTCTGGCGCGCCGTCGACGATCCCGGCCGCGCCGCCAAGGCCTGCGCCGTGTTGGTGCTCGTCGGTGCCATCAACATCCCGATCATCAAGTTCTCGG
Organism: Labrys sp. Lb11; assembly: GCF_057554225.1. Classification (NCBI taxonomy): domain Bacteria; kingdom Pseudomonadati; phylum Pseudomonadota; class Alphaproteobacteria; order Hyphomicrobiales; family Xanthobacteraceae; genus Labrys; species Labrys sp. Lb11. The sequence continues at coordinate 312,614 of NZ_BAAJOT010000004.1, forward strand.
TCGAGTGGTGGAACACGCTGCACCAGGGCGCCTCGGTGCTGCGCATGGACGGCTCGACCATCGACGGGTCCATGCTCTGGCCCCTCCTGGTCATGGGGCTCGCCTTCACATTGCTGTTCGCGGTGCTGCATCTCCTGGCCATGCGCAACGAGATCCTGCGCCGCCGCATCCGCACCATGCGCCTGATGGCGGCCACGGGCGCCCCCATGGCCGCCACGCCGGTGGAGGCCTGAGATGGTGCTCCTCGGCATGGATCTCGGCCCGCACTGGAGCTTCATCGTCGTCGCCTATGCGGTGATGATCCTGGTCGTCTCCGGGCTGGTCGCCTGGGTGATGATCGACCACCGCATCCAGTTGCGGACGCTGGACGAGCTGCAGGCGCGCGGCCTGCGCCGCCGCTCGAACCGGGGCGGCGAGAGAGCATGAGCGAGGCGGCCGACACGTCTGCGTCCCGGTCGAGCCGGCTGCGCTTCGTGCCGCTGGCGGTGTTCGCCGCGCTGGCCGCGGTCTTTGCATATGTCTTCTGGCTCGGTGGCGATCCGGGCAAGCTGCCCTCCGCCCTGATCGGCCGGCCGGCGCCCGACGGCGCCATGCCGCCGCTCGAGGGCCTGGTGGACGCCGGCGGCAAGCCCGTGCCCGGCCTGCCGGCCGGGGACCTCAAGGACGGCAAGGTCACCGTCGTCAACGTGTTCGCCTCCTGGTGCGCGCCTTGCCGCGAGGAGCATCCGGTGCTGGCGGCCTTCGCCGCCACCGGCAAGGCCCGGCTGGTCGGCATCAACTACAAGGACGATCCGGAGAACGCCCGCCGCTTCCTCGGCCAGCTCGGCAATCCCTATGCGGCGGTCGGCGTCGACGCCAAGGGGCGCGCGGCGATCGACTGGGGCGTCTACGGCGTGCCCGAGACCTTCGTCGTCGGCGGAGACGGCACCATCCGCTACAAGTTCGTCGGCCCGCTCACCGCCGAGACGCTGGAAACGGTGCTGCTGCCGGAGATCGACAAGGCGGCGGCGAATTAGGCGGATGCGGCGGCGCGCCGGGCGCGGCGGCGCCGGCAAAATTGCTCTACCGTGCCATAAGTGATTCGCCGGACCGATGGCATGGCCGTCAATGACCTCACCACTCCCCTGGGCGTCGAGGCCGCCGGACCCGTGCGGCCGCGGCTGCGCGTGCCGGTGCGGGCGATCCTCGGCGGCCTGGTCCTGGCTGTCGCGGCGGTGTTCCTGGTCTGGGTCGCCCTGGTCGACGACCCGCTCGGCGGCGAGCCGAAGGCGGTCGTGGCGATCGACATGACCATGCCGGCGGCGCCGAAGCCGGCCGAGGCGGCCGCCGACGCCGCGCCGGCGGCGCCGACCGACCCCGACGCCCGCGCCGCCTCCGCCGCCGACGTCGAGCAGCAGTCCGGCGTCGTCGTCGTGCGCGGCGGTGACGGCACGGCTCCGCCCTCGGTGATCGTGCGCGTGCCCGACCAGGCGAGCGGCGCGGTGCGGCTGGCCCCGCCCGATGCGGCGCTGACCGAGCGCGGCAAGCTCGGGCCGCTGCCCAGGATCGCCGCCGACGGCCGCCGCCCGGCGGACCTTTATGCCCGCCCGGTGGTGACGCCGCCGACGATCAAGGCCGCCAACCCGCCGCGCATCGCCATCCTGGTCGGCGGCATGGGCATCAGCCAGACCGGCACGGCCGAGGCGATCGCCAAGTTGCCGGGCGCCGTCACGCTCGCCTTCGCGCCCTATGGCTCCGATCTCGACCGCATCGTCCAGAGGGCGCGCGACGCCGGGCACGAGGTGATGCTGCAGGCGCCGATGGAGCCGTTCGACTACCCCGACAACGATCCCGGCCCGCAGACGCTGCTGGCCGCCGCGCCGGCCGACCAGAACCTGGAGCGCCTGCGCTGGCAGATGAGCCGCTTCGGCGGCTATGTCGGCATCACCAATTACATGGGCGGCAAGTTCACCGCTGCGGCCGAGGCCCTGACGCCGGTGCTGAAGGAGGTCGCCGCCCGCGGCCTGATCTACGCCGACGACGGCTCCTCGCCGCGCAGCCTCGCCGGCCGGATCGGGCCGACGCTCGGGCTCGCCGTGCCGCAGGCCGACATCGTCATCGACGCGACGCCGACGCCGCAGGCGATCGACGCTGCCCTCGCCAGGCTCGAGCAGGCCGCCCGCGACCAGGGCCGGGCCTTCGGCGTCGCCACTGGCCTGCCGATCACGATCGCCAGGCTGTCGGGCTGGGCCAGGGATCTCGAACGGCGCGGCGTATTGCTGGTGCCAGTCAGCGCTTTCTCCAGGAAATAGGCGATATGACCGATCGCAGCACCTTGCCTTACCGCCCCTGTGTCGGCGTCATGCTCTTGAACCGCGCCGGCCGGGTCTTCATCGGCCGCAGGCCGGGCGGCGGCGTCGAAGCAGGCCTGGAATGGCAGATGCCGCAAGGCGGCATCGACGAGGGCGAGGAGCCGCGCGCCGCCGCCCTGCGCGAGCTCTACGAGGAGACCAGCGTCACCAGCATCGCGCCGCTGGCCGAGGCGCCGCAATGGTTCTCCTACGACCTGCCGGCCGAGATGGTCGGCCGCGGCTGGACCCGGAAGTACCGCGGCCAGACCCAGAAATGGTTCGCGTTCCGCTTCGAGGGCGAGGAGAGCGAGATCGACATCGCCAGTCCCGGCGGCGGCGCTCACAAGCCCGAGTTCGACGCCTGGCGCTGGGAAGCGATGGAGCGGCTGCCCGAGTTGATCGTGCCGTTCAAGCGCGGCGTCTATCGCGAGGTCGTCGCCGCCTTCAGGCACCTGGCGCCGTGAGCGCGCTGCCCTACCGCCCCAATGTCGGTATCGCCCTGTTCAACCCGGCGGGGCTGGTCTTCGTCGGCCGGGCCGAGACGTCGGGGCCGGAATTGGTGGTGCCGGGCTTCGAATGGCAGTGCCCGCAGGGCGGCATCGACGAGGGCGAGGACATCGAGGCGGCGGCGCGGCGCGAATTGTGGGAGGAGACCAACATCCGCTCCGTCACGGTGCTGGCGGTGACGCCGGACTGGTGGGCCTACGACTTCCCGCCCTATGACGGGCCGCGGCACAAGCTCTCGCCCTTTCGCGGCCAGCGCCAGCGCTGGGCGGCGCTGCGCTTCGACGGCGACGTGCGTGAGATCGACGTGGTCCACCTGCCGACCGGCGAGCCCCAGGAACTGTTCGACTGGCGCTGGGAGCGACTGGATCGCCTGCCCGGGCTGGTCACGCCGCACAAGCGTGCGGTCTATGAGCGGATGGCGGTCGCCTTCGCCGCGTTCGGCTCCTAAAGCGTTTTGCGATTTGACGGAATCGCGTCAAGTCGCAAAGACGCGTCGAAACAAGAAGTTAGAGCAACGAGCGTTTCCACCAAAACGCGCTTTGCTCTAGGCCGCCTTCCGGCCGCCGAACAGTTGGTCCTGCGCGGCGAGCAGGGCGCCGCCGACGATCAGCAGGCAGGCGAGACCGAGCGCCAGGGTCGGCTCGGCAAAGCCGACCAGCACCAGGAGCAGCGTCGACAGGATCGGCGTGGCATAGGAGGCGACGCCGAGCAGGCGGATGTCGCCATGCTTGACGCCGTGGTCCCAGGTGTAGAAGGCCGCGCCGACCGGCCCGAGGCCGAGCCCGAGGATCGCCAGCCATTCGGTGAGGCGGGCCGGCCGGATCGTCTGCTCGAACAGGAGATGGCACGCCACGGCCAGCAGGGCGGTCACGATGCAGAAGCCGACCACCGCATCCGTCGGCACACCCTTGAAACGGCGCGACAGCACCGAATAGCCCGACCAGATGAAGGCGCAGGCCAGCGCCAGCAGATAGCCCGGCAGGTTCTGCGCCTCCAGGGCGACGCCGCGCCCGAGCGCCAGCGTCACCACGCCGGCAAAGCCGAGCAGGGCGCCCGCCACGTGGAACCAGCGCAGCCGCTCGCCCGGCAGCAGTGCCGAGAACAGCACGATCAGCAGCGGCCAGAGATAGGCGACCAGGCTGGCCTCGGCCGGCGGCGCCTGCTTCAGCGCCGCGAAATAGACGGCGTGGTAGCCGAACAGGCCGCCGACGCCGAGCAGCCACACCGGCCAGGGCTGGCGCAGCGCCCGCACCGCTCCGGGCCGGAACAGCCAGGAGACCACGCCGATCGCCGCTCCCACGGTGAACGTCATCGCCAGGAGTTGGAACGGCGGCACGGTGCCGGACGCGGCGGTGAGCAGGGCGAGCACGGCCCAGAAGGCGATGGCGACGAGGCCGATCAGGGTGGCGGCGATGCGCGAGTACATGGAGGGCGACCGGAGAGGCGGGGAGCCTGACCTATGGCTGAAGCCCGGGCGCTTGGCCAGTCCCGTCGGCATGCAGGCAGGCCGTGCCTTTGCCCGCGAGATCGGCTATGGATGGAGAAACCAGCCGCCCTTTTCACGCCCGAGTGATGGCCGACGCGATCCTGACGCCCGACGACATGGTGACGGAACCCAAGCCGAAGCGCCGCGGCGGCGGCCGCCTCTGGCGCAGGGTCCTGCTTGGCCTGGTGCTGGTCGGCCTGACGCCCTTTGTCCTGACCTTGGTCTATGCGGTGGTGCCGCCGATCTCGCTGCCGATGATCGGTCGCGCCGTGACCTTGCAGGATGTCGACCGGCGCTGGATGCCGATCGACCGGATCTCGCCGGCGCTGCCGCTCGCGGTGCTGTCGTCGGAGGATGCGCGCTTCTGCATGCACAACGGGGTCGATTTCGACGCGATCGAGCTGGTGCTGCAGCAGGGGGGCGACAAGGGCCCGTCGCGCGGGGCCTCGACCATCGCCATGCAGGTGGCCAAGAATCTCTACCTCTGGTACCTGCCGACGCTGGTGCGCAAGGGGGCCGAGATTCCCCTGGCGCTGTGGATCGATCTCGTCTGGTCGAAGCAGCGCGTCATCGAGGTCTATCTCAACATCGCCGAATGGGGCGACGGCATCTATGGGGCCGAGGCCGCGGCGCAGACCTACTTCAGCAAGCCCGCCGCGGCGCTGACCAAGCGCGAGGCGGCGCTGCTGGCGGTGGCGCTGCCCAATCCGATCAAGCGCGACGCCGGCGATCCCTCCCGGCGTCTGCGCAATCTCGCCGGCCTGATCGCCAGCCGGGCCCGGGCCTCGGGCGAGATTCTCGACTGCGTCAAATAGGCGGCGCGGCGGAATCGCAAATCCTGCCGGGAACCCCTTTCTTCCCCGACGCTCTTCCTGTATAGGCTGCCGCCTTATTCGAATGACCCGAGCGGTTTGCCGTCGACCTGCGGCCCGCGCGCCACTTGAGAAGATCACGTCATGGCTGTTCCGAAGCGAAAAACCTCCCGCATGAAGCGCGGCTTCCGCCGCTCGGCCGATGCGCTCAAGGCCCCGACCTATGTCGAGGACAAGGACTCGGGCGAACTGCGCCGTCCGCATCATGTCGACCTCAAGAGCGGCATGTATCGCGGCCGCCAGATCCTGACGGCGAAGAGCGAAGCCTGATCGGGCGCGCTGCTCGGTTCGCAGGGGGGGCCGGCTCGACGCCGGCCTTTTTTGCGTGTCCAACCACGGGCCGCGCCATAATGTCGCCCATCTTGGAGAGGCTGCAACCTCGCCAGGTCATGTTGCGTCAGCGGGATCTGTGTGTTAGTGAGCCCCGAGATTTCGGAGGGGGGCGTGCTCCGGCTTCGGATCCGTTGAGAATCCAACATATTCGTCAAAGACTTAAGCGCTGATTCCGCCGGTCCCTCCGGGGGAGCGGGGCGGGTCCAGCAGGAAGGCTGTCCGTGGCAGGCGAAGAACCCATCATATCCGGCATGGCGGGACGCTATGCGTCCGCGCTCTTTGATCTCGCCCAGGAGACCAACGCCGTCGATGCAGTGGGCGCCGATCTTGCCCGTTTCGACGCCCTGGTCGCCGAAAGCGCCGACCTCGAGCGGCTGGTGCGCAGCCCGGTGTTCTCCTCCGAGGAGCAGACCAAGGCCGTGTCCGCCGTGCTTGAGCGTGCCGGCATCGGCGGCCTAGCCGCCAACTTCGTCAGGCTCGTCGCCCAGAACCGCCGCCTCTTCGCCGTGCGCGACATGTCGAAGGCCTATCGGGCGCTCGTCGCCAGGTCGCGCGGCGAGACCACGGCCGAGGTCGTGGTGGCGCAGCCTCTCTCCGATGCTCATCTCGCGACCCTCAAGGACGCGCTTCGCGGCGCGACCGGCAAGGATGTCGCACTCGACGTCAAGGTCGATCCGGGCCTGATCGGCGGGCTGACCGTGAAGGTCGGCAGCCGCATGATCGACGCCTCGCTGAAGACCAAACTCCAATCGATCAAGATCGCCATGAAAGAGGTCGGCTGATGGATATCCGCGCCGCTGAAATTTCCGCCATCCTGAAGGAGCAGATCAAGAACTTCGGCCAGGAAGCCGAAGTCTCCGAAGTCGGTCAGGTCCTTTCCGTCGGTGACGGCATTGCGCGTATCTACGGCCTCGACAACGTCCAGATGGGCGAGATGGTCGAATTCCCGGGCGGTACGCGCGGCATGGCCCTCAACCTCGAGAGCGACAATGTCGGCGTCGTGATCTTCGGCTCCGACCGTGAGATCAAGGAAGGCGACGTCGTCAAGCGCACCGGCGCCATCGTCGACGTGCCGGTCGGCAAGGGCCTGCTCGGCCGCGTTGTCGACGCCCTCGGCAATCCGATCGACGGCAAGGGCCCGATCCAGGCCGACAAGCGCGCCCGCGTCGACGTCAAGGCCCCCGGCATCATTCCGCGCAAGTCGGTGCACGAGCCGATGGCGACCGGCCTCAAGGCCATCGACGCCCTGATCCCGATCGGCCGCGGCCAGCGCGAGCTGATCATCGGCGACCGCCAGACCGGCAAGACCGCCGTGGCGCTCGACACCATCCTCAACCAGAAGCCGCTGAACCAGGGCGACGACGAGAGCCAGAAGCTCTACTGCGTCTACGTCGCCATCGGCCAGAAGCGCTCCACCGTCGCCCAGTTCGTCAAGGTTCTGGAGGAGAACGGCGCGCTCGACTACTCCATCATCGTCGCCGCCACCGCCTCGGACGCCGCGCCGATGCAGTACCTGGCACCCTTCGCCGGCTGCGCCATGGGCGAGTATTTCCGCGACAACGGCATGCATGCCGTGATCATCTATGACGACCTGTCCAAGCAGGCCGTCGCCTACCGCCAGATGTCGCTGCTGCTGCGTCGTCCGCCGGGCCGCGAAGCCTATCCGGGCGACGTGTTCTACCTGCATTCCCGCCTGCTCGAGCGCGCGGCCAAGATGGGCAAGGACGCCGGCCTCGGCTCGCTGACCGCCCTGCCGGTGATCGAGACCCAGGCCAACGACGTGTCGGCCTACATCCCGACCAACGTGATCTCGATCACCGACGGCCAGATCTTCCTCGAGACCGACCTGTTCTACCAGGGCATCCGCCCGGCGGTGAACGTCGGCCTCTCGGTGTCGCGCGTCGGCTCCTCGGCCCAGACCAAGGCGATGAAGAAGGTCGCCGGCAAGATCAAGGGCGAGCTGGCCCAGTACCGCGAGATGGCGGCCTTCGCCCAGTTCGGGTCCGATCTCGACGCCACCACCCAGCGCCTCCTCAACCGCGGCGCCCGCCTGACCGAGCTCCTGAAGCAGGGCCAGTTCTCGCCGCTGAAGATGGAAGAGCAGGTTGTGGTGATCTATGCCGGCGTCAACGGCTATCTCGACCCGCTGCCGGTCAGCAAGGTGAAGGAGTTCGAGGCCGGCCTGCTGGCCAAGCTCCGCGGCGAGGGCACGATCCTGGAGGCCATCCGCTCGTCGAAGGATCTCTCCGACGATGTCGCGGCCAAGCTCAAGGCGCAGGTCGAATCCTTCGCCAAGACCTTCGCCTGATCCTGCCTGGACCTGAAAGGCGGGGACGATGGCGTCGCTGAAAGACCTACGCAACCGCATCGCCTCCGTGAAGGCGACGCAGAAGATCACCAAGGCCATGCAGATGGTCGCGGCGGCCAAGCTCCGCCGCGCCCAGATGGCGGCCGAAGCCGCGCGTCCCTATGCCGAGCGCATGGACGCGGTGCTGGCCAATCTCGCCGGCGGCGTCTCGGATATCCGCCAGGCGCCGCGGCTGCTGTCCGGCACGGGCAGCGACCAGGTCCACCTGCTGATCGTCTGCACGGCCGAGCGCGGCCTGTGCGGCGCCTTCAATTCCTCGATCGCCCGTCTGGCGCGCGACAAGGCCACGTCGCTGCTGGCGCAGGGCAAGACCGTCAAGATCCTCTGCGTCGGCAAGAAGGGCGCGGATGTTCTCAAGCGTCAGTTCGAGAGGCACATCATCGACGTGATCGAGTTCCGCTCGGTGCGCCAGATCGGCTTCGATCAGGCCGAATCGGTCGGCGAGAAGGTGCTGGAGCTCTACGAGCAGGGCGGCTTCGACGTCGCCACCCTGTTCTACTCGAAGTTCAGGTCGGTGATCGCCCAGATCCCGACGGCCCAGCAGATCATCCCCGCCGAGGTGCCGGCCGCCAAGCCGGGCGAGGCGAGGACCGCCTATGACTACGAGCCCGACGAGGGCGCGATCCTGGCCGATCTGCTGCCGCGCAACGTCACCATCCAGATCCTGCGGGCTCTGCTGGAGAACGGCGCGTCGGAGCAGGGCGCGCGCATGTCCGCCATGGACAATGCCACGCGCAATGCCGGCGAGATGATCAAGAAGCAGACGATCACCTACAACCGTACCCGCCAGGCTATGATCACGAAGGAACTGATCGAGATCATCTCGGGCGCGGAAGCGCTCTGACAGCCAAGCGAGTCCAGGGAGAACCGTCATGGCCTACACCACCAGCGCGACGACCAAGGGCGGCCGCGAGGGGCGTGCGATCCTCGAGAACGCCGGCCTGTCCCTCGCCATGGCCTTCCCCAAGGAGCTGGGCGGCGCGGGCGACGGCCACAATCCCGAGCAGCTGTTCGCCCTCGGCTATTCCGCCTGCTACGGCCAGGCCATCCTGGCCCTCGGCAAGAAGCATGGCCTGGACGGCTCGGCCGCCAAGGTGACCGTGGCGGTCAAGCTGGAGAAGGACGAGGTCAGCTTCGCGCTCTCCGTCGACATCAAGGTGTCGATCCCCGGCGCGGACAAGGACAAGGTCCAGGCGCTGGCCGACGATGCGCATACGATCTGCCCCTATTCGCGGGCGACCCGCGGCAACGTGCCCGTCACGATCACCGCCGTCTGACCCGACCCAAGTTTGAAGGAGACACCCATGGCCAATCCGACCGGTCGCATTGCCCAGGTCATCGGCGCCGTCGTCGACGTGCAGTTCGACGGGCATCTGCCTGAAATCCTCAATGCTCTGGAGACCAGCAACAACGGGCAGCGCCTCGTGCTCGAAGTGGCGCAGCATCTGGGCGAATCGACCGTCCGCTGCATCGCCATGGACACGACCGAAGGCCTGGTCCGCGGCCAGTCCGTGGGCGACACCGGCCTGCCGATCCAGGTGCCGGTGGGCAACGCCACGCTCGGCCGCATCATGAACGTCGTCGGCGAGCCGATCGACGAGGCCGGTCCGGTGACGGGCGAGGCGCTGCGTCCGATCCACGCTCCGGCGCCCAGCTATGCCGAGCAGTCGACGGAAGCGCAGATCCTGGTCACCGGCATCAAGGTGGTCGATCTGCTCGCCCCTTACGCCAAGGGCGGCAAGATCGGCCTGTTCGGCGGCGCCGGCGTCGGCAAGACCGTGCTGATCCAGGAGCTGATCAACAACATCGCCAAGACCCATGGCGGCTTCTCGGTGTTCGCCGGCGTCGGCGAGCGTACCCGCGAGGGCAACGACCTCTATCACGAGTTCATCGACGCCGGCGTCAACGCCGATCCGCACAATCCCGACCCGAAGATCCAGTCGAAGTGCGCCCTGGTGTTCGGCCAGATGAACGAGCCGCCGGGCGCCCGTGCCCGCGTCGCGCTCACCGGCCTCACCGTCGCCGAGCATTTCCGCGACCAGGGCCAGGACGTGCTGTTCTTCGTCGACAACATCTTCCGCTTCACCCAGGCGGGCTCGGAAGTGTCGGCTCTGCTTGGCCGCATCCCTTCGGCGGTGGGCTATCAGCCGACGCTCGCCACCGACATGGGCGCCCTGCAGGAGCGTATCACCACCACCACCAAGGGGTCGATCACCTCGGTGCAGGCGATCTACGTGCCGGCCGACGACCTGACCGACCCGGCGCCGGCCACCTCCTTCGCCCATCTCGACGCCACCACGGTGCTGTCGCGTTCGATCGCCGAGAAGGGCATCTACCCGGCGGTCGACCCGCTCGACTCCACCTCGCGCATGCTGACCGCCGCCGTCGTCGGCGAGGAGCACTACAACACCGCCCGTGCGGTGCAGCAGGTGCTCCAGCGCTACAAGGCGCTGCAGGACATTATCGCGATCCTGGGCATGGACGAGCTCTCGGAAGAGGACAAGCTCACCGTCGCCCGCGCCCGCAAGATCGAGCGCTTCCTGTCGCAGCCCTTCGACGTCGCCCAGACCTTCACCGGCTCGCCGGGCGTGCAGGTCAAGATCGAGGACACGGTCAAGGGCTTCAAGGGCATCGTCGAGGGCAAGTACGACTACCTGCCGGAGGCGGCCTTCTACATGGTCGGCACCATCGAGCAGGCCGTCGAGAAGGGCAGGAAGCTCGCTGCGGAAGCTGCGTGACGAGCTGATCCGGCCGGAGTGTTCCGGCCGGGACCATGAGGATGTGCGGGATGGCCGGACGGCGCCCTCGGGCGCCGTCGCGCAATCCGGCCTGGAAGGAATTCGCTGATGGCAACGTTCCAGTTCGAACTCGTCACGCCGGAGAGGCTTTTGTTCTCCGGTCCGGTCGAGGGCGTCGTCATTCCGGGTACGGAAGGCGATTTCGAGGTGCTGGCGCATCATGCGCCGGTCATGTCCACCATCCGGCCGGGCCTGATCGCCGTGCGCGAGACCGCTTCGGGCGTCGCCCGCCGCCTGTTCGTCCGCGGCGGCTTCGCCGAGGTGAACCCGGAAGGCCTGACCATTCTCGCCGAGCATGCGGTCCCGGTGGAGGAGCTTTCCGCCGAGAAGCTCGCCAGCGAGATCTCGATGGCGGAAGAGGACGTGGCCGACGCGAGCTCCGATGCCGCCAAGTCCAAGGCCCTGACCAAGCTCGGCCAGCTCCGCGACGTGCAGCGCGCCATCACCCACTGAGGGCCCGGCAATCGCGGGCGTCGAAGGCATGGCCGCCCTCCAGGGCGGCCTTCTCTTTTGGCGCACCCGGCCTGAACCGCCTCGGGGCGGAGATGCCGCCGCGGTCGTCGGCCTGGCACGGCCGGAACCCCGAGGCGAGGGGATGCACGAGGCTCGGAGTGCCCGCGGTTTCGCGATAGCATCCCGAACCGCAGGTCCGGCGCGTGCCGCGCCCTCCTTATCCGCGCGGCACGCTTCGGGCGCGAGCCGGCAGGGAGCCCGAAATGCGTCTACAGAACTGCCACAACTTCCATGATTTCCGCCGCCTGGCCAGGCAGCGCCTGCCGAGACCGATCTTCAACTATATCGACGGCGCGGCCGACGACGAGGTGACCTATCGCCGGAACACCGCGGCGTTCGAGACGTGCGACCTGCTGCCGAGCGTGCTGCGCGGGGTGAGCGAGGTCGACATGTCGGTGACGGTGATGGGCCAGAAGCTGGCCATGCCCGTCTACTGCTCGCCGACCGCCTTGCAGCGGCTCTTCCATCACCAGGGCGAACGCGCCGTGGCCGCGGCGGCCGGCAAGTTCGGCACCATGTTCGGCGTGTCCTCGCTCGGGACGGTCAGCCTCGAGGAAGCCCGCCGGATCAGCGGCGGCCCGCAGGTCTACCAGTTCTATTTCCATCGGGATCGGGGCCTCAACCGCGAGATGATGGCGCGCGCCAAGCAGGCGGGCGTCGAGGTGATGATGCTGACGGTGGACAGCATCACCGGCGGCAACCGCGAGCGCGACAAGCGCACGGGCTTCGTCATCCCCTTCAGGCTGAACCTCGCCGGCATCGCGCAGTTCGCCGTCAAGCCGGCCTGGGCGATCAACTACCTCATGCACGAGAAGTTCAGGTTGCCGCAGCTCGACAGCCACGTCGACATGGGCGGCGGCACCATGTCGATCAGCCGCTACTTCACCGAGATGCTCGATCCGGCGATGGGCTGGGACGACGTGGCCGAGATGGTGCAGCACTGGGGCGGCCATTTCTGCCTCAAGGGCATCATGACGGTGGAGGACGCCCGGCGCGCCGTGGACATCGGCTGCACGGGCATCGTGCTGTCCAACCATGGCGGGCGCCAGCTCGACGGCTCGCGCAGCGGCTTCGACCAGCTGGCCGAGATCGTCGATGCCGTCGGCGACAGGATCGACGTCATGATGGACGGCGGCGTGCAGCGCGGCACCCATGTGCTGAAGGCGCTGGCGCTGGGAGCGAAGGCGGTGGGCGTCGGCCGCTACTACCTCTTCCCGCTCGCCGCCGCCGGCCAGGCCGGCGTGGAGCGCGCGCTGGAGCAGATGCGCGCCGAGATCGAGCGCGGCATGAAGCTGATGGGCTGCACGTCCGTCGACCAGCTGTCGCGGCAAGGCCTGCGGTTTCGGTCCTGAGCGGCTTCTCGTGGTTCTCGCCGCGATCGAGGCGGCCGGCTTCATGGTCGGTCCCCGATGCAAGAAGCCCCGCAGGGTTCTGCGGGGCTTCCTCGTGCGTCGAGTTGCTGTCCGGGCGCGACGATGGCTCGACGCTCGAACCGGGAGGTCAGCGGCAGATGCGCACGCGCTCGTAGTGGTAGTAGCCGTAGCCGTCGTAGACGCGCTGCTTGCGCCAGAAGCAGGTCGGCTCGTAGTAGACCGGCTCGTAGCCGTAGCCGCGGCCGTAGGAGCTGGCGACGAGGCCGCCGAGGAGCAGGCCGCCGACGGCGCCGGCGGCGAAGGCGGCGTTGCGGCCGTTGCGGGCTTCGGCGGCGCCGGTGGTGGCGAGGGTGGCTCCGGCCAGGGTGGTCGCGACGAGGCCGGCGGAAATGAGCTTGCGGAACATGGTGGTCGTCCTCTGGTCTGATCGCCGCGCCCTTGCGCCGGCTTGATGAGGCGACTTTAGCGGCCCCTCCCATCCCCGCCGTGCGCATTGGCACAGGGGAAACGCCGCGGGAATCGGCCCAGCGAGGCCCTGGCGGGTCGGGCGGTGGCCGTGGTAGGGTGAGGGACCTCGGAAGAGGGCCAAGAGGGACCTTGCAGGACTTCGCTGAAGCCGGAATGCCCAGACCGCCGGCATTGGGCGGGACGCAGCCGGATTTTCAGAAGCTCCGGGCCAGGCTCGAAGCCTGTGACCTCGACAAGCCCGGCGACGCCGCTCCCTTTACCGCGCGGCTGGCTGCCGGGTGCGGCTGGAGCCGGGACAAGGCCCGGCGGGTGACGTTCGAATATCGGCGCTTCGTGGCCATAGCCCTCTGCAGCGGCTACGGCGCCTGTCCCTCGCGTGCGGTGGACGAGGCCTGGCACCTGCATCTGCTCGATACGAAGCGCTACTGGGGCGAATTCTGCCGGGAGGTGCTGCAGCGGGACTTTCACCACGAGCCCAGCCGCGGCGGCATCGAGGAGGATCTGCGCCTTGCGCAGCTCTACCGGCAGACGCTCGCCGACTATCGGCGCCTCTTCGGCGAAGAGCCGCCGACCGAAATCTGGCCGGATCCCGATGCGGCTGCCGCCGGCGGGTTCTCCCGGGCCGGCGGGAGCGGGCTCCTGGCGCGCCTGCAGGGTCTGCTCGGATCCCTTTCCCCGATGGCGCTCCTGCTGGCCGTGCCCGGATGTGCCGCCCTCTACAACTCGCCGAGCCCGGGCGCCCTCCAGGGGCCGGCCTTCCTGCTGCTCTATGCCGTCGTTCTCGGTCTTGCCGCGACCGGCTGCGTCGCGGTGCAGAACGGGCATCGGCTGGTGCTCGTGCCGGGTTGGCCTGCGCGCGCCGCGACGCCGCCCCGGTTCGGCCGGTGGGGGAGCGGCGCGCAGCTCGGCGTCTATCACCTCGCCTATCTGACCGGCGGCGGGCAGAGAGTGTTCGAAACCGCGATGGCCCGCCTCTACGCCGGCGGCGAAGTCGTGCTGCAATCGCGTCGCCCGGTACTGGTACGGAGAGCCTCATCGCTGGCTGAACCGCCCGAGCAACTGATCGCCGACAGGCTCGGACAGGCGGAGGTGACGCTCGCGGCCGACGCCGTCGACCCGGTCTTGGCCAGGATCGAGCGGGATCTGACCGAGGCCCGCCTGCTGCGCCGGCCTCGCGAGCTCGACATGGTGCGCTGGATGCCGTTCCTGGCGATCGGGCCGCTGCTCGCCCTGGGTCTCGTGCGATTGGGCTTCGGCATGGCGTATCATCGCCCCGTCCCGATGCTGATCATGGCCCTGGCGCTGACGGGGATCGTCCTGGCCCTGCTTCGACGCCGTGTGGTTCCGCCTCTCCCCGCCGCTCTCCGGTTCGAGCGGTCGGTGCGGGCCGAATTGGGGAGGCAGGGACGGCCCTCGGTCACAAGTCCGGAGCTCTCCGTCTGGGTCGCCGTGTTCGGCACATCGGCACTGGCCGAAATCGGCCTCCTGGACTTTGCCGCCTTTCTCGACGGCCTCGCGCCGCAAACGGCCGGCGGCAAATCCAGGTCGTCCTGCGGTGGCGGTGGCTGCAGCGGTGACGGTGCCGGTGGTTGCGGCGGCGGTGCGGGCTGCGGCGGCTGACGCCGCCTGGAGAGGTGGTGCCGCGCAGGGGCCGAACGTCCTCAATACATCGCGTCGGGCATCGAGCTCTTCTTGCGCTCGATGAAGTCGCGCAGCGCCTCGTCCACGGCCGGATCGATCGCGGGCGCCTCGTATTCGGCCAGCATCTTCTTCCAGATGCGGTTGGCGCGCTGCGGGGCGTCCTGCTTGCCTTCGGCTTCCCACTGCTCGACCGAATTGTTGTCGGCGACGCTGGAGCGGTAGAAGGCGGTCTCGAAATTGGCCTGGGTGTGGGCACAGCCGAGGAAATGGCCGCCGGGCTCGACCTGATGGAAGGCCTCCATCGCCTGGCCGTTCTCGGACATGTCGACCCCCTTGGCCAGCACGTGCATGGCGCCGAGCTGGTCGAAGTCCATGATGAACTTCTCGTAGCTGGCGGAGAGGCCGCCTTCCAGCCAGCCGGCCGAATGCAGCACGAAGTTGGTGCCGGCGTGCAGGGTCGGGACCAGGGTCTGCGCGCTCTCATAGGCGGCCTGGGCGTCGGGGATCTTGGAGGCGCAGAGCGAGCCGCCGGTGCGGAACGGCATCTTCATGCGCCGCGCCAGCTGTGCCGCGCCGTAGATGGCGAGGGCGGCCTCGGGCGTGCCGAAGGTCGGTGCGCCCGACTGCATCGACAGGGTGGAGACGAAGGTGCCGAAGATCGCCGGCGCTCCGGGGCGCACCAGCTGGAGGAAGGAGACGCCGGCCAGCACCTCGGCCAGCACCTGGGTCAGCGTCCCCGCCACCGTCACCGGGCTCATCGCGCCCGACAGGATGAACGGGGTGATGATGCAGGCCTGGTTGTTCTGGGCGTAGACGTCGGCCGCGCCGAGCATGGTGTTGTCCCACACCATCGGCGAGTTGGCGTTGATCAGGCTGGTGACGACGGTGTTCTGCTGGATGAAGTCGGCGCCGAACAGGATCTCGGACATCTTCACCGTATCGAGCGCCCGGTCGGGGTGGGTGACCGAGCCCATGAACGGCTTGTCGGACAGCCGCATATGGGCATAGACCATCTCCAGATGGCGCTTGTTCACCGGCAGGTCGACCGGCTCGCACACCGTGCCGCCCGAGTGGTGCACATAGGGCGACATGTAGGCGAGCTTCACGAAGTTGCGGAAGTCCTCGATCGTGCCGTAGCGCCGCCCCTTGTCGAGGTCGTGCACGAAGGGCGAGCCGTAGTTCGGCGCGAACACCGTCGCCTTGCCGCCGATCTGCACGCTGCGCTCGGGGTTGCGGGCGACCTGGGTGTACTGGGACGGGACGGTCGAGATCAGCTGGCGGGCGAGGCCGCGGGGAAAGCGCACCCGCTCTCCCTTGATGTCGGCTCCGGCGCCCCTGAGCAGCTCCAGCGCCCGCGGATAGTCGCGGAACTCGATGCCGATCTCCTGCAGCAGCGTCTCGGCATTGTGCTCGATGATCTGCATCGCCTCTTCCGAGAGCACCTCGGTCAGCGGCAGGTTGCGGGTGATGAAAGGCACGGCGACGCCGCTGCGCTGGGCTCGCGCCGCCCGCCTGGCGTCGCGTCCGCGCCGCGCCCCCTGGACCTCATGGGCTTCCGCTGCGTGCGACATGGCCGTTCTCCCTCGGGCTCGAGTCCGGCATGAGCCCATCGGGAAAACACATAGGCGAGGCCACGCTCCGGTCACGGCCCAAGCCCGCCGCGCTTTTGCCTCGCCGCGACAGGGGCGGCGCGGGAAGGACAGCGTCTTGCACCCCGGGGCCCCTCGCGCCATCGCCCGGTACGAATCTGCACGCCTCGTTAACGCCGGGTTCACGCTGTCGGGACAATTCTCGCGATGCTGGGGTGCTGACGGAACCGATCGGAGAATTCCAGTGTCCAGACATATCGTCACAGCGGCCGTCCTCGCCCTCGGCGTCGCCGGCGCGCTCCTGCCGGCGGCCGGCCCGGCCGCGGCAGCCGAGGGGAGGAATGCAGCCTTCGCCGGCGGCCTCGCCGTCGGCGCGGTGGGCGGCGTCCTGCTCGGCCAGGCCCTGGCCCCCGCACCGCAGCCGGTCTATGTCCGGCAGGCGCCGGTCTATGTCGCGCCTCCGCCGGCGCCGGTCGCCGTCGATCCCTACTACGACCAGATGAGCCGGCTGCGCGCGGCGTGCGACATCGGCAACCGCGCGGCCTGCGTGCGCTTCGGCATCATCATCGGCGAGCACCAGGAGCGGGCGACGCAATGGCGGCGCGAGCATCCCGACTTCTTCTTCTGGGAGCACGGCTGACCGCCTGGCGTTGCGCGGGACGGCTGCGGCCGCCCCGCACCGGCGCGCTCGTGCCCCATTGACGCCCCCCGCGCCAGCGTCCATCTCATAGGGCACCCGACCTTCCCGGACGCAGCCGATGATCCCGTCCTATTCCCGCTATGGCCTCTCCTCCCGGCGGACCACCGTGCCGGTGCAGGTGGGCGAAGGCCCCGGCGCCGTCACCGTCGGCGGCGGGCAGCCGGTCGTCGTGCAGTCGATGACCAACACCGACACGGCCGACGCCGACGCGACGGTGAAGCAGGTCGCGGCCCTGGCGCGCGCCGGCTCGGAGCTGGTGCGCATCACCGTCGACCGCGACGAGGCCGCCGCCGCGGTGCCGCGTATCAAGGAGCGCCTGCTGCGCATCGGCGTGACCGTGCCGCTGGTCGGCGACTTCCACTATATCGGCCACAAGCTGCTCGCCGACCATCCGGCCTGCGCCGAGGCGCTCGACAAGTACCGCATCAACCCCGGCAATGTCGGCTTCCGCGAGAAGAAGGACCGGCAGTTCGGCGCGATCATCGAGACGGCGATGCGCCACCGCAAGCCGGTGCGCATCGGCGCCAACT
Source organism: Labrys sp. Lb11 (assembly GCF_057554225.1). Classification (NCBI taxonomy): domain Bacteria; kingdom Pseudomonadati; phylum Pseudomonadota; class Alphaproteobacteria; order Hyphomicrobiales; family Xanthobacteraceae; genus Labrys; species Labrys sp. Lb11. Next base: position 330,122 of record NZ_BAAJOT010000004.1, read on the forward strand.
GGGGCTCGCTCGACCAGGAGCTGCTCACGCACCTGATGGACGAGAACGCCCGCAGCGCCGCGCCGGTCGATGCGCGCACCGTCACCTGGGAGGCACTGGTGCAGTCGGCTCTGCTCTCGGCCGACCGGGCGGTGGAGATGGGCATGCCCAAGTCCGCCATCATCCTGTCGGCCAAGGTCTCGGCGGTGCAGGATCTGCTGGCCGTCTATGGCGAATTGTCGGCGCGGGCCGACTATGCCCTGCATCTCGGCCTGACCGAGGCGGGCATGGGCTCCAAGGGCATCGTCGCCTCGGCCGCGGCGCTGGCGCCGCTGCTGCAGGCCGGCATCGGCGACACCATCCGCGTCTCGCTCACGCCCGAGCCGAACGGCGACCGCACCACCGAGGTCAAGGTGGCGCAGGAGATCCTGCAGGTGATGGGCATCCGCACCTTCGTGCCGCTCGTGGCCGCCTGCCCGGGGTGCGGACGCACCACCTCCACCGTGTTCCAGGAACTGGCCCAGGACATCCAGGGCTTCATCGTCGACAGCATGCCGGAGTGGAAGACGCGCTATCCCGGCGTCGAGGCGCTGAAGGTCGCGGTGATGGGCTGCATCGTCAACGGCCCCGGCGAGTCCAAGCACGCCGACATCGGCATCTCGCTGCCCGGCACCGGCGAATCGCCGACCGCGCCGGTCTTCGTCGATGGCCAGAAGGTGGCGACCCTGCGCGGGCCGACCCTGACCACCGATTTCAAGCAGATGGTCATCGACTATATCGACCGGCGCTTCGGCGTCGGCGCCCGCTCCGCGGCGGAGTGACGCCAGCGGGTACGGTCGAGCGAGATGTGCCGATCGGCCGGAAGCGCCGCTCGCGGCGCGGCGGCCGTCTCCCTGTGCGCCTCATCCCTGGGCGGCGCGCTGCGCTTCGAGATAGACGCCGTAGAGCCAGGCCGAGCCGATCGCCAGCGCGGTGACGATCACGAAGATCAGCGCCACCACCAGCGCGACCTTGACCACCGAGCGCGCCGGCACGCCGGGCCTGGCCAGCGGCAGCAGGTTGTTGACGAGGCCGGCCAGCACCACCAGGCCGCAGCCGATCGAGAACAGCCGCAGGCTGAGCGGCTGGAAGATCAGCGCCAGCGCCAGCAGGCCGAGGCCGATGATGGCATGCTCGAGCCGGGCCGCCGCCTTGGCGGACATGCCGCCGGCGACCCGGCGGGGGGCGGTTGCCGCGGTCTGCTGGCTTGGCGCCTGGCTCATGTTCGCACCGCCTTCCCGGCTTCGTCGAAGAGATGGGTCTGCCGCGGGTCGCAGCGCAGATGCAGCGCCTCGCCGACGCGGATGCGCCGCTCGCGCGGCACGACGATGCGCAGATCCTGACCGGCGGAGCCGCGGGCATGGATCAGCGTCTCCGCGCCCATCGGCTCGATCAGCTCGGCCTTGGCGGCGAAGGTGTCGGGCGCCGCGGCGTCGACCGGGCTCAGCGCCCGCGGCCTGACGCCGATGGTGGCCCGCGACGGCTTCAGCCGGGCGGCCGCCGGATCGACTTCGAGGCGGACAATGTCCCGGCCGAAGCCGATGACGGCGTGGCCGTCCTCGACGGCGCGCAGCTCGGTCTCGATCAGGTTCATCTGCGGCGTGCCGATGAAGCCGGCGACGAAGGTGTTGGCCGGCCGGGCGAACACCTCGTGCGGCGAGCCGATCTGCTCGATGATGCCCTCGCGCATGATCGCCACCCGGTCGGCCATGGTCAGGGCCTCGAGTTGGTCGTGGGTGACGATCACCGTCGCCTTGGACAGGCCCTGCAGCACCTCCTTGATCTGGCCGCGCATCGACTGGCGCAGCTCGACGTCGAGGCGCGACAGCGGCTCGTCGAACAGGAAGCAGTTGGGGTCGCGGATGATGGCGCGGGCCACGGCGACGCGCTGCTTCTCGCCCTCCGAGATCTGGCCGGGCAGGCGGTCGAGCACGTCGGAGAGATGGAGGATGGCGGCGACCCGGTCGACCCGCCGTTTCATCTCCGCCGCCGGCAACCGTTCATAGTGCAGCGGGAAGGCGAGGTTCTGGCCGACGGTCAGGGCCGGATAGAGGGCGTAGAACTGGAAGACCATGGCGATGTCGCGCTTTTCCGGCGGCAGCGCGTTCATGGTCCGGCCGGCGATGACCACGTCGCCGGAGGTCAGGGCCTCGAGCCCGGCGATCATGCGCAGCGTCGTGGTCTTGCCGCAGCCGGACGGGCCGAGCAGGCACACCACCTCGCCGGCGGCGACGTCGAGGTCGACGTCGCGCACCGCCATGAAGCTGCCGAAGCGCTTGGTGATCCGCTTGAGTTGGATGGTCGACATGCGGGATTCCAGGCTCAGCGCTTGATGGTGCCGAAGGTCACGCCGCGCAGCAGGTGGTTCTGCAGGGCGAAGGTGACGACGATGACCGGGATGAGGAACAGCGTCTCGATCGCCGCCAGCAGGCCCCAGCGCACGCCGATGTCGCCGCCGATGGTCTGGGCCATGGCGACCGGCACGGTGCGCGTCTCCACGCCGGAGAGCAGCAGCGAGAACAGGAACTCGTTCCAGGTCAGGATCAGGCCGAACACGGCGGTGGCGGCCAGGCCCGCGATCACCTGCGGCAGGCAGATCTTGAAGAACACCCTCGTGTCGGACGAGCCGTCCAGCCGGGCCGCGTCCTCGACGTCGAGTGAGAGCTCGTCGAAGAAGCTCTTCATCATCCAGATCGTGAACGGCAGGTTGAACACGGTGTAGAGCAGGATGATGCCCAGATAGGTGCCGGCCAGGCCCGTGACGCGGAACATCACGAAGATCGGGATGATGACCACGATCGCCGGCAGCATGCGCGTGGTCAGGATCATGAACAGGTAGGTGTCGTTGCCCTTCAGCGGGTAGCGCGAGAAGCCGAAGGCGGCGAGCGTGCCGATGATCAGCGCGGCGATGACGCTGGTGCCGGCGATGAAGATCGAGTTGAAGAAGTAGAGCTTGTAGCCGGTGTCCTGCGCCACGCTGCCGACGGTGTAGGCCCGGCTGAACACCTCGACGAAATTGTCCAGCGTCGGGGTGAAGAAGAACTTGGCCGGCACCGCCAGCGCATCGGCGTTGGTCTTGAAGGCGGTGAGGATGATCCACAGCACCGGGAAGAAGTAGATCAGGCTGACGATCGCGGCGAGCGCGGTGCGGCCCCAGCCGGCCTCGCCGACGCCGGAGGCGCGGCGCAGGCCCAGCCGTTCGAGCAGGGGGATGGCGGCGGGCTGGCTCATCGTCAGGCCTCCTGCGCGCGGCGGTTGGCGAAGTAGAGATAGAGGTTGGTCAGCACGATCACCGTGAACAGCAGGATGTAGGCAAGCGCGGTGGATTCGGAGGTGCGGATGAACTGGAAGGCGACGCGGTAGACGTAGATGGCGATCGTCTCCGTGCCCTGGCCGCCGTCGGTGAGCAGGAAGGGCACGTCGAACAGCTTGAAGGCCTCGATGGTGCGGAACAGCAGCGCCAGCATCAGGAGGCCGCGGATATAGGGGAAGGTGATCGACCAGAAGCGCCGCCAGCCCGACACCCGGTCGATGGCGGCGGCCTCGTAGAGATATTTCGGCACGCTGACCAGGCCCGCCAGCACCAGCAGCATGACGAAGGGCGCCCACATCCAGGCGTCGGCGAAGACGATGCCGGCCATGGCGCCGGCGGTCGAGGAGATCAGGATGTAGGGCTCGCCGGTGAACAGGCGCACGAACTGGCTGAGCAGGCCGAAGGTCGGCTCGTAGTAGTAGCGGAAGAAGGCGCCGACCGCGACGAAGGACAGCATCATCGGCGTCAGCACCAGGATGAGCAGGTAGCGGCGCAGCGGGAACTGCTTGGAGAACAGCATGGCCAGCAGGAAGCCGACGATCATCTGCACCGAGACGGTGAGGATCACCAGGATGGCGGTGGTGTGCAGGCGCTCCCAGACCACGGGATCGGTGATGACCTTCTCGTAATTGGCGAGGCCGACGAAGCGCGGCGCCGCCTGCCGGTTGGCGCGGTAGGCGAAGAAGCTGAGGCCGAAGGACCAGAGCAGCGGGAAGATGTTCATGATGAACAGGAGGGCGATCGCCGGCGCGACCAGGAGGCCGCCGCGATAGCGCCCCCAGGCATTGACCACGGCCGTCAGCCCGACCAGGGCCGCGGCGGCACCGCACAGCCAGAAGGAGACTTCGGGCGGCAGCAGCGGGATCGCCAGGGCGAACACCAGGACGGCTGCGGCGAGGGCGAGGCGCCAATTGCCCCAGCGCAGCTGCAGGAAGGGCGAGCCGGCGGCGGCTGGCGGCAAGGTCTGGATGGTCATCCGATCGGTGCTCTTGGTGGGCGATGGTCCCCGGCGCCGGCCCGGGCGTGCGACGCGCCTGCCGCCTCCGCGCAGCGCGGGATGCCGGCGGCCGTGCTCCGGGCCGTGACGGCAAAGGCGGCGCCGGACGCGGGGCCCGGCGCCGCGAGGTGAGGACCGTTCAGTCCTCGATGCGGCCTGCCTCCTTCAGGAGCTTCTCCTGGAAGGCCGCGATATTGTCGAGCGTGGTCTTGGCGTCCTGCTTGCCGGTGATGGCCGCGTCATACTGCTCCTGCTGCTGCACCAGGAGCTCGTAGAATTCGGGGATGTGCCAGAGGTCCTTCTGCCAGTCGAGGCTGAGGACATAGGCCCGGTTCCAGGGACGATAGTCGTTGTATTTCGCGTCGGTATAGACCGACTTCATGGCGCTCTGCCCGCCGCCGGCGGCAAAGGCGTTCTGCGTCTCCTTCGACAGCCACCATTTGACGAAGTCGAGCGCTTCCTTCGACTGGAGATCGCTGTTCCATGTCATCAGCACGAAGGGCTGGCCGCCGATGTTGGACCAGCGCACCAGCTTGCCGTCGGGACCCTTGATGCCGGGCTGCTGGGCGAAGGCGACCTTGTCCGACACCTTGGAGGTGGCCGGGTTGAGCGAGCTCTCGGCGAAGCCGACCCAGTTCAGGTTGATCGCGACCTTGCCTTCGCGGAAGAGCTCGTCGGTCTTGAAGATGTCGAGCCCGCCGGTCTTCACCACGGGCGGCATGTATTTCAGGAAGGAGAGGTAGTGGTCGAAGGCCTTCACCGCCTCCGGCGAGTTGACCACGCCCTCGGCATGTCCCTTCGGCGCCTTGGTCTCGTCCCAGATGTCGGCGCCGTGCTGCCAGAGGAACACGTCGACCTGGCTGGTGGAGAAGTCGTAGCCCTTGCCCGACTGGTATTCCACCCCGTAGAAATCATCGTCCAGCGGCTTGCCGGCCAGCATGTCGCCCTTCTTGCGCTGGAAGAACTCGCCGATCTTGCCGAACGTGTCCCAGCTGATGGCGTCCATCTCCTCGGGCGTGCAGGGGAGCTTCTCGTTGTACTTGGCCTGGAATGCCTTCTGCTCGGTCTCGTCGCAGAGCACGTCCTTGCGGTAGTAGGAGATGATCACGTCCGGCATCTGCGGGAAGCCGTAGAGATTGTCGGACTTGTAGGGATAGGTCGAGTAGGCGGCCTTCACGGCCGGGTGCAGTTCCTGGAACACGGCCTGCAGGCCGGGGTCGGCGTCGACGAACTTGTTGATCTTCAGGTAGTAGCCGCCCTCGATGAAGGCGCCGAGCCATTGGCTGTCCGACACCGCCATATTGTACTTCTTCTCGCCCGAGGTGAGCGAGGCATTGAGGCGGGTGTAGTAGTCCGGCCAGGGGATGAAGTCGAGTTCGAGCTTCACCGTGTTGCCCGACGGCGGCTTGTACTGCTTGTCGAACAGGTCCTTCATGATGCGCGTCGGCGGCCAGTCCGGCACGGCCATGCGCAACGTCACCTCCTCGGCGAAAGCCGGAAGAGGGCTAGCGGCCATCGTCGTCGCAACCGCGGTGGCGCCTGCGAGCGCCAGCCATGTCCTGCGGCAGATCATATCGTGTTTCCTCCAGACGTTTCTTGTTCTGGTCTCTCCGTCACGCCGGCGCCGGCTCGCGCAGGGCGAGGCCGGTGCTGGCGCGGAAGACGTGGATTCGCGAGGGGTCGAGGGTGAGCGGCACGGCGTCGCCGGGCTTCATGCCCACGGCCCGGGCTTCGGGCAGGACGACGCGCAGGCTCTGTCCGGCGACGTCGAACGACACCACGGTGATGTCGCCGAGCGGCTCGACCAGATGGACGCTGGCAGCGAGCGCCGTTTCGTCCGGCGCGGCGAGGCGGATGTCGCTCGGCCGGATGCCGAGCACCGTCTTCTCGCCGGCCTCGGCGGCACGGTCGACGAGCGGCAGGGCGCCGAAAGGCGTGTCGAGGCCGCGTCCGTCACGCCGCACCACCGCGTCGACGAAGTTGATGGTGGGCGAGCCGATCTTGCCCGCGACATAGAGATCGCGCGGCGCATCGTAGAGGTCGTCCGGCGTGCCGCGCTGCACCACCGCGCCCTCGCGCATCACGGCGATCTCGTCGCCCATGGAGAGGGCTTCCAGCTCGTCGGGCGTGGCATAGACGATCGTCATGCCGAACTGGGCATGCAGGCGCTTCAGCTCGGCCCGCATGTCGTGGCGCAGCTTGGCGTCGAGATTGGTCAGCGGCTCGTCGAGCAGCAGGATCTTGGGCCGCCGGATCAGCGAGCGCCCGAGCGCCACGCGCTGCTGCTCGCCGCCCGACAGGGTGCCCGGCTTGCGGTCGAGCCGGTGCGACAGGCGCAGCATGGCCGCGGTCTCGGTGACGCGCCGGTCGATCTCGGCGGCGGCGGTCCTCGCCTCGCGCAAGGGATAGGCGAAGTTCTCGCGCACGGTCAGGTGCGGATAGAGCGCGAAGGATTGGAACACCATCGACACGCCGCGCGAGGCGATCGGCGCCCGGGTCATGTCGCTGCCGAACAGGGAGAGCCGGCCGGAATCGGGCGTCACCAGGCCGGCGATGGTACGAAGCGCCGTGGTCTTGCCGACCGAGCTCGGCCCGAACAGCACGAAGAACCGGCCTTCCGCCACGCCGAAGCTCAGCCGGTCGAGCGCACGGACCCGGCCATAGGCCTTGGAAACACTCTCGAGCTGCAGGGCGGTCCGCGTCATGGGCGCCGGCCCCGGCCGGAGGAAGGCAGGGCAGGATGCCGCCGCGATCCCGGCTGCGTCCTTCCTGCGGTCATGGCCCGGCTCGTTCCGGCGCCACGGCGGTTCCGCGCTGCCGCATCATCGTCCCGGCACCAGTGGCAATGCGGCACGCGTCCCTCCCCGGGATGATGTCCGCTCTTGTGGCGGATCAATCTGGTCGCAATTCAGTTCATCTGGTCATACCAGATATGAGGCTGTCGGCAAGCGCAGATCCAGGATGCGGTGCAAAAAACGATGGTGCACTGCAGATTATATACGTAAAAATACCTATTACGGAGAAGGGGGCAGACATTTGCCTCCTCTGTGCTAAATCTGGCCCTACCAAAATGGCCAACCAAACAAAGCGCCGCATGGGAGGATGTCATGCACCTGTCGACCCATAACTGGATGCGGGCCGAGCCGCTGGAAGTGACGCTGAAGCGTATCTCCCGGCTCGGCTATGAGTCGATCGAGATCTCCGGCGAGCCCGCTCAGTACGACACCAAGGCGGTGCGGGCCCTGCTCAAGCAGTACAACATCCGCTGCTGGGGCTCGGTGACGCTGACGCTGGCCGAGCGCAACCTCGCCGCCAAGGATACCCGCCAGCGCGCCGCCTCGGTGCAGTACGTCAAGGACGTGCTGACCATGATCCACGAGCTCGAGGGCGAGATCATCACGCTGGTGCCGGTCACGGTCGGCAAGATCACGCCCGACGCGACGCCCGAGGAGGAGTGGCGCTGGCTGGTCGAGAGCGTCGGCGAATGCTACGAGTTCGCCAAGGCGAAGGGCGTCCGCGTCGGCATCGAGCCGCTCAACCGCTTCGAGACCTATCTGCTCAACCGCGCCGACCAGGCCCTCGCCCTGGCCGAGGCGATCGGGCCCGACTGCGGCGTCTGCCTCGACGCCTTCCACCTCAACATCGAGGATGCCGACATGCACGCCTCGATCCGCAAGGCCGGCAAGCGCTTGGTCGACTTCCACGTCGCCGACAACAACCGCATGGCGCCCGGCCAGGGTGCGCTCGACTGGAAGAAGATCGTCGGCACGCTCAAGGAGGTCGGCTATGACGGTGCGCTCACCGTCGAGTTCGTCGCCCCGGTGGACCGCACGCCCGCGACGCAGTATCCCGACGCCATCGAGAAGAGCCCGGTCGACATCTCGCCCGAGCAGCTCAAGTTCATTCAGGACCACGGCTCGAGCCTGCTCAGCGAGGAGTTCTACTCGATGCTCGTCGCCAAGTCGGCCGAGACCCTCCTGCCGCTGATCAAGTAGCCGCCGGACCGTCATGTCGGCGGGATCCCCGTGCCAGCTCGCCGGAGCGGGCCGGGTATCCCGCCTTTGGGTAGAGTGGGCGGGGAGGACCGATGCGGATCGCGCGGGTGGAGGCCACATGGGTGCGGATGCCGATTGCCGAGTCGCGCCAGCACCGCAGCGATTTCGGCCAGATCCGCACCTTCGACGCGGCGATCCTGCGCATCGAGACCGATGACGGCCTCGTCGGCTGGGGCGAGGGCAAGAACGCCGCCGGCAGCGCCGGCACCTACGCCGCCCTCGTCCATCTCATCAATGCCGAGCTCGCCCCGCGGCTGGTCGGCCGCGATCCGCGCGAGCCCGCGGCGATCTGGGACTGGCTCTACAGCGGCACGCGCCATCACCATGCGGTGGCGCGCGGCCATGCCATGCCGGAAATCGCCCGGCGGGGCCTCACCGTCGCCGCCCTGTCCGCGATCGACATCGCCTGCTGGGACATTCTCGGCAAGGCCTTGAACCAGCCGATCTGGCGCCTGTTCGGCGGCCGCCGGGCCGAACGCCTGCCCGCCTATGCCTCCGGCGGCTGGGCCGACGAGGCCGGCATCGGCGAGCAGCTCGCCGGCTATGTCGCGGCCGGCGGCTTCTCGGCGGTGAAGATGCGCGTCGGCGCCATGGACGGCCGGGCTCATGTCTCGGCGCGGCGGGTCAAGGCGGCGCGCCGGCGGCTGGGCGAGGGCATCGAGATCATGGTCGACGCCCACGGCACCTTTACCGTGGCCGAGGCCAAGCGCTTCAGCCATCTCGCCCGCGACGAGGACATCGCCTGGTTCGAGGAGCCGGTGACCGGCGACGACAAGGCCGGCATGGCCGAGGTCCGCGCCTTTTCCGGCATCCCCATCGCCGCCGGCGAGAGCGAGCAGACGCGCTTCGACTTCCGCGACCTGATCGCCGCCCGCGCCGTCGACATCCTGCAGCCGGATCTCGCCATCTGCGGCGGCCTCACCGAGGCGCGGCGCATCGATGCCCTGGCCGGCGCCTACAATCTCCGGCTGGCGCCGCATCTGTGGGCCGGCGCGCCGGCCTTCTTCGCCGGCCTGCATCTGGCCGCCGCCAGCCCGTCCTGCCATATCCTCGAATATTCGCTGGGCGCCAACCCGATGTTGCATGACCTGATCGAGGAGGATATCGCCGTCGCCGATGGCATGCTCGCCATCCCCGAACGCCCGGGCCTCGGCGTGACCGTCCGCGAGGATATCGTGCGGCGGTTTGCGGTGGAGACCCCATGAACGAGCAGAAGGACCTCGTCTCGCAACTGGTTCTGTTCCTGCATGTCAGGAAATACGAGCCGGGCGAGCGCGTGCCGTCCGAGCGCGAGCTGGCCGAGCGCTTCCAGGTCAGCCGCGGCCATATTCGCGAGGCGCTGGCCTATCTGGAGGCGCTGCGCGTCATCGAGCGTCGCGCCAAGTCCGGCATCTTCATGGCGCGCGAGGCGGCGAGCGTCGAGGCGCTGGCGCTCTATGCCCAGGTCGGGGCGCCGCTGACGGCGCAGGACGTGCAGCAGTCGATCGAGATGCGCAAGATCCACGAGATCACTGCGGTGCGCCTCGCCTGCGAGCGGGCGACGCTGGAGAATTTCGACCGGCTGCGCGAGATCCTCGCCGCCTCGGAGGAGAAGATCGCCGCCGGCGAGCCGATCCACGAGGAGGACCGCGCCTTCCACTTGGAGATCGTCCGCGCCACGCAGAACTCGATCTTCCACCGCATCGTCCAGATCTACTATCTCATGACCGTCGACCGGCTGCGCATCTATTTCGGCGATCCCGCCCGCTGCCGCACGTCGCACGAGGAGCATCAGGCGATCTTCCAGGCCGTCGCCCGGCGCGACGCCATTGCGGCGATGAACCTGATGAGCGAGCACCTCAAGGGCGCCAACAGCTACTGGCACGACCTGCTCGGCCGCGGCGGCGCGCCGGGAGCGGCCGAGCATACCGAGACCTGGCTCAGCCTCGCCACCGGACAATATCTGCGCTGAAGCGGCTTGCGATCCGGCGCCGTCGCGTCGGATCGCAAGGTCTCGTCGAGACGAGACGCCGAGGCGAGGCTGTGCTTCCACCAGAACGCGCTTTGCTCCAGAGGTTCTGATGACGCCGATCGTCTATTCCACCCATGCCCTGCACCCGCGCGCCGCGGCCATGGTCGAGGCCGTGGCCGAGCTGCGCGTCGCCTCGGCCCTCGATGCCGAGACCCTGGCGCGCGAGGCCGAGCCGGCCGACATCGTCGTCGTGCGCGCGCCGCTGCCGCCGGTCCTGTTCGAGCGGGCCGGGGGGCTGCGCGCCGCCATCCGCCACGGCGCCGGCGTCGACATGATCCCGATCGACGCGGCCACCGCCGCCGGCGTGCTGGTGGCGAATGTCCCCGGCGTCAATGCCCGCTCGGTCGCCGAATACGTGCTGTTCGCGGCGCTGGCGCTGACCCGCCGCTTCCGCCGCATCGACCGCGACCTGCGCGGCCAGGGCTGGCTGGCCGGCCGCGCCCACGCCGAGGGCGCCGGCGAACTCTTCGGCCGCACGCTCGGCATCGTCGGCTTCGGTGCGGTCGGGCGGGCCACGGCCGCCATCGCCGCCGGTTTCGGCCTGCGCATCCTGGCCGCGAGCCGCCGTCCGGACGCGCCGCTGCCGGCCGGCGTCACGGCCGCCCCGCTCGACGAGCTGCTGGCGTCGAGCGACATCGTGGTGCTGTGCTGCCCGCTCAACGCCGAGACCCGCGGCCTGATCGACGCCCGCCGCCTCGGCCTGATGCGGCCGCACGCGCTGCTGATCAACGTGGCGCGCGGCCCGGTGGTCGACGAGGTCGCCCTGGTCGAGGCCCTCGCCGCCGGCCGCATCGGCGGCGCGGCGCTCGACGTGTTCGCGACGCAGCCCCTGCCGCCCGACCAGCCCTTCTTCCGCTTCGACACGGTGCTGCTGACCCCGCATCTCGCCGGCATTACCGGCGAGAGCATGGAGCGCATGGGCGTCGGCGTGGCGCAGGAGGCGGCGCGCATCCTTGCCGGCGGCCTGCCGCTGAACTTCGTCAACCCCGAGGTCGTCGCCGCCTATCGGGCCCGGTTCCCCGGCTGAGCAGCGTCGGGAGAGCCTGCCGGGCCGTCACCCCGGCCGCACCCAGGCGCCGTCGCGGCGGGCCGAGTCCAGCACCGCCTCGACGAAGGCAAGTCCGGCGACGCCGTCCTCGCCGGTCGGCGCGATCGGCTCGGGCAGGGGTGCATGCTCGCGCAAAGCCGTGATCGCCGCGGCATAGTCGCGGTAGAGGTTGGCGAAGGCCTCGAAAAAACCCTCGGGCAGGCCGGCGACGAGGCGCGTCGCCGCCTTGGCCGCGGTCGACAGCCTGCCGCCGCGCGTCAGCTGCCTCGCCTCGCCGTCGAGCGGGCGAAGGTGCAGGTCGTCGGGATAGGCCTGGTCCCAGGCGAGGTGCCCGGTCTCGCCATAGACCCGCAGGCGCAGCCCGACCGTCTCGCCCGCCGCGACCATGCTGGCCCAGATCGCCCCGCGCGCCCCGCCCTCGTAGCGCAACATCATCGTGGCGTTGTCCTCCAGCCGCCGGCCGGGGACGAAGGTGGAAAGGTCGGCCGCGACCGCGTCGAGCCTCAAGCCGGTGACGAAGTGCGCGAGGTGATAGGCGTGGGTGCCGATGTCGCCGACCACGCCGCTCGGTCCCGCCAGGGCCGGATCGGTGCGCCAGGCCTGCTTGACGCCCTCGGCCTCCAGCGCCGTCGACAGCCAGCCGAGCGCGAACTCGGCCTGCACCATGCGCACCCGGCCGATGGCGCCGCTGCGCACGAGCTCGCGGGCGTGGCGGACCATCGGATAGCCGGAATAATTGTAGGTGACGCCGAGCAGCACGTTTCGGGCGCGCGCCCGTTCGGTGAGGTCGCGGGCTTCGGCCAGCGAGGTCGCCAGCGGCTTGTCGCAGATCACGTGGATGCCGCGCTCGATGAAGGCCTTCGCCGCCTCGTAGTGGCGATGGTTGGGCGTGACGATGCTGACCGCCTCGACCCCGTCCGGCCGTGCCGCCTCGGTCTCGGCCATGGCGTGGAAGTCGGCATAGGCGCGCTCGGGCGCGATGCGGCAGTCCCGGGCCGAGAGCCGGGCCCGTTCCGGGTCGGAGGAGAGCGCCCCGGCCAGGAGCTCGTAGCCGTCGTCGAGCCGCGCCGCGCGCCGGTGCACCTCCCCGATGAAGGCGCCCTGGCCGCCCCCGACCATGCCCCATCTTATCCGCCGCGGCGGTGCGTCGTCGGCCATGGCGGCGTCCTCCCTCTGGTCCCGTTGCGGCCATGTTCGCATTCGGCCGAGGCCGGAGGCAATGCTATGCTGGGAGGGATCGGGGCGATGTCCCGGCCAGGCCGTCTGTTTCCGTCGTTCGCCTGGCGATGGATGCCGTCGCCCATCCGATCCGTCGCGCGTCGGCTTGACATATCAGATTTCATAATGCAACTAGTTGCTACATAAGATCATATGGGAGGCCTCGATGCTGCAGGGCAAGGTGGCGGTCGTCTATGGCGGCGGCGGGGCGATCGGGGGCGCCGCGGCGCGGGCCTTCGCGCGGCACGGCGCGCGGCTCTTCCTGGCCGGCCGGACGCGTGCCGGACTGGAGACGGTCGCCGCGGATCTCGGCGGGGACGTCGACCTGGCGCAGGTCGACGCGATGGACCCCGATCAGGTCGGCCGGCATGTGGAGCATGTGCTCGCTCGGGCGGGGCGGATCGATATCGTCCTCAACGCCATCGGCTTCCATCACGTCCAGGGTCCGCCTTTGGCCGAGCTTTCGCTGGACGACTTCATGTTTCCGCTCACCGGATCGATGCGGGCGAACTTCAACATCGCCAGGGCCGTGGCGCCGGCGATGACGCGCCGTGGCGCGGGCGTGATCCTGACCCTTTCGACTCCCGGCGCACGCATCACCGGCTCCGGCTTCCTCGGCTTCGGCGTGACCTGCGGCGCCGTCGAGACCTTTTCCCGGCTCCTGGCCGGCGAACTGGGCGCAAGCGGGGTCCGGGTGGTCTGCCTGCGCCCCGACGCCATCGCCGAAGCGGTTCCGACATCCCATGCGGCCGGCGTCTTCGCCGATTTCGCCAGGCGGGCCGGCGTCACGGTCGAGGCCATGCTCGAGCAGCGGGCGCGCCAGGTCTCCCTCCTCGGGCGCAGCCCGAGGCTCGCCGAGGTCGCGGAGGCCGCGGCCTTCGCCGCTTCCGACCACGCCGGCGCCATGACCGGCGCCGTCGTCAACCTCACATGCGGATCGGTCGTCGACTGAACGGGGGATGCCCATGAGCAGGCTGCGTGTCCATGCTTTCACCATCTCGGCGGACGGCTACGGCGCCGGCCCGAACCAGGACGCCGACAATCCGCTCGGCGTCGGCGGCTTCGACCTGCACCGCTGGTTCATCCCGACGCAGGTGTTCCGGAGCGAGTTCGGCGACGGCCAGGGGACGACCGGTCCGGACAATGATCTCGCCCGGCGCGGGCTCGAGAACATCGGCGCCTGGATCCTCGGGCGCAACATGTTCGGCCCGATCCGCGGTCCCTGGCCGGACGAGAGCTGGAAGGGCTGGTGGGGCGAGGAGCCGCCCTATCGCGCGCCGGTCTTCGTCCTGACCCATTACGCCCGAGCGCCGGTCGCCATGGCCGGCGGCACGGTGTTCCATTTCGTCACCGGCGGCATCGGCGAGGCGCTGCAGCAGGCGAAGGCGGCGGCCGGCGGCAAGGACGTGCGCCTCGGCGGCGGCGTCGCGACCATCCGCCAATATCTGGCCGCAGGCCTGGTCGACGACATCCACCTTGCCGTCTCGCCGGTCCTGCTCGGCTCCGGCGAGCACCTGCTCCAGGGCGTCGACCTGCCGAAGCTGGGCTTCCGGGTCGTCGAGCATGTCTCGACGGAGGCCGCCCTCCATCTGATCCTGCGGAAATAGCCGGCGTCGTCTGCCGATCCCGGCTTGGCAGCCGGTCTCATCCCTCCATGGCGGGCGCGGCGGCTTCTGCCTCCCGCCATCCCAGCGCCGCCAGCCTCGGCTGCATATGGTCCGGCGCCGGCGCGGTGACGCCGATCGGCGGCTTCCTGGGGTAGAGCGGCACGCTGACGGCGCGGGCGTGCAGGTGCAGCCGCTCGCCGCCGAAGCGCGGCGCCGTGCCGTAGACCTCGTCGCCGAGGATCGGGAAGCCGGAGGCGGCGCAGTGCACCCTGAGCTGGTGGGTGCGGCCGGTGAGCGGGCGAAGCTCCAGCCAGGCCAGCCCGTCCGCGCGGCCGAGCACGCGGAACAGCGTCGTCGCCGGTTGCCCGGCCGGGTCGGGTTTCATCCACCAGCCGCGCTCGGGCGAACGCCTGGCCAGCGCCAGGTCGATCCGGCCTTCGGCTTCAGCCGGGCCGCGTTCCACCACCGCCCAGTAGGTCTTCTCCACCGTCCCGGCGGCAAAGAGCGCGTTGAGCGTCTTCAGCGCACGGGGGTGGCGGCCCAGCACCAGGCAGCCGGAGGTGTCCTTGTCGAGCCGGTGCGCCAGCTCCGGCCGGCGCGGCAGGCCGAAGCGCAGGGCGTCGAGCATGACGGTCAGGTTGGGGCCGCCCTTCGGGCCGGCATGCACGGGCAGGCCGGCGGGCTTGTCCAGCACCAGCATCAGGCCGTCGCGATGGAGCAGGCGGGCTTCGAGGTCGATATCCATGGCCGATCAGCCAAAATGTCGTGCGATTTGACGGACTCGCAAGGCGCGTTTCCACCGGAAGACGCCTTGCTCTAGCCGCCGGCGCCGGTCGACGCCAGAGCGTTTTGCGATTTGACGGAATCGCGTCAAGTCGCAAAGACGCGTCGAAACAAGGAGCTGGAGCAAAGCGCGTTTCCACCAAAACGCGCTTTGCTCCAGGGATTTCGTCGCCGCCGTCGGCGCGACATCATCGCCGGCGATACCGGCTATCCCCTGGCGCCCGCCTGCGCTAGAGAGGCAGTCAGAACTGACTTATCGCGTCAGGGCCGGGGACGCTCCGGCCGCCACGTCCTGCCCCGACCCGGCCCGGCCGGCCGAGGCAGCCTGGACCTGACAGATCGAACATCCGGACCCCATGGCCGACGACGACAAGCAAAGACCCGGTTTCCTGTCGCGCCTGTTCGGCCGCGGCCAGGAGCGCGAGCCCGAGCCGCAGCCCACTCCCGCCCCCCCGCCCGCATCCGTCCCGGCGGCGCCCGCGCCCGCCCCGGCGGAGAAGAAATCCTGGTGGCGGCGGCTGAAGGACGGCCTGTCGCGCTCGTCCTCGGCCATCGGCCAGGGCATCACCGACATCTTCACCAAGCGCAAGCTCGACGCGACCACGCTGGAAGAGCTGGAGGACGTGCTGATCCAGGCCGACCTCGGCATCGACGTGGCCAGCCGCATCACCGGCGCGATCGGCAAGGGCCGCTTCGACCGCCAGATCGACCCGGCGGAGGTACGCAGCGTCCTGGCCGCCGAGGTCGAGGCCGTGCTGGCGCCCGTCGCCAGCCCGCTGACGGTCGATCCGGCCCGCAAGCCGTTCGTCATCCTGATGGTCGGCGTCAACGGTTCGGGCAAGACCACCACCATCGGCAAGCTCGCCGCCAAGTTCTCGGCGCAGGGCCGCAAGGTGACGCTGGCGGCCGGCGACACCTTCCGCGCCGCGGCGATCGAGCAGCTCAAGGTGTGGGGCGAGCGCACGGGATCGCCGGTCGTCGCCCGCGAGCAGGGCGCCGACGCCGCGAGCCTGGCCTTCGACGCGCTGAGGCTCGCCGGCGAGAACGGCTCGGACGTGCTGCTGGTCGACACCGCCGGCCGCCTGCAGAACAAGGCGCAGCTGATGGACGAGCTCGCCAAGGTGGTGCGCGTCATCAGGAAGCAGGACGAGACCGCCCCGCATGCGGTGCTGCTGGTGCTGGACGCCACGGTCGGCCAGAACGCCCTGTCGCAGGTCGAGATCTTCGGCAAGATCGCCGGCGTCACCGGCCTGGTGATGACCAAGCTCGACGGCACGGCGCGCGGCGGCATCCTCGTCGCCATCGCCCAGCGTTTCGGCCTGCCCGTGCATTTCATCGGCGTCGGCGAAAGCGTCGACGACCTCGAACCGTTCTCCGCCCGCGATTTCGCCCGGGCCATCGCCGGCCTGGAGTAGGGCATGCCCGACGCCGCCAAGCCCAAGCTTTCCCCCGTGCTCAAGCTGCTGCTGGAGATGGGGCCGCTCGGCCTGTTCTTCCTCGCCAACTCCAGGCCGCAGCTCTTCGCCGGCCTGTTCGGCCTCGACGCCGCCGAGCCGAATGTCGGCATCTTCACGGCCACGGCCGTGTTCATGGTGGCGACGATCGCGGCGCTGGCGGCGAGCTATGCCCTGACACGACACCTGCCGGTGATGCCGCTCGTATCGGGCATCATCGTGCTGGTCTTCGGCGGGCTGACCCTCTGGCTGCACGACGACACCTTCATCAAGATGAAGCCGACCATCATCAACGGCCTGTTCGGCGCGGTGCTGCTCGGCGGCCTCGCCTTCGGCAAGTCGCTGATCACCTATGTGCTCGATGCCGTGTTCAACCTGACCGAGGAGGGCTGGCGCAAGCTGACCTTCCGATGGGGTCTCTTCTTCTTCCTGCTCGCCGGCCTCAACGAGATCGTCTGGCGCAACTTCTCCACGGATTTCTGGGTGAGCTTCAAGGTGTTCGGCACCATGCCGCTGACCTTCCTGTTCGCCGCCTCGCAGGTGCCGCTGCTGATGCGCTACGAGGCCAAGGGCGGAGGCGCCGAATAGAGCCCGCCGGCTCGCGCACGCTGGCGCGTCACTCGCCCACCAGGGCGAAGCGCAGCACCAGCGTGCGCTGGAAGAAGTTGTAGTTGTCGTCGGACATCAGTGTCAGCATGGTCTCGCCCCGGGCGTTGCGGCTGACGGCCAGGGCTTCCATGTTGTCGATCTGCTCGCCGAGGCCCGCCTCGATCACGGTGGTCCCGTCGAGCACCGCGTTCGGCCGGACATCGGCGATGGCGATGCGGCGGATGCGCATGGCGACGCCGCGCAGCAGCGAGAAGCGTCGTTCCAGGATCAGCATGTCGCCGCCGGGCAGGAAGGCGAGGTCGGTCACGTCGAAGCCGTCGGTGCGCCGCACCTCGAAGGAGCCGGGCATCGGGCCGCCGACCAGGAAGCCCCTGGTGGTCGGTCCGGCCTCGCGCGATCGTTCGGCGATCGCCACCAGGGCGCCGGCGACCGGCGTGCCGGGCGGGGCGATGCCGATCGCCTCGAAGCCGCGGTTGAACGGCAGCTTGGCCGCCTCCTTCGGCAGGGCGATCTTGTCGCCGCGCGCCATCATGCCGTCGCGGCGGAAGGGGAAGACGCGGATCTGGTTGACCGCCTCGATGCCGACATAGGCATTGCCGCTGCCGTCCATCGCCACCGATTCGGTGTCGTTCTCGCCCGTCAGCATCAGGGCCTTGCCGTCCATGCCGAGGATCGGCCCGACCGCGGCATCCTCGACGCCGGCGAGCCGGCCGTCCCGCTCGACGAAGCGGCCGGTGATCCACAGGCCGGCATCGGAAACCGCGACGAAGCGTTCGCCGAGGGCATCGAGGCTGAGGCCGGAGATGCCGCCGAACTTGGCCCCGCCCGAAAGCTCCAGACCGCCGCGGAATTCCAGAGCGCCGAACCGCCGCTCCGGGCTGCGGATGCGGAAGCGCTCGATCGGCGAGGCCGTCACCGTGATCGGCACGGCCCCGGGCTTGGGATCGAAGGGCTTGGCCGCGAGCGGGCCGGCGAAGGCGAGGGAGGCCAGGGCGGCCAGGATCAATCGGCGCATCAACACGGCCACGGCAGGCGGGAGGGTCGCACCTTGTCGGTACGGCGTGCGGGGGTCAAGGCGGGATGTCGGGATGAGGCTATCCCGGCGGGCCGGTTCTTCCCCTCGTGTCGGCCGATACGGTGTTCGATGATCTGACCGGGCGGGCAGACCGGGTCGCGAGGCTGTGGTGACGGAGGTCGGCCCTCACAACGCCATGGCGAAGCGCAGGCCGTCATAGACGGCGGCGTGGATGTTGCGCGAGGCCACGGCGTCGCCGATGCGGAACAGCATGAAGCCGCCGGCCGGATTGGTCTCGACGGCCTGCCGCCGCCCGGCGATCAGGGCGGGGTAGTCGACCTCGCCGAGGTTCTTCGATCGGGGCTTCAGGGCGAAATAGAGGTCGTCGAGCGGCAGCGTGCCGTGCTCGACCACCACCTGGTCGACGTGCCGCTCCACGTGGCTCTTGCCGTAATCGTCGAACAGGCGGGCGACGAGGCCGTTGCCCTCGCGCCGCACCGCTTCCAGCCGCAGGTTGAGCGTGGTCCTCACCCCGTGCCGGGAGAAGGCGCGGAAATAGGCGGGATAGTTGGTGCCGCCGACATCCGGGGCGAGGCTGCGCTCGGGCGTGACGATCTCCAGCCTGGCGCCGGCCTCGGCCAGGAATTCGGCCGTGGTCATGCCGGGATGGGCGCCGTTGTCGTCGAACAGCAGCACCGTCTCGCCCGGCCGCGCCGCGCCGGACAGGATGTCCCAGCTGGTGGTGACGAGGTCGGCCCCGTCGTCGAGGAAGGAGAGGTTCGGCAGGCCGCCGGTGGCGACCACCACCACGTCCGGCTCCGTCGCCAGCACGTCGTCCGCTTCGGCATAGGTGTTGAAGCGCAGGGCGACGCCGTGGCGCTCACATTCGGCGATGCGCCAGTCGACGAGGCCGATGATCTCGCGTCGCCGCTTCAGCGCCGCGGTCAGGCGCACCTGGCCGCCGGGCTCGTCGGCCGCCTCGAGCAGCGTCACCCGGTGGCCGCGGGCGGCCGCCACCCGCGCCGCCTCCAGCCCGGCCGGGCCGGCGCCGATCACCGTCACGCGCCGCGCCGGCCCCGGGCCGGGCGCGATCTCGTGCGGCACGGCCGCTTCCCGGCCGGTCGCCGGGTTGTGGATGCACAGCGCCTCGCCGCCATAGATCGAATCGATGCAGTAGCCCATGCCGATGCAGGGCCGGATCTCGTGCTCGCGCCCCTCGCCGACCTTGCGGGCGATATGCGGGTCGGCCATGTGCGCCCGCGTCATGCCGACGAGGTCGAGCTTGCCGGAAGCCACGGCGTGGCGGGCGGTGGCGACGTCCTGGATGCGGGCGGCATGGAAGACCGGCACCGCCGTGGCCGTCCTGACCGCGCCGGCGAAGTCGAGATGCGGGGCCGAGCGCTCGCCCATGCCGGGGATGACATGGGACAGCGCCTCGTCCGTGTCGATATGGCCGCGGATGACGTTGATGAAGTCGATCTCGCCGGAGGCGGCGATGCGCCGGGCGATCGCCAGCCCTTCCTCGCGCGAGAGGCCGCGGTCCCAGTCCTCGTCGCAGACCATGCGCGTGCCGACGATGAAGTCCGGGCCGACGCGCTCGCGCACCGCCCGCATCACCTCGAAGCCGAAGCGCAGCCTGTTCTCCAGCGCGCCGCCATAGGCGTCGTCGCGCCGGTTGGTGGCAGGCGACCAGAACTGGTCGATGAGATGGCCGTACATCTCGAACTCGAGCCCGTCGAGGCCCGCCGCCTTGACCCGCTCGGCGGCGTCGGCATAGGCGGCGGCGATGCGCCTGAGGTCCCAGTCCTCGGCCGCCTTGGGGAAGGCGCGATGCGCCGGCTCGCGCACCGGCGACGGCGCGATGATCGGCAGCCAGTCGTCCTTGGCCCAGGATGTGCGGCGGCCGAGATGGGTGATCTGGATCATCACCGCCGCGCCGTGCTCGTGCACGGCCTCCGCCAGGCGGGTGAGGTGGCCGACCACCTCGTCCTTGTAGAGCAGGATGTTGCCGAAGGCCTGCGGGCTGTCGGGCGCGACCACGGCCGAGCCGCCGATCATGGTCAGGCCGATGCCGCCCTTGGCCTTCTCGACATGGTAGAGCCGGTAGCGCTCGGCCGGCATGCCGTCCACCGTGTAGGCGGGCTCGTGCGCGGTCGACAGGAAGCGGTTGCGCAGGGTCAGGTGCTTGAGGCGATAGGGCTGGAGCAGCGGATCGATCGTCATGGCGGCACCTCAGCTCTCCCAGGCGTGCAGCTGCGGCAAGCCGTCCCTGATCTCGTAATAGTCGGACTTGGAGCCGACGAAGATATGGGTCGCCGTGCGCAGTCCGGTCGGGCGGTCGAGCGTGCCGGCCATGATGCTGATGTCCGGGCCTTCGATGGAACGCCAGAACAGGTTGCCGCCGCAGACCCTGCAGAAGCCGCGCTCGGCCGCATCGGAGGAGCGGTACCAGGCGAGCGAGGCGTCGCTGGTCAGCGTCAGGTCGGCCACGGCGCAGCTGGTGGCCGCCACGAAATTGCCGCTGGTGCGGGCGCATTGCGAGCAATGGCAGGCGATCACCTCGCGCAGCGCGCCGCGGACTTCGTAGCGCACGCCGCCGCACAGGCATCCGCCGGCGGCGCCCAGGGGTTTCTCGGTCATCGCATCTCCCTCCGTCCGCCGATCGTATGCCAGCCGCAGCCGCGCACTCGCCTCGGTGCGTCACGGATGTCGCGGACGGAGAAGGCTGCTACTCCTGGCGCAGCAGCCGGTCGATATAGTCGAGCTCCATGCGGGGCCGGTTGGGGTCGGAGAGGCGGCGCCGCAGCTCCTCCAGCACCCGGCCGGCCCGCTGGACGTCGGTCTCGCCGCGTCGCGGCACGTTGCCGCTGTCGTCGGCGCCGACATTGTCCCGGCGCGGACGGCCGAGAGGATCGCGGTCGTCGCCGGTGCTGCCGCGCTGGCCCCGGCCGGGCTGCTGACCGTTCTGGGCCTGCATCTGCTTGGCGAGTCCCTGGGCGCCCTTGCGCAGCGCCTCGATCGCCTTGCCCTGCGAACCGACGGCGCCGTCGCCGTCCTCCTCGCCGAGCTTGCCTTCGGCATCGCGCATGGCCTGCTCGGCCTGGCCGAGCTCCTCGCCCCCGGGCACGCCCATCTGCTCGAGGCGCTTGCGCATGGCTTCGAGCTGCTCGCGCAGGGCCTGCTGGCGCTGGCGCAAGCCCTTCATGCCCTCTTCATTCTGCTGTCCTTCGCCCTGCCGGGCCTGCTCGTCGCCTTCCTGCCCCGGTTGCGGCTCGCCCTGCTGCTGGTTGCCGCGGTTGCGGAAGGTCTGGTCGCGCAGGCGCTGCTGGCGCTGGATCATCTTGCCCATCTCGTCCAGCGAGCGCTGCATCTCCTGGCCGGCCTCGTCCTGCGCCATCTCGCCCTGGTCGGGCGACTGCAGGTTCTCCAGGAGATTGCTGAGCTCGGACAGGAGCTGCTGGGCCTGGTCCTTGTCACCGTTCCGCGCCATCTTCTCCATGCGGTCGAGCATGGCGTTGAGCTCGTCCGGCGTCACCGTGCGGCCGGCCTGCCGGCGCGGCCGGTCGATGTCGCCGTTGCGGCGCTGCTGCTCCAGGCGCTGGGCATATTCCTGCATGAACTTGGTCATCGCCTGCCGCAGCTCCTGGGTCAGGCGGGCGATCTCCTCGGGGGAGGCGCCGCGCTCCAGCGCGTCGCGCAGGCGCTGCTGCGCCGCCTTCAGGTCGCGCTCCGCCTCGGAGAGGTCGCCTTCCTCGATGCGCAGCGCGATCTGCCAGAGATATTGCGCCACGCCGCGCAGGGCCTCGTCGTCGGTGGCGCGGTCGAGCCGGATCCAGGCGGTGCGCAGGCCGAGATAGATGCCGGCGTCCTTGGTGAACTGTTCCGGCGCCAGCATCAGCGCGTCCAGGGCATCCTTCACCGCCGGCGCCTGAAGGGCGTCGAGGGCGAGCTTGCGGCGCTGCTCGACCAGGGCACGTGCCAGGGGCTTGAGGAAGACGCGGCCGGGCAGGGTGACCTCCTGTCCGGCGCTGCGGCCCTCATTGCCCGCGTCGTCGCGTGCGACCAGCGTCATGGTCACCGTCGCGCCGGCGAAGGGGTGATCGGAGACGTCGCGCGTCGCGCTGGCCTTGCCGCTGTGCGTGCGGCCCGGCGGCAGGGGCAGGGCGATCTTCGGCGGATCGTAGAGCGGCCGGGCGCCCGGATTGTCGGGGATGCGCACCTGCGCCTCGATGCCGGTGGCGCCGTAATCGTCCTCGACCTTGTAGGCGAGGGTCATCGCCCCGCGTGCCGCCGGCACGATCGGCCCGTCGAAGGCGATGGTCGGCGCCGTGTCGGGAATGACGGTGAAGTGGAAGGCGGCGGCATCGCGGCCGTCACGGCGCACGGTGACGCCGGCATCGCCTTTCAAGGTCAGGCGCCGCTCGATCACGGCGGCGACGCCGTCCGGCGGGGCGGTCGGAGCCGGCGTCGCATCGACGGCCTTGCCGGTCGCGGTGATCTCGGCCTTGTCGTCGCCCGCCACCCTGAGGGTGAGGACGCTGTCCTGCGGCACGGAGATCGGGGCCGTGTCGGACTCGGCCGTCAGCATGATCGGCGCGCGCCTCGTGTAGGGCGGCGGCGTCACCCAGGCGTCGATCCGCACCGCCGCGCCGGCCGCGGCTTCCCGCGAGGGTTCGAAGGCGCCGAGCAGCAGCGATCCCCGGTCGGCGCCGGCATGGAACCAGGCGACGATCAGCGTCAGGATGACGATGAAGCGCAGCCCGTGGCGATCCAGCGCCGGCAGCCCGGGCGAGGGCAGGCCGAGCCGGACCGCGCCCGCCCTGGCCTCGGCCTCGCGCTGGTGCGCCGCCCACAGCGCCCGCGACACCGGGTCGCCGGGCGCATTGGCCAGCGTGTCGCCGAGCGCGGTCACCGGACGGTGGGCGAGGCCGCTCTCGCGGTCGAGCCGGCCGAGCAGGGCCGGGACCGAGGGCAGGCGGAAGCGGCGCAGCGGCATCAGCGCGGCGGCGAGCGCCAGCGCGAACAGGCCGAGCCCCGCCATGCGGGCTGCGACGGGCAGCATCGCGAACAGGCCGAACCAGGCGGCGGACAGGAACAGGCCGACGACGCCGAGGACCGGGGCGAGCCGCGGCCACAGCCGTTCCCAGGTCAACACCAGCCACGCCCGCCGCAGCAGGGGTTCGAGATGGGTGCGCTTTGCAGCCTCCGGGGCCTGCGAGAGCCTTCGCCCTGCCTCGTCCGCCATGCCGTCTCCGTGTCAGCCTGCAGTTATCCTAGGACCAAACCGATCCTGCGGCCACACGGCAGCTGTAAACAGGCCGTGAGGCAATTGCATGTCCTTTGGCGTGTGGCCTTGCCGGGCGTTTCATGCCAGATGCGTGCGGGACCGGACCGCGCTGCGGCAGGACAATCACAGGACGATCGATGCGATGACCGCCCGCCTCCTGATGCTGCAGGGCACCGGCTCGGATGTCGGCAAGTCGGTGCTGGTGGCCGGGCTGTGCCGGCTGTTCACGGATCGTGGCCTGCGCGTGCGGCCGTTCAAGCCGCAGAACATGTCGAACAACGCGGCGGTGACCGCCGACGGCGGCGAGATCGGCCGGGCCCAGGCGCTGCAGGCGCGGGCGGCGCGGACGGCGCCGAGCGTCCACATGAACCCGGTGCTGCTGAAGCCGCAGTCCGAGACCGGCGCGCAGATCGTGGTGCAGGGGCGCATGCGGGGCTCGGCCGGCGCGCGCGACTACCAGACGGTCAAGCAGGGCCTGATGCCGGCGGTGCTGGACAGCCTGGCCCGCCTCAGGGCCGAGGCCGACCTGGTGCTGGTCGAGGGCGCCGGTTCGGCCGCCGAGGTCAACCTGCGCCGGGGCGACATCGCCAACATGGGCTTTGCCCAGGCCGCCGGCGCGCCGGTGGTGCTGGTCGGCGACATCGACCGCGGCGGTGTCATCGCCCAGATCCTCGGCACCCGGGCGGCGATCGCGCCCGAGGACGCGGCCCTGGTCGGCGGCTTCATCGTCAACAAGATGCGTGGCGATCCGGCCCTGTTCGCCGACGGCATGCGCTTCATCGCCGAGCGCACGGGCTGGCCGGCGATCGGCCTTGTGCCGCATGCCGCCGCGGTCGCCCGCCTGCCGCCGGAGGACGCGCTCGCCCTGCCGTCTTACGGCTCGGCCGGCCGTGCCGGGCCGCGCACCGCCCCGGCGATGCCGCGCATCGCCGTGCCGGTGATGCCGCGCATCTCCAATTTCGACGACCTCGACCCTCTGGCGCAGGAGCCGGGCCTCGAAGTGGTGATGGTGCGTCCAGGTGAGCCGCTGCCGGTCTGCGACCTCGTCATCCTGCCGGGCTCCAAGGCGACCATCGCCGATCTCGCCACGCTGCGGGCCGAGGGTTGGGACATCGACATCCAGGCCCATGTCCGGCGGGGCGGCCGGGTGCTCGGCCTGTGCGGCGGCTACCAGATGCTCGGCCGCGGCATTTCCGACCCGGGCGGCATCGAGGGACCGGCCGGAGCGGTGGCCGGGCTCGGCCTGCTCGACGTGAGCACCGTGCTCGGCGGCGACAAGCGCCTGGTCGCGGTGCGCGGCGAGAGCGAGGACGGGGTCCCGTTCGCCGGCTATGAAATGCATGTCGGCCTGACGCAGGGACCGGACACGGCGCGGCCGCTGTTGCGGACCGGGACCGGGCCGGCCGCGCGGCCCGACGGCGCCGTCTCCGCCGACGGCCGGGTCATGGGCTGCTATGTCCACGGCCTGTTCGCCGACGACCGCCAGCGCGCCGCCTGGATCCGCCGGCTCGGCGGCCGGGCGTCGGGGCGCGACTACGAGGCCGGCGTCGAGGCGGCGCTCGACGCCTTCGCCGCCCATCTGGCGCGCCATCTCGACATCGCGGCGCTGCTCAGCCTCGCGCGATGAGCAGCGGCGCGACCAGCGCCAGCACCAGGCCGAGCTGCAGCAGGCAGGCGATGCGGTAGAGGTCGAGGGCGCGGCGGATGTCGGCGGCGGTCGCATCGACGTGGCCGTTGCCCATGTAGCCGTCCTCGACCCGGGTCTGGCCGTAGACGCGCGGTCCGGCGAGGGCGAGGCCGAGGGCCCCGGCCATGGCCGCCTCCGGCCAGCCGGCATTGGGGGAGCGGTGCTTGTGCGCGTCGCGCTTCACCGCCCGCCAGGCGGCGGCGGGGTCGGCGCCGGGCAGGAGCCAGGCCGCCGCCACCAGGAACACGGCGGAGAGGCGCGAGGCCGGCAGGTTGACGAGGTCGTCGAGCCGCGCCGCGCCCCAGCCATAGGCCTCGTGGCGCGGCGTGCGATGGCCGATCATCGAATCGGCGGTGTTGATGGCCTTGTAGAGCACGGCGCCCGGCAGGCCGAGCATGGCCAGCCAGAAGGCCGGCGCCACCACGCCGTCGGAAAAGTTCTCGGCCAGGCTCTCGATCGCCGCCCGCGACACGCCGTGCTCGTCGAGCGCCTCGGGATTGCGGCCGACGATGCGCGACACCGCGACACGCCCCCCGGCGAGCCCCTGCGTCTCCAGGCCGGAGGCCACGGCTGCCACATGCTCCTCCAGGCTGCGAGAGGCGATCAGCGAGGAGGCGGCTGCGGCGACGAAGAGGAAGCCGAACGGCAGCGACAGGCAGAAGAGCTCGATGACCTCGGCCGCGAAGCCCGTCACCGCCAGCAGGATGAACAGCGCCAGCAGCCCGGCGCGGCGGCGCGTGTCGGCATCCTCGTGCTCATGGTTGAAGCGCAGGTCGAGCACGCCGATCAGCTTGCCGATCCAGGTGACGGGATGGCCGATCGCCGCGAACAGGCCCGGCGGATAGCCCGCCAGCATCTCGATCGCCAGCGCTGCGGCGAGAACGGTGAGGGCGGTGATCACGGCATTCCTGCGGGCTACCCAAGAAACGCCCGCCTTCCGCCGTTTCTCTCCTCCTCACGCTTGACAGGCGAGGAGGTCGAACAGTAAATGGCGGCGCTTTCGGGCAACCGGGGCTGTAGCTCAGATGGGAGAGCGCTGCAATCGCACTGCAGAGGTCGTGAGTTCGAATCTCATCAGCTCCACCAAGAACCGATCCCATGCGGTTCCTATGCGTCCGAAATTCCTTCATAGTCTAGAAGCCGCGGGGTTTCTGGGCGTTGGCGTCGGTTCGCGGTAAGGCTGCGTCCGGGACTAAGTGCTTCACCTCAATTTTGTGAAGCCACCCTGTGGGCGAGATGGGCTCCCTGCCGGACTTGCCACGACGCCCGCGTCTTCCCTCCCCACCGCAGGTAGAATGCCGGGTGTGGTGACTGGAACGCCGGATAACGGTGATTTCCATCCGGCTCACGGACTCGGGGCTCGCAAGGGCAAGGCCGCCGGGCAGCCCTGCAGCTCGCTGATTCGACGGGCCTCCGCCTCGATGGTCCGCCGAGCGACGCCAAGATCTGGTGCGTGCGTGACGAGCTTTCGGGTGAAGAAAATCTCCTGACGATCCGTCCATACCCAGTCGTCTCGCTCGCCGAGGCCACGGCGATGCTGCCAGAGGCAAAGACCCTATCGCCGAGGAACAAGAGGCGCACGCCGCGGGATGCGCGCTCAGTCGCTCATCGATGGCAGGCGCTGTCTATTGTCGGCGTCCTGTCCTGGCCATATGCAGGGGAGGATCACGGCGCGAGGCTTGCCGCCCGGGCGGGCAGGGCGGAGCACGCTGTCGTGCAGGGGCTGTCCGGCGGGAATGGATGCGAAGAGTGTTTTCGTCACGGTGTCCCTGATGATGTTCGCCAATGGCGGCGTCCTCGGGCTGATCCACCGCGACCTTCCGCCGGCGCTTCGGCCGGCGGCGCTGAGCTGGCAGGTCGGCACGCTGCTGATCGCCGTCGGCTGCACGCTCTTCGCCTTCGAGGCCGGGCTGCCGGCCGCGGCGATGCTGACGCTCGTCAACGGCCTGTTCCTGGCGGGATTGACCAGCTATCGCTGGGCGCTCCAGCAGTTCCACGGCGGGCGCCCGAACGCCCTCGACCTGCTGCCGTCGGCCCTGGCGGTCGTCTGCGTCTTCTGGTTCTCGGCGGTCAGCCCGAATTTCGTCGCCCGGGTCATGGTCGTGTCGGCCGTCTGGGTGTGGCTGATGGCGGCTTCGATGCGGACGCTCGCCGCCAGGCCGCACCGGCCCTCGGGGCTGAGCCGGAAGATGCTCCTCGCCATCTTCGCCGCCGTCCTGGCATTTACCGTGGCGCGGATGATGTTCTTCGTCTTCCAGGCTCCGGCGGCCGCCGACTTCAACGCCGCGAGCGGCGCGAGCTGGATGAACCTGGCCACGCCGATGTTCATGACCGTCCTGCCGGTCATCGGCACGACGGCCTTCGTGCTGATGTGCTCGGACCAGTTGCGCCGGCAATGGGAGCATGCCGCCTCCACCGACTATCTGACGGGCCTGGCGAACCGGCGCACCCTGGCCGAGATCGGCAATGAGCGCTTCCGGCAGTTGTCCGGGGGAAGCGCCGGATTCGCCGTCGCGGTGCTCGACATCGACGCCTTCAAGACGATCAACGACACCCACGGCCATGAGGGCGGCGACAGGGCGCTCAGGCACGTCGCCGCCGGGCTGCAGGCCGGCACGCGCGACAACGACCTTGTCGCGCGCTCCGGCGGCGAGGAGTTCGTGGTGCTGTTCGATGATCTCGACGACGAGGCGGCGGAGGCCGCGGCCGAGCGCCTGCGCATCGCCGTGCAGGACGACCCGTTCCATCTCGGCGCCGCAACCATCCCGATCACCGTGTCCGTCGGCGTGGCGGTGCGTCGGCACGAGGACCGGAGCTTCGCGGACATGCTGCGCCGCGCCGACAAGGCGCTCTACCGCGCCAAGGCCGGCGGCCGGAACCGGGTCGAGGCCGCGGCCTGACCCCGGCGTTCTCGGCCGGGCCCGCATGTTGCCGGCCCGGACGGCCACGCGGCCCGACGCCGGCGCGCCTGCCTCGCATGGGCCCGTCCGCGCGAGGCGGTCAGGTGGACGGCGAGGCCGGCGGCGCCTTGGGCTTGATCGCGACCGGCTTGCGCCGGGCTGGCGAGCGCTTCGCCGGCTCGGGCGCGAGCGGCACCAGCGTGACCGAGACGGGGTTGGGGTAGTGCTCCAGGGTCGAGCCGGTCGCCGCGTCGACGCCCATGCCGACGATGCCGCCGATCAGCACATTGCCGGCAAAGCCGGCGGCGCCCGAGCCGGCGATCCGTGTCTTCACCGGCACCTGGGCGTCCTGGTAGCCGGTCTTCTTGACCGTGAGGATGAACTCGCTCTTGCGGGAGACTTCGAAGGTGCAGGGCGTCGCCGGGCACTGGTTGCCGATCGAGGTGGTCACCTGCGCCTCGGACGGCGTGCTGACGACCTGGATTTGATTGGTCGTTCCTCGAGTGACGGTCGCACAGCCGCCCAGCGCGACGAACATCGCGCATGCCACCAGTTTCTTCATCGAGCCCCCAGCTCATTGGCAAGAAAACAACGGTGAATATCTACAGTCTCTCTCCGATGAATTCCATCCGGATAGGTCGGTTCTCAACGTCATTTTCAAGCAGATATTCGCCACATTTGGTCGAGATACAGCAAAATTAACGCAGAGAGATGGAAAAATTTTTTATGTTTTATTTGGATTTGTGACAAAAATAGTGTGAATAAAATATCCTTCGCCTAAGTCAGGCCAGTGCGCTGATAGCCGATGTGCGGGGACGCCGCATGCGATATCTGGTGCGACCTGTCGCGTGCGGCCGACGTTGTTTGTCAGGCATGCCGCAGGGGCAGGAAAGTACGGGCGTCAACGTCCGGGATTGTACCGGTTTCGTGACGGAGGAGACGTTGCGCGCTGCTCCGATGCTCTACGACCGGGCCGGTGCTGCGATCGTCGTCGACGCTCCGGCGGCCGCGACGACGGCTGATTCGCCGGTGCGCCGGCGCCTACCAGCCGACGCAGCTGTGGTTGAGAAGCTCCTCGCCGTTGGCGGTGTCGTTGCGGGCGGGATCGGCGCGGTGGGCCAGCAGGTAGAAGCCGTCCGTCCCGTCCTTGAAGGCGGCTCCGGCGACGATCAGCGTCATCGCGCCCATGTCGGCGCGCGCCTCCGGCAGGCCGTCGGCGAGCAGGGCGACGGGATTGATCGCCGTCAGGTCTTCGCCGGTGACCCGGCGCACCCAGTAATCGTGCCCTTCCAGGCGCACGGGAAGCCGGCTCCAATCCTCGGTGATGCCGTCCTGGTGCCTGACCAGCGCGCGATGATAGCTGTGCTCGAGGCAGTCGACATGGATATGCAGGCGATCCTGGGCGCGGCCGATGCGGGAGTTGACTGCGAGACCGATGCCGGTGCGCGGCAGGTCGCGCCCGAGTTCCGCCGAGGTCCGGCCGCGCTCGGCCCAGGCCGCCTGCCACAGCGCCGCCGCGCCGGGCTGCAGCAGTTCCTGGCTTTCGATGCCGCTGATCGGCGCGGTCGCGGTGACGATCGTCTCGCTGGGGAGGCCGGGCGAGGGCACCGCGGCGTAGCCCCAGGGGCCGGCGTCGTCGACGCTCAGGCAAGGGTAGGGCGAGCCGGTCAGGCGCTGGTTCAGCGCGCAGGCCGCCACGGCGACGCCGAGGGCCTGCCGGTGCATCGCCCAGGCGACGCCACAGGCGACCGCCAACGCGGCGACGATCAGAGACCAGCGAAGCGTCCGTGTCACCGCGTGCGTCCTGGAAAGAAACCGACGTCCCGCCCCGAGCCGGCCAAGGCTGTGCCCGGCCGCGGCCGGCGGGTCAATGGCAAAGCGCGGCCTTGTGCCCGGTCCGCGACATGGCCGACGCTCACCACGGATCAGCGCCGCGTCGTGCCGCGTTCGATCATCCGCGCCGGCACGACCACGCGCTGGTTGCCCGCCGGCATGTGGCTTGCGGCCGAAGCCTCCAGGATCGCCAGCGTCTCGTCGACCATGCGCGGCCCGTCATGCACGAAGGTGGTGAGGTCGTAGCCGGACCAGGAGGCGGCGGGAATATCGTCGAAGCCGGCGATCAGCACGTCCTGCGGCACGTTGAGGCCGAAGCTCTGGCGCAGGGCGTCGATGGTGCCGATGGCGACGAGGTCGTTGGCGCAGAACACGGCGTCCGGCCGGTCCGGCCGGCCGAACATCTCGAGGGCGGCCTTGAAGCCGCCTTCGTAGCGGAAATCGGCGGTGGCGGTGGCGATTTCGGTGACGCCGTGCTCGGCCAGCCGCTCGCTGAAGCCGGCGAAGCGCTCCTGGTTCGCCGGGCTGCCGGGCGGCCCGGAGATGTAGCCGAAGCGCCGGCCGCCGCGGGCGATGAACAGGTCGGCCAGCGACCGCGCCGCGCCGGCATTGTCGCAGCACACCGAGGAGACCCACTCGTTCAGCACCGGTGTGTTGAAGGAGATCACCGGAATCTTGAAGCGGGCGAGGTCTTCGGCCGATTGCGGCGACAGGATCGCCAGGGCGCTGACGATGGCGTCGACCCGGTAGCTGGCCAGCCTGGGAATGACCGCGTCGAGCGAATGGCCGCTGTCGACGTGCACCAGCAGCACCTGGTGCCCCGTTTCCTGCAGCCGCACGGTGAAGCGCTCCAGCACCGCCGAGTAGAACGGGTTGTACATGCCGCCGATGACGATCGCCACCAGGTGGGAGCGATGGGTCAGCATGATGCGCGGGATCAGGCTGGGGCGGTAGCCGAGCTCTTCGGCCGCCGCGATCACCTTGCGCCGCGTCTCTTCCGACACGCTGGCCCCGGGCTTGTAGGTGCGCGACACCGCCGATTGCGACACGCCGGCGAGGCGGGCGACATCGGTGGAGGACGCGTATTTCTTGCGGCCCGGGACCATGGTCACGCCGGGACCGTCACAGCTTGATCTGCAGCTTCACGTCGCCCGGGCGCCCTTCGGCGGCCCGCTCGAAGGCGGCGATGCTCTCCTCGAAGCTGAAGGTGTGGGTGATCAGCGGCTTCAGATCGACCTTGCCGGAGGAGATCATGGCCAGGGCCCGGTCGAAGACGTTGGCATAGCGGAAGATCGTCTCGATGCGGATTTCCTTGGCCGCGGCCGAGACCACGTCGAAGGCGACCGGCTCGACCGGCATGCCGACCAGGACGAGGCAGCCGCCCGGCCGCGCCAGGTCGAAGATGCCCTGGAAGGCGCGCGGACTGCCGCTGGCCTCGAACACCACGTCGGCGCCCCAGCCGTCGGTCTCGCACTTGACCGCGTCGGCGAGAGCTTCGCGCCGGATGTTGACCGTGCTGATGCCGGGATAGCGCGCGGCGATTTCCAGTTTCTCGTCGACGAGGTCGGCGATGATGACCCTGGAGCAGCCGCCGGCCAGCGCCGCCAGTGCCACCATGATGCCGATCGGGCCGGCGCCCACCACCACGGCGAGGTCGCCGGGCGCGATCCGCGCCTTGGAGGCGGCCTGCAGGCCGACGGCGAAAGGCTCGACCATCGCGCCTTCGGCGAAGGAGACGTTGGCGGGCATCTTGAAGGTGAAGGCCGCGGGATGGACGACATGCGAGGTCAGGCAGCCATGCACCGGCGGCGTCGCCCAGAACACCACGCTCGGGTCGACATTGTAGAGGCCGAGCTTGGAGGCGCGCGAGGTCAGATCCGGGATGCCCGGCTCCATGCAGACGCGGTCGCCGACCTTGAAGCCGATGACCCCGCTGCCGACCTCGGTCACCGTGCCGGCGGCCTCATGCCCGAGCACCATCGGCTCGTTGACCACGAAGGGGCCGATCTTCCCGTGGGTATAGTAGTGCACGTCGCTGCCGCACACGCCCACCGTGTCGATCCGGATCTTCAGATCGCCCGGCCCGACCTCCTGCGGCAGGTCGATCTCGCGCAGAGACAATTCGCGGATGCGTTCCAGAACGAGCGCGCGCATGTGCAGTCCTCCCTGTTCTTTCGATGAAGCCGTGCCGGGGATGGTGGGGCGGCCAGGGCCCCCTCAACCTCTGATTAGCGCCTCCCGCCCCCCCGGCACAAGCCCGGAGTCGAAGGCTCTTGACGACATTATCGTTTGATGCATAGCTATGCACGCGCAATGAATAGCTAATCAAAATCAAAATATCTGGAGGAAACGACAATGCTCACCATGCATCCGCGTGGCCCCCTCACGCGTCGTCGCGACATCCTGAAGGCGGCCGCGGCGCTCGGCCTCGGCGCGGCGCTGCCCGCCGGCTTCGCCCGCTCCGCCTTTGCCGAGGGCAAGCCGACCCTGGTCAACTCGATCCGCTCGCTGTCGAACCCCTATCACGCCGCCTGGAACAAGGGCGGCGAGGCCTTCGCCAAGGCTGTCGGCTGCGAGTACGTCACGCTCGTCACCGAGGGCGACAGCGAGAAGGGCACCGCCGATATCCGCGCCATCCTGGCCAAGACCGGCGGCAATGCCATCATCAATGTCGACCCGAACGACGCTGCCGATGCCCGGCCGATCGTCGAGGCCTGCGTCAAGGCCAAGGCCTACGTGCTGACCCAGTGGAACAAGCCGGCCGACCTGCATCCCTGGGACCATGACCCCTGCTACGTCGCCCATATCTCCTTCGACGGCGTGAAGTACGGTGAGGTGACCGCAAACGCGCTGATCGAGGCCATCGGCGGCAAGGGCGGCATCCTGGCGCTCGGCGGCATCCAGTCGAACACGCCGGCGATCGAGCGCAAGGCCGGGCTGGAAAAGGCGGTCGCCGCCCATCCCGACGTCAAGATCCTCGACTTCCAGGTCGCCGACTGGCAGTCCAACAAGGCCTTCGACGCGGTCTCCGCCTGGCTCACCCGCTTCGGCTCGGAGGTGAAGGGTATCTGGGCCGCCAATGATGACATGGCCATCGGTGCCCTCGAGGCGCTCCGGGCCGAAGGCCTTGCCGGCAAGGTGCCGGTCACGGGCATCGACGGCATCAAGACCGCGGTCGAGGCGGTCAAGGCCGGCGAGATGGCGGCCACCGTGTCCTGGGACCCGTTCTGGCAGGGCTCGATCGGCCTCGCCATCCCCTACAATGCCAAGATCGGCAAGTTCGATCCGGCCAAGGAGCCGAAGGACCATCGCGAATTCTACGGCAGCGGCGTGGTGGTGACCAAGGACACCGTCGCCGCCTTCTACAAGGACAACATCGAGGCCGAGCCCAAGATCGACTTCAACGACCTGTGGGGCCGCGTCTCCGGCCAGATCCGGCAGGGGTGAGGCGGACCAGCGTCGCCCTTGTCGGCTTTGCTTGCGGCGGTGCGAGACGCCACGTTGCAGTCTCACCGCGACGCCCGTGTCTTCCCTCCCCCTTGCGGGGAGGGATAAAGGGTGGGGGGCGTACAGGATAAGATGAGCCCTACGCCCACGACCCCCACCCCCTTACCCCTCCCCGCAAGGGGGAGGGGACCGGCTGGCGTCGCGCCTGAAAACAGTATCCGCGAGCGGAGGCTGATCCGGCGTCGCGGTTGAATCATCCCGTCTGCGGCAGGCGCCGCGCCATTCCACGGCCCATCGGGGCCTCGTCAAGGTCGCTCATGGTCGCTGCCTCCGCCCCCGATACCCCATCCCTCATGGCTCGGCGGCTGCGCGCCCTGGCGCCGGTGCTCGTGCTGATCGGGCTGTGCCTGATCGTCGGCGCGCTCAATCCCGCCTTCTTCAGCCTCGCCAACGCCGGACGGGTGCTGACAGCCGCCGCCGTGCCGCTGGTGCTGGCCATGGGCGCGACCTTCGTCATCCTGATCGGCGGCGTCGACCTCTCGGTCGAAGGCACCATGGCGCTGGGCGCGATCGTGCTCAGCCTCACCGTGCACAACGACGTCAACGGCTTCGATCTCGGCCTTCTGGCCATCCCGCTCGCCATGCTGGTCGGCGCGGCGATGGGCGCGGCCAGCGGCGGCGTGCATGTCGGCCTGCGCATTCCCTCCTTCATGGTGACGCTCGGCGTCTGGTTCATCGGCCTCGGCCTCGCCGCCGTGCTGCTCGGCGGCACCACGGTGCGCATCCTCGACCCCGCCATCCGCGCCCTGTCGCTGACGCGCATCCTCAACCTGCCGCTGGTCGTGTGGATCGCCGCCGCCGCGCTCTGCCTCGCCTATGTCGTCCAGAACCACACCCGCCTCGGGCGCTATGCCTTCGCCATCGGCGGCGGCGAGGATCTGGCGGCGCTGTCGGGCATCCCGATCGGCCGGGTCAAGATCCTGGTCTTCGCGCTCGCCGGCGCCTTCTACGGTCTCGCCAGCGTCATGGCGGCGGCGCAGCTCGGCCAGGGCAACGCCACCATCGGCGACGGCCGCCTGTTCATGACCATCACCGCCGTGGTGGTCGGCGGCACCTCGCTGATGGGCGGACAGGGCGGCGTGCTCAACACGCTGGTCGGGGTGCTGATCGTCGCCGTGCTCGCCAACGGCATGATCCTGCTCGGCATCCCGCCCTATGCGCAGCAGGCCGCCCAGGGCCTGATGATCATCGCCGCGGTGGCGCTTTCGCTCGACCGCACGCGCTTCCGCATCGTGAAGTGACGCCATGCTGCAGGCCATCGCCCTCTCCAAGAATTTCGGCGGCGTGCAGGCGCTGAAGGCCGTCGACATCGAGGTGCGCAAGGGCGAGGTCGTCGGCCTCGTCGGCGAGAACGGCGCCGGCAAGTCGACGCTGATGCGCATCCTCGCCGGGGTGCAGCAGCCGAGCTCGGGCGAGCTCAGGCGCGACGGCGCCGCCTTCCACCTGCACGATCCGCGTGACGCCGGGGCGCAGGGCATCGCCATGGTGTTCCAGGAACAGTCGCTGCTGCTCAACCTCTCGGTGGCCGAGAACATCTTCCTCGGCCAGGAGGGCGCCTTCGTCCGGTTCGGCCTGATGGACTGGAAGAAGCTCAACGCCGCGGCGCGCCACCAGCTCCAGAAGGTCGGCCTTTCGGTCGACCCTTCCACCCGCGCCGCCGAGCTCAGCTTCGCCGCCCGCCAGATGGTCGAGCTCGCCAAGGCGCTGGCGCTGGAGGACCGGGTCGAGCGCGACCTGGTGATCCTGCTCGACGAGCCGACCTCGGTGCTCGAACAGGCCGAGATCGACATCCTCTTCGCCCGGGTGCGCGCACTCAAGAGCCGGGCAAGCTTCGTCTTCGTCTCGCACCGGCTCGACGAGGTGCTCGCCCTGTCCGACCGCATCTATGTGATGAAGGACGGCGGCGTGGTCGGCGAGATGCCGGTGGCCGAGGCCTCCGTCCCGGCCCTGCACCGGATGATGGTCGGCCGCGGCCTGCACAGCGAGTATTACCGCGAGTCCGAGCAGGTGCCGCCGCAGCAGGCGGTGGTGCTGGAAGCCGTGGGGCTGGCGGCCGGCGCCCATTACCGCGAGGTCGACTTCACCTTGCATCGGGGCGAGGTGCTCGGCATCGCCGGGGTGATCGGCTCGGGGCGCGAGGAACTGATCCGCACCCTGTTCGGCTTCGAGCCGCACACCGCCGGCACGCTCAAGGTCGACGGCGAAGCGGTGCGCCTGGCGACGCCCGCCGACGCGGTGGCGCGCGGCATCGGCTATATCCCGCGCGAGCGCCGCGTCGAGGGGCTGGTGATGTTCCTGTCCATCGCCACCAACATGACGCTGAGCCACCTCGACACGGTGATGCGCGGCGGCCTGATCGACCATGGCCGCGAGCGGGACCTGGCGCGCGACTGGATCAGGGAGCTCTCGATCAAGGCGCCGGGACCGGAGGCGCTCTGCCTCTCCCTCTCCGGCGGCAACCAGCAGAAGGTGGTGCTGGCCAAATGGCTGCAGGCCAAGTCCCGCATCCTGATCCTCGACCATCCCACTCGCGGCCTCGATGTCGGCGCCAAGGAGGAGGTTTACCGGCTGATCCGCGAGATCTGCGCCGAGGGCGCCTCGGTGATCCTGACCGCGGATACCCTGGAGGAGACGATCGGCCTCAGCCATACCATCCTGGTGATGCGCGACGGCCGCGTCACCGCACGCTTCGACGCCGCGGCCGGCGCCAAGCCGGCGCAGGTCGACCTGATCGGGCACATGGTATGAAGCAGTTCCTCACCCCCGCCCATTTGCGTGCCGCCGCCCCGAGCCTGTTCCTCCTGCTGCTGGTCGGGCTGATCTCGGCGGTGACGCCGGGCTTCGCCAGTCCCGGCACCCTCCTGGTGCTGCTGGCCGACACCGCCACCCTGTTCATTCTGGCCACCGGCCTCACCTTCGTCATCATGATCGGCGGCATCGACCTGTCGGTGCAGACCATCGCCTCGCTCTCCACCGTCCTCGTCGCCCTGCTGGTGCCCCAGATCGGCTATGCCGCCTTCGCCGTCGCCCTGGTCACCGGGCTCGCCGCCGGCCTGTTCAGCGGCATCGTCCACGTCAGGCTGAAGGTGCCGTCCTTCATCGCCACGCTGGCGACGAGCGGCGTCGTCAGCGGCGCGGCGCTGCTGGTGTCGCAGGCGCGCACCATCACCGTCGGCGAGGAAGGCCGGGCCTACCTGGCCTGGATCAACGGCTCCGTCCTCGGCCTGCCCAACGTCGTGCTGATCGGGGCGCTGGTGCTGGTCCTCGGCATCCTCGTGCAGGGCTATACCCGCTTCGGGCGCTACTGCGCCGCCATCGGCGCCGGCGAGCCGGCGGCGTGGGCCTCGGGCATCCGCGTCGACCGGCAGAAGATCGCGGCGCTCGCCCTGTGCGGCGTGCTGGCCGCGCTCGCCGGCATGCTGCTGGCCGGGCGCAACGCCAGCGGCTCGCCGGTGCTGGCCAACCAGCTCCTGCTGCCGGCCATCGCGGCGGTGATCGTCGGCGGCACCGCCATCACCGGCGGCGTCGGCGGCGTCGGCCGCACCCTGGTCGGAGCGCTGATCATCTCGGTGGTGCGCATCGGCATGACGTTCCTCGGCGTCAATATCTTCGCCCAGCAGATCGTCTTCGGCGCCGTGCTGGTCGCGGCCGTGGCGGTCACCATCGACCGCAGCAAGATACCCATCGTGAAGTAGGAGACGGACATGGATCTCGGATTGCGCGACAAGGTCGCGGTGATCACCGGCGGCAGCATCGGCATCGGCCTCGCCGTCGCGGAAGGGCTGGCGGCCGAGGGCGCGCATCTCGTCCTCGCCGCACGCCAGGCCGACCGCCTGGCGGCCGAGGCGGAGCGGGTGGCCGGGCAGCACAAGGTGCGGGTCGTTCCGGTCGCCTGCGACGTCGCCACCGCCGAGGGCACGGCGCAGATCGTCGCCGAGGCCGAGCAGGCCTTCGGCGGAGCCGACATCCTGATCAACAACGCCGGCACCGGCTCCAACGAGACGATCATGGAGGCGCCGGACGAGAAGTGGCAGGCCTACTGGGACCTGCACGTCATGGCGGCGGTGCGCCTCGCCCGCGGCCTGGTGCCGGGCATGCGCCGGCGCGGCGGCGGCGTCATCCTGCACAACGCCTCGATCTGCGCCGCCCAGCCGCTCTGGTACGAGCCGATCTACAACGTCACCAAGTCGGCGCTGATGATGTTCTCCAAGACCCTCGCCAACGAGGTGATCAAGGACAACATCCGCGTCAACTGCGTCAATCCCGGCCTGATCCTGACGCCGGACTGGAAGAAGACGGCCAGGCAGCTCACCGCCGACACCGGCGGCGACTGGGAAGGCTATCTCGCCGGCGTCGCCCGCGAGCACGCCCCGATCGACCGTTTCGGCTCGCCCGAGGAACTGGCCCACTTCTTCGTGTTCCTGTGCTCGGACAAGGCGACCTATTGCGTCGGCTCGACCTACTACGTCGACGGCGGCATGCTGAAGACGGTGTGAGGCAGGGCGGGGACGAGACCCCTCTCCGGCCGGGAGAGGGATTGAACTCTCGCAACCAAGCCAGTGCCTCGACGCGATTCCGGCGATAAGGTCATGCCACCGGAATGCGGAGGTGGCGGTCATGAACGAAGTGGTGGTTGGCGGCATCACCTTCATCGTGCTGATCGCCGCTTCGTTCGGCAGCCTCCTGAGCAATGCCCGGCTGCTGCCCAAGCATCTCCAGGATGACACCAACAACACGATCCGGCTGGTCGCCAACCTGTTCGTCGTCGTGACCTCGCTGATGCTCGGCCTGCTGATGAACTCGGCGAAGAACGCGTTCGAGACCAACGAGCGCAATGTCCATGCCTTCGCCACCGAACTGATCCTGCTGGACCGGACGATCCGCGAGCTCGGTCCCGATGGCGAGGAAGCCCATCGCCACCTGCGCGACTATCTGGAGACCATCGTCCGCGATTCCAGCATCGTCCTGGAGAACCAGGAGGCCGAAAGGCAGCTGACCCAGGTCGGCGCGGGCCTGAAGGCGCTCAAGTCGTCGGACGACCAGCAGATCGTGCTGTGGAACGATGCCCGCGAATTGTACCGGCGGGTGATTCGGGGGCGGTGGGTGATCATCGAGGAAGCCACGGGAAACCTGCCGCGGCCCCTGATCACCATCCTCCTCGCCTGGCTCGTGCTGATCTTCGCCAGCTACGGCTACAGGGCGCCGCGCAACGCGATCGTGGCGACGTCCTTCGTCTGTTCGGCCTTTCTGATTTCGGCGTCCATCTACATCATCCTCGACCTGGACGATCCGTCGTCCGGGATCATCCACATATCCAACGAACCGATACGGCATGCCTTAGCGGAAGCGCAGCGATAGCGCGGCCGGCGACGGTGCGCGGATGATCGCGGTCGAGCGCCCCTCTCTTCCGGCGGAAGAGGGGGCTGTTGCCGTCAGTGCCGGAAATGCCGGACGCCCGTGAACACCATGGCGAGGCCTGCCTTGTCGGCGGCGGCGATCACCTCGGCGTCGCGCATCGAGCCGCCCGGCTGGATCACCGCCGTGGCGCCCGCGGCAATCGCCGCGTCCAACCCGTCGGCGAAGGGGAAGAAGGCGTCGGAGGCCACCACCGAGCCCTTGGTCAGGCTCTGCGCCAGCCCGGCGGCCTGCGCGGCGTCCTCGGCCTTGCGGGCGGCGATGCGCGCCGAATCGACCCGGCTCATCTGGCCGGCGCCGATGCCGACCGTGGCCCCGTCCCTGGCATAGACGATGGCATTGGACTTGACGTGCTTGGCCACTCGGAAGGCGAAGCGCAGATCGGCCATCTCGCGCTCGGTCGGCTGACGCCTCGTCACCACCTTCAGCGCCATGTCGTCGACCACGGCCGCATCGCGTGACTGCACCAGGAGCCCGCCCGCCAGCGTCTTCGCCGTCAGGCCGGCGGCGCGCGGGTCCGGCAGGCCGCCGGTCACCAGCAGGCGCAGGTTCCTCTTGGCGGCGAGGATGGCGATTGCCTCCTTGCTCGCCGCCGGCGCGACGATCACCTCGGTGAAGATCTCCACCATCCTGGCGGCCGCCTCGGCGTCGAGCGGGCGGTTGGCGGCGATGATGCCGCCGAAGGCGGAGACCGGGTCGCAGGCCAGCGCCTTCTCATAGGCTTCCAGCAGCGTCGCGCCCACCGCCACGCCGCAGGGATTGGCGTGCTTGACGATCACCACCGCCGGCCGGGCGGGATCGAACTCGGCGACGCATTCGAAGGCGGCGTCGGTGTCGTTGAGGTTGTTGTAGGACAGCGCTTTGCCCTGCAGCTGCTCGGCGCTGGCGACGCCGAAGCGTTTCTCCGCCGTGCGGTAGAAGCCGGCGCTCTGGTGCGGGTTCTCGCCGTAGCGCAGCGCCTCGGCCAGGGCGCCGCCGACGGCCCGGAAGGCCGGGGCGTCCTCGCCGGCCTCGGCGAGCAGCCAGTTGGAGATGGCCGCGTCGTAGGCCGCGGTGCGGGCATAGGCCTTGGCCGCCAGGCTCCGGCGGAACTGCGGCGTGGTCGCTCCGCCGGTCTCGGCCATTTCGGCCAGCACCGCGTCATAGTCGGCAGTGTCGACCACCACGGCGATGTCGGCGTGGTTCTTGGCGGCGGCGCGGATCATCGCGGGGCCGCCGATGTCGATGTTCTCGACGCACTCGTCATAGGAGGCCTGGCGCGCCAGAGTCGCCTCGAACGGGTAGAGGTTGACCACCAGGAGGTCGATCGGCGCGATGCCGTGGGCCTGCATGGCGGCGCGGTGCTCGGCATTGTCGCGGATGGCGAGCAGGCCGCCATGCACCGCCGGATGCAGCGTCTTCACCCGGCCGTCCATCATCTCCGGATAGCCGGTCAGTTCGGCGACGTCGGTGACGGGCAGGCCCGCCTCGGCCAGCGCCTTGCGGGTGCCGCCGGTCGAGACCAGGGCGACGCCGTGCCCGACCAGGCTCCGGGCAAAATCGATGAGGCCGCTCTTGTCGGAGACGGAGAGCAGCGCACGGGCGATCGGGCGGGGAGAGGACAAGGCAGGCTCCGGGGCAGCGAGGGGCGGCGGCTCCCTTTATCTCCCCCAATGCGGCGGAGGGAAGACCAAAGCGTCGGTCGCCGCGAATCCGTTCGGAGCCAGCCGATCCCGTCCGGCGATTGTCCGCCGGGCGCCGGCCCACGGCCGCGCGCCCGATCCTGCTCAGAGCGTTTCCGGCTCCAGCGCCCAGGCGACCGGCTTCGCCGCTCCGTTCTCGTCCCGCGGCACGACGACCACCACCTGCGCCGACCGGCGCGGCCCTTCCGGGTTGGCGAAATGGATGCTCTCCTCGATCGAGACCGGCAGGCCGTGCGCGTGCAGCACCCAGGCCTTGCCGTTGGGCAGGACCAGGGCGGCGAAGGTGTCGCCGCCACCCGCGCGAGCCGAGACGGCGGGATGGATGTGGAAGCGCAGCAGCACCGTCTCGCGGCCGCGCCAGGGCCGGCCGTCAGGGTCGAGCAGCGTGTCCTGGCCGTTGAGGGCGCCGGTGCGGGTGGCCACAGCCAGGCTGCGCTCATGCACCAGGTTGAACTCGGCCCTGTAGCCGTCATGGCTGGCGGCAAGCG
Source organism: Labrys sp. Lb11 (assembly GCF_057554225.1). Lineage (NCBI taxonomy): Bacteria > Pseudomonadati > Pseudomonadota > Alphaproteobacteria > Hyphomicrobiales > Xanthobacteraceae > Labrys > Labrys sp. Lb11. Next base: position 371,049 of record NZ_BAAJOT010000004.1, read on the forward strand.
CGGTGTCGTCCGCGGTCTCGCGCCGTTCCACCGTCACCAGCTTCGGACCGGCGATGATAGGCCGGTCGATCCGCCGCACCGCGGCGAAGGTGCAGGACGAGGCGTCGCCCACCACCGCGGTCGAATGCGCCGCCGTGCCGCGGGCAAGCTGCCGCCAGCTGTCGCGTCCGACCGCCGGTGCCCCGCAATTGACGATGATCCGGCTGCCGTCGGCGGAGAACTCGAACGACAGCGTGCCGGCATGCGCGTCCTGCGACATGCCCAGCGGCGGCGGCCGGCCGGTGTCGACGACCAGCACCGAGCCGCCGCCCTCGACCCGCTGATAGCCGCCATGCGGCGCGTTCTGCACCGGCTTGCCGCGGGCATCGTCATAGGCGAGCAGCGTGGCGATCAGGTGGGTCTGGGTGTAGCCCATGCCGTTGAAGGCGGCGAAGGCGCCATCGACGTGCCGGAAGAAGCGCAGCATCGGCATCAGCCGGTCGATGGCGCCGAGCAGCTCGGCCGGCGGCGGCAGGTTGCGGGCGGCGAAGGACTGGCGCAGCGGCAGGAGGTCGAGCAGCAATTCGACGATCACCTGGGGATTGCGGCTGCGATGCACGCCGTCCGGCAGGATCTGGCGTTGCAGCTCGTCGACCAGCCAGCGCGAGGCACGGCGGCGCAGGCCGCCCTTCTCGGCCAGGCACAGGCTCGCCTGGGTCGCCGCCATGGCGCAGAGCAGGCGCGTCAGGCCGTCCGGCCCGACCCGGCCGGCCCGCAGCAGATACTGGGTCTGCCAGGCGAGGCTGCGGATGAAGGCGCGGTAGAAGCCGCGGTCGGCGCCGTCGAGCGCCAGCGGCGACTGGCTGAGCCAGGACAGCACCCGCCGCGCCGTCGTGGCCGGAGCCAGCGCCTCGGGACTGAAGCGCACCGGGCCGCGCACGAAATCGCCGACCAGGCGGCGGGCGGCCTGGCGGCCGGCGCTGCCGTCGTCGGCGCGCAGGTGCCGGAGCCAGGTGAAGCCGAGCAGGCCCTCGCTCCAGCCCGGCGAAGGCGAGACGATCGTGAAGGGGGAGCCGTCCTTCGGCGCCACCGTCTTGCCGGCGAAGGAGAAGCGGTTCTGGACGATCTCCGCCGCCCGGGTCGGATCGGCGGCGCGCAGATCCTGCGGGGCCAGGAGCAGGCGCTCGGGCTGGCCGGAGGAGAAGCGCCAGCGATAGAGCGGCGAGACGTAGAGGCGCGCCAAGGCCGCCCGCCCGGCATTGCGGCCGGCAAGCACCCCCAACCGCACCTTCGTGCCGATCGCACCTCGGCTCATCGTTCGACGCGACACCTCTCACAGCGGCCCGCCGCCGCGAGGGGGGCGGTTCCGAATCGCAACTCTACCGGAGCGGCAGGGAATGGGCGACATGGAAAGCGCCGTTTCGAACAAAAGCTGCAGGAGGCTCGATTCCCGCCCGGTTCGGTGCCGCCGCCCTACCGCTCGCGGGGTATTTTGCCGCTCCGGCCACCATGGCAACCATGGGTGGTCGGCGAGCGCCGCCCGCCATGCCTGTGGAAGAGCCATGCTTCTGTCGCAGCAGGTCGCGATCGTTACCGGCGCCGGGTCGGGCATCGGCCGGGCCAGCGCCGAGACGATGGCCCGGGCCGGAGCGGCGGTGATCGTGGCCGACCGCGACGCCGCATCCGGAGAGGCGGTGGCAGCCGGCATCGTCGCGGCCGGCGGCAGGGCCGAAGCCATCGCCACCGACGTCGGCGAGGATGCGGCGGTCCGCTCCCTGGTCGCCGGCGTGCTCGAGCGGCACGGCCGCATCGACATCCTGCACAACCATGCCGGCATCCAGGTCGAGGGCACGCTCGAGGGCGTCTCGCCCGAGGGCTTCGACCGCTCCTGGCAGATCAATGTCCGGGCGCATTTCATGGCCGCCCGCCTGGTCGCCCCGGCGATGAAGGCCCAGGGCGGCGGCGTCATCCTCAACACGTCGTCGAGTTCGGGCGTGTTCTACGACCGCGAGATGATCGCCTACACCACCACCAAGCATGCGGTCATCGCCATGACGCGGCAGATGGCGCTCGACTATGCCCGCTTCAACATCCGGGTGAACGCCCTGTGCCCGGGCTGGGTCGACACGCCCTTCAACGACCCCTTCATCCGCCAGATGGGCGGGCGCGAGGCGGTCGAGGCCTATGTCCGCGGCCGCGTGCCGCTCGGGCGCTGGGGGCGGGTCGAGGAGATCGCCGAAGCCGTCCTGTTCCTGGTGTCGCCGCGCTGCACCTATCTGACCGGCCAGGCGCTGGTGGTCGATGGCGGCGAGACCATCGGTTGAGGACGTCGGGACTCAATGGGCCGGATCCGGCCCGGCATGGCCGACGATCCGGTCGAGATAGATCGACAGGAGCTCGGTCTGCGAGGAGATGCTGAGCTTGCGGTAGATGTTGCGGCGATGGACCTTGACGGTTCCCGCCGCGATGCTCAGTCGCCAGGCGACCGATTCCGACGAGTGCCCCTGCAGCACCAGCTCGACGATGGCGGCCTCGCGCCCGGTCAGGCCGAGCGCCTGCCAGGCCGCCATCGCCGATGGACGGCTGGCGAAAGGGCGCTGGCGCGCCGGCGTCGCCGCATGGTCGAGGAAGCGGCTTTCGACGTCGCGCCAATGGCGCGCGACGAGCGCGCTCACCAGCGGCTCGCAGGCCTTCAGCGCCGCCGCCTCCGCTGCCGAGAAGGCGCCCGAACGCTTCAGGCGCATCAGCGACAGCACCACCATCACGCTTTCGCATGTCCGCACGAAGAAGCCGGCTTCCTCGGCCAGGCCCGTCTTCATGTAGTAGGCCCGGTAGTACTCGCTGGAATAGAACCGGTCGGGCGCCAGTTCGCGCATGCGCCAGAATCCGACCTGCCCGACGCTTGCGGTATGGTAGAACGGGTCGAGCAGATAGGGCCCGGGCTGGTAGAGCGTCACGAAGACGACGCGCTCTTCAGCGCTGAATGTGTCGAACAGATCGATCGGCCGAGCCCGGCCGCGATAGGCGAACACCACGCTGCGGTCGAACGGGGCGATGGATCTCAGGAAGTCGACCAGGCTCTGGCCGAATTGCGCATCGGTCGATGCCGCCGAATCGATCAGCGGCACCAGCCGGGCGAAAGTGTCTGCCAAAGAAATACGCATTCGTGCTCACCGCCATGCAAACAGGCAAGATACCACCTGCTCCCGACACTTTCCGCGAGCTACCACTTTCAGGGTATACCCGGGGGCACAGCGAATGCCTAGGCTGCCGAGCAGAATTCGGGCGCGGATTCTGCACGAACAAGACGACGCTTGCCGCATTCGACCCTCCGGAGCGTGCTGCAAGACGCAACGTCACCATGCCATCAATTCGAGGGAGAGGTCGACATGGCGATTGCAAGCCAAGAGGCCGAAGCTGCGGCCGGCCCCGTTCAGACGGCGTTCGACGTCAGCGCGCGCACCGACATCGACAGGCTGCATTCGAGGGCGGTCGGCCTGTGGGGCGTGCTGTTCCTGACGGTCACCGGCGCGGCGCCGATCAGCGCCATGCTGTTCAACGTGCCGATCGCCGTCGGCTACGGCAACGGTGTCGGCGCCGCGGCGGCCTTCCTCGTCGCCACCGTCATCCTGCTGATCTTCTCGGTCGGCTACGCCGCCATGGCCGCCAAGGTCTCGGCGGTGGGCGGCTTCTATTCCTTCATCAGCCACGGCCTCGGCCGCGAGCTCGGCATGGGCATGGGCTTTGCCTCGGTGGTCGCCTATGCGGTGTTCGAGCCCTCCCTCGCCGGGGGCTTTGCCTATTTCGCCAATCTCAAGCTGGCCCAGTACGGCATCGACGTGTCCTGGCCGGTGCTGGCGCTCGTCATGGTGGCCGTGGTCTGCCTGCTCGCCTATCTCGACGTGAAGATCTCGACCGCCGTGCTCGGCGTGGCCCTGGTCGGCGAGGTCGTCATCCTGGTGGTCTTCGACATCGGCGTCTTCGCCCATGCCGGCAACGGCGCCGTGGTCGACCTGGCGGCGATCAACCCGGTCAATGCCTTCCGGGGCTTCCCGGCGCAGGACAAGATCGTCGCCGGCGCGGCCGGCATCGGCCTGTTCTTCGCCTTCTGGTCATGGGTCGGCTTCGAGAGCGCGCCGAACTATGCCGAGGAATCCCGCGATCCCAAGCGCGTCGTGCCGCTGTCGCTCTACATCTCCGTGCTGTTCCTCGGCGTGCTCTATACCATCACCACCTGGGCGGCGACCTCCGGCTACCCCGACACCGCCACCTCGATCGCCCAGGCCCAGGGCAATGCGGCGCAGTATTTCTTCGACACCGCCAATCGCCTGGTCGGGCCATGGGCCGAGGTGGTCATGAGCTACCTCATCCTCACCGGCGCCTTCGCCTGCGGCATGGCCTTCCACAACACCGCCGCCCGCTATCTCTACGCCCTCGGTCGCGAGGGCGTGCTGCCCAAGGCGCTGGGCCGCACCCATCGCAGGTTCAGGACGCCGCACGTCGCCTCCTGCGTCCAGAGCGTGTTCTCGGCCATCGTGGTGCTGCTGTTCGCCTATTTCTCCGGCACGGACAATCCGAACGTCCAGGCCTATGGCCAGCTCTACGGCCTGATGGCCCTGCTCGGTACGCTCCTGATCCTGGTGGCGCAGGCGATCGTCTCGGTGGCGATCATCGCCTATTTCCGCCGCTGCCATCCCGGCGACCATCACTGGTGGCGCACGCTCACGGCCCCGGCCCTGGCCTTCGTGTCGCAGAGCGTGATCATCTATCTCTGCCTGTCGAACATGGACTTCCTGGGCGGCGGCTTCGCCTTCGCCGACTGGATCCTGTGGATCGACCTCGCCGTGATCGCCGTCGGCATCCTCGGCGCCTTCTACCTGAAGACGAGTGCACCCGACCGATACGAGAAGATCGGCCGGCTGATCTATGAAGGCGTGCCGGACAAGGCCTGAGCCGATGCCGCAGGAGGAGGCGAGGAGAGGGGAGCGGACGCTTTACGGCCCCGTGCCGGCCGATCCATATTCCGCGTCCGCATCCGAACCGCGCGACCGACAGGAAGGCCCCATGGCAGTGGAGTACGGACCGGAGGCCCTTGCCGATCTGGAGGTGGCGATCCGGCAGGCCCTGCCGGCCTGGTCGCTGCCGCGGGATGCCGGGATCGTCCTCCTCAACGTCTCGGAGAACGCCACCTTCCGCCTCGATGATCCTGCAAGCGGGCGGACACTGGTCCTGCGGGTGCATCGCCTCGGCTACCACCAGGACGAGGAGATCGGCTCCGAGCTCGCCTGGATCGCCGCACTGCGCCGGGACGGCGTGGTCGAGACCCCGGCGCCCCTGCCGGGCGCCGACGGCGCCCTGGTCCAGCCGCTCGTGTCGCCTTCGGGCCTGCCGACGCGCCGCGCGGTGGCCTTCGCCTTCGCGGCCGGCCGCGAGCCGGCGGCGGACGCCGACCTGCCCGGCTGGTTCCGCACCCTCGGCGGCCTCACCGCCCGCATGCACCGCCACGCCACGGGCTGGACGCCGCCGGCTGGCTTCCGCCGCAAGACCTGGGACTTCGACGCCATGTTCGGCGAGCGGGCGCTCTGGGGCCCGTGGCGGGCCGGGGTCGGCCTGGATGCGCCGGGCATCGCGTTGATGGAGCGGGCGCTCGGCCTGATCCGCGGTAGGCTGCAGCGCTTCGGCCGCTCGCCCGAGCGCTTCGGCCTGATCCATGCCGACCTGCGCCTCGCCAATCTCCTGGTCGACGAGCCGCATCTGCGCGTCATCGACTTCGACGACTGCGGCCTGAGCTGGCGCCTCTACGACTTCGCCGCCGCGGTCAGCTTCTTCGAGCATGAGCCGGTGGTCGATGCGCTGCGCGAGGCCTGGGTCGAGGGCTACCGGACGGTGGCGCCGCTGCCGCCGGAGGATGCGGCCGAGCTGCCGGTCTTCGTCGCCATGCGCCGCTTCCTGCTGACCGCCTGGATCGCCTCGCACCCGGAAGTGCCGATCGCCCGGGAACTCGGCGCCGGCTACACCGCCGGCTCCCTCGCCATGGCCGAGAGGCTGCTGTCCGACTTTTCCTGACCCTTCGAGGAGGCCCGCCATGTTCGCTCCCCTTGCCGGCAGAACCGTCGTCGTCACGGGAGCGGGACGCGGCATCGGCCGTGGCATCGCCCTGCGCTTCGGCCGGGCCGGCTGCCGCGTCCTGGCCGTGGCGCTGAGCGAGGCCGGGATCGCCCGCACCGTCGCCGACATCCGTGCCGGCGGCGGCGTCGCCGAGCCCCATGTCGCCGACGTCGCCACGGAGGAAGGCACGCGGGCCATGGCGGCGGCGGCGCTGGCATCCTTCGGCGGCATCGACATCCTCTGCGCCAATGCCGGCATCTTCCCGGCCGCCCGGCTCGACGCCATGACCGCGGCGGAGTTCGACCGCGTCATGGGCGTTAACCTGCGCGGCACCTTCCTCAGCGTCTCGGCCTGCCTGCCGGCGATGAAGAGGGCGGGCCGCGGCCGGATCGTCGTCACCTCCTCGATCACCGGCCCGATCACCGGCTATCCCGGCTGGGCCCACTACGGCGCGAGCAAGGCCGGGCAGCTCGGCTTCGTGCGCACTGCGGCGATCGAGCTTGCCGCCTTCGGCATCACCATCAACGCGGTGATGCCCGGCAACATCGCCACCGAGGGCCTCGACGACCTCGGCGCCGACTACGGCGCCGCCATGGCCGCCTCGATCCCGATGAAGCGCCTGGGCACCGTCGAGGACATCGCCAACGGCGCGCTGTTCTTCGCCAGCGACGAGGCGGGCTTCGTCACCGGCCAGACCCTGGTCATCGACGGCGGGCAGGTGCTGCCCGAATCTCTCGCCGCCCTCGAATAGGAAGACCCGCGATGTCCGACGACGCTCCCCGGCCGGCGCCCAACCGCTGGCAGCGCTTCGCCGAATGGGACGAGCGCCCGCTGCGGCTCGACCGCTTCGCCGCCGAGGATCCCGCGAACGGCTTCTCCGCCTTCGCCGGGGCTTGCGACCCCAGGCCCGGGATCGTCGTTGCGGAGGGCCGTGTCGTCGCGCTCGACGGCACCCCCGAGGCCGAGTTCGACATGATCGACGCCTTCATCGCCCGCCACCATATCGACACCGCGGTGGCGGCCGAGGCGATGGCGCTGCCGTCGGAGACGGTCGCGCGCATGCTAGTGGACGTCAACGTGCCGCGCACCGAGCTGGTGCGCCTCGCCCATGGCATGACCCCGGCCAAGCTCGCCGACGTCGTCGCCCGCCTCAACGCCGCCGAGATCACCTTCGCCTACGCCAAGATGCGGGCGCGCCGCACGCCCGGCAACCAGGCGCACGTCACCAACGCCAAGGACGACCCGCTGCAGCTCGCGGCCGATGCCGCCGTGGCCGTGGCCCTCGGCTTCGACGAGGTGGAGACCACCATGCGCGTCTCGCGCAACGCCTGGTCGAACGCGCTCGCCTGCAGCGTCGGCGCCGCGGTCGGTCGCGCCGGCACCCTGTTCCAGTGCTCGTCGGAGGAGGCGGAGGAACTGCGCCTGGGCATGGCCGGCTTCACCTCCTACGCCGAGACCGTGTCGGTCTACGGCACGGAGAAGGCCTTCGTCGACGGCGACGACACCCCCTGGTCGAAGGCCTTCCTCGCCGCCGCCTATGCCTCGCGCGGCATCAAGATGCGCTGCACCTCCGGCGCCGGCTCCGAGCTGCTGATGGGCTTCCACGAAGCCAAGTCGCTGCTCTACCTGGAGGCCCGCTGCCTGTGCCTGCAGCGCGGCATGGGCGTGCAGGGCACCCAGAACGGCGGCATCGACGGGGCGCCGCTCGCCGCCACCATTGCCGGCGGCGTCCGCGAACTGATGGCCGAGAACCTTATCGCCGTCTGGCTCGACCTCGAATGCGCCTCCGGCAACGATGCCCGCACCTCCGAGTCCGAGATCCGCATCGGCGCCAAGATCCTGCCCTTCCTGATCGCCGGCTCCGACCTGATCTGCTCGGGCTTCGGCTCGATCAAGAAATACGACAACTCTTTCAACCCCTCGCTGTTCAACGGCGAGGAGCTGGAGGACTACCTGGTGCTGCAGCGCGACTTCGAGGCCGACGGCGGCCTCATTCCGCTCGGGCCCGATCTCGCCCTCGACCGCCGCCGCCGCGCTGTGGCGGCGCTCGGTGCCGTGTTCGAGGAGCTCGGCCTCGGCAGCCCGGATGCGGCGATGCAGGAGAGCGTCGTCTTCGCCTCGGGCTCGGAGGAGACGCGGAGCTACGGCCCGCGCGAGGCGGCGGTCATCAGCGAGCGCATCCAGGAGAACGGTTTCAGCATCCTCGACGTCGTCGCCGCGCTCGACCGGCGCGGCTTCCGCGACGAGGCCGAGAACCTCCTGTTCATCCTCAAGCTGCGCGTCAGCGGCGACTATCTCCAGACCTCGGCCTGCGTGCGCGAGGGCCGCGTGCTCAGCGCCGTCAACGATCCCAACGACTATGCCGGCCCCGGCAGCGGCTATCGCATGAGCGAGGGCCGCCGCCGCGAGATCAACGCCATTCGCGACGTGCTCGACCGCGAGGGCGTCCTCTCTGCCGCCGCCCGGGCCGGGCGCGGCTGGGAGCGGGTGCCGTTCGGGCGCAGCATGGGGCCGGCGGTCGCGGGCGCGGATCCCGACGAGATCGTCATCGGCGTCAGCCCGGCCTTCGGCCTGCAGCTGTTCGAGACCCTGGCCGGCCATCCCCTGCCGCTGGTGCTGAAGGCCCTGGTCGAGGGCATCGAGAGCCGCGGCCTCAAGGTCCGCATCGTGCGCATGCGCCACACCGCCGACACCTCCTTCCTCGGCCTCGCCGCCGCCGGCCTGGCCGGCTCCGGCGTCGGCATCGGCCTCCAGGCCAAGGGCACGGCGGTGATCCACCGGCGTGGCCGCCTGCCGCACAACAATCTCGAGCTCTTCTCCAACGCGCCGCTGGTCAGCCTGCCGCACTACCGGATGATGGGCCGCAACGCCGCCGACCATGCGCTCGGCGGCCTGCCCGAGCCGGTGGTGGTGCCGACCCACGGCGAGGCGCTGGGCGCGCGCTTCCATGCGCAGGTGGCGCTGATCTACGCGGTCGAGACCTCGCTGACCGAGGCCGGCGCCGTGCCTGACGAACTCGACATCGCCGTGGCGAGGGTCTGACGATGGAAAAGCCGTCTCCGAACGCGCCGCTGGGCGTCTCCGACTATCCCTTGGCCGAGAAGCGGCCCGACCTGGTGCGCACCGCCACCGGCAAGCGCCTCGAGGACCTCACCGTGGCCGCGGTCGCGGCCGGGGAGGTGACGCTGGCGGACGTGGCGGTGACGCCTCGGACGCTGCGCCACCAGGCCGACATCGCCCGCTCGGCCGGGCGGCCGACCCTGGCGCTCAACTTCGAGCGCGCCGCCGAGATGGTGGCGGTGCCGCAGGAGCGCATCCTGGCGATCTATGAATTGCTGCGCCCCGGCCGAGCTCCGGACAAGGCCGCCCTGCTCGAGGCCGCGGCGGGCCTGCGGCGCGATTTCGGCGCCGAGGGCCTGGCCGCCTTCATCGAGGAGGCGGCCGGGGTCTATGAGCAGCGCGGGCTGTTCGTCGGCCGGTTCTGACCGGGGGTCAGCCCGCCGGGCCGGCCTTGGCCATCGGCCTGAGCGGCCCGAGCGACTGCAGGTAGCCGGAGGGCGCGTCGTCGCGATAGGTGGTGAAGGCGACGTTGCGGTCGCGGTAGGACTTCAGCGTCTGGCCGAGGCCGTTGGCGCCCTCCGCCCGCACCTGGCGCACCAGGCCCAGATCGAGGGTGATCGGGAAGATCTCGGCGGTCTGGCCGCACTGGTGCACGACGCGCCCGGTCGGGTCGGCCACCAGCGACAGGCCGACACCGCCCGAATCCAGCCCGTTCACGTCGACGACGTAGCACTGGAACATCGCCGCCGTGGCCTGGACGATCGCCAGCTCCGCCTGCCGGTCGGTCGTGCCGGTCAGCACCGGGTGCAGCAGCACCTCCACGCCGGCCGAGGTCAGGGTGCGCGTCGTCTCCGGAAACCAGATGTCGTAGCAGATGCTCAGGCCGAAGCGTCCGACCTGCGGCACGTCGAAGATCAGGAACTGCGAGCCGCCGGTCACGTCGGTCTCGAACGGCATGAACGGGAACATCTTGTCGTAGCGCCCGACGATCGAGCCGTCCGGGGCGATGACGACGGCGTGGTTGTAGATCCGCCCCTCGCGCCTGACGAACATCGAGCCGGGCACCAGCCAGATGCCGTGCTTGGCGGCGAGCGCCTGGAACGCCGCCTCGTCCTCGGCCGGATCCTCGGCGGCGCAGGCGTGCAGCGGCCCGCGCGAGGCCAGCTCGCTGAACACGATCATGCCGAGCCCCGGGAACAGGGCCATCGCCTTCTCGACCTGCTTGGCCATGGCCGGGATGTTGCCGCCGCTGATCGGCACCGGCATCTGCACCCCGGCGACGAGGAAGCGGCCGGTATCGCGGGCCGGCAGGGGCGCATGCCGGACCTCGCCGGCCGGTTCGGCGTCGGAAACGGTCTTGCTGTCGAGCCAGGTGTTCACAATCGAAGGTCCTTGTCGCGATGCCCGGCCGGCCGGGCTGTCCTTGCCGATGCCCCCACCGGGGGCGGCCTCATGGGCGCTGAGATAAGCGATCGTCGGGGAAATGGGCTCGCCCGTTCAATCGCGTCATGGCCGGACTTGATCCCATAGGCGCTAAGATAAGCGATCGTCGGAGGAACGGGCTCAACCTCTCAGGAGCGTCATGGCCGGACTTGATCCGGCCATCTACGCGAACGCGACGGTTGAGTAGTCCTGCGAGGCCACCATCGTGCGGCTCTGCCAGATCTGTGGTCGCGTGGATGGCCGGATCAAGTCCGGCCATGACGGCTGAAACGACGCCGCCCTTCTCGGGAGCGGCATGGTCCGGCCCTGTCCTAGCGCCCATGGGGAACGGCCTGGCGGTCATTCCACCATCCTGCGCGGCTCGGCGTCCGGCTCGATGTCGTCGTGGCGCCGGGCCGGCCGGCGATTGGGAGAGACCAGGTCGTCGAGCACCACGCCCCGGAACGGCTTGGTCGAGTTCAGGACGATATAGCTCGAGAGATTGCCGATCTTCGGGCCGAGTTGCAGCAGTTCGTCCGAGAGCATCTGGTAGGAACCGATATCCGGGCAGATGAAGCGTACGAGATAGTCGATCGGGCCGCTGACCTTGGTGCACTCCACCACGTAGCGCATGCCGGCGACCATCTGCTCGAACGACCTGAAGTCGCCGAGGCCGTGGCTGTTCAGCGTCACGGCGGCGATGACGTCGACGTGCCGGCAGACCTTGCTGAGATCGACATGCGCCCGGTAGCCGGAGATGATGCCGGCGCGCTCCATCCGCTTGACGCGCTGCAGGCAGGGGCTCGGCGACAGCCCGACCGCGTCCGCAAGCTCCTGGTTGGTGGTGCGCGCGTCCGCCTGCAAGCGGTTGAGAATGCGCAGGTCGACCTGGTCGAGCCGCAGCGACCCGTCTTCGTCCTTCATGTGCTTCTCCCGCCCGATCGTCCGCCCCGAGGACGGCTTCGGAATTCCCGCGATATTTCAGAGCCCTGCCGGATCGTGCCGCTTCGATTCGGCCCATCCGGAGCGCCTCCTCCGGAGGGCGGATCGGCGTTGCGTTCCCGGACTCCTGCAGCAGGGAATTCGCACTATTCGCGGGTCCTGTCGAGCAGCAGCAGATTTCGCTGCGCGATGAACCCGGCGCAGCAGCATTCGTCGAAACAACCCAAAAGTACGGTAGCACCTTTTCCGGAAACGGATCTAAGCTCAAGGCAACAAAAAGAACAGCTCCGCCCGGAGCTTGCATGGGGGAACGCACGGCGATGCAGCCATCCATTGGGCAGCGGCTGGCCCGCAAGAAGCCTGTCGACATGCTGGTCAGCGATTCGGCGGGGGCCGATTCGGAGCACGGCCATCTCAGCCGCTCGATCACGCTGTTCCAGCTCATCCTGTTCGGCGTCGGCGCCACCATCGGCACCGGTATCTTCTTCGTGCTCGCCGAGACCGTTCCGAAGGCCGGCCCCGGCGTCATCGTCTCCTTCATCATCGCCGGCGTCGTCGCCGGCCTGACGGCGCTGTGCTACGCCGAGATGAGTTCGATGATCCCGGTCTCGGGCTCGTCCTACTCCTATGCTTATGCGACGCTGGGGGAGGGCATCGCCTTCTTCGTCGCCGCCTGCCTCATCCTCGAATACGGCATCTCCGGCGCGGCGGTGGCGGTCGGCTGGAGCGGCTATCTCAACAAGCTGTTCGAGATCCTGTTCGGACACGGATTGCCGGCCGCGCTGACGGCCGCGCCGCTGGTGGCCGACGGCTATTCGCTGCATGTCGGGGGCGAGGGCTATGTCAACCTGCCGGCCGCCGTCCTGGTGTTCCTGTGCTGCCTCCTGCTGATCCGCGGCTCGAAGGAATCGGCCAAGGCCAACGCCATCATGGTGCTGATCAAGCTCGGCGTGCTGGCGATGTTCGTCCTCATCGCCGTGACCGGCTTCAAGGCCGGCAACCTGTCGCCCTTCGCCCCGTTCGGCTTCGCCGGCATCAGCGCCGCGGCGGGCACGATCTTCTTCACCTATGTCGGCCTCGACGCGGTGTCGACGGCGGGCGAGGAGGTCGAAAACCCCAAGCGCAACCTGCCGCTGGCCATCGTCATGGCCCTGATCATCGTCACCTCGCTCTACGTCCTGGTCGCGATCACCGCCCTCGGCGTGCAGCCGGCTGAGCAGTTCGCCGGTCAGGAGGCGGGCCTGGCCACCATCCTGGAGAACCTGACCGGCTCGACCGTTCCCGGCGGCGTGCTGGCGGTCGGCGCGGTGATCTCGGTGTTCAGCGTGACGCTGGTCGTGCTCTACGGCCAGACGCGCATCCTGTTCGCCATGTCGCGCGACGGCATGATCCCGCCGGTGTTCCACGACGTCAATCCGCGCACCATGACGCCGGTGGTCAACACCGTCGTCGTCGCCATCTTCGTCGCCACCATCGCCGCCTTCATCCCCAACGACATCCTGTGGGACCTGACCTCCATGGGCACGCTGGTGGCCTTCACCGTCGTCTCCGCCGGCGTGATGATCCTGCGCCGGACCCATCCCGACATGCCGCGCGGCTTCCGGGTGCCGCTCTACCCGGTGCTGCCGATCCTCTCGATCGTGGCCTGCATCTATCTCATCTCCAACCTCACCAGCATCGTCTTCGCCCTGACCGGCATCTGGCTGGTCCTCGCCGCCATCTGGTACTTCACCTATGCGATGCGCCATTCCCGGCTGGAGAAGCTGAGCGAGGCGGCGCGATGAAATACGTCGTCGGTTTCTCACCCGATCAGGGCGGACGGGAAGCGCTGGCTCTCGGCTCCGTGCTGGCCCGCTCCACCGGCGGCAGCCTGGTGGTCTGCACCGTCATCCCCGAGACCTGGGGCCATCCCTCGATGGCCCGGGTCGATGCCGAATACGGCGAATTCCTGAACCAGCATGCCCGCAAGGCGCTGGACAAGGCCAAGGCCAGCCTGGCCGCCGACATATCAGCCGAATTCGTCTCGCGCTCCGCCCACTCGGCCCGCGACGGCCTGCTGCAGACGGCCTCCGACGTCGGCGCCGACGGCATCGTCCTCGGCTCCGCCCGCGTCGCCCCGGCCGGCCGCTTCGGCGAAGGCAGCGTCACCTCCGACATCCTGCGCATGTCCAACCTGCCGCTGGCGCTGGCGCCGAGGGGCTATTCGGCCGATTCGCGCACCCGGGTGAAGCGGATCACCTGCGCCTTCTCCGGCGCCTCCGGCACCGCGACGCTGGCCCGGCGGTCCGCCGAGCTCGCCGACGTCTTCGGCGTGCCGCTGCGGCTCGCCACGCTGGTGGTGCGCGACAAGCAGATGTATCCGACCGGCGCCGGATACAATGCGGAGAACATGGTCTCCAACCAGCTCCGCCGCCAGGCGACCGAGGCGCAGGACGCGGTGATGTCGGCCTGGGATTCGCCCGTTCCGGTCACCGGCGAGATCGGCGACGGCAGCACCTGGAAGGCCGCGTTCGGTTCCCTGCTATGGGCCAATGCCGAGCTGCTCGTCGTCGGGTCGAGCTCGCTCGGGCCGCTGTTGCGCGTCTTCCTTGGCTCGAACTCCGGCAAGATCGTCCAGAACTCGCCGGTGCCCTGCCTGGTGATGCCGCGCCACGGCGAAGCCGAAGGCAGCCTGTAATCCCTCTCGCCACGGGTGTCCGCGATGCGCATTGCCTGTTACCAGGGGCCCGAGCAACCCGATTCCCCGGCCGGCAATCTCGCCCGGCTGGAAGCGATGGCCGCCCGGGCCAAGGCGGACGGCGCCGGCCTGCTCGTCGCGCCGGAGCTGTTCCTCACCGGCTATTGCATCGGCGCCGGCAATGTTCACCGGCTGGCCGAGCCGCTCGACGGGCCGTCGATGCAGGCTGCGGCCCGCATCGCCCGCAGCCTCGGCATCGGCCTCCTGTTCGGCCTGCCCGAGCGTGCCGGCGAGCATGTCTACAACACCGCCGTGCTCCTCGACGCCGAAGGCCGGCTCCTCGCCTCCTACCGCAAGACCCACCTGTTCGGCAGCGTCGACCGCGAGGCCTTCAGCCCGGGCACGGAGCGCTCCGTGGTGGTCGCCTTCGGCGGGCTCAGGATCGGCATGCTGATCTGCTACGATGTCGAGTTCCCGGAGACGGTGCGGCTCCTGTCGCTGCGGGGCGCCGACCTCGTCATCGTGCCGACGGCGCTGATGCAGCCCTACGACGTGGTGGCGCGCATCCTGGTGCCGGCGCGCGCCTACGAGAACCAGGTCTACCTGGCCTATGTCGACCGTTGCGGCACCGAGGCCGAATTCGTCTATTGTGGCCTGAGCTGCGTCGTCGGTCCCGACGGGGCCGATGTCGCGCGTGCCGGCCGGAACGAAGAGCTGATCCTGGCCGACATCGATGTGGACGGTCTCAACCGTTCGCGTCTCGCCAACACCCATCTGAACGACCGGCGGCCGGAGCTCTACGGCCCGCTGTCGATACGGGATCCGTCATGACCGAAAAGACCTTCAACCAGCCGCTCGGCGGCAACCAGATGCCGCGCTTCGGCGGCGTGCCGACCTTCATGCGCCTGCCCTCCGCCCCGAGCTCGGCGGGGCTGGATGCCTGCTTCGTCGGCATCCCGATGGACATCGGCACGTCGAACCGGCCGGGCACCCGCTACGGACCGCGGCAGATCCGGGCCGAGTCCTGCTTCGTGCGGCCCTACAACATGGCGACCCGCGCCGCCCCGTTCGACAGCCTGATGGTGGCCGACATCGGCGACGTCGCCATCGACACGTTCAACCTGCCCAAGTGCATGGACATCATCACCGATGCCTATCGGGAGATCATCCAGGGCGGCTGCATCCCGCTGACGCTCGGCGGCGACCACACCATCGCCTATCCGATCCTGCGCGCCATGGCCGCCAAGCACGGGCCGGTCGGCCTGATCCATGTCGACGCCCATGCCGACATCAACGAGCACATGTTCGGCGAGCCGATCGCCCACGGCACGCCGTTCCGCCGCGCCGTCGAGGCCGGCGTGCTCGACACCAAGCGCTGCATCCAGATCGGCCTGCGCGGCACCGGCTATGCCGCCGACGACTTCGACTGGCCGCGCCAGCAGGGCTTCCGCGTCGTCCAGGCGGAGGAGTGCTGGCACAAGTCGCTGACGCCGCTGATGGCCGAGGTCCGTGCCCAGATGGGCGACGGCCCGGTCTATCTCAGCTACGACATCGACAGCCTCGACCCGGGCTTCGCGCCCGGCACCGGCACGCCGGAGATCGGCGGCCTCACCACCATCCAGGCGCTGGAGATCATCCGTGGCTGCTGGGGCCTGAACCTTGTCGGCTGCGACCTGGTCGAGGTGTCGCCGCCCTACGACCCGTCCGGCAACACCGCGCTGACCGGCGCCTATCTCCTCTATGAAATGCTCTGCGTGCTGCCGGGCGTGCAGCGGCGCTGACGCGACCGCCGCCTGCCGGAGCGGGCGCCCCGCCCGTTCCGGCACGGCGGCCCCAAGGATGACAAGAATGACCGCCGCCTCCCCGCCATCCTCCCCTGCCGCCCAGCCGATCACCATGTTCGGCCCGGACTTTCCCTTCGCCTTCGACGACTATGCCCGCCATCCCGCCGGGCTCGGCGCGATCCCGGCGTACCGGCACGGCGAGGAGGTCGCCATCGTCGGCGCCGGCATCTCCGGCGTGGTGACGGCGTTCGAGCTGATGAAGCTCGGCCTCAAGCCGGTGGTCTACGAGGCCGACCGCATCGGCGGGCGGCTGCGGTCCGAGCCGGTCAAGGGCGTCGACGGCATGGTGGTGGAGCTCGGCGGCATGCGCTTCCCGCCTTCCGGCACCACCTTCTACCACTATCTCGACCTCGCCGGGGTCGAGACCGTGCCCTTCCCCAACCCGCTCGCCCCGGTGACGCCTTCGACCGTGATCGAGCTGGCGGGCGAGAAGCACTTCGCCCGCAAGCTGCAGGACCTGCCGGAGGTCTTCCACGACGTCGCCAGGGCCTGGGACGAGGCGATCGAGGCGGGCGCCAGCTTCTCGGCCATGCAGCAGGCCATGCGCGCCCGCGACGCCGGGGCGGTCAAGCGCATCTGGGACCGGCTGGTGCCGCTCCTCGACGACATCAGCTTCTACGCCTTCCTGGCCAAGTCGCACGCCTTCTCCTCGCGCTCCTTCCGGCACCTGGAGATCTTCGGCCAGGTCGGTTTCGGCACCGGCGGCTGGGACACGGACTTCCCGAACTCCATGCTGGAGATCCTGCGCGTGGTCTATGCCGACGCCGATTCGCATCACCGCACGGTGGTGGGCGGCGTCGAGCAGGTGCCGAACCGGCTGTGGCGCCTGGCGCCGGACGGCATGGCGCATTGGCCGCAGGGCACCTCGCTCGCCACCCTGCACGGCGGCATCCCGCGTCCGGCCGTGACGCGCATCCGCCGGGGCGGGGACGGGCGCATCGAGATCGGCGACCGCTGGGGCAATGTCCGCTCCTTCGGCGCGGCGGTGGTGACCTGCCAGAGCTGGCTGCTCTCCACCCTGATCGACTGCGACGAGAGCCTGTTCAGCCCGCAGCTGTGGATGGCGATGGAGCGCACGCATTACATGCAGGCCTCCAAGACCTTCATCATCGTCGACCGGCCGTTCTGGAAGGACGTCGACCCGGCCACCGGCCAGGACGTCATGAGCATGACCCTGTCCGACCGCAAGACCCGCGGCACCTACCTGCTCGACCACGGCGACGACAGGCCGGCGGCGATCTGCCTGTCCTACACCTGGAACGACGACGCGATGAAGTGGATCACGCTGCCCGTCGAGGAGCGCGTCCGCCTGATGATCGAGAGCCTCGAGAAGATCTATCCCGGCCTCGACATCGAGAGCCACATCATCGCCGAGCCGATCACCGTGTCGTGGGAGCACGACAAGCATTTCATGGGCGCGTTCAAGGCCAACCTGCCCGGCCATTACCGCTACCAGCGCCGCCTCTACGGCCATTTCGTCCAGGACGACCTGCCGGAGGCGCAGAAGGGCATCTTCCTGGCCGGCGACAGCATCTCCTGGACCGCGGGCTGGGCCGAGGGCGCCGTCACCACGGCGCTCAACGCGGTCTGGGGCGTGCTCAACCATTTCGGCGGCAGGAGCGCCCCGGACAATCCCGGACCGGGCGACGTCTGGGCCGATCTCGGCCCGATCACCCTGCCCGGCGGCTGATGGACAAGACGATGACGACCTGCGGCGAATATCTGGTCCGGTTGCTCGAAGCCTACGGCGTCGAGCTGATCTTCGGCATTCCCGGCGTGCACACGGTGGAGCTCTATCGCGGCCTGCCGGCCACGCGCATCCGCCATGTCACGCCGCGCCACGAACAGGGCGCCGGCTTCATGGCCGACGGCTATGCACGGGTGAGCGGCAAGCCGGGCGTGTGCTTCATCGTCACCGGTCCGGGCATGACCAACATCGCCACCGCCATGGGCCAGGCCTATGCCGATTCGGTGCCGATGCTGGTGATCTCGGCGGTGAACGCCCGCGACCAGCTGGGCATGGCCCAGGGCCGCCTGCATGAATTGCCCTCGCAGCGCAACCTCACCGCCGGCGTCAGCGCCTTCAGCCACACCCTGCTCGATCCGGCCCAGCTCCCCGAGGTGATGGCCAGGGCCTTCGCGGTCTTCGCCTCGGCCCGGCCGCGGCCGGTGCATATCGAGATCCCGCTCGACGTCATCGTCGCCGATGTCGGCGACATGCCGGCCACGGCCTGGGCCCTGCCGTCGAAGCCGGCGCCGGCGCCCGAGGCCGTCGCCCGCGCCGCCGGGCTGCTGGCACAGGCCCGTCGCCCGCTGATCGTCGCCGGCGGCGGCGCCGCCGACGCGGCGGCCGAGATCGCGGCGATCGCCGAGCGGCTCGACGCGCCGGTGTTCGCCACCATCAACGGCAAGGGCATCCTCCGGCCCGGCCATCCCCTGGCGCTCGCCGGCAATCTGAGCATGGCGCCGCTCCTGGAAGAGCTGGCCGCCAGCGACGCGGTGCTGGCGATCGGCACCGAGTTCGGCGAGACGGAGATGTATCCCGAGCCGCGGCCGCTGGTGTTCGGCGGCGCGCTGATCCGGGTCGACATCGATCCGGCCCAACTCGTCACCAACCTGCCATGCACGCTCGCCATCGCCGCCGATGCCAGGCTCGCGGCGGCGGCGCTGCTGGCCGCCCTGCCGGCCGCGGCGCGGACGCCTGGCGAGGGCGCCGCCCGGGCCAAGGCCGTGCGCGAGCGGGTCGCGGCCGGGCTCTGGCCGGCCTGTGCCACCCATCGCCGCCTCATGGAGATCGTCGGCGAGGTGCTGCCCGACGCCATCGTCGCCGGCGACCAGACCGAGCCGGTCTATGCCGCCAACCAGTTCTACGAGGCGCCGCAGCCGCGCTCCTACTTCAATTCGAGCACCGGCTACGGCACCCTCGGCTACGGTCTGCCCGCGGCCTTCGGCGCCAAGCTCGGCGCGCCGCACCGCCCGGCCGTCTGCCTGATCGGCGACGGCGGCCTGCAATTCTCCTCGCCCGAACTCGCCAGCGCCGCCGAGGCCGGCATCGCCGCCGCCGTCATCGTCTGGAACAACCGCAGCTACGGCGAAATCAAGGCCTTCATGGCCGACCGCGACATTCCGCAGATCGGCGTCGACATCCTGACGCCGGACTTCGTCGGCTTTGCCGGTGCGCTCGGCTGCGTCGGCACGCGGCCCGAGACGCTGGCGGCGCTGCGCGAGGCGCTGGCGGCCTCGACGGCGCGAAGCGTGCCGACCGTGATCGAAATCCAGGCGGGCTCCGCCCTGGCCGAAGCCCTCGGACGCTAGGCGACTCGCGATGCTCCAGGACCTGTTCATCGACGGAGAATGGCGCCAGCCGGCAGAGCCCGGCTGGATCGAAGCCTACAATCCCTGCACCGAGACGGTGATGCACCGCGTCGCCGCCGGCGGCCCGCGCGACGTCGACCGGGCGGTGGCCGCCGCCCGGGCCGCCTTCCCGGCCTGGAGGGCGCTGCCGGGAGCCGAGCGGGCGCGCTATCTCAATGCCATCGCCGAGCGCCTGCGCGCCCGCGCCGAGGAACTGGCGCGCCTCTCCTCCGCCAACAACGGCAAGCCGCTCGGCGAGGCGCGCATCGACCTTGCCGACGCGGCCGCCTCCTACGCCTATTATGCCGGGCAGGCGCTCGCGCTCGAGGCCCGGCAGGACACGCCGGTCGCCGTGCCCGATCCGGCCTATCGCTCGCGGCTGCGGCTCGAGCCGGCCGGTGTCGCCGGCCTGATCGTGCCCTGGAACTTCCCGCTGGTGACCACCTCCTGGAAGGTCGGCCCGGCGCTGGCGGCCGGCTGCACCGTGGTGCTGAAGCCCTCCGAGGTGACGCCGGTGGTCGAGCTGGAGATGGGCGCCATCGCCCGCGAGGTCGGCCTGCCGCCGGGCGTGCTCAACATCGTCAACGGCACGGGCGCCGGTGTCGGCGCGCCGATGACCGTGCATCCCGACGTGGCCAAGGTCTCGTTCACCGGCTCGAACGCGGTCGGCGCCCGGGTCATGCAGGCGGCCGCGCCGGGCACCAAGTCGGTCAGCCTCGAGCTCGGCGGCAAGTCGCCGATCATCGTCTTCGCCGACGCCGACCTCGACCAGGCGATCGAATGCGTCGTCGGCGGCATCTTCTTCAACGCCGGCCAGATGTGCTCGGCCACCTCGCGCCTGATCGTCGAACGCTCGATCGCGCCGAAGCTGCTGGAGGGCGTGGTCGCCGCGGCGCGCGCCCTCAGGCCCGGCGATCCGCTCGATGCGGCGACGCAGATCGGGCCGCTCACCACCCGCGCCCAGTACGAGAAGGTGATGGGCTACATCGCCGGCGGGCGCGCCGCCGGGCTCAGCCTCCTCACCGGCGGCGGCCGCCCGGCCGGCCTCGACCGCGGCTGGTTCGTCGAGCCCACGGTCTTCGCCGACGTCGAGACCTCCGACCCGCTCTGGCGCGAGGAGATCTTCGGCCCGGTGCTGTGCGCGCGCACCTTCGAGACGGAGGCCGAGGCCGTCGCCCTCGCCAATGACAGCGCCTTCGGCCTCGTCGGCACCGTGGTCGGCGCCGACGAGGAGCGGACGAACCGCGTTGCCGACGCCCTCGAAGTCGGCCATGTCTGGATCAACGCGCCGCAGGCGATCTTCGTCGAGACCTCCTGGGGCGGGTTCAAGGCCAGCGGCATCGGGCGCGAGCTCGGTCCGTGGGGCCTGTCGGCCTATCTGGAAGTCAAGCACACAACCAGGCGGCAGACATTGGCGTGAAGAAAAAGAAGAAGGGCTCGAAGAAGAGCGCAAACAAAAAAGTCGCGAAGAAGCACACCCCATTGGGGAAAGGGTCGAAGATGAAAACCATCCGCAACGTGGCCGATCTGCGCGTGGTGATGCACCGCAACGAGCAGCCGATCTATTTTATTTCTGCGACGAACTTCAATCTGCTCGGCGTCGACGAGTGGGTGCGCAATTTCAAGTTCATCAGCTATATCGACTGCTTCGACGGCCGCCACCCCAACGTCTTCGTGCCCTCGGAGATCCCGCACGCCGAGTTCGAGTCGATCGAGGACATCAACAACTACCTCCTGCAGCACAAGGAGGTGATCGACCACATCCACCGGCGCGGCGGCAAGGCGGTCGCCACCTTCCTGATGTTCGACGAGACCACCGAGGAGATCTGCAGGGATCTCGGCATCGAGATCTGGTTCCCGCCGGCCCGGCTGCGCCAGCGCTGCGACAACAAGATGGAGACCGTGCGCATCGGCAACAAGGCGGGCGTTCCCTCGGTGCCGAACACCCTGGCCGGCGCCCGGACCTACGCGGAGCTGCTGGCGGCGGCCGACAAGGCGGGCATCGGCAGCGACCTGGTGGTGCAGACCGCCTTCGGCGATTCCGGCCACACCACCTTCTTCATCGCCAGCGAGGACGACTACAACAAGCACGCCGAGGATCTCGCCCGGGAGGACGAGGTCAAGATCATGAAGCGGATCAAGTGCCGCGGCGCCACCATGGAGGCCTGCGCCACCAGGTCCGGCACCCTGGTCGGCCCGCTGCTCACCGAGGTGGTCGGCCGCAGGGAGCTGACGCCCTACAAGGGCGGCTGGTGCGGCAACGAGATCTTCCCCGGCGCCTTCTCCGAGAAGATCCGCGCCAAGGCGCGCGACATGGCCTATCGCTTCGGCAACCAGCTGATGAAGGAAGGCTATCGCGGCTATTTCGACCTCGACTTCCTGATCGACGAGTCCGACGACGAGGTCTATCTCGGCGAGCTCAACCCGCGCATCTGCGGCGCCAGCTCCATGACCAACCACGCCGCCTTCGCCTATGCCGACGCGCCGCTGTTCCTGTTCCACCTGATGGAGTTCTCGGGCATCGAGTACGACATCGACGTCGAGGAGCTGAACAACCGCTGGGCCCAGAAGGAGTTCATCGACAGCTGGTCGCAGCTGGTGATCAAGTCGACCGAGGACATCGTCGACATCGTCACCCATGCGCCCGCCACCGGCATCTACCACATGGCGCCGGACGGCAGCGTCTCCTACGACCGCTTCGACTATCACCGGCAGGCGATCGAGTCGGAACAGGAGGCCTTCTTCCTGCGTATCACCGGGCCGGGCGACTATCGCTACGAGGGCGCCGACCTCGGCATCCTGATCACGCGCGGGCGCTCCATGACCAACGAGTTCGAGCTGAACGAGCGGGCGCTGAACTGGATCAGGGGCATCAAGCGGCTCTACGCCACCAAGCCGCTGACCGAGATCCAGCGCGAGGAATCGCCGGAGGCCGGGTCGTTCAAGATCCTCTGACCGCCATGATCCGCGCTCCTGCCCTCCGCCCGCCCGTCGCGGACAGACCCGGTCCGGCCGCGGCCCAGCGCCGCCCGGGGCCGCGGCCGGCCGCCGGCTGGGGAGGGGGCGGGCAGGCAGGCGTGAGGCTGTGATGGACATCCTGTTCGACGCCATCGACGAGGACCAGCCCGGCGCCAAGTGGCGGCGCGTGTTCGACCGCCACTGGCACGCCTACAGCCGCTGGTTCGTGCGCGAGGGCATCCGCTCCCGGCCGACCTACCTGGCCAGCCTCAAGGCCCTGCGCGCCCATATGCCGGAGCTGCTGCCGGCCTATGAGCGGATCGTCGCGGCGGCCGGGGGCGGCGACCTGGAGGCGCGTTTCCTGTCGATGTGGTGTCCGCCGGTCTATGTCGGCGGCTGCAGCCAGGTCATCGCCCCCGGCCCGTCGCCGGCGCTGATCCGCAACTACGACTATTCGCCGCGCCTGCTCGAGGGCACCTGGCTCGCCTCCCGCCTCAACGGCCGGCGCGTCGTCGCCATGGTCGACTGCCTGTGGGGCGTGCTCGACGGCATCAACGAGGACGGGCTCGCCGTCTCGCTCTCCTTCGGCGGGCGCACGGCGGCGGGACACGGCTTCGGCATTCCGATCGTGCTGCGCTACGTCCTGGAATTCGCCGCGACCACGGCCGAGGCGGTCGCCATCCTCGAGCGCGTGCCGGTGCACATGTCCTATTCGGTCGCCGTGCTCGACCGGGCCGGCCACTATGCCACCGTCTTCGTCAATCCGGACCGGCCGGCCGAGCGGCTGGAGCGGCGCATCAGCACCAACCACCAGCACGCCGTCGAATGGGCGCGCCATTCCGAGACCACCCGCTCGGTGGAGCGCGAGGAGGCGCTGCAGCGCGCCGTCAGCCAGGGCGGCGACGCCGAGGCGCTGCTGCGCGCCTTCCTGCGGCCGCCGGTCTACCAGACCTCCTACGGCCGCGGCTACGGCACGCTCTACACCGCGTTCTACCGGCCGGCCGAAGCGGCGGTCGACCTCGTCTGGCCGACGATGCGCTGGCGCCAGTCCTGCGCGCACTTCACGGAAGAGGCGCGCTCGATCCGCTTCAACGACGGCGATGCCGGCGCGGCGCCCGCGCTGAAGCATGGCGCGATCCCGAGAGCTCCGGCATGAAGATCACGGTCCTTGGCGCGGGCGTCGTCGGCACGGCCGCAGCCTACTACCTCGCCCGCGACGGCCACCAGGTCACGGTCCTCGACCGCCAGCCGCAGGCGGCGTCCGAGACCAGCTGGGGCAATGCCGGCCTGGTCTCGCCCGGCGACTCCACCGCCTGGGCCTCGCCGGCGGCGCTCGCCACCTTCGTCAAGTCGCTCTACCGGCCCGACATGGGCATCAAGGTGCGCTTCAGCCTCGATCCGCACTTCATCGGCTGGACCCTGCGCTTCCTGATGCAGTGCAGCCAGGCGCGGGCCGACGCCAACACGGAAAAGAAGCTGCGCCTCGCCTTCTATTCGCGCGCCTGCATCAACGCCCTGCAGGACGAGACCGGCCTCGCCTATGACGACCGGCGCCGGGGCATCCTCTATTTCTACCGGTCGCAGCAGAGCCTCGATGCCGGGGTGAAGCACATGCGCTACATCGCCGACCGGGGCCTCGAGATCGAGGTGGTCGACCGCGAACGGCTGGCGGCGCTGGAGCCGGGGCTGGCCGGGGTCAAGGACCAGCTGGCCGGCGGCGTCTTCTCGCCGATGGACCAGACCGGCGACAGCTGCCTGTTCTCCCGCCGCCTGGCCGCGTGGTGCGAGGCGCGGCTGGGCGCGCGCTTCCGCTTCGGCGTCACCGTCGAGGGGCTCGACATCGAGGGCGGCAAGGTCCGGGCGGTGCGCACCTCGGCCGGGCCGGTCGCCGGCGACGCCGTGGTGCTGGCCATGGGGGCGGAGAGCGCGCTGCTGGCGCGCCGGATCGGCATCGACCTGCCGATCTATCCGGTGAAGGGCTATTCGGCGACGATCCCGCTGGCCGACGGCCTGGGCCCGACCATGGGCGGCGTCGACGAGGACCGGCTGGTGGCCTATTCCCGGCTCGGCGACCGCCTGCGCGTCGCCTCGACCGCCGAATTCGCCGGCTACGATCGCAGCCACAAGCCGTCCGACTTCGCCATGATCTTCCGCGTCGCCAAGGATCTGTTCCCGGGCGCCGTCGACGAGAGCCGGGCCGAGTGCTGGGCCGGGCTGAGGCCGATGATGCCGGGCTCCGTGCCGGTGCACGGCCGGGCGCGCTACGACAACCTCTATCTCGACACCGGCCACGGCCATGTCGGCTGGACCATGGCCTGCGGCTCCGGCAAGCTCCTGGCCGACCTCGTCGCCGGCCGCAAGCCGGAGATCGACACGGCCGGCCTGGTCTACGGGGCATCCTGAGGGCGAGCCATGTCCGACCCGCAGGTCACCATCGATCTCGCCCGCATCGAGCGCAATGCCAGGACGGTGGTGGCGCGCTGCGCCCGCTCCGGCATCTCGGTCTTCGGCGTCACCAAGGGCGCCTGCGGCATGCCGCAGGTGGCGCGGGCCATGCTGCGCGGCGGAGTGGCGGGCCTGGCCGAATCGCGCTTCGAGAACATCCGCCGCCTGCGCGACGCCGGCATCGACGGCCCCATCCTGCTGCTGCGCACGCCGCCGGCCTCGCGCATCGAGGAGATGGTGCGCAATGTCGACGTCAGCCTGCAGTCCGAGCTCGCGGTCATCCGAGAGATCTCGCGCATTGCCGAGCGGGTCGGGCGGGTGCACGACATCGTCCTGATGGTCGATCTCGGCGACCTGCGCGAGGGCATCTGGCCGAACGATCTCGTCGCCACCGTCGAGCGGGTGATGGAGCTGCCCGGGGTGCGCATCGCCGGGCTGGGCACCAACCTCACCTGCTTCGGCGCCATCGTGCCGACCGAGGAGAATCTCGGCCAGCTCGTCGCCCACGCCTATAAGGTGGAGAGCGTCACCGGCCGGCCGCTCGACTTCGTCTCCGGCGGCAATTCCTCGTCCCTGCCGCTGCTGCTGGCCGGGCGCATGCCGGCCGGCATCAACCACCTGCGCATCGGCGAGGCGATTCTGCAGGGTGGGCGCGACACATTCCTCGATGAGCCCTGGGCCGAGCTCGACCGCGGCGCCTTCGAGCTCAGCGGCGAGTTGCTGGAGGTCAAGGTCAAGCCGTCGCTGCCGATCGGCAAGTCCGGCATCGACGCCTTCGGCCAGCGCCCGGTCTTCGTCGACGAGGGCGACCGCCTGCGCGGCATCGCCAATATCGGCCGCGAGGACGTGATGGTCGAGGGCCTGGTCCCGGTCAACGCCGGCGTCCGGGTGCTCGGCGCCTCGAGCGACCATCTCCTGCTCGACCTGACCGAGGCCGATCCGCCGCTGGCCGTCGGCGATGCCGTCAGCTTCCGCATGAGCTATGGCGCCATGCTGGCGGTGATGACCTCCGAATATGTGGAGAAGCTGCCCATGCGCGACGTCGAGGAGCGCCCGCCGATCCAGGCCGCGTCGGTGTTCGCGTCGGACGAGGCGGCGCCGGTGCTGGCGGCCCAGGGCGTGGAGGCGCGCCTCGCGGCGATCGGCTTCACGGTGACGCCGCGCGCCGGCCTCGAGCCGGCCGGCCTCGCCGCCGGCCTGTCGCGCGGTCCTGTGCTGCTCGCCGGGCCCGACCGGCGCATCGCCCTGGCCGGGGTCGCGGCCGCCGCCCGGGCGCGCGATGCGGTCGGCCTGATCTGGCTCGACAGCGCCGCGGCGATGATGCCCGACGCCGGCGGCGTCGAACCGGCCGAAGACGCGGTGCTGACCCGCATCCTCGCCGGCCTGCCGCCGAAGCTCTCGGCCGAGAACGTGGTCCTGGTCGGCCTGCGCCACGCCGATCCGGCCGAGGCGGCGGCGCTGAAGGCCTCGCGCGCCAGCGTCTTCACCATGGTCGAGATCGACGCCACCGGCCTGCGCGACGTGATGCGCGAGGCGATCCGCATCGCCTCGGCCGGCGTCCGGGGCTTCCACCTCGCCTATTCGCCGACGGTCTCCGACCTGCCGGGCTGGCGCGAGGGCGGCGGCGGCATCACCGTGCGCGAGACGCACCAGGCCATGGAGGCGGTGGCGCGCCATGGCGGCATGGCGTCGATAAGCGTCTCCGGCCTCTCGGCCGGCCTCGATCCGCTGGTGGCGGCCGAGTGCGGCCATTTCATCGCCTCCGCCTTCGGCAAGCGCATCCTGTAGCCCGGACGGGGCGTCCCGGCTGCGGGAATTTTCATCCGGTGAAGATGTTCCGCCTGCTGGGCGGCGGCGGCATGGGCGACATGGGCAAGCCCCTTCCCGCCTCGCGCCTCGCCGTGCTGCCGGTGACCTCGCACACCGCCGTCATCGGGCAGACCGAGCTGCTCCATGGCGTCATCGAACCCTTCCTCAAGGGCGAGACGCTCAAGGGCATGTTCCAGTAAGGCGCTGCTCGACGAGGATGGTCATTCGTGCGTTCTGTCAGACGGCGGCGGCGGATGTGCGGCGGACTGCGGCCGCCCGTGCCTGACTGTCACACAACCCGGCCCGGCTCCCGGGAGGAGGACGAGAGGTGCGGTCGGGAGGTGCGTTACCGTGGGAGCCATGCTCGGGCGGAGATCACGCCACCTTCTTTGCAGGGGTCATCACCATGTCGACGTGGATATTTCCATACGGGCATTGTACCGCCCCGCGCTCGTCCTTCTCGATCAAGCCCAGCTCGACCAAAGCCGCCGCGTCTTTGTGGACACGTTTAACGTCCCGGCCCAATCTGCGAGCAAGTTCCCGCACGCCCACTGTACCGCTACCCAGGAGTTCATTCAGCAGACGCCAGCGGCGTTCGGTGAGGTGGGAAAAGAAAGCTCCCGGTGTCTCGAAGCTCAGCGTTTCGCCTTGATACTCCCCTGATGCCAAGCCAACCTCGGCCCGTTGTCCGGCAGCTCGCAAAGCTGATTTCCAGTCCGGGTTCGTCATGATTGT
This sequence comes from Labrys sp. Lb11, assembly GCF_057554225.1. Lineage (NCBI taxonomy): Bacteria > Pseudomonadati > Pseudomonadota > Alphaproteobacteria > Hyphomicrobiales > Xanthobacteraceae > Labrys > Labrys sp. Lb11. Next base: position 398,382 of record NZ_BAAJOT010000004.1, read on the forward strand.
CAGTGTTCTCATGACTGCCTCCGCTTTCTATTTCGGATAGAAAGTCCTCAGGCTCCCTGTTCACCCCGCCCGGCGCAGGCGGGCGGCGAAGAAGCCGTCCATGCCGGCCATGGTCGGCTCGGGATCCGGCAGCAGCGAGGGCAGGGTGCGCAGATCCCCGGCCGGCGTGACGGCCTCGGCGAGCCCGCCGATCTCGGCGGCCTCGACCGGCACGCGTGCGAACGCCGCGTTGCGGGCGAGGAAGGCCTCGACCTGCGCCTCGCCTTCCTCCGGCTCCAGCGAGCAGGTGCAGTAGACCAGCGTGCCGCCGGCCTTCACCATGCCGGCGGCCCGGGCCAGCATGCGGCGCTGCAGGTCGGCGAGGGCGGCGATGTCGTGGGCCGACTTGGCCCAGGCCACGTCGGGATGGCGGCGGATGGTGCCGGTGGCGCTGCACGGGGCGTCGAGCAGCACCGCGTCGAACGTGCCGCCGCGCCAGGCGAGCAGGTCGTCGGCGACCACCTCCGCCGTCAGGCCGAGGCGCTTGAGATTGTCCTTCAGGCGGTCCAGGCGCGTCTCGGAACGGTCGACGGCGGTGACACGCGCCCCCGCCGCTGCGAGCTGCGCCGTCTTGCCGCCCGGCGCGGCGCAGAGATCGGCGACCGCCAGCCCCGCCACCGGCCCGAGCAGCCGGGCCGGCAGCGCCGCGGCCGCGTCCTGCACCCACCACGCCCCCTCCGCGAAGCCTTCGAGCGCCGGGACGGCGCCGTGGCCGGCGAGGCGCACCGTGCCGGTCGGCAGCACCCGGCCGCCGAGCCGCTCGGCCCAGGCCGCCGCATCCGCCTTGACGCTGAGGTCGAGCGGCGGCTCGACCCGCTGGGCCGCGGCGATGGCATGGGCGCCCGCTTCGCCATAGGCCGTGCGCCAGCGCGCCATCAGCCAGGACGGCGTGTCGGCGTCGGCCGGCAGGGCCGCGAGCCGCTCCGCCTTCTCGGCCGAGAGCTTGCGCAGCACCGCGTTGGCGAGGCCGGAAAAGGCCTGCGCCCGGTCGTCGGCCCGGGCGAGGCGGACGGCGAGGTCGACGGCAGCATGGTCGGGCACGTCGAGGAACAGGATCTGCGCCGCCGCCGTGATCAGGATCGCCTCCAGCGGCCCCGACTTGCGCGGCATGCCCTTGGCCATCAGGCCGTCGAGGAGGTGGCCGATGCTGCCGTAGCGCCGCATGGCGACGCCGGCGATCATCCGGGCGAGGGCGAGGTCGCGCGGCTCCAGGCGGCTGCCCTCGAACGCCTCCTCCAGCGCATCGCCATGGCTGAGCACCCCCTCGATCGCCGCCATGGCCAGGGCTCGGGCGGCAAGGCCCGGGACGGAAGCGTCGGGGCGGCGGGCGGGGCGTCGGGGTGGCAGGTCGCGCATTCGGTCGGGGATCCGAGTCTGAGGGTGCATGTCCATAGACCGAAGGGGCCGGCAACCCAAGCCCGCAGGCAGGGTGGCGGCAAAAGCTTTGTGAAGCGCCGGAGACATCCTATGTGAGGGACGTGGAGGCGCGCCGCATGACCGAACGAGACCGTGAACAGAACCGCCTCTCGGCCCGTGCGGTCCGCTATGCCAAGGTCGGCGCCAATGTCGGCGGCGTCGCTGCCCGCATCGCCGGAACGCGCCTGTTCGGCGGCCCGGAGTCGGGCGCGGGCAACGCGGCGGCGCTGGCGCAGGCCCTCGGCGGGCTCAAGGGCCCGCTGATGAAGGTGGCGCAGCTTCTCTCCACCATCCCGGACGTGCTGCCGCCCGAATATGCCGCCGAGCTCGGCAAGCTGCAGAGCCAGGCGCCACCGATGGGCTGGGCCTTCGTCAAGCGCCGGATGATGGCCGAGCTCGGCCCGGCCTGGGCCGAGCGCTTCGGCTCTTTCGAGCACCGGCCGGCCGCCGCTGCCTCCCTCGGGCAGGTGCATCGCGCCGCCGCCCTGGACGGCTCGCCGCTCGCCTGCAAGCTGCAATACGCCGACATGCAGTCGGCGGTGGAGGCGGATCTCGCCCAGCTGCAGGTGCTGTTCGCCATCCATCGCCGGCTCGACCCCGCCATCGACACCCGCGAGATCTACCAGGAGATCGGCGCGCGCGTGCGCGAGGAGCTCGACTACCGGCGCGAGGCCCGGCACGCCGCGCTCTACCGCGACATCTTCGCCGGGCTCGGCATCGCCGAGGTCCGCGCCCCGCGCATCTGGCCGGAGCTGTCGACCGGGCGGCTGCTGACCATGGACTGGCTCGAGGGCGAGCGCATCCTCGCCTACAGGACTGCCGACCTCGAGACCCGCAACCGGCTGGCCCGGGCGATGTTCGCGGCCTGGTGGAAGCCCTATGCCCGGGTCGGCGTCATCCATGGCGACCCGCATCTGGGCAACTACACCGTGTTCAGCGAGGACGGCGCGGCGGCGGGAATCAACCTGCTCGACTATGGCTGCATCCGCATCTTCCCCGCCCGCTTCGTCGGTGGCGTGGTCGACCTCTACCATGGCCTCAAGCGCGGCGACGACGCGCTGGTGCTGCACGCCTACGAGACCTGGGGCTTCCGCGATCTCAGCAAGGTGATGATCGAGACGCTGAACATCTGGGCCCGCTTCATCTACGGCCCGCTGATGGAGGACCGCGTCCGCACCATCGCCGACGGCGTCAAGCCCGGCGAGTATGGCCGGCGCGAGGCCTTTGCCGTGCACCAGGCCCTCAAGCGCAACGGGCCGGTGACGGTGCCGCGCGAGTTCGTGTTTATGGACCGGGCCGCCATCGGCCTCGGCGGCGTCTTCCTGCATCTGGGCGCCGAGCTGAACTTCCACCGCCTGTTCGAGGACGCCATCGGCGATTTCTCCACCGACGCTGTGGCGTCGCGCCAGCACGAGGCGCTTGCCGAGGCGGGCCTCGCCGGGCCGCGTTCATGAAATCGCGAGGTCGGTTCCGCCGGCCTGCTGACACGCGCTCGGAACGGGGGTAACGTCCAGCCCCGCAACGGTGGCCGGGAAGACCGCCGCACAACGAAAAGTTGTAAGGAGGGCGATCGTGAAGATCGGCTTCAATCTGCTCGTCATCGGGGGGCTCATCACCGACGAGCATGGCCATGCGCTCGAACGGCTGAAGGCCCTGGGCTATGACGGGGTCGAGGTGCCGGTCTTCGAGGGCAGCGTCGCCCATTATCGCGAGCTCGGGCAGCGGCTGAAGGAGATCGGCCTGCAATCCACGATCTGCGCCATCGTCACCGAGGACGAGAACCCGATCAGCCGCGAGCTGCGCATCCGCAACAAGGCCCGCGAGCGCCTGCGCTGGTCGATCGATTGCGCCGAGGCGCTGGGCTCGGACGTGATGATGGGGCCGTTCCACTCGCCGCTCGGGGTCTTCACCGGCGACGGCCCGACCGTGGACGAGATCGAGTGCCTCGCCGATGCCATGCACGAGGCGGCGGCCTATGCGCAGACCGCGGGCGTGAAGCTGTCGCTCGAGCCGCTCAACCGCTTCGAATGCTACGTGCTCAACACCCTGGCCCAGGCCGCCGAGCTCAGCCACCGCGTCGGCCACCCGAATTTCGGCGTCACCTATGACACGTTCCACGCCAACATCGAGGAACGCGACCCGGTCGAGGCCTATCGCCTGCACGCGGCCGATGTGAACCACGTCCATATCTCCGAGAACGACCGGGGCATTCCCGGACGCGGCCATGCGCCGATCGCAACCTCGATCCGGGCCATCCGCGACAAGCACTACGACAGTTGGCTGACGGTGGAGGCCTTCGGCCGCTCGGTCCCGGCCCTTGCCGCGGCGACCCGGGTGTGGCGCGACCTCTTCCCCGATCTCGACACGCTCTTCTCCGAGAGCATCGCCACCATCCGGCGCTGCTGGGACGAGGCAAGGCCATGACCAACCGGGAGGAACACCAGGATGAACGTCTCCGCTCGTCTCCAGCCGGCGGATGCCGGCGCGCGCCGCGCCGCCGAGTATGAAAGCCCGCCGGCGGTACCGCTCCTGTCCACGGTCGCCCTCGCCACGGCCGAGGGCGAGCTCAACCGCGAGCTCAACCATTTCCTGTTCGACCCGCCGACGCATCCCGAGCTCCTGAAGGGTCGAACGATCGCGATCCTGTGCACCAACGGCGTCGAGGAGGTCGAGATCCTCGGCGCCCAGCGCTGGCTGACGGAGCATGGCGCCACGGTCCACGTCGTCAGCCCGAAGGCAGGGCCCCTGCCGCCCTCCTACGGGGTGAAGATGCCCGAGCAGGCGCTGACCCACGTCCTGTGCATCCGCCTGATGGAGAATGCGGGCTGGCTCAAGATCGACCGGCACCTGGAGACCGCACGGCCGGAGGACTACGACGCCGTGATCCTGCCCGGCGGCTGCTGGAACCCGGATTTCCTGCGCATGGACGCGAACGCCCAGGCCTTCGTCCGGGCGATGGACGCGGCCCGCAAGCCGGTCTGCGCCATCTGCCACGGCCCCTGGGTGCTGGTCAGCGCCCGGATGCTGCGGGGGCGCAAGGCGACGGCGGTCTGGAACATCCAGATCGACCTGGAGAATGCCGGCGCCACCGTCCTCGACGAGCCGGTCGTGGTCGACGCAAACCTGATCACCGCGCGCTTTCCCTATGACCTGCCGCGCATGATCGCGGCGCTGGTCGAGCAGTTGGTGACGTAGCGGAGGGAACCGCAACGCGTCTGGGCAGTTGTATCTCCGACACCGCGGGCAGCGGTGGAATGGAGGTCCATCATGCTCAAATGGGCATTGATATTCTTTATCATTTCCCTCGTTGCCGGTGCGCTCGGCTTTTCCGGCATTTCCGCCGGCGCCGCGCAGATCGCCAAGATTCTGTTCTTCCTCTTCTTGGTCATCTTCGCGATCTTCCTGGTCCTCGGCCTGATGGCGGGACAGACCCTGTTCTGACCGCCGCGGGCACATCCGCGGCTGCCGGCGCGCGACGGCCGGCTGGCGGCCGCGGCATTTGCCTTCGCCGTTTCCCGCTCGTATGACAGGCAGCCGCATCCGACAGCTGCCCCATGACCTCAGCCGCACCCATCCCCTCCCTCGCCGATCTGCGCCGCGAAATCGACAGGATCGACGCGGCGATGCACGGGCTCCTGATGGAGCGCGGCGAGATCGTCAGCCAGCTGATCGCGGTGAAGCGCTCGCAGGAGACCGGCTCCGCCTTCCGGCCCGGCCGCGAGGCGGCGATGATGCGCGAGATCGTCGGTCGCCATTCCGGCATCCTGCCCGTCGACATCGTCGAATCGATCTGGCGCGTCATCATCGCCACGTTCACCCATGTCCAGGCGCCCTATGCCGTGCATGGCGACGTCTCGCTCGGCGGGGCGGCGATGCGCGACGTGGCGCGCTTCCATTTCGGCTTCGTCGTGCCCTACCAGACCCATGACGACGCCGCCGACGTGATCCATGCCGTCGCGACCTCGCGCGGCGACCTCGGCCTCGTGCCGGTGGTCGCGGCCGGAGCCTGGTGGCGGGCGCTGGAGGACGCCGGGGCACCCAAGGTCATCGCCCGCCTGCCCTTCGTCGAGCGCGCCGACCATCCCGCCGCCATGCCGACCTATGTCGTGTCGAAGCCGGTCGACGAGGCGGCGGCCGTCACCGACGTCAGTCTGTTCTCGGTGGTGCTGCCGGATGCGGCCGCCCCGGCGCCGGCGGGCTTCGAGGTCGTCGCCCGCGCCGGCGCGGCGCTGCTCCTCGCCCTGACCGGCGGGCAGTCCGCCGCCGCGCTCGCGGCCGCCCTGCCGGCCGCCACCGTCATTCGTCCGGTCGGCTCCCACGCCGCCGCCGTGTCCCACCCCGTGTGAGTTCCTGGTCATGACCGCGCTTCGCCCCGTTCCCCGTCCCGGCGTGATGGACATTTCCGCCTATGTGCCCGGCAAGGCGAGCGTGGCCGGCGTCGCCAGGGTGTGGAAGCTGTCCTCCAACGAGTCGCCGCTCGGCCCCAGCCCCAGGGCGAAGGCGGCCTATGCCGAGGCCGGCGCGGCGCTGGAGCTCTATCCCGACGGCTCGGCCACGGCGCTGCGCGAGGCGATCGCCGCGCGCTACGGCCTCGACCCCGCCCGCATCGTCTGCGGGGCCGGTTCGGACGAACTGCTGACGCTCATCGCCAATGCCTATCTGGCGCCCGGCGACGAGGGGCTCTACAGCGAGCACGGCTTCCTGGTCTACCGGATCGCCACCCTTGCCGCCGGCGCCACGCCGGTGGTCGCGCCCGAGCGGGACCACACCACCGACGTCGACGCCCTGCTCGCCCGGGTGACCGCGCGCACCAAGGTGGTCTTCCTCGCCAACCCGAACAACCCGACCGGCACCTACCTGCCCTTCGACGAGGTCAAGCGCCTGCATGCCGGGCTGAGGCCGGACATCCTCCTGGTGCTGGACGCGGCCTATGCCGAATATGTCCGCCGCAACGATTATGCCTCGGGTCTCGAGCTCGTCGCCACGTCCGAGAACGTGGTGATGGCGCGCACCTTCTCGAAGATCCACGGGCTCGCCAACCTGCGCCTCGGCTGGATGGTCGCCCCGGCCCATGTCGCCGACGCGGTGAACCGTATCCGCGGCCCGTTCAATGTCAGCGGCCCGGCGCTCGCGGCCGGCATCGCCGCGATCGAGGACACCGGCCATGTCGAGGCCGCCGTCGCCCACAACGACCGGTGGCTCGCCTGGCTGACCGAGGAGATCGGCAGGCTCGGGCTGACCGTGACGCCCTCCGTCGGCAATTTCATCATGATCCATTTCCCCGACACCCCTGGCCGCACCGCCCGCGAGGCCGACGCCTTCCTGACGGCGCGCGGCCTGATCCTGCGCCGTATCGACGGCTACGGCCTGCCGCAGGCCCTGCGCCTCACGGTGGGTCCGGAAGAGGCCAACCGCCTCGTCGCCGCCGCCCTGGCGGACTTCATGAAGGCCGGCGCATGAGCGAAACCCCCGTCTTCGATCGCCTGGCGATCATCGGTGTCGGCCTGATCGGGTCCTCGATCCTGCGCGGCGCCCGGCAATACGGTCTGGCGGGGACCCTGGTCGCGACCGACGCCAACGCGGCCGTGCGGGCGCGCGTCGCCGAGCTCGGCCTCGTCGACGTGGTGGCCGAGACCTCCGCCGAGGCGGTCGCCGAGGCCGACTGCGTCATCTGCTGCGTGCCTCCCGGCGTCTTCGGCGTCGTGGCCGAGGCGATCGGGCCGCATCTCGAGCCGGGCGCCGTCGTCAGCGACGTCGGCTCGGTCAAGGGCGCGGTGGTGACGCAGATGGCGCCGTACCTGCCGGCCGGCGTGCATTTCATTCCGGCCCACCCGGTGGCGGGTACGGAATATTCGGGACCGGATGCCGGCTTTGCCGAGCTGTTCCAGAACCGCTGGTGCATCTTCACCCCGACCGCCGGCGCCGACGAGGCGGCGGTGGCGCGGCTGCGCCGGTTCTGGGAAGGGCTCGGCTCGCGCATCGAGCTGATGACGCCCGAGCACCACGACCTCGTGCTCGCCATCACCAGCCACCTGCCGCACCTCATCGCCTACAACATCGTCGGCACCGCCGACGACCTGGAGACGGTGACGCAGTCGGAGGTGATCAAGTTCTCGGCCGGCGGCTTCCGCGACTTCACCCGCATCGCCGCCTCCGACCCGACCATGTGGCGCGACGTCTTCCTCAACAACCGCAAGGCGGTGCTGGAGGTCCTCGGCCGCTTCTCCGAGGATCTGGCCTATCTTCAGCGTGCCATCCGCTGGGGCGAGGGCGACAAGCTGTTCGACCTGTTCACCCGCACCCGCGCCGTGCGCCGCTCGATCATCGACATGGGCCAGGAGACCGCCGAGCCGGATTTCGGTCGCGGCCACAAGCATTAGGGACCGGCTCGGAGGTCCGCGGCTCAAGCTCGTCCAGCTGCCGGGCAGGAATCGCCGCAACCGGCCCCGACCGGAACCTCGCCGGAGGCCTGCGCCGGCGACGCGAGCGCCCGGCGCCGAGGCATGGCGGCGCGGCCCCCGACGAGCGTTCGTGCGTCTTCGGCAATTGCCCCAGGCCGGCGGACTTCGCCAGCCTCGAACGAGCCGCCGGAGCGGCACGGGTTCGGTCTTGTCGTCGCGCCGATGCGGCATGCTCCGGGGCAGAGCATCCATCCGTGCAGGTCCGGCCGGCTCTGCCCGTCGCTCCGGGCCGAACCCGTCCAATGGCCTCCCGGGCGCCCGGCCGCGCCCCAATCGCCACCAAAATCCGTCGCTTGCAGGCTAGCTGCTTTTCAGGACGCGACCCTATCGTGTAGGTCATTCCGCCACGGATGGCGGCACGGGGACACTCATGACCGAAACGGTGATCACGTCGGAAAAGCAGAAGGTCGTGCTCGGTTTCGATCGGCGGTTCGTCATGATCGGCGAGCGCATCAACCCGACCGGCCGCAAGCTCCTGGCCGAGGAGATGGCGCGGGGCGACTATACGCGCGTGGTGGCGGACGCCCTCGCCCAGGTCGAGGCCGGCGCCCAGATGCTCGACGTCAATGCCGGCATCCCGCTTGCGGACGAGCCGAAGATCCTGGCCGACTGCATCAAGCTGGTGCAGGACACCGTGCCGGTGCCGCTGTCGATCGATTCGTCGATCGTCGAGGCGCTCGAGGCCGGGCTCGCCGTCTACAAGGGCAAGCCGCTGCTGAACTCGGTCACCGGCGAGGAGGAGCGCCTGGAGCGGGTGCTGCCGCTGGTCAAGAAGTACAATTGCGCCGTGGTGGCGATCTCCAACGACGAGACCGGCATCTCCGAGGACCCGAACGTGCGCTTCGAGGTCGCCAGGAAGATCGTCCAGCGAGCTGCCGACTACGGCATCCCGCACGAGGACATCGTCGTCGACCCGCTGGTCATGCCGGTGGGGGCGCTCAACGATGCCGGCCGTCAGCTGATGCACCTGCTGCGCCGCCTGCAGGGCGAGCTGAAGGTCAACACCACGTGCGGCGCCTCGAACTTCTCCTTCGGCCTGCCGAACCGCCGCGGCCTCAACTCCGCCTTCCTGCCGATGATGATCGGCGCCGGCATGACCTCGGCGATCATGAACCCGCTGCACCTGGAGGACATCCAGGCGATCCTCGGCGCCGACGTGGTCATGGGGCATGACCCCAACTGCATGAGCTGGATCAAGAAGTTCCGCGAGCCGCAGGCCGAGGGCGAGGCGGCCGGCGGGCGCCGCGAGCGTGGCGAGCGTCGCCGCGCCCGCGGATAGGCCCCGGCCAGGGCTCTCCGGCCGGGAGAGAGGTTCAAGAGTTCCGCCGATGACCGATCCGCTTGTCTTCTTCTCTCCCTCCGGCAAGCGCGGGCGCTTTCCCGAAGGCACCTCCGTGCTGGAGGCGGCGCGCCGGCTCGGCGTCGACCTCGATTCGATCTGCGGCGGCCGCGGCATCTGCGGGCGCTGCCAGGTCGAGGTGGGGGAGGGCAGCTTCCCCAAGCTCGGCATCGTCAGCGCTCCGGACCATGTGACGGCGTGGAATCCGGTCGAGGAGCGCTACGTCTCCAAGCGCGGCCCGCTGGCCGAAGGCCGCCGCCTCGGCTGCCAGGCCAAGCTCTGCGCCGATGCCGTCATCGACGTGCCGGCCGACAGCCAGGTGCATCGCCAGGTCGTGCGCAAGAGCGCGGCTGTGCGCGACATCGAGATCGATCCGATCGTGCAGCTGCATTATGTCGAGGTGCGCGAGCCCGACATGCACGACCCTGCCAGCGATTTCCGCCGCCTGCAGGAAGCGCTGGCCCAGCAATGGGGCGTGCCCGACGTCACCGCCCCGCTCACCATCCTGCGCGTCCTGCAGAAGACGCTGCGGGCCGGAAACTGGAGCGTCACCGTCGCCGTGCGCAGGGGCCGCGAGATCGTGGCGATCTGGCCGGGCCTGCGCGAGGCGGCGCACGGCCTGGCCGTCGACATCGGCTCCACCACCATTGCCGCGCACCTGTGCGACCTGACGACCGGCGAGGTCGTGGCCTCGGCCGGCGTCATGAACCCGCAGATCCGCTTCGGCGAAGACGTGATGAGCCGCGTCTCCTACGTCATGATGAACCCGGGCGGCGAGGCCGAGCTCACCGCCGCCGTGCGCGAGGCCCTGGGCGAGCTGGCGGCGACCGTGGCCGCCGAGGCCGGGCTCGCCACCACCGACATCCTGGGCATGACCGTGGTCGCCAACCCGATCATGCACCACCTCTTCCTCGGCATCGACCCGACCGAGCTCGGCGGCGCCCCCTTCGCCCTCGCGCTCGACGGCGGCCTGGAGGCGCCGGCCCGCGAGTTCGGCCTGCCCTTCGCGCCGAACGCTTATGTCTATGTGCTGCCCTGCATCGCCGGCCATGTCGGCGCCGACACCGCCGGGGTGGTGCTGTCGGAGGGCCCCTACCTCAACGACGAGGTGACGCTGCTGGTCGATGTCGGCACCAATGCCGAGATCGTGCTCGGCAACCGGCAGAAGCTGCTCGCCTGCTCCTCGCCGACCGGTCCGGCCTTCGAGGGGGGGCAGATCGCCTCGGGCCAGCGCGCCGCGCCGGGCGCGATCGAGCGCGTGCGCATCGACCGGCAGACGCTGGAGCCGCGCTTCAAGGTGATCGGCTCGGAGCTGTGGTCGGACGAGCCGGGCTTCGCCGAGGCGACCGCCGCCACCGGGGTCACCGGCATCTGCGGCTCCGGCATCATCGAGGTCATCGCCGAGATGCTGCTCGCCGGCCTGATCACGCCCGACGGCGTCATCGACGGCGCCATGGCGGCGCGCACGCCGCGCATCGAGAGCGACGGTCGCACCTTCCGCTACCTCATCCGCGAGGGCGAGCCGCGCATCGCCATCATCCAGAACGACGTGCGCGCGGTCCAGCTGGCCAAGGCGGCGCTCTATGCCGGCGCGCGCCTCCTGATGGACCGCTACGGCGTCGCCACCGTCGACCGCATCACCCTGGCCGGCGCCTTCGGCAGCCATATCGGCGTCGAGCATGCCATGGTGCTCGGGCTCGTGCCCGACTGCGACCTCGCCAAGGTCGGCTCGGCCGGCAACGCCGCCGGCACCGGTGCGCGCATCGCCCTGCTCAACGCCGCCGCCCGCCAGGAGATCGAGGAGGTCGTGCGCCGCATCGAGAAGGTGGAGACCGCGATCGAGCCCTCCTTCCAGGCGCATTTCGTCGGCGCCATGGCCATCCCGCACAAGACCGACCCGTTCCCGCACCTGGAGGCCGCCCTCGGCCTCACCTTCAAGCGCGGCGCGGCCGCCGACGGCGAGGGCCGGGGCGGGCGCGAGCGGCGCCGGGCCAGACAGGCGGCGGAGTAGCGCTCCGTCCCCTTGACGGGCGTCCGGCGGCAAGGCCTCTTTCCCCTGGGAGGATATGCCAGGCCGAAGGCGGACGAGCCGGTGCGCCGTCATCTCAACGCCGACCGGAAGCGGGCGCTGCGGGCGCTGCGGGCGGCGGAGGCGCGGCTCTTCATCGCGCAGTCCGGGCGCAAGCGGCGCACGGGCGGTCTCGATCCGAACGACAGGCCCTATTCGCGGGATGTCGAGCGGCGGCTCAAGCGCATGCCGCCCGGGCGCCTGGACGCGCTCCTGCGCGAGGAAGACTGAGAAGCGGCGGTGCGGGGGCCGGGCAGGCGGCAAAAAATGCTTCGGGCGTGATGCCAGCCGGTCCCCTCCCTCTTGCGGGAGGGAAGGCAGGGGCGTCGCGGCAGGGCCGAAACCGCGGCGTCTCGCCCGGCCCGCCATCGGCTCCGCCCCACCTCCTCCCCGTTCGGGTAGCTTTGCACGCCCCTCCGGACACTTAAGGTTGCGGCTGTGGACCGCCCCTCGTCCCCGCTCCGGCGGCCCGCGACCAGAGGGAAAACAATGAAACCCAAGCCTTTTCACATCGGGGCGATGCTGAAAGTGCTCGCCTGTGCCGCCGGCCTGATCGGCGGCTTCACCGTTTCGAACGCTTTTGCCAAGGACGAGATCGTCCTGTGCACCGTCGACGACCTGTCGGGCGACTTCTCGATCATGTCGACGCCCAAGACCTACGGCTACCGCCTTGCGGTGAAGGAGATCAACGACGCCGGCGGCATCGAGGTCGACGGCGCCAAGAAGAAGATCAAGCTCGTCTCCTATGACGGGCAGTCGGACGTGAAGCGCTACCAGGAGCTGGCCCAGCGCTGCATCTTCAACGACGAGGCCGATGCGGTGATGGCCGGCTATACCGGCGCCGAGCGCGAGGCCGCCCGCAAGGAGGTGGTGCGCAACAAGGTCATCTACTGGCACAACAATCAGGGCGAGGGCGGCATCGCCGACAAATACTCGTTCTTCTCCGGACCGACGCCGGAGCAGCAGGTCCTGCCCGCCCTGAAATACATGATCAAGGAGATGGGCCCGCGCATGATCTTCATCGGCGCGGACTACAATTTCTGCCGCGCCATCGGCCAATGGGTGCGGGTGGCCGCCAACCTCTATGGCGGCAAGATCGAGATGGAGGAATACTTCCCCTTCGGTGTCTCGCAGTGGCAGTCGACCATCGACAAGATCAAGCGCGTCAAGCCTGACTTCCAGGTGCACTGCCTGGTCGGGGCCGAGCACGCCCAGTTCTATCCGCAGGCCCAGGCCGCCGGCCTCGTCACGCCGATGTGGTCGAACGTCACCATCTCCGACGGCTACGAGCACAAGCGCTTCGCGCCGCCCTCGCTCGCCAACATGTATGTGCCGCCGGGCTATATCGAGGACGTGCCGGGCGAGGCGAGCAAGGCCTTCGCCGCCAAGATCCGCGCCATGTTCCCGGAAGCCGTCTATGTGAACGAGCATGCCGCCTTCGGCTACGTCGCCGTCAAGGCCATGGCGCAGGCCTGGCAGAAGGCGGGGACGACCGAGACCGACGCGGTGATCAAGGCGCTGGAGGGTGACGTCTCCGTGCCCGACGCGCCGGGCGGGCCCTGGACGCTGCGCGGCTCGCAGCACCATGCCGCCATGCCGACCTACCTGTTCAAGGTCGACGACCAGCACAAGCTGCAGCTCGTCACCGAGCTCGGCGTCACCGAGCCGACCTTCCTCACCGACGTCGGCATCGACATGACCAAGAAAGCGCCCGGCCGCCAGTTCCTGCCGCCGGACAATCCGAAGTGGAAGGCGTTCTTCGCCGCGCCGTGACGCGAGCGCCGCGGCGGGTCCGTCCCCCGCCGCGGCGCGCTTCCTGCAACCGCGGCGTGCATTCCGGAGGACGCGATGGACACTCTCGGCCAGATCGTCAGCTACACCTACCAGTACTTCGACAATTTCGGATTCCTGCTCCTGTCCGGCGTCGGTCTCATCCTGATCTACGGGATGATGGGCGTCATCAACATGGCGCATGGCGAGCTGATGATGATCGGCGCCTATGTCGCGGTCTCGGCCTTCCATGCCGGGGCGCCGGTCCCGCTGGCGATCGTGCTGGCCGGTCTCGGCGCGGGCCTTGCCGGCATCGTCATCGAGCAGCTGGTCATCCGCCACTTCTACAACCAGCTGCTCTCCTCGCTCGTCGTCACCTGGGGCGTCAGCCTGATCATCAGCCAGGGCACGCTGCTCCTGCTCGGCCCATCGATCATGAACATGCCGACCCCGCTCGGCAGCTTCAGCGTCGGACCCTTCGCCTTCGGCGTCTACCGCCTCGTGATGTTCCTGACCGCCGTGGCGCTGATCGTCGGCGTCTGGGCGATCTTCCGCTGGACCCGGCTGGGCCTGGAGGCCCAGGCGACCATGGAGAGCCCGGCCATGGCCCGCGCCCTCGGCATCGACACCCGCCGCGTCTACACCCTGACCTTCGGCCTCGGCTCGGCGCTCGGCGGCATCGCCGGCGGCATGTTCGCCATGACCGCGACGATCTCGCCCTTCTTCGGCCAGAACTACACGCCCATGGCCTTCATCACGGTGGTGGTCGGCGGCGGTTCCGCGCCGATCCTGGGCCTGGCCTATGCGGGAGCCTATCTCGCCGGGGTGCAGACGATCGCCTCCAACCTGTTCAACGAATATGTCGGCTACGTCTCGGTAATGGCCGCCGCCTTCCTGGCCCTGCTGGTCATGCCCTCCGGCATCTCCGATTTTCTCGAGCGGCGCCGCACGCGCGCGATGCAGAGGTAGCCGATGCCGACGTCGAACCCGGTCCTGCGTCTGCTGTCCGCCTTCAACGGCCAGCAGACCCTCGGCAACAGCCGCTTCTTCTGGAGCTGCTGGCTGGTGGTGGTGGCCGCCCTGGTGCTGCTGCCCTTCTTCGGCTCGCGCTACCAGGTGCTCACCGCCAGCAACTTCCTGATCTCGGCGATCCTGGCGCTGAGCCTGTGCCTGATCTGGGGCTATTGCGGCATCCTGAGCCTGGGCCAGGCGGCCTTCTACTGCATCGGCGGCTATGCCTACGGCATCGCGGCGATGAACCTGATCGAGAGCCACGGCAACACCGACCTCGCCATCCTCGCCGGCATCCTGGCGCCGGCCGTCTTCGCCGCCGTGATCGGCGGGCTGATGTTCTACAGCCGGCTCAAGGGCGTCTACGTCGCTATCCTGATGCTGGTGTCGTCGCTGCTGCTCGGCCTGTTCATGCGCCAGACGGCCGATCCCAGCTACACCATCGGCGCCGCCTATCTCGGCGGCATGAACGGCCTCAGCCCGGCGACGGCCTCCGACCCGTCGCTGCCGAGCATCATCCTCGGCTTCGGCGAAAGCACCTTCGAGTTCGACGGCCGCGGCCGCGCCTTCTACTGGCTGGTGCTCGGCATCGGCATCGCGGTCTATCTCGGCCTGCGCTGGGTGGTGAACTCGAGCTTCGGCTATGTGCTCGTCGCTGTGCGCGAGGATCCCGAGCGCACCGAGACCTTCGGCTACGACGTCCGCCTGGTGCAGCTCGGCGTCTTCTGCCTGTCGGCGGCGATCGCCGGGCTGGCGGGCACGCTCTACACCGCCTGGGGCACCTATATCCATCCCGACGGGTTCAGCGTCGCCGCCAACATCCTCGTGGTGATCTGGGTCGCGGTCGGCGGCCGCAAGGATCTCACTGCCGTGGTGCTCAGCACCATGGTGCTGAGCTGGGTGGCGATCGAGCTCACCGCCTGGGGCGAGATCTCCCTGCTGGTGCTCGGCTGCATCCTGGTCGTCGCCATGCTGGCGGCGCCCGAGGGCGTGTTCACCGGCCTCGGCTCGGCCATCGGCCGACGCCTCGGTGGCAAGACCGGCCGGCGGCGCCAGCCCGCGGCCGGCGCGCCTCCCTTCGCCCTTTCGATGACGGAGCGGCCGCGATGAGCGTTTCGATGCCAGCGCCGGCCGCCGCCGGCTCCATCCTGGAAGTCAGGGACGTGCACAAGGTGTTCGGCGGCGTGCGTGCCCTCAACGGGCTGTCGCTGTCGGTCGCCGAGGGCGAGATCCATTGCGTGCTCGGCCCGAACGGGGCGGGCAAGAGCACCTTCTTCAAGATGCTGATGGGCACCGACCGGCCGACCTCGGGCGCGATCCTCTATCGCGGCCGCGACGTCACGCGTCTGCCGGCCTTCCGCCGGGCCCGCCTCGGCCTGTCGGTGAAGTTCCAGAACATCCGTGTCTTCGCCGACCTCACCGTCTACCAGAACCTGTTCATCCCGCTCAGGCGCCACCACGGCGCCCGCGCGATCCCGGAGCGCGCGGCGGCTCTCCTGGCCCAGATCGGCCTGCCCGGCAGCGAGCAGCGGCTGGTGCGCGAGCTCTCGCACGGCCAGCAGCAATGGCTGGCCATCGCCATGTCGATGGCCTCCGACCCCGAGATCCTGCTGCTCGACGAGCCGACGGCGGGCATGTCGGTGGAGGAGACCGACAAGACCGCCGCCATCATCCGGGCGCTCAACGCCCAGAAGGTGACGATCGTGGTGATCGAGCACGACATGGGCTTCATCCGCGACCTCGATGCCCGCACCAGCGTGCTGCATTACGGCCGGCTGTTCGCCCAGGGCAGCTTCGACGAGATCGCCGCGAACCAGGACGTGCGGCGCATCTATCTCGGCACGCTGTAGGAGAGGCCGGCCGTGCAGCTCACCATCTCATCGCTCACCTCCGGCTATGGCCGGGTCCGCATCGTCAACGACGTGTCCCTGGCGGTGAAGCCGGCCGAGATCGTCGCGGTCATCGGCCGCAACGGCGTCGGCAAGACCACGCTGATCAAGACCATCATGGGCGCCTTGCCGGCGATTTCCGGGTCGATCGGCTTCCAGGGCACCGACATCACCCGGCTCAACGCCGCCGGGCGGGCGCGGCTCGGCATCGGCTACGTGCCGCAGGGCCGCGGCATCTTCACCCGCATGACGGTGGCGGCCAACCTGGCGCTCGGCGCTGGCGTCGGCCGGGTCGGCCGGCCCGATCTCGCCCGCGCCTTCTCCTTCTTCCCGATCCTGGAGAAGCGCCTGCCCCAGCTCGCCGGCTCGATGAGCGGCGGCGAGCAGCAGCAGCTCGCCATCGGCCGCATCCTCGCCGGCCGGCCCGGCATCATCCTGCTCGACGAGCCGTCCGAGGGCATCCAGCCCAACATCGTCCAGGAGATCGGCTTGATCATCCGCCGGCTGCGCGACGAGGAGAAGTTGACCATCGTGCTGGTCGAGCAGAACCTGACGCTGATCCAGTCGGTGGCCGACTACTGCCTGGTGATGGACAAGGGCGCGATCGTGGCGCGGATCGCGCCGGGCGACCTTGCCGATCCCGAGATCGCCCAGCGCTACCTGGCGATCTGACTTTCGGGCCCGCGCGGGGGGCGGTCGCGCGCCGCGCCCCGGGCGGCCATGACGGCCGGGAGGGGCGTCGCCTTTCCCGCGAGCGGCCTGTCCTGCAGCGTTTTGCGATTTGGCGGAATCGCGTCAAGCCGCAAAGACGCGTCGAAACAAGGCGCCGGAGCAAAGCGCGTTTTGGTGGAAACGCACTTTGCTCCGGCGCCTATGGGATCGGGACTGTCCCTTCGAGGTCCGCGGGCCGCTTCGGCCCTCAGATCAGGCCGAGATGCACGGCCTTGGCCACGGCCTGGGCGCGGTTGGTGGCGCCGAGCTTGGTGATGGCGTTCTTGATGTGCAGCCGCACGGTCTCCAGCGAGCGGTCGAGAATGATCGAGATGTCGCCGGAGGTCTTGCCCGCGGAGGCCCAGCGCAGGCATTCCAGCTCGCGCGGGGTCAGGCTGGCGTTGCGCACGATCTCGATCTGGTCTTCGAAATGCCGGTCGCGGATGACCTTGGTGAAGATATGCATCAGGCGGAACAGCGGCTCGCGCGTGGCGTCGCGGATGTCGGGCCACTGCGTGCAGGAGCGGTCGACGATGGCGCTCATCACCGCGAAGCGGCCGAAGGGCAGGTGCACCGGCACGGTGGTGCCGCGCGACAGGCCGAAGTCGCCGAGATAGGTGCAGGCCGAGCGCTGCGCGGTGTTGAGCTGCTCGCTCTTCTGCACATCGGTCCAGTCGATGGGCAGCGTGCCGTCGAAACAGGCGCGGTAGTAGGGATCGACCGTCATGAACCGGTTCCAGCCCTCTTCCCAGCCGTCGGGGAAATTGCGGACGTTGAGCTTGAGCGGCAGCCATTCGCCGTTCGGAAGCTGCGGTCGCACCGGCAGATAGGCGTAGAGCACCTGGGTGAAGCCGAGGTCGCCCGTCAACTCCATGAGGATGTCGAGGGCGTTGCTGAAGTCCGTCGCGACCTCGATCCGCTCCTTGACGTCGTCGGGGAGGCGGCCGGTCTTGATCTGTAGCATGACACAGACTCCCCTTTTTTGATGGAGATTGCTGTTCAGGCAAGCTGGATGGAGGTGGAATTTATAGACCGACTTAAGAATTCATCAAGTCAAAATCCCATCTGCCTCAACCCTAGCCCTCATATGCCCGAAAAATAATCGGACGAATGCTCTGAAAGCCTCCACCGACGACTCCATTCTCCCCATGCAACCGAAATGCCAACGGCAGCGTCGCTCGCGGAAGACTCATCTCCGCGAGAGACACTGCTGACGGATTCTATTTCAGGCCGTCGCGCCGGGACCGGTCGCGGCAGGCCGGGAACGGGCGGACCGCGACGGCGGTCAGCATTTGCGGATCGGCCGGGCGGGCTTGCCGGCGATAGCGGGCCGCAGCACGGTCCAGCAGCGGTGGATCGCCTCGTGGCAGGCCCAGGCCTCGGTGGCGAGGATGCGGCAGACGACGACCCCGGCGATGCGGTCCTTCGCCTCGCCCTCGCCCCGGTCCGCGTCGGCCTCGACGCGGCTGGCGCCGCCGGCGACGATGCCCTCGCCGGCGATGACCTCCTCCAGCGTCCGCTCGATGCCGGCCGGCAGGTCCGGGGCGGCGGCGACGACGGTCGCCAGATGCGAGGCGCCGCCCCACAGCCGGCGCAGCGCCGCGATCTCCTCGGCGTCCTCGGCGATCAGGCGGTCGAGCGCCACGGTGCGCTCGCCGATGCGCACCTCGAAATCCGAGCGCAGGGCCTTGAACAGGAACGCCTCCCCCGGTCCGTAGTGAATGCGGCCGGCGGCGATCATGTCGGTGGCGAAGAGGCGGGCGGTCGGGTCGAGGTCGATGCGCGTCCGCCGCTCGACCCGGGCATCGGCGAAGACGATGGCCTCGTCCGGATGATATTCCAGCAGCGCGCGCGGCCCGACCGTGAGGCTGATGGTCTCGCGCGAGGTCGCGCCCTGCGGGCACTTGTAGAACTTGCTGGCGGCCGTGGTGGTGATCAGCGCCCGCGTGTCCGGCTCCATGACCGCATGCAGCTCGGCGGCATCGCCCTCGACGAAGCCGCCGCCGCTGTTGATGGTGAGCAGGAAGGGCTGGTCGTCATTGTCCTGGTAGTGGCAACCCTGCCACTGGTAGGGGATGCGCCAGCTCTTGGGATCGATCTCGGTCCTGCCGTTGCGGCGGACCACGTGCAGGTTCATCAGGGCATGCTTGCCGATGATCCAGCTGCTGTCGGGGTGGACGACCTGCATGGGCGCAACCTCGGGGTTCAGGCCGCGTCGGCCATGAGCACGCTGTGCTCGATCCAGGTGATGACGGCTTCCAGGCCCGCCCCGGTCTTCATGTTGGTGAAGACGTAGGGCTTGGTGCCGCGCATGCGCCGGGCGTCGCGGTCCATCACGGCGAGGTCCGCGCCGACATACGCGGCGATATCCATCTTGTTGATCAGCAGCATGGGCGAGCGGGTGATGCCCGGCCCGCCCTTGCGCGGGATCTTCTCGCCCTCGCCGACGTCGATGACGTAGATATGGCTGTCGGCGAGCTCGGGGCTGAAGGTGGCGGCGAGGTTGTCGCCGCCGCTCTCGATGAAGATCAGGTCGAGATCCGGGAAGCGGCGGGTGAGGGCGCCGACGGCGGCCATGTTCATCGACACGTCCTCGCGGATGGCGGTGTGCGGGCAGCCGCCGGTCTCGACGCCGATGATGCGGGCGGGGTCGATGACGCCGCTGCGGGTGACGATCTCGGCATCCTCCTGAGTGAAGATGTCGTTGGTGATCACAGCGATCGAATAGCGCCGTCCCATCTCCCGGCAGAGCTGGATCAGCGTGGTGGTCTTGCCCGAGCCGACCGGGCCGGCGATGCCGAGGCGGACTGGTTTGCGCATGGACGTCCTCCGGATGGGGCTCAGGAAATGCACAGTCGCGTGTAGAGGCGCTCGTGCCGCATCGAGGCGACGTCGAGGGCGGCGAAGGATGAGGAGAGGCGGTCGAGCTCGCGGGTGCGGGCGATGTCCGAGCAGCGCTCGATCAGCGGCCCCGCCCCGGCGATGATGCGCTGGGCCTCGGCCTGGCCGAGCGGCACCAGGCGCTGCACCACGCCGACCAGGCTGGAGAGGCCGCTCCACAGGAAGCTCGTCACCGTCTCCTGCTCGGTGAAGCCCAGGCCGACGCCGAGCACGCCATAGGCGACGGCATGGTGGCCGGCGCAGGCGCCGCTCGCCACCATGCCGGCGAACGCGACGATCTGCGGCGGGGCGAAGATGTCGCGCGCCGCGGCGGTCAGGGCGGCGCCGGTCAGGGTCGAGGCGCCGCGCCCTTCGCGGCTGAGCTTGATCGCCCCGACCCGTCGGTCGATCTCGGCGATGCCGGCCATGCCGTCCCGGAGGGCGCTGCGATAGGCCAGCGCCACGGCCGCCGCGTCGCAGGTGGCGAGGTTGAAGCGCAGCCAGTCGCGGCAGCGGGCCTCGGCCTCGGCCGCGTCTGGCACGTCGCCGGCGTCGATCCAGGTCTCGAAGCCGTAGGAATGGGTGAAGGCGCCGGTCGGGAACGCCGCGTTCGTCACCTGCAGCAGGGCGAGGAGGCGGTCGCCGCCATTGCTGTTGTGCGGCACCGGCGCCACCGGCTCCTCAGTGACCGTGACGACGCGGGTGGTGGCCGTGCTGGTGCGCCGCATCATGAGCTTCCGCGTGGTGGTGATCGCCATGGTGATGGTGATCGCCGTGGTGATGATCGCCGTCGTGATGGTGGTGAGCGCCGGCGGCGCCGAAGCGCCGCCCGACGAAGGGCGCCTTGAGCCGCTCGAAGGGCTGGCCGAGGCTGTTGAGCATCTGGATCACCATCGGATCGGCCGGCGTCAGGATGCCGTCCTCGCGGAAGCGGGCCGGGCGGTGGAAGTTGCCGAGCTGGTAGCAGGCCGCCCACCAGATGATGGCGTCCGTGCCCGGGCGGACGAGGAGCAGGTCCTCCTCCGCCGCCCTGACGACCACGGCGGTCTTGCTGTCGACGGCGAGCACGTCGCCGTCCTGCAGCTCGGTGCCGCGCGGCAGCGAGATGCGGATCTGGCGTCCCGAGGCGGTCTCGGCGGCGAAGTGGGCGCTGGCCCGCTCCTCCGCCGTCAGCTCGAGCGGGTCGATCCCGGCGGTCCAGCCCATCTCCGACAGGCGCCCGACGATCGCGGTGATGATGCCCATGGCGTTCACCGGAAGTAGAAGAGCTGGGTCAGCGGCAGCGTCTTGGCCGGCTTCACGGTGATGCGTTCGCCGTCGATGTAGACGTTGTAGGTCTCCGGATCGATCTCGATGTTCGGCATGGCGTCGTTGAGGACCATGTCGCGCTTGGAGATCGTGCGGGTGCGCTTCACCGGCATCAGGGTCTGGTGGGTGCGCAGCCGCCCGGCGAGGCCGGCGTCGATCGCCGCCTGGGTGACGAAGGAGTAGCTGGTCCGGGACGGGTTGGCGCCGAGCGAGCCGTATTGCGGGCGGTACTTCAGCGGCTGGCAGGTCATCAGCGAGCCGGCCGGGTCGCCCATCACCGCATGCGAGATGAAGCCGCCCTTCACCGTGGTCTCGGGCTTGGCGATGAAGAACTTCGGCCGCCACAGCACGAGGTCCGCGAGCTTGCCGGGCGCGATCGAGCCGACATAGCTGTCGACGCCGAAGGTGATCGCCGGGTTGAGGGTGACCTTGGCGAGGTAGCGGCGGATGCGGAAATTGTCGTTGCCGGAGCCGTCGCCCGGGAGGCGGCCGAAGCGCACCTTGTTGACGGCGGCGAGCTGGAAGGCGCGCTGGGCGCTCTCGGCGGCGCGGCCGACGCCCTGGCTGTCCGAGCCGATCATGCTGATGGCGCCGAGGTCGTGCAGCACGTCCTCGGCCCGCATCGTCTCCGCCCGGGCCCGGCCCTGGATGAAGGCCATGTCGGTCGGCACCTGCTTGTTGAGGTTGTGGCAGGTGATCAACATGTCGATTTCTTCGTCGTACGTGTTGATCGAGAACGGGTTGGTCGGGTTGGTCGAGCTCGGCAGGCAGTTCGGCTCCATCACGCAGCGCATGATGTCGGGCGCGTTGCCGCCGCCGGCGCCCTCGGCGTGGTAGATGTGCATGACGCGGCCGTTGATGGCGGCGAGCGTGTCCTCGTAGTAGCCGGTCTCGTTCAGCGTGTCGGCATGGACCTGCACCTGGAAGTCGAGCTCGTCGGCGAGATCCATGCAGGTCTCGATCGCGGCCGGCGACGACGACCAGTCCTCGTGGATCTTCAGGCCCGTCGCCCCGCCGAGGATCACCTGCTCGGCCAGCGCGCCCTTGGTGGCGGCGTTGCCCTTGCCGAAATTGCCGAAGTTGAGCGGGATGTCCGCCATCGCCTCGAGCATGCGGTGCAGGTTGAACACGCCGGGGCATTCGATGCCGACGGTCTTGGGGCCGGAGCCGCCGCCGATCACCGTGGTGAAGCCGGCGCCCTGGTACTCGTAGAGCTGCTGCACCGAGTCGAAATGCGGGTGGATGTCGACGAAGCCGGGCGTGACGATCATGCCTTCCACCGACAGGATGTCGGTGTTGGGCGAGACGATCAGCCCGGGCGTGACGTTCATCGTGTCGGGGTTGCCGGACTTGCCGATGCCGACGATCAGCCCGTCCTTGATGCCGATGTCCGCCTTGATCACGCCGAGCACGGGATCGATGATCACCGCATTGGTGACGACGAGGTCGAGCGCGCCGTCGCTGGCCTTCCATTTGGAGGCCTGGCCCATGCCGTCGCGGATGGTCTTGCCGCCGCCGAACACCAGTTCGTCGCCATAGGTGGTGAAGTCGTGCTCGATCTCGGCCACCAGGCCGGTGTCGGCGAGGTGGATCTTGTCGCCTGTGGTCGGGCCGTATTGGACGGCATATTCGGGCCGCGACAGCTTCATGCTCATGGTCGGATCTCCCGGTGCTGCGTTGGCGGCTTCAGGCCTTGGTCTTCTTGGCGGCGCCGTAGCGCGCGTCCGGCGGCGTGTTGACGGCGAAGCGCTCGCCCTCGAAGCAGAAGCCGGCGGCCTTCAGCCGCTGCATCGCCTGCTGCTTGATGATCTCGGAGCGCACGGTGCCGTTGGTGATGTTGTTCATGCCGTAGGCGACCTGGCGGCCGGCATAGCTGGTGAGCTGGACCTTGCGGCTCTGGCCCGGCTCGAAGCGCACGGCCGTGCCGCTGGGGATGTCGAGGTGCATGCCGAAAGCCGCGGCGCGGTCGAAGGCCATGGCCCGGTTGCACTCGGCGATGTGGTAGTGGGCGCCGATCTGGATCGGCCGGTCGCCGGTGTTGACCATCACCAGTTCGACGGTGGGCCGGCCGGCGTTGATCTCGATCTCGCCTTCGGCGAAGTCGATCATGCCGCACTTGGCGGGTTCGCCCACGTCGAAGGCTTCGGCGGCGACGACGGATTTGGGCAGGGGCGGTCTGGACCATTTGGCGGCCATGGCACGGCTCCGGAACGACGGTTGCGAAGGGGCAGGGTGGCTGTGCGGGGCAGCCAAGGTCAGTCGCGGATCGGATTCATGACGGTGACGAGCTTGGTCCCGTCCGGGAACAGCGCTTCCACCTGCAGGATGGTCAGCATGTCGGCGACGCCGTCCATGACGTGCTCGCGCTTGAGGATGGTGGCGCCGTATTCCATCATGTCGGTGAGCATCGGGATGGCGCCTTCACGCGCCCGCTCCAGGATCTCGTCGGAGATCAGCGCCACGGTCTCCGGGTAGTTCAGCCGGATCCCCTTGTCGAGCCGGCGCCGCGCCATTTCCGCTGCGGCCCAGATCTGGATGCGTTCCTCTTCGCGGGTGGTGAGATGCATGGTCGGCTATCCCTCTCGGCGCTCTGCGACGGGTGCTGCCCCGGCCCGGTCGGCGTGGCGCGATCCCAAGCTTGCGGCGGGGATTAAAGCGCGGCCGGCGCGGGTCTGTGTACCTACCTGTCCGGGTAGGATGACCCGCCGGAACAGGGGCTGGACAGGCGCCGCCGTCCGCTCGCTTTCGCCGGCCGTCTCGGCTAGGCTCCCCGCCATGCCGAGCCAGATACCTGCCTTCCGGGGCTTCGGGCCGAAGGCGCTGCCCTTCTTCCGCGCCCTGGAGTTCCACCAGGACCGCGACTGGTTCGCCGAGAACCGGGCGATCTACGACGCCGACGTGCTCCGGCCGCTGGCCGCCTTCGTCGCCGCGCTGGCCGAGGCCTGCGCCGGCCGCGGCGTGCCGCTGCAGGGCAGCCCGAAGGGCTCGATCTTCCGCATCCACCGCGACGTGCGCTTCTCCAAGGACAAGCGCCCCTACAAGACCCATGCCGGCGCGGTTCTGACCCGCACCGGCGCCAAGACGGATCCCGGCTGCTTCTACGTCCACATCGCGCCCGAGGGCTGTTTCTGCGCCACCGGCTTCTACGACCTCGATCCGCCGCGCCTCGCCGCCATGCGCCAGGCGATCGTCGCGGCGCCGCGGCGCTTCGCCGCCCTGGTCGAGGTCCTGGCCGCCGCCGGCCACGCGCTGGACCCGCGCTGGAGCCTCACCCGGCCGCCGCGCGAGGCCGCCGGCATCGCCGATCCCGCCCTGGTCGCGGCCCTCAAGCTCAAGTCCCACATCGTCACCCGGCCGATCGCCGCCGAGGCCATCGGCGTGCCCGCCCTCGTGGAGGACTGCGCCCGCTTCATCGACGAGACTCTGCCGCTGCTCGATTTCGGCTGGGACGCGCTGGCCCGGCTGGAGCCCGCGCGCGGCTGAAACGCCCCGATCGGCCGAAATCTCTTGACGCGGCGGCTCCAACCGGGTTTTCGTCGCCCCTGCGCGCGGCGCCGCGTCCCGGTAGCTCAGCAGGATAGAGCAACGGTTTCCTAAACCGTAGGTCAGGGGTTCGAATCCCTTCCGGGACGCCAAAAACCAGATATTTCAATCATTTATACGATGGTTCGACGGCAAGGCTCGCCAGCCGTTTGGCTCTTTCGCGGCGCGCGGCCGCCGTCATGCCGGGTCCGTGCGAGTCGCGTCCGTTCGGCGTCCCGGGGACAGAACTCGGCATGGGGCAAGGCCCGGGGCGGCCGAGCACGCCCCTGAGGGAGCGGGGCGACGCCCGGCAGCCAAACAGAAGCCTTGTTGCGAACACATTTCGACGCTATATATCGCCGATCGAGCTTGCTGACGAATGTTGTTTCCGCGCTGCGGCGCCCTGACGATCTTCCTTTTCAATTTCGAGAAATGCGGCGTTTGACATGCAGTCAGACGGCGTTGATTTATGTCGATTTGAAAGGAAATCGCCATGACGACCGGAACTGTCAAGTTCTTCAACAACACAAAGGGCTTCGGCTTTATCGAGCGCGGCGAGGGACTGCCCGACGTGTTCGTCCATATCTCTGCTATTGAGCGCTCTGGAATGCATACTCTCCGGGAAGGCCAGAAGGTAAGCTTCGATGTCGTGAAAGACAGCCGGAACGGGAAGGACACGGCCGAGAATCTTCAGGCGGAGTAACGGGTTAGAGCCTCTGGTCTTTGACCACGGATGTACTGGCACTGACCATCGAGGCATCTAGGAAAGGCCGGGCATGCCCGGCCTTTTTTATTCCGAGGAGAAGTACCCGTGAAACGCAGGATGGAACCGAGCCTCTTCAAGCCCGTGCCCTCGCGCAACGAGACGAAAACCGACACGACGACGAAATACGTGCGCGAGATAGTCGAGAGCGAAGCGGCGGCCAGGGCGTTGAAGACCGAGCGGTTGCGCGCCGCCAGGTTGGAACGCGATGCGGGCATAGAACCTGCGGCGCCGCCGAAGAAGCCGGTGAGGCTCCCGAAGAAGACGCGCTCGAAGCGGTAGACCCTGCCGTGGCCGTCGCGCGACACGAATGCTGTCCCCGGCCTCGACCTGCGGTTCGCCGGGATTCCGGCGGCATCGTGGCCGGTGCCGCCAAGCGGCGGCTTGCCGCCCAGGGCGACCGCCCGTGAGGGGAGCGCGTCGCCTCCGACCAGGTCGCCGACCTCTCCGCCGGCCGGCGTGCGCCGACGCGGCCGGGTGAGGGCGACCGGTTCGTTCCGCCTCTCCCGCTTCGAGGCCAAGCGCGGCCGCAACGGCGAGGGCGGCCTCGGTGCGGCGCCCATCTCGGTGGAGGACTGGGAATGGGCCCGGTCGACGCCGGGTCTTTTTGCACAGGGCCGCTCTGCGGCGACCTATCTCTCGGCCACCGCGTCCACCCCACCTACGAGTTTCTCGAGGGTCAGGCGCGTCAGCGTCGGCACGTCGCACTCATTCGTTACGGCCGCCTCGATTACCGCCATGGCGACGCGGGAGCGGAATTCCAGTTCGGGGATCTGGCTGTTTGCGCGGTCCTCGCGTGCGGTCGTGCAAACCTGATTGTAGACGACACCCATCGCGTCAACCTGCCTGTCGTCGAACACACGATAGGACTGAATACCGCGAACCATGCTCGTCTCCTCCTTCGCAAGGCGGGAGCGCAAATGCGTCTCTCAGTCGTCCTGGCCTCGGATTGTCTGTGACGATCCGTCCAATCTATATGATCTCGATCGTAGTTTTTAGTCATATCTTGATTTTAATGCACAAGTTTCATTTGTGGAATACGGGATTGAATAGATATGAACCAGGCCAGTTCTCTCAGTTTATCCGGTTGCATATCCTGAAGACGCGGCTGTTTGACTTGGTACGACATCCTGCCGCCATGGCCTTGCCGTCGGTCGGGGCGGACACCGCCCCCAGCTTTTCATATTGCCGGGGAGCTCTGCCTGTGCGCGGCATTCCGAATGCTCATGGGCGGTCTTCGAGTGGCCATGTGCGGCTGTCCACGGTTCGCGGCCCTTGTCGTGATCTCCCCTGGCGCGGTGCCGGCTGCGCTTCGGTGCGGCTTGGCACCGTTCTCGTGATGCTCGGCCGCCTTGGTGTGGAGGTCCTTTTGCCTGGGTCGACCTCCTTGGCGAGGCACGGAAAACGTCCGCGCAAGGCACGGGGTCCTGCGGTTTGACGCCGGCGCCGGCGGCCTCGTAGCGCAACTCGCCGGCATGGCCGGTGAACGCGCCGGTGCCGATGAAAATGCCGGCTCCCATATCAGCCTCGGCCGAACTCGCGAGGGAAAAGGTCGGCCTGTTCGTGAAGGCCGCGAAGCTGAGGGTGTCCGTCTCGCTGCCGCCGTCCAGCAGGACCTTGCCGGTGGCGTCGTCGAGCATCCTGACGGCAACGGTGTCGTCGCCGGCATTGCCCGTGGCCGATCCGGCACCGCCACTGCCGAGAGTGATCCTGTCGTTGCCACGGTCGCCCGAGATCGACTGGACCCGCCACCCCCTGGGACACGCCCCCCTGCCTCACTTCGTGGCCAGAGCCTTGAGTTCTTGCCGAGCGGCGCCGAATGTGCCGAGCCGATGGACCGACGCTCCACTCGCCGAGAACGGGTTCGCTGGTTCGATGGCGGCGCTCCCGTCCGCTGGCGGTGATGCGGCGCGCCGGCGAGCTTCGTCGCGGGCGACGCCTTCGCCGTGTTGTTCGGCGGTCCGGAAGGGGGCTCCCGGCGGCAGGCCTGCTGGCGCTGGTCGCGAACAGCCCGCGTTTCGTCCCGGGCGGCATCGGGGTCATGCTCGCGGAACGGTCCGGTTCAATCGGGCAATGATCTGGTTATCCGTTCGGCCTCGGAAAGATCCTGCGGCGTATTGGCATTGAAGAATGGGTCGACGGGGGTCGCGGGCCAGGTGACGGTCGCAAGCCGATAGCGTGCGGTCCAACGATCGATCCTGCGCAGGCCTTCCTCGACAAGGGCGTGCCGGAGATCGTGGCGCAAAGCCACTCCCCACAGGCCGATGACCGGATGCGATTGTTCGCCGGACGCCGCGACGACGAGCTCCGCCGCTTCCTTCGCGCGGGCCTCGTGGAAGCGTTGCACGAGATCATGAGGCAGGAATGGGCAATCGCCTGCGACGCTGACCACCCAATCGACCTGCGGTCGGTTGTCCGCGGTCCAGTCGAGGGCCGCCAGCACGCCCGCGAGCGGACCGGGAAAATCGGCGACGCCGTCGGGGACCACTGGAAGGCCGAAGCGCCCGAAGCGGGCCGGGTCGCCGTTCGCGTTGAGCAGCAAGGGGTCGCACTGCGCGCTCATTCTCTCGATCACATGGTCGAGGATGGTACGGCCGCCGATCTCTCGCATCGGCTTGTCGCCGCCGCCCATGCGGCGCGCCAGCCCGCCGGCCAGAATGACGCCCACCGTCCGGGACGACCTAGTCATCGCTTCCCGCGCTCTTGCGTGCATGCCGGGAGGATTCCTCCTCGACGGCGGAAACGTCCTGATCGAAGACGATCCGTTCTTCGCCGGAAAGCGCGGTGAAACGCTTGCCCCTGGCGCGGCCGACGAGCGTCAAGCCGGTCTGTCGTGCCAGCTTCACGCCCCAGGACGTAAAGCCCGATCGCGAGACCAGGATCGGAATGCCCATGCGGACCGTCTTGATGGTCATCTCGGAAGTAAGGCGTCCGGTCGTGTAGAGAATCTTGTCGGCGGCGCCGACGCCATGGCGGTACATCCAGCCGGCGAGCTTGTCGACGGCATTGTGCCGCCCGACGTCTTCCATGTAGCAGATCGGCTCCCCCTGCCTGCACAGCACGCAGCCATGGATCGCCCCCGCTTCGAGGTAGAGCGAGGGGGTGGTGTTGATGGTCCGCGTCATATGGTAGAGCCAGGACGTCCGAAGCTCCGCCGCCGGCAGCTCGACGCCTTCGATCGCCTCCATGAGGTCGCCGAACGCCGTCCCCTGGGCGCAGCCGGAGGTCAGGGTCCGCTTCCTCAGCTTGTGCTCGTAATTCGTATTGCGCTCGGTGCGCACGACCACGACCTGCAGGTCGTCGTCATACTCGACCTCGGTCACGATATCGTCCGGCCTGAGCATGTTCTGGTTGAGCAGATAGCCGAGCGCCAGATAGTCGGGATAGTCGTTGATCGTCATCATGGTGACGATCTCCTGGGCATTGAGATACAGCGTCAAGGCCCGCTCGACAGGCACGGTCGTCTCTACCGATCCGCCCGTCTGATCGATACCCCTGACCTTCTCCGTCAACCTCGGATTTCCGGGGTCCGGCATGATGATGGAGATGTCGGAATCGTCTGAAATGCTTTGCATGTCTTTTCGGCTCGGAGCCTGTATCGAAACTCATCCGTGGCGGCGATCGGGCGGGGCTTTCCACGCTT
The DNA here is from genome assembly GCF_057554225.1 of Labrys sp. Lb11. Classification (NCBI taxonomy): domain Bacteria; kingdom Pseudomonadati; phylum Pseudomonadota; class Alphaproteobacteria; order Hyphomicrobiales; family Xanthobacteraceae; genus Labrys; species Labrys sp. Lb11. Next base: position 427,202 of record NZ_BAAJOT010000004.1, read on the forward strand.
CCGTTGCTCGCGGACGCCATGTCCGCTGCGCTCCGATTCTCGACCGCGCCGCCGTCCCGGAGCCGACCGATCTTCGGCCAGGCTCTCGCCCGCCGCGGCGCGTTTCAGGACGGGCCTTCATGCCTGGTTGCGCAGCCCGCTGCGGCGGTCTTTTCCGGAGGGTTGCATGAAACGGTTCATCCGTCATCCCTATTCGGCATGAGGGCGTCTCGCTCCTCGCGATGGCCGATTTCGAGCGGGGCCGGCCCCTCGGCCCGACCGAGGGTCGGCTCTCACGCGCCTTTGCGCTTGGCCTTCGCCGGGGAAGACAATAGGCTTTCCCGCATGACGACGACGAAGCTCGATCTCAGCGGCTTGAAATGTCCATTGCCTGCCTTGAAAACCCGCAAGGCCTTGGGAACCGTCAAAGCGCGCGAGTATCTGGAAGTTCATTGCACCGATCCTCTGTCCGCGATCGATATCCCCAATCTCGTCAACGAAACCGGCGACAGCATCGAGAAGACGTCCCGTGAGGGGGATCGGATCATATTTCTGATCCGAAGGCGGGCGGACTGACACGGGAGAGGACCGCCGTCCGGTCGGGCCGGGTGTGTCGGCGCGCCGCATCGCATTCAGTTTGGAATGATTTGCAGATGCGCCGAAAATCATGTGTCTTAGCGGACAACCGTTGCCGTCCGACGGGCGCTCTGCCTTCGGCCGGGCGCGTTGCGCAAGAAGGACAGCGAAGGGGAGAGGGCATGACGATTCAAGATCGTCGCGGTCGTGACCGTGGTCCGAAGGGGCGCGGTCTCGATGACGCCGCGCTGGTCCAGGTTCGAGGCCTCCTGGGCTCGCGAGAACGGCGGCGCGACCTCCTGATCGAGTTCCTGCACCTGATCCAGGATGCCTATGGGCATTTGTCGGCGCGCCATCTGAGGGCCCTCGCCGAGGAGATGCGGCTTTCCCAGGCCGAGATCTATGAAGTTGCCTCGTTCTACGATCATTTCGACGTGGTCAAGGAGCGCGACACCCCGCCGGCGCCGTTGACGATACGGGTCTGCGATTCCGTCAGCTGCATGCTGGCGGGCGCCGAGGACCTCGTCTCCGGACTGGCCGCGGGTGTCGATCCTCAGGCCATCCGGGTCGTCCGGGCGCCGTGCATGGGGCGCTGCGCCGATGCGCCCGCGGCCCGCATCGGCGACCGCGAGGTCGGCCGGGCCAGCGTCGAGGGCCTGCTCGGAATGGCCGAGGCCGGCGACACCAAGGTGGTGGTGCCCGGCTATGCCGATCTTGCGGCGTATCGCGCGGAAGGCGGTTACGAGCTTCTCGCCAAGGTGCGCAGCGGCAAGGTGTCGGCCGAGACGTTGATGGCGACGATGCAGAGCGCCGGCTTGCGCGGCCTCGGCGGCGCGGGATTCCCGGCCGGCAAGAAGTGGGAGATCGTCCGCTCCTATCCCGGCCCGCGGCTGATGTCGATCAACGGCGACGAAGGCGAGCCCGGTACCTTCAAGGACCGCGTCTATCTCGAGCGCGACCCGCACCGCACGCTGGAAGGGGCGCTGATCGCAGCCCACGCCGTCGAGGCCGGACGCATCTATTTCTACATGCGCGATGAATATCCGGCCGTGCTCCACATTCTTCGCACCGAGATCGCCGCGCTCGAAGCAGCGGGGATCGCGAAACCCGGCTTCATCGAGCTTCGGCGCGGAGCGGGCGCCTATATCTGCGGCGAGGAAAGCGCGATGCTGGAAAGCATCGAGGGCAAGCGCGGCCTGCCGCGGCATCGTCCGCCCTATATCGCCCAGGTCGGACTTTTCGGGCGCCCGACGCTGAACCACAATGTCGAGACGCTCTGGTGGATCCGCGACATCGTCGAGAAGGGCGCGGAATGGTTCGCGGGGCTCGGCAAGGCCGGCCATCCGGGGATCAGATCCTGGTCGGTCTCGGGAAGAGTGCAAAATCCCGGCGTCAAGCTGGCGCCGGCGGGTGTCACCGTCCGCGAGCTCATCGAGGAGCATTGCGGCGGCATGGCGGACGGTCATGTCTTCAAGGCCTACCTGCCGGGCGGTGCTTCGGGAGGCATTCTGCCGGCTGCGCTGGGTGACATTCCGCTCGACTTCGGCGGCGAGCTGGCCAAGCAGGGCGCCTTCGTCGGTTCGCACGCCGTCGTGGTGTTTTCGGATCGGGACAACATCAAGGACGTCGCGGTCAACCTGCTCAAATTCTTCAAGCATGAGAGCTGCGGCCAGTGCACGCCATGCCGGGAGGGAACCGGAAAAATGGTTGCCTTGTTGAAAGAGTCCGGCCCCTTGAACGAGGCAGGGCTGCGTGATCTGGAATCGGTGATGCGGGATGCTTCCATCTGCGGCCTTGGCCAGGCCGCGCCCAATCCGATCAATCACCTGCTGACGCATTTCCGCGAGGACATCTGATATGGCGGACAAGATCGCATTCACGCTCGATGGCAAGGCGGTGGTCGCCGCCGAGGGCGAAACGATCTGGGATGTGGCAAAGCGCGAGGGAACGAAGATCCCGCATCTGTGCCATGTCGATCTGCCCGGCTACCGGGCGGACGGCAATTGCCGGGCCTGCATGGTCGATATCGAAGGCGAACGGGTGCTGGCCGCGTCCTGCATCCGCAAGCCGAGCGCCGGCATGGTGGTGCAGACCGACACGGAGCGCGCCCGGAAGTCCCGGCAGATGGTGTTTGAGCTGCTCGCCAGCAACATGCGCCCTGCCGAGGACGGTCCCGACAACCAGTCGGCGTTCTGGGCCTGGGCCTCCTCGATGGGGATCTCGGGGAGCGACCGCTTCAAGTCGAAGTTCGAATCCGAGGCGGCGGAGTTCGATATCTCCAATCCGGCCATTGCCGTGAACCTCGACGCCTGCATCGCCTGCGGCGCCTGCGTGCGGGCCTGCCGGGAAGTCCAGGTCAACGACGTCATCGGCATGGCCGGGCGCGGCGGCCACGCCGTCCCGGTCTTCGACATGCACGATCCCATGGGGCTGTCGACCTGCGTGACCTGCGGCGAGTGCGTGCAGGCCTGCCCGACCGGCGCGCTCTACGAAAAGACGCTGATGGACAAGGCGGGCAAGACCCGCGTCGTCCAGGAGTTCGACAAGGTCGTCGATACGCTGTGCCCGTTCTGCGGCGTCGGCTGCCAGACCCGCGTCGCCGTCAAGGACGACAGGATCGTCCAGATCGACGGCCGCAACGGGCCGGCCAACGAGAACCGGCTGTGCGTCAAGGGGCGGTTCGGCTACGACTACGCCATGTCGCCGGAGCGGCTGACCAAGCCTTTGATCCGCCGCGACGACGCGCCGAAATCCGGCGATGCCGACATGCGCGACGTGGACCCGCTGACGGTGTTCCGCGAAGCGACCTGGGAGGAGGCCCTGGACCGGGCCGCCGCCGGCCTGAAGAAGGTCCTGGGCGAGCACGGCGGACAGGCGCTTGCCGGCTTCGGCTCGGCCAAGGGCACCAATGAAGAGGCCTACCTCTTCCAGAAGTTCATCCGGCAGGCCTTCGGCACCAACAATGTCGACCACTGCACCCGGCTCTGCCACGCCTCGTCGGTTGCGGCGCTCATGGAGGGCGTCGGCTCGGGCGCCGTCTCGGCCCCCTTCATGGACGCCATGAAGGCCGAGTGCGTCGTCGTCATCGGCGCACGCCCGACGACGAACCATCCCGTCGCGGCCACCTATTTCAAGCAGGCGGCCAAGCGCGGCACCAAGCTGATCATCATGGACCCGCGTGGCCAGGATATGATGCGGCACGCCACCCATGCCCTGCGCTTCAAGCCGGGCAGCGACGTCGCCATGCTGAATGCGCTTCTGCATGTCATCATCGAGGAAAACCTCTACGACAAGCAGTATATCCAGGCCAACGTCACCGGCTTCGAGGCGCTCAAGGCCAAGGTCAAGGACTTCTCGCCGGAGGCGATGGCCGAGGTTTGCGGGATCGAGGCGTCCGTGCTGCGGGACGTCGCGCGCACCTATGCCAAGTCGGAACGATCGATGATCTTCTGGGGCATGGGCATTTCCCAGCACACGCACGGAACCGACAATTCGCGCTGCCTGATCGCGCTGGCGCTGATCACCGGCCATGTCGGGCGGCCCGGCACCGGGCTTCATCCGCTGCGCGGCCAGAACAACGTGCAGGGCGCGTCCGACGCCGGCCTGATCCCGATGTACTATCCCGACTACAAGTCGGTGGAAAACATCGATATCCGCAACCAGTACGAGAATTTCTGGGGGCAGGCCCTCGATCCCAAGCGCGGGCTGACGGTGGTCGAAATCGTCGACGCCATCCATGCCGACGAGATCAAGGGCATGTACATCATGGGCGAAAATCCGGCCATGTCGGATCCGGACCAGAGCCACGCCCGGGCCGCCCTCGCCAAGCTCGAGCACCTGGTGGTGCAGGACATTTTCCTGACCGAGACGGCCTGGCACGCCGATGTCGTGCTGCCCGCCTCCGCACATGCCGAGAAGCTGGGGACCTATACCAACACCAACCGGCAGATCCAGCTCGGTCGGCCGGCGCTCGATCTCCCCGGCGAGGCGCGGCAGGATCTTGAGCTGATCATCGAGCTCGCCCGTCGGCTCGGCCTCGACTGGACCTACGGGCACGTCTCCGATGTCTACGCCGAGATGACGAGGGCGATGCCGTCGCTGAAGAACATCAGCTGGGAGCGCATCGAACGCGAGGACTCGGTCGTCTATCCGGCCGACGGCCCGGACGTCCCCGGCAATGAAATCATCTTCACCTCGGGGTTTCCGACGTCCGACGGCCGCGGCCGCATCGTGCCCGCGGACCTGCTTCCGCCTGACGAGGTGCCGGACGAGGAGTATCCGCTGGTGCTCACGACCGGCCGTGTCCTCGAACATTGGCACACCGGCGCCATGACCCGGCGGGCCGGCGTGCTCAACGCGATCGAGCCCTATGGCATCGCCGCGATGAACCCGCGGGAGATCGAGCGCCGCGGCCTTCGCATCGGCGACTTCATCGCCGTCGAAACGCGCCGCGGCACGGTGGATGCGATCCTGCGGGCGGACCGCGATGTTGCGGACGGCATGGTGTTCATGCCGTTCTGCTTCAACGAAAGCCCGGCCAACAAGCTGACGAACCCGATGCTGGATCCCTACGGCAAGATTCCGGAGTTCAAGTATTGCGCCGCGCGGGTTGCGCCGCAGCAGGGGCACGTCCAGGCCGCGGAATAAGCAGCGCCCCGCGTCTTCGATCGGCGTGATCACGGTCACGCCGATCGCAACCGGTGTCCTGCGCCGACGTCGCTCGGCCTGCTACCAGAAGGCGCCGTGCGGATAGAAGGGCAGAAGATCCCCGGCCGAGACGGTGGCCGTGTCGTCGGCCAGTTCGACAAGGCCGTCGCTGAGCGTAAGCGACGTCAGCAGGGCCGCACCCTCCTTCGGAAACCGCTGCGCCTCGTAGTCCCCGTTCTCCGCCCGTGCAATATGGACGCGGACATATTCGCGCCGGCCGGGGCGTTTCCTGTATGAGAAGGTCGAGCGGACGGGGAGCGGCATCAACGGCTCGTGTATGGCGCCGGCGAGCTGCGCCAGGACGGGCCGCACGAACATCGCGAACGTCACATAGACCGCGGCTGGATTGCCCGGCAAGCCAATGAAGGGCGTCGCCCCGATCATGCCCATGGCCAGCGGCCGCCCGGGCTTGATGGCGAGCCGCCAGAACACGAGCTGGCCGATCTCCTCCACCGCCGACTTCACATGGTCTTCCTCGCCGAGCGAGACGCCGCCCGAAGTCAGCACCAGGTCGCTCACCTCCGATGCCTTGGCCAGGCGCTCGGCCAGGACTTTCGGATCATCCCGCAGGATTCCCAGATCCAGCACCTTGGCGCCGAGTCGGGTCAGCATCGCAGCGAGCATGATGCGGTTGGAGTCATAGATGGAGCCGGGCTTCAGGCGTGTTCCGGGCCTGGCCAATTCGTTCCCCGTCGAAAAGATCGCCACGCGCAACGGCCTGCGCACACTCAGGCGGTTGTGACCGGCTGCAACCGCCAGTGCGATATCCTGCGGCTTGAGGCGACGCCCTGCCGGGATGATCAACTCTCCGGCCGCGACATCTTCCCCCGGCGGCCGCATGTTGGCGCCCGCCTTCAGTCCCGCCGGAAGATGGACGGAACCGCCCTCGACACGGACGTCTTCCTGCATGAACACGGTATCCGCATCATGCGGCATCACGGCGCCGGTAAAGATGCGAACGGCGCGTCCCGCGGCGCTCACCGCCTCCGCGGCGCCGGCCGCCAGGCGGCCGCCGATGGGAAGCACGGTCTCGCCCCCGAAAACGAGCTCGGCATGGCGCACCGCGTAGCCGTCGACCGCCGAGTTCGCGAAGGGCGGCAGGTTGTTGCGCGCGAAAACGTCCTCGGCCGAAATCCGTCCATCGGCCCGCAAGAGCCCGACACGCTCGGTCGCCGCCAGGATCGGCAATCGATCCGTCGCAAGGGCGACGGCCTCCTCGATCGCCATGAGCGAAGACGTCGAGAGGAAACAATCGCTGGAGAGCTGTGCCATCACGGACCACACTGAACTTTGCTCAGGCCACATACTCCAATTGTGCGGAGCAGGTGTAAACCCGGCCGACGGGCCATGTGCCGGTTGACGCGATGGCTTCAAATTGCAGCTGTTTCTGACCTTTCGGGAGAAGACGCGGCGCGCTAGAGCAAAGCGCGTTTTGGTGGAAACGCTCGTTGCTCTAACTTCTTGTTTCGACGCGTCTTTGCGACTTGACGCGATTCCGTCAAATCGCAAAACGCTTTAGGCAGGTTCTCTCGAATCTGCTTGCACTTATAAGTTTGAGCAGCGTTGATTTTGCATTGAAAATGCAAAATCAATCATGGTGAGAGCCAAGAGAAGCTGCTTAGGCGGGACGAAAGCCGGCTTTCCCCAGAGCCTCGCGCACCTCGGCCAGTTGCAGGGCCTGCAGAAAGGCCTGAACCGCCGGCCGGTCCTTGCGCGCCGAGACCAGAGCGAAGTCATAATGCTCCTCGGCGAGCGGAATGAAACCCAGCCCCGCCGCATGCGCCACGGGCGCAATGGTGACGCCCCAGTCGGCGCGCTTTTGCGCCACCGCCGCGGCAACCGCATTGTGCGAGCGCGGCTGGTTCCAGTAGCCGTCGGGTTTCGCTCCGCCGAGCAGCCGGTCGATGAGGATGCGCGTGCCCGCACCCTGGTTGCGGTTGACCATCAGGCAGCCGGGATCGGTGAGGGCGGCTGCGACGGCGTCGTCGATGGAACGGCCTTCGAACCGGGCGTCGCCGGAGCGATGGACGATCCCCTGCATGCGTCGCCAGCCGGGCACCAGTTCCAGGCCCTCGCCGAGATAGGGGGCATTGTACAGTCCCGTCTTCTCGTCGAGCAGATGGATCGGCGCCAGGTCGCATTCGCCGCGCCGGGCCGCCGTCAGCCCGCCGAGGCTGCCGACGGCAAGCGTGCGCGCCGTCAGGCCGCCGCGGACCAGCGCGCCCAGCACGAGGTCGAGCCCCGTGCAATGGCTGCCGATGATGACGAGATCCGGCAGGTGCAGATGCGGCGAGAACAGCGTCACCTCGGCCGCCGTTCCGGCCGGCAGGTGGTCGGCCAGTGCGTCGATGCGCAGAAAGCCGTCGGCCTGGGCAAAGGAGGTGATGGCGCCAGAGCCCTTGCCGGTGGGATAGGCGACCAGCCCGTCTTCGCCCTCGACCAGCGACGCCATGACGAATTCCGTGCGGCCGAGGTCGGACGCGATCCGCAGCGGCACCCGCGCCGTAACATGGGTGTCGGCGCGGGGCGGCAGGCCCGCCATGCGGCGAAGGACCGGCACGATCATGTCATGGAACGTGAACATCGCCGAGGTTGGAAAGCCCGGCAGTATGACGACGGGCTTGCCGCCGCACACGGCAAGGCAAAGAGGCTTGCCGGGTTTGAGCGCGACGCCGTGCGCGACGATGCCCGGCTTGCCGAGACGGGCGATGATGCGGTGGCTGACATCGCCCGCGCCCTTGGACGTGCCGCCCGAAAGGATCAGCATGTCGCAGTCCGCCAATGCCCCGCGCATGGCCGCTTCGAGCCGGGGCTCATCGTCGGCGATGGCGCCGTAAAAGACGGCCTCGCCGCCATTTTCCGCGACAGCCGCGGTGACGATGGCGCCGTTGGTGTCGTAGACGCCGGCAGGCGGCAGCGGCTCGCCGGGCTGGACGAGCTCGTCGCCTGTCGAAAGGACCGCGACGCGCGGCTTGCGCGTCACCGCGACGCTGGCGATGCCGCAGGCGGCCAGCATGCCGATTTCGCGGGAGCCGAGCAGGGTGCCGGCGCGCAGCAGCGTTTCGCCGCGAGCCATGTCGGAACCGGCATGGGAAACGGACTGGCCGGGGGCTGCGCTCCGCCGCACCTCGACGGCGCTGTCGCCGACGGGCTGGGTATGCTCGATCATGACCACCGCATCGGCGCCGCGCGGCATCGGTCCACCGGTGGCGATCACGGTTGCGAAGCCGGCCTCGACCGTTTCCACGGGGGCCATGCCGCAATGAATGGTCTCGCCGGTGAGTTCGAGCCTGACCGGACCGGCCTCCGAGGCCGCGACGATGTCGGCGGACCGCACGGCGAAGCCGTCGACGTTCGAACGGTCAAAGAACGGAACGTCGATCGGCGCGACAATGTCATCCGACAGCGCCAGGCCGAGTGAGTCTGCGAGCCGCCGCGTCTCGTTCGGCAGCGGACGTGGAAACAGGGCTGCCTGGAAGCGGGCAAGCGCCTCTTCGCGCGACAATATGGCCAGGAACTGATCCTGGCCCATGCCTTGCCGGCCACCGGGGGCGGAGGGGGGGCGAATTTTCATGGCGGCCTTATATCACATCGCCCGCAGGGGAAAGGCTTCGACGGCCGTCCCCGCGGCATGGCCCTCGCTGTCGCCGCCGATCGCAAGCCAGGCGTCGGCCATGCGGATATGGTCGAGCGAGAGGTCGCCCACGGCGAGCGCCTGCCAGCCGTCCGCTTCGCGTCGCACAAGCGCCAGTTCGGCGATACCGACGGCCGATGCGATCTTGCGGGAAAGAAGCAGGGTCACGCCTTGTCGGGGCAGGCGGGCCGACAGGTGATCGATCAGCGGCTGTACCAAAAGGAGATAGGCGGCAAGGGCCTGGCTCGGCAGGCCCGGCAGCGCCACGACAGGGACTGCGCCGCACCTTGCGGCCGCCGCCGTCTCGCCGGGCCGGAGCGCGATGCCGTGCGCAATCAACGTGCCGCCATCTGCAAGGGCCTGCGCCACGCAGTCCGTGCGCCCGACGCCCGTGCCGCCCACCAGGACGACGAGGTCACTGCCCGCTTGGGCGATCGCAGCCGTGACAGCCCCGGCATCGCGGGCGGTTGTTCCGGTCGCGACGCGTGCGCCTGCCTCCTGCGCCAGGGCCGCGATGAACTCGGCCGTCATGCCGTTTCCGTTCGAAGGAGCGAGGTCGATGAGGCGGAGGGCCGGCGAGCGGACCATGACCATGTCGGAACCCGTCGCGCGCAAGGCCAGGAGATCGGCGGCGCAGAGCCTGCGACCGGCAAGAACGACAGGGCGCATCGCAGCGATATCCTCGCCGATACGACGCGTACCCTGGCCGGGGCTGGCCTCGGCCAGGGCCTGCGCCAAGGGTCCATGGTGCTCGACCAGATCGGGTCTCAGAACGCAATCACAGCCTTCCGGCAGCGCTTCGCCGGTCTCGACCCAGTGCGGCTGCCGGCCCAGCGGCACCGGTGAATAGGACGAGGCTCCCGCAAGATCGAGCGAGCGCAGCGCCCAACCGTCGAGCACAGCCCGATTCCGGGCGGGAAGAGGCGTGCCCAATGCCGGCATTTCGGCGGCAACATATCCGCCCGCCTTGTCGAGCGGCATCGGTATCGGCTCGACCGGACCCAGGCCATCGCGCAGGTCGGCAAGCACGGAGTCAAGGCTGGTCAGCGTGCCCTGCGGAGGCCGTGTCTTGTTCATGTCGGATGATGGGCTTGCCGGCAACGGGATTGCAAGAGCCGCGCCTGGCTGGACCGCGCCCCAATGAGAACCTTCTGTCTCATCCGGGGGAGAGCGGCCCCCATGCAAGCGGAATGGTCGCGAATGCTCGCGGCTCCAGCCTTTTGCATCGTCCGAGCCGGACATGCGATGCTTGCGCACCGCCCGCCGGGCCCGGCAATCTCGGCGTGGCGCGACGAGATTTCGGAGGCGCGAGGTGGCGGGGCAAGACCTCCTGTACCGGCTGGCCAGCCGCGGCGACCTGGCCGCGCTCGGACTGCTGATGGATGCGGCGATCGCCGAGAACCAGAAGTCGGTCCTGAGTCCCGAACAGATCGCCTCGAGCCGGGCCATCATGGGTCTGGACACCCAGCTCATCGACGATGGCACCTACTATGTCATCGAGACCGGCGGCATCCTGGCCGGCTGCGGCGGATGGAGCCGGAGGGCGACACTCTATGGCGGAGACCGGACGCCGGGCCGCGATGCCGCCCTCCTCGATCCGGCAAGGGATCCGGCGCGCATCAGGGCGATGTACACGCGGCCCGGCTTCACTCGGCGAGGCGTCGGCCGGCTGATCATGGCGCTCTGCGAAGAGGCCGCGCGGAAAGAGGGCTTCCGGGAAACCGAGCTGATGGCCACCTTGTCGGGCGAGCCGCTTTACCTTGCCTGCGGATACGGGCCGATCGAGCGCGTGGAGGATGCCCGCGGCGGCGCACCTGTCCCCCTCATCAGGATGAGGAAGGTCCTGCGGTCGTAGGTCCGCCGCCGCTTCGCCTGACCCGCGGCTCAGCGGGCGCTGTAGCCCCCGTCCGCCATCAGGATGTGGCCGGTCACGAAGGACGCATTGGGGCCCGCGAGATAGAGGATGGCATCGGCAATTTCGCCCGGCTCCGCCCAGCGTCCGAGCGGATGGGCGGCCTTGATCGCGGCCTCGCCGGCTTCCGGATCGTCCAGGCCTTCGAGATAGCGCGTCAGGAACGGCGTGTTGATCGATCCCGCGCCGACCGCGTTCACGCGGATGCCCCTCGGCGCATAGTCGACGGCCATCTGCCTCACGAGCTGGAGCAGCGCTCCCTTGGCGGCGCAGTAGGCCGCCTGCTCGGGCAGGCCGACGACGCTGGAGATGGAGCCCGTCGCGACGATGGAGCCCTCCCGGCGCGCCAGCATCGAAGGCAGGGCTCGCCGCGACATCAGGAAGAAGGACTTCGCGTTCACGTTCATGACGCTGTCCCATTCGTCCTCGCTCGTGTCGTGCGCCGACTTCGAGATGATGAACCCGGCATTGCTGACCAGGATGTCGACGGGGCCCAGCCGGGCCTCCGCTGTCGCGAAGATCCTTTCGACATCAGCAGCCTTGGTGACATCGGCCGTGACGGCGACGACCTCGCCGGGGGCGTCCCGCTCGACCTCGGCCACGGCGGCGGCGATGTCCGTGGCGCAGACGCGGGCCCCCTGGGCGATCAGCCGGGCGACCGTCGCCCGGCCGACACCTCCCGCGGCGCCCGAGACGACGGCGATCTTTCCGACGAGGCTGCGTTCCATGATTCTTCTCCGGTCTTCCTGGGTGGATGAAGCTGTCGTGGCGGCGGGCAAGGGTACCGTGCATCGCCGTCGGACCGCGAGCCGCCGGATCGATGCCCGATGCCGGGCCCGTGGGTTTCGAGCCCATGACGTCCAGGCCCGGCGCGGCTCCCATCGGACGATCGCATGATCCCTCTTGCGGTTTCGATTCATATATGCAGATTATCTACAATCGGCAACGAGGTTGATCGTCCTTCGCGGCACGACATGCGGAGGTGGCTTCCCGATAGCCGGGCAAGCTCGTTCCAACAGAAATCCAATCCATGATGCCGAAGCCGGACCCCGGCCGGTCCCGAAGGCAGGCGAGAGTGGGAAACTGCGTTGACATATTGTAGACAATCTGCAAACGTCGAACCAAGGACGCGAGGGCGGCAATGCTGATGCGGAACAAGGAGGCGGAGCATTTCCGGCAGTCCATGCGACGCCTGGCCTCGACGGTCTGCGTGATATCCTGCAAGCATGATGGCGTGCGCCACGGCATCACGGTCACGTCGGTGACGCCCCTGAGCTTTGCGCCGGTGTCCGTCCTGGCCTGCGTCAATCGCCAAGCGTCGATCAATGCGCCGCTTCAGGACGAGCGCCGCTACTGCATCAACGTCCTGCGGGCCTCGCAGATGGAGATATCGAAGCGCTTCAGCGGCGGCGTGCCGCCGCAGGACCGCTTCGACTGCGGCATCTGGGCGGAGAGGGAGGATGTTCCGTACCTGCCGGATGCCCAGGCCAATCTCTTCTGCGAGATGGACCAGGCCATCGCCTACGCCACCCACGACATCATCATCGGACGCGTCGCGAAGGTCGTCTTCGCGGAGGACGTCGCTCCCCTGGTCTACCAGAACGGAGCCTATGCGCTGGCTGCGCCGCTGGCCCTGCAGAAGGCGGGATGAGCGCGCACTGCATTGCCGGCCCCGGCGCCGGCCTGTGAAAGATTTGGGAGAAGTACATGCAACTCGGTCTGTTCAGCCTGATGACCTTGCGCGACCACCCGGAAGGCGCGATGGGCGTCATGCGCGACACCCGCAAGATGGTCGAAACCGCGGAGGAACTGGGCTTCGACATCGCCTGGTTCGCCGAGCATCATTTCGCCAACTATTCGAGCTCGCCGTCGCCGCTGATGATGTGTTCCTACGCCGCGGGCTGGACCAGGACGATCAAGCTGGGTCCGGGCGTCATCGTGCTGCCGCTCTACAATCCGCTCCGCGTCGCCCAGGAGATCGCCGTGGCGGACACCCAGTCCGACGGCCGGCTGGTGATCGGCCTCGGCACCGGCTACCAGCAGTACGAGTTCGATCGCTACAAGGTTTCGCTCGACGACAAGGTCGATGTCTTCCTCGAGTATTGGGACGTGATCGAGAAGGCACTCGTCGAAGGGCAGGTGGAATACCAGGGCAAGTTCATCTCGGTTCCCAGGACGAGCTTTGCCATCCGCACGCATCAGAAGCCCCTTCCGCCGATCTTCGTGACGTCCTCCCATCCCCGGCTGCTGCAGCGCTTCAGGAAATGGAACGCGGTGCCGTTCCTCGCCGCCAGCACCCTCGGCTCCCCGGTGCTCTACAAGATGGTGGACGGGCTCAACAGCGCCTGGGCGTCCATCGGCGAGCAGCCGGCAAGGAAGCCGCTGGCCATCATGCAATATGTCTGCGTCACCGACAGCCGCGGCGAAGCCCTGGAGGCGGGCGAGCGCGCCCGTTATGTCGGGCGTATGGCCCATCATCTGCGCGGCGCCGAACTGCCGCTGGACGAGGGGGGCTTCATCCGCAACGAGGCCTATCCGGGCGAGTATTCCCTGGAGCAGTACGCGGACAATATGGTCGTCGGCGACCCTCACACGGTCGCAGAGAAGATGATTGCCGACATCAGGCGGCTGAATCCAAGCAACTACACCTGCAATTTCGCGTTCGGCTGCATGCCGATCGAGCGAGCTCACCGGTCGATCGTCCGCTTCAAGAGCGAGGTCGTGCCGCTGATCGAGAAGGAGCTCGGCCCGATCAGCGCGATCGGCGTCGAGTCCGAAGTCACCAGGAAGGCCAGTTGAGCGACGGGGGTCGCTTCCGTCCCCATCCAGCAACTTCGTTAGGGAGAACGACAATGAAGAACATGATGAAGACGCTGCTTGCAGCGACGGTCCTGGCCCTGGGGCTGGCCGGCCAGTCCCAGGCGCAGTCGGCGCTCGACACGATCGTGCAGTCGAAGAAGCTGCGCTGCGGGATCATGCTCGATTCGCCCCCCTCGGGCTTCCGCAACACGTCCGGCCAGCCCGATGGCTTCGATGTCGTCTATTGCCGCGACATGGCCAAGGTGCTGGGCGCCGAGGCGGAAATCGTCGAGACGCCGGCCCCGGACCGCATCCCCGCCCTGGTGTCGAACCGGATCGACGTGCTGATCGCCTCGACGACCCCGACGCCGCAGCGCGCGATGACCGTCGCCTTCACCCAGCCCTACATGAACTACACCACGACGGTCATCACGCGGAAGGACACGGCCGTCAAGAGTTGGGCGGATCTGAAGAGCGCGAAGCTCGGCGGCGTCATCGGGACGACCACCGAGCAACTGCTGAACAGCGAGCTTGAAAAGGGGTGGAAGGCGTCCGGCGCCACCTATACGGGCTTTGCCAGCGACACCGAGGCCTTCATGGCCTTGCAGCAGGGCAAGGTCGACGCCATCCTCCAGGCCACGGCCGTCTTCAACACGCTTGCGGCGAGCGGGCAGTTCCCGGATTTCGTGTCGGCCGGGACGGCCCCTATCAACGACCAGGTCGCGATCGCTGTGCGCCGTGACGATCAGCAGTTCCTGAACTGGGCGAGGCTCTTCGTCTGGCAGCAGAGCGCCAGCGGTCGCTTCGCCGAAGTCTACAAGCAGTTCTTCGGCAGCGCCGAGGTGCCGTCGCTGACGGTGAGCGGTGTGAACTTCTAAGGACGCTTTCCGGAAGATCGCGGCGCTGCCGGGATCGTGCGTCCGGCAGAGCCGCGTGCAAGGCGCCGCTCACGGCATCCGCCGTCGCGGCGCAGGCCGGCTCTCGCAGAGCCCGAGCCGCCGTCAGGCCGACAGCCTGCAAGAAAGAGGGGAACGACAATGAGACACAAGGTTTTTTCGGCCACGCTTCTCGTGGCCCTGTTCGGCGTCGCCTGTGCCGGCGTCGCCAGGGCGGACTCCGCCCTCGACACGATCGTCAAGACCAAGAAGCTGCGTTGCGGAGTCATGATGGACAACCCCCCATCCGGCTTCCGCAATTCGAGCAACGAGCCGGACGGCCTCGACGTGACCTATTGCAAGGACATGGCGAAGGTGCTGGGCGCGGAGGCCGAGGTCGTCGAGACGCCGTCTCCCGATCGAATTCCCGCCCTGGTGTCGAACCGGATCGACGTTCTGATCGCCTCGACGACCCCGACGCCGCAGCGCGCGCTCACGGTTGCCTTCACCCAGCCCTATATGAACTTCACCATGGGCGTGGTCACGCGGGCCGACACCGGCGTGAAGTCCTATGCCGACCTGAAGGACAAGAAGCTCGGCGGGGTCATCGGCAGCACGCAGGAGCAGTTGATCAACACCGAGCTGGCGAATGGCTGGGCAAGCACCGGCGCGACCTATGTCGGCTATGCCAGCGATGCCGAGTCCTACATGGCGCTCAAGCAGGGCAAGGTCGACGTCCTTCTCGTGGCGATGGGCGTCGTCAACGCGCTGTCCCAGAGCGGCCAGTTTCCGGAGTTCGTGCTCGCCGGCGCGGCCCCGCTGTCGGATACCGTCTCCATCGCCGTCAAGCGCGACGATCAGCAGTTCCTGAACTGGGCGAGGCTCTTCGTCTGGCAGCAAAGCGCCAGCGGTCGCTTTGCCGAGGTCTACAGGACGTATTTCGGCGATGGTCCGGTGCCGAAACTGACGATCGACGGCGTCGAATTCTGATCCCGCCGTCCCCCGTCGGCAGGCATCCTGCCGACGGGGCGGCTCGGAATATCTTCATGCTCGGATATCAATTCTACTGGTCCATCGTCTGGGATGCGTTGCCCAGCCTGCTATCGGGCGCCTGGGTCAGCCTGCAGATCACGGTGCTGTCCCTGGTGATCGGAACGCTGATCGCGATGCCGATGGCGGTCGCCCGCCAGTCGGGCGAGGGGCTCGGTTACCGGTTCTCGACGGCGTGGGTCGAGCTCTCGCGCAACACGCCGGTGCTGTTCCAGGTCTATCTGATCTATTTCGGCCTTGGCGCGCTCGGCTGGAATATCTCGAGCTACATCTCCGTGCTGGTCGCCATCTCGTTCAACAACGCCGGCTATCTCGCAGAGATATTCCGCGGCGGGCTTGCCGCCATTCCGCGCCAGCAGATGTCGGCCGCCAGGTCTCTCGGGATGACCAGCTTTCAGGGCTTCGCCCACGTCATCTTCCCGCAGGTCTTCAAGGTGATCTTCTTCGCCTATGTCACCCAGGGTATCTGGGGAATGCTGAACACCTCGCTCGGCATGCTCGTCGGGCTGAGGGAACTCACGGGAGCGGCGCAATACGCGCAGTCCGTATCCTTTCGGACCTTTGAGTTCTTCATCGTCACGGCAGGTATATATTACGTCATGGCCAAGATCCTGCAAATCATGGCGCAGCTCGTCTTCCGCGCGATGTACAGGAGCTGACATGCAATTCCAGCTCGCCAATCAAGGGCTGCAATGGTCGGACAGCTATTTCCTGCTGATGGGCGCTGTCAACACGATCCGCATGGCCGTCTGTTCCGCGATCATCGGCACGGTCATCGGCATCGTGCTGGGATGGCTGCGATCCGTCTCCTTGACCGCGCGGTTGCTGACCTCGCCGTTCATCGACGTCCTCCGGTCCGTCCCGATGGTCATCCAGCTCATCCTGGCCAACAGCGCCCTGTCGATGCTCGGCTTCGCCACGTCGCCGTTCTGGTTCGGCGTCGTGGCGCTCAGCGCCTGGATGGCCGCGGTGACGGCGGAGGTCGCCCGCTCCGCATTCCTGTCCGTCCCGGACACCTATCGCCGCAGCGCGCGCTCCCTCGGCATGACCTCTTTCGAGGAGCTGTTCCACATCTCCGCGCCGCTCGCCTTCAGAGCGGGGCTCACGTCCTGGATCGGCCTGATCCTCAGCCTGATCAAGGACAGCTCGCTGGCGGGGGTCATTGGCTACATCGAATTCACCCGAAATGCTCAGATGCTCATGACGCGAACGCACGAGACATGGCTGTTGTTGTTCGGGATCGGAATTTTCTACTTTGTGATCTGCTATCCTGTTTCAAGATACAGTCGATATCTCGAAAGAAAGATCCTCGTATGATTGAAATCAGGAACGTCAGAAAGGCCTTCGGCCGGATCACGGTCCTCAACGGGATCGACCTCGAGGTGAACAAGGGCGAGCTGCTCTGCCTGATCGGGGCCAGCGGCTCGGGAAAGTCGACGCTGCTCCAATGCATCAACGGGCTGGAGCCGATCCAGGGCGGCGAGATCATCGTCGACGGCGTCGGCGTCCACAGCCGGAGCACGAATATCAATCATCTCCGGCGCAAGCTCGGCATCGTCTTCCAGCAATACAATGCCTTTCCCCATCTGACCGCGCTGGAGAATGTCGCGCTCGCGCCGCGCGTGGTCGCCAAGCGCAGCCGCGCCGAGGCGCGCGCCCTGGCCCAGAAGCATCTCGACCATGTCGGCCTCGGCGACAAGGCCGCCAGCCTTCCGTCGCGGATGTCCGGCGGGCAGCAGCAGCGGCTCGCGATCGCGCGGGCGCTCGCGATGGAGCCGAGCTACATGCTGTTCGACGAAGTGACCTCCGCCCTCGACCCCGAGCTCGTCGGCGAGGTGCTGGCGACGATGCGCCTGTTGAAGACCGAGGGCATGACCATGGTGGTCGTGACCCATGACATCAACTTCGTCAGGGAATCGGCCGACCGCGTGGCCTTCCTTCACCAGGGCGAGGTTTGCGAGATCGGCACCGCCGCGGAGGTCATCGACAATCCCAGGCGGGAGCAGACGCAGAAATTTCTCCGTCGCGAAAAGCGGGCCGCCTGCGAGGCGGCCGGGCGCTCGGTCGCCTGACGCGGCGACGCCGCGACATCACTTGGACAAAGAGGGCTTTGCACATGCTATCGTTCGATCTCGCCGGCCGGACGGCGCTCGTCACCGGCGCCGCTTCGGGAATCGGCCTCGAGGCCGCGCGCCTCATGGCCAGGGCGGGAGCCAGGGTCGCGATCAATTTCCTGCCCGACGATCCCCGCGGCGCCGACGCCGTGGCCGCGTTGCGCGAAGAGGGGGGCGATGTCATCGGTGCGCCCGGCGACGTCGGGGACTCGGCGCAGGCCGAGGCCATGGTGCGCGATGCGGTCGCGCGGCTGGGCCGTCTCGACCTTCTCGTCAACAATGCCGGGATACCCGGCGTCCGCGTGCCCGTGCCGATTTCGGACCTGGATTCGATCACGGAGGAGCTCTGGGCGAGCTTGCTCAACGTCAATCTGATGAGCGTCTTCCGGTGCTCGAAGGCCGCCGCCCCGGCTCTGAGGGCCGCCGGGGGCGCGATCGTCAACACGGCCTCGATTGCCGGCTTCGGGGCCGTGGCCAGCACCATCGCCTATAGCGGCTCCAAGGCCGCCGTCATCAATCTCACCAAGAACCTCGCCCGCGCGCTCGCGCCGGAGGTTCGCGTCAACGCGGTCGCGCCCGGCACCGTGGAAAGCTCCTGGGCGATCGAGTGGTCCGAGGAGCGCCGGCAAAATACGCTGGCGGCGACCCCGCTCAGGAAGGTCTGCACGCCGGCGGATGTCGCCGAGCTCATCGTCTATCTCGGCTTCGGCGCCGGCATGGTCACTGGCCAGACCATCGCGATCGACGGCGGCATCTCGATTTGAGCCCGCCCTTGCGGGGTACGGAGATTGAAATGGACCTTGTCAAACTGAAGTCCGGCAGCATCCTTGAGGAACGGGAAGGGTATTCGCGAATTGTCGCGCTCGGCGACTGGATCTTCATGTCGTTGACGGCGGGGCGCGACTACAAGACACGCGCCATGCCCGACACGGGGCTGGCGCAGGCGAAGCAGGCCATGAGCAACGTGGAAGGCGCGCTGGCCGCGGTTGGAAGCAGCCTCGCCGACGTCGTGCGCCGCCGCATCTTCATCCCGCGGCAGGAAGACGTCGCGGAGGTCATGGCCTTCATGGGCGAGAAATTCCGGGGCATCGACCCGGCGAGCTGCGTCAGTTGCGGCCCGCTCGGCGGTCCGGAATACCTTTTCGAGATCGAGATCACGGCCTACCGCGGTGCCGGAGCGCTTCCCGCGAAGCACATCTCGATTTCGCTCTGAGCGACCACCGAGCGGGTTCTCTCGAACCTGCTTGATCGTGACGAGAGCCACGAGAGGCCGCTTAGCGCATTTGTCGTGGACGGCGGGAGCCGAGGCTTCTCACCGGTTTTCCCGGATTGTATATAGTCGACATTCCAATCCGCCGCAGCCACCTCTCTGCGGCCACCTGCCGGGGCCTGATGCCGAAGCGAAGCGACGATACCCCGATCATGGCTCCCATGAACAACATGGAGAGCACGCAGTTCGCTGCCGAGCAAATCCGCAAGGCCATCATCGCCGGGCATTTCAATCCCGGCGACAGGCTGATCGAGCAGCAGCTCACGGACATGCTGAACGTCTCGCGCCATCCCGTGCGCGAGGCGCTTCGGCTCCTGTCCCGGGAAGGGTTCGTCGAGCTGAAGCGCAACAAGGGCGCATCGGTCAGCGCGGTCGATGCCGCCAGTGTCCTCGAAGTCTACAATATCCGCATGGCGCTCGGGAAGATCGCGCTGGATTACCTTCTGTCGGAGGAAGGGCGGCTTTCTCCGGCGGATCTCAAGCGGCTGGAAAAGCTGGCGCAGAACGCAATCCGCTTCGCGGAACTGGAGAACCAGTCGGAAACGGTTCGGAACGATCTCGAATTCCAGCAGGCGATCATCGACGCGACGAGGCTGCAGCGCACGGTGAGATACTTCTCCGAGCTGACGGGCGACGTGCGTCGATTCAACAATCTTCTCGGCGTCGTCTACACGGATCGGAAGGGCGATGCGGAGAATTACGTCGTCAGGCTCTACGAAGCTTTGCGCGACAGGAACCTGGTCGCCGCGCACGAGATATGGCAGGCGAAATTCTCGAAGGCCGTGCACCGATATCTCTCGCTCATCGCCGACGTCGAGTCGGACGGGGCGAGCCGGTCGAAGACGTGAGGGCCGGGGACAGTCGGTGCGGCTTGCCGCTGCGCTGAATTCCTGGAGGCCAGGGCCGGGCTCTTGATGCCGTTGAAGCGGCGAGGTCCCGAAGCTCTGCGATGAACGAAATTTGCCCGCCGCCCTTGCGGGGCGGCCATTTCATGATTCAATGAGGTCGTTCGCCGCCGTGTCCCCGAGCGCAGATGGAAAGACCGGAGCACCTGCCTGATTTTGAAGCGCCGCCGTTCCATCGGACACGATCCGCGGAATTGGACATGCCCGGCTCAAGCCGGCATTGCCGCCTCACCGGCCCACGGCCTGCCTGATCTGCGCCTGGCAGTCCGCCGAGGTCTCCGCGGCGTGTGAGGCGATGCAGGGCGGATAGCCCTTCACCTTGGAGCCGCAGAATTTCACCTTGTAGGCGCTGCAGGCTCCCCGCAGCTTCGGGGCGGCAGCGGCCGCCGTCCCCAGGCTCGAAAGCGCGACCGCGCAGGCGAGCGCCGTCGCGAACAGCTTGCCGATACCCATGGATGCCGCTGCCTCCGCTGCGAATGCGTTCCCGGCCCGGCGAAGCGCCCCCGTTTGCCGGGTGCCGCCCGTCTCCTCCTTCCGGGACATGCTCAAGCCCGCGAAATGTCGAACATTGCCGGCACGCGCGCAAGGGAAAGATGACGTACCGGCATTCCCGCCATTTCCGCGTGCCGCCGGCCGCGGCGTCGACGCCGGGACGGGGCGAGCCGGGCGGGAGGTGCCCTGGTCGGCGCGGGCCGCCCCCTGTCATCGGGAGCCTGTTCGACCTCGCGTAAAGAGGGCCGGCGCCGCGGCGGCCAAAGCTGCGTCCAGGGAGCCGCGAGCCTTGGTCTTCCCGCCGGAGCACCGATGCGTCTCATCCCCTTTCGCGCATGTCTTCCCGCGCGCGTCCCTGCCTGGATCGTCTGGCCGCGCCTGCCGGCCGCGGCGGGGCCGGCCAGGCCCGCCCACGGCGTCGCGGATTGTCTCGGCGCGATCACGGCCTCCGAGGTCCTGCGGGGGGCGGATCGTCCGGGGGCCGGGTCGGGGAGCCGCCGCTCGGGCCGGCATGCCGGAGGACTTTGCCTTCGACGTGACCAGGCCGTTCGAGCTGCAACTCCTCGTGCGGCGCGCCTTCGGCTCCTGCGACAAGGCCGGCGCGACCTTCGCGCTGGATTGTGCGCCGCCCCAATCCTCTCTGCCGCCAGAACCGCCGCCGGTCGCGAAGGCGGCGACGGTGCCGGCGACGAGCAATCTGTTTGCCGGCGAAGAAAATCCGCTCCGGGTCAATGTCCGGCAGATGAACCGCGGGTCCATCGCGGTGACCATGGCGGCGATCGCCGTCCTGACGCTGATCGTCTTCGGGACCGGCTGGTGCGCCGCCCGCGCCTCTGTACCCGGGTCAGACGCGGCTCCCGTCTCTTCACGCCGGTCCGGCTCGGCTGGCACGCCGACACGCAGCTTCCGGTCGTCAATGTCCTGACCTTCGCCGACCTGAAGCGCATCGAGGAGGCGGTCGCCAAGGGCGAGCACCGGACCGTCGACGGCGTCCCGGTCCTCGACGGGCGCCACGGCTCGCCCTTCACGCGCCACTTCGACGTCGCCGACGGCCCGCACGGCATGACCGCCGCGCCGGACGGGCGCGGCGCCGTCATGAGGGGCGTTGCGACGCGATGCGCGCGACGGCGGACCGCCGCCGGCAAGGCTTGCCGGGGGACGAAGGGCGGAAGGCGGGCCGCCCGCGTCCTACTCGCCGCCGGACAGGTCCCTTCGCGCCCGATCCACCGCGTCGGCATAGCGGCGCAGGGCGTGGGCTTCCGAGAGCAGGCCGATGACGCGGCCGGCCTCGTCCACCACCGCCAGCGCTTCGGCCTCCCAGGCCTCCATGCGCCGGGTCGCTTCCTTCAGCGTCATCCCCGGCGCGAGCGTCTGGCCGCGATGCAGGGCGAGGCTGTCGATGGGTTCGGTGCCGTCGGTGCCCTCGGGGCTGGCCTGATAGGCATCGGCGACGCGGATCAGCCCGGCATAGCGCCCGGCAGCCGCGTCGACCGCGACGACATAATGGGTCGAGCCGATCGGATGGGCGTTGCGGAAGGCGATGACGGAGGCGTCCTTGTCGATGGTCGGCGCCGGCTTGCGCATCACCCGGCCGACGGTGAGGTCGCGGGCCCAGCCGATGTCATGGGCGCTGCGGATGGCTTCGCCCCGCAGGTGGAAGCGCCAGGTGGCGAAGGAATAGCCGAAGGTCTCGCGCACGGTGATCGAGGCGATGATCACCGCCATCAGCACCGCGACGGTGAGCTGGAAATCGCCGGTCATCTCCAGGACCAGGAAGCTCATGGTCAGCGGCGCGCCCATCACGGCAGCCGCCAGCGCCGCCATGCCGGCCAGCGCCGCCGCATGCGGCGTCAGCCCGGCGTCGAGCGAGAACACATGGATGATGCCGAGATAGAACTGGCCGACCAGGGTGCCGAGGAACAGCGAGGCGAAGAACAGGCCGCCGCGAAAGCCCGAGCCGAGCGATATCGAGGAGGCCAGTCCCTTGAGCGCGATCAGCCCGCCCAGAACCAGGAGCGGCAGCTCGCTGCCGGCCAGCATGTTCACCAGCGCGCCATGGCCCGAGGACAGTACTTGCGGGGTGATCAGCGCGAGGCCGCCGACCATCAGGCCACCCACCCCCGGCATCAGCCAGGTCGGCAGCGGCAGGTGGCGGAACCCCCGTTCCGTCATGTGGACGCCCACCATCACCAGCACGGCGATGGCCGCGCTCAGCAGGCCGAGGCCCCCCAGGGCCGCGAAGGAGGTGGCGCGCGGCAGGAAGGAGACGCCGATGACGAAGGCATAGGAGTCCAGGCCCAGCAGGTGGGTGACGATGGTGCCGGCGATGGCGGCAGCCGCGACGGGCGCCAGGTGCGCGACCGCATAGGTGCCGATGATGATCTCGAAGGCATAGAAGGCGCCGGTCAGGGGGGCGCCGAAGGCGCCCGCGATGGCGCCGGCCGAGCCGCAGCCGACCAGCAGGCGCAGGTCGGCGCGGCGCAGGCGGAAGCCGAGGCCGAGGCGCGCCGCCAGGCCCGAGCCGATCTGCGAATAGGCGGCCTCCAGCCCGACCGAGGCGCCGGAGGCGTTGGAGATCCAGGTCTGCATCGCGATGAGGACGCTGCCGGTGAGCGGCAGCCGGCCGCCGTGCAGGGCGTTGGCTTCGATCGGGTCGATCGGGCGGGCGGTGCGCGCGCGCAGCAGCATCAGGTTGAACAGGCCGAGGATCACGCCGCCGCATGCCGGCACGCTGGCGGCGAGGATCGTCGGCAGGCCGAGCATGCCGCTCAGCCGCTCGTCCGGCCGCAGCCCGAAGAACAGCTCATGGGCCAGCTGCGCGGTTGCGGCGATCCCATAGACCGCCAGGCCGGCCAGCGCGCCGACGACCGCCGCCAGCGCCACCATGGCGCTTTCGCTGCGCCGTACCAGGAGGCGCATCCAGCCGGGAATGGCCCGGTCGAAGGCGGCGGCGACGGCTTCGCGGGAGAAGCGGGCGAGGGACATGGGCTATCCCTATCAGGCGTCGCGGCGGGTCACCATGCGGCGCAAGGGCCGGCGGGGCGGCCGCGCCGGCGGCCGGCGCCGGCGCCCTGTGCCGTGCCCTGAAGGCCGGCCGTCATGGATGCGGTGCCGCGACGCTGCCCGGGCCCGTCGGCGAGACCGTATCCCGGGGCGTTCACGCCCGGCGCTGCGCCGTGTCGTTCACCCCGTCGAGGTCGGGCGCCTGGCCGTAGCTCATCTGCTTCATTTGCCGGATGACGCGGCCCATCTCCTCGTCGTCCAGGATCGGGGGCTCGCCCAGGGTCAGCGCCTGCACGTAGAGGCGCGACAGGGTCTCCACCTCGATCGCCAGGGCGAGGGCCGAGGCCGGCGTCTTGCCGAGCGAGATCTGGCCGTGCTGGCCGAGCAGGCAGGCGAGGCGCCCATCGAGCGCTTCCAGCGCCGCGTCCGAGAGCGCCTGGGTGCCGAAGGTGGCGTAGCGGGCGCAGCGGATCGTCGTGCCACCGGCCACGGCGGTCATGTAGTGGAAGCTCGGAATGGTCTTGTGGTGCACGGCGAGCGTCGTGGCGTAGACCGAGTGACAGTGCAGCACGCAATCGATGTCGGCACGCGACTGCAGGATGTCGCGGTGGAAGCGCCACTCCGACGAGGGCCGCCGCGCCCCTTCATAGGTGCCGTCGAAGAACATCTGCACGAGATCGCCCGGCTCCATCCGGTCATAGGGGAGCGAGGTCGGGGTGATGAGGAAGCCCGCCGCGTTGCGCACGGACAGGTTTCCCGCCGTGCCCTGGTTGATGCCGCTCGCATTCATGCTGCGGCAGGTCGCCACCATCTCCTCGCGCAGGGCCTGATCGTCGGACGTGCTCATGATGTTCGCTCCAAGGTTTGGATTTGCTCGCGCCAACGGGCGCGATAGGTCGAGAGGTCGGGAATGTTCGCCGGTGCCGGGGGCTGCGCCGGAAGGTCGGCCGGACCGGCGCGTGTCTCGTGCGAGGCGAGGAGGGCGGCGCCGGAAGCCGTGCCGTGCGTGCTGCGGCTGACCAGCACCCTGCGGCCCGGCAGCAGGGCGGCCACCAGCGCGCCATAGAGGGGATCGGAGACGAAATTGCCGTCGAGCACCACCGTCGCGGCCGGCGGCAGATCCTCCAGGCATGTGACGGTGAGGAGTGCCGAATGCAGCACCGCCAGGGTGAAATGCACTGTTTCGTCGCCGGCGAGCGGTCCTTCCAGCCGGCCGCGTCCCGCCGTGCCCGGAAACAGTCCGTCGTCGGATCCGAAGGTGGGCAGCGCCATGGTTCCCGTCGCGACGATCCGGCCGAGCGCATCGGCGCTCGCCGGACCTTTGCTTCCCCGCGCCACGGCGGAGAACTCCCGTCCCGCCATCGTCAGCATGCCGGGAACCGGCCGGCCGAACACATCGGCGTTGCAGGTATGGCCCGGCCGCTCCGCGTCGAAGTCGAGGCCGGTGCGGTCGGTCAGGAGCACGATCCAGGTGCCGGTCGAGACGATGACGAAGTCGGAGAGCCCGGCGGCCTGGTAGCGGTAGAAATTGGCGGAGGAATCGTGGACGCCGCACAGGATGCGGGTGTCGGGGGAGAGCCCGGTCCGGGCCGCCATGTCCGGCCGGAGCGGGCCGAGCGTCTCCCAGGCATGCCGCATCGCCGGCAGCAGGCGCTGCCAGCCCCTTTTGGCCACGATCCCGGCCGGGCGCCCGTCCGGCGCCGCCCACAGATGCGATTGGGCGGCGAGGCTCGTCACCTCGCCGGCCGCAACGCCGCTGAGGCGCCAGGCCCAGTATTGCGGCGTGGCGAGGAAGGCGCGCGCGGCGGCGAACGCCTCCGGCCAGTCCGTCTCCTGCCACAGCATCTGCCGGGCGAGGTGGGCGGCGCCGAGCATGATCGCGCTGCCCCGCTCCCGATAGGAGCCGGCGATTTCCCGGTAGAGCCGGTCGATCCCGGCCGGAAGCGGCTGCTCGTAGTCGACCATCGGCAGTTGCGGCCCGTCGGCGCCGACGAGGACGCCGCCGGAGCCGTGCGCGGTGGCGATGATCGCGCCGACCGCGTGCCGCTGCCCCAGCTTGCGCAATCCCTCCACGAGCCAGGCTTCCAGGGCGGCGACGTCGTGGTGGCGATAGGGCGGCCCGTCATGGACGGCGTTGGCAGCCGACAGCACGTCGAGGATCGCCCCCTCCTCGGTCGCGGCCAGGAGCTTGGCGTTGGTCTTGCCGATGTCGAGAACGGCGACGATGCTCATCGGGACTGGTCCGATCGGACTGCCAGGCGCGGCGTCGAGCCGCGGATGTTGAAGGCGCAGCGAAGGCGCCGGATGATCGGCGGGCCGGGCTGGCCGGAAAGCCGCTTCGTCAGCACGGACCAGGCCTGCTCGGCCATCTCCTCGACAGGCTGGCGGACAGCGGTGACGCCGGGCGTCACCAGCCGCATCCATTCCATCTCGTCGAAGCTGGCGAAGGCGATGTCGCCCGGCACGCCGATGCGCAGGCCGGCCAGCATGCGGTAGGCGACCAGCGCCGTGCCATGGTCCAGGGCGAACAGCGCTCCGGGACGGGACGCCTGGCGCAGGCGCCGCTCGAGCCGGTCCATGCCGGCCGGATCGTCGATACCGATCTCGATCACTTCGAGCCGCATGCCTGCCGCCGCCGCGGCGGCGCCCTCGAAGCGTTCGCGCACATTGCTGATCGACAGCCGCGAAGCCACGACGAGGCAGTCGGCATGGCCGCAGTCGCCGAGGTGGCGCGCCATGGCGCCGGCAGCCTGGCCGTTGTCCACGGCGATCAGGTCGAGGCCTTCGCGGTCCGGGATGCGGTCGGCGACGACGGTCGGGACCGGAAAGCCGGCCGGCAGGCGTTCGTGCAGTCCGCCGTCGCAGGGAATGACGATCAGCCCGGCCGGCCGCCAGGCGCGGATGGCGGCGAGCCTGGCCGCCTCCTCGGCCGTGTCGTTGCGGGCCGAGACGACGACGAGGTCGAAGCCGTCGGCGCGCGCCACATGCTCGAGGGTCGAGACGAAACTGGCGAACATCGGATTGGTGAGGTCGGGCACGACCACGGCGGCCAGCCGCGACTTGCGCGACCGCAGCCGCGACGCCGCGATGTCGGCGACGTAGCCGAGATCGCGCACCGCGTCCGTAACGCGCCGGACATAGTCGGGAGAGACGTTGGGCTTGCCGTTGAGCACGTTGGAGACCGTCGCGACGGACACGCCGGCATGCTCGGCGACAGTCCGGATCGACGGGCTGTGCGATCTTGCCAACGCTGCGTTCTCCTGGGTCTTCATGTCCGGTGAAACGTTTTATCGAACGCTAACGCCCGTCATGCCGGGTGTCAATTGTCCCGCGGGTGTCGGCTATGTGTGCATCTCGGGGGGCGGCGGACCGTGGAGCGGCTCCCGCAAGGTGCGGCGCAATGCTCCCGACTTCCATGCCGGTGTCGTTGGCCGGACGCTGGCGGTCAGCCGCGGCCGTGCCGGCGCACAGCCCCGTGCCCGTCCTGGTCGTTCGATAGGCTGGCTGGCACGTGGATGGAAAGCCCTGGCGGTGGCCTCTCTCGATCGGCCCCCTTTCCATCACCCTTCGCGCGTCTCCATCGCGCTTTCTTGACACAAATCAAAGAGCAGGCCGCGCCCACGAGGCATTCAGTCGTCCGCTCCCCGTTGCGTTGGACCAGCAAATCCCGCACCGACGAGCATTCGGGCGCACCATTGCGCCCGAGCAGCCCAAGGAGAATACGCCTTGTCCAACACGCCTCACACGCTCGGCGAAGAATTCCCGGGTCAGATGGACGCCATTCATGCCCTCAAGGTCAAAAGCCCGGAGTTTGCTCGCATCCTTGCGGAATACGATGACGTCAACGACAAGATCCATCGGGCGGAAACACGGATCGAACCGGTAAGCGAAGAGACCGAGGTCGCGCTCCGCAAGGAGCGGCTGGTGCTCAAGGACAAGATTGCCGCCGCTCTCGACCTGGCATAGTTCGATTCTTGATCGGCCGGCCGGGCGCGACCCCGTCGATCGCGGTCTCGCGCTCTTCCTCCCCGTGAGCCCCCAGGCTCAGCTGCGCAGGCCCGGCGCCTCCTGCCCGGTCCTGGCGACATACTCGGTATAGCCGCCGCCATATTGGTGGATGCCCTCCGGCGTCAGCTCCAGCACGCGGTTGGACAGGGCGGCGAGGAAGTGGCGGTCGTGGGAGACGAACAGCATGGTGCCTTCGTACTCCGCCAGCGCCGCGATCAGCATCTCCTTGGTGGCGATGTCGAGATGGTTGGTCGGCTCGTCGAGCACCAGGAAGTTCGGCGGGTCGTAAAGCATCATCGCCATGACCAGCCGCGCCTTCTCGCCGCCCGACAGCACGCGGCAGCGCTTCTCGACCTCGTCGCCGGAAAAGCCGAAGCAGCCGGCGAGCGCCCTGAGCGAGCCCTGCCCCGCCTGCGGAAAGGCATCCTCCAGGGACTGGAACACGGTGCGCTCCCCGTCGAGCAGCTCCATGGCATGCTGGGCGAAGTAGCCCATCTTGACGCTGGCGCCGAGCGTGACCGCGCCGTCGTCCGGCTCGGCCGTGCCCGCCACCAGCTTCAGCAGCGTCGATTTGCCGGCGCCGTTGACGCCCATGACGCACCAGCGCTCCTTGCGGCGCACCTGGAAATCCAGCCCTTCATAGATGCTGCGGTCGCCATAGCGCTTGTGCACGTTGCGCAGGCCGACCACGTCGTCGCCCGAGCGCGGCGCCGGCTGGAACTCGAACTGCACCCGCTGGCGGCGCTTGGGCGGCTCGACGCGCTCGATCTTCTCCAGCTTCTTCACCCGGCTCTGCACCTGCGCGGCGTGCGAGGCGCGCGCCTTGAAGCGCTCGATGAAGGCGATCTCCTTGGCCAGCATCGCCTGCTGGCGCTCGAACTGGGCCTGCTGCTGCTTCTCGCCGAGCGCGCGCTGCTGCTGGTAGAACTCGTAGTCGCCGGAATAGACCGTGAGCGTGCCGCCGTCGATCTCGATCACCTTGCCGACGATGCGGTTCATGAACTCGCGGTCGTGCGAGGTCATCAAGAGCGCGCCCTCATAGCCCTTGAGGAAGGCCTCCAGCCAGATCAGGCTCTCCAGGTCGAGATGGTTGCTCGGCTCGTCGAGCAGCATGGCGTCGGGCCGCATCAGGAGGATGCGGGCGAGGGCCACGCGCATCTTCCAGCCGCCGGACAGGGCGCCGACGTCGCCGTCCATCATCGCCTCGCTGAAGCCCAGGCCCGCCAGCACCTCGCGCGCCCGGCCCTCCTGGGCGTAGCCGTCCAGTTCCTCGAAGCGGGCCTGCACCTCGCCGTAGCGGGCGATGATGTCGTCCATCTCGTCCGCCCGGCCCGGATCGGCCATCGCGGCCTCCAACACCTTCAGCTCGTCCGCCACGGCGCTCACCGGCCCGGCGCCGTCCATGACCTCGACGAGGGCGCTGCGGCCGGAGAGCTCGCCGACGTCCTGGCTGAAATAGCCGACGGTCACGCCGCGATCGATGGAGACCTGGCCCTCGTCGGGCAGCTCCTCGCCGGTGATCATCCGGAACAGCGTGGTCTTGCCGGCGCCGTTCGGACCGACCAGGCCGACCTTCTCCCCGCGCTGCAGCGCGGCCGAGGCCTCGATGAAGACGATCTGCCGGCCGTTCTGCTTGCCGATGCTTTCGAGACGAATCATGTGTGCCGGACCTTGGAAATCGGCCCGCCATTACGGCATGGGCGCTGCCGGCGAAAGGGCGGAGGCCCGCATCCCTCCCATGCGCACGACTGCCGAAGCGCCCCCGGAGGATGCGCTCGACGGCCGGGTATCGAGCCGGCGGCGCCGCGGCGAAGGTGCCGGCCCGCCGTCAGCCGGGCTTCTCGTCCTCCAGGACGATGGCGGTGGTGAGATCGGCGACGTAAGGCATCGAGGCGATTTCGTCGCGCACGGCGTTGAGGGCCCTGGTGGTCTCGGTCTTGAGCTCGACGATGAGGTCGATCTCGCCGCTGATCGAAAAGCAGCGCTTCACCGCCGGATTGGCGGCGATGCGGCCGACCGTGTCGCGGGCCGGCGTCTTGGCCAGGCGGACGATCAGGAAGGCATGGAGAAGGTCGCCGTCCTCGTCGATGCCGGCTTCGGCCTTGTAGCCGCGGATGGTGCCGTCCGCCTCCATGCGCGAGATGCGCTCGCGCACCGAGCTGCGCGCCAGGCCGACCGCGCCGGCGATGGTCTTGATCGGCAGGCGGGCATTGGCCCGCAGCAGCTTGAGGATCTGTCTGTTGGTCTCGTCCATGGACATTCAGCGCGACGGGCGTCTTCCGGCAGTGGCGGACGAGGCGCCAAAACGGCGGAGGAACCGCCATCCTGCGCGGTGCGGCCGCCGCCCATCAATGTCAGACTGCGCGGCAACCGACAATTGGGAATAGCGCGTTGACCGGCATCGACCATCCTGCCCCGGCCTTTTCCGCCGAGGCGGCCCGTACCATCGTCCGCGACCTCTTCGGCCTCGAGGGAACGCTTGATCCGCTGCCGAGCGAGCGCGACCAGAATTTTCACATCGTCGCCGGGGATGGCCGGCAGTTCACCTTCAAGATCGTCAACGCGGCCGAGCCGCCGGCGGCGGTCGAGTTCCAGACGGCGATGCTCCGCCACGTCGAGGCCTGCGATCCCGGCCTGCCGCTGCCGCGCCTGGTGCGCCTCAGGGACGGCTCCGACCTCGGCTTCGTCGAGGGGGCGGGCGGGGAGCGCCACGCGGTGCGTCTGGTGACCTATCTCGCCGGCACGCCGCTGGCCGCCGCCGAGGCCGGCGCCCGGACCTTCCGCGATCTCGGCCGCGTGCTCGGCAGGCTCGACCGCGCCCTGGCGAGCTTCGGCCACGCCGGCGCCCACCGCGACTTCGAGTGGGATATCCGCGCCACGCCGCGGTCGCGCGAGCGCCTGCGTTTCATCGCCGATCCGGAGCGCCGGGCACTGGTCGAGCGGGTGCTCGACGCCTATGACGGCCGCGTCGCGCCGGCCCTGGGGCGGCTGCCGGCAAGCGTCATCCACAACGACGCCAATGACTGGAACGTGCTGGTCGAGGGGCCGGACGGGGCCATCGCCGGGCTGATCGATTTCGGCGATGCCGTGCATTCGCCGCGGATCGCCGAGCTTGCCGTGGCCTGCGCCTATGCCATGCTGGACAAGCCCGCACCCCTTGCGACGGCGGCCGAGATCGTCGCCGGCTATCACGCCGGGATGCCGCTGGAGGACGAGGAGTTCGCGCTGCTGCCGGACCTGATCGCCGCCCGCCTCGCCATCAGCGTCTCCATCTCCGCCTCGCGCCATGCCAAGGCGGCGGACAATCCCTATCTCCTGGTCAGCGAGAAGCCGGCCTGGGACCTCCTGCGCAGGCTCGCCGGGCTCGACCGCCATATCGCGACCGGCATCCTGCGGCAGGCCTGCGGGCTGGAGGCGGCCCCCGGCGCCCGACGCGTGCGCGACTGGCTGGCCGCGAACCGCCGGCGCCTCGCGCCGATGATGCAGCCGCACCCGGCCCGGCAGGCGAAGTTCGTCCTCGATCTCGGCGACCCCGAGGCGGCCTTGCCCAAGGCCAGCGCGGCGCAGGACCATGCCGCCGCCGGGCGGGCCTATGCCGAGCTGCAGCGCCTCCACGGCTTCTCCCTCGGCCTCGGCCCCTGGGGCGAGATCCGCAGCGTCTACACCGCGCCCTTCTTCCGCTCGGTGCTGGTCGAGGGCGACCGCCGCGACATGCATCTCGGCCTCGATGTCTTCGCGCCCGCCGGGACCGCGCTCTTCACGCCGCTGGCGGCGACGGTGGTGGCGGCGACCGTCAATCCCGAGCCGCAGGACTATGGCGGCTTGATCCTGCTGGAGCACGAGCCCGAGCCGGGGCTGCGCTTCCGCACGCTCTGGGGCCATCTCGACCATGCCTCGGTCGCGGCCCGGACGGTCGGCGAGCGCCTGCCGGCCGGCGCGCTGGTGGCGCGGCTCGGCGACTACGCCGAGAACGGCGGCTGGGTGCCGCATCTGCACCTCCAGCTCGTGCTGCCGGCCTACGAGGATGCCGCCGGCATCATCGGCGTCGGCGAGGCGGTCTTCGCCGAGGTCTGGGCCGACCTCTTCCCGAGGCCCTACGGCTTTGCCGGCCTGCCGCCCGAGACCTTCGACCGGCAGGGGCGGGACAAGGAGGCGGCGCTGGCCGAGCGGCGCCGGCGCCTAGGGCCGAACCTGTCGATCTCCTACCGCACGCCGCTGAAGATGGTGCGCGGCGAAGACGTCTGGCTGATCGACGACGGCGGCCGGGCCTATCTCGACTGCTACAACAATGTCGCGCATGTCGGGCACTGCCATCCGCGGGTGGTGGAGGCGATCAGCCGGCAGGCGGCCCGCCTCAACACCAACACGCGCTATCTGCACGACACCATTCTCGACTACACGCAGAGGCTGGCGCAGACGCTGCCGCCGGCGCTCGATACCTTCTTCCTCGTCTGCAGCGGCAGCGAGGCGAACGAGCTCGCCCTGCGGATGGCCCGCACCTGCACCGGGCGGCGCGACATGCTGGTGCTCGACTGGGCCTATCACGGCACCAGCCAGGGCCTGATCGACATCAGCCCCTACAAGTACAAGCGCAAGGGCGGCAGCGGGCGGCCGGAGCACACCCACGAACTGCCGGTGCCGGAGACCTACCGCGCCCCCGCCGACTGGCCGGCCGGGGAAATCGGCCCGCGCCATGCCGCGCAGGCGCGGCGGATCATCGCCGATCTCGCCGCCGCCGGCCGGCCGCCGGCCGCCTTCATCGCCGAGACCATTCCGAGCGTCGCCGGCCAGGTCTTCCTGCCGCCGGCCTATCTCGCCCAGGTCCACGAGGCGGTACGGGCCGCGGGCGGCCTGTGCATCGCCGACGAGGTGCAGGTCGGCTTCGGCCGTGTCGGCAACGCGATGTGGGCGTTCGAGGAGCACGGCGTGGTGCCGGACATCGTCACGATGGGCAAGCCGATCGGCAACGGCCATCCCATGGCGGTGGTGGCGGTGCGCCGCGAGATCGCCGAACGCTTCGCCAACGGCATGGAATATTTCAACACCTTCGGCGGCAACCCGGTGTCCTGCGCCGCTGGCCTCGCCGTCCTCGACGTGCTGGAACAGGAGGGCCTGCTCGCCAACGCCGCCGAGCAGGGCGCCTACCTCATGCAGGGGCTGGGCCGGCTAATGCAGCGCCACGAGGCGATCGGCGACGTGCGTGGCCGCGGCCTGTTCCTCGGCATCGAGCTGGTCGAGGACCGTATCGGCAAGGTCCATGCCGGCAAGCCGGCAGGCGCCATCGTCAACCGCGCCCGGGAGCTCGGCGTCCTGGCGGGCACCGACGGACCCCACGACAATGTCATCAAGCTGCGCCCGCCCATGACCTTCCGGCGCGAGCACGCCGACATCCTCCTCGACGTCCTCGGCCAGGCCGTGGACGAGGTGCTGGGATAGGCGGGGAACGGGGCCGGTCCGCACGGCTCGACCGGGGCGGGGGACGGACGGAGGACGGGAACTTCAGGGCGACGATGCTGGGCCGGGCGTCAGGAAGACCCGGGGCGTCGGCGCCTTCGCAAGACCGGGGCCGCACCGCGGCCCGGATCGACCAGAGGAGGAACGACCATGAAGACAGTCTGGATGGCGGGGGTCGCGCTGGCCGCCGGCCTCATGTGGGGCGCCGCCGCGCAGGCGCAGGTGAAGGTCGGGGTCGGCGGCCCGATCACCGGTCCCAACGCCGCCTTCGGCGCCACCCTGCAGCAGGGCACCCAGCAGGCCATCGACGACATCAACGCCAAGGGCGGCGTCCTCGGCCAGAAGCTCGTGCTCGAGGTCGGTGACGATGTCTCCGATCCCAAGCAGGGCGTGTCGGTCGCCAACAAGTTCGTCGGCGACGGCGTCACCCTGGTGGTGGGCCACTTCAACTCGGGCGTCACCATCCCGGCCTCCGAGGTCTACGCGGAGAACGGCATCCTGTTCGTCACCCCGGCGGCGACCAACCCGAAGGTGACCGAGCGCGGCCTGTGGAACGCCTTCCGCACCTGCGGCCGCGACGACCAGCAGGGCAAGCTGTGGGCCGACTATGCGCTCGAGCATCTCAAGGACAAGAAGATCGCCATCGTCCACGACAAGACCACCTACGGCCAGGGCCTGGCGGATGCCGCCAAGGGCTTCCTCAACGCCGGCGGCGTCAAGGAAGTGCTGTATGACGGCGTCAACACCGGCGAGAAGGACTATTCGGCGCTGGTCTCGAAGATCAAGGCGTCGGGCGCCGACATCATGATGTGGGGCGGCCTGCACACCGAGGCCGGCCTGATCATCCGCCAGATGCGCGACCAGGGCCTCAAGACGGTGATGATGTCCGGCGACGGCATCACCACCAACGAGTTCGTCACCATCGGCGGCGACGGCGTCATCGGCACGCTGATGTCCTTCGGCCCCGATCCGCGCACCAGCCCGGCTGCTGCCGAGGTGGTCGCCCGGTTCAAGGCCAGGAATTTCGAGCCTCAGGGCTATACGCTCTACGCCTATGCCGCCGTGCAGATCATGGCGCAGGCTGCCGAGGAGGCAAAGTCGCTCGACACCAAGAAGATGGCCGAGGTGATGCACTCGGGCAAGGTGTTCAAGACCGTGCTCGGCGACATCTCCTACGATAAGAAGGGTGACCGCACGACCGTCGACTACGTGATGTACACGTGGAAGAGGGGCCCCGACGGCAACATCACCTTCTTCCAGAACTGAGCGGCAGCCTCGCCCGGGAGATCTCCCGGGCAAGGCTGCCCGGAGCCCGACCCGCCATCCTTCGAGTCGGGCTCCCTTATGCGCCTTCCCGGCAGCATCGCGCGTCCGCCGTCAGTCGACGACCTGGACGATGCGGCGGGTGCCCGGATCGACCAGGACGATCTGGTCGTTCACGACGGTGTAGCGATACCGGGTGACGCCGTACTCCTGGGGGACCTCGTAATAGGTGACGCCCTGGGGCGGGAGCACGGCGCCCACCACCACTTCCCGGTCATAGGCGAAGGACGGCCGGTGCTCGGCGATGACGTACTGGCGGAAGCGCGGCCTGAAATCGAGGCCGAGCAGGCCGTTGACGCCGCCTGTCACCGCGCCGACCGCGCCGCCGACGACACCGCCGATCGGTCCGGCCGCATCGCCGCCCTGCTCGGCGCCTTGCCTTGCGCCGTCGACGATGCCTTGAGCATGAGCTCCTACGGGAACAAGCAACGCCACGATCAAGGCGTATTTCGCAATGGTATTCGCCATGCCGATAGCTCCTTGATTAGGGTGAATTTGTGCTCGCGATGAGCTCGCCGAGCCTGAAGATCCAATCGCGTTCGGCAGCAATTGTTCCGAGATCGCGAAATGAACGCAGTGGCGTGAAGGTGGTCCGTATAGAGATCATGCGGCCGCCGTCGTGATCGGTCGCTGGCACCGGAGGCAGCACGATCGATGTCCGGTCCCGGGGTGTCCTCGCGTTCGCCGGGCACGAGCGTCGGGCGGTTGCGCCGGCCGTCCGCTCCGACACTTGTCCGACGCGCCCGGGCTCCGTCACGTAAACGATTGGAATGCCATCATATTGCCGGCGGCATGTGATCTGGTCGGGGAGCCGTGCACGCCGATCGACCGCCGGCCATCAAGAAATGACCTGCTGCCCCGGCGAGCCGACGACCCGGAGGAACGCGTCATGCCCACTGCAACCGACTCCATGGTGCGGGGGAAGGGCGGCATCGGCCTGCTCGACCGCGAGCGCATCATCGCCAAACCCGGCTTCAACCGTTGGCTCGTGCCGCCGGCGGCCCTCTGCATCCATCTGTGCATCGGCATGGCCTATGGCTTCAGCGTGTTCTGGCTGCCGTTGTCGCACGCCATCGGCATCGACCAGCCCCGGACCTGCCCGGACCCGACCCTGGCGGCGGCGCTGGTCACCACTGCCTGCGACTGGCGCGTGGCCGATCTGGGCTGGATCTACACGCTGTTCTTCGTGCTGCTCGGCTCTTCGGCGGCGATCTGGGGCGGCTGGCTGGAGCGGGCCGGTCCGCGCAAGGCCGGCGTGGTCGCGGCCCTGTGCTGGTGCGGCGGCATCGTCATCGCCACGATCGGGGTCATGCTGCACCAGCTCTGGCTGATGTGGCTCGGCGCCGGAGTCATCGGCGGCATCGGCCTCGGGCTCGGCTACATCTCGCCGGTCTCGACGCTGATCAAATGGTTCCCGGACCGGCGCGGCATGGCCACCGGCATGGCGATCATGGGCTTCGGCGGCGGCGCCATGATCGGCGCCCCCCTGGCCGACCTCCTGATGAACCGCTTCAAGAGCCCCCAGTCCGTCGGCGTCTGGCAGACCTTCCTGGTGATGGCGGCCATATACCTCGTCTTCATGCTGGCCGGAGCCTTCGGCTACCGCCTGCCGCCGGCCGGCTGGCGCCCGGAAGGCTGGACCGCGCCGGCCCGGCAGACCGGCATGATCACCGCCCGCAACGTCCATCTGCGCGACGCGCACCGCACGCCGCAGTTCTGGCTGATCTGGGCGGTGCTCTGCCTCAACGTCTCGGCCGGCATCGGCGTCATCGGCATGGCCTCGCCGATGCTGCAGGAGATTTTCGGCGGCCGGCTGATCGGCCGGCCGGATCTCGCCTTCACCCAGCTCGACGCCTCGCAGAAGGCGGCCATCGCCACCATCGCCGCCGGCTTCGCCGGCCTGCTCTCGCTGTTCAACATCGGCGGGCGCTTCTTCTGGGCCTCGCTCTCCGACAGGATCGGCCGCAAGAACACCTACTACACCTTCTTCATCCTCGGCATCGCGCTCTATGCGCTCGCCCCGACCGCGGCACACAGCGGCAGCCAGGTGCTGTTCGTCGCCATCCTGTGCGTCATCCTGTCGATGTACGGCGGCGGCTTTGCCACCGTCCCCGCCTACCTCGCCGATATCTTCGGCACCCAGTTCGTCGGCGCCATCCATGGCCGGCTGCTGACGGCGTGGGCGACGGCCGGCATCATCGGACCGGTCGTGGTCAACTATATCCGCGAGTTCCAGATCGCCGCCGGCATCCCGCGCGACCAAGTCTACGACTTCACCCTGTATATCCTCGCCGGCATGCTGGCGCTCGGCCTCCTGGCCAATCTCATGGTACGGCCGCTGGCCGACAGATGGTTCATGCCGGACGAGGAAGTCGCGGCCCTCCAGGCGAGGACCGCGCTGCAGGCGGGCCAGGGCGGCTCCTTCGGCATCGGCCGCGGCGGCCTCGACGCCAGGACGGCGCTGGCCTGGGCCGCCGTCGGCATCCCTATCCTCTGGGGCGTCTGGGTGACGCTGACGCAGACGGCGGCTCTGTTCCGCTGAAGCGTCTTGCGATCTGACGGAAGCGCGTCAAGTCGCAAGGACGCCTCGAAACGAGGGGGGGAGCAAAGCGCCAAGACGCGCTTTGCTCTGGCCGCCGCCCGCGCATGCCGGATCCAAGGCCGAGCCGTCAAAGCGCCTCGCCTGCCCGCCGGCGGATCCCGAGATCGGAATCACTCCGCTCTTGCACATCGGCTGGACATGGCGTGTTCTGGCGATGGTATGATGGGATGGCGGCCGGCCAAACGCGTGCCGCCGGCCAAAGCAAGGAGAGTGCCATGCCCGTATCGCTGGACGCAGCTGCCGAGGTCTTCCGCGAAGCGATGCGGGACACGGTCAAGCGCTACTCGCTCTGGTATCTGATCGAGGGCGTGCTGCTCGTGGTGACCGGCGTCCTGGCGATCCTCTACCCCGCCATCTCCTCGGTCGCGGTCGTCGTCACGCTCGGCTGGCTGTTGATCCTCAGCGGCGTGCTCCAGGGCGTCGCCCTGATCGGCGCCCGCCACGTGCCGCATTTCTGGCTGCAGCTGATCTCCGTCATCCTCGCCATGCTGATCGGCGTGCTGTTCCTGCGCGATCCCGGGCAGGGGCTGGTGACCATCGCCCTGCTGCTGGTGGTCTTCTGCATGATCGAGGGGATCTCGAAGGTGGTCTTCTCGCTGACCATCCGTCCCTTCCCCAACTGGGGCTGGGTGCTGGCCAGCGGACTGATCGGGATCCTGCTCTCGCTCGTGCTGCTCGCCAACCTGCCCGTGACGGCGGTCTGGCTGATCGGGCTGCTGCTCGGCGTCCAGCTGATTTCCACCGGCGCCGCGATCGCCTACCTCGCCTGGCAGGTGCGCCGGAGCTGACCATGTCGCGGGACAGGCGGAGCGAAGCCCGTGTCCGCATCAACTACACCGTCTGGCTCGACCTCGACGACGAGCCCGACCTGGTGCCGTGCACGCTGCTCGACATCTCCGCCGGCGGTGCGCGGCTGAAGCAGCCCGACCGGCCGGTGCCGGATTGCTTCACCATCCGCCTCTCGGCGACGGCCGGAGCCTACCGCTTCTGCCTCGTGACCTGGCGCTCGGCCGGCCAGATCGGCGTGCAGTTCATGGACCAGCTGAAGGCGGGCTTGCGCTGACGCCCGGCCGCCGGGCCGGGCGCCGCGAGACGGACGGCCTCAGCCGTCGACGTCGAACTTGACGCCCTGCGCCAGCGGCAGGGTGCGGCCGTAGTTGATGGCGCTGGTCTGGCGCCGCATATAGGCCTTCCAGGCGTCGGAGCCGCTTTCGCGGCCGCCGCCGGTCTCCTTCTCGCCGCCGAAGGCCCCGCCGATCTCGGCGCCGGACGGGCCCATGTTGACGTTGGCGATGCCGCAGTCGGAGCCCGTCGCCGACAGGAAGCTCTCGACCTCGCGCATGTCGGTGGCGAACACCGAGGAGGACAGGCCCTGCGGCACGCCGTTCTGCAGGGCGATGGCCTCCTCGAACGTGCTGTAGCGCAGGACATAGAGGATCGGCGCGAAGGTCTCGTCGATCACCGGCCCGGTCTGGGCCGGCATCTCCACCAGCGCCGGGCGGACGTAATAGGCCTCGGGCGCCTCGGCCGCGCGCTCGCGCCCGCCGCCATGCACGGTGCCGCCGGCAGCCTTCGCCGTCTCCAGCGCCTTCTGCATGCCCTCATAGGCCGCCTTGTCGATCAGCGGCCCGATCAGGGCGTCGGAGGTGACCGGGTTGCCGACGCCGATCGCGCCGTAGACCTTCTTCAGCTTCGGCACGAGCGTGTCGTAGACGCTGTCGTGCACGATCAGGCGGCGCAGCGTGGTGCAGCGCTGACCGGCCGTCCCCATGGCGGCGAAGGCGATGGCGCGCAGGGCGATGTCGAGGTCGGCCGAGGGCGTGACGATCGAGGCGTTGTTGCCGCCGAGCTCCAGGATCGAGCGGCCGAAGCGCCGCGCCACCCGCTCGGCGACCTTGCGGCCCATGGCGGTGGAGCCGGTGGCCGAGACCACGGGCACGCGCCGGTCGTCGACCAGCGCCTCGCCGATCTCGCGTCCGCCGATCAGCAGCGTCAGCAGGCCGTCCGGCACGCCGCCATGGCGGCGGGCGGCGCGCTTGAGCAGCGCCTCGGTCGCCAGCGCGGTCAGGGGCGTCTTCTCCGAGGGCTTCCACACCACCGAGTCGCCGCAGACGAAGGCCAGGGCC
Source organism: Labrys sp. Lb11 (assembly GCF_057554225.1). Taxonomy (NCBI): domain Bacteria; kingdom Pseudomonadati; phylum Pseudomonadota; class Alphaproteobacteria; order Hyphomicrobiales; family Xanthobacteraceae; genus Labrys; species Labrys sp. Lb11. The sequence goes on from NZ_BAAJOT010000004.1 coordinate 466,031, forward strand.
GCGTTCCACGACCACACCGCCACGGGGAAGTTGAAGGCCGAGATCACGCCGACCACGCCGGCCGGGTGCCACTGCTCCATCATGCGGTGGTCGGCCCGCTCGGTGGCGATGGTCAGGCCGTAGATCTGGCGCGACAGGCCGGTGGCGAAGTCGCAGATGTCGATCATCTCCTGAACTTCGCCCAGGCCCTCGGAGACGATCTTGCCGACTTCCAGCGTCACCAGCCGGCCGAGTTCGGTCTTTGCGGCGCGCAGTTCCTCGCCGAGCAGGCGCACGAGTTCGCCGCGCTGCGGCGCCGGCACCTTGCGCCAGGCCTGGAAGGCGGCCTCCGCCTTGCCGATGGCGGCGGCGACATCCGCCGACGCGGTCTCCCGGACCTCGGCGATGACCTCGCCGGTGAGCGGCGTGCGCACCGTGCGCGTCCCGCCGGTGTAGGCGGCCTTGTCGACGCCGAGCCCGCTCAGGACCGCCGCGACCTCCGCGGCCGCGCCGGCCCCGGCTGCAGTCTTCGACATTTCGTTCATGGCTGGCTTCTCCCTGCATGCGCCGTGCTGGTGGGGCTTTTACGCGCGGCGGCGCTCGGGAGGAAGGGGCAAAGCGTGCCGTTGGGGGGGCGGGGCGTCACGAGCGCGGCGAATGTGCGGGGCAGGCGGGGGACGGCCGTCAAAAAAGAGGAGAGGGGGCTCGCGCCTCCGTCGGCCACCGGTCGCGCTCGCCTCCTTCTCCGCGCGGGCGCTGCGCCAGGATCTGCTCACGCGAAGTTCATCGGATCGATGTCGATGTCGAGCTGGAGCTGGGCGCGCAGCTTCGGGCCGGCGGCGAGCCAGCCGCGGATATAGTCCTGCAACGCCAGCTCGCGCGGAGCCTGCAGCAGGATGCGGAAGCGATGGCGGCCGCGCAGCACGGCGATCGGCGCTTCCGCCGGGCCGAGCACGCGGATGGCCGGCTCGTGCGGGGCGGCCTTGACCAGGGCGCGTGCGAAGGCCTCGGCCGGGGCGCGCTCGACGTCGGAGACGGTCAGCGCCGCCATGCGGCCGAAGGGCGGCAGGCCGGCGGCGGCGCGCGTGGCGATCTCGCGCTCGTAGAACGCCGCCCTGTCGCCCTGGATCAGGGCCTGCATCACCGGATGGTTGGGATCGTAGGTCTGCAGCAGCGCCTTGCCCGGCTTGTCGCCGCGGCCGGCCCGGCCCGTCACCTGGCCGAGCAGCTGGAAGGTGCGCTCGGCGGCCCGGGGGTCGCCGGTGCCGAGGCCGAGATCGGCGTCGAGCACGCCGACCAGGGTCAAGTGCGGAAAATTGTGGCCCTTGGCGACGAGCTGGGTGCCGATGACGAGGTCGGCCTCGCCCTTGGCCACCACCTCCAGCTCCTGCTTCAGCCGCTCGGCGCCGCCCAGCAGGTCGCTCGACAGGATCACCGTGTGCACGTCGGGGAACAGCCCGGCGACCTCTTCGGCGATGCGCTCGACGCCGGGGCCGCAGGCGGTCAGGCTGTCCTCCGCCCGGCAGGTCGGGCAGGCGCGCGGCACCGGCTCGGCATGGCCGCAATGATGGCACATCAGCGCCTTGCGGAAGCGGTGCTCGACCAGCCAGGCCGTGCAGTTCGGGCACTGGAAGCGATGGCCGCACTGGCGGCACAGCGTCAGCGGCGCATAGCCGCGGCGATTGAGGAACAGCAGCGCCTGCTCGCCGCGGCCGATCGTCCGGCGCACCTCGGCGGCGAGGCGGGGCGCGATGAAGCGGCCGCGTTCCGGGCCTTCGAGGCGCATGTCGACCGCGCCGATCTCCGGCAGGGCCCGGCCGCCGAAGCGCTCGGGCAGGACGACATGGGCGTAGCGGCCGCGGTCGGCGTTGACCCGGCTCTCCAGCGAGGGGGTCGCCGAGGCCAGCACCACCGGGGCGTCGATGAGCCGGGCGCGCACCACCGCCATGTCGCGGGCATGGTAGCGCGGCCCCTCGTCCTGCTTGTAGGCGCTGTCGTGCTCCTCGTCGACGATCAGCAGCTTCAGGTCGGCGAAGGGCAGGAACAGGGCCGAGCGCGCCCCCGCCACCACCGCCGCCTCGCCCTTGGCGATGGCGTGCCAGAGCCGCGCCCGCTTGTTGGCGGCGATGCCCGAATGCCATTCCGCCGGCCTGACGCCGAAGCGCGCGGCGAACCGGTCGAGGAACTGGTTGGTGAGCGCGATCTCCGGCAGCATGATCAGGGCCTGTCCGCCTTGGCGCACCGCCTCCGCCACCGCCTCGAAATAGACCTCGGTCTTGCCCGAGCCGGTGACGCCTTCCAGCAGTGTCGCCGAGAAGCGCCGCGCCGCCACCGCCTGCTGCAGCGCCGTCGCCGCCTGGCGCTGGGCCGGGCTGAGCTCGGCGGCGGCAAAGCCCGGGTCAGGCGGCGGCGCGACCGGCGCCGGCGGCAGGGCGATCGGCACCACCGTGCCGCAGTCGACCAGGGCGTCGATCACGCCGGCCGAGACGCCGGCGGCCGCGACCAGGGCGCGCTTCTCATGGGCGAAGCCGTCGGCGAGCACGGCCAGCACCCGGGCGCGCGCCGCCGTCATGCGCTCGGGTTCCGGGCCGGCGCGACGATAGGCGATGCGCGGGCGCTCCTCCGGCGGATCGGGCGTGCGCAGCGCCATGCGCATCACCATGCCGCGCGGCACCAGCGTCCAGTTCGCCACCCAGTCGACGAAGCGGCGCATGTCGGCGCGCAGCGGCGGCGCCTCGAGGCGCTCCTCGACATAGCGCAGCCGGTTGGAGTTGGCGGGCAGGCCGCCGTCGCCTTCCCAGACCACGCCCGCGGTCTCGCGTCCGGCCAGCGCCACGCGGACCACGTCGCCGGGCAGGAGCTCGAGGCCGAAGGGCACGCGATAGGTATAGGTGCGCTCCAGCGCCACCGGCAGCAACACTTCGACGGTTTCGCCCGGACGCGCCATCATGCCTCCCTTGCTCCGGCAGGTCGGGGATGGGCTTGAGTCTGTCAAGTATGAAGGGGCGGTCTCGCGCTGATGGAGCGCAGTCGGGGGGGCGGACAGGATACCGAAGCGGAGGGGATTGACCGTGCTGTCCTCACGATCCAGTGTTCAGTCTGGATGTTGAGACGCATGAGGGGAGTGTGAAGAAAATCTCTGCCATCGCGTGTTGTGTGGCTCTTGCCGCATGTGGAGATCTGTAAAGCCATCTTGGTGATGGCTATGAATATTTCGGAACTGATTCCATTCACTATACGATCGTAAACCGCAATGATAGAATAGTTGTCGATCCGAATGTCTTCCGGTTTCAGGTTCTCGGCTCCCTTGTCGTTGGAGAGCGGAAAGATGCCGAGATTGCGGACGAATTTTCGAAGCATTATGGCTATTTCATTCTCGACAAGGCGACTGGAGAGCTTGTCGAAGGGCTCGATGCCGCAGCCTTCTCTGCCGAACTCCGGAAGCGGAATTTGGAGTTCAACGGCGAGTTCATGTATCCATGGTGCGTTTTGAGCGTCGGAACCTGCGTCTTCGGATTTTTCTATTCCAGATGACGCCGCCCTTGGCGCGGGACGGTGCTTGGTCTAGAGCAAAGCGCGTTTTGGTGGAAACGCGCCTTGCTCTAACTCCTTGTTTCGACGCGTCTTTGCGACTTGACGCGAGTCCGTCAAATCGCAAAACGCTTTAGAGCAGGGTCGGCGCGGGCCACACCCCATCCGACCTTGCTGCGCAAGGCCACCCCACCTCAGCAATCTCGAGTGTTCCCGAGATCGGCATGCAAGAGAGCAAGTCGGAAACACCCGACTTGCGGGGAGAAGGCTTCCTGTGCCCTTTCCGGACCGCGCGACGCCCCTGCCCATGCAGCGTGCCCCGGCTCTCGGGCGGGTTTGCCGCGCCGCGCCTGCCCGCATGCCATTGATTCCCAAGCGCGGCGGTGCCACTTTATAATCGTTCAATCGTTTCCCGCGCCGGCCTTGAACCGGCGATGCGGATGGAGACCGAAATGTTCATTCAGACCGAAGCGACGCCGAATCCCTCGACCCTGAAGTTCCTGCCGGGCCGGACCGTGCTGGAGCAGGGCACGCTGCACATGACCAACGCCGCCGAGGGGGCCCAGTCGCCGCTGGCCGAGACGCTGTTCGCCATCGAGGGCGTCGCCGGCGTGTTCTTCGGCTCGGACTTCATCACCATCACCCGCTCCGGCGTCGAATGGCAGCACCTCAAGCCGGCGATCCTCGGCGCCATCATGGAGCACTACATGTCGGGCGCGCCGATCCTGCGCGCCGACGCGGCCGCCGTCGACGACGGCGGGGAGTTCTATGACGAGGCCGACGAGGATACGGTCGAGACCATCAAGGACCTCCTGGAGACGCGCGTGCGCCCGGCCGTGGCGTCGGACGGCGGCGACATCACCTTCAAGGGGTACCGCGACGGCGTCGTCTACCTGACCATGAAGGGCGCCTGCTCGGGCTGCCCGTCCTCGACCGCGACCCTGCGCAACGGCATCCAGAACCTGCTCCGCCACTTCGTGCCGGACGTGCAGGAAGTGCGGGCGGCGTAACCGCCCGCTCACGCCGGCGCGAAGCGCAGCGCCGCGCCGTTCATGCAGTAGCGCAGTCCAGTCGGTTGCGGCCCGTCGTCGAAGACGTGGCCGAGATGGCCGCCACAGCGCCGGCAATGCACCGCGGTGCGGACCATGCCGGCGCCGGTGTCGCGCGATGTCCCGACGGCGCCGGGCAGGGCCCGGCTGAAGCTCGGCCAGCCCGTGCCGCTGTCATATTTCGCCGCCGATGCGAACAGCGCCTGGCCGCAGCCGGCGCACTGGAAGGTGCCGGCCCGGTGCTCGGCGAGCAAGGGGCTCGATCCCGGCGCTTCGGTGTCCGCCCGGCGCAGCACGCGGTACTGCTCGGGCGTGAGGCGCGTGCGCCACTGGGCATCGGTCAGCGTCACGGCGAAGGCGGCCTCGGCGCGCGCTCCTCCCACCGCCAGCACGGCAGTGCCCGCGAGCGCGAATTCGAGCAGTGCGCGGCGGCTCGGCATGGCGTCTCCTCCGTCCCGCCCTTCTATCGCGCCGGCGACGGCCGCGGCGTCACGTTGCGCTCACGCCGCATCACGAGGGAGTGGCCGATGCCTGTCTGGCCTTGCCGTCGTCGGCGGCGAACACCGCCAGGAGCTTGGAGCGGATGCTGTTCTGGCGCGCCGTCGAGGTGATCTTCGCCCCGGTCAGGTCGGTGACGTAGAACACGTCCACCGCCTTCTCGCCGAAGGTCGAGACATGGGCCGAGGCGATGTTGAGGTTGAGGCTGGAGATGGCGGTGGTGAGGTCGTAGAGCAGGCCCGGCCGGTCCAGCCCCGAGACCTCGACCACGGTGTGCCGGTTCGACCATTCGTTGTCGACCACCACGTCGGGGGCCACCTGGAACACTTTCGAGCGCGGCCGCGAGGCCGTGCGGTTGGCGACGACCTCGGGCAGTCGGATCTCGCCGCGCAAGGCGCTCTCCATGTCCCGCGCAATGCGATTGGCCCGGCGCATCTCGTCCTCGTCCTCGGCGAATTCGCGGCGCACGAAGATGGTGTCGAGGGCGAGGCCGTCCGTGGTGGTGTTGATCTGGGCATCGACGATGTTCGCGCCCGCCGCGGCGCAGGCCCCGGCGATGATCGAGAGCAGCCGCGGATGGTCGGGCGCCAGCACGGTCAGCTCGGTCACGCCGCGGAAGGCGTCGGTGGCGACCGCCGTGCCGAGCGTGCGCCCGCCGGCGAGCACGGTTCGCATGAAGCGGGCGTGCCGGATCTTGCGCACCAGCTCCACCTTCAGCCAATAGGGCGGGTAGTGCCGCGCCACATAGGCGTCGAGCTCCGCCTCGCTCCAGTCGGCCAGTGCGGCACGCAGCTCCGTCTGCGCCTGTTTCACGCTGGCCTGGCGGTCGGCGATCGAGTGCCCGCCGGCCAGCACCGGCTCGGTTTCCCAGAACAGCGAGCGCAGCAGCTGGCCCTTCCATCCGTTCCACACGCCCGGCCCGACCGCGCGGATGTCGGCGACGGTGAGGATCAGCAGGAGCTTCAGCCGTTCCAGCGACTGCACCGTGGCGGCGAAGGTCTCGACGGTCTTGCGGTCGGAGAGGTCGCGCGACTGGGCGGTGGTCGACATCACCAGGTGCTGCTCGATCAGCCAGGCGACGGTGTCGGTCTCGGCCGGCGACAGGCCGAGGCGCGGACACAGGCGCCGGGCGATCCGGGCGCCGGCGATCGAATGGTCCTCCGGCCGGCCTTTGGCGATGTCGTGCAGGAAGGTCGCGACATAGAGCACCGTGCGGTTCTGGATCGTCGGCATGATCTCGTTGACGACCGGATGCTCCTCGCCGCCGCCGCCGCGATCGATGTCCGCCAGCTCGCCGATCGCCCGCAGCAGGTGTTCGTCGACGGTGTAGTGATGATACATGTTGAACTGCATCATCGCCACGACCTTGCCGAACTCGGGGATGAACCGGCCGAGCACGCCCGCCTCGTTCATGCGCCGCAGCACCGTCTCCGGCGCGTTGCGCGAGGTGAGGATGGCGAGGAACAGCCGGTTCGCCTCGCGGTTCTCGCGCAGATGCGCATCGATCAGCTTGAGCGAGCGCGTCACCAGCCGCATGGCGTCGGGGTGCAGGGCGAGGCCCTGCTGGTCGGCGAGGTGGAACAGGCGCAGCAGGTTGACGGGATCGCGGCCGAAGGCGCCATCGTCGATGACGTTGAGGCGGCCGGCCTCGACCACGAAGTCCTTCGCTCCCTTCAGCACGACGCGCCGCCTGCGGCGGAAAGGGGCGATGAAGCGATCGAGCATGGCCTTGGGCTTGGCCTGCCGCTCCTCCAGGGCGGCGCAGACGATGGCGGTGAGGTCGCCGACGTCCTTGGCCACGAGGAAGTAGTGCTTCATGAAGCGCTCGACGCCGCGCAGGCCGCCGCGGTCGGCATAGCCCAGCAGGTCGGCGATCTCGCGCTGCAGGTCGAAGGTGAGGCGCTCCTCGGCCCGGCGGGTGAGGAAGTGAATGGCGCAGCGCGTCGCCCACAGGAAGTCCTCGGCTTCGACGAACAGGCGGTATTCGCGCTTGGTGAACAGGCCGGCGGCGACGAGGGCCGAGGGGTCCTTGACCCGGTAGACGTATTTGGTGATCCAGAACAGGGTGTTGAGATCGCGCAGCCCGCCCTTGCCCTCCTTGACGTTGGGTTCGACCTTGTAGCGGGAGTTGCCGGCCTTGACGACGCGCTCGTCGCGCTCGGCGAGCTTGGCGGCGACGAACTCGGGCGCCGTGGACTGCACCAGCTCCCGGTCGAACCGGTCGATCAGGTCGTGCGCCAGGGCGCTGTCGCCCAGGATCGGCCGAGCCTCCAGGATCGAGGTGCGGATGGTCATGTCGGAGCGGGCGAGGCGGATGCAGTCGTCGACGCTGCGCGTGGCATGGCCGACCTTCTGGCCGAGATCCCACATGACATAGAGCATGGATTCGGTGACGCTCTCGCCCCAGGCCGTCTGCTTGGCCGGCAGCAGGAAGAGCAGGTCGATGTCCGAGCCGGGAGCCAGGGTGCCGCGGCCGTAGCCGCCGACGGCGATCACCGTCATGCGCTCGCCGGAGGAGGGGTTGTGCGCCGTATAGACCCAGCGCGTGACATAGGCGTAGATCGCCCGGATCAGCTCGTCCTGCAGGTGGCAGATGCGCCGGGCGCAGATCGTGCCGAGCCGATCCTCCTCGAACCAGGTCCGGATGCGCTGGCGTCCCTGCTGCAGCGTCGCCTTGAGCAATTGCACGACCGCCAGGCGCAGGGCGTCGGGCGAGCCCTCATGCTCGATGGCGAGGGCGTCGATCTCGGCCTCGAGCGCCATGCGATCGACGATGAGGTGGAGGTCGCGGTCGGCCTTGTCGAGCATCGAACCCGGAGCGTGAGTGGGCGCCTGTCCGGGAAGGTCCCGGCTCTCCCCAGCCAGTAGAGCATTTTTCGCCGCGGCGAAATCGGCTGCGAAGCCTCCATGCGCCGGAAGCCGGGGGTGCCATTCCCATTTTCGCGAAAATGGTCTCGACGCTCCGGCCGCCGGCCTCAGGCCTGCGACCGCTTGCGCGCGGCCTCGCGCCTGGCCTTGAGCTCGAACAGGGCCTCCAGTGCCTGGCGCGGGGTCAGGTCGTCGGGGTCGAGGGCATCGAGCGCCTCCGCCACTTCGTCGCACCTGGGCGGCTGGGGCGCGGGACGCGGCGCCACGGCGAAGAGCGGCAGGTCGTCGACCAGGCGGACGGGGGTCTTGGAGCGGTCGGCCGATTCGAGCTCGGACAGGATCCGGCGCGCCCGCTCCACCACCGGAGCCGGCATGCCGGCGAGCTTGGCGACCTGGATGCCGTAGGAGCGGTCGGCGGCGCCGGGCGCGACCTCGTGCAGGAACACCACGTCGCCGTGCCATTCGGTGACGCGCATGGTGGCGTTGGCCAGGCGCGGCAGCGTCTTCGCCAATTGGGTCAGCTCATGGTAGTGCGTGGCGAACAGCGACCGGCAGCGGTTGACGGCGGACAGGTTCTCGATCGCCGCCCAGGCGATGGACAGGCCGTCGAAGGTGGCGGTGCCGCGGCCGATCTCGTCGAGGATCACCAGGGCGCGCGGTCCGGCCTGGTTCAGGATCGCCGCGGTCTCGACCATCTCGACCATGAAGGTGGAGCGGCCGCGGGCGAGGTCGTCCGCCGCCCCGACGCGGGAGAACAGGCTGTCGACCACGCCGATATGGGCGCGCCGCGCCGGCACGAAGGCGCCCATCTGCGCCAGCACGGCGATCAGCGCGTTCTGGCGCAGGAAGGTCGACTTGCCCGCCATGTTCGGGCCGGTGAGCAGCCAGATCTGGCCGGCGTCGCGGCCGCTGAGGTCGCAGTCATTGGCGACGAACGGTTTGCCGTCGCGTTTCAGCGCCCGCTCCACCACCGGGTGGCGCCCGCCCTCGATGGCGAAGGCGAGCGACGCGTCGACCTGCGGGCGCACATGGCCCTCCTCGTCCGCCAGCGTCGCCAGCGCCGCGACCACGTCGAGCAGCGCCAGCGCCTCCGTGGCGGCGCGGATGGCGGCGTGGTCGGCCATCACCCGGCCGGCAAGGTCCTCGAACACCGCGAGCTCCTTGGCCAGCGCCCTGTCGGCGGCGGAGGCGATGCGCGATTCGAGGTCGGAAAGCTCGGCGGTGGAGAAGCGCATCGCCCCGGCCATGGTCTGGCGATGGACGAAGGTCTCGCGCAGCGGCGGTCTGAGGAAGGCCTCGCCGGCGGCCTGCGGCACCTCGACGAAATAGCCCAGCACATTGTTGTGCTTGACCTTGAGCTGGCGCACGCCGCTCTCCTCGGCGTAGCGCGCCTGCAGCGAGGCGATGACGCGCCGGCTCTCGTCGCGCAGGGCGCGGGTGTCGTCGAGGTCGCCGTCATAGCCCGGCCTGACGAAGCCGCCGTCGCGCTTGAGCAACGGCAGCTCCTCGGCGAGGGCGGCGCCGAGGGCGGCGGCGATGCTCCTGTCCGGCTGCGCCAACGCGGCCAGGGCCTCGACCAGGATCGCCGGCAGCGCCGCCTCCTGGCCGAGCCGCGCCTGCAGGGCCGCGACCGTGTCGAGCCCCTCGCGCATGGCGGCAAGGTCGCGCGGGCCGCCGCGGTCCAGGGTCAGGCGCGACAGCGCCCGGGCCATGTCCGGCGCCGATTTGAGGCGCGAGCGCAACTCGGTGCGGACGGCGAGGTCGTCGCGGAACCAGGCGACGGCGTCGTGACGGGCGGCGATGGCCGCCGGGTCGGTCAGCGGGCTCGACAGCCATTGCGCGATCAGCCGGCCGCCGCCGGCGGTGACGGTGCGGTCGATGGCGTCGAGCATCGAGCCGGCACGCTCGCCGCCGAGCGTGCGCGTCAGTTCCAGATTGGCGCGCGTCGCCGCGTCGATCGCCATATGGGCGAGGGGAGCGTCGCGGCGCGGCGGCTCCAGCGCCGGCCTGGCGCCGATCTGCGTGCGCTCGACATAGGACACGGCCGCCGCCGCCGCGGTGAGCTCGGCCCGGGAGAAGGAACCGAAGCCGTCGATGGTCGCCACGTCGTAGAAGCCGGCGAGGCGGCGTTCGGCGCTGGCCCCGTCGAAGATGTCGCGGCCGACCGGGGTGACGGCAGCCCGGCTCTCCCGCCACAGATGCGCGAGGTCCGGATCCTCGTACAGCGCCTCGGCCACCACGATCTCGCGCGGGTCGATGCGGGCGATCTCGGCGGCCAGGGCCTGGCGCGGGCATTCGCCGAGGCCGAACAGGCCGGTGGAGATGTCGAGGAAGGCGAGGCCGAAGCGCGCCTCGGTCTCCGACTGCTTGATCCGCGCCACGGTCATGAACAGGTTGGCGCGGGCGGGGTCGAGCAGCCCCTCCTCGGTGATGGTGCCGGGCGTCACCAGGCGCACCACGCCGCGCTTCACCACCGCCTTGCCGCCGCGCTTCTTGGCCTCGGCCGGATCCTCCTGCTGCTCGCAGACGGCGACGCGGTGGCCGAGGGCGATCAGCCGGTGCAGGTACTCCTCCGCCCGCACCACCGGCACGCCGCACATCGGGATGTCGTCGCCCTGGTGCTTGCCGCGCTTGGTCAGCACGATGCCGAGCGCCCGCGAGGCGATCTCGGCGTCACCGAAGAACAGCTCGTAGAAGTCCCCCATCCGGTAGAACAGCAGCGCGTCGGGGTTGGCGGCCTTGATCTCGAGGTACTGCTCCATCATCGGCGTGACGCGCAGCGCGTCGCCGGGGGAGGGCGTGGGGGCGGCGGAGAGGTCCATGGCAAGACGTTAGCAGGCACGGGCCGCGAAGGCACGGGGGAGAGGTGGGCGCAGGTGTGGACAGGGGCGGGATCCGGCCCCATAGGCGCTGAGACAGGGCCGGACCACGTCGCTCCCGGGAGAGGCGACGCCCTCTCGGCCGTCATGGGCGGACTTGATCCATAAGCGCTGAGATAAGCGATCGTCGGGAAATGGGCTCGTCCGTTCAATCGCGGCATGGCCGGACTTGATCCGGCCATCCACGCGCACGCAACGATACGGAATCAGGTGACGACAGCTCCCCAATCGCCGTGTTCCCTGGCGAGATCGCATGCCATCCCGAGCGAAATCGAGTCCGATTCCGCTCGGGATGGCCGGCCCCCGTTTGCTGCTGATTTCGCCCTGGCCGTGTTTCGTGCTAAAGCCCCGGCCGAAACCCGGATTTTCGCAAGATGACTGCCCTATCCCTCGACCTGCCGCGGGACGACGCGCCCGTTGCGGCGCCAGCCGCCAAGTCCTCCCTCGCCGGCCTCGACCGTACCGGTCTGATCGCCGCCATGGCCTCGATCGGCGTGCCCGAGCGCGAGCGCCGGATGCGCGCCGACCAGCTGCATCACTGGCTCTACGTGCGCGGCGCCAAGTCCTTCGACCAGATCACCAACGTCTCCAAGCACCTGCGCCATGCCCTGGCCGAGGTCTACACCCTCGACCGGCCGGAGATCGTCGCCGAGCAGGTCTCGGCCGACGGCACGCGCAAATGGCTGATGCGCCTGCCGCCCGCCGGCCCGCATGACCGCGGCGCCGAGATCGAGACCGTCTATATCCCCGAGGAGACGCGCGGCACGCTGTGCGTCTCCAGCCAGGTCGGCTGCACGTTGACCTGCAGCTTCTGCCATACCGGCACCCAGAAGCTGGTGCGCAACCTCACCACGGCGGAGGTGGTGGCCCAGCTCCTTGTGGCGCGCGACCGCCTCGGCGACTGGCCGGGCGAGACGCCGCCGGAGGGGGCGATCGTGCCGCGCGACGGCGGGCGCTTCGTCTCCAACGTGGTGATGATGGGCATGGGCGAGCCGCTCTACAACTACGACAACGTCGTCGCGGCGCTGAAGGTGATGTCGGATCCCGACGGCCTCTGCCTGTCGCGCCGGCGCATCACGCTCTCGACCTCCGGCGTGGTGCCGATGATCGGCCAGCTCGGCCAGGACCTGTCGCCGGCTCTGGCGATCTCGCTGCATGCGACGCGCGACGAGCTGCGCGACACGCTGGTGCCGCTCAACAGGAAATATCCGATCGCCGAGCTCCTGGACGCCTGCCGCAACTATGCCGGCCTCTCCAATGCCCGGCGCATCACCTTCGAATATGTGATGCTGAAGGGCGTCAACGACAGCCTCGACGATGCAAGGCGCCTGGTGAAGCTGCTCAAGGGCATCCCGGCCAAGATCAACCTGATCCCGTTCAACCCCTGGCCCGGCACCGTCTACGAGTGCTCGGACTGGGAGCAGATCGAGGCGTTCTCCGAGGTGGTGTTCCGCGCCGGCTATGCCTCGCCGATCCGCACGCCGCGCGGGCGCGACATCCTCGCTGCCTGCGGCCAGCTCAAGAGCGAGAGCCAGAAGCTCAGGGCCCGCGAGCGCCACGCCCTCGAGGCGGAGGCGATGAAGAAGCTGGCGGTGGAGGCCTTCTACATCCACGGGGCCGACGAGGCGTGACGCGCGTCATCACCCGCCTGCTGATCGTGCCGATCGGCGTCGGCTTCGCCGCCCTGGCGGCGCTGGTCTGCGGCATCGCCGGGGCGGTCGCCTCCGGGCTCGCCGGCAATTTCGCCTCCTTCGCCGCCTTCACTGGCGTCAGCGTGCTGGTCGCGGCCGTCGCCGGCGTCGATCCCGACGCGATCGGCGCCTTCCTGTGGCTGCTCTGGCTGGTCATGCTCGGCGTCCTGTTCGTGCCGGTGATCCTGGCCGCGCTGATCGGCGAGATCTTCGGCGTCGCCTCCTGGATGGCCTATGCCTTCGGCATGGGCGGTCTCTTCGCGCTGACGCCGATCCTGTTCCCGGGCGACCCGGCGACCCATGGCTGGCCAGAGAACGCGACGCTCGGCTTCTTCGCCACCGGCATCGTCGCCGGCACCGTCTACTGGCTGATCGCCGGCCGCGGCGCCGGGCGCAAGGCGCCGCCCGAGTCCGGCCCCCTCGGCCGCCCCTCGGTTCCCGGCAGCGGCCGGCGTTGACCGGCCGGCCGCCGACGGTTAACGATTTGCTCATCTTGCGCGATATAATTCGAAGGATACCGGCCGGATTTTCGCCGGAATCCCTGTCTTTCGTGATGGGACCGCGATGCGCCTGCCGTCCGGCTTCGCCCGAAGCCGGCCTGTTGCCCCCTCGCTACCTTGTTTTCGGATCGATCGAGCCAGCAATGACGTTCAAATCCTTCCTCCTCGCGCTCGTCGCCGCCGCCGTTCTCGCCACGCCGGCCATGGCCGCGAAGAAGAAGCCCGACCCGGCGGCGGCGCCGGCCGCCGCGCAGCCCACGCCCATCGGCCAGTTCGGCGATTGGCAGGCCTTCCAGATCGGCCCGGACAAGGGCAGGTCGTGCTTCGCCATCTCCAACCCGAAGGAGCGCAAGCCGGCCGGCCTCAACCGCGACCCCGCCACCTTCTTCGTCACCCGCAAGACCAGCGCGAACACCCACAACGAGCTGAGCTTCATCGCCGGCTTCCCGATGAAGGACGGCTCCGACGCCAAGATCACCATCGGCAAGACCAGCTTCGCCCTCTATGCCAAGGAGGCGAACGCCTGGGTCAAGAACGCGGCCGAGGAAGGCACGGTCATCGCCACGATGAAGAAGAACAAGGCCGTCATTTTCGAGGGCGCGTCCAAGCGCGGCAACAAGACCACCGACCGCTATTCGCTCTCCGGCTTCGCCCAGGCGCTGGACGCCATCTCCAAGGCCTGCCCGTAAGGTCTCAGTCCGCGGCGGCGGGCGCTCCGCGCCCGTCCAGGAAACGGTCCAGCCCGGTGAGCCCGGTGTGGCGGATCTCCAGGCGCAGGCCGAGCCGGTCGGCAGCCGCCTGCGCCTTGCGCTCCAGCGCCGGGTCCGGCACCTGCACCAGATAGACCATGCGGGTGTAATTGCCGAAATAGACCGGCAGGAGCTGCGGGTGGCGATCGAGCCCGAGCCCCTTGATCACGAATCGCTCGAAGTGGCGCAGCAGGAAGTCGGTGAGATAGAACGTGCCGATCTCGGCCTCCTGCATCGCCTCGAAGGCCTCGAGGCCGGTGAAGAAGGCGTAGCAATGCGGGCCGTCGATGCGCTCGACGCCTTCCTCCTCCAGCACCTTGTCCAGCAGGCCGCCGGTGCCGCAATCGCCGTAGAGGCAGAGGATCTCGTCGTAGCGCTTGCGCCCGGCGCGGATCTTGCGCCGGACCCCCTCGGGGATCCGCTCCGGATGGTTGTGCCAGATCGCCGGCAGGCAGGTGATGTCGAGATGGCTCCAGCCATTGGCCTCGACCACGGCAAGGAACTCGCGCGCCAGCGCGCCGCAGGCGATGACGAGGGTCTTGCGGGGGCTGGTCATGACCCCTCCCTGAGCCCGCCGGGCCGGCGCCGCCCGCGGGCCGCCGGTTCAGTTCAGGCCGGGCGGGCCGCGCCCTGGCGGCGGGCGATCAGCGACTTGGCCGTCTCCACGGCGACGGCGGCGTCGCGGCAATAGGCATCGGCGCCGACCGCGTCGGCGAAGGCCTCGTTCAGCGGCGCGCCGCCGACCAGCACAATGTAGTCGGAGCGGATGCCCTTTTCCTTCATCGTGTCGATCACGACCTTCATGTAGGGCATGGTCGTGGTCAGCAGCGCCGACATGCCGAGGATCTCGGGCTCGTGCTTGGCGATGGCTTCCAGGTAGTTCTCGACCGGATTGTTGATGCCGAGGTCGATCACCTCGAAGCCGGCGCCCTCCATCATCATGGTGACGAGGTTCTTGCCGATGTCGTGGATGTCTCCCTTGACCGTGCCGATCACCATCTTGCCGATCTTGGGCGCGCCCGTCTCGGCCAGCAATGGGCGCAGCACGTTCATGCCCGCCTTCATCGAATTGGCCGACATCAGCACTTCCGGCACGAACAGGATGCCGTCGCGGAAATCGATGCCGACGATGCGCATGCCCTCGACCAGCGCCTTGGTCAGCACGTCGTAGGGGGTCCAGCCGCGCGCGAGCAGGATGTTCACGCCATCGACGATCTCGTCGGCGAGGCCGTCATAGAGATCGTCATGCATCTGCTCGACAAGTTCGTCGTCGGGAAGCGAGTTCAGGTCGAGGTCGCCGTCGGCCATGTCGGGTGGATCCTTGCACCGGGGAGTAACGCGCGATGGGAAGACGATGATCCGGATGATCGCCTTACGCAAGTAGCGCGGCGGCATGCCGGCAGGCTGTCGCGTCGGGGACATCCGATTGTCAAACCGCGACGCGCGGCGGCGCGCCGCAGGCCGCGCCGCCGCGCCCGGCCGCCCGATCGGGCCCTTCCCGCGCCGGCCGGCTCTTGTATCGTCGGCCGTTGGGCGTAGGAGTGGGGACGGCGGTTCGGGGCGCGGCGGCGCCCCGGGCCGGGACTTGCAGGACCTGGCATGACGCATCTTCCCACCGGCATCGACACGGCGCGCACGCGGCTGGCGCCGGCCTCGCTGGCGTTCCGCTCCGAGGGCGGGCGCTCGGGATGGGTCATCGCCACGGCGGAGCCGCAGGTCTTCGTGGCGCTGGACTGGATCGCCGGCGGCGGGGACCGGGTGGCGGCGCTGGTCGTGACCTTCGACGATGCCAGCAACACCGTGCCGGTGCCGGGCGCCTATTTCCAGCTTTCCCAATATGCCGAGGACTGGTCGCCGGGCGACGACCTCGCCCTGCCGGGCTTTCTCGGGCTGGCCGGGGACCGGATCTTCCTGCGCGCCTGGGAGTTCCGGGACGGGCGCCGCGAGAGCCGCTGGGTCGACCTGGCGACGGGCGAGGTCGCCGCCGAGCCGCTCGACGTCGTCATGCTCTGCCGGGCCTGGTCGCTGAAGGTGCCGGTCGGCCTGGAGGACGCGATCCTCCACAGCTACCCCCGGCGCTGAGTCCGTCGGCCGTGCGCGGGGCTCCCCCGTGCATGGCGAGACGCGGCGCTCAACGGGTCGGGGGCGGGACCGGGTCGATCCACAGGCTGTCGCCGCGGCGGATGATGTCGACGACGGCGCCGGGCTCCCGCTCGGCGCCGGGCGTCGAGATCGTCAGCTTCTGGCCGTCGGCCAGAGTCGCGATGAACCGGACCGGGGGCGCCGCCTCGCCGCCGGCCAGGGTGGCGACGACGTGATAGCCGTCGGCCTCGGCGGTATAGTAGGCCACGCCCTTGACCGGGCCGAGGTCGATGCTGCGGGCATGCCGGGCCGGCACCGTGTCGGCCGAAGCGGTGCCGGCGGTCGCGAGCGCCAGGGCGAAGGCGGAAAGAAGAATGCGCATGGCTCAATCCCAAGGTTGCTGGCCGGGCCGTCCCGGCAAGCCGGATCGGGATCCGGGAGCGGTTGAGATGGGGACGTCTCTATTGCCTTGCAGCATCCATAGATGCGCTGCACAATGATGCCGGCGTTGCGCGGATTGCATGGCACTCTCATCGCGTCGTGGTGATATTCGTGTTTTCGCCGTCTTCTTGGGCGATCTGTCTGGAATGGCAGGCGCGTCGCCCGGTTGGCGAGCGCGGTGGAGCACCGAGGCCAGAGCGGCCGAGGGCTCTGTCGTTTGCGATTGATCGTGTGCGGTGCAACATGAAACGGTTCAATTTGATGAGTGATACCGAAGTCGCGCCCCGGAGCGGGCCGCGCCGGCAACTGCTGCAGCGCGGCGACGAGGATCCGCGCCGCGCGGCAATGCCGGCGAGGGCGCTGCGGGCCGAGGAGGTCCTCGAGCGGACGGCGCTCACCGGCCGCGAATGGCGTGCGGTGGGAGAGCTTGCCAAAGCGAAGCTGGATTTCGAGCCGCTGGCGATGCGCTCCTATGTCGGGCCGATCGTGGCCGAGCGGCTGATCCAGCTCGGCATCGCCGAGGTCGGCCCCAGCGCGCCGCGCTTCAACCGCGCCGCCTTCCCGATCGGCTATCGGCTCAGCCGGCTCGGCCGCATGGTCCTGGCCCGCGGCCGCCGCCCTCCCGAGGCCGGATGAGGACGGCGGGACGGGTCGTCGGCGCAGCCTTGGTCCTGGTCGGCCTGGTCTGGGCCGGCCAGGGGCTCGGGCTGATCGGCGGCAGCTTCATGACCGGCCGCCCGCAATGGCTGGTGATCGGCGCTGTCGTCGCGCTGGCCGGCGTCGAGATGCTGGCATGGACCCGGCGGGGCCGCTCAAACTGAGCGCTTGGTGCGATGGTGGGCGCGACAGGGATTGAACCTGTGACCCCTACGATGTCAACGTAGTGCTCTCCCGCTGAGCTACGCGCCCATCGCTTGCGGAGGCCGGCCTCATAACAGGTCGGCGCGGAGCGTGCAAGCGGGTGAGACGCTCTTTCTGCCGGATGTCGTCAAAGACCTCGCCGGCGCCTGCCTGGCTTGGAACCGATGGGCGGCCGGATTTCATTGCAGGTTCGCGCGGCGTCGCCGGTGTTGGTCCTTCCCTCGCTGGTGCTGCATGGGTAAGATCGACGCCGGGTCGCGAGATATCGGCAGGCAGCGGGTGCTGCGGGCGGTGCTTTTCGCTTCGCCGCGACGCGCCACCCCATCTTCGAATGATAGGCCCTAGGGAACTGAAATGACGGTCGAGATCAAAACGGTTGGCATCATCGGCGCTGGCCAGATGGGCAGCGGGATCGCGCATGTGTCGGCGCTGGCCGGCATCGGCGTCGTCCTCAACGACATTTCGACCGATCGCATCAACGAGAGCCTCGCCACGATCAACGGCACCCTGGCCCGGCAGGTGGCCAAGGGCACCATCACCGAGGCCCAGCGTCAGGCGGCGTTGCCGCGAATCAGCGGCACCGCCGACACGGCGGGCCTCGCCGACTGCGACCTGGTGATCGAGGCGGCCACCGAGAACGAGCAGGTCAAGGTCAAGATCTACGGCCAGGTCTGCCGCCACCTGAAGCCGTCGGCCATCCTGGCCACCAACACCTCGTCGATCTCGATCACGCGGCTGGCGGCGGCGACCGACCGGCCGGAAAAGTTCATCGGCATCCATTTCATGAACCCGGTGCCGGTGATGCAGCTGGTCGAGCTGATCCGCGGCATCGCCACCGAGGACTCCACCTTCGACGCGGCCAAGGGCTATTGCAACCGGCTCGACAAGACCATCGCCGTCTCCGAGGACTTCCCGGCCTTCATCGTCAACCGTATCCTGCTGCCGATGATTAACGAGGCGATCTACACGCTCTACGAGGGCGTCGGCACGGTCGACTCGATCGACACCGCGATGAAGCTCGGCGCCAACCACCCGATGGGGCCGCTGCAGCTGGCCGACTTCATCGGCCTCGACACCTGCCTGTCCATCATGCAGGTGCTGCATGAGGGGCTGGCCGATTCGAAGTACCGGCCCTGCCCGCTGCTGGTCAAATATGTCGAGGCCGGCTGGCTCGGCCGCAAGGTCAAGCGCGGCTTCTACGACTATCGCGGCGAGAAGCCGGTCCCGACCCGCTGAGCCTGCCTCCCGGCCGCCTGCCGCAGGGCCCGGCGCGCCGGGCGGCGGCCGCGCGATCCGTCAAGACTGTCGCCCGGCTGCCCCGGGCGGGGCCGTTCCGATGATTCCCGTCATGATACCCTCGCTCAGCAGCTATCGCCGCATCGTGGTCAAGATCGGCTCCTCGATCCTGATCGACAAGGCCAAGGGCCGGCCGCGGCACGACTGGCTGGCCTCGCTCGTCGACGACCTGGCGCGCCATGCCGGGCGCGGCGCCGACGTGCTGGTGGTGTCGTCGGGCGCCATCGCCCTCGGCCGCACCATCCTGAAGCTGCCGAAAGGGGCGCTGACGCTCGAGGCCAGCCAGGCGGCGGCCGCGGTCGGCCAGATCGCCCTCGCCCATGCCTGGGCCGACGCGCTCGGCCAGCGCAAGCTGACCGCGGCGCAGATCCTGGTGACCCTCAACGACACCGAGGAGCGGCGGCGCTACCTCAACGCCCGCAACACCATCGCCAAGCTGCTGGAGCTGAAGTGCGTGCCGGTCGTCAACGAGAACGACACGGTGGCGACCTCCGAGATCCGCTACGGCGACAATGACCGCCTGGCGGCCCGTGTCGCCACCATGGCCGCGGCGGACTGCCTGGTGCTGCTCTCCGACATCGACGGGCTCTACACCGCGCCGCCGAGCCGCGACCCCAACGCCCAGCTCATCCCGGTCGTGCCGCGGATCACCGCCGAGATCGAGGGCGTCGCCGGCGAAGCCGCCTCGGAATTGTCGCGCGGCGGCATGCGCACCAAGGTCGAGGCGGCCAAGATCGCGGTCGGCGGCGGCACGGCCATGGTGATCTCCTCCGGCCACATGCTCTCGCCGCTGGCGCATATCGAGAATGGCGGCCGCTGCACCTGGTTCCTGACCTCGTCGAACCCGGTCACCGCCCGCAAGAAGTGGATCGCCGGCCATCTGGAGCCGCGCGGGGCGCTGCATGTCGACGCCGGCGCGGCCAAGGCCCTGCGCGGCGGCGCCAGCCTGCTGCCGGCCGGGGTGGTGCGGGTCGAGGGCTCCTTCGCCCGCGGCGATGCGGTGGTGATCCGCGACCCCGCCGGCGCCGAGGTCGGCCGCGGCATCGTCGCCTACGACGTCGGCGACGCTGCCCAGATCGCCGGGCGCAGGAGCAAGGCGATCGAGGGCGTGCTCGGCTATCGCGGCCGCAGCGAGATGATCCACCGCGACGACATGACGCTGTTCGGCGGCATCGAGGCCTGACGGCGGGGGGCTCTTACAGGCCCTGCGGTGAAGTCCCGCTCTGGTGCGGGGCAAGAGCATCGCGAGCTGTTCAAACAGCATCTTGCCCCGGGGGGCAGAAGCTACGGCCTGTTGCTTGGGGGATAACATGGTGGCCGGCCTTCGGACGCCGGTCCGCGGGCAATGGATGGTATCGTGCCGGCAGGCCGGCTTCGGACCGGTCCGCCGGTGACGGCGCGGCAATAAAAAGCCCCTCTTCCGGACAGAAGAGGGGCTGGATTGAAGGCCGGGTCGCCGGCGGCGATGGTATCGCGAGTCAGGCCGCGTGCTTGCGGTTGGCGAGCAGCTTGCGGTTGACCAGGCATTCGGCGATCTGGATCGCATTCAGCGCCGCGCCCTTGCGCAGGTTGTCGGAGACGATCCACATCGCCAGGCCATTCTCGACCGTCGCGTCCTCGCGGATGCGCGAGATGTAGGTCGCGTCCTCGCCCGCCGCCTCGTAGGGCGTGATGTAGCCGCCGGGCTCGCGCTTGTCGATCACCAGGCAGCCCGGCGCGGAGCGCAGCACGTCGCGCGCCTCGTCGGCCGTCACCGGCTTCTCGAATTCGATGTTGACCGCCTCGGAATGGGCGACGAACACCGGCACGCGCACGCAGGTGGCGGAGAGCTTGATCTTCGGGTCGAGGATCTTCTTGGTCTCGACCATCATCTTCCACTCCTCCTTCGTGTACCCGTCCTCCATGAACACGTCGATGTGGGGGATCACGTTGAAGGCGATGCGCTTGGGGAACTTCTTCGCCTCGACCGGATCGGTGACGAAGACGGCGCGCGTCTGGGTGAAGAGCTCGTCCATCGCTTCCTTGCCGGCTCCGGAGACCGACTGGTAGGTCGAGACCACCACGCGCTTGATGCCGTAGAGGTCGTGCAGCGGCTTCAGCGCCACCACCAGCTGGGCCGTGGAGCAGTTCGGATTGGCGATGATGTTCCTCTTGGTGAAGCCGGCGATGGCGTCGGCGTTCACTTCCGGCACGATCAGCGGAACGTCCTGGTCGTAGCGCCAGGCCGAGGAATTGTCGATGACGACGCAGCCCTGCGCGCCGATCTTCGGCGACCATTCCTTGGACACCTCGCCGCCCGCCGACATCAGGCAGATGTCGGTGTCGGAGAAGTCGTAAGTGTCGAGGGCCTTGGTTTTCAGGATCGTGTCGCCATACGAAACTTCCGTACCCAGGCTGCGGCGCGAAGCAAGCGCCACGACCTCGTCGGCGGGGAACGCCCGCTCGGCCAGGATGTTCAGCATTTCGCGGCCCACATTGCCTGTGGCGCCGACGACGGCGACCTTGTAACCCACTGTCCTCTTCCTTTCGCACTCCAGCGTGCGTCCGCCCGCTGCACGATGCGCGGGCGCGTGGAAGTATCACTCATGCCGTCGTCTGGCAAATTCGAGGTCTGCGGCAACGGAACGTTAACGATCCTTGATCGGCGATGGTTAAGGCTGAGATCGGATTGCCGGCCGCCGGCAAGGAACGGGCAACCGCCGGCACGGCTTCATGATGCGCAGGACAGGCCGGATCAACGGCCGGGATGGTGTCATGACTTATCTCGCGGAGATGCGGGCCGCACTGGTGCATGCGCAGCTCGAACGGGCCGGCCCGGCGCGGACCGGGCGGCTGCGCCGGCACGGCTGGCAGCTGGCGGCGGCGATGGCCGGGCGCCTGTTCCGCGCCTGCTCCGCCCTGCGGGGCTGGTGCGCGGATGATCGGGGCGGGCGGATCGGCTTCACCGCATGGGCGGTCCGGCTCCGGCCGGCGAGGCTCGTCGTCCCGGACCGCATCCGGCGGCCGGCTCGGACCTGCCGGCGCCTGGCGCTGCATCTTGCCGCCGCTGGTGCCGGCGGACTGGCCGATGCAGCGGCTTCAGGCCTTGCCGACTTCGTGTGGAGGATGCGACGGATCGCCGCCGCCGTGATCCGACCCTTCAGCTTCGGCCTCGCCGTCTTGCGCCTTTGCGCCCGCAAGCGCGTCGCCGCGGGTATCGCCGCCGCCCTGACCCTTGCCGGTCTCGCCTGGGCGGCGATCCCGCATGCACGGCCCGCTGCCTCGGCGCCGCCGAGCTTCGGGACGACCTGGGAACAGGGATGGGTGGTGGTCGAGCGGCCGCTGGAACTGTTCGCGCTGCCGCTGCCGAACGGGATCGCGAGCCCGCGCTATGTCGGGGAGCGGCGCGTCGACGGCGATGCCCGGCGTGACACGCTGCGCGTCGGCTCGCTGGCGCAGGCCGGTCCGTTCATCGCCGTCTCGGTGCAGCGGCGCGTCACCGGCACGCCGCTCGACGTGGCGGGCGCCGCGGCGCGCCTGGCCGAGGCGTCCGTCGCCGGCACCGCGATGCCGCGGCCGATGCCGAGCAAGTTCGGCGCCTTCGCCGCCGTCGAGGTGGCGGCCGGCGGCCGGGCCTGCCTCGCCTTCAGCCGGCAGGTGCCGCATCTGGAGCTGGTCTTCGACGGCCTCTATTGCGGCAGCGCGGACGTCCCCGTCGATCGCCGCATGGCGCGATGCCTGGTGGACAGGCTGGCTCTGGTCGCCATGGGCGATGCGCGGCTGCGCGCCTTCTTCGCCGGAGCCGAGCGGCGGCGCGACTATTGCGGCGCCGGCGACCTTCGGGCCACCGGCGCCCGGCGCGCCTGGTTCGACAGCGGCGCTGTGCTGCCGAAGCTGCGCAGCAGCTTTGCCGCGCAATAGGACCGCGGGCTGCGGTCAGGCCCTGGCCATCGCCTCGACCACGGCCGCGCCCATCTCGCTGGTCGAGACCGAGTTCTTGCCGGGAGCGGCGATGTCGCGGGTGCGCAGGCCCTGGTCGAGCACCGCGGCGATGGCCCGGTCGAGCCGGTCGGCCGCCTCCGCAAGGCCGAAGGAGTAGCGCAGCGCCATGCCGAACGAGGCGAGGGTGGCGATCGGGTTGGCGAGGCCCTTGCCGGCGATGTCGGGCGCCGAGCCGTGCACGGGCTCGTACATCGCCTTGCGCTTGCCGGTCTTGGCGTCGGCCTCGCCCAGCGAGGCCGAGGGCAGCATGCCCAGCGAGCCGGTCAGCATGGCCGCGACGTCGGAGAGCATGTCACCGAACAGGTTGTCGCAGACGATGACGTCGAACTGCTTGGGCGTGCGCACCAGCTGCATGCCGCAATTGTCGGCGAGCATGTGCTCGAGGGTGATGCCCGGATATTCCGCCTTGTGGACGGCGGTCACCACCTGCTTCCACAGCACGCCGGACTTCATGACGTTGTGCTTTTCCGAGCTCGTCACCTTGTTGCGGCGCACCTTGGCGAGGTCGAAGGCGACGCGGGCGATGCGCTCGATCTCGAAGGTGGAATAGACCTGCGTGTCGACGGCGCGCTTCTGGCCGTTCTCCAGCGTGACGATCTCCTTGGGCTCGCCGAAATAGACGCCGCCGGTGAGCTCGCGCACGATCATGATGTCGAGGCCTTCGACCAGCTCGCGCTTGAGCGAGGATGCGTCGGCGAGGGCGGGATAGCACACGGCCGGGCGCAGATTGGCGAACAGGCCGAGATCCTTGCGCAGACGCAGGAGGCCGGCCTCGGGACGGGCCTCGTAAGGCACGTCGGCCCATTTCGGTCCGCCGACCGCGCCGAAGATCACCGCGTCCGCCGCCTGGGCCAGATCCATGGCCGCGTCGGAGATCGCCTTGCCGTGGGCGTCGTAGGCGCTGCCGCCGACCAGATCCTCCTCCGTCTCGAAGGAGGCGAGGCCGGACGTGTTGAGGAAGGCGACGAGGCGCTTCACCTCCGCCATCACTTCGACGCCGATGCCGTCGCCGGGCAGGAGCAGGAGCTTGTGGGTCGCCATGTCGTCACCTCTGGGGAATGCCGGACGCGATGCGGCGTCGCCCGCGGCCGGCGCCCATCCGCGGACGATGCCTTAGACGAGGGGGCTGGCCGGTGCAAGGCGCGCATCGGCCGGCGGTCAGGCCGTCGGATCGGCCAGATCCAGCGTCGCCCTCTTGCCGATATCGTCGAAGTGCTCGGCCAGGAAGCGCCGGCCCGCCTCCCGGCCCTTGTCCCGCAGCATCAGCAGGAAATCCCACTCGGCATTGAGCTTGGAGGAGGCGTCGAGGTTCTTGATCGTGCTGTCGACGGCGATGCGGTGCAGGCGCACGTCGCGGTACTCGTGCACGGTGAGCCGCCCCTTGGCGATCAGGTCCTTGATCGTCTTGATGGCGCGGAACTCGCTCAGCAGCGAGGCGTTGAAGGTGATCTCGTTCAGCCGGTTGGCGATGTCCACCACGCTGCGCGGCAGCTCGTCGCGATGGATCGGATTGATCTGAACGAGGAGGGTGTCGTCCGGCGTCGGCTTGTAGAACAGCGGGAAGATGGCCGGATTGCCCATGTAGCCGCCGTCCCAATAGGCCTCGCCGTCGACCATCACGGCCTGGAAGGTCTGCGGCAGGCAGGCCGAGGCCATCACCATGTCCGCGGTCAGCTCGTGGTTCTCGAAGACGCGGATGCGACCGGTGCGCACATTGGTGGCGGAGATGAACAGCTGGATGCCGGCCTCGCGGCGCACGCGGTCGAAATCGATGATCCCGGCCAGGAAGTCGCGCATCGGATTGAGGTTCAGCGGATTGAGCTCGTAGGGGCTGTACATCCGCAGCGACGTTTCCCACCACTGGGCGATCCAGGAGCGGTCGAGCGACCAGTCGCCCATCAGGCGCTGGAACAGGGTGCGCTGCAGCGGCGAGAATGCGCCCTCGCGGCTGACCTCGCGCCAGAACAGCTCGAGCTGGCGGCGGGCGCCGTCGCAGCCGCCCTCCAGATAGCCTTCGGCGCAGACCACGGCGTTCATCGCGCCGGCGCTGGTGCCGGTGATCGCCTTGACCTCGAGCCGGCCGTCCTCCAGCAGCGCGTCGAGCACGCCCCAGGTGAAGGCGCCGTGGGCGCCTCCGCCCTGCAGCGCCAGGTTGACGGGCTTCCTCGGCCTGGCCTTCACGCGGCCGTCCACCCGCCGTCCATGGACAGGTTCGCGCCGGTGATCTGGGAGGCGGCGTCCGTGCACAGGAACACGGCCAGGGCCGCGACCTGGTCGACGGTGACGAACTGCTTGGTCGGCTGGGCGGTGAGGAGCACGTCGTGCATGACCTGCTCGCGGGTCAGGTTGCGTGCCTTCATCGTGTCGGGGATCTGCGCCTCTACCAGCGGCGTCCAGACATAGCCGGGGCAGATCGAGTTGCAGGTGATGCCCTGCTCGGCCACCTCGAGCGCCACCGTCTTGGTCAGGCCGGCGATGCCGTGCTTGGCGGCGACGTAGGCGGACTTGAACGGCGAGGCGACGAGAGCATGCGCCGAGGCGGTGTTGATGATGCGGCCCCAGCCCGTCTTCTTCATGCCGGGCAGGGCCGCCTTGATGGCGTAGAACGAGGCGACGAGGTTGAGGCGGATGATCGCCTCCCACTTGTCGTCCGGAAACACGTCGATCGGGTCGACATGCTGGATGCCGGCGTTGTTGACCAGCACGTCCACGGTGCCGAAGGCGGCCTCGGCATCGGTGACCAGCTTGGTCACCTCGGCGCCGTTCATCAGGTTCGCGCCCGAGAACAGCACCTTGACGCCGAACTCGGCCTCGATGCCGGCCCGGGTCTTCTCGATCTCGGCGGCGTCGCCGAGCCCGTTCAGCATGATGTGCGCGCCCTCCTTGGCGAAGGCGCGCGCCATGGCGAGCCCGATGCCGGAGGTGGAGCCGGTGACGACGGCGGCCTTGTCTTTGAGCATGGAGGCATCCTCGTGTTGCACTGCATCATCTCCGCCCGTATCGTGGCAGCGGTGTGACAGGCGGGCGTGCGGCGGCGGTCAGGCGGTGCGCTCCACCGCCTCGATCAGCATGGCGAGATCCTGCGGGCGCGACAGGCGATGATCGCCGTCCTTGATCAGCGTGGTCGTCACCGCGTCGGCGTCGAGGCGCTCGACCAGCGCCATGGCATGCTGCCAGGGCACGTCCGGGTCGGCCATGCCCTGCAGGATGTGCACCGGGCAGGCGAGGGCGAGGCCGGCATCGAGCAGGAGGTGGCGCCGGCCCTCCTCGATCAGGGCCCGGGTGATCGGATAGGGCTCGTCCGAATAGGCCGACGGCCGCAGCCAGAAGCCGCGCTCCATTACCTCGCGTTTCACCGCCTCGGGAAATTCGGCCCACATCAGCCGTTCCGTGAAGTCGGCCGCCGGAGCGATCAGCACCAGGCCGGCGGGCGCCCTGGCCGTGCCGGCCAGGCGTCGGGCCGCCAGCAGGGCGATCCAGCCGCCCATCGAGGAGCCGACCAGGATCGACGGGCCGGCGGTCGCAGCCGCGATCACCGCCAGCGTTTCCTCCAGCCAGCGCCCGATCGTGCCGTCCTCGAAGCGTCCGCCCGATTCGCCGTGGCCGGAATAGTCCAGGCGCGTCACCGGCCGGCCGGTGCGGGCGCCCCATTCGGAGAGGTGGCTCGCCTTGGTCGCCAGCATGTCGGAGCGGAATCCGCCGAGCCAGACCACGCCCGGCCGCAGGGCGCCGGCCGCGCCCGGCTGGTGCCGCCAGGCGATGCGCCGCTGTTCCGCGCCTTCGCCGACATCGAGAAAATTGGGTTCGGACATGGAGGAGGTTTCCTCGGCCAGGGGGGCGTGCTTATAAGCGATGCCATGCCGGATGTTCCAGTCACCACAGCAGCATTTTCGGGCGCCGGTGCGGTCGGGGACCGCCGCGGCGCCCTCGAGTCCCTCGTCGGCGTCACGGTCCTGCAGCTCATACCGACCCTGGAGGAGGGCGGTGCCGAGCGCACCGCCATCGACATTGCCGCGGCGCTGGCGGATGCCGGCGCCCGCGCCCTCGTCGCCACCCAGGGCGGCCGGCTGGTCGGCGAGCTGCAGGCGCGAGGCGGCCTGTGGGTGCCGTTTCCGGCCGCCAGCAAGAATCCGCTGCGCATCTGGAGCAATGTCGGCCGGCTGATCCGCCTCGCGAACGAGGAGAACGTCGACATCATCCATGCCCGCTCGCGTGCCCCCGCCTGGTCGGGCTACTGGGCGTCCCGGCGCCTGCGCGTGCCGTTCGTCACCACCTATCACGGCGCCTACTCGGCGACGAACAGCCTGAAGCAGCGCTACAACTCGATCATGGCCCGGGGCGACGCCGTCATCGCCAACTCGCACTTTACCGCCCGGGCGATCATCGAGGCGTGGCCGGAGGCGGCCCCGCGCCTGCGCGTGATCCATCGCGGCACCGACCTTTCGGTCTTCAGCCCGGCGGCGGTGTCGCATGACCGGGTCGAGGCGCTCCGCCAGCTCTGGGGCGTGGCGCCGCATCAGCGCATCGTGCTGCTGCCCGGCCGCCTCACCGGCTGGAAGGGCCAGCGCGTGCTGATCGAGGCTGCGGCCATCCTGGTCGGCCAGGGCCGGCAGGACACGGCCTTCGTGCTGGCGGGCGACCATCAGGGGCGGGACGGCTATGTCGCCGCGCTCGATGCCATGGTGGTGGAGAAGGGGCTGGTCGGGCTGGTGCGCCGCGTCGGCCATTGCTCGGACATGCCGGCCGCCTATCTGGCTTCGGCCGCTGCCGCGATTCCCTCCACCAGCCCCGAAGCCTTCGGCCGCACGGCGGTGGAGGCGCAGGCCATGGGCTGCCCGGTGATCGTCGCCGATCATGGCGCAACGCCCGAAACCGTGCTGGCCCCGCCCGACACACCCTCGCTGGTGCGCACCGGCTGGCGCGTGCCGCCCGGGGACCCCGCTGCCCTGGCCGAGGCGCTGGCCGAAGCTCTCGACCTCGGCGCCTCGGCCCGCGACGCCCTGGCGCTGCGGGCGCGGGCCCATGTGGAGCAGCACTTTTCGCTGGAGGCGATGAGCCGGGCGACGCTCGCCGTCTATGCGGAGGTCCTGGCGGCCGGCATGTAGGGCGTTCCGGCGCCCGGACGAGCCTGGTGGCCCACCCCCGGTCGACAGGGTGGGACCGCGGGTGGCGACCGCCTCGGCTCGACGCCCGCCGCCGGCGGAAGGTCCACCTCCCGCAAGGAGCGCGACGATCACCCCACGCCTATGCTATCCATCGCCCTCCGATTGACCGCTCCTGACGGATGGAATGTCTCTTCTCGACGATACGACGATGGTGGTTCTCGGCCTGCTCGCCGTGGTCTTCCTGGTTCTCGCCAACGGATTCTTCGTGGCGGCCGAATTCGCGCTGGTGGCGGTCCGGCGCAGCCGGGTCGCGGAACTGGTCGCCGAGGGACGATCGAACGCCAGGGGGCTGCAGCGCGCCACCGAGCGGCTCGACGCCTATCTCGCCGCCTGCCAGTTCGGCATCACCATCTCGTCCCTCGGCCTGGGCTGGCTCGGCGAGCCGGCGCTGGCGCGCGTCATCGAGCCTCTGCTGTCGTGGCTGCCGGGCAACCTTCCCGCCGCCGGCGCCCACACCATCGCGGTGATCATCGCCTTCACCATCATCACGGCGATGCACATCGTGTTCGGCGAGCTGGCGCCCAAGAGCCTGGCTTTGCAGCGCAGCGAGAGGACCTCGCTGGCCGTGGTCCGCCCCCTCGGCTGGTTCCTCGCCGTCTTCCGCCCGGCGATCGCCTCGCTCAACTGGCTCGGCAACCAGACGCTGCGCCTCGCCGGCCTGCAACCCGGCGCGGGCGAGGAATCGCTGCATTCGGCCGAGGAGCTGAAGATGCTGGTCGCCGCCAGCCACCAGGCGGGCCTGCTCAAGCAGACCCAGCACGAGGTGGTCGAGCGCATCTTCAACATCGGCGAGCGGCCGATCGGCGATTTCATGACGCCGCGGCCGGACATTCACTGGATCGATGCCGACGACCCGCTGGACGTGACGCTGAAGGCGATTCGCGACTGCCCGCACGAGCAGTTGCTGGTCGGGCGGGGCGAGTCCGACAACGTCGTCGGCATGATGCTCAAGCGCGACCTGCTCGACCAGGCCCTCGACGGCAAGCAGTTCGATCCGATGGCGATGCTGCGCCAGCCGCTGGTCCTGTACGAGTCGATCCCGGTCCTCAGCGTGCTGGAGCATTTCAAGGCCCAGCCGGTGCGGATGGCGATCGTGGTCGACGAATACGGCGCCCTGCAGGGGCTCGTCACCCAGACCGATCTGCTCGAGGCCCTGGCCGGCGACATCGCCGATGCCGGCGATCCCTCGCCGGAAGTGGCGGTGCGCGAGGACGGCTCATTGCTGGTCGACGGCGGCATGAGCGCCGTGGAGGCCTTCGCGCGGCTGCAGATCTCCGACTGGCCGAAGGACGAGGATTTCCACACCATCGCCGGCTTCGTGCTCAGCCGCCTGGCCCGCATGCCGGAGGAGGGCGACCATGTCTCATGGGCGGGCTGGCGATTCGAGGTGGTCGACATGGACGGCCGGCGCATCGACAAGCTCCTGGTGTCGCGCCTGCCGGCCGCCGCGTGAGCCCCGGTGCTGGTGATTCAATCGCCTCCGACGGCATTCCGAATGCAGGATTCTGCGACGGTTCGAGCTCGACCCGTTGACTTCGGGCCGCTTCGCGCCAATCTTGTTCGATCCGGCGCGCCGCGAGCGTGAGCCCTTTTGCGCGCCATACGAGACAACAGCGAAACGGCACAGGAGACCACAGCCATTCGTCGCCCGATGAGGACCGCAGCGCCGGTCGTGAAAGACGGTCCGCGCACCAACGAGGAGATCCGAAACCGCGAAGTCATGCTGATCGATCAAGACGGCCAGAACCGCGGGATCACTGAGACGAGGACCGCGATCGCCATGGCTTTCGAGGCCGGGCTCGATCTGGTCGAGGTGGCGGCCAATGCCGAGCCGCCCGTCTGCAAGATCATGGACTACGGCAAGTTCAAGTTCAACGAACAGAAGAAGGCTGCCGAGGCCCGCAAGAACCAGAAGACCGTCGAGATCAAGGAGATCAAGCTCCGGCCGGCGATCGACGACCATGACTACGACGTCAAGATGAAGGCGATGAAGCGCTTCTTCGAGGAAGGCGACAAGGTCAAGGTGACGTTGCGCTTCCGCGGGCGCGAGATGGCGCACCAGGAGATCGGCTACCGCCTGCTCAACCGGGTCAAGGACGACACCGGGACGATCGCCAAGGTCGAATCCGATGCCGCGCTCGAAGGCCGGCAGATGGTGATGGTGCTGGCGCCTCGCTGAGGCGCCGGTTGCGGCATGCCGATGCCGCTTTTGCGCCTTCGTGGCGCCTTGCTGCGCGTGGACAACAGCCGTTCTGCCGCAGCGGTGTCGTATGATCAGATCCCGATCCCTCGTTCGCCTCGGCGTCGCGTTGTGCGCGGCGCTGGGCTTGGTCTATGGCGCCAGCCGGATCGTGCCGCGCTGGTTCCCGCAGTTCGCCCGGCCGCTCTGGGGCAGGCTCGGCCAGCCGCTCGCCGCCGAGGTGCCCCCGGGCCTGGCCGACCTGCCGGTGGTGATGGTGGACGGCCACGACCCGCACGGCCCGATCGCCATCCTGCTGTCGGGCAACGGCGGCTGGTGGGGCTTGGGCGACCGGCTGGCACGTGATTTCGCCCGGGCCGGCGTCACCACCGTCGGCCTCAACAGCCTCGCCTATTTCATCTGGCGCCGCACGCCCGAGGAGACCGCCGCCGTCATCGAGCGCATGGTCGCGGTCTTCCCGCCCGACCGGCCGCTGATCCTGGTCGGCTATTCCTTCGGCGCCGACGTGGCGGCGACGGTGTTCGCCGACCTTGCCCCGGCCACCCGGGCCCGGGTGCGTCTGGTGTCGCTGATCGGGCTGTCGCGCATCGCCGACTATGCCGTCGGCTTCTGGAAGATGGCGGCCGCACACCGTCGGACGATGCCGGCGATCGCCGGCATCGACGGGCCCAGGATCCAGTGCATCCAGGGCGCCGACGAAGGCCGGCGCTCGGCCTGCGACCTGCTCGATCCCCTGCGGGTCGAGATCGTCACCCTGCCCGGCGGCCATCATTTCGACGGCGATTATGACGGGGTGGCGCGGCGCGTGCTGGCCGGGGTGCCGAGCCCGGTTTCCAATCCGTAGGCGGACGGGAATTCACCGCGGGTCTTCCGGCGTGCTATGCCGCTCACGCACTGGAATGAGCCCATGACCTCCTCCCTCGCCGGCAAGCGCATCCTGCTCGTCATCGGCGGCGGCATCGCCGCCTACAAGGCCCTGGATCTGATTCGCCGCCTGCGGGAACGCGGCGCGCGCGTGCGGGCGATCCTGACCCGGGCGGCCCAGGAGTTCGTCACGCCGCTCTCCGTCGCCGCCCTCACCGGCGACAAGGCGTTCACCGACCTGTTCTCCCTCACCGACGAGGTGGAGATGGGACACATCCAGCTCTCGCGCGACGCCGATCTGCTGGTCGTCGCCCCGGCCACCGCCGACCTGATGGCGAAGATGGCGCAGGGACGGGCGGACGACCTTGCCTCCACCACCCTGCTGGCCACCGACAAGAAGGTGCTGATCGCTCCCGCCATGAATGTGCGGATGTGGCTGCATCCGGCCACCGTCCGCAACCGCGCGGTGCTGGCGGCGGATGGCGTGGCCCTGGTCGGCCCGAACGAGGGCGAGATGGCTTGCGGCGAGTTCGGCCCCGGACGCATGGCCGAGCCGCTGGAGATCGTCGCGGCGGTCGAGGCGGCTCTCGCCGGCGACACCGCGATTCCGCTGCCGGGCGCCGGGCCGTCCGCGCCGCAGCCGCTTGCCGGCCGGCATGTGCTGGTGACGGCGGGGCCGACCCATGAGCCGATCGATCCCGTCCGCTTCATCGCCAACCGCTCCTCCGGCAAGCAGGGCTACGCCATTGCCGCCGCCGCGGCGGCGGCCGGGGCGCGGGTGACGCTGGTGTCCGGCCCGGTGACGATCGCCCCGCCCCCGGGGGTGCGCACCGTCGCGGTCGAGACGGCGCGCGAGATGCTGGAGGCGGTGCGCCAGGCCATGCCGGCCGACATCGCCGTCTTCGCCGCGGCGGTGGCCGACTGGCGCGTGGCCGCAGCCGGAACCGAGAAGATCAAGAAGGGCGCCGGCGGCGCGCCGCAACTCGCGCTGGTGGAGAACCCCGACATCCTGGCGACCATCGCCCGGGAGCCGGCGGGACGCCCGCCGCTGGTCGTCGGCTTTGCCGCGGAGACCGAGAAGGTCATCGAGCATGCCAAGGCCAAGCTCGCGCGCAAGGGCGCCGACCTGATCGTCGCCAACGACGTCTCCGCCGGCAGCGGCGTGATGGGCGGCGACCGCAACACCGTGCACCTGGTGACGGCCGACGGCGTCGAGAGCTGGTCGGAGATGGACAAGGCGGCGGTGGCGCGGGCGCTGGTCGAGCGCATGGCCCGGCTCGTCGCGCGGCCGTGACGGCGCCCGTCCCGCCGCGGTCCTGAAATCCTGCAAGATCCCCACCCTCAACCGCTGGTGCGCCCATGCTGTCCCTTCCGATCGTCAAGCTTTCCCATGCCGCGGACCTGCCTCTGCCCGCCTATCAGAGCGAGGGCGCCGCCGGCATGGATCTGATGGCGGCGCTGGGGGGGGAAGCCCTGGTGCTCGCGCCGTTCGGCCGGGCCCTCGTGCCGACGGGGCTGGTGTTCCAAATTCCACAGAGCTATGAAGGACAAGTGCGTCCCCGCTCCGGACTGGCTGTGAAAAGCGGCATCACCGTCTTGAACGCCCCGGGTACGGTCGACGCCGATTATCGCGGCGAGGTGAAGGTCTCGCTGATCAATCTCGGATCGGAGCCGTTCGTCGTGACGCACGGCATGCGGATCGCGCAGCTGGTGATCGCGCCGGTCACGCGGGTCGCGCCGGTCGAGGCGGTAGCCGTGGACGAGACGACGCGTGGGGCGGGCGGCTTCGGTTCGACGGGGACCGCCGCCTCATAGGGGAGAGGCCCGGGTATGCAGCTTCTGTCGCGCCGTTCGATGCTGGGCATCGCCGCCGTGGTCGATATCGCCCACCATGCCCGCCCTGCGCCCGTGGCCGCCAAGGCGCTCGCCGCCCGGCACGCCCTGCCGCCGCGGCATCTGGAGACCCTGCTGCAGGCCCTGGTCCGCCACGGCATCCTCAAGGGCGTGCGCGGCCCGCGCGGCGGCTATGAGCTTGCCCGGGAGCGGCGGCGCATCACCGCCGGCGACGTCGTCCGCGCCGCCATGACAGCGGCCGCTCTCGACGACGAGCCGGCTCCGTCCTCGCGCCTGGTCGATCATGTGATCGGTCCTGCCGTCGGCCGCGCGTCCGACGCCTTCCTGGCCGAGCTCGACCGGATCACCGTCGACGATCTCGTCCGCGACGCCGAGGGCAAGGGCGTGTTCGGCGGCGCGCCGGTCGGCATCGACTTCGCCATCTGAGGCTCGTCAATTTTGGAATGTGTTTTGACGTAAATATCGAATAATTATGTAAATAATGCCTGCTTCCCTTCAACCACGCAATCGGGAATGAACGCCATGGTCGCTTCCGCGCAGCCCTCCAACACCGCGACGGCGCATGCGCCGGGCCGCGGACGCGTCTATCAGTCGATCACCGAGACGATCGGCGACACGCCGCTGGTCCAGCTCAACCGGCTGGCCAAGGCCCGCAACGTCAAGGCCCGCATCCTGGCCAAGCTGGAGTTCTTCAACCCGATCTCCAGCGTCAAGGACCGCATCGGCGTCAGCATGATCGACGCGCTGGAGCAGTCCGGCGCCGTCACCGCCGAGACCGTGCTGGTCGAGCCGACCTCGGGCAACACCGGCATCGCGCTCGCCTTCGTCGCCGCCGCGCGCGGGTATCGGCTGATCCTGGTGATGCCGGAATCCATGTCGATCGAGCGCCGCAAGATGCTGGCCCTGCTCGGCGCCGAGCTGGTGCTGACCCCCGCTTCCCAGGGCATGCGCGGCGCCGTCGCCAAGGCCGAGGAGATCGTCAAGGAATTGCCGAACGCGGTGATCCCGCAGCAGTTCCGCAACCCGGCCAATCCCGAGATCCACCGCAAGACCACGGCGGAGGAGATCTGGAACGACACCAACGGCGATATCGACTATTTCGTCTCCGGCGTCGGCACCGGCGGCACCATCACCGGCGTCGGCCAGGTGCTGAAGCCGCGCAAGCCCAGCCTCCGGATCGTCGCGGTGGAGCCGGAGGACTCGCCGGTGCTGTCCGGCGGCCAGCCCGGCCCGCACAAGATCCAGGGCATCGGCGCCGGCTTCATCCCCGAGGTGCTCGACCGCTCGATCATCGACGACATCATCACCGTCGGCAACCAGACCGCCTTCGACACCGCCCGCCTGCTGGCCCGTGTCGAGGGGATTCCCGGCGGCATCTCCTCCGGTGCCGCCGTCGCGGCCGCGCTCGAACTGGCGGCGCGGCCGGGCATGGACGGCAAATCGATCGTGGTGATCCTCCCCTCCTTCGCCGAGCGCTACATTTCGAGCGCCCTGTTCGAGGGGCTGTAGGAGCGCGGTGCGACAGGCGGGGGCTCCCCGCCCGACTTTGTCCCAATTTCGGGATGGCGGAGCCGGAAGGGACGGGGGCGGCTAGAGCAAAGCGCGTTTTGGTGGAAACGCGCTTTGCTCCAACTCCTTGTTTCGACGCGTCTTTGCGACTTGACGCGAGTCCGTCAAATCGCAAAACGCTTTAGGCAACCCTGGCGCCCCCTTTCCGGGACATCCCGGTCAGCCAGCCCTTTGTGCGAAGGGTTTCAAAGGCGATGTCGATCTGCCTGGGCGAGAAGCGCCTCTTGCGATCGTTCCAGGCATGGACCTTGGTTGTCACTTCATCGGGGCCGGTTGCGTTCTCCCGGCTCGCAACCCAGTGGACGCTCGCAAGCAATTCGAGACCGAATGGCGTCTCGAATCCCTCGACCAGCTCACCGACACGATCGAAGCGGCCGACCGTGTCCTGCTTCCCGGCCAGGAAGGCCTCGGCGTCATTGACGGCGCCGGGGACCAGTTCCAGCGTCTTGTCGGGCGCGTCGCCCCCGTCATCATAGCCCGCGATGAGGTGCCCTTCGACGGCTCGCAGAACGTGGCGCAAGTTCTCCGCATATGGTCCGTATGGAGCCTTGGCGTATTGCAACTGCAGCGGCTCGCCCGCCTCCTGCATGAAGTACATGAGCTTGTGCAGTTCGAGGAGCGTCACGAACGGGTCCATGAGCCCGCCCAGATAGCGATGCATGAGCATGACGAGGGCGGCCCGGCCAGGGGTCATCTTCGGAACGTCCCGCGACTTCGTCTCGACCGGGGCACCGTTGGGTTCGAAGATCGTGACGTCGAGATCATCGATGCCGCGCAGCGCGTGGACGATGCGTGGGCGGACGTCCGTCCAGTCGAGGCCGCCCAGGCCGCTGCCGAGAGGCGGTATGGCAATCGAGCGAATACCGCGATTGTGGATCACCTCGACGAGCGCCTTGAGCCCGGCCTCGATGTCCTCCATCCGGCTCTTGCCGCGCCAGTGCCGTTTGGTCGGGAAATTGATGATGTACCGAGGATTGGTAAGCGTACCTGTCTCGAACACGAGCATCCTGCCCGGCTGCACCTCTTCGCGCCTGCAGGCGATTTCGTATGCCTTGAAGTTCTCCGGAAACGCATTCTTAAACTGAAGGGCAATGCCGCGGCCCATGACGCCGACACAGTTGACCGTGTTGACGAGCGCTTCCGCGTCCGCCCTGAAGATATCACCGGTCCTGAATTCGATCATCGCCATCCCTTCAGTAATACCAGTCTCTTCTGATTTCGATCACTGGCCTGTGCGCCGCATTTTGCATCGCGCTGGAAACTCTCGGCACCATCGCCTGGGAGTGAACGCCGATGCGCCCTACGAGGTGCCAGGGAAACGACTGCTGCACGAGAAACTCGGCCTGCTTGCCTTCTTTCACGTCCGCCGACCGAAAATCCCTCGCCGCGACGGCGTCCCAATTGATCTGGTCCAATTGGTCCAGTCGCGCACGGAACTGCGCATAGAACGCTCCAGCGTTCGAAAGTGAGAAGGCCCAGTGCCGCCCATTCGCGGCCGCCCATTGGACGGCCTGATGCAGATCGGCTTCGAGATGGACAATCGGCTCCTGACCACCCCGATAGCTCAGTTCGGGATGGTTCTTGCAATGGATTACAAACAGCATGACCGAACGTGGACAAAAATAGAACGGGACGCATTCGCCCACGTTCGTACCGTTGTGGCAGGATATCGGCAGGCGGAGTCGCCGCTGCTTGATGCTGCCCATGCCAATGATGGTTCCGCCTTGACGCTGAAGCATGACCGAATCCGGCGACAGACCGTCGTCTGCGACGATCGAGGCAAGATTGTCGACGTGAACGATGTGGTAGATTTGGGGGCGCTTCGGAACGGACATCGTCAGGCGGCCCTACGGCCATACCACCCGGAGGCCTTGTGTCGCTCCTCGATCAGTTCCGCAAACCGGTCGAGAAACCGACGCATGCCATCGACCGCGATGACGGTGCCCCAAGATTCCTCGAACTTAAGGTTGGCCATGGAACGGCGCATGACGTCGAGAATAGGTTCAGTTGGCACGCCCATCAGGCTGCGGCCTCCTCCAGATCGGTATTGCCGATAGGCCCATTGGCATTCTCGTCATCGACCGTTTCGTCTACTGTTCTGGTCTCGACGGACGTCGTCCGGGCGCAGCATGCCCGAAAGGGATTGCGCTTGCCAAGCGATCCGGCCGGCACGGTTCGGCACTTCGCGCGGCGAGCGCCGTCTCGCCGCCCGTCAGGTTCGGATGACGTCGAGCTCAGGGGGCGGGCCGGCCGGGCGGCCCCGCAGATCAGGCCGCGGGCCGGCGCAGCCGCACCACCTCGACGCCGGCCATGGCGCCCGGAACCGCCCGGGGCTTCTCGACGCGCACCCGCACGGCCAGGACGTGGTCCAGGGCCAGGCACAGATCGGCGAGCCGCTCGACGAAGGTCTCGATCAGGTCGACATGGCTTTCCGCCAGCGTGCGGACGTGCCGGGCGACGACGGTGTAGTCGACGGTGCGGTGGATGTCGTCGTCGCCGAAGCGGTCCTGGTCGAGCGTCATCTCGACGTCGACGACGAGCGGCTGCTTCACGCCCTTCTCATGGGCGTAATAGCCGATATGCGCATCCACGGTGAGGGCGCGCAGGAAGACGCGGCTGGCGGCGACGGGTTCGATCATCGCCCGCAGATGCCACCGTCAGCCGGCCGGCGCAACAGCCGAATCGCCGCGTCCTGTCGCCGCCGCGCCGTTCAGCGGATTGTCGGGATCCCAGCCGTAGCGCGTCTCGGCGAAGCGCATGGCGCGGGCGTCGATATGGATGAGCCGGCCGACCAGGCTTTCGCCGAAGCCGACGATCTCGCGAATCGCTTCCAGCGCCATCATCGAGCCGAGCACGCCGGCAAGCGCCCCGAGCACGCCGGCCTCGGCGCAGCTCGGCACCGTGCCTGGCGGCGGCCGCTCCGGGAAGAGGCAGCGCCATGTCGGGTTCGGCCGGCCATCGGCGCCGGCCTCATGGGCGCGGATGGTGGTGAGCGTCGCGTCGAACACCCCGAGCGCGCCCGTGATCAGGGGGCGTCGGGCAAAGAAGCAGGCATCGGACACGGCATAGCGCGTGTCGAAATTGTCGGAGCCGTCGAGCACGAGGTCATAGCGGCCGATCAGCGCCTGGGCATTGCCGGCGTCGAGGCGGACGGCATGGGCCTCGACCGCGACATGCGGGTTGAGAGCGGTGACGGCATCGCCGGCGCTGTCGGTCTTCGGGCGTCCGATATCCGCGGTCCGGTGGATCACCTGCCGCTGCAGGTTGGACAGCGACACCGTGTCGTCGTCGGCGATGCCCAGCGTGCCGACCCCGGCGGCGGCGAGATAGAGCAGAGCCGGCGCGCCGAGCCCGCCGGCGCCGACCACCAGGATGCGGGCGCGGGCCAGCGCCTGCTGGCCGGGGCCGCCGACCTCGCGCATGACGATGTGGCGGGCATAGCGTTCGAGTTCGTCGGGGGAGAAGGCCATGGCGTCAAGATAGAGGTTCGGCGCGTCCGGTGAAAGGCCGGGGCGGCCGCCGGGACATGCGCGGCGCGTCCGGCCGCCGCGAGTTTCTGGGCATCGCCGGACCGGACCTCTGGGCGCGGCGGAGAATCCCGCTTAATCTGCCGCCATGTCGTCCGATGCCCCGCTCTACGATGTCGCCGTGATCGGCGGCGGCCTCGCCGGATGCGCCGTGTTGCGGGCGCTGACGCTCGGCGGCCTCTCCTGTGTCCTGCTGGAGCGCGGCGGCGACCTGCTCTCGGGAGCGAGCAAGGGCAATTCCGCCATCCTGCACACCGGCTTCGACGCCCCGCCCGGCAGCCTGGAAGTCCGGCTGATGCAGGCCGGGCGGGCCGAGTACCTCGCCATCCGCGAGCGCATGAACCTGCCCCTGCTGGAGACCGGCGCCATCCTCGCCGCCTGGAGCGAGGCGGAGACGCAGCGGCTGCCGGGCATCGC
The DNA here is from genome assembly GCF_057554225.1 of Labrys sp. Lb11. Taxonomy (NCBI): domain Bacteria; kingdom Pseudomonadati; phylum Pseudomonadota; class Alphaproteobacteria; order Hyphomicrobiales; family Xanthobacteraceae; genus Labrys; species Labrys sp. Lb11. The sequence goes on from NZ_BAAJOT010000004.1 coordinate 504,032, forward strand.
CGACCAGGCGCGCCGCAACGGCGTGCACGGGGTGCGGCCGCTGGCGCGCGAGGAGATTTTCGAGCGCGCGCCGCACCTGGCGACCGGCGTGGCCGGCGCGCTGCTGGTGCCGGGCGAGCATCTGATCGACCCCTGGTCGGCTCCCCATGCCTATGCGCTGCAGGCGGTGCTGAACGGGGCGACGGTCCTGCGCCGGGCCGAGGTGCACGGGGCGCGGCGCGCCGGCGACGCCTGGAGCCTCGAGACCGGCAGGGGCCTCGTCCGGGCTCGCCTCGTCGTCAACTGCGCCGGCAATTTCGGCGACCGGGTCGAGGCGCTGCACCGCGCCAGCCCCTTCTCCATCCGGCCGCGCAAGGGCCAGTTCGTGGTGTTCGACAAGACGGCGCGCCGCTTCCTCTCCACCATCGTGCTGCCGGTACCGAACGAGCGCACCAAGGGCGTGGTGGTGACGCCGAGCATCTTCGGCAATGTCCTGGTCGGCCCGACCGCCGAGGAGCAGGAGGAGCGCGAGACCGGCACGGTGGAGCGCGCCGCGCTGGAGGCGCTGATCGCCGAGGCCTGGCGGATCGTGCCGGCCCTGCGCGAGGAGCCGGTCACCGCCACCTATGCCGGCATCCGCCCGGCGACGCAGTTCAAGGACTTCTATATCGAGGCCCTGCCGGAAGAGCGCTGGATCGTCGTCGGCGGCATCCGGTCGACAGGCCTCACCGCCGCGCTCGGCATCGGGCGGCATGTGGCCGAGCTGGTGGCCGCGCATTTCGCGGCGCCGAGGCCGCTGCCCGATCCGGTCTGGCCCCGCATGCCGAACCTCGCCGAGCACCTGCCGCGCGACCACCAGCGCCCCGGGCGTGGCGATCTCGTCTGCCTGTGCGAATATGTCACCGCCGACGAGATCGAGGCCGCGCTGGCCGGGCCGCTGCCGGCCGGCGACCTCGGCGGCCTGAAGCGCCGCACCCGGGCGATGATGGGCCGATGCCAGGGCTTTAACTGCCTGGCGCGGATCTGCTCGCTGGCGGAAGGGCGGCTGGGGGATGTGGCGGAGGCGCCCCATGCGGCATGAATCGGCCGATGTCGCCATCATCGGCGGCGGCCCGACCGGTCTGTCGGCGGCCGTCGAACTCGCCCGGGCCGGGCTGCGGCCCGTGGTGCTCGAGCGCGAGGCCGAGGCGGGCGGCATGCCGCGCCATTGCGGCCATGGTGGCTTCGGCATGCTGGATTTCCATCGCTTCTGGACCGGCCCGCGCTACGCCGCGATGCTGCGGCAGGCGACCGAGGGGCTCGACCGGCGCACCGGTCATGTCGTGACGGCGCTGGGGCCGGGCGGAATCGCCGAGGTCAGCGGCCCGGACGGGCCCTATCGCCTCGAGGCCCGGCGCCTGCTCCTCGCCACCGGCGTGCGCGAGGGCACGCGCGCCGCGCGCCTCGTCTCCGGCTCGCGGCCCTTCGGTGTCCTCACCACCGGCGCGCTGCAGCGCTTCGTCTATCTCGAAGGCCGCACGCCCTGTCGTGCCCCGGTGATCGTCGGCACCGAGCTCGTGTCGTTCTCAGCCCTGCTGACTCTGCGCCATGTCGGCGTCAAGCCGCTCAGGATCGTCGGCGAAGCGCGGCGGGCCGTGGCGCCCTGGCCCGTGGCTCCCGGCGCCAGCCTGGTCTTCGGCGTGCCGGTGCAACTCGGCGTCCGCGTCGAGGCGATCCATGGCCGGGAGCGGGTCGACGGCGTCAGCCTGCGCCATGCCGAGGGGCGCCTCGAGGAGATCGCCTGCGACGCGGTGATCTTCACCGCCGGCTGGGTGCCGGAGGCTTCGCTGGCACGGGCGGCCGGCCTCGCCTTCGGCCCCAGGGGCGGCCCGGCCGTATCGGGCGATTTCCGCACCAGCGATGCCGCAGTCTATGCCGCCGGCAATGTGCTGCGCGGCGTTCGCAGCTCCGGCGGCTGCGCCCTGGAGGGCCGGGCGGCGGCGCGGGCGATCGCGCGCGAACTTCGGGGAGAGACGTCATGAAGGTCCTGTCCATCGACCAGGGCACCACCTCGACCAAGGCGCATCTCCTGTTCGACGACGGCCGCTTCGAGACGGTCGGCGGCATCGCCCATCAGCAGTATTTTCCGGGGCCCGGCCTGGTCGAGCACGATGCGTCGGAGATCGCCGGTGCGATCGATGCGCTGATCGATCGGGCGATCGCCGCCCACGGCGTGCCGGATGCCGTCGCCCTCGCCAACCAGGGCGAGACCGTCGTCGCCTGGGACCGCGACAGCGGCCGACCGCTGCACCGGGCGATCGTCTGGCAGGACCAGCGCACCCAGCCGCTGCTCGACGGCTTCGACGCCGCCCGGCGGGCGTTGGTGGCCGAGCGGGCCGGCCTGCCGCTCGACGCCTATTTCTCCGCCTCCAAGCTCGCCTGGCTGTTGCGCGAGGTGCCGGAGGCGGCGGGGCTTGCCGGCGCCGGCAGGCTCGGCCTGGCGACCTCGGATGCCTTCCTGCTCGAGCGGCTGGCCGGTTGCTATGCGACGGACGTCACCACGGCCTCGCGCACCAGCCTGATGGATCTCGATGCGCGGCGCTGGGACGGCGAACTCGCGGCGCTGTTCGGCGTGCCGCCGGACCTGCTGCCGCCGATCCTGCCCAGCGCCGGCCGGTTCGGCACCGTTCGGCGCGGCGGCGCCGAGATGCCGCTCACGGCGAGCCTCGTCGACCAGCAGGCGGCGCTCTACGGCCATGGCTGCCGCAGTTCCGGCGACGCCAAGATCACCTTCGGCACCGGCACCTTCGCCCTGGCCGTCAGCGGCCCGGCGTCGGTGCGCGGCCGAGAGGGGCTGGTGCCGACCGTGGCCTGGCAGCTGCCCGGCGAGGCGGCGCTCTACGCCCTCGATGCCGGCGACTTCACCGCCGCCGCCGCCATCGGCTGGGGCCGGACGCTCGGCCTGCCGATGGACGGCGCCCTCGGGGCCGGACCGTCGGCGCTGGAGCGCGGCCTCGTCTTCGTGCCGGCGCTGGCGGGCCTGGCCGCGCCGCACTGGGATCGCGGCGCGGCGGGCCTGTTCATCGGCCTGCGCCAGGACACCGCGCCCGCCGACATGGCCCGCGCCGTCTGGGAAGGCATCGCCCTGCGCGCCGTCGAGCTGCTCGAGGCGCTGACCGGTCCCGACGCCTCGGGCGCCGTCTCGCTCGACGGCGGCCTCAGCCATGACGATGGCTTCGTCCAGTTCCTGGCCGACGCCCTGGGCCGCCCGGCTCGCCGGCGCGCCAGCGCCGACCTCACGGCGCTGGGTGCCGCCATGCTGGGCTTCGTCGGCCTGGGGGCCGAGCCGCCGCCGGTCCCGGCCGGGGGGGATCGCCTGGTCGAACCCTCCGCCGCCGGCGCGGCGATTCGCCAGGCAAGGCCGGTGTTCACCCGGGCTATCGAGCGTTCGAAAGGCTGGTTCGGGGCGGACGCACAGGTCTCGCCTTCGTCGTCGCGGCCGCTATGATCCCTTTCGCAGAATCGAGAGCCCCGCCATGCCCGCGCCCCGCCCCGTCCAACAAGGCGACCATGTCTTCCTGGTAGACGGCTCCTCCTTCATCTTCCGGGCCTATTTCCAGTCGATGAACCAGGATGCGCGCTACAACTACCGGTCGGATCGGCTGCCGACCGGCGCGGTGCGCTTGTTCTGCAACGTGCTGCACAAGATGATCAGGGAAGGCGTGATGGGTCGCAAGCCTTCGCACCTCGCCATCGTCTTCGACAAGTCGGAGGAGAGCTTCCGAAAGGAGATCTATCCCGCCTACAAGGGCAATCGCCCGCCGCCGCCGGACGAGCTGATTCCGCAATTCCCGCTGATGCGCGCGGCGGTGCGCGCCTTCGGGCTGATGCCGGTCGAGCAGATCCGCTACGAGGCCGACGACCTGATCGCCACTTATTGCCGCATCGCCTGCGAGGCGGGCGCCGACGTGACCATCGTCTCGGCCGACAAGGATCTGATGCAGCTCATCCGCCCCTGCGTGGTGATGTTCGACCCGGCCTCGGGCGACCAGAAGGCCAAGGGCTCGCGGCCCGAGCGCATCATCGGCGAGGCGGAGGTGTTCGAGAAGTTCGGCGTCGGCCCGAACCGGGTGGTCGACGTGCAGGCCCTGGCCGGCGATTCCACCGACAACGTGCCCGGCGTGCCCGGCATCGGCATCAAGACCGCGGCCCAGCTGATCACCGAATATGGCGACCTGGAGGCGCTGCTCGCCCGCGCCCCCGAGATCAAGCAGGAGAAGCGCCGCCAGAACCTGATCGAGAACGCCGAGCTCGCCCGCATCTCCAAGCAGCTGGTGACGCTGGTCGACGACGTTGAGCTGGAGGTGCCGCTCGACGACCTCGTCGCGCCCGGCCTCGACGCCAGGGGCGCCATCGCCTTCCTCAAAGCGATGGAGTTCACCACGCTGACCCGGCGCATCGCCGAGGATGCCGGGCTCGACGTGGCGGCGATCGAGCCGGACGAGCGCCTGCGCATTCCGGCGGAGGACAAGCCGGCGGACGCGGCGCCGGCTGCCGCCGCAGATGCCGCGAGGGAGGCGCCGGCGGGATCCGCGGGCCTCGCGGCCGGCACGCCGGCGGCGCTGGCGGAGAGCGTCAAGGCTTCGCTGCTGGCGATACCGGTCGATACGGCGGCCTACGAGACGGTGACGACGCTGGAGGGGCTGGAGCGCTGGATCGCCGAGGCGCGGGACAGCGGCATCGTCGCCTTCGACACCGAGACCACCTCGCTCGACGCCATGCAGGCCGAACTGGTCGGCTTCTCGCTGGCGCTGGCGCCCGGCCGCGCCTGCTACGTGCCGCTGACCCACCGCGACAAGGCCGACCTGTTCGGCGGAGGCCTGCTGCCCGGCCAGATCCCGCTGCAGCAGGCCCTGGAGCGGCTGAAGCCGCTGCTGGAAGACCGCTCCGTGCTGAAGATCGGCCAGAACCTGAAATATGACGCGCTGCTGATGAGCCAGCTCGGCATCGCCGTGGCGCCCTACGACGACACCATGCTGATGTCCTACGTGCTCGACGGCGGCCTCGGCTCGCACGGCATGGACGAGCTCTCCGAGCGCCACCTCGGCCACAAGCCGATCGCCTATTCGCAGGTCACCGGCACGGGCAAGGCCCGGATCAACTTCTCGGAAGTGGCGATCGACCGGGCCACCGCCTATGCGGCCGAGGACGCGGACGTGACGCTGCGCCTGTGGAAGCTGTTCAAGCCGCGGCTGGTGGCCGAGGGCATGGTGCCGATCTACGAGACGCTGGAACGGCCGCTGGTGGCGGTGCTGGCGCGCATGGAAGCCGCCGGCATCACCATCGACCGGCAGATCCTGTCGCGCCTGTCCGGCGACTTCGCCCAAGGCGCGGCGCGGCTGGAGGCGGAGATCCACGAGCTCGCCGGCGAGAAGTTCAACATCGGCTCGCCCAAGCAGCTCGGCGAGATCCTGTTCGGCAAGATGGGCATTCCGGGCGGCAAGAAGACGGCGACCGGCCAATGGGCGACCGGCGCCGACGTGCTGGAGGATCTCGCGGCCCAGGGCATCGAGCTGCCGCGCCGCATCGTCGACTGGCGCCAGATCACCAAGCTGAAGTCGACCTACACCGATGCGCTCCCCGGCTACGTCAACCCGCGGACCCACCGCGTGCACACCTCCTTCGCGCTGGCGGCGACCACGACCGGACGGCTGTCATCCTCCGAGCCGAACCTGCAGAACATCCCGGTGCGCACCGAGGAGGGGCGCAAGATCCGCACCGCCTTCATCGCCGCGCCCGGCTGCCGGCTGATCTCGGCCGACTATTCGCAGATCGAGCTGCGCGTGCTGGCCCATGTCGCCGACATTCCGCAACTGCGCCAGGCTTTCGCCGACGGCATCGACATCCATGCCATGACCGCCTCCGAAATGTTCGGCGTGCCGGTCGAGGGCATGGATCCCATGGTGCGGCGGCGGGCCAAGGCGATCAATTTCGGCATCATCTACGGCATTTCCGCCTTCGGCCTCGCCAACCAGCTCGGCATCTCGCGCGAGGAGTCGGGCGCCTACATCAAGAAGTATTTCGAGCGCTTCCCCGGCATCCGCGACTATATGGACGCGGCCAAGGCCGAATGCCGGGACAAGGGCTACGTCGCCACCATCTTCGGCCGCAAGTGCCATTTCCCGGCGATCAACTCCAAGAACCCGTCGGAGCGCGCTTTCGTCGAGCGCCAGGCCATCAATGCCCCGATCCAGGGCTCGGCCGCCGACATCATCCGCCGCGCCATGGCGCGCATGGACGCGGCCCTGGCCAAGGCCCGGCTTTCCGCCCGCATGCTGCTGCAGGTGCACGACGAACTGGTGTTCGAGGCGCCGCAGGAGGAGGTCGAGGCGAGCCTGCCGGTGATCGCCGGCGTGATGGAGGCAGCACCCGAGCCGGCGCTCAAGCTGCGCGTGCCGCTGCGGGTGGACGCCCGCAGCGCCGGCAACTGGGAAGAGGCACACTGACGCGCCCACAGGAAGATCGTCCGCGGATCAGGATCGGTGACGCGGCGACTTGGCTCGCCGCTCTCCAGGCTGCACCGTGCACGCTGTTGATCAGATCAGATTATCGTGGCTTCTCGCGCCGTGTAGTATCCTTATGATCCTTTTAAGGATCTCGGCCATTGGGCCCGCGGCGATATTTCTCGATCATGCGGGCCTTGAAACGGGACGCCCCTTCCCAAGGCAGAGCCTCGCCGCTGTCCAGGCCCTCCTGGATTGCCCGGCGGATTTCCTCCGTCGGCATACCGAGAAAATCTTCGGCGGTGACGTGCAACTCGTGATCGAGGGCTTGAATCGCAGCCGATATGAAGGCTTCGACCGAAGGGCTGAGGCCGGCTTCGACCGCCCTGCGGGCCACAGCTTCCTGATCGAAGATCAATCACGTCGTCATGGCCGGACTATGGGCTGCAGCCGCCGAAGATCAACGGCGATGGGGCCGGCTGTCGCCATCGAACGTGGTGCGGCCTGATCCCTCGGGACGAGTCCCCCCTCTGTTTGCCTTGGCGCATCGGGGCCGCTCTGCTATTGCGCGCGCATGAGCACGCAAACGATCGACAACATCCGCAACTTCTCCATCGTCGCCCATATCGACCATGGCAAGTCGACGCTGGCCGACCGGCTGATCCAGGCGACGGGGACCCTGACGGACCGCGAGATGGTCGAGCAGGTGCTCGACAGCATGGATATCGAGCGCGAGCGCGGCATCACCATCAAGGCCCAGACCGTGCGGCTGAACTATGTCGCCAAGGACGGCAAGGCCTACATCCTCAACCTGATGGACACGCCCGGCCACGTCGACTTCGCCTATGAGGTGTCGCGCTCGCTGGCGGCCTGCGAGGGCTCGCTCCTGGTGGTCGACGCCAGCCAGGGCGTCGAGGCGCAGACGCTCGCCAACGTCTACCACGCCATCGATGCCGGCCACGAGATCGTGCCGGTGCTCAACAAGATCGACCTGCCGGCCGCAGAGCCCGACCGCATCAAGCAGCAGATCGAGGACGTCATCGGCATCGACGCCTCGGAGGCCGTGCCGATCTCGGCCAAGACCGGCCTCAACATCGACCTGGTGCTGGAGGCGATCGTCACCCGCCTGCCGCCGCCCAAGGGCGACCGCGACGCGCCGCTGAAGGCGCTGCTGGTCGACAGCTGGTACGACGCCTATCTCGGCGTCGTCGTGCTGGTGCGCATCGTCGACGGCACGCTGAAGAAGAACCAGCGCATCCGCATGATCGGCACCGACGCGGTCTACGAGGTCGAGCGCATCGGCGTGTTCCGGCCGAAGATGCAGGCCGTCGAGGTGCTCGGGCCCGGCGAGGTCGGCTTCATCACCGCCTCGATCAAGGAGGTGGCGGACACGCGCGTCGGCGACACCATCACCGACGAGCGCAAGGGCACGGCGACGCCGCTGCCGGGCTTCAAGCCGGCCCAGCCGGTGGTGTTCTGCGGCCTGTTCCCGGTCGACGCCGCCCAGTTCGAGGATCTGCGCGCCGCCATGGGCAAGCTGCGGCTCAACGACGCCAGCTTCTCCTTCGAGATGGAGAGCTCGGCCGCGCTGGGCTTCGGCTTCCGCTGCGGCTTCCTCGGCCTGCTGCATCTGGAGATCATCCAGGAGCGGCTGGAACGCGAGTTCAACCTCGACCTGATCGCCACGGCGCCGTCGGTCGTCTACAAGGTCAACCTGAACGACGGCAGCCAGATCGAGCTGCACAATCCGGTCGACCTGCCGGACGTGGTGCGCATCGCCTCGATCGAGGAGCCGTGGATCCGGGCGACCATCCTGACGCCCGACGATTATCTCGGCGCGATCCTGAAGCTGTGCCAGGAGCGCCGCGGCGTGCAGGTCGACCTCAACTATGTCGGCAAGCGCGCCATGGTGCAGTACGACCTGCCGCTGAACGAGGTGGTGTTCGACTTCTACGACCGGCTGAAGTCGGTGTCGAAGGGCTATGCCAGCTTCGACTACCATCTGACCGACTATCGCGAGGGCGACCTGGTCAAGATGCAGATCCTGGTCAATGCCGAGCCGGTCGACGCCCTCTCCATGCTGGTGCACCGGGCCCGCGCCGAGGGGCGGGGGCGCGCCATGTGCGAGAAGCTGAAGGACCTGATCCCGCAGCACATGTTCCAGATCCCGATCCAGGCGGCGATCGGCGCCAAGATCATCGCCCGCGAGACCATCCGCGCCCTGCGCAAGGACGTGACCGCCAAGTGCTACGGCGGCGACATCACCCGCAAGCGCAAGCTCCTGGAGAAGCAGAAGGAAGGCAAGAAGAAGATGCGCCAGTTCGGCAAGGTGGACATTCCGCAGGAAGCGTTCATCGCCGCGCTGAAGGTCGACGGCTGAGCGGATCGTCCTCGCGTCTTCACCCGCCGTATCCGACTTCTTTCTGGTGCCGTACCGCCAGGATCGTCACGGCATCGTTGTCAAGGTGATGGCGGACCACGTACCCGCTATTGCCGAAGTCGATCAGCCATTCCCGGTATTGTTCGGGGAGATCTTCGACGAGCCGGCCCATGCGCGGATGTGCGCCGAGCACTTGTACGCCCTTGATGATGGCGTCTCTTGCCCGCTTCGCGGCCGAAGGGCTTTTGCAGTGCAGGAAAGCGCGGAGCCGTTCGAGGTCGCGGATCGCGGCCGGAGCGAAAATCACTTGTGGCATACGGGCGGGGGCAGTTCGTTTTCAGTTCCCCAACTCGACAACCACTTTTCGACCTCGTCGGCCGTTGCGTGCAGTCCGGCTTCCCGAAATTCCTCCCAGGCCTTGAGCGTGTCCTGGCGCAGCGCCTCGCGCTTTTCCTCGCGCTCGACATATTGGGTGATGGCCTCGCGCATGATCCAATGTGATGTCCGCTGGCGAGCGTTGGCCAAGTGCTGCACGCGCTCTTTCAGCTCGTCATCGAGCTTGAGTGAGGTTGGCGATGCCATGAGTACTTCTTCGTCAAAGGTAATACCATGCGCTAAGGTAGCCATTTCCTGCCCCGAGTCCAGTTCCGCCTGGACGACGAGGCAAGTCGTCCGGCGGTGCCTCATCCCTTCACGCCGCCGGAGGTGAGGCCGGCCACCAGCGATTTCTGCAGGATGAAGGCGATCAGCACCGGGGGCAGGGCGGTGAGGAGGCCGGCGGCCGAGACCAGGCCGAAATCCGTGGCCCGGCCGGCGGCGAAGTCGGCGATGGTGACGGTCAGCGTCTTGGCGTTCTGGTTCGAGGTGAACAGGAGGGCGTAGAAGAACTCGTCCCACGCCAGCAGCACGCCGAACAGGGCGGCGGTGGCGACGCCGGCGCGGGCCAGCGGCAGCGTCACATGGGTCAGGGTCTGCCACAGCGAGGCGCCGTCGATCTCCGCCGCGCTCTCGATCTCCTCCGGCACGGCATCGAAGGAGGACTTGATGAACCAGGCGGTGAAGGGCGTCAGGATCGAGCAGTAGACGATGACGAGGCCGGCGACATTGTTGAGCAGCCCCAGGGCCGACAGCATGAAATACAGCGGCAGCACCAGCGCCACCGCAGGCATCATGTAGGTGGAGAGCACGCCGTAGAGCACGACGCCGTGCACGCCGCGCGGATTGCGCGAGAACGCCCAGGCCGCCGGGATCGACACGGCGAGCGAGACGATGACGGCGCCGAGCGAGGAGGCCAGGCTGTTGCGCAGGGCCATCAGGAAGGCCTGGCCCGGGCTGTTCTCGGCGAAGGTCAGCAGGGTGGCGTAGCGCGACAGGTCGATGCGGCGGGGAATGAAGTCGAGCGGCTTGGCGGTGAGAGCGGCCGGATCGGACACGCTCATGATCGTGAGCCAGGCGACCGGCGCCAGCGTCACCACCAGGAAGAGGCCGACCGCGGCATAGAGCAGGATGCCGGCAAGGAGCGAACGCTTCATGCCCGGGCCTCCTCGCTCCCGAGCAGGCGCAGATAGAGCGCGACGAAGATCATGCAGATCAGCACCACGATCAGGGCGTAGGACGCGCCCGAGCCGACGCGCATGAACTTGAAGCTCTCCTCATAGACGAAGAAGCTCATGGTCTTGGTGGAGCTGTCGGGTCCGCCGCGGGTCATGACATAGATGATGTCGAACACCTTCAGCGCCTCGACGCTGCGCAGCACCAGCGCCACCAGGAGCGAAGGCATGATCACCGGCCAGGTCACCGCCCGGAAGCGCTGCCAGGCATTGGCGCCGTCGAGCCTGGCCGCCTCGTAGAGGTCCCTGGGCGCGTTCTGCAGCGCGGCGAGGACGATCAGCGCCACCAGCGGATAGTTCTTCCAGACGTCGGCGGCGATCACCGCGTTCATGGCGCTGGCCGGGTCGCCCAGCCAGCTGCGATAGCTCTCCATCAGGCCGGCCTGGGTGAGCAGGGCGTTGAGGACGCCGAAGTCGGGCTGGTAGATCAGCCGCCACATCAGGGCGTTGACGATGGTGGGGATGGCCCAGGGCAGCACCAGCAGGGCCCGGCAGAAGGTCCGGCCGTGGAAGTCCTGATTGAGCAGCAGCGCGACGAGGACGCCGAAGAGCGCCTCGAGTCCGACCGAGGCGATCGTGAAATAGACCGTCTGCCAGATCGCCGCGCGGAAGTTCGGGTCGCTCAGGGCGTAGGCGAAGTTCTCGATCCCGGCGAACTGGGCCGCTCCGGGCCCGGCGAGCAGGCGCGCCTTGGTGAAGGCGAGCCACAGGGTGAGCAGCATGGGGTAGCCGACCACGGCCATGATGACCACGAGCATCGGCGTGGTGAGCAGCCATGGCGACGGCCTGCCCGGTTGTCGGTTCGCCATGGCGCCTGTCTCTCGGTGCGGAGGGGCGCCTGAACGGCATCTCGTGGCGTTCGTCACGAGATGCTGCTCAGGCTTGCGAGCGTGTGCGGATCCGGGAGGCCGGCCTAGCGCACATTCGCCGCGGCCTTGGCCGCCGCCGCCAGGGCGTCCTCCGGCGTGGCCTTGCCGGCCAGAGCCGACTGGATCTGCGCCTGGATGCCGGTCGACACTTCCTGGTAGGCGGCGACCTGCGGCCGGCCGGTCATCACGCCGATCGAGACGCTGGCCGCCTTGACCAGGTCCTCCTGGCCCTTGATCACCGCCGGATCGGCATAGGACGACTTCCAGATCGGCAGCGACAGCTTGGCATACTCGTTCTGCACCGGCTGCGAGGTGAGGTAGACGATGTACTTCCAGGCGGCGTCCGGATTGGCCGAGCCGGCGGTGATGCCGAGCGCCATCGAGCCGTTCACGGCCGAGGCCTCGGACTTGCCGGGGACGCCGGGAGCCGGCACGACGCCGACCTTGCCGACGACCTTGCTCTCGGCCGGGTCCTGGGCCTTGGCGTACATGTAGGTCCAGTTCAGCGCGAAGGCGGCCTCGCCGGCGGAGAACACCTTGCGCACGTCCTCCTCCAGATACTCCCTGGAGTTCGGGTTGGAGAGGCCGTCCTTCAGGCTCCGGACCATGTAGGCGAGGGCGTCGACCGTGCCGCCCTTGTCGAACACCGGCTTGCCGTCCTCGTAGAACTTGCCGCCGTTGGCGGCGGCGATCGTCGCCCAGTCGCACACCACGGCCTCGGCCTGCGACCAGCTCCAGACGATCGGATATTGCAGCAGGCCCTTGTCCTTGATCGTCTTGGCGTCGTCGAGCAGCTGCTGCCAGGTGCGGGGCGGTTCGGCAATGCCGGCCTTGGCCAGGATCTCCTTGTTGTAGAACAGATATTTCGTGTCGAGAATCCACGGCATGCCGTAGGACTTGCCGTTGTAGTCGACCGAGGTCCACGCGCCGTCGAAGACGGTCGAGCGGTCGATCGACTTCAGCCGGTCGGTCACGTCGACGAGCACGCCGTTCTCGGCGAAGGCCGCCGGCCAGATCACGTCGTAGAGCACCACGTCGTAGCCGGCGCCGCCGGCCGCCTTGGAGGCGACGATCTTGTCGTAGAGCGATTCGTAGGGAACGAACTCGAGGTTGACGGTCACGCCCGGATTGGCCTTCTCGAAGGCGGCCGTCATCGCCTTCACGTCGGCATCGCTGTAGGCGGCCTGCGACATGAACAAGGCGTTGATCTTCTGGGCCATCGCCTCGGTGGCGCCGGTGCTCGCCAACGCCGCCACCGCGGCTGCGAGGCCGAAGCGCCGCAGCGCCCGCATCAGTCCTGTCATGGTTTCTCTCCCCTCGTGCACGGGCCGGCGACGCGGCCGCTTCACGTTGCATCGGGCGTGCGCCTGTCTCCGGCGCTTGATCGGCCCATTTCCGATTTAATAACTCAATTTGAGTGATTGTAAAGACGGTGCCGCCGTGCAAGGGTCTGCAGCACGAAGTTGCGTGTTGCCGCGTCTCCACGAAAGGAATGCCATGCCCGGCGCGATTTCCGGCAGGAATGACCCGCCGTCCCGCGGCCGCCAGGGCCATCGGCCGCCCTCCCGGGATGCAGGGCGATGATGGCCCACGGCTCCTCTCCCGACGGCCGTGCCATCGCCGGCACCAACCTCGAGTTCACGCGCTCGCACAACCGCCGCGCCGTGCTCGAGGCCGTGCGCCGCGCCGGAGCGCTGTCGCGGGCCGAGATCGCCCGCGAGACCGCGCTCACCGGCCAGACCATCTCCAACATCGTCGAGGAACTGGAGCGCGCCGGCCTGCTGACGCCCGGCCCGCCGCGCCGGGAGGGGCGCGGCCAGCCGGCCATCCCCTATGCCATCAACCCGCGCGGCGCCTGGTCGCTCGGCTTCCACGTCGACCACCGCGCCATCGTCGGCGCGCTGGTCGACCTGACCGGCCAGCCGGTCGCCGTGGCCGAACTGCCGGCGCGCCGGCCTTCGCCCGCCGACGCGGCGCCGGCGATGCGCCTGCTGGCCGATCGCCTCCTCGCCGGCGCCGATATTCCGCCCGGCCGCCTGCTCGGCGCTGGGCTGGCGCTGCCGGTGCGATTCGGCGTCGGCGCCATCACCACCGCCGGCCCCACCACCTTGCCGGGCTGGGACGACCCTGCCGCGCAGGCCCATGTCTCCGAGGCGCTCGGCCAGACCGTGCTGATCGAGAACGACGCCATGGCAGCGGCGATCGGGGAGCGGCTGCACGGGGTGGCTCGCTCGATCGAGAGCTTCGTCTTCCTGTTCCTCGACGACGGCCTGGGCGGCGGCGTCGTCCTCGGCGGCCAGCCCTGGCGCGGCGCCTCGCTCAATGCCGGCGAGATCGGCCACATGATCGTCGAGCCGGGCGGTCGGCCCTGTCCCTGCGGCAATTGCGGCTGCCTGGAGCGCTACGTCTCGCTGCGCGCCGCCTATGAGCGCCTGGCCGACGACGCCGACGAGGCGACACCGGCCCTGCTGGCGGAACTGGAGGCCGAAGGCTCGCCCCGGCTCGACGCCTGGCTCGACGAGGCGGCGCCGCATCTGCGCCTGGCGGTGAACATCCTGGAATCGGTCCTGGATCCGCAGACCATCATCATCGGCGGCTTCGTGCCGGAAGCGACGCTGCGCCGCCTGATCGCCCGGGTCGAGCCGCTGCCCATGTCCGTCGGCGTTCGCCAGGGCCGTGCCCTGCCGCGCCTGATGCCCGGTGGCGCCGGGCCGCATATCGTGGCGCTCGGCGCCGCCGCCCTGCCGATCTTCGACGAGATCAACCCGCGCTTCGACGTGCTCCTGAAACGGTGAGGACGCGTCCGGCCGGCCCGCCGCTCAGGCGACTTTCCGGTCGGAGCCGAAATAGCCGACATATTTGTCGGCGATCTTCTCCACCGGCAGGATCACCAGGACGTCGGTGGTGCCGAACTGCCGGTCGATCACCGCCCCTTCGCCAAAGCTCGCGCCCAGGCGCAGATAGCCCTTCAGGAGCGGCGGCAGCGCATGCAGCGCCGCCTTCGGATCGATGGCCGTCTTGTCCATCCGATCCATCACCACGTAGCGCTCGGGCAGGGCCCTGGTACGCCATTCGCCCGTGGCGCCGGCATGGTGGTGCAGGAAGGCGAGCGGCATGGCCAGGCGGCTGGGATCGGTGCCTTCCAGGCTGGCGCAGCCGATCATCACATCGATCGCATGGTGCTGCACATAGGCCCAGATGCCGTGCCAGAGCAGCTCGACCGTGCGCTTGTTGCGGTAGGGTGCCAGCACGCAGGAGCGGCCGAGCTCCAGGAAACGCTTGCCGGGATGGGCGGCGAGCAGCGGCTCGATGTCGAACTCCGACGACGTGTAGAAACCGCCATGCGCCTCCGCGATCGACTGGCGCAGCAGGCGATAGGTGCCGACGACCTTGGGCTTGGCCTTGCGGAACGGCGCCGCCGGCGCGTCATGGTCGAGCACCAGGAGATGGTCGCAGATCGCGTCATAGGCGTCGCGGTCGCGGCGCGAGAACATCGAGATCGCGTCGGGGATGGCCGACATCTCTTCGTAGAACACCTGGAAGCGCAGGCGCTGAGCCTTCTTGACCTCCTTGGCCGAGCGGGCGAGGCGCACTTCCAGGGCGCCGATGCGCCCGAGCGTCTGCGGCAGCCCCGCATTCTCGGCCCGGCGCAGCCGCATCGCCGGCTTCAGGCGGCCGGGTGCGAGGGGGATGATGTCGCCGCCGAAGGAACTGGCGATCATGCCCGCCCACGCGCGCGGATCGATCTTTCCGAGGAGCACCCTCGGCATGCTGGTCGTCATCGTCCCCAACCCCTCAAGGCCCCACGCCGGTTGCGATTCGCGCGGCATCGCCTAATTCGCTAGCCAACCACGTATTGCCAACGCTTTTGTGACGAGAATCAAGTCGATTCGGCGCCGTCAAGCCCGTTTTGCCAGCGGCTTGGGCGTCAGCAGCGCCAGCAGGTCGTCGCTGTCGAACGGCTTGACGAGGAAATCGTCCATGCCGGCCGCGCGGCAGGCTTCCCGGTCCTCCTCGCGCATATTGGCGGTCAGGGCATGGATCGGGATCCGTGCGAGGCCGCCCGCCGCCTCGGCCGCCCGTATGGCCCGCGCCGCATCCGGCCCGTCGAGGCCGGGCATGTGCATGTCCATCAGCACGGCGTCGAAGGGCCGACGGCCGAAGGCGGCGACCGCCTCGCCTCCGTCCGTCGCCCACACGACTTCGGCTCCGAGCTTGGCCAGGACGGTGCGGGCGACGAGGGCATTGACCTCGTTGTCCTCGGCCAGCAGCACGCAGAAGCCGGCCAGAGGCCGGAGCGAGGGTCGCGCGTCGCTGTCCTGAGCCGGCGAAGGAGAGTTTTGGTCACTGATCTGCGCCAGCAACGAGGCGGTCCGCACCGGCTTGATCAGGTAGGAGGCCGCGCCGTGGCCCGTCAGGAGGGCGAGCTCGTGCCGTTCGCCGGGAGTGACCAGCACCACCACCCGCCGGCCGGCGGCAATGCCGGCGGCGGTGATCGCCGCCGCCGCCTCCGGGCCGAAGCCGCGGTCGGCCAGCACGGTGTCGAAAGGTTCGGCGGCGAGGCGCTGCTGCGCCCGGCCGGCATCCGGCTCCACGCTCGCCGCGACGCCCCGGCCGGCCAGCATGGCGGCCAGGGCCGGGCCGGTGATCGGGGAGGGGCTGGCGACCAGCACGCGCTGCTCCGGCAAGGGCGGCGGGAGCGCGGCGGCGCGGATGGCGGCCGGCAAGGCAAGGGTGAAGCGGAAGGCGGAGCCGGCGCCCGGAGCGCTCTCCACCGCGATCGAGCCGCCCATGCGCTCGATGATGCGCCGCGAGATGGCAAGGCCCAGCCCCGTGCCGCCGTGGCGCCGGGAGGACGAGGAATCGCCCCGCTCGAACTCGCGGAAGATCAACGGCACCTGCGAGGGCGCGATGCCGATGCCGGTATCCTCGACGCTGAAGCCGATGCGGGCGCCCTGGCGCGCGACGCGGATGACCACGCCGCCGGCATCGGTGAACTGGATGGCGTTGCCGGCGAGATTGAGGATGACCTGCTTCAGCCGCCCGGCATCGCCGATCACTTCCGCCGGTAGGTCGGCGGCGATCACGGCGGCGATATCGAGGCCCTTGGCGTGGGCTCGCGGCGCCAGCAGCTCGGTCACGTCCTCGATCAGTTGCGCCGGCGCGAACGGCCTCTCGTCGAGGTCGAGGCGCCCGGCCTCCACCTTGGAGAAGTCGAGAATCTCGTCGATCAGCGACAGCAGTGCCTCGCCCGAGGTCCGGATCGCCTTGGCGTAGGTCTGCTGGTCCGGCGCCAGGCGGGTGTCGAGCAGCAGGTCGGCCATGCCGAGAATGCCGCCCATCGGCGTGCGGATCTCATGGGTGACGGTGGCCAGGAAGCGCGACTTGGCCCGGTTCGCCGCCTCGGCGGCGTCGCGGGCTTGCGCCGCCGCGCTCTCGGCCTCGCGACGGGCCGTGATGTCGCGGCCGACGCTCTGGCGTTCCGGCTGGCCGCGCCCGGCGCTGCGCACCGCCACGTCCTGCCATTCGATCCAGCGCAAGCCGCTCGGGCCGGGGATTGCTTGCTCGCGGCGGCTGACGCCGTCTTCCCGCCTCTCGCCGGCGCCGCCGTTCGTCTCGGGGAAATCGAAGGTGGCGCCGATCAGGCTGTCGCGCGGATGGCCGGCCAGGGCGCAGAAGGCGTCATTGACATAGGTGATGGTGCCCCGCGCATCGCGCCGGACGATGAGGTCGCCCTGGCCGTCCAGCAGGCTGCGGGCCCTCTCCTCGCTCTCGCGCAGGTCCCATATCAGGTCTTCCTGCCATTCCGCCTCGGCCTGCAGCGTCTCGATGCGCCGACGGGCCTGACGGTCGCGGCGAGCGAGGACGAGGGCCGCGGCGGCCAATGCGACCGCCGCGGCCATCATGACGACGAACGCCAGGAATCCCACGGACCCCTCTTCGATCGACATCCCGTGAACCCTGTTTCGAGCGGGATCGGCGTCATGCGCCGTCCCTTATCGTTGAAACGCAGTATAGGTCCCGGATGTTTCCAAAGTCTTGCCCGGCGATGTGATGGCAGATCTGGCCGTTCGCGATTGATGATTGCCTTAATCAAATCCGAACAAGGCGCAGATCTCCGCTGTCTTCGGATATGGCCCTGACCAAGACTCGATCGGTCCCGGCCTCGTCTTGCTCCGGAGCATGCCTGGCGGTACGCCCTATGCCTTCCCCATGCCCTGCTGCCGGTCCGTCCGCGCCCGATAGCTCAGCGCCTCGGCGATGTGGATGCGCCCGACCTCGTCCTCGCCGTCGAGGTCGGCCAGGGTGCGCGCCACCCGCAGCACGCGGTGGAAGCCGCGAGCGGAGAGCTTCATCGCCTCCGAGGCTTCGCGCAGCAGCGTCAGCGCCTTGCCCTCGGGTCGCGCCACCTCCTCCACCACGCCCGGCGGCACGCTGGCATTGGTCGAGGCGTCCGGCAGGCCCATGGCCCGGTAGCGCGCCTCGGCCCGCCCGCGCGCGGCGGCGACGCGTTCGGCGATCTCGGCCGAGCCTTCCGAGGGCGACGGCAGGATCAGGTCGGCGGCGGACACGGCCGGCACCTCGATGACGATGTCGATGCGATCGAGCAGCGGTCCGGAGATGCGGGCCTGGTAGTCGGCGGCGCAGCGCTCCACCGGACCGCGCCGGCAGGCATAGCCCGGCTCGTTGGCCTTGCCGCAGCGACACGGGTTCATCGCCGCGACCAGCTGCACGCGTGCGGGATAGGAAACCCGCGAATTGGCGCGGGCGATCACCGCCTGGCCGGATTCGAGCGGCTGGCGCAGCGCATCCAGCACCTGCGGTTGGAATTCCGGCAATTCGTCGAGGAACAGCACGCCGTGATGCGACAAAGACACCTCGCCCGGCCGCACATGCAGCCCGCCGCCGACCAGCGCCGCCATCGAGGCCGAATGGTGCGGGGCGCGGAACGGGCGGCGGTCGGTCAGGGCGCCGCCGGCGATCTCGCCGGCGACCGAATGGATCATCGAGACTTCCAGCAATTCGCGCGGCCCGAGCGGCGGCAGGATCGAGGGCAGGCGGCTCGCCAGCATCGACTTGCCCGAGCCGGCCGGCCCGATCATCAGGAGATTGTGCCCGCCGGCCGCCGCCACCTCCACGGCACGCTTGGCCGTCTCCTGGCCCTTGATGTCGCGCAGGTCCGGGAAGGGGCCGCCGGGGCCGGCGACGCGCGGCTCGGGCCGCGACAGGACCTGCGTGCCCTTGAAATGGTTGGCGAGCTGGATCAGCGAGCGCGGGGCGAGGATGTCCATGTCGGCGGCGGCCCAGGCAGCCTCCGCGCCGCAGGCGGCCGGACAGATCAGGCCGAGGCCGCGCCCGTTCGCCGCCACCGCCGCCGGCAGCACCCCGGCGACCGCGGTGATGGTGCCGTCGAGCGCCAGTTCTCCCAGCACGCAGTAGCCCTGCAGCGCGTCCTGGGGGATCGCGCCGATCGCCGCCATCACGCCGAGCGCGATCGGCAGGTCGAAATGGCTGCCTTCCTTCGGCAGATCGGCCGGAGCGAGGTTGACGGTGACGCGCTTGGCCGGCAGGGCGAGACCCGAGGCGACCAGGGCCGAGCGCACCCGTTCGCGCGCCTCAGACACCGCCTTGTCCGGCAGGCCGACGATGGTGAAGACCACCGAGCCGTGCATGATCTGCACCTGCACGTCCACATGACGGGCCTCGATCCCCTCGAACGCCACCGTCGCAACGCGCGCAACCATGCCCCACCCTCGACCCGGCGCGACGATAGCGGCAAAGCGGGCGCGAGGCCAAGCGCCGGCGGTGCCGATTGACGTGCATCGGCTTTGCCGCATGATGCGGCGTCTCATGCCATGGAGCCCGTCATGCCCGTTCCGTTGTCCGGCAAGGTCGCGATCGTCACCGGGGCGAGCTCGGGCATCGGCCGGGCCACGGCGCTGGCGCTCGCCCGGGAAGGCGTGCGCCTGGTGCTCAGCGGCCGCTCGCGCGAGCGTCTCGGGGAGGTTGGGGCGGCGGCCGGCGGGGAAGTGCTGATCGTCCCCGCCGACATGACGGTCCCGGCGGAGGTCGACGGCCTGGTCGAGCGGGCCCTCGCCCATTTCGGCCAGGTCGACATCCTGTTCGCCAATGCCGGCGTCTACGTTCCCGGCAATGCCGCCGAGGGGGATCCGGACGCCTGGGACCGGATGATCGCCACCAATGTCTCCAGCGTGTTCCGCGCCGTGCGCGCGGTGCTGCCGCACATGATCGCCCGCGGCAGCGGCGACGTGCTGGTGACGAGCTCGATCTCCGGGCACCAGGCGATCCACTGGGAGCCGGTCTACAGCGCCACCAAGCACGCGGTGCAGGCCTTCGTCCACGGCGTGCGCCGCCAGGTCCTGACCCACAATGTCCGGGTCGGTGCGCTCGCGCCCGGGATGGTGCTGAACGAGCTCTGGGGCTTCGACGATCCCGCCGAGATCGATCGCAAGGCGGCGGCGCGCGAGGGCCTGCGCTCGGAGGACGTCGCCGAGGCGGCCTTGTTCATGCTGACCCGGCCGCCCAACGTCACCATCCGCGACCTGGTGATGCTGCCGCAGGCGCAGGACCTCTGATCGTTCGCCGGCCTACCCGGCGTCGCCGGCCATCGACACGCTCTCTTCGGGGTGGCGGGCGGGCTGCGCACGCGGGCGTGCCGGCCGCGCCAGCAGCGCATCGAGCTCGGACAGCTCCGAATGGTGCAGCAGCAGGACGCCGAGCTTCTGCGCCAGATGCTCGGCTGCCCGCGTATAGGCGCCGTTGCTGACCACGACCGCATGGCCGGCCTCGATGAAGCCGGCGGCGGCGTGGACCTCCTGCACCGCCTTGTTGCCGACCGGGTTGGCGAAGTGCAGCTTGCACTGGACGGCGACGGTGACGCCGCCCCGCTCCGCCACCACGTCGACGCCCTGGTCTCCCGACATGCCGGTGACCTCCGCGTCCCAGCCGGCCCGGCGCAGGATGTCGGCGCAGTGGTGCTCGTAATCCTCGGGCGACAGCGAGCGGATATCCTCGGCGAGGGGCTGCTCCTCGGCGGCCGCGGCCCAGCGGCGCACGGTCTTCGTCGCCAGCCGCTCGAAGGCCTCCTGCGGGCGTCCGGGGTCGACCTGCAGCCCGACCGAGCGGCGGAAGCGGGCGAGCTCCTCATGCCATTTTCCGAGCTCCTCATGGCCATAGGCGTCGATGCGGACCAACTGGCGGAAGCGCTTGGTCAGGGCGGCGCGGTGGCGCGACATCTGCTGCAGCCAGGCGCGGCGCCTCGCCCCGAGCGGCAGGATGCCGCGGCGGCGCAACGCGGCGACGCCGATGAGGGCTATCGCCGACAGCCCGGCTGCCGCGCCGTCGACATGGTCGAGGCCGGCCAGGTTCATCGCGACCACGATGACGATCGCCAGCTTGGACAGCGCCTGCATGCCCGGCTCTCACGCAACGCGCCCCCCGGATGCCCGGGCAGGCTCAGGCACAGGACTATCCGGCAAATGTTGCCAACTCGTTCTCCGCCCGCTCAGGCGTAGTCGCTGTCGTCGCTGCCGTCGTCGTCCGAATAATCGTCGTCGCCGTCATCGTAGCTGGCGACGTCGGGGCCGGCGTCGTTGCCGCGGTCGTCATCGTCTCGGTCGTCGTCCGGCGCCTCGTTGATGATGGTCTCGTTGACCACCGTCTGCGGCTCGCCGCCGCCCCAGGGGCTGCCGCCGCCGAGGAACGAGCCGCCGGCGCTGTTGCCGCCGAACAGGCCGCCGCCGCCGAACATCGACCGGACGCCCTCGAACAGCAGGGCGCCGCCGGCGACGCCGGCTGCCGTCTGCAGCGCGCCGCGCATGAAGCCGCCGGAGCCGCTGTCGGCCGGAGCGCCCGCCGCCGGGCCGGGCCCCGCGGCGCCGGCCGCCATCCCGCCTTCGGCCATCGGTCCGGTGCGCGGCACGGCGCCACGGCCGGCATTGCCGAGGCCGATCCGGTCCAGGATCGAGCCGGAGGGCTGCTCCTGCGCCATGGGCTGTTCCTGGGGCGGCGCCATCGGCCGGGCCTGCTGGGCCGCTTCGGCCGCCTTCACCTTCTCGTGCGCCTCGCGCAGGGCCTGGTCCTGCACCAGCACGGTCTGCGCCAGCACATAGGCGGCGCCGGGCGTCTTCAGCATCTGGTCGGCGATGAGCCGATCGGCTTCCGCGTCGCGCTGCGGCATCGGGGTCGAGCGGATGCGGTTGAACAGATCCTCGATGAGGGCTTTCTCGTTCGGAGTCATGATCCGTCTCCAGGGCCGGCACGCGCCGGCCGCTCCTGCGATGTAGGGTTGGCGACCGCTCGCGCAAGAAGCGGCCGGATTTGGGGCTGTGTCCGGCCGGCGCCCGGCCCGCGACCGGTCGTCACGGCGTGGCCGGCGCGAGAGGCAGCGCCATGACATGGCCGGTCCGGAGGCAGTCGCCGAGCCGGAACGTGGTCCGCCTGCTGATCTCGGGTTCCATCTTGCGCCCGAACCGGACACGATTCAATCCATGCCCGGCCCGGCCCGGCCCGGCCCGGCCCGGCGACGGCCGGCGCGACGCGGTCCTACTCTTACTGAGTCAGAAAGCCGCGGATTGGATCGGTATTTTGGGGCGAGCCGCCGGCGTATGGTGTTGGACTGATTTGGCCGGCATCATCGGAGGGTGGGATGGACGGTTTGGCGAGCCGGGAGAGTGAAGCGCGCTTTTCGAGCTATGTCGAGGGTCTTGTCGGGGTGATCGGGCATGCGGACCGGGCGGAGCCGCTGCGCGCTTATTGTCTCGGGCTGCTGCTGCCGGGCGAGCGCAAGAGCGTGGAGCCGATGGCGGCGGTGACGGCGCCGTCCCGGGTGGCGGCGCAGCATCAGGCGCTGCTGCATTTTGTCGGCAATGCGCCGTAGCCGGATGAGCCGGTGCTGGCCAAGGTGCGCGAGCAGGTGCTGCCGGCGATCGAGCGCAGTGGGCCGATCGAAGCCTGGATCATCGATGACACGGGCTTTCCGAAGAAGGGGCGTCATTCGGTCGGGGTGACGCGGCAAGATTGCGGCCAGCTCGGCAAGCAGGACAACTGCCAGGTGGCGGTGAGCCTGTCGATCGCCAACCATGCCGCCAGCCTGCCGGTGGCCTACCGGCTGTACCTGCCGGAAGATTGGGCGGCAGATCCGCTGCGGCGGGCCAAGGCGGGCGTGCCGCCGGAGGTGGCGTTTGCGACCAAGCCGGAGATCGCGCTGGCCCAGCTGCGGGCGGCGTGTGCGGCAGGTCTTCCACGAGGGACGGTGCTGATGGATGCCGGCTATGGCGTCGACACGCGCCTGCGCACCGAGATCACCGCCCTCGGCCTTCGCTACGCAGCGGGCCTGACGTCGACCATGACGGTGTGGCCGCCCGGCACCGGGCCGTTGCCGCCGCGGGAGCGGAGCGGCCGGGGCCGGCCGGGCACGCGCCTGCGCCGGGATGCCGAGCATCGGCCGGTCACGGTCAAGGCCCTGGCGCTCAGCCTGCCGGCTTCGGCCTGGGAAACCATCCGTTGGCGCGAGGGCGCGGCCGACTGGCTGAGCTCGCGCTACGCCAGGGTGCGCGTGCGCCCGGCCCACCGCGACGAGCAACTCACCCAGCCGCGCCCGGAAGAATGGCTGCTGATCGAATGGCCCGAAAGCGAGGTGGAGCCGGTCAAATATTGGTTCTCCACCCTGCCCGAGGCCATCCCCTTCGCCGACCTGGTCGATGTCACCAAGCTGCGCTGGCGCATCGAACGCGACCACCAGGACCTCAAGCAGGAGGTCGGGCTCGGCCACTACGAAGGGCGAGGCTGGCGAGGCTTCCACCATCACGCCACCCTGTGCATCGCCGCCTACGGCTTCCTGGTCTCCGAAAGGGAGACGATTCCCCCCTCCGGACCGGGCACCGCCGCGAACCTCCCGCAACCTGCCCTTCCCGACGATTATCGACCCCGAGGCGCCGCCGGTCCGGCCCGAACGGCACATGCCCAACTCGATCGCCTCCATGCGCCGACGCCTCACCGTCGCTCTCGCCGGCAGCCTGCAGCGCTGTCCCTGCTGCAACGCTCCGCGCAAGCCACCGACTGTCCCACAACGCTTGTGACGCAGTAAGACTACCGGGCCGGCACGAAATAGAACTCGCTCTTCAGCCGCGACAGGCGCTCGGGCTCCTGCTTGCTGGCGGTCTTGGCCTCCACCGCGGCGCTGACCCGCTTCATCAGGGTCTCGATCTCGACGCCCGGCGTGGCGATGTTTTCCAGGAAAGCCTCGGTGAACGGGCTGTTGCGGCCGTTGCCGTCGGCGGCGACGTCGCCGGCCTGGGTGGCGAACACCACCAGCGTGTCGGGCGAGCCGACCTCGATGCGGGCGAGGCCGCGGGTCTGGCCGAAGGCGCGGTTCTGCGCCTTGAGCTTGGCGGCGAGGGCGTCGGCAATCGGGTTGTTGCGGCAGGCATCGAGGAAGAACAGCGAGGTCTTGGCCCGTGCCTGCACCTCGCCGACCAGGGCCTGCAGCGAAACGGTCGAGGTCTTGACGTCGAAGACGCTGTCGGCGCGGGCGTCGACCGGCATCAGCCAGTTCTCGCCCTCCACCTGCATGGCGTGGCCGGAATAATAGACCAGCGCCGCGTCGGCGCCCGCCGCCTTCTGGGTGAAGCGCCCCATGATCTCGGCGAAGCCGGAGAGGGAGAGGTCGAGCCCGGTGACGACGTCGAAGCCGAGGCTCCTGAGCTTGGCCGAGACATCGGCGGCGTCGTTCCCCGGATTGGCGAGGGCGCCGATGGCATAGGCGGAGTTGCCGATCACCAGGGCGACGCGGCGCTGGGCCGTGACCGAGGTGCCGGCGGCGGCGACGGCCGTCCGCGCCTGCAGCCGCGCCCTGGCTTCGGCCAGGCCCTCGGTGAAGGTGTCGGGCGTCGGATCGGCGGCGGTGGCGGCGCGGAAATCGACCTCGGCCCCGGCGACGTCGTTCTGGTCGAGCCGGGCGATGGCGCGGCCGTTATAGGCGACGCCCGATTTCGGATCGAGGCGGATGGCCTCGCTGTAGTCGGCGACGGCCCGGTCCGGCTTGCCGCTGAGGCGTAGGGCCTCGCCGCGATTGTTGAGCGCGACCGCGTCGGCGGGGCTGAGGCGCAGGGCCTCGTCATAGTCCGGAATGGCCCGGGCATAGTCCTTGCGCAGGGCGTGGATGATCGCCCGGGAATGATAGGCCAGGGCGAAGCCGGCATCGAGGCGGATGGCCTGGTCGAAATCGGCGAGGGCGCCGTCGAGGTCGTTGCGGGCCTGGCGCACGATGCCGCGGCTCTGATAGGCGGCGGCGGATTGGGGATCGAGGCGGATGGCCTGGTCGAGATCGGCGAGGGCGCGGTCGTAGTCGGCCTTGGCCCAGTAGACGCGGCCCCGGCTGGCATAGGCCGGCGCCGCCTGCGGCGCCAGCCGGATCGCCTGGTTGAAGTCCCGGATGGCGCGCTCGAAATCGTTCTTGCGCGAGAAGGCGATGCCGCGGTTGCGGTAGAGGTCCTCGCCGGCATTCGGGTCGCGCGCCGCCACGTCGAAGTCGGCGATGGCGCGGTCGTTGTCGCCCGCGTCGAGATAGAGCGTGCCGCGGCCCTGGTAGGCCGGCAGGTGGCCGGGGTCGAGGCGGATGGCTTCGTTGAAGTCCCGCATCGCCCGGGCGCTATCGCCCTTGGCGTCGAGGACGCTGCCGCGCGCATCGAAGGCCGGGGCCGAACCGGGATCGAGCTCGATCGCCTTGTCGAGATTGGCGAGCGCCCGGTCGTAGTCGCCCTTGAGGCCGTAGGCGCGCCCGAGGGTGCGGTAGATCGACGCGGCCTGCCCGGCCGGCAGGCCCCGCGCCAGGGCGAGGACCCGGGTGCAGCCCTCGATCACCGCGTCCGGATCGGTCTGGGCGCAGGCCTTGGCCGCTTCGGCCGCGGTCTGCTTCGCGCCGGCGGCCAGCGTTGCCGGCGCCGTCAGCCCGGCGCCGAGAAGCAGCGCCGCGCCGAGGAGGAAGGAGGCTGTCCGCTTCATCGCAGATCCCCGGCGACGCCCGGCGCGACCGCCCTCGATCGGCCCGGGGTCTTTGTCGGGAGCAGGCTAGGTGCGCGGCGCGGCCCTGTCTGTGTGTTCCGGCACGACCGCCCTCAGGCGGCCGCCTCCAGCAGACGCACGCCCCCGGCCGCCTTGACGGCGAGGCCGAGCTCGCGGGCCGAGCTTGCCAGTTCGCGCGCGAAATTGGTGGCGATCGGCGTCGACCAGATCTCCTGCTTCAGGGCCACCAGCGCGGTGTCGCGCACGATCGGCGCCATGTCGCTGATCTCCAGCGCCACGAGGTGGCCGGCCTGCAGGTCGGCGGCGATATGGTGGCGCGGGAAGCAGGCGGCAGCCCGACCTTCGCGCACCAGCGGCAGCGCCACGGTGGTCGGCAGCTCGTAGACCGGCCGGTCGCGCGGCACCAGCACGTCCAGGGCCTCCGGCATCACCTGCCACCAGCGCTGGACGATGGCGATCTGGCCGAGCGCGGCGACCTCGGCCGCGGTGAAGCGGCGGCGGTCGCCGACCAGGGCGGGCGCTGCGGCCACCACGATGTCCTCGCGCATGATCAGTGCCGCCGCCGGATCGTCGAGAAGGGGGTCGAGGTTCGGCCAGGCGGTGAGGGCGATGTCGACGGCCCGGTCGTGCAGCATCTCCACCGTGTCGTGGTGATGGCCCTCGCGCACCTTCACCTCGACGCCCGGAAAGCGGTTGAGGAAGCGGGTGAGGGCGTGGCCGACGAGGTTTTCCGCATGGGAGCGCAGCGTGGCCAGACAGAGCGAGCCGCGCTCGCCCCGGTCGGCGACGCGGGCCGCCTCGATGCCCTCCATCATCTGCGCCAAGGCGCGGCGGGCGAAGGGCAGGAAGCTCTGGCCGCGTTCGGTGAGCTCGATGCGCCGCCCCCGGGCGAAGAGGGGCCCGCCCAGGCGCTGCTCCAGCGCGGCGATGCGCATGGAGACGGTGCCCTGGGTGACGTTCAGCGATGCGGCGGCCTTGGTGAAGGAGCCCTCGCGCACGACGCGGTCGAAAGTCCGGAGTTGATCGGCATCCATTGGAATATTTGATGGTTCAAATCGAAAAGCGTCTATTTTTCCGGAGCAGGCTTTGGTGTGTGATCGTAAAGGGAAATAATGCTCGCACAAGGCGAGTGACCATAGAGTCTCGTGATGGATCGATCATCTCCCGCAATGCATCCGCAGAACGGAACGGGTCCGGCGGCGCAGGTGCGTCCGGCCACGGCGGCCGACCTGCCGGCGATTCTGGCGATCTACAACGACGCCGTGCTCAACACGACGGCGATCTGGAACTGGTCGACCGTCGATCTCGCCAACCGCGAAGCCTGGCTCGCGGCGCGGACGGGGCAGGGATATCCCGTCCTGGTTGTGGACGAGGGCGCCGGCGCGGCGGGCTATGCCAGCTTCGGCGACTGGCGCGCCTTCGACGGCTATCGCCACACGGTGGAGCATTCGGTCTATGTCGCCGCCGCGGCGCGCGGCCGCGGCCATGGCCGGCGACTGCTGGCGGCGCTGATCGAAGAAGCGCGGGGGCTCGGCAAGCATGTGATGCTCGGCGGCATCGACGCCACCAACGAGGCCTCGCTGGCGCTGCACCGCAGCCTCGGCTTTGCGGAGACCGCGCGCATGCCGCAGGTCGGCCAGAAGTTCGGCCGCTGGCTCGACCTGGTGTTCATGCAGAAGACGCTCTGAGGCGGGCAGGACGGCCGATCGCCTGGGAATTTCTCGCCGCGGCCCTTTCCGCCGCCGGGGTTCGGCCTATAGGCTGGACTTTTCTTCGGTCGCCGCGCGAATCCCATGTCCGCCTCCCTCCCGCCCATCGATTTCCCGCACGACCTGCAGCCGCTCGATCCCGGCATGGCGGCGCTCTGCGCCGAGATCGCCTCCGCAACGCCGCCGGAGGCTGCCGACTGGCCGCTGCCGCGCCAGCGGACCGCCTGGGACGAGGTCTGCCGGTCGTTTCGCGCCCCGCGTCCGGAGGGTCTGCAGGTCGAGGACGTGACCGTCTCCGGCGCCGGAGGCCGGCTGACGCTGCGGGTCTACCGGCCCGCGGGCGGCGGCCTGCGTCCCGGCGTGCTCTATTTCCACGGCGGCGGCTGGATTCTCGGCAGCATCGAGACCCATGACGACATGTGCGCCGAGATCGCGGCCGGCGCCGACGTGGTCGTGGTCGCCGTCGACTATCGCCTGGCGCCGGAGCATCCGCATCCCGCGCAGCTTGCCGACAACCTCGCCGCCCGGGGCTGGATGGTGCGCGAAGGCGCCGGCCACGGCATCGACGCGGCGCGGCTGGTCGCGGCGGGCGACAGCGCCGGCGGCCAGATGAGCGCCGGCCTGGCGATCCACCTGCGCGACCAGGGCCTGCCGCAGCTCCTCGGCCAGGTGCTGATCTATCCCGTGCTCGGCGCCGACACGGAGACGCCGTCCTACCGGCACAACGCCCTGGCGGCCTCGCTGTCCCGGGCCGAGATGCAGCATTACCTTGCCGCCTTCCTCGGCCCGTCCGGCCGATTCGCCTGGAAGGACGTGCGCGCCCTGCCGCTGACGGCCAAGCATCTGGAAGACCTGCCGCCGGCCTTCATCACCGCGGCCGGACACGACCCGCTGCACGACGATGCCGTGCTGTTCGCCGAGCGCCTGCGCGCCGCCGGCGTCCCCGTCCAGCTGCGGCGCGAACTGGCGCTCGGCCATTCCTACATGCGGGCGCGCCGGGTCAGCGCGCCGGCCCGGGAAGGCTTCGCCGCCATCGTCGCCGCCATCCGGGCCCTCGCCCATGAGGGCCGCCTGCCCGCCACCGGGTGAGGCGCCCGAACAGGAGGGAACGCGCCATGCGTCTCATGCGACTCCTCGCCATCGCCGCCCTGCTGCTCGCCGCTCCGGCGGCCGTTGCCCAGACCAGGACCCTGCGCATCGGCACGGAAGGCGCGAACCCGTCCTTCAACGAGATCGACGCCTCCGGCAGGCTCTTCGGCTTCGACATCGACATCGCCCGGGCGCTGTGCGCGCAGATGCGCATGACCTGCACCTTCGTGACCCAGCCATGGGACGACCTCATACCCGGGCTCCTGGCCGGCAAGTTCGATGCCATCGTCTCCTCGATGACGATCACGCCCGAGCGCCAGCGCAAGGTCGCCTTCAGCGATCGCTACTATTCGGCGCCCGGCACCTTCGCCATCCAGACCGGCAGGCCGATCACCGACGTCACGCCGGCGGCGCTGCG
Organism: Labrys sp. Lb11; assembly: GCF_057554225.1. Taxonomy (NCBI): domain Bacteria; kingdom Pseudomonadati; phylum Pseudomonadota; class Alphaproteobacteria; order Hyphomicrobiales; family Xanthobacteraceae; genus Labrys; species Labrys sp. Lb11. The sequence continues at coordinate 532,614 of NZ_BAAJOT010000004.1, forward strand.
CGGCAAGACGCTCGGCGCCCAGCTCGGCACGACCTCCGCCGCCTATCTCAAGGCGCGGTACGGGCGCAGCCGCGTGAAGCTCTTCGCCACCCAGGACGAGGCCACGTCGGCCCTCGCCGCCGGCAGGATCGATGCGCTGCTGGCGGACAAGTTCCAGATCTATGAATGGCTGCAGCAGGCGGAGAGCGGCGGCTGCTGCCGTTTCGTCGGCACCGAGCTGGCCGACATGAATCCGGCCGGCCAGGGCATCGCCGTGCGCAAGGAGGATACCGAGCTGCTGGCGAAGCTGAACCGGGCCTTGAAGGCGATCAAGGCCGACGGCACCTACCGGAAGATCAACGAGAAATACTTCCCGTTCAGCATCGAGTAGGGCGCCGCCGGATAACGCTTCCGCCAGGCCCTGAGCGGCGTCCCGGCGCTGGCCGGCCCCCTCCAATCGGACTGTCCCGTCATGACCTTCGACACACTCGTTCTCGGCGCCGGCATGGTCGGCACGTCGGTGGCGCTGCACCTGGCCTTGCGCGGCCGCTCCGTCGCGCTGGTCGACCGGCGGGGGCCGGGCGAGGAGACGTCGCACGGCAATGCCGGCCTGGTCGAGCGCGCCTCGCTCTATCCCATTCCCTTCCCGCGCAAGCTCTCGGCGATCGCCGAGGTAGCGCTCGGTCGCAATCCGGGCGCCCATTTCCACTGGGAGGCGCTGCCGGCCCTGGCCCCCTGGCTGTTCGCTTATTGGCGCGCGTCCTCGCCGGAGCGGCTGGAGCAGGCGGCGCGGACCATCTATCCCATCCTGTCCTCCACGGTCGACGAGCACCGGGCCCTGGCGCGGATGGCCAATGCCGAGCATTTCTTCCGCGAAGGCGGCTGGCTCAAGCTCTACCGCACCGAGGCCGGGCTCGACGCCGAGCGCCGCGAGTTCCCGATGGCCGAGCGGTACGGCCTCGGTGTCCGCGAACTCTCCGTCGCCGAGGCGATCGCCTCCGAGCCCAGCCTCCGGCCGATCTTCCGCGGCGCCGTCCTCTGGTCGGATCCGCACTCGGTGTCGAGCCCCGGTGGCGTCACCAAGGCCTATGCCGCCCATTTCCAGGCGATCGGCGGCAAGCTGCTGCCCGGCAACGCACTGACACTGTCGCAGCAGGGGGGCGTCTGGTCGGTCGAGGGCGAGGCCGGGCCGATCCGGGGCCGCAGCGCCGTCGTGGCGCTCGGCCCCTGGTCGATGGATGTGCTCGGCCCGCTCGGCTACCGCCTGCCGATGGCGGTCAAGCGCGGCTACCACATGCATTACCGGCCGGAGGGCAATGCCGGGCTGGTGCGTCCGGTGCTGGACGAGGAGGGCGGCTACGTCATCACCCCGATGGAGCGCGGCATCCGCCTGACCACCGGTGTCGAGTTCGCGCGCCGTGACGCGCCGAAGACCCCGGTGCAGCTGGCGAAGACCGAAGCCCTCGCGCGCGGGCTGTTCCCGCTGGGCCAGCGGGTCGATCCCGAGCCCTGGATGGGAGCGCGGCCGATGTTCCCGGATTCGCGCCCGATCATCGGCCCGGCGCCGCGCCATGCCGGCCTGTGGCTTGCCTTCGGCCACCAGCATCTCGGCTTCACGCTCGGCCCGGCCACCGGGCGGCTCCTGTCCGAGATGATGGCCGGCGAGACGCCCTATGTCGATCCCGGACCGTTCTCGGCCGAGCGCTTCTGAGAGGCGTCCTGCAAAGCCGGCGGACGGGGCGTCGGCTCCTCCATTGCCGTGCGTCGCCGCATCTCGCTGATCCTGCCGCCCGCTTCCTCTTGGCAAAGCCGCAATCGGGGGCTAAGTCGGATCGAGTCCCGCCGGAGATCCCGCATGTTCCCCTCCTTCGCGGCCGATCTTGCCGAACGCGCCAGGAACCGGGGGCCGATCGTGGTCGGCCTGGTCGGCGCCGGCCAGATGGGCACCGACCTGATCGTCCAGATCGCGCTGATGCAGGGCATCCGCGTCGGCGCGGTCGCAGTGCGGACACGACCGCAGAACGCGATCCAGGCGGCGCTGTCGGCCGGCCATGCCCACGGCGACCTCGTCGAAGCCTCCAGCGCCGGCGTGATCGACCGGGCCATCGAGGCCGGGCAGATCGCCGTCACCACCGACATCGAGGCGCTGGCCGGCGCCGGGCGCATCGAGGTGATCATCGACGCCACCGGCCATCCGGAGTCCGGCGCCCAGGTGGCGCTCGCCGCCATCCGCCATGGCAAGCACATGGTGATGATGAACGTCGAGGCCGACATCACCATCGGCCGCTACCTGAAGGCCGAGGCCGACAAGGCCGGCGTGATCTACACCGGCGCCGCCGGGGACGAGCCGGCTGCGGCGGTGGAGCTCGTCGCCTTCGCCCGCGCCCTCGGCCTGACCGTGGTCGCGGCCGGCAAGGGCAAGAACAATCCGCTCAACGTCGACGCGGTGCCGAACGACTACGTGGTCGAGGCCGAAGCCCGCAACATGAACCCGCGCATGCTGGTGGAGTTCGTCGACGGCACCAAGACCATGGTCGAGATGGTGGCGCTGGCCAACGCCACCGGCCTGGTGCCGGACAAGCCCGGCCTCCACGGCCCCCGCGCCACCAAGGACGAGCTTGCCGAGGTGTTTCGGCTGGTCGAGGACGGCGGCGTGCTGTCGCGCCGCGGCGTCGTCGACTACACCATCGGCAAGGGCGTGGCGCCTGGCGTGTTCTGCGTGGTCGAGACCGCCCATCCGCGTGTGCTGGAGCGCTTCGCCGACCTGCATGTCGGCAAGGGGCCGCTCTTCACCCTGCACCGGCCCTACCATCTCACCAGCCTGGAGACGCCGCTGAGCGCCGCCCGCGCCGTGCTCTACCGCCGCGCCGACATGCAGCCGCTCGACCATCCCGTGGCCGAGACCGCGGCGCTGGCCAAGCGCGACCTCGCGCCCGGCACCGTGCTCGGCCGCATCGGCGAGGCGGACTATCGCGGCTGGTCGATGGTCTGGGCCGACGCCCGCAAGGCCCGCGCCCTGCCGGTGGGCCTGGCCGAGAAGGCGCGGGTGACGCGTCCGATTCGCAAGGGCGAGATGCTGAGCTACGACAACTGCGCGGTGGACGAGACGCTCACCATCGTCGCCGTGCGCCGCGCCCTCGACCTGGCCGACTCCCGCTTCGTCGTCGCCGACGCGGCCTGAGGGCAGCCGTCGGCGCGTGAGGCGCGGACGCCCGCCGAGGCGTCGGCGGGTCGCGCCTGTCCCGTTCCTGTCCGGAGAGTTGACCATGCATTCCCTTCTCGCCGCCGGCGACGACGCGCAGGGCGCCCGCCCGATCTGGTTCGTCACGCCGGAGACGATCACCGGCGTGCTGGATGGCCTGCCGCAGCCGCAGCGCGACTGGGCCGCCGCCAACGGCTTCGAGGCCAAGGCCGGCCGCCATCTCGTCCTGCCCGAGGCGTCGGGCGGCGTCTCCGGCGTGCTGTTCGGCCTGGAAGGGCGGGAGGCTCGCCACCGCGACGCCTTCCTGCCGGCCAAGCTGGTGACCTTGCTGCCGCCCGGCCTCTACCGCTTCGCCAACGCCCCGCACGACCTGCGGCTGGCCGTGCTCGGCTGGCTGACCGGCAGCTACCGCTTCGCGCGCTACCGGAAGAGCGAGGCCAGGCCGGTGCGGCTGGTCCTGCCCGACGGCGTCGACGGCGAGGCGGTGTCGCGCCTGGCCGAGGCCGTCGGCTTCGGCCGCGACCTGATCAACACGCCGGCCAACGATCTCGGCCCGGCTGAGCTCGAGGCGGCGATGCGCGGTCTCGCCGAGCGGCACGGTGCCGCCATGCGCTCGATCGTCGGCGACGACCTCCTCGCCGAGAACTTCCCGATGGTGCACGCCGTCGGTCGGGCGGCGGCGCGGGCGCCGCGGCTGCTCGACTTCACCTGGGGCGACGAGGCCCACCCCAAGGTGACGCTGGTCGGCAAGGGCGTGGTGTTCGACACCGGTGGCCTCAACATCAAGCCCGACGCCAGCATGCTCCTGATGAAGAAGGACATGGGCGGGGCGGCCTGCGTGCTCGCCTGCGCCGCCATGGTCATGGCGGCCGGGTTGAAGCTCAGGCTGCGGGTGATCGTCCCGGCGGTGGAGAACGCCATCTCCGGTTCCGCCTTCCGGCCCGGCGACGTGCTGGCCTCGCGCAAGGGGCTCACCGTCGAGATCGGCAACACCGACGCCGAGGGGCGCCTGATCCTGGCCGACGCCCTGGCGCTGGCCGACGAGGAGGCGCCGGACCTGATCGTCGACATGGCGACGCTGACGGGGGCGGCGCGCGTGGCGCTCGGCCCGGACCTGCCGGCCCTGTTCACCGACGACGAGGCTCTCGCCGCCGGCCTGCAGGCCCATGGCCTGGCCGAGGCGGATCCGTCCTGGCGACTGCCGCTCTGGGCGCCCTATGATGCGATGCTCGATTCCAAGATCGCCAACGTCAATCATATTTCCGGCGGCTCCTTCGCCGGCTCGGTCACGGCGGCCCTGTTCCTGCGTCGCTTCGTCGAGAAGGCGCGGGCCCATGCCCATTTCGACCTGTTCTGCTGGACCCCTTCGGCCAAGCCCGGCAGGCCGGAAGGGGCGGAGGTGATGGCGGCCCGCGCGCTCCATGCCTATCTGGCGGCGACCTATCGCTGAAGTCCGGTCCGGCACGCGAACGGCGCCGGAACAGTTTCGCTTGCTCAAGACTTTCGGGACGGGAAGAATGACGCGGCTATGACCGGGAGGGGGTGATGGGGGTCGAGATGCGCCCGGCGCAGGCGCTGAGGCTCTGGCATGAGCTCACGCTGGAGCTGGTGCGGGATTCCCAGCCGGATCTGTCGGCGCGCCAGCTTGCCATTCTGCTGACCGTCTATCTCGAGCCGCCGCCGCACACGGTGCGGGGCCTGGCCTGCAAGCTCGCGGTGACCAAGCCGGTGATCACCCGCGCGCTCGACACCATGGCCAAGCTCAAGCTCACCGCCCGCCGCCGCGACGAGGCCGACCGGCGCAACGTCATCATCCAGCGCACCGTGGACGGGGCGCTGTTCGTCGAGCGCCTGGGCGACCTCCTGGTGCTGCATGCCAAGGATCTGCCGCGATGATCGCTTTCGACCGCCGCCGCGTGCCGGCCCGTGCCGACCTTGCCGCGGAGCACCTGCGCGGCGCCGTGGAGGCGGCGCGTTTCGTGCCCGGCGTGGCCCGGCGGGTGATCGAGACCGCCATTGCGCTGCGCCGCGATCCCGATCCCGAGGCCGGCCTCGACACCGAGGCGATCTTCGGCGAGGCCGTGACGATCTATGACGAGCACGAGGGCTGGGCCTGGGGCCAGCTGCAGCGCGACGGCTATGTCGGCTGGATGCCGGCGAACGGCCTCGGTGCGCCCCTGGCGCCGACCCACCGCGTCGGCGCGGTCCGCACCTTCGTCTATCCCGTGCCGTCGATCCGCAAACCCTATCTGATGGCGCTGACGCTGGGCAGCGAGGTCCGCGTTGCCGGCGAGGATGGCCTGTTCCTGGCGCTGGAGGGCGGCGGCTTCGTGTTCGCGCCGCACCTCGATCCGCTCGGCACGGTCGAGAACGATCCCGTCGCCGTCGCCGAGCGCTTCCTCGGCGTGCCCTATCTGTGGGGCGGCAAGACCAGCCTGGGGCTCGACTGCTCGGCCCTGGTGCAGACCGCGCTCCACGCCTGCGGCATCGCCGCTCCGCGCGACAGCGACATGCAGGCCCGCGAACTCGGTACGGCGATCGACCTTGCCGACGCCCGGCGCGGCGACATCCTGTGCTGGAAGGGCCATGTGGCGCTGGTACGTGACGGCGAGACCATGATCCACGCCAACGGTCATACGATGACGGTGGCGATCGAGGACCTCGCCGCCGGCCTCGAGCGCATCGCCGCCGCCGGCGAGCCTCTGGCCGGCGTGCGGCGGGTCGGGCCGTAAGGATCCGTCTGCGAAGGCGAGCGCGCCGGCGCCAGCGGAGCAGCCGGGCGCGACCCGTCGGCCTTGCCTGCGGTCGTGCGGGACGCAGGGGTTCCGGTCTTTCCGCGGCGCCTGCGCCGTCCCTCCCCGGCACGCCGGATGTTCCCGGCTTGGTTTTGAGGACGCAGTGGATACGTCTCGGGCCGCGCGAGACTGGCAATCTCAGGCAAGAGCGCGACGTCTGTGCCTTCCCTCCCCCTCGCGGGGAGGGATAAAGGATGGGGGTCGTGAAGAACTGGTCGCGCCTTATCCTACGTGACCCCCACCCCTTACCCCTCCCCGCAAGGAGGAGGGGTACCGCCGGCGTCGCGCCTGAAGCAGTTATTCTCTCACGGCTCCTTACGGCCGGCGGCCGGCGAGAGCCATCTGCTGGGGCCGCGGCGCGGCGGCGGTCTCGGCGACGGGAGCCGCGGCGGGCTTCGACCACGGCGCCGACTTGATGGTGGTGGTGATGTAGGCCACGGCGGTGAGCACCAGCGCGCCGCCGACGGTCACCAGCAGCACCATGTCGACGCCGTTGCCGTAGACGTCCAGCAGTGAGCTGCCGACGATCGCCACCGGCACCGAGGCCACGAACACGGCCAATGTCTCGCGGCCGACGGCCGCCAGCACCCGCGCCGGAGCCGACACCAGGATCGCCGGATAGGCTGCCAGCAGCGACACGGCCAGGTAGGCCGTCGACATGAAGTGCACGAAGCGCAGGAGATGGAAGTTCGTGCGGTCCGTCGGCGGCAGGATTGCCTCGCGGATATAGGAGAACAGGCCGAAGTTATCCACCAGCACGTGCCAGTTCAGCGGCACCGAGGCCAGCACGATCAGCACCGAGGCCGTCACCGCCCAGGGCGTGCCCGGCGCAGGCACCGGCACCCACTTCATGGCGATGAAGAAGCCGGCAAAGAACACCAGCTGCCAGCCGAGCGGATTGAACAGCCAATGCTGGTTCGGGTTGGTCGGGTTGCCGGGCAGCTGCGGCCCGCCGGTGGTCCACAGGTAGACGTAGGCGGCGCCGACCAGCAGGAAAGGCAGGGAAGGGGCGACGCGCCGCGCTGCCATCAGCAGCGGCACCATCGCCAGTAGCGCCACATAGAGCGGCAGGATGTCGAACAGCGGCGGCAGGTAGGTGAGCGTCATCAGGCCGACCAGCGCCTGGCGCGGATGGGTGATCAGCACGTCCTGTTGCAGGTTCGCGATATAGGCCGGCCTGCCGAACCAGCCGGCCAGCAGGATGGTCAGCGCCGTCACGGCGATGAACGAGGCGATGTGGACCCAGTAGATCTGCCAGATGCGATGGGCGACGCGCAGCGTGCCCAGCAGGAAGCCGCGCCGGATGAACAGCGCACCGAAGGCGAGGCCGCTGGCGATGCCGGAGCAGAAGACGAACATCTCCGTGCCCGAGCTGAAGCCGAAACGGGACGGCAGGACTTCGAGCAGCCAGTTGCCGCCGGTATGGGTGATGGTGATGAAAAGCAGAGCAAGGCCTCGGAACACGTCCAGGCGGATATCGCGTGGTTTGGCCCCCGCCTTGGGGGGGTGATAAGCCGCAGCGCGTGCCTGGGATGTCGCCTCGAAACCTGTTGCCATGTCGGCCCTTCCTTCCAGCGGTCTCCCGGCGCCTGAGCCGGTCGATCACGGCGGACCCTGTCACGACCGGTCTGAACCGGAACTGAATGGCCGGCGATTTGTTCCGTTCAGGGGCGGTGCCGCGCGCGTCGAAAGCGCAGGCGGGGACGAAAAGCAGAACGCGCGAATCGCGGGTTGCCGCGATTCGCGCGTCGGATGGGATGCCTTCGGACGGGCGAGCCGGTCAGGCGGCGGCGTCGCGGGCGCGATCGGCCTTCTTGCGCTCGTTGGGGTCGAGTTCGGCCTTGCGCAGGCGGATCGACTTGGGCGTCACCTCCAGGAGCTCGTCGTCCTGGATCCAGGCCATGCCCTTCTCCAGGGTCATGCGGATCGGCGGCGTCAGGCGCACCGCCTCGTCCTTGCCGGCGGCGCGGATATTGGTGAGCTTCTTGCCCTTGAGGACGTTGACCTCGAGGTCGTTCTCGCGGTTGTGCTCGCCGACGATCATGCCCTGATAGACCTTCCAGCCCGGCTCGATCATCATCGGGCCGCGATCCTCCAGGTTCCACAGGGCGTAGGCGACCGCTTCGCCCGCATCGTTGGAGATCAGGACGCCGTTGCGGCGGCCGGCGATCTCGCCCTTGTAGGGGGCGTAGCTGTGGAACAGGCGGTTCATGATCGCCGTGCCGCGGGTGTCGGTCAAAAGCTCGGCTTGGTAGCCGATCAGGCCGCGGGTCGGGGCGTAGAACACCAGGCGCTGGCGATTGCCGCCGGAGGGGCGCATCTCGACCATCTCGGCCCTGCGCTCCGACATCTTCTGCACGACGACGCCGGAATACTCCTCGTCGACGTCGATCAGCACTTCCTCGATCGGCTCCAGCGTCTCGCCGGTGGCCTCGTCCTTCTGGAACACGACGCGCGGGCGCGACAGCGCGACCTCGAAGCCCTCGCGGCGCATGGTCTCGACCAGCACGGCAAGCTGCAATTCACCGCGGCCGGAGACGAAGAAGGAGTCCTTGTCCTGCGATTCCTCGACCTTGAGGGCGACATTGCCCTCCGCTTCCTTGAGCAGGCGGTCGCGGATGACGCGGCTGGTCACCTTGTCGCCCTCGGTGCCGGCGAGCGGCGAATCGTTGACGATGAAGGACATGGTGACCGTCGGCGGGTCGATCGGCTGGGCGTGCAGCGGCTCCTCGACGGTCAGATCGCAGAAGGTCTCGGCGACCGTGCCCTTCGACAGGCCGGCGATGGCGACGATGTCGCCGGCCTCGGCGAGGTCGACCGGCTGGCGCTCGATGCCGCGGAACGCCAGCACCTTGGAGACGCGGCCCTGCTCGACGACGTTGCCGTCCTGGCCCAGCACCTTGATGGGCTGGTTCGGCTTGACGCTGCCGGAGGTGATGCGGCCGGTGATGATGCGGCCGAGGAACGGGTTGGCCTCCAGGATGGTGCCGATCATCCGGAAGCGGTTGTCCCCTTCGATCACCGGGCTGGGCACGTGCTTGAGCACGAGGTCGAACAGCGGCGCCATGCCCTGGTCCTGCGGGCCTTCGGGGCGCTCCGCCATCCAGCCGTTGCGGCCCGAGCCGTAGAGGATGGGGAAGTCGAGCTGCTCGTCGGTGGCGTCGAGCGCGGCGAACAGGTCGAACACCTCGTTCACCACCTCCTGGGCGCGTGCGTCGGAGCGGTCCACCTTGTTGATGGCGACGATCGGGCGCAGGCCGACCTTCAGGGCCTTGCCGACCACGAACTTGGTCTGCGGCATCGGGCCTTCGGCCGCGTCGACCAGCACGATGGCGCCGTCGACCATGTTGAGGATGCGTTCGACCTCGCCGCCGAAATCGGCGTGGCCGGGGGTGTCGACGATGTTGATGCGCGTGTCCTTCCAGACGACCGAGGTCGCCTTGGCCAGGATGGTGATGCCGCGCTCCTTTTCCAGGTCGTTGGAGTCCATCACGCGCTCGGCCACCCGCTGGTTCTCGCGGTAGGAGCCGGATTGTTTCAGCAATTCGTCGACCAGGGTGGTCTTGCCGTGGTCGACGTGGGCGATGATGGCGATGTTGCGCAGGTTCATGGGTCGAGCCGGGTTCCGCGCGGACTGCATCCGGAGCTTCGAAGCCCGCGCCTGTGTGTTGTCGTCTGTCGGATTTTGCGCCGCAATATCACACAGCGAGGCACCTGGGCAATGCGCGAGTGGCGGCCGCAGAGCGGCAATGCGCGGGCGGCCCGCCGGCGCGGGCCGCCGCCGTCCGCCCGGCGGATGTCAGAACGAGTTGACGATGCCGCGGCCGGACCGCATCTGCTCGATCATCTGATGGGCATGGTAGTGCATGGCGCATTTGATCGCGTAGATCTGCAGCACCACCGGCGAGGGGCGCCGGCGCATGAGCCGCCACAGGCGCTGGCGATAGACCCGGCGCAGCTCCCGATCCGGCACCCGCCGCATCAGCCTTACGAAGATGCCGGCCGCCTCCAGCATCCAGCTCAGGTTGAGCGCGGCGAGCTTGAGGGGGCGGCGGCGCAGATGCTTCAGCCGCGAGCGCTCGGGTTCGATGCGCTCGTCGATGTAGAGGGCGTCGAGCCGGTCGAAATAGGCGTTCGGCTGGTGCAGGTCGCCCATCACGGCGAGATAGCCGTCGCGCAGGCTCTCGCGGCTGAGGTTCAGCGGGATGACGTTGGTGCCGTAGGACGGCGGGTCGGCATGGTCGAGCCGCCCCTCCTTCTCCAGCCGGGCGTAGAGCGGCGTCTTGGGGATGGCGGCGAGCATGCCGATCATGGCGCTGACGATGCGGGCATCCTTGATGAAGACGCGCTGAGCGTCGAAGATCGTGGCATCGTCGCTGTCGAAGCCGAGGATCATGCCGCACCACACCTCGATGCCGGAGCGCTGGATGGCGTGCACCTTCTCCAGCATGGTCGCCCCCTTGCGCACGTTCTGCAGCTTCTTGGTCTCGCGCAGCGCCGCCTCGTTCGGGGTCTCGATGCCGATGAACACGACGCGGATATTGGCGTCGACCATCAGCTGCATCAGCTCGGGGTCGTCGGCGAGGTCGATCGAAGCCTCGGTCACGAAGGTCATGGGGTAGTCGTGGCGCACTTGCCAGTCGACGACGGCGTGGAGCACCTCCTTGATCGCCTTCTTGTTGCCGATCAGGTTGTCGTCGACGATGAAGGCGGTGTCCATGCCGACGGCGAGCAGAGCCTCGATCTCGGCGATGATCTGGGGGCTGGTCTTGATGCGCGGCTTGCGCCCGAACACGACGATGATGTCGCAGAACTCGCAGGTGAACGGGCAGCCGCGTGAGAACTGGATGCTGCCGACCGCGTAGTCGTCCATCTTCAGGAGGTCGAAGCGCGGCACCGGCACCCGGGACATGTCGGTCTTGTCGGCCTGCTCGTAGCGGGCGGCGTGGCGGCCCTCGGCCCACTCGACCAGGAAGCGCGGCCAGGTCTCCTCGGCCTCGCCAATGAAGGCCACGTCGACGAGATCGCCGAAATAGTCCTCGCGCACGGTGATCCACGGCCCGCCCACCGCGATGAAGCAGTTGCGCGCCCTGAGTTCGGTCAGGATCTCGCGCATCCGGAACCGCTGCACGATCATGCCGGTGAGCCCGACGATGTCGGCCCTGGCGCACAGGTCGTAGTCGATCGGCTCGACGTTCTCGTCGAGCAGCGTCACCGTGTGCTCGGCCGGGGTGAGGGCGGCCAGGAGCGGCAGGCAGGCGACCGGCAGGTTGGCCTTGGCGTCGAACAGCGGCAGGGCGTGCTCCAGGCCCCAGTAGGAGGTGTCGAAACGCGGATTGATGATGACGATGTGGGCCATGGTGCGCTTGCTCCTGCGATGGCGTGCGATCCGTTCGTCTCAGCCCCGATTCCAAAGTTCCGATGCGCGTCAGTTCGGCCTGACCCAGACCTCCGTCCGGCCGAACAGGGAAACGCCGATATATCCCGTCACCGAAAGCGTGCGCCCGTCCGTGGACGGCACCAGCTTGACCTTGTAGACGGCTCCGTCCTCCGGGTCGGTGACCGTGCCGCCGTCATAGGCGCTGCCGTTCCAGCGCACGTTCTCGATGATCTTGAGGCCGAGGATCGGCTTGTCCTTCAGGGCGCCGCGGCATTGCGAGCAGACCGGCGCCGCGGGCTCGCCCGGCCCCGGGAACAGCTTGACGATCCGGCCCTGGAACACGCCGTCCCTCGCCGTGATCTCGATCTCGGCCTGCGGGCGATGGGTATCGTCGTCGAGCTCCTGCCAGACGCCGAGGATCGAGGGCCTGGCCGGCGCCTCGGAGGCTGTGGCGAGGGTCGGCGTGGCGGCCAGGAGGCCGGCGAGCAGCCGGCCCGCGATCAGGGTGTGTCGCATCACGAATGTTCCAGGGTCTTGGTCTCGGAGGTGGCCGGCAGCCGTCGAGCCCGGCTGGCCCGCTCGGCTTCGCCGATATAGTCCCGGGTGATCGGCAGGGCGTCGATCCGGCGGGCGATCTGGATCTGGAAGACCACCAGATCCTCGCAGCGGAACGCCACCTCGGCCGCGGCCAGGTAGTACTCCCACATCCGGCAGAAGCGATCGTCGTAGAGGCGGGCGGCCTCGTCCCGGCGGGCCATGAAGCGCTCGCGCCAGGCGCGGAGCGTCAGGGCGTAGTGGGTGCGCAGCACCTCGACGTCGGTGACGATCAGGCCGGCCCGCTCGATCTCCGGCAGAATCTCCGACAGCGAGGGGATATAGCCGCCGGGGAAGATGTACTTGTCGAGCCAGGGCGTGGTGAAGCCCGGTTCGGCCGAGCAGCCGATGGTGTGCAGCAGCATGACGCCATCCTCGGCCAGGAGCCGGCGGCAGGTGCGGAAGAAGGTGCCGTAGGAGCCGAGGCCGACATGCTCGAACATGCCGACCGAGACGATCCGGTCGAAACGCCCCTGGACGCTGCGATAGTCGGTCAGGTCGAAGCGGACGCGGCCGGCCTCGGCCGGCGTCAGGCGCTGGCGGGCATAGGCGAGCTGTTCCTCCGACAGGGTGACGCCCTGCACCTCGGTCGCGCCGGCCTGCGCCAGGGAGCAGGCGAGGCCGCCCCAGCCCGAGCCGATGTCGAGCACCCGGTCGCCGGGGCCGATGTCGAGCTTGGCGATGATGTGCCGCTTCTTGGCCTGCTGCGCCTCCTCCAGGCTCTGGCCGGGATGCTCGAAATAGGCGCAGGAATATTGCCGGTCGGCGTCGAGGAACAGGCTGTAGAGCCGGCCGTCGAGGTCGTAGTGATGGGCGACGTTGCGCTTGGAGCGGCCGGGCAGGTTGCGCAGGCGCAGGCGCCGCAGCGAGGCGCGGGCGCGGTCGATCAGCCGCGCCGGCAAGGGATGCGTACGGTTCTGCGCCTCGCGCAGGATCAGGTGGACGAAGTCGTAGATGCTGCCCTGTTCCACCACGAAGCGCCCGTCCATGTAGAGCTCGCCGAGCCGCATGTCCGGGTCCATCAGCAGGGCGATCTCCGCCGCCCGGTCGGTCAGCCGCACCACCACGGGCTCGCCCGTGCCGTCGCCGAAGCTCAGCCGCGTTCCGCGCGCAGAGACGACGACGAGCGAGCCGCGCTTGACGATCCGGGAGAGGGCGATTTGCAGGATGCGGTCCATGGTGAACTCCGGGCGGCGTCGCCGCTTGGTCAGGATCGGGGCGTCGCCATCCGGGTGACGGCGATCCCGTATTTCTTCAGGCGGTGCCAGAGGCTGCGCTCGTTGATGCCGAGCAGCTCGGCCGCGCGGACCTGCACGCCGTCCGTCTGCTCCAGGGCGGCGAGGATCTGGCGGCGCTCGAAGGCGGCGGTCTCGTCGTCGAGCTGGATCGGGAAGGTCGGCGTCTCGGCGCTTGCCGGGCGCTCCGACAGGTAGGCGGGCAGCTCGGCGGCCTCGATCAGCGGGCCGCGGGCCGAGATCAGCAGCCGCTCGACGCAGTTCTGCAGCTCGCGGACATTGCCCGGCCAGCGATAGCTCGACAGCACCCGCACCGCGTCGGGGCTGAAGGCGACGGCGCGCTTGCCGAGGGAAGGGGCGAGCTCGTCCGCGAACAGATTGAGGAACAGCGGGATGTCCTCGGCGCGCTCGCGCAGCGCCGGCAGGGCGATCGGGAAGACGGCGAGGCGGTAGTAGAGATCCTCGCGGAACTTGCCCTCGGCGACCAGGGCCCTGAGGTCGCGGTTGGTGGCGGCGATGATCCGGACATCCGCCGTGCGCGTGCCCGAGCCGCCCACCGGCTCGTATTGCCGCTCCTGCAGCACCCGCAGGATCTTCACCTGCAGGTGCAGCGGCATGTCGCCGACCTCGTCGAGGAACAGCGTCCCGCCTTCGGCCTGGGCGAAGCGGCCGGCGCGATTGGCCAGGGCGCCGGTGAAGCTGCCCTTCACATGGCCGAAGAACTCGCTCTCCATCAGGGTTTCGGGAATCGCCGCGCAGTTCACCGCGACGAAGGGACGGCGATGGCGCGGGCTGTTGAAGTGGATGGCGCGGGCCACCACCTCCTTGCCGGTGCCGCTCTCGCCGGTGAGCAGCACCGTGGTGCGCTGCTCGCAGACCTCGCCGATGGCGCGGATCACCTCCCGGAAGGCGGGCGAATTGCCGACCAGCGTGTCGAACTTGTAGCGGCCGGCCAGTTCCTGGCGCAGCCGCTCATTGTCGCGCAGCGCATCCTGCAGCCGAAGGGCGTTGGCGAGAGTGGTGGCGAGGTCCTCCTGCTCGATCGGCTTGTCGATATAGTCGAAGGCCCCGTCCTTGATCGCCAGGACCGCGTCGCGCACCGTGCTGTAGGCGGTCATGATCACCACCGGCATGGTGGGATGGCGGCGGCGGACGGCGGCGAGAAGGTCCTGGCCGCTCATGCCCGGCATGCGCAGGTCGGTCAGCACGAGGTCGACGGTCTCGCGCTCGAGCAGCTCGAGGGCGGCTGCGCCGCTGTTCGCCGTCAACGGCCGATAGCCCAGGGTCTCCAGGACGCCGCTCAGCACGTCCAGGAGCCGGACCTCGTCGTCAACGATCAGGATCGTGTGGGACATCGCCCGCCCTCCGGTCCGCCAGCGGGATGACCAGTTCGAAGATCGCGCCACCCTGCACGGCGTTGCGTGCCTCCACCCAGCCGCCATGGCCTTCGGCGACGGCGAACACCCGGGCAAGGCCGAGGCCGGTGCCCGTATCCTTGCTGGTGACGAAGGGGTCGAAGATGCGGTCGATCAGGGCCGGCGGAATGCCCGGCCCGTTGTCGGCGAAGAGAAGGTGCACCTCCTCCTCGTCGGCGGTCAGATGGATGTCGAGCCTCGGCCGGGTCAGCGACAAGAGCGAGCCGGCCGGCACCTTCGTCTCCTCCATCGCCTGCAGGGCGTTGAGGACGAGGTTGAGGCAGGCCTGGATCATCTGGTCGAGATCGACATGGATCAGGGCGGCGCCGCATTCGTCCTCGATCCGCACCTGCACCTCCTGGCGTTCGATCTCGCTCTGGCAGATGCCGAGCACGCGCTCGATCAGCGCCGCCGGCGCTATCAGGGCCGAGGCCTGCGGCGGCCTGGCGAAGGCGAGGAAATCGCGGATGAGCTGGTCGATGCGGCGCACCTCGTCCGCGACATAGCCCAGGCGCCGGCCCTCCACCTCCGTCAGGTTCGGGCTGCGGGCGATCAGCTCGGCCGAGGTCTTGATGATGCCCAGCGGGTTGCGCACCTCGTGCGCCAGTCCGGCCGCCACTTCGCCGAGCGTGGTCATGCGTTCGCGGCGCCGCAGCTTCGCTTCCATCTTGCGCAGGCCCTCCAGCCGGCGCGCCATCGAGTTGAAGGCCATGGCGAGCTGGCCGATCTCGTCCTGGCGCAGCACCGGGACGCGCTGGGTGAAGTCGCCCTTGGCGATGGCGTTGACGCCCTCGGCCAGGCGGATGACCGGCCGCGTCAGCAGTCGCGACATGATCAGGCCGGCGCTGACCGACAGCAGCATGCCGAAGGCGAAGATGATGATGAACAGGTTGCGGTGCGTCAGCCAGTCCGCGAAGCTGGCATCCGAGCTCAGGCCGCAATACAGCACGCCGATCAGCTTGCCGTTGGCCCTGAGCGGCGTGTAGATGCCGATCGACTGGTCGCCCTCGGTGTCGTCGCCCGAGACGTAGCCGGCATCGCCCTCGCCGGCCTCCATCGCCGCCAGCACCGCCGGGGGCACCGGCGTCACGTCGCCTTGCGAGGAGTAGACCTGGACGAGGTCGTCGTTGAACCGGTAGTGCAGGCGGATGGCGAGCGCGGCGATGGCGCTCATGTCGCTGATGAAGCTCTGGTCGACCAGCGTGCCGAGCAGGACGCGGAAGGAGCGCCCCTCATAGACGACGTGATGCGTGCCGGCCGCCATCAGGGTCGGCTTGCCGTCCTGGCGGTAGAGGTAGATCGTCTGTCCGTCGGCGAAGGGAAGGCCGGTGACGCTGTCCAGCGGCTTGGAGGAAAAGAAGATGTTGTTGTTCTCGTCGTAGATGACGAGCAGGTCGTAGCCGAGCGCGTCCAGCATGCGGGCGACCGGCGGCGGCACGTCGTGCGTGCGGCCCGAGAGCAGCGGGTCGAGGACGCCGTTCGCGGCCAGGGCGTCGGCGACATGGGCGGTCTCGCGCCGCTCGTCGAGGATGTTGGCGACGAAGAAGCGCGAGGTCTGGAACAGCCAGGCCTCGACATTGTTCTGGAACGTGGTCGCGACCACCTGCGTGGCCACCTCGGTGACGATCAGCATCGGCAGGACGCAGATGGCGACGAACACGCCGACCAGCTTCCACCGGATCGACCGGGCCCACCACGCGCCGATGCGGGACGGGGCGGTCAAGCCTCGTCCCCGCCCATCACCACCACGCCGGCAATGATCAGGCCGATGCCGACCGCGCGCCACGGCGTGAGCGTCTCTCCGAAGATCAGGAAGGAGGCGAGGGCCACCGACAGCATCACCAGGGCCGTCAGCGGGAAGCTGAAGCTCAGCGGCATCCGGTCGAGGATCGTCATCCAGGCGGCGAAGGAGCCGATATAGCCCAGGATGCCGGCAAGGACCCAGGGGTCGGAGGCGGCGGCTGCGAGCCAGCCCATGCCGAAGGACAGATCCGACAGGCTGTCGCCGCCGGCCTTGAGCGCGACCTGCGCCACGGTCTCGAACGCGAGCAGGGCGACCCAGGCGATGATCGCCTGGCGGTGCCCGTAAGGCTTGTGCGCCGGCATGTCGGTCATGGCTTGGCCTCTACGAGATCGGCGATCGCCGGATCGAACCGGTCGAGCCGGACGAAGCGGGCGACGAGCCGCAGCACGGCATTGATCGCCGCATTGCCGTGCCGGAAATATTGCCAGTTGGGCTGCAGGCGGCAGCCCAGGCGCAGCTTCGGTCCATAGAAAGCCTGCCCGCTCTGGTAGACGGGGATACCACGTTCGATGCAATACCGAACGTTGCAGAGCCATGTGTTGAAATAGAGGTTGTAGCGTGGAACCACCGCGTAGTGCATGCCGATATATTTGTCGATCAGTCGGTTCTCGTCTTCGATCACGAGGTTGAAGGCGATCAGCTTCTGGTCGGCCCAGTAGAGGAAGACGCTGGCATTCGGGGCGAGGGAGCGCAGCAGCTCGGCGAAATAGTCGGGCGGCAGGTATTCGAACTGCAGGTCGCTGTGCGCCACCGTTTCCTCGTAGAGCCGCGAGACTTCGGCCGAGACGTCGTCGATCGACCGGCGCTGCTCGATGCGCACGTCCTCGAAGGTCTTGATCTTGCGGCGCATGTCCTTGCGCGTCGCGCGGCTGAGGCTGGCCAGATAATCGTCGAAGCTGTGATAGGGCAGGTCGAGCACGGCGGTCGGCAGGCCCGGCAGGCGGGTGAAGCCGTTGGGCAGGAGAGCGCCGTTCCAGAGCCCGTCGTCGGCGGCCGGGGCGTCCTTGATGCCGAACAGGCCGTAGCGCTGGCGCGCGCCGAAGTCCTGCAGCGCCTTCACCATCCGCGCCAGCAACTCGGGCTTGCGCGCCTCAGGCACCTCCGGCGCGAAGCCGAGATGGCAGATTTCCGCCACCGGCGAGCCCAGCGCCAGCAGGCGCAGCGACATCAGCGCCGGCGCGATGCGGTAGAGGCGGTTGGTCATGCGTTTCCAGGCGCCCTGCACCGTGGTGTCGAGGCGGTATTCGGTGCCGAAGGCCGGCACGGCGGCGATCAGTCGGCCATCCTCGAACACGGCGGCGTAGTACCAGGAAAAGCCGGGCGGACCGGCCTGCTCGCAGGCCCGGTAGAAGGCCCAGTTCTCCGGGTCGCCGGGGTAGCACCGGTCCCAGTCCTCGGCCGGGAAGGCGCCGATCGAGGTCTCGACGGTGGCTGTCATGTTCATGCCCGCACCCGTTGCCTGCCGGACGTCGACGCGGTGCGCCGCATCGGCTCGAAGCGGCGGATGAAGGCGATGGAATGGTCTGCGACCAGGTCGCGCTCCTGGTCGAGCGTGATCATGTGATAGCTGTTCTCCAGCAGGATCTTCTCGATCCGGCCGCCGATATGGGCCGCGATATAGGCGGCATTGCGGATCGAGGTGATGTCGTCCTCGCGCGCATGCAGCACCAGGGTCGGCGTGCGGATGTCGGGCAGGCATTTCTTCAGGGTCCGGATCAGGCGCAGCAACTGGCCGAGGCTCAGCCCCGGCAGGTAGAGCAGGCCGGCCTCGGCGCTGTGCCCGGACTCCATCGCCGCCAGGATGCGCCCGCGCAGGCGCTCGTCCTTGATGCCATAGGGAAAATTCTCGCGGAACCGCAGGAACCGGCCGAGGCCGAGCGCGATCGCCACGTGCAGGAGCACGCTGACGCGCGGCACGCTCCAGCCGTCATAGAACATGGTCGGCGAATAGAGCAGGCAGCCCGCGACCTCGTCCGGCCGCTTGGCCGCCACGAGCAGCGACAGCAGAGCCCCCATCGACAGGCCGCCGACGAAGACCACCTCATGGTCGCGCCGGATGCGGTCGAAGGCATCGAGGACGCTGGCGAGCCAGTCGTGCCAGGTCGTGGCGAGCAGGTCGGCCTCGGTGCCGCAATGGCC
This sequence comes from Labrys sp. Lb11, assembly GCF_057554225.1. Taxonomy (NCBI): domain Bacteria; kingdom Pseudomonadati; phylum Pseudomonadota; class Alphaproteobacteria; order Hyphomicrobiales; family Xanthobacteraceae; genus Labrys; species Labrys sp. Lb11. Next base: position 551,157 of record NZ_BAAJOT010000004.1, read on the forward strand.
GGCGAGCTGCACGCCGTAGACGGTGTAGCCGGCCCGCGCCAGGGTCTTGCCGACGGTCTTGACCTCGGTCGGCGTGCCGGTCAGCCCGTGGATCAGCAGGACTGCGCTCGGGCCGCCTGCGAAGCGGAAGCTGTGGTCGGGCGGTGCGAGGGCGAGCGGTGTGGAAGTCATGTGGTGCTGCTCACGATGGCGGCGCCGATGGCGATGAGGGCCGTGCCGAGCCAGCGGCGGCGCGACACGGATTCGTGGAGGACGAAGCGGCCGGCGAGCGCGATGCCGCAATAGGACAGGCTGGCCAGCGGGAAGGCGATGCTCAGCGGCAGGCGCGACAGCACGAAGAGCCAGGCGCCGATCTCGACGGCGTAGGCCAGCGCCCCGGCCCAGACCAGCGGCGAGGTCGCGACCTTGCGCCAGACGGGCCGCTGCGGGCGGCCGGGCGGCTCTTCCAGGCCGAGCTTGAAGCAGACCTGTCCGACGACGTCGAGCAGGATGGTGCCGGCGAGGACGGTGAAGGCGAGCGCGTTCATGCTGCCTCCTCGAAGGCGGCGATCAGCCTCGCATTGGCCCGGGCGTTGACCGCCAGGGCCGGTTCACCGGCCGGGCGCGGCTGGTCGAGCCGCGACTCGACATATTTGAACGGGTTGCGGTGGCGGATCGGGGCGTAGTCGCCGCAGATATCGGCGCCCATCACCTCGAACCGGGCCGCGAGACGGCGGATCGCCTCGACGAGACGGGCGAGCGGCAGGGCGCCCTGGTCCCAGTTGGTGACGGCCTCCTGCGGCGACAGCACGTCCTTGTCGACGGTGATCCAGATCCGTTCGGTCGGCAGCCGGCCGATGAGCTGGTCCAGGAAGGCGTCCCAGCCGATGTCGGCGATGTTGCGCCAGCGGATCATGCCCTCTTCCGCGACATGGCCGGCGCCGCTGCACACGCGCTTGCGCACCTGCGAGGGTTCGTGCCGCCAGGGGTGCAGCTCCAGCCGTCCGCTGGACAGGGCGTCGAGATTGGCGCCCTTGCGGTCGGGGCGCACCAGGTCGTCGCTGCACGGGCCGATGGTGACGACCCGCTGCACATGCGCCATGGCCAGCGCCTCGTTGACCCAGGAGCCGCAATGGCGCCGCGGCATGGTCCAGCACCAGTCGGGGTGGTTGTCGAAATGGACGACGGTGAGCGGCCCCTCGGCCGCAGCGACGAAGCTGGCGGTGAGGTGGTGGAAGTCGCCCGAGCCGACCAGGGTCAGCGTCGGCCCCCGGCGCCGCGGCAGGCCGCGCCACAGCGCGTCGAAGGCGTCATAGGCGCGCCGGGCCGCCCAGAGCCGCAGGGCGGCGCCGCGCGGGCGCAGTGACAGCAGCTCGGCGCGACCGTCGGCCAGGCGCTCGGCGATCGGCGGCTGGCCGACCAGGCTGCCGTCGAGATCGAGGACGCGGATCTGCATCACGGTGCCTCGCCGGTGCGGCCGCCGGTCATGATGCCGCCGCCAGGGCGAGGGCGGGCGCGGCGAGCGCGGCCAGGCCGCCGGCCAGGAGCTCGGGGACTTCGGAGAAGTCGCGGAAGGCCAGGTGCGGGATCGCCTGCTCCCGGCAGAAGCCGGCCAGGGCGTCCTTGGCCAGGACGAGGTCGGCCGTGGCGGCGGCGCAGAAGTCGGATCGGCCGTCGCCGATCAGCACGGCCGGGCCGCCGCCGCCGGCCAGGGTCGTGCATTTGCAGGTGCCGGCGGCCGCCAGGCAGTCGGGCGAGGCATGGGGGCTGAGCATGGCGTGGTGCCCCTCGCTGAGGAAGAGCAGCCGATTGGCGATGATCGGCAGGCCGGTGATGCCGGCCTTGGCGAGAATGCGGGCGATGGCATAGTCGAGGCCGTCGCTGACGATGGTCAGCGGCAGTTCCTCCCGCCGGCAATGCTCCACGAAGGCGGGGAAGGCCGGATCGATCTCGATCGCGTCCAGCGCCGCGTCGAGGGCGCCGCGGCCGCAGCGCATCAGCGCCACCTGGCGGGCCATGCAGGTGGCCGAGCCGATCTGCCCGGCCAGCCATTGCGCCTCGATCTCGTGCCAGGACGGATCGGCAAAGGCTTCGAGCAGCACGTCGGTCACGTCGCCGATGGCGACGGTGCCGTCGAAATCGCAGAAGAGATGGGGGATCATCCGGCAGTCCAACTCATACGGATGCCGCCTGGGCGGCGGCGAAGCCCGCGGCGCTGCGCAAGATGCATGCCAGGGCCCGCCGGGGCCGGCTCGCCCGCGGCGGCGGGCCTTTCCCTCGGACCGGGCCGCCGAGCTCCAAGCGGCGAGCTACAAATTTTGCAGCTTCCGCCGCCAAATGTCGGGTGGCGAGCCCGGGGCCTGGGCGCTTTTCGCGGGCGAGACCGTGCGAAGCGCCTGCCGGCCGTGCCTCAGCCGCTGGCACGGTCCTTGCGGATCGGGGGCCGAGATTGCCCGGCCGCGGCCTGCCACGGCGCGCCGGTCCGGGCGGCATGGATCGGGATATCGGAATGACGACACAGCCGACGACGCCGCAGCCGGGCGTGCTGCAATATTCGACCTGGGACTGGGTGCCCATCTGCCTGGCGGTCCTGCACTTCGCCGCGGTGATGGCGCTGTTCCTGGCCTTCCCCCATTTGTCCTGGGGGGCGTTCATCGCCTTCGGCCTGATCTATTCGCTGTCGATCTCCTGGAGCATCAACAGCATCTCGCACAATTTCATCCACAATCCCTATTTCAGGAACGACGGGCTGAATGCCGCCTTCAGCCTGCTCCTGTCGCTGACCCTGGGCTTTTCCCAGGCCATGTACAATTTCGTCCATATGCGCCACCACAGCGGCAACATGGACAGGCCCGACGAGGGCGGAAAGACGATCGACTACCTGTCGATCTACAAGCACGGCCATGACGGCAAGCCCGAGAACGTCTGGAGCTACACGTTCCTGAGCTATTTCCGCGACGATCCGGCGGAGATCCTGCGCGCCATGGCGGCCAAGCGCCGCGGCGAGGCGCTGCAGTCGAAGATCGAGCTTGCGGTCGTCATCCTGTTCTATCTCGGCCTGGCCGTGCTCGACTGGCGCTTCATCGTCTGCATGCTGCCGTTCAACTATTTCGGCCAGTGCCTGTCCTCGCTCAACGGCTATTACGAGCATTTCGGCGCCGACCCCGACAAGCCGATCGCCTGGGGCGTCAGCACCTACGAAAAGATCTACAACTGGACCTGGATGAACAACGGCTACCACGCCGAGCACCACTACCGGCCGAAGGTGCACTGGACCAGGATGCCGGAACTGCATCGCACCATCGCCCGTGAGCAGGAGGCCGCCGGCACCCGGGTGATCCGGCCGCCGCATCCGCTTGGCTTCCTCGACCCGGACCTGCCGCGCCACTGAGCCCGCTCGCCGCCGGCCCCCCCGGCCCCCGATCGCGGGGGCCGGCTGCGGCGCGCGCGCCGCCCAGCCCCTTCCCTTCGTGAGAGACCACATTCGTGAACTATGTCGACAAGCCGCTCGCCCGCACCGCCACCAGCGCCGCCCTGTTCGAGGCGGCGCGCCGGGTGATCCCCGGCGGGGTCAACAGCACCGCCCGCGCCACCTGGTCGGGCTGGGACCCCTATCCGCTGTTCGTCTCGAGCGGCCAGGGCTCGCGCCTGGAGGACGTCGACGGCAACGCCTATGTCGACTATCTCCTCGGCCTCGGCCCGATGATCCTCGGGCATCGCCCGGCCAGGGTGACGCAGGCCGTGGTCGAGTTCATCGAGCGGCGCGGCACGGTGTTCGCCCTGCCGACCGCCGACGAGGCGGTGCTGGCGGAAAAGATCATCGCCGCGGTGCCGAGCGTCGATATGGTGCGGCTGTGCAACACGGGCACCGAGGCGGTGCTCTACGCCACCCGTCTCGCCCGCGCCTTCACCGGCCGGCGCAAGATCGTCCGCTTCGAGGGCATGTATCACGGCTTTTCCGACGGGGTTTACTGGAGCAAGCATCCCGCCCTCGCCAAGGCCGGCCCGGACGAGCGTCCCGTGCCCGTCGCCCAGGGGCCGGGCATGCCGCGCGGCGTCGAGGACAACCTGATCATCCTGCCGTGGAACGATGCCGATGCCCTGGCGGACGCGATCGCCCGCGAGGGCGATGCCATCGCCGCGGTCCTGACCGAGCCGGTGATGTGCAACACCGGCTGCATCCTGCCGGAGCCCGGCTACCTCGAGGCGCTGCGCGCCCTGACCGAGGCGCACGGCATCCTGCTGATCTTCGACGAGGTCATCACCGGCTTCCGCCTCGGCCTTGCCGGCGCGCAGGGTCGTTTCGGCATCCGGCCGGACCTCTCGGTGTTCGCCAAGGGGCTCGGCGGCGGCTTCCCCGTCGCCGCCCTCGGCGGCCGGCGCGAGGTGATGGCGCTGGTCGCCGACGGCACCGTCTCGATGGCCGGCACCTACACCGCCAACGGCATCGCCGTGGCAGCCGCCGGCGCCGCCCTCGACGAGCTCGGCGCGCCCGGGACCTATGAGCGCCTCGACGCGGTGTCCGACAGCCTCCGCCTCGGGCTCGGCCGGGTCTTCGAGCGGGCCGGGCTGCCCGCCAGCGTGGTCGGCCTCGGCCCGCTGATGCAGGTGTGGTTCGCCGAGCGTCCGATCCGCACCTATCGCGATGCGGAACGCCATGCCGACCAGGAGCTGTTCCGGCAGTGGTGGGAGGGCATGCTGGCGCGCGGCGTGCTGTTCCATCCCGGCGCTTACGAGAACCTGTTCGTCTCGACCGCCCATTCGCCGGAGGACGTCGCCGTCACCCTGGACGCGGCGGCCGAGGTCGCGGGCCTGCTGGCGCGTTCGGTCTGACCGGCGGGCGGCATTAGCCTTAACGGAAGGTCGATCTTGCCGTCCGGATTTGAACGGTCTCTTATCGGCCGGGCCCTGCGGATGCCGCCCGGCGGGCAGGGGCGCAGGGCCTGCAGAACCTTGAGGACGAGGCTCGTCCCGGACGCGACGACCGGATGCCGGTCCGGATTTCCCCCAGCCACGCGAGGGCCGCATGGGCCAGGCCGCTTTCGACACCACCGACCACAATGCCCGCATGTTCTTCGATCCGAAGCTGGCGGCGCTCTACGCCGGCTTCGCCGACCACCCCGCGGAAGAGACGTTCCGCCGGCGCCATGCCGCGGCCTATCGCGGCAAGCGCATGCTCGATCTCGGCGTCGGGTCGGGGCGCACGACGCGCCAGTTCCTGCCGGCGGTAAGCCGCTATCTCGGCGTCGACATCTCCGAGCCGATGCTGGCGGCGGCGCGCGCCGCCTTCCCGCAGGCCGAATTCCAGCTGATGGACGTGCGTGCCATCGGCGGCCTGGGGCGGGGGGAATTCGACTTCGTGCTGGGGGCCTGGGCGATCCTCAGCGCCTTCAGCCATGACGAGCGCCTCACCATCCTCGCCGCCGTGCATGACCTCCTGTCGCCCGGCGGCATGTTCTACTTCTCGGCCCACAACCGGCACTGGCGGCGGGCCGGCGGCGGGCCGCTGCATTCCCGCTCCTGGCGGCCGCGCCAGATCGTCGAGTCGGTGCATCCGCTGAACTGGTACAATTATCTGAGGCTGCGCCACCTGCGCCGCGAGGAGGCCGAGTACGCCATCCTCAACGACAGCGCCCACAACTGGAACGGCCTGTTCTACTATATCGATCCGGCGGCGCAGGCTCGCCAGCTCGCGGCCGCCGGCTTCCGGCTGATCGACAGCTTCGGCGAGAACGGCCGGGTGCTGCAGCCGGGCGAAAGCGTCGCGGCCGACGCTCTCCTCCACTATGTCTGCGTGCGGGACTGACCGTCAGGTCTTTACGCCCGCCGTAGCAGGATCAAGGGGGCGGCGTCCGTGACATCTCGCCCCGTTTGCCGAGGCGAGACGGCCCTTCGACGCGATGACGGAGGCGGCGCCGGCAAAAGGCGCCGCCTCGTCTTCTTCAGCGTGCCGCCTGCCGCGCCAGCACGCCCATCGACGTCATGACGACGCGGGCGAAGTTGAGCGCGCCAAGTCCCGCGACGTCGCGTTCCGGCATGAACTCCACGAAGTTCATCGCGGCGATACGGCCGCGTGCGGCGGCGCCCTTGATGAGGTCGGTCATCTGGTAATAGCTCAGCCCGCCGGGGCAGCGGCCGATGACGCCGGGGACCAGCGCCGGATCCATCACGTCGGCGTCGATCGACACGACGATGTTGGAGCCTTGCGGAATGAGGTCGAGCGCGGCCTCGACGCCCTGCTTGTGGACCTCGTAGCCCGTGACGAACTTCACGCCCCAGTCGAGGGCGTCCTGGTAGTCCTGGGGCCGGGCCGAGCCGATGCTGCGCGCTCCGACCTGCACGATCCGCTCGACGTGCTTCATTTCGGACGCGCGGCGCATGGTCGAGGAAAGGCCCTGGCGCTCGCCCATATAGTCGTCGCGCCAGTCGATATGCGCGTCGATCTGCAGGATGGTGAAGCGTTCGCCGGTGGCGCCGAGCGCCTCCAGGACCGGAATCGGGATGGAGTCGTCGCCGCCCAGGGTGATCGGCACCGCGCCGCGCGAACGGATCGTGGTGATCGCCTCGCGGATGATCGCACGGTTGCCGGCAGCGTCGGCCTCGTCGAAGGGCAGGTTGCCGCAGTCGACCGCGGCGAGGTCCGCGCTCGGAAAGAGAGGGCCGCCGAGGTCGAAATCATGGTGCCGGAGATTGGCGGCGAGCGGCACGGTGGCCTCGCGCAGCGCGTCCGGCGCGTGGCGGCAATAGGCGCCGACCGCGCTGTACGGGCTGGCGCACGGCGCACCGATCAGCGCGATCGGGGCCGTCAGGCTGTTGAGATCGGAGCACGCCTCGATCCCCATGAAGGTCGAGGCTGTGGAGCCGAACAGGGCGGCGAGATCGGGTTTGTCGGTCATGAGCGAAGCCTCGGACGGTGGAGGGAAAAGGAAGGAAGGGCGCGGAATGCCTCAGCCGGCATTTGTTTGTCCGACATATTGCCCGGGAATCGCGATGCCGCGCTTGCGGGCCATGGCCTCGACCATCGCCCACTCCTCATCGCGCAGCCGGATGCCGTTGGCGCGGTAGTCTCGCTCGGTCTCCGCCGCTCCCCCGCCCGGCAGCCGCACCCTCTCGAAGCCCTGCGCCGGGCGCGAGCGGGTCAGCGTGGCGATCATCCGGTCGGCGGCGGCGGCAAAGACGGACGGATCCTGGAAGCGGGCCACGTCGATCGCGATGAAGGTGTGGGCATAATAGGCGGCGCGGCCGGTGGGATCGGCCGGGCGCTCGCCCTGCCATTCGCGCTCGCCGCTGAGCAGCGCCGAGAGCAGCTCGACGATCAGCATCATGCCGAAGCCCTTGGGACCGGCAGGCAGCAGCGCGCCGGACATGCGCGACTCGCGGTCCATCACGTTGAGGATGACGCGCAAGGGATCGTCGGTGTAGACGCCGTCCTGGTCGACCACTGCCTTCTCGTCGAGGAGCTTGCCGTCGCGGGCGGCAAGCACGACCTTGCCCATGGAGCCGGCGCTGGTCGCCATGTCGATGACGATGGGGTCCTGCGTGCCGCTCGGCACCGCCAGCGCCAGCGGGTTGGTGCAGAAATAGGCGTCGCGCCCGCCCCATGGCGCGACGAGGACGGGCCCGGTGCTCATCGAGAGGCCGATCATCCCGCGCTCCAGCGCCTGCAGCGCGTAGTTCGAGGCCATGCCGTAGTCGCCCGACCGCTTGGCCGTGACGAAGCCGATGCCGGCTGTCTCTGCCTTGGAAATGGCGAGTTCCATCGCCTTATGGCCGACGAAATGGCCGCAGCCGCCATTGCCGTCGACCAGCGCGGTGGCGACGGTCTCGCGTTCCACGGTGAAGGGGCGGGCGAAATGCAGCGCGCCCGCCTCATGGAGCTCGTCGAGATAGGGCAGCAGGCCGATGCCCTGCGTGTGGTGGCCGCGCAGATCGGCCTTCAGCAGCCCGTCGGCGAAGATCCCTGCCTCCTCTTCCCCGGCGCCGTGCCGGCGGGCGACATCGGCATAGAGGGTGCGCAGGTGATGGATCGCGATGTGCATGAAAACGGCCCGCTGCTGGCGATCGGCGCGGGCGCTCCGCGCTTGATATGCCTTATGTGAATATTTTTATCCTATGTGTCAATATACTTGACATAAGAGACAGGCGAATGCCAACTGCTCCCGAATGGAGCGGCGGATGCTGAGCGTGGACAGGGACAGCAGCGGGAGCGGCACAGGCGCGGCTCGGCCGATCATCGTCGCGGAGCGGATCTGCAAGGATTTCGGCCCGCTGTCGGTTCTGCGCGGCGTCTCGCTCGAAGCCGCCAATCACGACGTGATCTCCATCATCGGCGCCAGCGGATCCGGCAAGAGCACCTTCCTGCGCTGTCTGAACCTCCTGGAGATGCCGACGAGCGGCGCCATCCATATCCGCGGCGAGAAGCTCGACCTCAGGCCGACGCCGGAAGGGCTCGTCGCCGCCGACAAGGCGCAGGTGCGGCGCATCCGCGCGTCGCTGGGCATGGTGTTCCAGAGCTTCAACCTCTGGTCTCACATGACCGTCTTGGAGAACGTCATGACCCCGCCGGTCCATGTGCTGGGCAAGAGCCGGACCGAGGCGCGGGAGAGAGCGGAGCATTATCTCCAGCGCGTCGGGCTCTACGAGAAGCGCGACGTCTACCCCGCCTTCATGTCCGGCGGCCAGCAGCAGCGTGCCGCGATCGCGCGCTCGCTCGCCATGGAGCCGGCCGCCGTCCTGTTCGACGAGCCGACATCCGCCCTCGATCCCGAGCTTGTCGGCGAAGTGCTCAAGGTCATTCGCGGCCTTGCCGAGGAAGGCCGGACCATGATCGTGGTGACGCACGAGATGGCCTTTGCTCGCGACGTCTCCGCGAAGGTGCTGTTCCTCCACCAGGGCGAAGTTGAGGAAGCCGGGCCGCCGCAGGAGATCTTCCGCCAGCCACGGTCCGAACGACTCCGTGCCTTTCTCGCTCGGGCAGCCGTCTGACGGCGCCTCCATCACCACAAGGGGATCATCAATGAAAAAATACCTGGCCTTCGGGCTCGTTCTGTCCTGCCTCATGGGCGGGCTCGCCGCGCCGGCCTCGGCGCAGGACAAGACCATCGTCTTCGCCACCGAGGCGGCCTATCCGCCCTTCAACCTGCTGACCTCGGACGGCAAGATCGCCGGCTTCGACGTCGACATCGCGATGGCCGCCTGCGAGAAGATGAAGCGCAAGTGCGAATTCGTGCAGCAGGACTGGGACGGCATCGTCGCCGGCCTGCAGACCCGCCGCTACGACGCCATCTTCTCGTCCATGGGCATCACCGAGGAGCGCAAGAAGCAGCTTCTCTTCACCGATCCCTATTATCGCCCCTCGGCCTCTTTCGTCGGCAAGTCGGACGTCAAGGCCGATTTCAAGGACCCGACGCTTGGCGGCGCCACCGTCGGCGCCGTGCCCGGCATCTACGAGTGCTACGTGAAGAAGGCCTATCCGAAGGCCAATCTCACCGTCTACCCGAACTCCGACGCGCTCTACCTCGACCTGACCTCCGGTCGCCTCGACCTCGCCTTCAACGGCACGGTCGCGATCACCAACTCCTTCCTCAAGAGCGATGACGGGAAGGGCTTCGCGCTGGCCGGCGAGCCGGTGCGCGACGCGGGCTGCCTCGGCGAGGGGGCGGGCGTCGCCATGCGCAAGGAAGACACGGCGCTCAAGGAAGCGCTGGACAAGGCCTTCAAGGACATCCGCGCCGACGGCACCTACAAGGCGATCAACGACAAGTACTTCACCTTCGACATCTACGAATGACGCGCCTTGCCGACGCGCCCCCGCGGCGCGCCGGCCGGTTCCCCGGGCCCGGCCGTCAACCTTCGCCGCGGCATGCGCCGCTAAGCAGGTTCTCTCGAACCTGCTTACACTTATAAGTTCGAGCAGCATTGATTTTGCATTGAAAAATGCCAAATCAATCGTGGCGAGAGCCACGAGAAGCTGCTTAGGTCCGATCTCCAAGGCTCGTTCTCATGGGTGTGCTCGCCGACTTCCTGCCGATCGTCCTGCGCGGCATGCTCGTGACGGTCGTGCTCAGCCTGAGCGCGATGGTGCTGGCGACGGCAATCGGCCTTGTCGGCGCCTGGGCCCGCCTTGCCGGCAGCCGGCCGGTCCGGGCGCTGGCGCTGGTCTATACGGTGGTCGTGCGGGGCATGCCGCCGCTGGTGCTGATGCTGCTGATCTACTTCGGCGGCCAGACCGCGATCAACGCGGTGGCCGATGCCATGCAGGCGGAGCCGATCCGCATCGAGCCCTTCACCGCCGGCATCGTGTCGGTGGGCTTCATCTTCGGCGCCTATCTCACCGAGACCTTCCGCGGCGCCTATCTCGCCATCCCGCAGGGAGAGATCGAGGCGGGCATCGCCTTCGGCATGCCGACCCTGACGCTGGCGCGCCTCGTCGTGCTGCCGCCCCTGATGCGGCTGGCCTTGCCGAGCTTCTGGAACATCTGGCTGACGCTGGTGAAGGCCTGCGCCCTCGTTTCCGTCATCGGCCTGCAGGACGCGGTCTATGCCGCCCTGTCGATCGGCCGCTCGACCCGCGAGCCCTTCACCTTCATGCTGGTCGTGGCGGCGCTCTATCTCGTCTACACCGGCCTTTCCGACCTCGCCTTCCGCCGGCTCGGTCGCCGGCTGGGGCGCGGCACTCGCGCCGTTTCGGTCTGAGGCGCCGCCATGTACGCTTGGCAGGTCGCCGTCGACCACATCCCGCTCTTCCTGACCGGCCTGCGCAACACGGTGCTGCTGCTGGTCGTCTCGGCCGTCATTGCCTCGGTGCTCGCCGTGCCGCTGGCGCTGGTCCTGACGCGCAAGGTGCCGGTCGCGGCGCCGGTCATCGAAGCGGTGAGCTACGTCTTCCGCGGAACCCCGCTGATCGTGCAGGTCTACCTGCTCTATTACGGGCTCGCGCAGTTCGCCTTCATCCGCACCAGCGTGCTCTGGCCGTGGCTGCGCGAGGCCTGGACCTGCCTGCTCATCGCCTTCTCGCTCGGCACATGCGCCTATCTCGTGCAGATCCTGCGCGGCGCCATCGAGGCGGTTCCGCACGGCGAGGTGGAAGCGGCGCGCGCCGTCGGCATGACGCCTTTCCAGACGCTGCGCATCGTCGTGCTGCCGAACGCGTTCCGCCGGGCGCTGCCGAGCTACGAGAACGAGATCATCTTCCTGCTCCACGCCACCGCCATCGCCAGCCTGGTGACGGTGATCGACCTTGTCGGGGCGGGACGCAACTTCAATACGATCTACTATTTTACCTATGAGGGCTTCGCCATCGCCGGCGTGATCTATCTCGCCATCGTCGGCCTCATCCGCCTTTCGTACGGTCTCCTCGAACAGAGACTGCTGGTCCATCTGCGCCGCGCCGGCATCTGAGCGAGGCACCGCGCCGCGGGGGGCTCCGGGCCTCTTCGCTGGAGCGTCTTTGCGATTTGACGGACTCGCGTCAAGTCGCAAAGACGCGTCGAAACAAGGAGTTGAAGCAAAGTGCGTTTCCACCGAAACGCGCTCTGCCCTGGGGAAAACGCAATGACCAAGACCTTTTTGAAGACGACCTGGATTTCGTCATGAACGCGCATGCAAGGCCGGCACGCCTGACCGATGGCGAACGGCTGTGGTCGAACCTCATGACGATGGCCGAGATCGGCGCGCTGCCGCACGGCGGCTGCTGCCGCCTCGCCCTGACCGACGAGGACCGGCAGGCGCGCGACCTGTTCGTGCGCTGGGCCGGCGAGGCCGGCTGCGCGGTGAGCATCGATCCGTTCGGCAACGTCTTCGCCACCCGTCCCGGCCGCCGGCGCGATGCCGCCCATGTGCTCGTGGGCAGCCACCTCGACACCCAGCCGCATGGCGGCCGTTTCGACGGCGTCCTGGGCGTCCTGGCCGGGCTGGAGACGGTGCGCGCGCTGAACGCGCTCGGCGCGGAGACCGAGCACGCCGTGACGGTCGTCAACTGGACGAACGAGGAGGGCGTGCGCTTCTCGCCCGGCCTGACCGGGTCCGGCGGCTTCGTCGGCGCCATCCGGTCATATGATGCGTCCGCGATCAGCGGTGTCGGCGGCGTGCCGTTCTATCCCGAGCTGCATCGCATCGGCTATGGCGGTTCGACCCGGCTGACCGGGCGCATAGCCGGCTACTACGAGCTCCATATCGAGCAGGGGCCTGTGCTGGAGCGGGCGGGCGTGTCGGTCGGCGTCGTCGAAGGCGTGCACGGCGTGCGATGGCTGTCGGTCGATCTCGCCGGCGAGGACCGTCACGCCGGCACGACGCCGGCGCGCGACCGGCGCGATGCCTTCATGGCCGCGGCGCGGCTGGCCGTCGACATGCGGGCGGCTGCGCTGGCGCTGGACGAGGCGTTCCGCATCACCTTCGGCCGCGCCACCGTCGAGCCCGGTTCGATCAACACCGTGCCGGGCCATGTCCGCATGACCGCGGATCTGCGCCATTCGGAGGTCGCCTGTCTCGACCGCATCGATGCAGCCTTCCGTCGGGACGTTGCCGCCCTGCGCGGCACGGAAGGGGTGGAAGGCACGGTCGAGCGCATGATGGACGTCGCGCCGGTTCGCTTCGATCCGGCGATGCAGGCAAACATCGAGGCCTCGGCCGCAGAACTCGGCATCGCGACCCGTCGCCTGCCGAGCGGGGCGATGCACGACGCCAGCAATCTCGCGACGGTGGCGCCGAGCGCCATGATCTTCGTGCCGTCGCGCGACGGCGTCAGCCACAACGAGAGCGAGTGGACCGATCCGAGGCATGTCGCCGATGGCTGCGAGGTCCTGGCGCGGGCCGTGCTGCGCCACGCGACGGGAGACGTGGGACCGCACTGAGGAGGAATGATGGAAACGCCAGACGCCAATGTCAGGATCGGCGCCAAACTCAAGCATGCCCGGCTTCTGATGGGCCTGAGCCTCAATGAGCTCGGCCAGCGTGTCGGCGTCACCGAAGGCTATCTGTCGAAGCTGGAGAATGGGCGCTCGCAGGCGTCCCTGGCGACGCTGCACAAGCTGGTGCAGGCGCTGGACACCAACATGAGCGCGCTCTTCGCCGCTGCGCCCGAGGGCGAGGGCGCCGTGACGGTCGTGCGCGCCAGGGAACGGCCGCGGCTGGAGGCGGGGCATTTGCGGGCCGGAAACAAGGTCGTGCTCGAGCGGCTGGTGCCGCATCGGCCCGACCAGCTCCTGCAGATCAACATCCACGTCATCCCGGCCGCCGGCGGCAGCCCGGACTTCATCAGCCATGGCGGCCAGGAGTTCGGCTATGTCCTCGCCGGCGCCTTCACGCTCGTCGTGGACGGACATGAGCGCGAGCTCGCCGAGGGGGATTCGTTCTACTTCGACTCCTCCCTCCCGCACGGCTACCGCAACGACGGGGAGGTCGAGGCCCGCGTCCTGTGGGTGAACACGCCGCCGACCTTCTGATCCTGCCGATATCGAAAGGGGTCAAGGATATTTCTAAATAGGAATGTTGCTTGACTTCAGCAAGCCCCCTCCTTAATCGGAGGGCATTGGTCCCCCAGCGCGAGAATGCTCATGGCCTATGATGTGCAGGATGTCCGGCGGCAATTCCCGGGCCTTGCCCGCCAGCGCGACGGCAAGCCGGTCGCCTTCCTCGACAACCCGGCCGGCACGCAGGTGCCCCTTCTGGTGGTCGACCGCATGGCGGCCGCCATGCTGCATACCAACAGCAATCTCGGCGGATACTTCGAAACCTCGCTCGAAGCGGGCGAGCTTGTCGGCAAGGCCCACAGCGCGGCGGCGACGCTGGTGAACGCGGCCGAGACCGGCGAGGTCTTCTTCGGCCAGAACATGACGACGCTGACCTTCGCCATGTCGCGCAGCATCGGCTCGCTCCTGAAGGAGGGCGACGAGATCGTCCTCTCGCGCATGGATCACGATGCCAATGTCGCGCCCTGGCTCATGCTGGCGGAAGACAAGGGGCTGGTCGTGCGCTGGCTGGACTTCTCGCCGGAGACCTACGAGTTCGATCTCGCCGATCTCGAGGCCCTGATGACCGAGCGCACGCGCCTCGTCGCCGTGTGCTACGCCAGCAACGTCACCGGCACGATCAACGACGTCGCCGCCATCTCGGCGATCGCCCACGAGGCCGGCGCGCTCGTCTATGTCGACGCGGTCCAGTATGCCCCGCACGGCCTCATCGACGTGCAGGCGCTCGGTTGCGACTTCCTCGTCTGCTCGGCCTACAAGTTCTTCGGTCCGCACTACGGCATCTTCTGGGGCCGGCGCGAGGTGCTGGACCGGCTGCGCCCCTACAAGGTGCGGGCGGCGTCCAACGAGCTGCCCTGGCGTTTCACCACCGGCACCACGAACCGCGAGCAGCTCGCCGGCGTGCACGCCGCGATCGACCACATCGCCGGCCTGTCGCGTTTCGATTCGGGGCTCGCCGGCTCGGCCGGGCTGCGCGAGCAGCTCGCATCGGGCTTCAAGGTGATGAAGCAGCACGACGACATGCTCACGCAGCGGCTGATCGACGGGCTGAAGCCGTTCAATCGCGTCCGCGTCCTCGGCATCACCGATCCGGCGGCGATCGGCCGGCGCGTCTCGACGGTCAGCTTCTTCGTCGAGGAGGCGTCCTCGGCCGACCTCGTGAAGTCCTGGGCGGCCGAGGGCCTCCAGGTCTGGAGCGGCCACAATTACGGGCTCGAGGCCAACCGCCGTCTCGGCATCCTCGACCGCGGCAGCGGCATCCGCGTCGGGCCGGTGCACTACAACACGGCCGAGGAGATCGACCGGGTGATCCAGGCCGTGGACAGGTCGCTGAGCGGCCGGTAGCGCGGATGCCTCGGTCCGATCCGGGGCGAGGCTGCCCGGCGGTGCGGGCCATGCCCGAAGCGGATCTCGCGGCCCGCGCCGGAGCGGCCGCCGCCGAGGTGGCCAGGTGGGCATGTGGGCCGGCCGTCTCCTGCTCACCGGGCGCCGGACCGTCCCTGGCGTCGAGATCGAGCACGATCTCCCCGGGCGCGGCATGATGGGCCTCCAGGAGCAGGCCGGCCGAAAGACCTCGGAATCATTTTTCATGGATTATGATTATTTTTCATGAAAAATCATTGAATCTGATCGATTTTCATAGAAAGATAAGCATAGGCGCGTTCTTCATGGGTCCGTATCGAAATTCATGGACTCCGGGCAGCGAAAGCCATTTTCAGAAGCTGTAACGGCTTTTCACGGTCGTCCGTTGCCGGAAGCCGCGATTCCCGTTGGCTACGCCGCCTTGATCGACGCGTTCGAACTGGCAGTGCCGGTGCCGATCCGCTTGGCCGCGGTCGGCCCGCGGCACAAGGTTTACGAGGCCGGCGGGTGGAGATTTTATACGCCACGCCACCGGCCGGAAGCCGGTCTCGGGGGGCATCTCACCTTCGCGCTTCGCTATGAAGGCCTCGACCTCGCCGTTCTGAAGACGCTGTTCCAGGCTACGGGGCCGGAGCCGATCGCGGCGTTTGTCCGTGCAACGCCAACCGGCGCCTACGCACGACGGATCTGGTTCTTGTACGAATGGCTGCTCGACGCTCGGCTCGACCTGCCTGACGCGACGCAGGGACGCTACGCTCCTGCCGTCGATCCCGACCAGCAATGGACGATTGCCGGCACAGCGTCATCGCGCCATCGCGTCAAGAACAATCTGCCCGGCACGCCCGCATACTGCCCGCTGATCTTTCGCACGCCGGTGCTGGAGCGGCTTGTCGCCCGCAATCTCGGCGGTGAGGCGCGCCGTCTCGTGGCCGACCTGCCCGTCGACCTCCTTGCCCGCACCGCCGCCTTTCTGCTCCTCAGGGATTCACGGTCGAGTTTTGAGATCGAGGGCGAGGATCCGCCCCAGGATCGCATTCAGCGCTGGGGATCCGCGATCGGCGGGGCGGGCCGCCGTCCGATCGACCGCGCCGAACTGGAGCGCTTGCAGCGCATCGTCATCGGTGACGCACGTTTCGTACACCTCGGGTTGAGAGCACAGGGCGGGTTTATCGGCGAGCACGACCGGCAGGACGGGACACCCGTTCCCGATCACATCAGCGCGCGACATCAGGACCTGCCTGCCTTGATCGACGGCCTGGCGGCTTTTGATCGTGGCGCCGCGCAGGGGCTTGATGCGGTCCTTGCCGCGGCCGTTCTCGCATTCGGCTTCGTGTATATCCATCCGTTCGAGGACGGTAACGGTCGTCTCCACCGCTATCTCATGCATCATGTCCTGGCGGAGCGGGGCTTCAACCCGCCCGGTCTTGTCTTCCCGGTATCGGCCGTCATCCTCGATCGGATCCAGGACTACCGGAGCGTGCTGGACAGCTATTCACGCCGTCTTCTGCCGCTCATTCGCTGGCGCCCGACCGACCGAGGCAATGTCGAGGTCCTGAACGAGACCGCGGACTTCTATCGCTATTTCGATGCGACGCCCCACGCGGAGTTTCTGTTCGAATGCCTCGCGCGCGCAATCGATGTCGACCTGCCCGCCGAGGCCGCGTTCCTCAGGAGCTACGATCGTTTCAAGGCGCAGGTGAAGGGGATGATCGACATGCCGGACCGGCTGCTCGACCTCATGCACCGCTTCCTGCGGCAGGACGGAGGCAGGCTGTCGAAGCGAGCGCGCGAGAAGGAGTTCGCGGCCCTGACCGACGACGAGGCGGCGCGGATCGAGGCCATATATGCGGACCGTTAGGAATGCGGTCGATGTGAGTAGCGACGAATTCCATGACAGGTGGAGTGATGCTGTCCCATCGAGGCTCGTCCTGCCCGACGAGGCCCGTGGACCGGTGGTCGGCTGCAAGGTTCAGCGATGATCGACGATCCTGACACGACCGATCGCCTCGTCGATACGTTGGAAGCATCCCGCCCCATCGGAGCCATGCTCTTCACATCCCCGTGGAGACACTGTCCAAGCCGGCTCCCGACGGGGTTGTTCCGGCGAGATGACTCATTGTTCGTCGATCCAGTTCGCCAGATCGACGCTCACATCGCGCCGAATTCCTCTACGGTCTCACGCTAAAGCGTTTTGCGATTTGACGGAATCGCGTCAAGTCGCAAAGACGCGTCGAAACAAGGAGTTGGAGCAAAGCGCGTTTCCACCAAAACGCGCTTTGCTCCAGTGGAATGCTTGTTCTCTTTTTATTCTTGCATAGAGGGTCAGGCTCTGATCCGCGCGACCCGATTCGAACCTGCTGCCTCCACCTCCGGAGAGCGCCGCCGCAGACGCCCTTCCGCACCCTGCCCGCGTGGAGACCTGCCCTCTCACCCCTTCACCCGCGCCATGGCCGGGTCGTAGGGCGGCGCCAGGAACACCTCCGCCTTCACACGCTCGGTCGCGACCTCCAGCTCGTAGGACCCCGAGAGAACATGGTCGGCGTCGACGCCGGCGGGGTCGCGCACATAGCCGTAGCCGATGCCCTTGCCCAGGGTGTAGCCGAAGCCCGCCGAGGCCAGCCAGCCGCAGCGCCGACCGTCGCGGTAGATCGTCTCGCGGCCGAGCAGCACGATGTCGGGATCCTCGACCGTGAAGCCGGCCATCAGGCGCGGCAGCGGCTTGGCCTGCTGGGCGACCAGGGCTTCCCGCCCGAGGAAGGGCACGTCCCGCCGCAGCTTGGCGGCCCAGCCGAGCCCGGCCATCAGCGGCGAATGGTCCGGCCCGATATCGGCGCCCCAGGCGCGATAGCCCTTCTCCAGCCGCAGCGATTCGATGGCGCGATAGCCGGCATTGGCGATGCCGTGCGCCGCGCCCGCCGCCATCAGCGCCTCGTAGAGCGAGAGGGCGAACTCGGTCGGCACGTGCAGCTCCCAGCCGAGCTCGCCGACATAGGTGACGCGCAGCGCCAGCACCGGCGCGCCGGCGGCGTGGATGCGCCGGACCGCGCCGAACGGGAAGCCGGCATTGGAGAGGTCGTCGCCGGTCACGGCCGACAGGATGTCGCGCGAGCGCGGCCCCATCAGCACCAGCACCGCGTTCTGGGAGGTGATGTCGGCGACGCGGGCGTCGAGGCGGGCCGGGATGTTGCGCCGGATCCAGTCGAGGTCATGCGTGGCGAAGCCGGTGCCGGTGACGATGTAGTACTCCTCCGGCCCGAGCCGCGCCACGGTGAGGTCGGCCTCGATGCCGCCGCGCGTCACCCATGCAAGGCGGGTGCATCTCACGCCGCACGATCTGGCGATGACCAGCCATCGTCTGAATTCAGCTCGACCAAGGTGTGCCGGCTCACTACAAGCGGATGCGTCCCACGAGCGGGACGCGCACTAAACTGGAAAGAAGCCGTAGCGCCCCTGCGTTTTCTGTTTCGAGAAGAAGTGCATAGTCATGTTTGATGCGAGACTCGCGGCTGGATCTTCATTCTCAAGAATGATGACCTGGATATCCGCTGATCGCGTCGCCAAGTCGCTATAGAATGCTTGTTTCACATCGAGCTTCAGGTCTGGTGCGAGATCGTCTTCGTGATCCGCTTCGCGGAACGTGACCAGCGGCGAATCGAGCACCACGAAGCCGGGAGCATTTCGCTTGAGAGCCATTATAGCAAGTTGCAGCCCGATCGTGAAGGCCGCATGCGTTAATGCACGTAAGCCTTTTCCTTGCTCTCCGCGGCGGCGATTACCGAGTACTAGGTCGTGCCGCTGCTCCTCAAAATAGACCGGCTTTCCGTGCGGAAAGTGCCATGCGTCGAGTAGGGTCTCGACCGCAACACTCAGCGCCTGGACACTCGCAGCCGGCAGACCTGGCCGCTCCTCGTTGGTTTTCCCTGCAGTTCCCAAAGCTGCTTCCGCGTCAGCCTTTCGAAGTCGAAGTGCATTGAGTCGCTCGACAAGGACGATCGAGTGGCGAACCTGCCCTCGAGTATCAAGTAGTTCATTGTATTTCAGCCTGGCCACTGAGAGTGCGGGCGTTAAAATCTCACGCACTAGCGTATCGGCTGCGCGAAACGATGCGTGGGCTGCACGCGCGTCGGCGCGCAGGGCCTCGCGCTCCCCGACCAGATCGGCAATGGCTTCGCCAAGCTCAAGCCGCAACTTCCTGATCTTAGTGATCTCGCTGGCACACGCCGTTCTAAGGCGTTCGATGTCGCCGTCATGTGGCGTCCTATTATCATGATGATGGTCGCCGACTGGGGCGCCACAAAGGGGGCAGGTTTCCGCAGACAGGGCGACGAAGTACTGACCAGCCTCGGCAATAGCCTCAAGGCGTTCTAGATCCGAGGCGTAGCTCTGATCTAGTAGGACAAAACGCTCCTCGAGACCGTCGATCTCGCTCTCGCGGCTTTCGATCCGCTCGTGCTCCTCCCACGCCTGGCGACGCGCACGCTCTTGTGTTTGGAATACAGAGCGTTCGGTTGCCAGCACTGCTTCACTAGCCAGAATGGACGCTTCGAGGCGCTCATTTTGATCCAGAAGGCCATCGGGATCGTTCGTATATTCCTTTAGTTCTGCTTCGAAATCTGCGATTAGTTGATCAAACGCGAGGATTTGCCCTTCAATCTCCGCTTTGACAATGACTTTTTTCTTTGTTGAAACAAGAGAGCTATCATCTATGCCTGTAAGTAGCAACTTTAGAATACTTGTCTGAGTCGTTTTTTGCGTGGATTCGCCCGTGAAAATGGGTGATTCCTTCTTGATGATGCTCTCTTCATCCACAATGAGCAGCGGAGCAAGATTTCGAAAGCTCAGATTCTGCAGTTCATTGTTGATGTTCCTGCGTAATCGTTTCTGATCAAGATTGACCAGGCGTAATAGAAATGTACTGATGTTGTCTGGATCCGTGGCTGAGTGCCGTGCAGAGAGCGTAACTTGCTGCGTGCTCGGATTCGACGGTTCGCTGAGGAGAAAGTCCCCGCCTTGCAGAGCGCGAGTCAATAGATAGTTCTTCCCGTCGCCCGCCTCGATCGTCAGGTGCGCCTGATCGTATCCACTACTCTCTGGAATCTGGCGAGGCGGCGTGGCGCCGCCCAGCATGAAGTCGATTGCCTCCACCAGGTAGGACTTACCGGTTTCCGATGGGCCAGAAACTACGTTGAGCCCGGCGCCAAAGGTGATTTCCGCGTCCGGCTTGCCAGGGCCTGTCACGCGAAGCGTGCGCAACTGAACGCCGCTCATAGCAAGCGCTCCGGGGGGAGCTTCGTCGCCTGAAACTCCCTTGTCCAGCGCTCGAAACGTGCGTCGAAATAGCTCCTCAGCGCATCCTCCTCCTCCGCGCCGAACTGATCGACGGCCCACTGCGCGCGATTGCGAAGTACTTGGCTATAGCTCGCCTGAAGACAATCGAGAAAAGGCGCAGCCTCGTCAGAGGCGCGATAGGTAATACCGTCGATGTCTGCGTGCCTTTCGACCAAGCCGCGGCTGATCAGGAGGAGGAGACCTCGTTCGATGACCCCGCGGCGAACCAAGAGTTCTCCATTCCGAAGCGGTGTGTTTGGATGGAGACTTTCCGGACCATCGGCATCCTGCGAATGCACCACGAGGTAATCAAAGTATAGTAGGCGCTGAAGGTCGTAGGCCGACGGGTAGGCCTCAACGAGAATGGCAAGTGCACGTACGCCAGTTTCGAGCGCGCTGTTGAAGGGTGAAGGATTGCGTGTCGCGTGGATCATGACACCGGCACCCACGTAAGGCGGTCATCATTTGCCAGCTGATGACATATGCCTCGCCGATCCTTCGGCTCAACACGTCCGAGTAGCGCCGAACTCGTGATATCGAGTTTTGTCGCGTGCTCAACGGTCGCGTTCAGACGGGTGAGCCCACAAGCATGCGCCGCCTCCGCGGTGTCGATTACGCCATCGTGGATTTGGTCCTGCAGGTTCTCAAAGGCTCCCGGCGGCAACGTATCCCTTGAGAAGCTCCGGAGCGCCTCAGCGCAGTAGAAGCCTTCCCTTGCCCGCTGAAAATGGCGTTGCTCAGTGGGAGGCAACGCGCCGGGAGATGCGAAGGCCGCGCGCTTATTGTCTCCGTAGGCCTCAAGAAGCTGCGCCACGTACCGGCTCTCAGAAGCCGCAATCTCCGTTGGCGGCTGCGGCGCCAGTGCCCTTTCCGGCAGTCCGAGACCGAATCGGACAGCGAAGTATGGTGTGCGCTGATGTCCCTCAATCAACCTCAGGGGCGGCAGATGACCGACCCGACTGAAGTCAAATTTCTGAACATAGTCGAGGAGCGCGCCTTCGAGGGGAACGGTGCGCGTCTTCGTAATATGCGGGGCGCATTTTTCCGGCCAGTTTGCAATCAACCCTGCTCGGAGTTCGTTCGGCTTCTTGAGTAGGCGCATGAGCTTCGTGCCCACACCCCTTGGTGCAACGAAGAAATACTGGCGCGGCAAACTGTAGGCGCCATTAAATACGTAATAACAAAGCTTCCCCAGCTCGATCCATATGTCGCTCGGGGTCAGGGCGTGATCATAGTGCTTGCACTGGTAATTGTCCCACGGGCTGTCTTTCTCTGACGGATCGACGGTCGCGACGATATCGCAACCTTGGTCTCCTGCGCTGCCGGCACGTTCGACCAACTTGTAATCCCTCAGGCTCGACGCCCATTCGTCGACGCATTCTTCCCATTGAACAGCAGAGAAGATCTTTATCCGTTCAATTGGTGGGATGGCTGGGCCGGAACGAATCTCAAATGGGTCGGCAGCGCTAATAATTACCTTCACGATTATTGCGCGTGTCGGTGGCTTCATACGCGCCCTCCGGGCCCAGGGGCGACGCGTGTTGGCGGAGCGCATTCCCCACGGTCGTTGGCCCCTGCCTTCCCTTGTTTGCATTCACATGTTGTTACGACTTAAATGATTTCGAAATATCTCGCAACGGCATCCGGTCGATTTTGTATGTGGCCGGAAAGGCAATGCTACCGGCATTGCGCGAGGGGGCTTTCCGAGAGCTTCAGAACGCCAGCCTCCCATGAAAGCGGCACTCTCTAACCTCCGGAGAGCGCCGCCGCAGACGCCCTTCCGCACCCTGCCCGCGTGGAGACCTGCCCTCTCACCCCTTCACCCGCGCCATGGCCGGGTCGTAGGGCGGCGTCAGGAACACCTCCGCCTTCACACGCTCGGTCGCGACCTCCAGCTCGTAGGACCCCGAGAGAACATGGTCGGCGTCGACGCCGGCGGGGTCGCGCACATAGCCGTAGCCGATGCCCTTGCCCAGGGTGTAGCCGAAGCCCGCCGAGGCCAGCCAGCCGCAGCGCCGGCCGTCGCGGTAGATCGTCTCGCGGCCGAGCAGCACGATGTCGGGATCCTCGACCGTGAAGCCGGCCATCAGGCGCGGCAGCGGCTTGGCCTGCTGGGCGATGAGAGCCTCGCGGCCGAGGAAGGGCACGTCCCGGCGCAGCTTGGCGGCCCAGCCGAGCCCGGCCATCAGCGGCGAGTGGTCCGGCCCGATATCGGCGCCCCAGGCCCGGTAGCCCTTCTCCAGCCGCAGCGATTCGATGGCGCGGTAGCCGGCATTGGCGATGCCGTGCGCCGCGCCCGCCGCCATCAGCGCCTCGTAGAGCGAGAGGGCGAACTCGGTCGGCACGTGCAGCTCCCAGCCGAGCTCGCCGACATAGGTGACGCGCAGCGCCAGCACCGGCGCGCCGGCGGCGTGGATGCGCCGGACCGCGCCGAACGGGAAGCCGGCATTGGAGAGGTCGCCGCCGGTCACGGCCGACAGGATGTCGCGCGAGCGCGGCCCCATCAGCACCAGCACCGCGTTCTGGGAGGTGATGTCGGAGACGCGGGCGTCGAGGCCGGCCGGGATGTTGCGCCGGATCCAGTCGAGGTCATGCGTGGCGAAGCCGGTGCCGGTGACGATGTAGTACTCCTCCGGCCCGAGCCGCGCCACGGTGAGGTCGGCCTCGATGCCGCCGCGGGCGTTGAGCATCTGGGTGTAGACGAGGCTGCCGGGCTTCCTGGCCACGTCGTTGGCGCAGATCCAGGAGAGCGCCGCCTCCGCGTCCCGGCCGGTCACCGAGAACTTGGCGAAGGAGGTCTGGTCGAAGATCACCGCCCGCTCGCGGCAGGCTTGGTGCTCGCGCCCGACCGCGGCGAACCAGTTCTGGCGGCCGTAGGAATAGATGTCGCGCGGCTCCTCGCCGGCGGCCGCGAACCAGTTCGGCCGCTCCCAGCCGAGCTTTTCGCCGAACACCGCGCCTTGCGCCTTGAGCCGGTCGTAGAGCGGCGAGCGGCGCAGCGGCCGGCCCGAGTGGTGCTCCTCGAACGGCCAGGCCATGGTGTAGTGCTTGGCATAGGCCTCCATGGTGCGCTGGCGCACCCAGCCGGTGTCGAGGGTGTTGCGGCCGAAGCGGCGGATGTCGACCGCCCACAGGTCGTAGGGCGGCTCGCCCCGGGCCACCCATTCGGCCAGCGCCATGCCGGCGCCGCCGCCGGAGGCGATGCCGAAGGCGTTGAAGCCGCAGCCGACATAGACGCCCCGGGTCTCCGGCGCGGCGCCGAGGATGAAGTTGCCGTCCGGCGTGAAGCTCTCCGGGCCGTTGATGAAGCTCTTGATCCCGGCGGTCTGCATCGCCGGGACGCGGCCGACCGCCTGCTCCATCAGCGGCTCGAAATGGTCGAGGTCGTTCTCCAGGAGCTGGAATTCGAAAGGCTCGGTGGCGCCGGTGTTGGCCCAGGGCTTCGGATTGGGCTCGTAGCCGCCCATAACCAGCCCGCCGACCTCTTCCTTCCAGTAGGTCAGGCGGTCGGGGTCACGCAGCGTCGGCAGGCTGGAGGTGACGCCTTCGATGCGCTCGGTGATCAGGTACTGGTGCTGCATCGACACCAGCGGGATGTTGACGCCGGCCATGCGGCCGATCTCGCGCGACCATTGCCCGGCGCAGATGACGACGGTTCCGGCCTCGACGCGGCCCTGGTCGGTGAGCACGGCCCTGGCGGTGCCGTCGACCACCTCGATGTCGGTGACGGTGACGCCCTCGCGGATAGTGACGCCGCCCATGCGCGCGCCCTTGGCGAGCGACTGGGCGATGTCGGAGGGCGAGGCCTGCCCGTCGGTGGGCAGGAAGGCGGCGCCGACGACGTCGTCGACCTGCATCAGCGGCCACAGATCCTGCGCTTCCTTCGGCGTCAGCAGCTGCATGTCGAGGCCGAAGCTCTTGGCCGTGGTCGCCTGCCGCTTCACCTCGGTCCAGCGCTCGGCGTTGCAGGCGAGGCGCAGGCCGCCGTTCTTCTTCCAGCCGGTGGCGAGGCCCGTCTCCGCTTCGAGCCTTTCGTAGAGCGAGACGGAATAGCCGAGCAGCTGGGTGATGTTGGCGTTGGTGCGCAGCTGGCCGACCAGCCCGGCGGCGTGCCAGGTCGAGCCCGAGGTCAGCTTGCCGCGCTCGAGCAGCAGCACGTCGGTCAGGCCCATGCGCGCCAAGTGATAGGCGGTGGAGGCGCCGATGATGCCGCCGCCGATGATGACGATCTTGGCGGAGGAGGGCAGGTCGGTCATGGGATCATCCTCGGGACGGCAGGGTTGGCACGGGCGCTAGCGCAGGGCCGTGAAGGCCCGGTAGGCCGCCTCGTAGCGCGACAGGTTCTCGGCGGTGTAGGCGGCGTAGTCGAAGTCGAGCGCCGAATGGATCTCCGACACCATGCTCCACATCGTCTCGCGCAGCAGCGAGGCGGCGGTCATGGCGGCGGCCCGGCGACGCAGCGCATCGTCGACCGGGCGATCGTAGTAGAGCTCGAGGATGGCCTCGGCCGCGGCGGCGTCGAGCTCCGAGTTCGAGGCGAGGCCGCCGAGGTCGAACAGCGGCGAGTTGAAGCCGGCATAGTCCCAGTCGACCAGCCAGAGGCGCCGGCCGTCGTCGAGAAAATTGGCGGCCAGCAGGTCGTTGTGGCCGAAGACGATCTCGACCGGACCGACGCCCCGCTCCAGCGCCTCGGCCTCGGCGACGAGGCGCGGCAGCAGGGCGAGGTGCCGGCTGGCCCCCTCCGCCAGGGTGTGGGCATAGTCGCGCACCACCTGGAACACCCAGAAGATCGCCGCCGGCCCACGAAAATGCCGCGGCATCTCCCGGTGGCAGCGGCGAACCAGCGCCACCAGCGCCTCGCGGTTGGCCGGGTTGCGCACGTCCTGCGGCGTGAAGGTGCGGCCTTCGACGAAATCCAGCACCAGCGCGCCGGGCTCCGCATGCACCACGGCCGGCGACAGGCCGGCGGCGTGGGCGGCGCGGCTGGCGGCAAGCTCGTTGGCGCGGCTGATCTGGTGGACGGGAATGTCCTCGCCGATCCGCACGACATAGCGGCGGCCGCGATCGGCGACGACGAAATTGGTGTTGGTGATGCCGCCGCCGAGCGGCTGCGGATCGACCGGCCCGGACCAGCAGGCGAGCGAGGCGGCACGAGCCCGGGCGGCGGTCATGCGGGACGTCTCCGATGCATCCGTTCAGTCGTGCGGCAGACTAGCGTGGAGTGGATCAAATCGTCCAGATGCCGCGATTCGGTTCGCCAGGGCCCGGCGAGACGGGCGGACCGCTCCGGTCCTCGAGCCGGGCAGCGGACGGTGACGGCGGCGGGCAAGGATTGCGCCGCAGAAGGCCTCGGCCCGGACGAATTCGCCACCGTGATGGAGCTGTGATCGAGCGCGGGCATCCTCGGGGGCCTTCGGCAGGTTTGTCGCGAGGCCGCCTCTTATTTATATGGTCGCCAGGATTTATGCGTCGCCATGGCCCGGGAACCGACTCCATGCTGGAAAAACTGATCGAACGAACGCTGGTGGCATCGCGCTGGCTGATGGCGCCCTTCTATCTCGGGCTCGTCCTGGCGCTTGGCGTGGTGCTCTTCAAGTTCGTGCAGGAGTTGATCCATTTCGTCGCCGGAGCCGCCATGCTGTCGGAGGAGGACACCGTGCTCGGCGCCCTGGCGGTGATCGACCTGGCGCTGCTCGGCAGCCTCATCCTGATCGTCGTGTTCTCCGGCTACGAGAACTTTGTCTCCAAGATCGACGGCACCGGCCATGACGACTGGCCGGACTGGATGACCAAGGTCGACTTTGCCGGCCTCAAGCTCAAGCTCCTCGCCTCGATCGTGCTGATCTCGGCGATCCAGGTGCTCAAGGGCTTCATGTCGCTGGAGAAGCTCACCGACCGCGAGCTCTACTGGCTCGTCGGCATCCACATGGTCTTCGTCGTCTCCGGCGTGCTGCTGGCCCTGTCCGACTACCTGCAGGCCAAGTCCGGCAAAGGCGAGCACTGACGGCGGCGGGCTCAGCCTTCGGGGGCGCCGCCGTCATGGGCGGCGACCAGCCGCTTCGGCGCCGCCTCGCGCCAGCGCCGCTCGATCAGGCGGCGCAGCCGCTCCGGCTCGACCGCGGCAAGCCGGATCAGCACGAAGGGGTAGGGCCGGTAGTGGTCGGTCAGGAAGAAGATGTTGGGCGCGGCTTCGATCAGCATGTCGCGCTCCGCCATGTCCATCTTCAGCGCGAAGGTCTCGCCGTCCTCGCGGATCCGGCCGATGAAGGCCTTGCGGACCCGGAAGGCCGGCGTGCCATGGTGGAGGCCCTCCTCGACGCCCGGCAGCGCCAGGGCGATGCGGCGGACGGCGTCGAGATCGGCGGCCATCCCGTCATGCCTCAGGGAGCGACCAGCACCTGCCGGCACGCCGGCGGCAGGTCGGCCATCACCAGCGGCGGCTTCGGCTTCACCGGCTCGGTCGGCGGCTTGGGGTGGAGCACCGCGTCGGAGAACCAGTAGTCGAGCTCCTTGCCGCAGCCGTCGCCCGCCGGAGCCTCCGCCTGCGGCGTGCAGGTCGGGCTGCTCGGCGGGCAGTAGAGCCGGACGTGGAAATGGTAGTCGTGGCCATACATCGGCCGCACCTTCTCCAGCCAGGAGCGGTCGCCGCCGGCGTCGCGGCACAGCGCCTTCTTGATGGCGGCGTTGACGAAGATGCGCTGCACCTGCGGGTCCTGCGCCGCGGCGCGGATCACCGCCATGTGGCCCGGCGTCCAGGCGGAGCTGACGTCGAGCCTGTCGCCGCGCACCATCATCTTGGCCGACATGGTCTCGCGCTCCTGAAGGCTGAGCTCGCGCTTGGGCATCGGCGTCAGCCAGATGTCGGCGTCGAGGCCGATCTGGTGCGAGGCGTGGCCGGTGATCATCGGCCCGCCGCGCGGCTGCGAGATGTCGCCGACCAGGATACCCGGCCAGCCGGCCACGCGCGGCACCTTGGCGGAAAGCCTCTCCAGGAAGGCCACCATCTCCGGATTGCCCCAGTTGCGGTTGCGCGACAGGCGCATCACCTGCCAGGTCGGGCCGTTGACCGGCAGGGCCGTGGCGCCCGCCAGGCAGCCCTTGGCGTAGAAGCCGATGGAGCGGACGGCCAGATCCGCCGGCTCGGTCTTGCGGCCGAACAGCTGCTTGGCCGGCGTCGCCGCCGTGACGTTGGCCAGCGGCGGCAGCTTGAAGCCGGGAGGAGTGATGTCCTGCGCCAGCGCGGCGGGCGCGGCCAGGAGGGCACAGAAGGCGAGCACGGCACGGCGCATCGGGATGTCCATGGGTCTACCGGGTCTGGCCTGGAGGATAGGTCGGGCCCGTTCACAAAGGCTTAACCATGCCGGTATGGCGTGGCCCGGTATTCCACAGAAAAGACGCAGGTCTTGATCTTGGTTAAGACTCTGCGCCGCTACCGCGTAACCAAATTGACTCCATTCGGCAAAATAAAGGCGAAGTTCTGACCGGGCGCCGCGATTCGATCTTGTCGCAACCGTGCGTTCCGGCCAGCATGGCGGACAAGGCCGTGTGCCATGGCGCACGGCGGCCGAGGGGCCGCTTCCGGTAGAGCGTGGCGCATCGGGCCATGCGGAAGGCGGCCGGGGATCGCGGGAGGCTTTGATGCGTTGCGTGGCTGTGCGTTGGGTCGGCGTGTTCGCCGTGTTGCTGCTGTCTTTCCTGGTGCAGGCCGCGCCCGCCTCGGCCGGTGTCGTCGCCAAGGTCGACATCGCCACCCAGCGCATGACGGTCATCGTCGACGGCTCGGTGCAGGCGGTCTGGGCAGTGTCGACGGCCAAGCGCGGCTACGTGACGCCGCGCGGCGTCTACCGCCCGAAATCCCTGGCGCGCATGCACTATTCCCGCAAGTACAACAACTCGCCGATGCCCTATTCGGTGTTCTTCCGCGGCGGCTACGCCGTGCACGGCACCAATTATGTCCGCCAGCTCGGCCGCCCGGCTTCCCATGGCTGCATCCGTCTCGCGCCGCAGAACGCCGCGACCCTCTATCATCTGATCCAGTCGCACGGCGCCGGAGGCGCGCGTATCGTCGTCAGCTGACATTGCCGTGCACGATTGCGCGAACAGCCATGCGTCGCCTTGACGCCTCGCGACCCCCTTCCTAGCTTTCGGGCAACACGAGCTTCAGCGGCCGCGATTCCACGGCCCCTCGTCGGGAGTTTTGGTCATGGGTGAGCATACCATCAAGGTCACGGATGCGTCTTTCGAGCAGGACGTGCTGAAGTCGTCCGAGCCCGTCGTCGTCGATTTCTGGGCCGAGTGGTGCGGGCCCTGCCGGATGATCGCGCCGGCGCTGGATGAGATCGCCAGCGAGATGGCGGGCAAGATCAAGATCGCCAAGGTGAACATCGACGAAAACCCCGGCATTGCCAGCCAGTTCGGCATCCGCTCGATCCCCACCATGATGGTGTTCAAGGACGGCAGGCTCGCGGCCCAGAAGGTCGGCGCCGCGCCCAAAGGCGAGTTGTCGCGCTGGATCCAGGCCTCGGCCGCCTGAGGCGCGGTCGCGGCGTCAAGCGATCGACGGGGCGGCTCGGGCCGCCCCTTCCGCGTCGTCTGTGCCTGGCATCTTGTCGACACGACCCGAACGGCTGTGTGGTGCCGAACGGGTGATAAGGTCGCAGACGGTCCCCGAAAGAGCGCGAAAACCTTCCCCGCCTGCGGTGGAGAAGGCTCGTCTGCGGCCCTTCCTGTCGCGGCCCGGCCGCCGCTTCCACGTGACGAGCAAAGGCGGGGGCTGGCGGGACAGCCTGCGTCAGGCCGTCTTGTCGACGCCCGAGGCTGCCTCCGTCTGGCCGCCGGCCGGGGCCGGCTTCGGGCCGCCGCGGGCGACGCCCACCATGGCGGGACGCAGCACCCGGTCGCCGATGACGTAGCCGACCTGCATCACCTGCGCCACCGTGCCGGCCGGCACCGACGGATCGGGGATCTCGAACACCGCCTGGTGGAAGTGCGGGTCGAACTTCTCCCCCTTCGGGTCGATCTTGCGGACGCCGTGCTTTTCCAGCGCGCGCAGCATGTCGCGCTCGGTCAGCTCCACGCCTTCCAGCAGGGCCTTGGTCACGGCATCGTCGCCCGCCCGGGCTTCGGCGGGGATCGCGGCGATGGCGCGGCCCATATTGTCGGCGACGCCCAGCATGTCGCCGGCGAATTTGGCGACGGCGTAGGTGCGGGCTTCCGCGACTTCGCGCTCGGTGCGCCGGCGCAGGTTCTCCATCTCGGCCAGGGAGCGCAGCAGCCGCTCCTTGAGCTCGGTCCGCTCGGCCTCGAGCTTGGCGACCAGATCGGCGACCGCCTCGGCGTGGCCGGCATCGGCCGCCGTCTCGGCCGCGGCCTCGGCGAACGCTGCCGTCTCGGCGGCCAGAGCCCGGTCTTCAAACGCGTCGGAAGTCTGCTTTGTCTGTTTCGTCATAATCCGTCCGTCGAGGTCATCCTTTGCAGCCGCATATCAGCCCGACCGACGCCAAAATCAAGGGCGGACGTGCCGCTCGACGATCGCGACGGCAGCCTCGAAGGCGCTGTCGATGTCGAGCGCGGTGGTGTCGAGCACCTGCGCGTCCGGCGCCGGCTTGAGCGGAGCGTCGGCCCGGCCGGCGTCTCGGGCATCGCGCCGGCGGATCTCGGCCAGCACATCCTCGAACCGCGCTGGGGCGCCGCGGCGCTCCAGCTCCTCATGGCGGCGCCGGGCCCGGATCTCCGGGCTGGCGGTGACGAAAATCTTGGTCTCGGCGCCGGGAGCGATCACCGTGCCGATATCGCGCCCGTCCAGCACCGCGCCGCCGCGCTGATGGGCGAAACGCCGCTGCAGGTCGAGCAAGGCCTTGCGCACCTTCGGATAGGCGGCGACGACCGAGGCGGCCTCGCCCATCTCGCGGCCGCGCAGCCGCTCCTCGTCCAGATATTCGACGGCGAGGTCCTCGGCGATCGCCGCGGCGGCTTCCGCATCCTCGAAGCTGACGCCTTCGTCGAGCATGCGTCGGCCGACCGCCCGGTAGAGCAGGCCGGTGTCGAGGTGCGGCAGGCCGAAATGCGCGGCGAGGCGCCTGGCGAGGGTCCCCTTTCCGGAGGCGGCCGGTCCGTCGATGGCGATGATCATGCCGGCTCCCGGGCCATGCGGGGCCAGTTTGAGCCAGGCGGCATGCCACCGGCCGGGGCGGCGGCGCTGCATCCTTCGAACGTGGCGTGCAAGATTGCGTTCATCCTCAAGATCGTACCCCTCGGCACGGTTCGGCATGGTGCTCCCCGCCGCGATTCCGAGGGCAGCTTGTGCGATAAGACCGTGGTGCGGATCACGCGCCGCCGGACCCGGCCGCGGAGCATGGCTCCGCCCGCAAGAATACCGCGATCCCGGCTGCCATCAAAGGCTTCCGACGTGGTGAGGCGTCCGATCCGGGCAGCTTGAGGCCTGGCGGACGCAGCCTCGCCGCCGGGTTTAGCCGAGCGAGGCGCCGAGCCCGGCCATCATCGGCGAGAAGCTTGGGAAGCTGGTGGCGATGAAGCCGGTGTCGTCCACCGTCACCGGCGCGTCCGACGCCAGGCCCATGACCAGGAAGGCCATGGCGATACGGTGGTCCATATGGGTCGCGACCACGCCGCCGCCGGCGACGCGGCCGCGGCCCTCGACGATCAGGTCGTCGCCCTCGACCGCATGATCGACGCCGTTGGCCCGCAGCCCGTCGGCGACGGCCGCGAGGCGATCGCTTTCCTTGACCCGGAGCTCCTTCAGCCCGTTCATCCGCGTCGTGCCGCGGGCGAAGGCGGCCGCGACCGCGAGGACGGGATATTCATCGATCATCGAGGGCGCACGCGCCGCCGGCACGTCGACGCCGGCCAGGGCCGAATGACGCACCCTCAGATCCGCCACGTCCTCGCCGCCCTCGACGCGGCGGTCGATCTCGGCGATGTCGGCGCCCATCTCCTGCAGGGTGGCGATCAGCCCCGTGCGCGAGGGGTTCATCATCACCGCCTCCAGCACGATGTCCGAGCCGGGCGTGATCAGCGCCGCCACCAGCGGGAAGGCGGCCGAGGAGGGATCGGCCGGCACCACGACCGGATTGGGCCGCAGTTCCGGCCGCCCCTCCAGCTCGATCCTGGCGCCGTGCGCGCCATGCGGCGTCACGCGCACCGCCGCGCCGAAATGGGTCAGCATGCGCTCGGTATGGTCGCGCGTCGCCTCGGTCTCGATCACCGTGGTGCGGCCGGGCGCGTTGAGGCCGGCCAGCAGCACCGCGGACTTCACCTGCGCCGAGGGAACCGGCGTCTCGTAGGTGATCGGCAGCGGATCGGCGGCCCCCTTCAGCGTCAGCGGCAGCCGGCCGCCGTCCTGGCTGGCGACGATCTCGGCACCCATGGCCAGCAGCGGCGTCAGCACCCGCATCATCGGCCGCTTGCGCAGGGAGGCGTCGCCGTCGAAGGTGGCGGTGACGCCATGGCCGGCGACGACGCCCATCATCAGGCGCGAGCCGGTGCCGGCATTGCCGAAGTCGAGCGTGGAGGCCGGGCTGGTCAGGCCGCCGACGCCGACGCCGCGCACCCGCCAGGCGCCGTCGCCGACGCGGGTGACGGTCGCGCCGAGCTTGCGGCAGGCTTCCGCCGTGGCCAGCACGTCCGCCCCCTCGAGCAACCCGGAAATCGCGGTCTCCCCGACCGTCAGCAGGCCGAAGATCAGCGAACGGTGCGAGATCGACTTGTCGCCGGGCACCCGCACGCTGCCCTTGAGGGCTTGCGAGCGGCGGGCGGTGAGCGGAATGGGGGTATCGGCGGCGGACACGCGGCGGGACTCCGGAAGCAGGAGCGGGCGCTTACCACGGATGCGGCCTGCGACAAAGCCTCTATCGGGCGCCGGCCGCGGTCCATGGCGCGCCGGCGCCCGCTTGCGACATTCATGCGCGACATGCCGATTGCCATTGACATCGGGCGGACTTATCTGTAGCGCGCTGCCTCTTCATATTCGACGAAGGTTTTTGCCGTGGCCAGACCAGAACTTGGCACGAAGCGTGTCTGTCCGACGACAGGGCGCAAGTTCTACGACCTGAACAAGTCGCCGATCATCTCGCCCTATACCGGCCAGGTGGTGGCGGTTGCATTGCCGATGATCCGCGGCGTCCGGCCGGAGACGGCCTCCGCCCGCCCGGTCGACAAGGCCGAGGACGATGTCGAGGCCGACCAGACCGGCGATGTCGAGCTGATCAGCCTGGAAGATGTCGACGAGGAGGGCGGCGGCGCCGCCAAGGCGACGTCGACCGACGACGACATCGAGATCGAGGACGATCATTCGGGCGACGACGACACCTTCCTGGAGACCGACGAGGACGAGAACGACGACGTCATCGATCTGATCGGCGACGGCATCGAGGAAGAGGAAGAACGCTGACGGCCGCGATGCGCGGTTTCGGGGCCTGTTTCGGACATGGGAAGACAGGCCCCGAAAAAAAACTTCGCATCGAAGCTTGCGTCCCGCCGCGATCTATGACAGATGAGCGGCCCGTCGGGCGGCAACGCCGGGCGAACCGAAAGGCGGTGATCCAGCCCGCCTTTCACCAAAGTGGGGTCATAGCTCAGCTGGGAGAGCGCTTGAATGGCATTCAAGAGGTCGGCGGTTCGATCCCGCCTGGCTCCACCAAATTCTCCTGCGGGCCGTCTCGCCGTTCGGGTTTGCAGGCTCTCAGGCGCTTCCGCGCCGCGACGGTTGTCTCCCCGATGAGTGTGCCCGACAGGCCGGCTTTCCCCGGAGCGCCGCGCTCCGTCCTCGCCTGAGTCACACGCCCTACATTCCCGCCGCGGCCAGAAGCGGCAGGACGGTGATGGCGACCACCAGGGCGATCAGCAGAAGAGTCACGGGGTTGGTCATCGGGCGGCCTCCACAGGCCGGAGACACGGAGCATGTGACCGAGGGCCACTGT
The DNA here is from genome assembly GCF_057554225.1 of Labrys sp. Lb11. Lineage (NCBI taxonomy): Bacteria > Pseudomonadati > Pseudomonadota > Alphaproteobacteria > Hyphomicrobiales > Xanthobacteraceae > Labrys > Labrys sp. Lb11. Next base: position 584,233 of record NZ_BAAJOT010000004.1, read on the forward strand.
CCGCCAGCATACCGAACGGCCCTCCATCGGCATCATCCGTTTGGACTATGCCGCGGGCGCGCCACCCAGGTCCGCGTTCCCTCGTGCGGCGATCGGTTCGCTTGCTCCGGTCGCGCCCGCGCCCTTACACTCGCGACCGGCGATCGGACGCCGTGACGGCCTCGGCGGCGCGGCGGTCGCGGCAGCGAATCGGAGGTTGCGATGCACAGCCGGACCGTCGGGCCCTGGACGCATGAGCATGTCTTCCTCGGCGATGGACATGATCGTCGCGAGCGCAAGACCTGGGCCGTTGTCGCCCTGACGGCGGCCATGATGGTGGCCGAGATCGTCGGCGGCGCCATCTTCAACTCCATGGCCCTGATGGCGGACGGCTGGCACATGTCCACCCATGCCGCGGCCCTGGCGATCGCGGCGCTCGCCTATCGATTCGCCCGCCGCCATGCCCATGACCGGCGATTCTCCTTCGGCGCCGGCAAGTTCGGCGAGCTCGCCGGCTTCGCCAGCGCCGTCATGCTGGCGATGATCGCGCTGCTGATCGGCTATGAGAGCCTGATGCGCCTCGTCCATCCCGTCGACATCGCTTTTTCGCAGGCGATTCCGATCGCGGTTCTCGGCCTGGCTGTGAACCTGGCCTCGGTCCGGCTCCTGCATGACGGGGATGGCGGGCACGGCCATCGTCATGAACACGGCCATCACCACGCGCCGGGCGGCCATCACGATCACCATCATCACGGCCATCGCCATCACGACACCAATTTCCGCGCCGCCTATCTGCATGTGCTGGCGGACGCGCTGACCTCGGTGCTCGCCATCGCCGCGCTGCTGGCCGGGCTCGCCTTCGGCATGACATGGCTCGACCCGGCGATGGGCCTCGTCGGCATGGTCGTCATCCTGTCCTGGTCGGTGAGCCTGGTGCGTTCCGCCGGCGCCGTGCTGCTGGACGCCGTGCCCGACGAGGCGATGACCGATGCCATTCGTCGTCGGCTGGAGGTGGACGGCGACCGGGTCGGCGACCTGCATGTCTGGCGTCTCGGCCCCGGCCACACCGGCCTGATCGCCTCGATCGTCTCCGACCATCCGTGCGGGCCCGATGCCTACAAGCGCCGGCTCGACGGCATCGACGGGCTGTCCCATGTGACCGTCGAGGTGCATCGCTGCCCGGATCACGGCGTGGCTGCCGCGGCCTGATCCGCCGTGTTTCCAGGGGAACCGCCGCGGTGGCGGCGGGATCTTTTCTGTTGCTGCAACGCAACGGCCATGGGAGGTTCCGGGCCTTCGAAACGCCCGTGACGGCGCGCAGCCGCCTATTCCGGAGACCGAGATGCGAACGGCGACCAAGAGAGCCCTGATCCTGTCCCTGATGCTGGCCGCCTCGCCGGCTGCCGCCCAGTCCGTTTCCGACCAGGGAGCGCGGGATCTCGCGGCCTCCTTTGCCGCCTATATCGGCCAGCCGGCGATCGACAGCCGCATCGTCACGGTCGAGGCGGGAGCGAAGGCCTATACCGTCACCATCGACCTGCCGAAGATCGTCGCCGGCGCCAACCCCGACAAGGCCGAGATCACGGTGGAGCCGCTGAGCTTCGAGGCCGTGCCCAAGAGCGACGGGACCTGGACGATCACCGCCGACAGCATGCCGTCCCTCAAGGTGGTGCAGCAGAACGGCGGGAGCGAGGAGACCTTCGAGTTCGCCGCCAGGAATTATTCCTTCGAAGGCGTGTTCGACCCCAAGCTGGCCGCCTTCGTCAGCGGCGAGGCCAAGGTCGACAAGGTCACCTTGTCCTCGCATGGGCCCGAAGGTGACATCGAGGCCGAGCAGGGCGCGACCACAGTGACGCTGGAGGCCGCAGCCGCCGGCGACGGGGCCGTCACCAGCAAGATCAGGCAGGTTTCGGCGAGCCTGATCGAGACCATCACCATCAAGGCCGACGAGAGCGAGGGAACCAAGGTCGAGATCAAGGCCGGAGAGACCAGTCTGGACATTGATCTCGACAGCGCCCGCCAGAAGAACTTCCTGGAGATCGTGGCCTTCTTTGCCGCCAACCCCAGCCAGGACAAGATGGTCGCCGCCCAAGCCGATCTGAGGTCGCGCCTCGTCGCCGCCCTGCCGCTTTGGAAGGGTGTCAGCGGCAACTTCCTGGCCAAGGACGTGGCGATCGATACGCTCATGGGCACGTTCAAGGTGGCGACTGTCACCCAGAACATCGGCATGTCCGGTCTGGCCAAGGACGGCTATTACGATGTTGGTTGGAAATTCACCGGCTTGGAGGTGCCGGCGGCGCTGGTGCCCACCTGGGCAAAGGCAGTGCTGCCCTCCGAGATGGACTTCGCCGCACGCCTGTCAGGCCCGGACCTGGAGGCGGCGTCTCGGCTGGCTGTAGAGCATCTCGACCTCAGCGATAAGGGGCCTTGGCCTGCAGACCTCTTGGCCCGGTTATTTGCCGATGTCCGCAACGGACCATTGAAGCTCACCATCAAGCCCGGTGGCGCGAGCTCGCCGTCCCTGACCCTGGCGGTCGCGGGCGAGGCCACCATCCTGCCCGAGCCGATCCAGGCCGCGGCGACCGTGACGGCTGACGGCATCGACAAGGCCATGGCTGACATGCAGGCCTCGAACGATCAGGATCCCGAGAAGCAGCAGGCGCTGATGATGCTGGGCATGGCCAAGGCCCTGGCCAAGCCGGGAGACGGCGGCAAGTCCGTCTGGAAGATCGAGATGCTCAAGGACGGCTCGGTGAACGTCAACGGCCAGCAGCTGCAGCCTCCGTCCGAGCCGACCCAGCAGTAAGCCTCCGCAGCGGCGGTTCGCGCGGTGCCGCGGGCCTGTGCGGCTCCGTGCCGGCCCGGCTCAGCCCCACAGCGCCCGCGCGAAGGCCGCCAGCCTGGCCGGGTCGAGGCCGGCCGGGCCGCGCAGCGTCGGACCGGCGTCGACGCCCCAGGGACGGACCGCGGCGACGGCGGCGGCGACGTTGCCGGCCGTGAGCCCGCCCGACAGCAGCACCGGCACCGGCACCGCCTCGGCGATCCGCCGGCTGACCGCCCAGTCCGGGTCGCGCCCGCCATCGGGCTCGCCCGCATCCAGCAGCAGCGCATCGGCGAGGCCGATATAGTCGCGGGCGAGGCCGATGCTGTCGGGGCCCTCGACCGGCACGACCTGGATGAAGCGGCGGCCGCGCAGGATACGGCGCATGCCGGCATATTCGGCGGGGTCGATCAGACGCATGACCTGCACCGTGCCCGCGCCGGAGAGGTCGGCCTGCGCCGCGACGGCGCCGGCGCTCCAGGCGCTGCTCAGCAGCACGCTCGCGGCCGGCGGCGGGACGCTGCGGATGATTCGCGCCGTTTCGCTGTCGGCGGACAGCGCCTGATCCGGCGCCGGGACGTCGCCGACGCCGATCGCGTCCGCCCCCGCGTCGAGGGCGAGGCGCGCCTCGTCGGTCGAGGCGATGCGGCAGATCTTGAGGCGGATGCGGGTCATCCCGTCCCTCGCGGCGAGATCCGGTGTGGTGGCGCCCACACGTTCCAGGCAGCGTCCCGTGGCGCTCGCCACGATTGATTTGGCATGGTCCATGCAAAATCAATGCTGCACAGACCGACAGATGCAGGCAGGGTCGGGAGAACCTGCCTGGCCGAAACGGGCGCCGGCCCGGGCCCGCTCAGTCGACGGTCTCGCCGGGATAGGCGCCCCAGAGCCTGTTCTGCTCGATCCAGCCGTCGAAGCCATCGCCCTTGATCCGGCACCAACTGCCCTCGCAGCTCTTGATGCTGGCGAGCACGCCCGGCTGGAGGCGCGCCACCGGGCGGGCGGCGACATCGGCATAGCCGCGCAGCACCAGCGACGGCTCCTTCGACCAGGGCGCGATCAGGACGGTGCGCCGGCCGGAGAGGAAGTTCTGCAGCACCCAGCCTTCGGCTCCCTCCGAATCGCGGATGCGGCGCCAGTTCTCGAACTCGGCCACGACCTCGACCGGCAGTCCGGCCCGCTGGAAGATGAAGGACACGCTCTGGTCGCGCGTCGGCCCCTGGCGGACATTGACCTTGTCGGGCTTCAGGCTGACGAAGCGCGGCATGGGCAGGCCGGAAACCGGCCCGAGCGCCACCTTCGGCCCGGCCTGCGGGGTCAGCGAGCCGGTCACCTCGGTCGGCGGCGGAGCGGACTTGCCGGTCAGCAACTGCCCGATCACGTCGATCCCGCGTGCGGGGCTGGACACCGGGGCCTCCGGCTGCGAAGCGGCGGCGGCCAGCATCGAGGCAGACGGCTCGCCCGGCGCCGCGTGCTTGGAGCGGAAGTCGATCGAGAGGGCCGCAACCAAGGCGGCCGCCCCGAGGACGCCGCCGAATCCAAGGCGAGCCAGAAGGCTCAAACGCGGTACGCTACGCGACATGTCACTTTCCCAAAACCAGCGTCGCCCGCATCCTGTGAGCGCTGCTCCACGCCGGCCTTTGGCAGTTCCGTGGCCTCTGCTAGACAGAGTCATGGGGCGGCGCGAAGCGATGTGACGTCCAATTTCCGCCGACGGAGTGAAGATGGTCTTAAGGTCCGCGAGGGTGAGGACATGACTCTCAAGAAAAAGCCGCTCGTGGTGGTGACGCGCCGCCTGCCCGACACGGTCGAGACGCGCATGCGCGAGCTCTTCGACGCCAGGCTCAACCTGGGCGACGAGAAGATGTCGCGCGAGGCCCTGGTCGAGGCCGTGCGCACCGCCGACGTTCTGGTTCCCACCGTCACCGACCGCATCGACAAGGACCTGATCGAGGCCGCGGGTGAAAATCTCAAGCTGATCGCCAATTTCGGCAACGGCGTCGACAATATCGACGTGGAGGCGGCGACGGCGCGCAAGATCGTCGTCACCAACACGCCCGGCGTCCTGACCGAGGACACGGCCGACATGACCATGGGCCTGATCCTGGCCGTCGCCCGCCGCGTCACCGAGGGCGCGCGCGTCATTCCCGAAGGCAACAATGCCTGGCCGGGCTGGTCGCCCACCTGGATGCTCGGCCGCCGCATCTGGGGCAAGCGCCTCGGCATCATCGGCATGGGCCGCATCGGCCAGGCTGTGGCCCGCCGCGCCAAGGCCTTCGGCCTGCAGGTGCACTACCACAATCGCCGCCATGTCGCGCCGGCGATCGAGGCCGAGCTGGAGGCGACCTACTGGGATTCGCTCGACCAGATGCTGGCTCGGATGGACATCATCTCGGTCAACTGCCCGCACACGCCCGCCACCTACCACCTGCTCTCGGCCCGCCGGCTGAAGCTGATCCGAAAGGACGCGGTGATCGTCAACACCGCGCGCGGCGAGGTGATCGACGAGACGACGCTGGCCAAGATGCTCGATGCCGGCGAGATCGCCGGCGCCGGCCTCGACGTGTTCGAGCACGAGCCGGCGGTCAATCCGCGCCTGGTGAAGCTGGCCAAGAGCGGCCGGGTGGTGCTGCTGCCGCACATGGGCTCGGCCACCATCGAGGGGCGCAACGACATGGGCGAGAAGGTCATCGTCAACATCCGCGCCTTCATGGACGGCCATCGGCCGCCGGACAGGGTGCTGCCAAACATGCTGTGAGGCGTCGTTCGCGAAAAATCGCTTCGATCGCGACGCCGGCCGATCCCCGCCCCACCCATCCCGGGTGTTCCCGAGATGGGTAGACGAGGGAGGCAGGTCGGAAACATCCGACTTGCCGGGGGAGGGAAGGCACGGGCGCCGGCCGGCGGCTCACAGCAGCCCGTTTTCCTGCGCCAGCGCCTTGAGCGAGGCAATGGGGCGCGCGCCGACATGCTGGATCACCTCGGCGGCGGCGAGGGCTCCGAGGCGCAGGGAGCGCTCATGCGCAAGGCCCCTGGCCAGGCCGAACAGGAAGCCGGACGCGAACAGGTCGCCGGCTCCGGTGGTATCGACCAGCCGGTCGATCGGGAAGGCGGGCACGGCGGTCGCCACGCCGCCCTCGATGGCGATGGCGCCCCGCTCCGAGCGCGTCACCACCGCCAGCCGCACATCGTCTCCGATCAGCCTCAGGCCGGTCTCGACGTCCGCCGTCTCGTAGAGCGAGCGCAGCTCATGCTCGTTGGCGAAGATCGTATCGACCACGCCCGAACGCATCAGGTGCAGGAATTCGGCGCGGAACCGGTCGACGCAGAACGAATCCGACAGGGTGATCGCCACGCGCCGCCCGGCCTGCCGGGCGATGCCGGCGGCCTTGAGGAAGGCGTCCTTGGCGTCCTGCGGATCCCACAGATAGCCTTCCATGTAGGTGATGGCCGAGGCGCGCACCACCTCTTCGTCGATGTCGGCCGGGCCGAGCCGATGGGTGGCGCCGAGATAGGTGTTCATCGTCCGCTCGCCGTCGGGCGTGATGAAGATGAAGCTGCGTGCGGTGGCGGGGCCTTCCTCCAGCGGCGCCGTTTCATAGTGGACGCCCTGGCCCCTGAGGTCGCGCGCGAAAATCCGGCCGGTCTCGTCGGCCCTCACCTTGCCGAAATAGGCGCCGCGGCCGCCGAGCGAGGCGACGCCGACCACGGTGTTGGCGGCCGAGCCGCCGGAGATCTCGACGCTCTGGCCCATGGCGGCATAGAGATGCTCGGCGCGCTCCTCGCTGGTGAGGATCATCGCCCCCTTGGCAAGGCCTTCCCGGACCAGGAAGTCGTCCTCGGTCTGGGCGAAGACATCGACGATGGCGTTGCCGATGGTGAGGACGTCGAAGCGGATTTGGGTCATGAAGGTCTCGAGCGCTTTGCATAGGGCGATGGCTGTGCCTGCTATGCCGGATTTTCGCGGTCGGCCCAAGGGGAGGGCGCGCGAATCCCGCGCGTTCCCGCGGCCGGGCCCGCGCGTCCGGCCGCTCGGCTGATCCGGTCGGCGCGCATGTCCTTTGCCCGCAACGCCGCCACCGTCGGCCTCGCCACGCTGGTCTCGCGCGTGCTCGGCTTTGCCCGCGACATCATGGTCGCGGCCGCTCTCGGCGCCGGGCCGGCCGCGGATGCCTTCGTCGTCGCCTTCCGCATCCCCAGCCTGCTGCGCCGGCTGTTCGCCGAGGGCGCGTTCAATTCCGCTTATGTCCCGCTGCATGCCGAGGCGGCGGTTCGCGGCGCGGCGCGGCCCTTTGCCGACGAGGTCTTTTCCGCGGTCACGGCCGCCTTCGTGCTGCTGACGGCGCTGGCCCTGCTCGCCATGCCGATGCTGGTGGGCCTGGTGGCGCCGGGCTTCGCCGCCGGCGGCGGGGCGGTCGACCTTGCCGTGGCGCTGTCGCGCATCACCTTTCCCTATTGCCTCGCCACGGCGCTGATGGTGGTCGCCTCGGCCGTGCTCAACGTTAACGGCCGCTTCACCGCCGCGGCCTATGCGCCGTCGCTGGTCAATGTGGCGACGATCGCCGCGCTTCTCCTCGCCCCACATCTGGGCTGGACCGGCGACGAGGCCACGGCGCGGCTGCTGGCCTGGGCGGTGCTCCTCGGCGGCTTTGCCCAATGCGGCCTGGTCTTCCTGGCTCTGGCCCGGGCCGGCCTGCCGCTGCGCCTGGCGCGGCCGCGCCTGACCCCGGCGGTGCGGCGCTTCGTCGTCCTGGCCCTGCCGGGCGTCGCCGCCGCCGGCATCACCCAGGTCAATGCCTTCGTCGGCCTGGTCATCGCCTCGCCGGAACCGGGCGCCGTGGCCTGGCTCTATTATGCCGACCGCGTCTACCAGCTCCCCCTCGGCATCGTCGCCGTGGCGCTCGGCATCGCCCTGCTGCCGGACATCGCCCGCCACAGCACGGCGGGCGATGCCCTGGGCGAGAGCCGGGCCCTGAGCCGGGCGGCGGAGTTCGCGGCGCTGCTCGGCCTGCCGGCGGCGCTGGCGCTGATGACGGCGGCAGGGCCGATCGTCGCTGTGCTGTTCGAGCGCGGCGCCTTCGGGCCGCGGGACACCGCCGCCACGGCCGGGGCACTCGCCGCCTTCGCCGCCGGGCTGCCCGCTTTCGCCGCCGCCAAGCTGCTGCAGCCGCTGTTCTTCGCGCGGGCCCGGATGCGCCTGCCCTTCATCGTGGCGCTGCTCGGCGTCGCCGCCGACATCGTCCTGTCGGTGGCGCTGTTCCCCACCTTCCACCAGGTCGGCATCGCGGCCGCGGCGGCGGCCTCCGGCTGGCTCAATGCCGGGCTGCTCGGCCTCGCGGCCTGGCGCCGGGGCTGGCTGCGGCTCGACGCCGCCGCCTGCCACCGCCTGCCGCGCATCCTGGCCGCCAGCCTGGCGATGGCCGCGGCGCTGGCGGCCGCCGCTCCGCTGGCGCAGCCCTGGATCGGTCCGGAAGCCGCGTCCTGGCAGCGGCTCACCGCGCTCGCCGGCCTGTGCGGCGGCGGCTTCGCGATCTTCGCCGCGGCTTGCCTCGTCCTGGGCGGGGTCGATCGCGACGCCCTGCGCTCGGCGCTGCGCCGCCGCGGCTGAGCCGGCGGCGCAGCGCCGAGCCCGGCGGAGGCGGTTTTAGATATCGGTAACCATTCCGCGATAATCCTGTCGACAGCGACGCCGTCTCGATGGACCGGTTTGCGGCACCCAGCCCGCCGGGACGGCTGGCGGGTGGCGCGCCGACCGTGCGCCGGCAAGGCGTGACATGCGGTTGATCGAAACGTTCCGGCGCTGGCGGGGACGTCTGGCGGTTCGCCAGACGCTGCTTCTGGCCGCGCTGCTGGTCGTCTTCGCCGTCGAGTTCACCTGCTACAACATGCTGCAGTCGAGCTATGCGATCCGCCAGGAACTGGACCGGCACGTCTCCTATCTCGGCCGCTTCGGCGCCGACCTGACGGCCGGGGACCTGAAGGAGCTGCGCCTGCGCGAGCTCCTGCCGACGATGCGCAACTTCGCCGCCCGCTCCGACATCGTCTATGCCCGGCTGCTCGACGAGTATCGCCGCGTCGTCAGCGACGGGCTGGGGGCGACCGTCGCCTTCGCGGCGGTGTCGAAGGACGACCTGTTCGACGCCGCCTTCAGGAGCGGCGCCGTCCAGTTCCAGGACGACGGCGGCACCCTGCACGTGGCCCAGCCCGTGGAACTCGACGGCAAGACCATCGGCGTCCTGCGCTTCGGCGTCTCGCTCGCCGCGACTCATGCGGCGGTCGACGCCATGATCAAGCGCAATCTCCTGGCGGTGGCGTTGTTCCTTGTGCTGGTGCTGCCGGTGACGGCGATGGCCGCCCATCGCTCGGCGCTGCCGATCCGCCGGCTCACCGAGGCGACCCGCCGCATCGCCGCCGGCGACCTGACCACGACGATCGAGGTGCGCGGCCATGACGAGATCGCCGAGCTCAGCCGCTCGGTTTCGGCCATGGTCGAGAGCCTGTCGGAATCCGCCGCCGCCATCCGTTCGCTGACCTTCGTCGACCAGCTCACCGGCCTGCCGAACCGCGACCAGCTCGAGCAGCGCGTCGCCGCCGCCATCGCCGGGCTGAAGGACGGCGACGACCGCGTCGTGCTGGCCGTGGTCGACCTCGACCGCTTCAAGCGCGTCAACGACGCGCTCGGTCCCGACCATGGCGACTTGGTCCTGCGCGAGGTGGCGGATCGCCTCGGCGTCTTCCTGGAGGATTGGCGCGACGAGGTCGTCCGCAAGGCCGGCGCCGCCTATGAGACGGTCCTCGGACGGCTTTCGGCCGACGAGTTCGGCGTCATGGTCGCCGGGCCGCTCGGCGACCGGGAGCTCGATCCGGTGCTGCGCCGGATCATGCGCGCCTTTGAAACCGATTTCGACCTCGACGGCCATGCGCTCGAGCTGAAGGCGAGCATCGGCGTGGCGATCGCCCCGACCGACGCCGACGACTTCAAGACCCTGACCCAGAACGCCGGCGTCGCCCTGGACGCCGCCAAGGTGGCCGGCGGAGCCACCTATCGCTTCTTCTCGCCCGACCTCGACGAGCGAGCCTATCGCCATCTCGTGCTCGAATCGGAGCTGCGGCAGGCCAAGGCCCGCGGCGAGCTGGAGGTCTACTACCAGCCCCAGGTCGCCTGCTCGGACGGGCGCAGCATCGGCGCCGAGGCCCTGATCCGCTGGAACCACCCGACGCGCGGCCAGGTGCCGCCCGGCGAGTTCATCACCCTGGCCGAGGAATCCGGCCTGATCATCGACATCGGCACCTTCGTGCTGCGCCGGGTCTGTGCCCAGGCGGCGATCTGGGCCAGCCGCGGCCTCTATCCGCGCCTGTCGGTCAACGTGTCGCGCGCGCAGTTCCAGCGCGAGGATTTTCCGGCGATGGTGCTGCAGATCCTGGCCGATACCGGCACCAATCCCTCGCAGCTGGAGCTGGAGATCACCGAATCGATCGCCATGGCCGATCCGGCCAGCGTCGCCAGCCAGATGGCGCCGCTGCGGGCCGCGGGCGTGCGCTTCGCCATGGACGATTTCGGCACCGGCTATTCCAGCCTGTCCGTGCTGACGCGCCTGCCTTTCGACGTGCTGAAGATCGACAAGTCCTTCGTCACCGACATCGACAGCGGCACCGAGGAGCGGCGCGTGCTGGTGCGCACGGTCCTGGCCATGGCGCGCGGCCTCGGCCTGGAAGTGGTGGCCGAAGGCGTGGAGACCGAGGTCGAGCACATCTTCCTGCGCGACCATCAATGCAGGCACGCGCAGGGCTATCTGTTCGCGGCGCCCATGCCTGCCGGCAAGTTCGAGACCTGGTTCATCGCGCATCGCCGCCGCGACGCGCGCCTGCTGCAGGCCAGGCTCCGGACGGCCCTGCTGGAATTGCCGGAGGCGATCAACCGATAGGCCGGAAAGGCTCCTTCCGCCGCTCCCCGGCGGCTTCTCGAGGCTTTCGCCGCGCTTGACCTGGCATTCTCAAGGCAAAATTCAACGCTGCCCAAGCTCGCAGGTCCAGGCAGGTTCGGGAGAACCTGCCTGGAACGAAAACACCCTCGCCGCGGGGTACGGCGAAGGTGTCGGAAACGTCTTGTCGGGGATGGTGCCTACTTCTTGCGCAGGCGCACGATCACGTCGACGCGGCTGATCTCGTAGCCCTCCGGCACGGACGGCATCGCCGCCATGGTGACGTCGCCGGGAATGTCGATCACCTGGTTGTCGCCCTCGACGAAATAATGGTGATGTTCGTCGACATTGGTGTCGAAATAGGTCTTGGAGCCGTCGACCGCGAATTCGCGCAGCAGGCCGACCTCGGTGAACTGGTGCAGCGTGTTGTAGACGGTCGCCAGCGAGACCGGCACGCGGGCCCGCGTCGCCTCGTCATGCAGGATTTCCGCCGTGATGTGGCGGTCGCCCTTCTGGAACAGCAGCCAGCCGAGCGCCAGGCGCTGGCGCGTCGGACGCAGGCCGACATCGCGCAGCATCGAGCGCACGTCATGGAACGGACAACCCGTCCGCAGCGTCTCGCCGCGCGGCGCATCCTGGGCGTGATCGAAACGAACGGTCGTCGACATCGGCATAATCGGGGCCACTACTCTAATCCGGCGATATTGTAGAGGATGAGGTGGCCATGGCGCAACCCGCCGTCAAGCCTTGGCTTTGGCCGATATGACGCAGCCGTGACGGGCAGGTGCTGCACCTGCCCGTCTTCGTCGCAGGGACGTTACTTGCCGAGCTTCTCCAGCTCGGCCTTCAGCTCCGGCAGCGCTTGGTAGAGGTCGGCGACCAGGCCGTAATCGGCGACCTGGAAGATCGGCGCCTCCTCGTCCTTGTTGATGGCGACGATGACCTTGGAGTCCTTCATGCCGGCCAGGTGCTGGATCGCGCCGGAAATGCCGACGGCGATGTAGAGATCCGGCGCCACGACCTTGCCGGTCTGGCCGACCTGCCAGTCGTTCGGGGCATAGCCGGCGTCGACCGCGGCGCGCGAGGCGCCCATCGCCGCGCCGAGCTTGTCGGCGACCGGCTCGATATAGGTGGCGAAGTTCTCGCGGTTCTGCATGGCGCGGCCGCCGGAGATGATGATCTTGGCCGAGGCCAGCTCCGGCCGGTCGGACTTGGCCAGCGCCTCGCCCTTGAAGCTGGAGAGGCCGGGGTCGGCGACGGCGGCGGCCGCCTCGACCGGCGCCGAGCCGCCCTCGCCGGTGGCGGCGAAGGAGGCGGTGCGCACGGTGATCACCTTCTTGGCATCGCTCGACTGCACCGTCTGGATGGCGTTGCCCGCATAGATCGGGCGCTCGAAGGTGTCGGGCGAGACTACGGCGATGATGTCGGAGATCTGCATCACGTCGAGCAGCGCCGCGACGCGCGGCAGCACGTTCTTCCAGGCCGCGGTCGAAGGCGCCAGGATGGCGTCGTAGCCGGCGGCGAGGCCGGCGATCAGCGCCGCGGTCGGCTCGGCCAGGCGATGCGCATAGGGGGCGTCCGCCGCGGTCAGCACCTTGGCGACGCCGTCGAGCCTGGCGGCGGCCTCGGCCGCGGTCGCGGCGCCTTCGCCGACGACGAGCACATGCACGTCGGCGCCGATCGCCCTGGCGGCGGTCAAGGCCTTGGCGGTCACGTCCTTGAGGGTGCCGTTGTCCTGTTCGGCGACGAGAAGCGTGGTCATGATGGGGTCCTCTCCTCGGGCTCAGAGCACGCCGGCTTCGGTCTTGAGCTTGGCGACGAGCTCGGCCACCGAGCCCACCTTCTTGCCGGCCTGGCGCGCCGGCGGCTCGACGGTCTTCAGCACCTTGAGCCGCGGCGTCAGGTCGACGCCGAGCGCCTCGGGCGTGGTCTCGTCGATCGGCTTCTTCTTCGCCTTCATGATGTTGGGGAGCGAGGCGTAGCGCGGCTCGTTGAGGCGCAGATCCGTGGTGACGATGGCCGGCAGCTTCAGCCCCACCGTCTGCAGGCCGCCGTCGACCTCGCGGGTGACGTCGATCCCTTCGCCGGTGATCTCCAGCTTGGAGGCGAAGGTGCCCTGCGGCCAGCCGAGCAGCGCCGCCAGCATCTGGCCGGTGGCGTTCATGTCGTCGTCGATCGCCTGCTTGCCGAGGATGACCAGGCCGGGCGCCTCGTTGCCGATCACCGCCTTGAGGAGCTTCGCCACGGCGAGCGGCTCGACCGTCTGGTCGGTCTTGACCAGGATGCCGCGATCGGCGCCCATGGCCAGGCCGGTGCGCAGCGTCTCGGCGGCCTGGGCCGGTCCGATCGACACCACCACCACCTCGGTGGCCTTGCCGGCTTCCCGCAAGCGCAACGCCTCTTCGACGCCGATCTCATCGAACGGATTCATCGACATCTTGACGTTGGCGAGGTCGACGCCCGACCCGTCGGCCTTGACCCGGATCTTGACGTTGTAGTCGACCACCCGCTTGACGGGCACCAGAACCTTCATGGATTTCCTCCAGGGCGAGGGATGCGTCGGGCGAAAAACAGTTCGGCCGGGATAGGGGGCCGCCGGTTCGTCTGCTAGCGATGAACCGACGCGTCGCGTCGCGATCACACTGTTGGACGCCGAACGGCGGCGGGACCCTAGTGGCCCGAGGCTGAATTTTCAACCGGGGTTTCGGGGAAAGGGCGGTATGCCGCCCGGCGGTTCGGGGTCCGGCGGCGTGGTTTCCATGATCAGCGGCGAGGCGTCCTCCTGGTCGAACAGCGGCGTGTCCGGCCGCTTGAGCACCAGCGTCAGCACCGCCCCGGCCAGAAGCCCGCCCAGATGCGCGAACCAGGCCGTGTCGTCCTCCGAGGCGGCGAGGAGGGCGTTGATGGCCTGGAAGACGACCCAGGCGCCGATCGCCCACATCGCCCGCATCCTCAGCGGGATGCGGAACAGCACCAGCACCCAGATCTTCACGCGCGGATGCAGCAGCACATAGGCGGCGACGACGCCGGACACCGCGCCGGATGCGCCGATCAGCGGGCTGGTCGAGTGCGGTTGCATGAAGGCGTGGGCCAGCCCCGCCAGCACGGCGCAGGCGACATAGAAGAAGAGGTAGCGCGCATGGCCCAGGTCGTCCTCGACATTGTCGCCGAACACCCACAGGAACAGCATGTTGCCGGCCAGGTGCATCCAGGATCCGTGCAGGAAGGACGAGGTCACCAGGGTCAGCCATTGCGGGATCACCGCATATTCGGCCGGCAGGTCCATCTCGTGGAACAGCACCACCGGGATCATGCCGAAGGAGGGCGAGGCCGCGTCGGCGTACTGGGCGTCGAGGAACTGGCCGGACTGGAACACCGCGTAGACGAACACGTTCACCGCGATCAGCGCCCAATTGACATAGGGCCGCGTGATGCGTCGCATCGGAGTGTCGTCGTAGAGCGGAATGAGCATCTCGGCCCTAGAATGGACCCACACGGTCGGCGCGGCAAGCGGCGTGCGTCCGGCGGGTGCGCCGACTTAACCCCGCGTTAGGGTTAACGGTGGTATTTTCCGCGCCGGCGCAAACGTTTGGAATCCGGCCCGATGGCCATCGACACCGATCACACCCAGAGCCTCGTCGGCAGCATCGCCGACAAGATCGACGGCTTCTTCTATCGCTGCCTGAACGACAAGGACTTCACGATGCTGCACCTGTCGTCGGGCTTCTCGACGACGCTGGGCTACGACGCCGACTGGTTCATCTCCAGCCGCCAGTCCTTCACCGGCATCACCCATCCCGACGACGTGGCGCGGGTCGACAGGGCGGTGAACGAGGCCCTGGCCGCCAGGCAGCGCTGGCGGGTACACTATCGTCTGAAGACCCGCAGCGGCGAATGGCAGCCGATCTTCGAGACCGGCGGCGCCTTCCGCGATCCCGTGACGGGGGAGGTGCTCTACCTGGACGGCGTGATCCTCGACGTGAAGAATCAGGCGGTCGATATCGGCGGGCGAGCCCAGGCGGCGCGCGAGATCGCCAACGCCACCGGCGAGATCATGAAGACGCTGAAGACCCTCCGGCTGCTCGCCCTCAATGCCCGGCTCGAGGCCGTGCGCGCCGGCGACCATGGGCTCGGCTTCACCGTGGTGGCGCGGGAAATGGTCGAGCTTGCCGCCCAGAGCGACGTCAACGCCCGGGTCATCGAACGGCTTATCGCCAAGCTCGACAATGACAGCGTGCTCGCGGCCTGAACCGCGGGAGGCCGGCGATCGCCGGCCCGCGGCACAGCGGCGACAATCCTGCGTCTGACGCTCGCAACCCCGAAGCAGCCCATGGATTATCTGGTCAACCTGTCGATCCTCGCCCCGGACGCCGCCCTCGAGGCCCGGTTGCAGGCCGCCGGCGTCGGCATCCGCCGGGCGCTGGCGCCCGAGCTCGAGCTCGTCACCGGCTGGATCCGACAGCGCTTCGGCCGGGGCTGGGCGAGCGAGGCGACCGTCGCCTATGCCCGCCAGCCGCCGGCCTGCTTCCTTGCCACCCGGGCCGGGACCCTGCTGGGCTTTGCCTGCTACGACGCCGTCGCCCGCGGCTTCTTCGGCCCGACGGGCGTTGAGAAGGCGGCCCGGGGCGGCGGCATCGGCCGCGGCCTGCTGCTGGCGACGCTGCTCGACATGCGCACCCTCGGCTACGGCTATGCCGTCATCGGCGATGTCGGTCCCTCGGCCTTCTATGAGCGCACGGTCGGCGCGACGCCGATCCCGCAGTCGGAGCCGGGCGTCTATGCCGGCATGCTCAAGGCGCCGCCGGAGCGCTTCTGAATCGACCCTCAGAGGATCGTGGCGATCTCATCGAAGGCAAGCCGCGGGCCGCGCGGGAACAGCTTGGCCTCGTCGCCATGGCCGATATTGACCAGGATGTTGGACTTCACCTGGCCGCCCGGGAAGAATTCGGCGTCGACCTTGGCGGCGTCGAAGCCGCTCATCGGGCCGGCATCCAGGCCGACGGCGCGCAGCGCCAGGATGAAGTAGGCGGCCTGCAGCGTGCCGTTGCGATAAGCGGTGTCGTCGGCGAAGGCTTCGTTGCCGGTGAACCAGGCCCGCGCATCGGCGTGGGGGAAGAGCTTGGGCAACTGGTCGTAGAACTTGCGGTCATAGGCGAGGATCGCCGTGACCGGCGCGGCCATGGTCTTGTCGACATTGCCGGCGGAGAGGGCCGGCCTCAGCCGTTCCTTGGCCTCGGGGCTGCGGACGAAGATAATGCGCAGCGGCGAAGAGTTCGCGGCGGTCGGCCCCATCTTGGCGAGGTCGACGGCCTCGGCCAGCAGCGTGTCCGGCACGTCGACGGCACGCCAGCCATTGTGGGTGCGGGCCTCGAGGAAGAGCCGCGCGAGCGCCGGGGCATCGAGCTTGCCGCCGAGGCTGGCGGCGTTGGCGATCTCGTTGCGGACGGCAATGGTCATGGTGGGGACTCCCGGGGCAGGGGCGGGATGCCGCCCCACGGCGTGGAGCCCGACGATCCCGCCGACCTTGGTTGGCGTTGCCCCTGATGTGCGTCGCAACATGCATCATTGCAATTGGACAAATAATGATGTCATCTATCGGTTGGTATGATAGATGCGCTGACCCTCACCCAGCTTCGCGTGCTGGTCGCCGTGGCCGAGACCGGCAGCTTCTCGGGCGCCGCCCGCCGGCTCGGCCGCGTCCAGTCCGCCATCAGCCAGACCGTGCAGGTTCTGGAGGACACGCTCGGCCTCGCCTTGTTCGACCGATCCGGCAAGACGCCGGTCGTCACCGAGGCGGGCCGGGCGATCCTCACCGAGGCCCGGCAGGTGATCCGCCATGCCGACGCCCTGCGCCAGCGCGCCGACGCCATCGCCGACGGCATCGAGCCGGAGCTGACGCTGGCCGTCGACGCTGTCTTTCCGAGCGAGGTGCTGACGGCCAGCCTGAAGGCCCTGCAGGAGACCTTTCCAGGCCTGCCGGTGGCGCTGTTCACCGAAGGGCTCGGCGCTTCCGAGCAGCGCCTGCGCGACGGGCTGGCGCACCTGGCCATCTATCCCGTCCACTCCGTCGGCGCGGACAACCGCGCCGTCCGAGTGGGCAGTCGCGCCACCGGCGCGGCCGATCTCGACGCCGCGTTGCTGGCCCATATCGCCATGGTGCCGGTCGTCGCCAGCGACCACCCGCTGGCGCGCGAGCCCTCGCCCGTCGGCCGCGCCGCGCTGGCCGAGCACACCCAGCTCGTCCTTACCGATCGTTCGACCCTGACCCAGAACCTGCGCGGCCACATCTATTCGCCGCACATCTGGCGCTTCGCCGACCTTGCCACCCGCCTCGACTTCCTGCTGGCGGGCCTGGGCTGGTGTCACATGCCGATCCATCTGGTCGAAGGCCATATCGAGGCGGGCCGGCTGCAGCGCCTGGTCATTCCCGAGAGCGAGGGCTTCGTCCTCCCACTCTATGCCGTCCGCCGCAGCGGCGATCGGCTCGGCCGCGCCGGCCGCCGGCTGGTGGAGGATCTGCGCCTCAGGCTCGCCGCCTGGAAGCCCTGCAGCCGGGCCGCTCCGGGCGCCTCCCTGGGCAATCCGCCGCCGCCCGGCGAGCCGCGGCAGGCGGCGGTCTTAACGACCGCTCAACCATAAACCGCCCCTTAACCGGGCGGCCCCTACTGTCGGGTCCAAGTTGGCGGCGTGGCGTTCCGGCGTCCCGCCCTGTTTTGAGGCTCGGTGATGCGAACCACCCGACGCAGCTTCTCCCGGAGCTATTCCCTGCCAGACGAGGTGCGCGGCATGCTGTCGCGACGCCTGACCGAGCTCGGCGGCATGGCGCTGCTGGCCCTGGCCGGGCTGGCGGCGGTGGCGCTTTCGACCTGGTCGGTGCAGGATCCCAGCCTCAACCATGCCACGTCCGGCCCGGTGCGCAATTGGCTCGGCGAGCCCGGCGCCGCCGTCGCCGACGTCATGATGCAGCTCTTCGGGGTCGGCGCCGTGGCGGTGCTGCTGCCCATTGCCTTCTGGGGCTGGCGCCTGCTCGCCCACAAGCTGGTCGATTCGGAGAAGCTGCGGATCCTCACCTGGATCCTCGGCGCGGCCCTGGCGGCGGGCTTTGCCGCCGGCTTCCCGGTGACGCCGCAATGGCCGCTGCCGACAGGCCTCGGCGGCGTCGTCGGCGACTGGATCTTCGGCGTCCCGGCCATCCTGTTCTTCACCCGCGGCGCCGGCCTCGCGCAGAGCCTGCTGACACTGGCGCTCGGCTTCGGCATGGTGGCGGCGCTGGTGGTCGCCTCCGGATTCTTCTTCCACCCGTCCAGGCGGGAGGAGGAGCGCACGCCGCACATGCCGATCCGCATGCGCGGCGAGCCGCGCCTGTCTCCCGACGACGACAATGACGATGACGACGAGCGGCGCGCCGTGTCGCTGGGGGCGGTCATGCACTGGGCCCTGAGCCTCAAGCACGCCCTGACCCGTCGGCGCCCGCGCCCCGAGCGGCCCCGCCGGCGCGACGGCGAGCGCCGCATCGGCATCGGCGACGTGCTGGCGCGCATCGAGCCCCAGGAATATCTGGTCGACGCCCCCTTGCCCGACGGCCGGCGCGAGCCGGTGCTCTCCGCTCGCACCGCCCCGCGGCCCGACGCTCGCCGGCCGCACCAGGCCGTCGCGCTCGACGAGGCGGCCTTCGAGGAGCCGCCGGAAATCGAGGAGGACGATGCGCCGCCCTTCGTCGCCCCGCCCCGGCGCCAGCAGCAGGCCGCTGCTCCGGCCGCGCCGGCTGCGGCGCCGTCGCGCCGCCTGATGAGCGCGGCCGAGGCCGCCGAGCGCGACACGCCGCCGCCGGTGTCGAGCCGCGTCACCCTGCCGCCGCCGCCGCCCAAGCAGGGCCGGCGCCTGGAGCAGGAGCGCCAGCCCGACCTCTTGATGCGAGACCGCTGGGAGTATCCGCCGCTCACGCTGCTGGCCGAGCCGCGCAAGCCGACCGGGGCGGCGATCTCGACGGAGGCGCTGGAGCAGAACGCGCGGCTCCTGGAGAGCGTGCTGGAGGATTTCGGCATCCGCGGCGAGATCATCCATGTGCGGCCCGGCCCGGTGGTGACGCTGTACGAGCTGGAACCGGCACCGGGCATCAAGTCCTCGCGGGTGATCGGCCTTGCCGACGACATCGCCCGCTCGATGTCGGCGCTGTCGGCGCGCGTGGCGGTGGTGCCCGGGCGCAACGTCATCGGCATCGAGCTGCCGAACGCCAAGCGCGAGATGGTGTATTTCCGCGAGCTGATCGGCTCGGAGGATTTCGAGAAGTCGAAGTTCAAGCTGGCCCTGTCGCTGGGCAAGACCATCGGCGGCGAGCCGGTGATCGCCCAGTTGGAGAAGATGCCGCACCTCCTGGTGGCCGGCACCACCGGCTCGGGCAAGTCGGTGGCGATCAACACCATGATCCTGTCGCTGCTCTACCGGCTGAAGCCGACGGAGTGCCGGCTGATCATGGTCGACCCGAAGATGCTGGAGCTGTCGATCTATGACGGCATCCCGCATCTTCTGGCGCCGGTGGTGACCGACCCGAAGAAGGCGGTGCTCGCGCTCAAATGGGCGGTGCGCGAGATGGAAGAGCGCTACAAGAAGATGTCGAAGCTCGGGGTGCGCAACATCGACGGCTACAATGCCCGGGCGGCGGCGGCGCAGGAGAAGGGCGAGAGCGTCATCCGCACGGTGCAGACCGGCTTCGACAAGGAGACGGGGGAGGCGCTGTACGAGCAGGAGGAGATGGACCTGTCGGCGATGCCCTACATCGTCATCATCGTCGACGAGATGGCCGACCTGATGATGGTGGCGGGCAAGGACATCGAGGGGGCGATCCAGCGGCTGGCGCAGATGGCGCGGGCGGCGGGCATCCACCTGATCATGGCGACGCAGCGCCCGTCGGTGGACGTGATCACCGGCACGATCAAGGCGAACTTCCCGACCCGCATCTCCTTCCAGGTGACCTCGAAGATCGACAGCCGGACGATCCTGAGCGAGCAGGGGGCCGAGCAGCTCCTGGGCCAGGGCGACATGCTGCACATGGCCGGGGGCGGTCGGATCACCCGCGTGCACGGGCCGTTCGTGTCGGACGACGAGGTGGAGAAGGTGGTGGCCCATCTCAAGGCCCAGGGCCGGCCGGACTATCTCGACACGATCACGGCGGACGAGGAGGGCGAGGGCGAGGAGGCGGAGGCCGATGCGGCGGTGTTCGACAAGGGCGCCTTCGGCGGCGAGGAGAGCGGCGAGCTCTACGACCAGGCGGTGAAGGTGGTGATGCGCGACAAGAAGTGCTCGACCTCCTACATCCAGCGCCGGCTGCAGATCGGCTACAACCGCGCCGCCTCCCTGGTCGAGCGCATGGAGAAGGAGGGCCTCGTCGGACCCGCCAACCATGCCGGAAAGCGCGAGATCCTCTCCTACAGCCGAGACAGGATCATCCACAATCCTGCCGGCGCCGACCTGGAGGACGAGGAGGCGTGAGGCGCCGGCTCCATGAAATCGGCCCTCATGATTGACGGCAGGAGCGCTGGCGCTATAGTCCGCGCCGCGTTGCCCCTATGGCGGAACTGGTAGACGCGTCCGACTCAAAATCGGATTCCGCAAGGAGTGCTGGTTCGATTCCGGCTAGGGGCACCAAATCACAGTCTGTCGCCGTCGCTCGGCAATCGGAAAGCCCGAAAAATCAAAGGGAACCGACCTCCGCCGGAGGCCGCGAGCATGCATCGGCGTCCGCGCGATCTGCTGCCTTCATGTTGACCGTGTGCCATCAGGCCGAAGGCAAGACGTTCGTCCCCGAGCCGGAAATCGCTCGCGGCATTGCAGCGCTTCCGAAGCGCAGCAGGCAAGGCGACACGCCAGGTCCGCATGAAGCAGCCGATGGCCTGAAACGGAGCGTCCGGCTGGGCGCTGGCGCGCCGAGCCGGACGACCATCCCGGCCAAGGGCTCGTCTGCGAACACGTGCTTCGTTACGCGCAGGGCATGCCATCTCAGCCATCATGGTCGGACCTGATCCGCCCATGACACCCAGGTTGATTCACTGATTGATGAACGGCCTAAGCGCGCTGTGGCGCGGTCGGGACAACCAGCACCGGGCAGGGGGCGATCTGCACGAGGCGATGGGTGACGCTGCCCAGCAGCAGTCCGGCAATCGGGCCATGGCCGCGCGTTCCCGCCACGATCAGATCGGCTCCCTCCTCCTTTGCGATCTCCGCGATCCCATGCGCAGCACCTCCCATCCACAGCCTCGCCGTGTGGAGAGTGGCGTCCAGGCCCTGCTGCTGCAGGCCCTCGACCGTCTTCCGGATTGCGCTCTGGACCTCGGGCTCATCCACGTGGACCGACCCGCCGCCCCGACTCACCGCAAGCTCATCGACGTGCACGGCAATGAGCCGGGCGCCATGAGCCTGCGCGAGGCCCTTGGCGTACGGGAGCGCCAGTTCGGCTCCGCTCGAACCGTCAGTCGCCCAGATGATGACCTTGAACATCCCTGCTTTCCTCCTCTCGGCGTGAAGCTTCCAGAGCCCGGGAGCGCGGCCTCCCTGCGGGGCCAGGAAGATTCGCTCGACCATGGAAACTGACGATTCTCCCGAGTGAGCGATTGCGACCTTGATCTGCGTCAAACTCTGGTCGCCTTTGTCGTCCTCCCCGTCCCGAGCTTATGCCCATGCAGGCATTTCAGGGCCCCCGACAGGGGAGCCGTAAACCAGCGGGCGGCCCGGGTCGGTCACCGGCTCTGCACCCGTCGCGTATGTCCTGGTCCGTGGAGGAGGCCAGGCAGTTCCCGGAAACGGGCCGCGATCGGGCCGACGGCGTGGCCGTCCGGCTCGGCTATGACGACCCGACTTTCTTCCGGCGCCTGTTCAAGCGTTCCTGCGGGCTCGCGCCGGCGCGGTACCGGTGGAGGAAGCAATCGGAGCGGCCACCCGGTCTTCGCCGCCGACAGCCGGCCTGCCCTGTGCGCCGCCGCAGTAGAGGCAACAAGCGGTCGGCTTTTGATTGTGATGTCGTTTGCGGGACGCTAGCTTGCGCGTGAAGCGCGAAGAAATTCGTGGTTTGTATGCAGGATATGACGTCGCCTTGAAATGATGGATGCCGGGCTCAGCAATGCATCACTCTGAATCAGCGTCGAAGGTGTCTCCCGAGACGCTCCTGGAGATCGTCAGAACGCAAACGGAGATTACCAAGCTCGGCCTCGACCTCGGCGCGGTGATCGCCTGCGTTGCCGAGCGGGTCCGCCATCTCACGCGGGCGACGGGTGCGGTCGTGGAACTCGCCGAGGGCGAGGACATGGTCTACCGCGCCGTATCCGGCGACCTCGAGCAGCAGCTCGGCCTGCGCCTGCGGCGTCAGGGCAGCTTGTCCGGCCTGTGCGTGGCGACCGGCCAGATCCTGCGCTGCGAGGATTCCGAGACCGACGAGCGCGTCGACAGGCAGGCCTGCCGCCGGGTCGGGCTGCGGTCGATGATCGTCATGCCGCTCAACCATGCGGGCGCTACGGTCGGCGTGCTGAAGGTGACCTCTCCTGCGATCGCAGCCTTCGGCGAGGACGACCTCTTCGTCCTCGGCCTGATGTCCGAGCAGATCGCCGCGGCCATGTTCCACGCCACGCGCTGGAACGCCAGGGACCTCTACCACCAGGCCACGCACGATCCCCTGACCGGGCTCGCCAATCGCGCCCTGTTCTTCGACCGGCTCCGGCATTGCCTCCTCCAGGCCGGCCGCCGCTCCGAGCGGGTCGGTCTCGTCAACCTCGACATGGACAACCTCAAGCCGATCAACGATCGCTATGGCCACCGCGCCGGCGACGCGGCAATCCGCGAGGTGGGCGCCCGCCTCGCCAGCGTGTCGCGCCAGTCCGACACGGTCGCGCGCGTCGGCGGCGACGAATTCGGGGTGATCCTGTCGCGCATCGATAGCCGCGAAGGCGCCCGGAGCCATGCCGGCCGCATCGGCGAGCGGCTGAGCGCGCCCTTCAGCTTCGAGGACCAGCCCGTGGACCTCGCCGCCAGCATCGGCATCGCCGTCTTCCCCGACGACGGCCGCGAGGTCGAGGCGCTCGCCGACGCGGCCGACCGGCTGATGTACGACGCCAAGCGGGCCCGCAAGGCCGACCGGGGCGTCGCGGCCGCGAGGAGCGCGGCGGGCTGAGAGCGCGCGCCCTCGCGCCGCCGCGAAGGAGCCTCGTGTCTTCTCCATGACGCGTCTTGCGATCACGCCTTGGGCGGCGGCATCCGGCCCGCATGGCCGCCGGCCAGACGCCGCACTGTTTCGACCAGCGCATCGCCCTGGAACGGCTTCCTGAGATAGGCCGCCGCGCCGCGCCGCAGCGCCTTCTCGCTCAGGCCCGGCGCGTCATAGGCGGTGATGAGGATGACCGGCGGTCCGTCCTGCCGCCCGCGGCGCAGAGCGTCGATCAGGTCGAGCCCCGACATGCCGGGAAGGTGCAGATCGCTGACGATGCAGTCCGCCCCGGCGGCGGCGCCCGACTGCAGCAGGGTTTCGGCGGATTCGAAACCGATGCTGTCATGGCCGGCGGCTTTCATCAGGCGCGCCAGGGCGCTTCGCATGCTGTCGTCGTCGTCCACGACAAGGACTTTCAGGCGAGCGGCCATGAGAGAACCCCCCTGCCGCCACTATGCGGCGATCACGCCGCCGCCGCCATTGGACCAACAGGCATGTCGGCTGCCCGAAAGTGCAGGGCGTCTCCGGCCGGCCTTCAGGGCGGCTCCTCGGCGATCGCCCGCAGCCTCTCGGCGAGCCGTCCCAGCGCCGCGGCCGAATCGACGCCGAGCTTGCTCATGAGGCTGGCGCGCTGCGCCTTCACGGTTCGTTCGGCGACGCCGAGATCGTCGGCGATCTGCTTGTTCAGCTTCCCCGCCACGACCAGGTCGAACACCTGGCGCTCGCGGTCGGACAAGGTCGCGAACGACGATTGCAGCTCGTCCTGCCGCCGGCGAAGTGCCCGCGCCTGCTCGTCCTGCCGCAGCGCCAGGCCGATCGCCGCCAGCAGGGTCTCCGGTCCGACCGGCTTCTCGATATAGTCGATCGCGCCCGCCTTCATGGCCGACAGGCAGGAGGCGACGTCGCCATGCCCCGTCATGAAGATCACCGGCATCCGGCTGCCCTGGTGCTTCAGGGCCGCGTGCAGCTCGAGGCCGGACGGCCCGGGCATGTAGACATCGAGCAGGACGCAGCCGTGGCGGTCGGCCGGCGGATGCAACAGGAATTCTCCGGTCGAGGCGTAGCCGACGGCCTCGAAGCCCTGCGCCCGCAGCAGCCGGAGCAGGGCCGTTCGCAGCGATTCATCGTCGTCGACGATGTGGATGACGGGCTTGTGGTTCATGCCGCCGCCTCCGCCCTGGCCTGCGCGTCCGCCGGCAGCTCGACGCGGAAGATCGCGCCGCCCGACGGCCGGTTTTCCGCCCAGACCTTGCCGCCATGCGCTTCGACGAGTGTGCGAACGATGGAGAGCCCCAGACCGATGCCGCTTCGCTTCGTGCTGAAGAAGGAATCGAACAGCTGCGCATGGTGCTCCCTGGCGATGCCGTGGCCGCTGTCGCCGACGCTGATGGCGGCGACGGACCCTGTCCGCGCGACCGATACGGTGACCAGCCGCGCCTCTTCCGGCCTTTCGGCGACGGCGTCCATGGCGTTGAGGACCAGGTTGATCAGGACTTGCTGGATCTGCGTCCTGTCGCCCACGATCCCGATGCTGGCGGGCGACGGGTGAACCGCCAGGTCGACGCGCCGGCGCCGCGCTTCGGCCCGGAGGAGGACTTCGGTCTCGGCCAGGGCCTCGTTCAGCTCGAGCGGCCTGCGCTCGACTTCATGCTTTTCGAGCAGCGTCCGCAAGCGGCGGATGACCTCGCTCGCCCGAACGTCGTCGCGGCGGATGTCGTCGAGAATCAGGCGCAGATCCTCCGGGTCGGCGCCGCCGGCCTCGAGCTGCAGCCGGGCCGCGGTGACATTGCTGAGGATGGCGCCCAGGGGCTGATTGATCTCGTGCGCGATCGAGGCCGTCAGCTCGCCCGCCACCGCAAGCCGCGAGGCGTGGGCGAGCTCGAAGCGATGCTTGTCGGCCGCGCCTTCGGCGCGCCGCCGGCGCGCCCGTTCGAAGACGAGCCAGCCCAGGAGGGCCGATTGAACGATGAAGGCGGCAGCGGCCAGGAGCGCCGGAAGGCGATAGAGCTCCCAGAAGCCGGGTTGCCGGAACTGCACCTGCGCATCCGCCGGAATGTCGTCAGGGTCGATCCCCCAACGCTCGATCTGCCGCCAGTCGACGCTGAGCGTCGATGGCATGGCGTCGGGGAGCTGCAACGTGTCCAGCCGGCGCCCGTCCAGCAGCTGGTTGACGATGCCGCCGGCGATGCGGCCCATCGCCTCGAAATTCGACACCCGCCCTCCGACGACGCCGGCCCCGATGAACGTGTTGTAGGGACCGTAGACGGGCGCGGCGGCAGCGGCGGCGATATCCCGCGCCGAGTCTCGCGGGGCGAAGTTGCGGCCGGCGCCGTCCATGAAGTAGCCGGGCGTGAAGACGACCGTATCCGCGCCGAGCGCGCCGACGCGCCGCTCCACCTCGGCGGTCGGCAGGCCGGCCAGGAACTCGATGCTGGCGGGGCGGGGCTGCAACGCCGGCAGTTGCTTGCGCAGGAGTGCTTCCCAGTCCCGGTCCGGGTCGGCCGCGCCGGTGACGATGACCAGGCGGCGTGCCTTCGGATGCCAGCGCAGGGCCTGCGCGATCGTGCCGAGATAATCCACCTTGTAAGGCACGCCGCGCACGTCGGGTGGAAGCGTCAAGCCGTCGGCGAAATCCTTCTCGACGCCCATGTGCACGACCGGGACGCCCGGGAACAGGCCTGACCGGTTGCGCAGCAGGAATTCGAGCGCCTTGTCGCCTCCGACGACGATGATGTCCGGCGGGTGAGAGGCGTATTTGTCCCGCAGATAGGTCGTGACGATCCGGAAATAGGCCTCGCCCTCGAAACGCGGATAGTCGAGGAACTCGGCGCTGAGGTCGACGGCGCGGCCCGCCGCCTGGAGCGCCTGGTTCAGGCCGCGGTCCCCCTCGATATTGGCCGGCAGCAGGCGGTTGTTCTCATAGAGCACCAGGACATGCTTGGCCGCAGCCGCCTGCAGTCCGGTCGCCGGCAACAATACGACGAGAACCAGAGGAAGGAGCGAGCGGAAAAAGGCGAATCCCGCCCTCTGCTTGCTTCGCAAGCAACGCGACAGGCCGCATTTGACTTGTAGCTCGCCGGTCCCGCTCCAAGCCATCGCGTCACGAGCCATTCCCGAGAGTGCGATGACCCACATGCCCGTTTTCGCACCTGGTCGCCCGCGCCATCTAAGCAAACTGTAAGCTATCTGTCAGCTACGGAAGTGAGTCGATGGTGCACGATCGTGAGAAGCTTCCTTTCAGCCGATGCCGGATGGAGGCTCCCATAGGAGGGCAGCGGCCACCGCCGTCGGTCCGCTCGATCCACAGGCGCGACTTCGGCGCTCTGCCTGATCCACGGCCTTCGCCCGCTTGGCCGAAACGGCGATTTCCCCCGGGTAGAGCCCCGCGGCATGGTCCCGCCGGGGCGCCCGGTCAGCTCGATTTCTCACGAGGGCGCGGGACATTCCTGGCCGGCATCCCGGCGACGTCCGTTCATGCCGCGCGCAATGGCATCGCGCCGGCCGGGATCAAACAAAATCAGCGCTTCAGCATCGCTGCGGCGTTGACCGACGCGCGCGCGCTCTTTCCGGCGCCGGACATGACCACTGTCCATGCCTTCGCCTGATGCAACCGGGGAAGGTCACGGCTGTGTTTCCTCGCGGACGATGCAGCGAAAACCGACATGGCTGGTCGAGGTGTCGACGGGCTCGGCGTGGCGGGCGGCGGGGCGGTAGCGGCGGCAATAGTTCGGCGCGCACAGGTGCGAACCGCCCTTCAGCACCCGGCGCGGGATGCGGATCTCGGGCTGGCGCGGGTCGTAGCTCCCGGCCTCCGGCCCGCCGCGCGGGTTGAGCGGCACGCAGCAGGCCTTGGGCGCGTCGGCGGGGTGGCGGGTCGACCAGAAGTCGGCGGTCCATTCCCAGACATTGCCGATCATGTCGTAGACGCCGTAGCCGTTGGGCGGGAAGGCGGTGACCGGCGAGGTGCGGGCCCAGCCGTCCGCCTTGGTGTTCTCCTGCGGGAAGGCGCCCTGCCAGGTGTTGGCCATGTGCCGGCCGCCGGGCGTGAACGCCTCGCCCCAGGCGAACTCGGCGCCGTCCAGCCCGCCCCTGGCCGCGAACTCCCATTCCGCCTCGGTCGGCAGCGCCTTGCCGGCCCAGGCGGCATAGGCCTCGGCGTCGCGCCAGGCGACGTGGACGACGGGATGGTCGTCGAGCCCCTTGATCGAGGAGCCCGAGCCGTAGGGCTTGCGCCAGTTGGCGCCGAACTTGAACCTCCACCATTGCGACCAGTCGCGCAGGTCGACCGCCTGCCGGGGCGGCTCGAACATCAGCGATCCGGCCCGCAGCATGTGCGGCAGCGCGCCGGGATAGTCCTTCGGGTCGGGCGCGATCTCCGCGAAGGTGACGTGGCCCGTCGCCTCGACGAAGGCGCGGAACTGCCGGTTGGTCACCGGCGTCGGATCGATCCAGAAGCCGGCGACCGTGACGCGGTGCACCGGCGCCTCCTCCGCGTAATGGCTGTCCGAGCCCATGCGGAACGTGCCGCCCGGGATGCGGATCATATGCGACAGTTTTGTGGAGGTCTGCGGCAAGTCACCATCGGCCATCGCCTCGGCTCCCAGTTTATTCAGCCGCGAAAATTGTCTTCCAGTCCTTCTTCATATCCACAACCGTCCAATTGTTGGCCGCCGCCGCATCCAGCGCCAGGTCGAGGCGGCCGAAATCGGTGTCCCGGTCATAGGCATATTCGCGGTCCGCATCGGTATGGTGCACGATCACGCCGAGACGGACTCCGCCGCGCATCGTCGTCCACTGCAGCATTTCCAGATCGCCGTCGGAATTGCCGAAGGCGGCGACGGGGCGTCGGCCGATATGCTCGTTGATGCCGACCGGCTTGCCGGCCTTGTCGTCGATGAAATGGACCTGCGGCAGACGGAAGAGCTCGGGCCGCCCGTCGCGCATCTGGAACTCCGTCTTGATCGAGGATCCCACCACCTGCTGCGGCTCGACGCCGTAGACCCGCTCCGACCAGGGACGCATGAACTCGATGCCGCCGCCCGAGACGATGAAGGTCTTGAAGTCGTGTGCCCGCAGATAGGCGAGCACCTCGAGCATCGGCTGGTAGACGAGCTCGGTATAGGGCCGCTGAAACCGGGGGTGACGCGCGGTTGCAAGCCATTGCGTCACGATGTCCGCGAACTCCGTCGTCGTCATGCCGGCATGGGTGACCATGACGAGTTCCACCAGGCCGCGCTCCCCGGCCTTGGCCAAGGTCTTCACGTCGCCGTCGAGCACGGCCTTGAACGGCTGCTGTTTCTTCCATTCCGGATGCATGGGCGCCAGCGCCTTCACGCGATCGAGCGCGAAGGCCAGCTGGACATACATCGGATGCTCGCACCACAGCGTCCCGTCATTGTCGAAGGTCGCGATCCTGTCCGGGACGGGGATGAAGTCGGGCGAACCCTGCGTGGTGACCCGCTTGACGAAGGTCATGATCGCCGTCTTGGCGTCGTCGTCGTTCCATGACGCCAAGGGGGCGCCGGCCGTCTCCGTCTGCGCCGATACGGAGGCGGGGAGGATCTGCGCAGCGAAGCCGGGCAGAAGCGCCAATGCCGACACGAACAGGCGGCGGCTGAGACCCGGCAAGGGTTCGATCGGTTTCATATCCGCTGCTCCCCATTTGCTGTGGTCCGGTCGGTTGCTGGATGTCCAGACTCGTCCTCAGCATTTAGACGATAAATGTTGCCGCGGAACTCGTCGAATCCGTGGACGGCCGGCAGGAGTTCATTTCTGTCGCCGAGATGGTCCTTGTCGAATTGCGCCGTGACGTAGCCCTGTGGCTTGAGCAGGCCGGTGCGCGTCGGGCTCTGGCCGGTGATGAAGGCTGCGCGACCGGCGATGCAGGATCGCTGGCCGTAATAATCCGCGAAGAGCGCGCCTTCGTTCGCAATCCCGCCGATAGTCGGCGTGCGAAATTCCATCATGCCACGATTATAGGAGCGGATGGTCCGGCAGCCGATATCGTCGCCCATGGTAACGAGGATGTTGGGCCTGGTCGCCTGTGCTGATGCCGGCAGGGCCGCCATGCAGCAAAACGATGCGAGGAGGCCGAACGCCCCACCCCGGGTCGGGTTCATTGCCGATCTCCTGATCGTTCCCAGCCGCGGCCCATGACTCGACGCGGCGGACGCCCGCACGGGCGCCCGCCGCTTCCTTTTTGCGCGTCTACTCGCCCGCATGACTCGACGTTTTTGCCTCCTTGACCTGCTGGATGACCTGCTCAAGGTTGTAGCTGGCCGGATCCTGCATCGGCGGGTAAGGTATGTAGCTTTCGAGCTCCTTCAGCCACAGCGCCTGGCCGATGGGCAGCATGTTCCAGTCGTAGACGTACGCAGTGGTCGGCCCGGCGAGAGCCCCGCCCATGCCAAAGAGCGTCTTGTTCTGTTCGCCGATCGACGTCTCGAACGGATCGCGCTTGATGTTGACGACCTGTGTCCAGTGATAGGGGAGCACGCCGTTGATAAAGCCGGTCGGCGCATCGGACACCATTGCGAAGTACATCTTCCAATTTTTATACCGGACTGCCGACGGGTCCTTGCCCGAATAGTAGAAGAAGACATCACGGGCCGACTTTGCTGACTTGCCTTCGAGATAGTCGCGTTGATTGACCCCGTCGAGCGTCGTCTTGGCGATGCCGGGATACGCGCCCTTCTCGATCTGCGCCTTCAGGTCGTTGCCCTTGGGCCCACCGGCGATGTCGACCAGCGTGGGCAGCCAATCGAGAGACGCAAATATGTCGTTCTTGACCGTGCCCGGTTGGATGTGGCCCGGCCAGCGCACGACCATGGGGGCACGCATGCCGCCTTCCCAGGTGCTCAGCTTCCCGCCTTTGAAGGGCGTGACCCCGCCGTCCGGGAAGGTGATCGTCTCCGCGCCGTTGTCGGTGGTGAAGGCGACGATCGTATTGTCCAACTGGCCCATGTCCTCGAGCTTCTTGAGGACGTAGCCGATATTGTCGTCCATCTGCTTCATGCCGGCTTCGTTGACGCCCCAGTCCTTGCCGCCGGGTTCGCCCACCATGGCATTGTACTTATCCGACAGCACCGTCGTGATGTGCATGCGCGCCGGGTTGTACCAGACGAAGAAGGGCTTGCCCGTCTTCTTTGGATCGTTGCGGCCGAGGAAGTCGATCACATGGGTTGAAATTTCCTCGTCCACCGTCTTTGACCGCTCGAGCGTCAATGGCCCTTCGTCCTTGCACGCCTGGTGCGCCGAGGTACCGTCCGAGGACGCGCATGCCAGCATCGGACGCGGCGGCATCAGGCAGAGCGTGGTCTTCGGATCGACGGCGCCAGGGGGATCGCTCAGGCCTGGAACCGGGGTGTTCCTGCAGGGCGGCGCCACCGTCTGCTGCGTGGGGGTCTTGTTGATGTCGGGGAAGCTCACGCCCTGCATCGCGTCGAGATGATAGAGATAGCCCCAGAATTCCTGGAAGCCATGGGCGGTCGGCAGTGCGTCCGTGTGGTCGCCGAGGTGGTTCTTGCCGAACTCGCCGGTGGTGTAGCCGAGATCGTAGAGGAACTTGGCGAGCGCCGGCGTGCCCGGCTTGAGATAGGACGGACTTCCCGGCAACTGGGGCGGGATCATGCCGGTGCGCAGCGGGTGCATGCCGGTGAAGAAGGCATTGCGGCCGGCGGTGCAGCTTTGCTCGGCATAATAGTCCGTGAACATCGCGCCTTCCCGGCCGATGCGATCGATATTGGGCGTTTCGCCGACCATCAGGCCGCGGTGATAGATGCTCGGCTGCATCCAGCCGATATCGTCGCCCATGATGAACAGGATATTGGGTTGGTTGGTTGCCTGAGCCTGGGCTGGAGACAGGGCGGTCGCCGCTAGAAGGAAACCTCCTGCCAACGCTCCCCAGGCCCGATCGGTCATCGAGCGAGTGGCCATGGCGTGTCCTCTGTGCTTGTGCTTCGCACCCGCTTCCCGGTGTGCCGTGACAACATCGTCCGAATGCCGGGGAATAACCATTGCATCAAAGGGAACAAGGAGTTGCCCAAAAGGGAATCGCGAATTGCCTGTTAGGGCAATGGTGCCGGTTTCAGGCAATCGCCCACATGTCGCAGGGGAATTTGGCGAAGGTTTCAGACGACAATCAGCTTTGCGAGAGAGTCTTCGTCGCAGGCCGCAGTTTTGAGGTGCAGGCGCAGGGAGACGTTCCCGGGCATCTTTGGAGAAATCGGACCACTCTGCCGATACCGTCAGGAAAATCTTTGGAATGGTTCGGGAAGATCGCTGCTCCGAAGGCAGCCTCTCAGCCTGCCGCCAAATCCCTCATCCGCCGTTTCCGCCAGCCAGCTCATCGACGGGCAGGTTCGACGCGTCACCCCCCGCGGCAGGCGCGTCTTCGCCCGGCTGCCCTGCCAGCCGGCAAGACGGCCCGCCCCGGGTGCGTATGATCGGTCAGGCGTCTTGTCGCGTCAATTCGCCGGGGAACTGTCGCTTTCCGAACACGCATCCTGAGTAAAAACTCCAATTCCATTGCGAGGGATAGAACCGCTCCCGCCATTCGGACTAGTCTCGCATGCCGTCGATCGTTCGAGAATCGTCTTGGGGAACGGGGCGGCTCGAGGGGACTGAGGAAATGAGGGCGCGTCATCTCGCTTGCCTGGCGACTGTGGTCGCGGCGTTGTGCGGTTCGCTTCCGGCAGCCGCCGCCGACCTGACGCAGGCACCCGAGCCGCAGCCGGTGGCGGCGGTCAACGATTGGCACTACCAGCTGACGCTCTATGGCTGGGCGACATCAATGAATGGCGATGTCGGCATCCGCAACCTTCCGACGGCCAGCGTCGACCTCAGTTTCGCCGACATCCTGAAGAATCTCGACGGCGCCGTGATGGGGTCGTTCTATGCCACGAACGGCCAGTGGATGGTGCTGACCGACCTGATCTGGGCCAAGGTCTCCGACCGGATCGACGTCGGCCGGTTCGGCGGCTCGGTCAGGTTCGAGCAGAAGCAGGCGATCGTCTCCGGCGTCGTCGGCTACGCGTTGCCTCTCGGTGTCCCGAGCCTGCAGCTGAACGCCACGGCGGGTGTGCGATACAACCATCTGACCGCTGAAGTCGATTTCGATCCCGCCCAGGTGCCGGCTTCGATCAGCCGGGAAGGCACCAAGAGCTGGGTCGACCCGACCATCGGCCTGTTCATGCACTACGACATCAACGATCGGTGGTTCATCAATGCGGCCGCTGATATCGGCGGCTTCGGGGTCGGCTCCAAGTTCACGACGCAGGGCTTTGCGACGGTCGGCTACATGTGGACGAAGAACATTTCGACCGCGTTGGGCTTCCGGGTGCTCTACACCGACTATGACAAGGACAATTTCCTGTACAAGATGACCGAGTACGGCCCGTTCATGAGCCTCGGCGTTCACTTCTGACGCAGGGCCCTTCCCCGACCGCGCGATGCCGCCGGCATCCGCGGGCGGGGTTCCCGATGCCGGGCGAAGCCACGGTGTCCTCGCTCTGGGGGCCCCGGACGCCGGCAGGACCGCCGATCCTGCTCTGAAGCCGGTCGCTGCCATTGCGCAGCCGTTCGGCGCAAGGGCTCGCCGGACGAAGGCCGGGGCCGACCCGGCTGGCTTCGGTCGAAGAGGGTGGGGCGGAACTGCCCGAGCCGCCCTCCCTTACGCCGCCGTGAAGAACCCGCGCGTCTCCTCGGCCGTCAGCGCTTCCTCCGACGACTGTCCCTCGGCGACGCCGGAGCTCAGCAGCGAGGCGCCGTGCTCGGAGGCGCCGGCGCCTTCGGCGCTCACGGTCAGGCCGAGGCCCTGGCCGAGGCCGGCGAGGGCGCGGACGATCCGGGCTGCCTCCTCCTGGCCCATGTTCTCGACCAGGCGTCGGTCGATCTTGACTTTGTCGAGCTTGAACGCCTGCATGTGGTAGAGGCTGGAATAGCCGGTGCCGAAATTGTCGAGGGCGATCCGCACCCCCGCCCGGCGCAGCGGGCCGAGCACCGCCTTGGCGGCGTCGAGGTCCTGGACGATCATGTTCTCGCTGATCTCGATCTCCAGGCGTGCCGGCGGCAGGCCGGTCGCGGCGAGCACGGCGAGGATGCCCGCCCCGAGGGTCGGGTCCTTCAACTGGCCGGGAAAGACGTTCATCGCCAGGGTGACGCCGGCCGGCCAGCGCAGCGCCGTGCTGCAGGCCCGTTCCATCACGCGGCGGGCCAGGGCGTGGATCAGGCCCGCTTTCTCGGCCACAGGCAGGAAGCGCTCGGGCGGCACCTCGGCCGCACCGGGCGGGATCCAGGCCGGGATCACTTCGAAGCCCGACACCGCGCCGGTCTTCAGGTCGAAGGTCGGACGGAAGCGCGGCTCGATCCGGTCGAGCTCGATCGCCTGGCGCAGGTCGCGTTCGAGCCGCTCGCGGTCACGCACCAGCCGGTCCATTTCCTCCTCGAAGAAGCGGAAGGCCGAGCGCCGTTCGGCCTTGGCGCGATAGAGCGCCACGTCCGCCTTGCGGACCGCCTCCTCGGCGGTGCGCGCATCGAGCGGCATCAGGGCGATGCCGATGCCGGTGTCGACGTCGTGGCGCGACGAGCCGGTGACGATCGGCTCGGCCAGGCCCTGGATGATCCTGAGAGCGATGTTGCTCGCCGCCTCGGGGCCGAGCAGGTGCCGGGCGAGGACGATGAACTCGTCGCCGCCGAGGCGGGCGACGAGATCGCCCTCGCGCACGGCGCGCAGCAGCCGCTGGGCGACGACGACCAGCACCTCGTCGCCGATGCCGTGGCCATAGGTGTCGTTGATCTGCTTGAAGCCGTTGAGATCAAGCAGCAGCACGGCGTGGCTGGCGCCGGCGCTGGGCGGGGAGGCGGCCGCCACCCGCAGCGCCTCCTCGAACTGACGCCGGTTGGCGAGCCCGGTCAGGGGATCCTGGTAGGCGAGCTTGCGGGCCTGCTGCTCGGCCGCGATCCGCCGGCCGATCTCCCGCTTCTGGTCGACATAGCGGCGCACGGCGAAGAGGAGCAGGCCGACGGCGAGGACGCCGCCGAGCAGCAGCGCTTCGTCGAGGTCGACGGTCTTCTCCGATGACGGCGCCGCGTGCCGGGAGATGAAGATGTCGATTTCGAAGGCGACATAGGCGAGCACCAGCATGACGGCGAGCAGCAGCCCGAGATCCTGGAGGCTCGGCCGGTGCCGCGTGACGAAATTACGGACGCGCCGGGCGATCGAGGCCGGATGGTCGGGCCGGTCCGTCAATTGGGATTGGGCTGTCATGACGGGACTATCGTAGGCGACCGCAGGCCGGTCGGGAAGCGCCGAGGCCATCCGTCGCAGCCTGCGGACAGGCGTCGCATCGCGGGCGGTCCGTCGGGCTGCCCTGCCGATCGTCGGGGAAAGCCGGGGCCGGTCCAGGCCGGGACCGCCCGGTCAGTGCATCATGGTGGCGAAGCCGGCCTCGCACGGTACGCCGACATGGAAGCCCTGCACCCAGACGGTGCCGGCCGACATGGCGCCCTGCAGGTCCTGGTCGGACTCGATGCCCTCGATCACGACATGGTCGGCGATGCTGGCGCCGAGGCCGACGAGATGCGCCAGGAAGCGCGCGTCGCGGGCGTCCGTCTTGGCCGTGCGCACGAACACCGCATCGATCTTGATGATGTCGGGCCGCAGTCCGGCCGTCACCGCCAGGGAGTGGGCGGCGGCGCCGAAATCGTCGATGGCGACCCGGCAGCCGAGCGCCCGCATCGCATCGAAGAAGGCCTGCGCCGTCGCAGCGTCCGGCAGCGGCGCGGTTTCGGTGATCTCGACCGTCAGGCGGGAGGCAAGGTCGGGGGCGGCCTCCAGCCGCGCCAGGGTGTTGCTCCACCAGCCGTCGACGGTGGCGCTCTGTGCGGAGATGTTGCAGCCCAGCCGGAAGCCGGGATTGGCCTGCAGGATGTCGATGGCCTGCCCGAGCACCCATTGATCCAGGCCTCGCACCAGGCCGAGACGCTCCAGCGCCGGCAGGAACCGGCCGGGCATCAGCGTCATGCCGCTGGGATCGGTCATGCGCAGCAGGCATTCATGATACAGGATCTGCCCGAGGGCGAAGCCGCCGATGATCGGCTGCAGCACCAGGCGCAGGCGTCCCTCCTCCATGGCGCGCGACACGGCGGCGGCGCTGGCCATGTCCTCCATGTAGCGGATGCGCTGCTGCTGGATGCTCGGCGAGAAGTCCCCCGGGCGGGGGCTGGGAGAGGACGAGAGGCGAATCACGCCGGCGAGATCGTCCTCGGGCGCCACGATCGTCAGGGAAAGGACCGGGAGCACCAGGCCGTCGGGAGAGGAGACCGGCGTCTGGCCCAGGACACGCAGCAGGGCCTCCGCGAGGCCGGCGTCACGGGCCGGATCGAGACCCGTGCCATGGACGAGGATGAGGAAACCGTCGTCGCGGTCGCCGATCAGGCGGCCATGGCGGCTGCACCAGGCCCGGGCTCGCTCGCGGACGGAACTGCGCACCAGCCGGGCAAGCTCGATACCGTAGCAGGCCGTGATTTCCGGCAGGTTGTCGATGGTGATCTCGAAATATCGTTCCGGGCCGGCCGTGGGCTTGTCGTCGGACGATTCGGACATGACTCTCCCCGGAGGCGTCATCGCTGTGATCTTCGAAACGGCGGCGCGAGAATAGGACGAACGATCCTCGTCGAGCGGAGACGATTGCCCAGATTCGCCGAATGGCACGTTTGCGTCAACCCGGCAGAACGCTTGACCATACCACATCCTGGCACAGGATGGCCTTGTTTTCTACAAGGGCTCGCGGCCCCGGTGCGTGGGGCCGGCACGGTGTTTGCGAAGGGCCGGGCCTTCCGTGCTGCGCAGTCCCGCGCGGACGTCCCGCAAGCCGGCAGGTCGCCGGCGATCACGCCGTCTTGACGGCTGCTCGCCGCAGCGTGACTCGCCCCCGAACGCGACACCGGCTATTGCTCGTCGCCGACGAGCCTCAGCGGGATTGCGCGAACCGGGAATCGGCCCCGCGCGCCGGCCGGAAGCCGTGATGTTGTCTGCAGGATGTCCGGGCGGCCGATGGGCGCCGACCGAAATGCCTTGCCCGGATCGGACCCAGCCCATGCGCCGCCTCGCCCTTTCGCTCCTCCTCGCCGCCACGGCCACCGCCACCGCAGCGCAGCCGCGTGCCGTGGTGGAGCTCTTCACCAGCCAGGGTTGCTCCTCCTGCCCGCCGGCCGACAAGCTGGCGGCCGAATGGGCGCGCGACCCCAGCCTCGTCACCCTGTCCTGGCCGGTCGACTATTGGGACTATCTCGGCTGGAAGGATACGCTCGCCCGACGCGACTTCAGCGTCCGCCAGCGCGCCTATGCCCGAGGGCGCGGCGACCGCGACATCTATACGCCGCAGGTCGTCATCAATGGCCTGACGCACGGCGTCGGTTCGGACCGGACCGCGATCGAGAAGGCGATGACCGAGACCGCGACCAGGGCCCTGTCGGTCCCGGTCGCGGTCAGCGCGACCGGGGAGGGCTATTCCGTTTCGGTCGGGGCCGGCGCCGGTCATGGCGAGGTCTGGCTGGTGCCGATCGAGAGCAGCGCCCGTGTGGTCATCGCGCGCGGCGAGAACAGCGGCACCACCGCGACCTACGCCAATGTCGTCCGCGGCATGCGCAAGATCGGCGATTATTCCGGCGTGCCGCTGACTTTGGCCCTGAGCCGGGCCGATGTGGCTGCGCCGGGCGCCGACGCCTTCGCGGTGCTGGTGCAGAAGATCGAGCAGGGCTGCCCGGGCGTCATGCTCGGCGCCGCGCTGGAGCGCTCCGCCGCCCGCTGACCACCGAAAGCAGTGGCGGTTCGGGCGAGGCTGTGGCAGGCAGGACCATCAGCCGAGGTCCCCATGATCAGTCCAGACGATATCCGCGTCGCGCAGGCGCGCATCCGCCCGCATGTCCGCCGTACCCCCATCCTCGAGACGCAGGCCGGCGCATTCGGCCTCGACCGCCCCGTCTGCCTGAAGCTGGAGTTTCTGCAGCATGCGGGTTCGTTCAAGCCGCGCGGCGCGTTCAACACGCTCCTGTCGCAGCCCGTGCCCGCGGCCGGCATCGCCGCGGCCTCGGGCGGCAATCACGGCATCGCCGTGGCGCATGCCGCCCGGGCCCTCGGCCATCCCTCGCGCATCTTCGTGCCGGTGATCTCCAGCCCGGCCAAGATCGCCGCGATCCGCGAGCGCGGCGCCGAGCTCGTCATCGGCGGCGAGCGCTATGCCGACGCGCAGGCCGCCTGCGACGCCTATGCCGCCGAGACCGGCGCCCTGACCGTCCACCCCTACGATGCCTGGGCCACGATCGCCGGCCAGGGCACGCTCGGCCTCGAATGGGAGGAGCAGGCGCCGGACCTCGACACGGTGCTGGTCGCCGTCGGCGGCGGCGGGCTGGTGGCCGGCGTGGCTGCCTGGTTCGACCGGCGCGTGCGCGTCGTCGGCGTCGAGCCGGAAGGCTCGCGCTGCCTCAACGCGGCGCTGGCCGCCGGC
Source organism: Labrys sp. Lb11 (assembly GCF_057554225.1). Classification (NCBI taxonomy): domain Bacteria; kingdom Pseudomonadati; phylum Pseudomonadota; class Alphaproteobacteria; order Hyphomicrobiales; family Xanthobacteraceae; genus Labrys; species Labrys sp. Lb11. The sequence continues at coordinate 621,652 of NZ_BAAJOT010000004.1, forward strand.
CATCCGGTCGATGTGACGGTGGAGAGCGTCGCCGCCGATTCCCTCGGCGCCCGCAACTGCGGCCCGCGCGTGCTGGAGGTGGCGCAGCGCTGCCTCGACCGCGTGGTGCTGACCCCGGACGAAGCCATCGTCGAGGCGCAGCGCCTGCTCTGGCGTGACATCCGCGTCGCCGCCGAGCCGGGGGGCGCGGCCGCGCTCGGCGCCCTTCTCGCCGGCGCCTACCGGCCGAAGCCGGACGAGCGGGTCGGCGTGCTGCTTTGCGGGGCGAACGTGGCGCTGCAGAGCCTGGCCGCCTGACCGGACGAGCCGCGCGGACCGCCACCCCGTCGTGTCGCGACCTCGCCCGCCGCCGGTCTCGGCGGCTCCGGGATCGGCACGGATCGAGGGCAAGCCGGACAACTCCGGCTTGCGGGACCAGGCTTTCGCGTCCCTGCGGAACGGCTCCCCGGGCGGGACTTCAGCCCTTGCTGGTCTTGTAGCGCTCGATCGCAGCCAGGATCATGGCTTCGGCTTCCTTGGCGTCGCCCCAGCCGGTGACCTTCACCCACTTCTTCTTTTCCAGGTCCTTGTAGTGCTCGAAGAAGTGCTCGATCTGCTGGCGGGTGATCTCGGGCAGGTCGGTGTAGTTGTGCACGTTCTCGTAGCGGCGCGTCAGGCGCGGCACCGGCACGGCGACGATCTTCTCGTCGCCGCCGGCCTCGTCCTCCATCTTGAGCACGCCGACCGGCCTGACCGCCATCACCGCGCCGGGCACGATGCCGCGCTGGTTGGCGATCAGCACGTCGATCGGGTCGCCGTCGTCGGACAGGGTGTGCGGCACGAAGCCGTAATTGCCGGGATAGCGCATCGAGGTGTAGAGGAAACGGTCGACGACCAGCGTCCCGGCTTCCTTGTCCATCTCGTACTTGATGGGCTCGCCGCCGACCGGCACCTCGACGATGACGTTGACTTCGTGCGGCGGGTTGCGGCCGATGGAAATGGCGTCGATACGCATAAAGAGACGGTCCCCCTGGCTAGATCGAGCGGTAAAAGCCGATTTTGAACGGCCGAACGCTTAGGCGCAACCGTCCGTCGATTCAATCGGAATGATCGGAAGAACCGTTCAGGCCGCGGCCGGCCAGCCGAAGGCGATCTTCTGCAAGCGGGTGTCGCCGAAGCGCTCCACGGTGGTGTCCACCGGTTCGCCGCCCAGGCGCTTGTAGAAGCCGCAGGCGCCTTCATTGTCCGCCAGCGCCCAGATCACGATGCTCTTCACCGCGTGGCCGGCGAGATCGCGCCGCACGGCGGTGAACAGCCGGCGGCCGAAGCCCAGCCCCTGGTATTCCGGCCTGAGATAGAGCTCGAAGATCTCGCCCTGGAAGGGCAGGCCGACGGCGCGGTTGCGGCCATAGGTCGCGTAGCCGGCGACGACGCCGCCGAACGACAGCACGACGATGCGCGTCTTGCGGTCGATGGCGTTCTTCCACCACTTTGCCCCGCGCCGTTCGACCATGCGCTCGAGCTCGGGGCCGGGAATCACGCCGCGATAGGCATGCCGCCATGCAAGGTCGTGGACCTCTGCGATGGCGCCTGCATCGTCCGGACGTGCGAGGCGGATCTCGATGGCGTCGGTACTCATGGCGACAGGATAAGCAGGCAAAGCCATGCCTCGCAAGAGTGTCGCTCTCAGGATCGCGTGATTTGATCGGCCGGCTCAGAGGGGCTAGGGCGTGTGATCAGACATGGTTTGGAGCGAGATGAGGTCAAAAATGGCCAGGTGCAAGTCGCGCTGTCGCAAGCCTTCGGCTTGCGACGTCGACGCCAAGGCTGATGCCTTGGCGAGCGACGGGACGCGGCAGATGGCCATTTTTCACCTCACCGCTTCGCGGCGCGGCGCTTTTGGCCGATTGGCGCGTCGCGCGTCGTAGCAAGCCGTAAGGCTTGCGTCCTCGCGCTCCTTCCACTCGGCCAAAATCGCTGCGTCTCGCCCCAAAACATGTCTGATCACACGCCCTATATCGCCGCTGACGCACGAGGACCTGATGCACGACAAAGCCGCCGGACCGGACACCAAGCCCGCTGATCATCCGCCCGTCCTTTCCGGCCGCATCGGCGTGCTGCTGGTCAATCTCGGCACGCCCGACGGCACCGGCTACTGGCCGATGCGCCGCTACCTCAAGGAATTCCTGTCCGACCGCCGGGTGATCGAGGTGCCGCGGCTGCTGTGGTGGCCGCTGCTCAACCTGATCATCCTGTCGACGCGTCCCTCGCGCAGCGGTGCCAAATACGCCTCGATCTGGGACAAGGAGAAGAACGCCTCGCCGCTCCTGCTGATCACGCAGGCGCAGACGCAGAAGCTGGCCGCCGCGCTCGCCGGCCGCTCCAACCGCCTGGTCGTCGATTTTGCCATGCGCTACGGCAACCCCTCGATCGCCAGCCGCATCGACGGCCTCAGGGCGCAGGGCTGCGACCGCATCCTGATCGTGCCGCTCTATCCACAATACGCCGCTGCCACCACGGCCACCGTCTGCGACAAGGCCTTCGACCATCTCAAGACCCTGCGCTGGCAGCCGGCGGTGCGAATCGCGCCGCACTGGCACGACGACCCCGTCTATATCGGGGCCCTTGCCGCCTCGGTGCGCAAGAGCCTCGCCGCCCTCGACTTCGAGCCGGAGGTGATCCTGGCCTCCTTCCACGGAGTGCCGAAATCCTATCTCCTGGCCGGCGACCCCTACTACTGCTTCGCGATGAAGACCGGGACGCTGCTGCGCGAGGCGCTGGGACTTGCCCCGGAACGGTTGAAGATCACGTTCCAGTCGCGCTTCGGCTCGGAGGAATGGCTGAAACCCTACACCGACGAGACGGTCGAGGGGCTGGCCAAGTCGGGCGTCAGGCGCCTTGCCATCGTCGCGCCCGGCTTCGTCGCCGATTGCCTGGAGACGCTGGAGGAGCTCGGCGTCGAGAACCGCGAGATCTTCCAGGACAATGGCGGCGAGAAGTTCGCCTACCTGCCCTGCCTGAACGACACGGAGGAGGGCATGGCGGTGCTGCGCCACGTGGTCGACCGCGAGCTGATGGGCTGGCTCTGACCGCGGTGGCCGCCGCGGTCATCCCGCGGGCTCGGCGGCGATGTCGAGGAAGCGGTCCACCTCGGCCGGCGTGGTGGCGAAGGATGTCACCAGCCGCACCAGGGCTTCGGCCTCCCCGGGCACGTCGGACGGCGCCAGGCTCTGCGTCGGCCATTCGTAGAATGCGGCGCCGCGGTCGCGCAGACGCGCGATCACCGGGCGCGGCAGCACCGGAAAGACCTCGTTGGCATCGGCCGGCCAGGGAATGCGGTGGCCGGCGGCGGCGAGGCCCTGCGCCAGCCGCGCCGCCATGGCGTTGGCGTGGCCGGCGAGTTCGAGCCAGTGCCCGTCTTCCAGCAGCGCCAGAAACTGCGCCGAGATCAGCCGCGCCTTCGACACGACATGGCCGCCGCGCCGACGCCGCCAGTCGAAGTCGGCGGCGCGATCCTTGTCGAAGAACAGCACGGCCTCCGCCATCAGGGCGCCATTCTTGGTGCCGCCGAAGGAGAGGACGTCGACACCGGCCTTCCACGTGGTCTCGGCCGGCGTGCAGCCGAGCGAGGCGACGGCATTGGCGAAGCGCGCCCCGTCCATGTGCACCGCCAGGCCCCGCGCCTTGGCGGCACGGGCCAGCGCGGTGAGCTCGTCGAGCGTGTAGACCCCGCCGCATTCGCCGGCCTGCGTCACCGTGATGGCGGCGGGAGCGGGCTGGCGCGAGCCCGCCGAGGGCAGGCGGGCATAGGCGGCGTCGATGGCGTCGGGCCGGATCTTGCCGGCGACGCCGGGCATGCCGATCAGGCGGGAGCCTTGGCCGTAGAACTCGACTGCGCCGAGCTCGTCGCCGACGACATGCGCTTCCTCATGCGCCAGCACCGCCCCGTTCGACGGGCACAGCGCCGCCAGGGCCAGGGCGTTGGTCGCCGTGCCGGTCGGCGTGAGGAAGACGGCGACCTCCCGTTCGAAGATCTGCGAAAGCCGGGCGCTCAGCGCAGCCGTGGTCTCATCCTGACCATAGGCGGGCGCGACGCCCTCGCAGGCCCGTATCAGGGCATCGCGGACCCGCGGGCTGGCGCCGGCCCAATTGTCACTGGCAAATTGCATGGGACTCCTCCGGCTGCCAGAAAAGCGGGTCGAGCGCCGGCGCGCAAGCCGCCACACGATTGACAGATGTAATATGGGTGAGACAAAGTTTCAGGTGGCAAGGGCGACAGCGAACCGCTCGACGAGGGAGAGGACAATGAGCAGCAAACCGTTGGTGATGATCACGGGCGCCAGCGCCGGCATCGGCAAGGCGACCGCGCAGGCTTTCTCGAAGGCGGGACACCCGCTGCTGCTGCTGGCGCGCCGGGTCGAGCTCCTGGAAGCGCTCGGCCTGCCGCAATCGGTCTGCATCGCCGCAGACGTGCGCGATCGGGCCGCCGTCGAGGCGGCGATCGCCAAGGGCGAGGCCGCGCATGGGCCGGTCGATTGCCTGGTCAACAATGCCGGCATCGCCCCGCTCGCCAAGCTGGAGGATCAGGATCCGGAAGAGTGGCGCGACGTGATCGACATCAACTGCGTCGGCGTGCTCAACGGCATGCATGCGGTGATGCCGGCGATGAAGCAGCGCCGGCACGGTACCATCATCAACATCTCCTCGATTGCCGGGCGCAAGTCCTACCCCTATCACGACGTCTATTGCGGCACGAAGTTCTTCGTCCATGCCGTCAGCGAGGGCGCGCGGCGCAACATGGCGCCGTACGACGTGCGCGTCGTCGTGGTTTCACCCGGCCTGACCGAGACCGACATCCCCGGCAGCATGAAGAACGCCGAGGCGCGCGACTTCTGGGTGTCCGGCAAGGAAAAGGTCGGCGGCATCAGCGCCGAGGACGTCGCCAACACCATCCTGTTCGCCTACCAGATGCCGCAGAACGTGCTGCTGCAGGAGCTGACGATCACGCCGACGCGCCAGGAATACTGAAGCCCGACCTTGTCCAAAACCCGGCCTGTCGGGGCCAGGACGAGGCGCAAAAAAGGCCTTCCCCGCGCAAGTCGGATGTTTCCGACTTGCTCTCTTGCATGCCAATCTCGGGAACATCCGAGATTGGAGTCGGAGAAGGCTCCCGCGCTCCGTTCTGCCGCCGCTTCCGTCCCGGCGGCGGCCCGCGGTGCGGCCAAGGCAGGCCTGGGGCGGTCCCTACTCCTTCACGTGTTCGCGGGCCGCATCCGCCAGCAATCCGTGGAGATAGCCGGCGAAGGATCGCCAGACCTCGATGCGGAACGCGTCGGCGCCGGTCCGCCACAGCACGATCTCGGCCTTGGCGAACAGGGTGCGCGTGGCCATGCCGACCGGGAAGGCGGCTGGGTCGAGATCGAGCATCACGCCCGAATTCAGCACCTCCACTGCCAATGCGCCGGAGACGCCGATCGCCGTGTTGCGATGGCTGGCGTCGACCAGGGAGTGCGGCTCGCCGACGCCGGCGGCGATCACGGCGGCGAGGTCGGCTGCGGCATCCGCCGGAGCGATCAGCAGCCACTCGTCGGGGCCGAGCATCAGCGCCGCCTTGACGGTGTCGGTCGCGGCCGTGTTGATCGCCGTGGGCAAGGCGAGGCCGAAGGCGGTGCCGATCGCGGCGGCGGCGCTCGCCGGTCCGCGCAGGACGAGGCGCGTTGCCGGCGGCAGGGCCTCGATGGTCAGCCGGCTGCGGGCGGTGATCGGCGCGACGCCGTCGAGCGGCTCGCGGCGGATGGCGAGGTCAGGCATCGAGCCGCGTCCCTTCCTTGTCGACGAACACCGGATCGGCGACCACGGCCGCGACTGCGCCGTCCGGCATCGGGATATAGACGGTCTCGCCCATGCGGGCGCGGCCGCGCTCCAGGTTGGCGAGGGCGATCGAGCGGCCCAGCGCCTCGCTCCAGTAGGAAGAGGTGACGTGGCCGTGCGCATGCTCGCCGAGGGCCGGCGTCGCGGCGGGGACGATCTGCGCGCCCTCCTCCAGCACGGTCTTGGAATCGACGGTCAGCAGGCCGACCAGCTGCTTGCGGTCTTCCGCCTTGAGGTCGGGCCGCATCAGGCCGCGCTTGCCGACGAAGTCGGCCTTGGTCTTGCCGACGGCCCAGCCGACGCCCGCCTCGTCCGGCGTCAGCGTGCCGTCCGTGTCCTGCCCGACGATGATGTAGCCCTTCTCGGCGCGCAGCACGTGCATGGCCTCGGTGCCATAGGCGCAGCCGCCCTGGCGCGTCACCTCGGCATGGACCGCCTCCCAGACGGCCCGGCCATAGGCGGCGGGCACGTTGATCTCGAAGCCGAGCTCGCCGGTGAAGCTCATGCGGAACAGGCGGGTCGGCACGCCGCAGATCCGCCCCTCGCGCACCGACATGTGCGGCATCGCCGCCTTCGACACGTCGATGCCCTCGACCAGCGGTGCGATCGCCTCGCGCGCCCGCGGCCCCTGCACGGCGATGACGGCCCATTGCTCCGTGGTCGAGGTCAGCCAGACCTTGAGGTCGGTCCACTCGGTCTGGAGATAGTCCTCCATGTGGCTGAGCACGCGCGGCGCCCCGCCGGTGGTGGTGGTGACGTGGAAGCGATCCGGCGCCATGCGGCCGACCACGCCGTCGTCGTACACGAAGCCGTCGTCGCGGGTCATGATGCCGTAGCGCAGCCGCCCCGGCTCCAGCTTCAGGAACGGGTTGACATAGATGCGGTGCATGAATTCCGCCGCATCCGGCCCCACCACCTCGATCTTGCCGAGGGTGGAGGCGTCGAAGACGCCGCAGGCCGTACGCACGGTGCGGCATTCGCGGTTGACCGCCTCGTGCATGGTCTCGGCGCCGCGGCTGAAATACCAGGCGCGCTTCCACAGCCCGACATCCTCGAACGTCGCGCCCTGCTCGGCGGCCCAGTCGTGGATCGCGGTCTTGCGCACGGGGTCGAACAGGTCCCCGCGCGAGGTGCCGGCGAACAGGCCGAAGGTGGTCGGCGTGTAGGGCGGCCGGAAGGTGGTGAGGCCGACCTTCGGCACCGGCGCCTCGATCGCCTGGGCGGCGATCGCCAGGGCGTTGAGGTTGGAGGTCTTGCCCTGGTCGGTCGCCATGCCGGTGGTGGTGTAGCGCTTGACGTGCTCGATCGACCGGAAGCCCTCGCGCGTCGCCAGCTTGATGTCCTTGGCGGTGACGTCGTGCTGGAAGTCGACGAAAGCCTTCACGCGCGAAGCATTGCGGTCATGCGGCGTCGCGCCGGTGCAGGCGCCGGCGGGCAGCGTGGCATCGGCCACCGAGAAGGTCTTCAGCGCGCCGCCGGTGGCACCGGCCTCGCGGGCGGCGGCGTGGCCGGCGGCGAAGCCGTCGTCGATCACCGCGCCGAACTCGAACACGCCGCGGCAGGCACCGGCCGAGCGTTCCGCGTCATGCGAGCGGCCGGGCAGGAAGTTCTGCGAGGCCTCGTCGAAGGCGAGCTTGCCGCGCGACTGCGAGAACAGGTGGACGGACGGCGTCCAGCCGCCCGACATCAGCACGAGGTCGCAGGAGACCGTCTCCCGGCCGGCCGCCTTGCCGCCGACGATCCTGGAGAGCCGCACGGAGGAGACCCTGAGCCGCCCGCCGGTTCCGGTGACGGTCATGCCGGTCTCGACCCGGATGCCGGCCGCCCGCGCTTCCTCGACCAGGGCGCCGCCCTCGGGCCTGAGGTCGGCGATCAGCGCCACCTCGCCGCCGGCGGCCTTGAGGTCGAGCGCGGCGCGATAGGCCGAATCGCAGGCCGTGAACACCACGGCCCGCTGGCCGGGCAGGGCGCCGTAGCGGTTGACGAAGGTGCGCGCCGCATCCGCCAGCATGATCCCGGGCCGGTCGTTCTCGGGGAACACCAAGGGCCGCTCGATGGCGCCGGCGGCGATCACCACCTGCCGGGCCCGCACCTGCCAGAGCCGCTCGCGCGGCAGCCGGGCGTCGGGCGCGGCCTGATGGTCGGTGATGCGCTCGGCCAGGGCGACGAAATTGTGCGAGTACCAGCCGAAGGCCGTGGTGCGCGGCAGGAGCCGCACCTTGTCCTTCAGGGCCAGCGACATGATGACGTCGGTCGCCCAGTCGCGCGCCAGCCGGCCCTCGATCGTGGCGCGCGTCTCGGCGAGGAGCGAGCCGCCGAGCTCGGCCTGCTCGTCGCACAGGATGACGCTGGCGCCGGCCTCGGCCGCCGCCACGGTCGCCGCCAGCCCGGCGGGGCCGGAGCCGATGACCAGCACGTCGACATGGGCGAAGCGGTTCTGGTAGCGGTCCGGGTCGGCTTCGGTCGGCGCCTTGCCGAAGCCGGCGGCGGCACGGATCTTCGGTTCGTAGACCGTCTTCCAGAACTCCCGCGGCCACATGAAGGTCTTGTAGTAGAAGCCGGAGGCGAGGAAGGGCGAGAACAGTCCGTTCACGGCGCCGACGTCGAGCTTGAGCGATGGCCAGCGGTTCTGGCTTTCGGCCACCAGCCCGTCATAGAGCTCGACCTGCCCGGCCCGGAGGTTGGGCGTGGTGCGCCCGGCGTCGCGGATCACCGTGACGATCGCGTTCGCCTCCTCCGACCCGGCGGCCATGATGCCGCGCGGGCGATGGTACTTGAACGAGCGGCCGACGAGGTGGACGCCGTTGGCGATCAGCGCCGAGGCGAGCGTGTCGCCCCGCACGCCCTGATAGGCGACGCCGTCGAAGGTGAAGCGCAGCGGCTTGGCGCGGTCGATGCGGCCGCCGGCGGCGGTGCGGAAGGTCGTGCTCATCGCGCCGCCTCCCGGGCCTGCAGTTCGGCGGCCAGGACCGCGAGGTCGGGCCTGGGGTCGTCGACCTTGTAGGTGGTGACGAACTTGTCGGTGACGGTGTGGCGCACCGCGTTGAAGAAGCGGGCGCAGCCGTGCACGTGCCGCCAGCGCTCGGCGACCAGGCCCTTGGGATTGGTGCGGATATAGAGGAACTCGGCCCAGTCCTCGTCGGACACGCTGTCGGAGAAGGCGGGCCGCGCGATATGGGCTTCGCCCATGTTGCGGAACTCCAGTTCGGGGCGGTCCCCGCAATAGGGGCAGGCGATCAGCAGCATGGCGTCGTCCTCAATGCGCCACGGCGGCTGCGGCCGCCTCGTCGATCAGGCGCCCGGTGCGGAAGCGGTCGAGGCAGAAAGGCGCGGCGATCGGATGCGGCTCCCCGGTCGCCACCGTGTGGGCGAAGACATGGCCCGAGCCGGGCGTCGCCTTGAAGCCGCCGGTGCCCCAGCCGCAATTGACGAACAGGCCCGGCACCGGCGTCTTGCCGATGATCGGCGAGCGGTCGGCGGTGGTGTCGACGATGCCGCCCCAGTTGCGCATCATCCTGACGCGCCGCACCACCGGGAACAGCTCGCAGATCGCGTCGAGCGTGTGCTGGGCGATGTGCAGGCCGCCGGTCTGCGAATAGGAGACGTACTGGTCGGTGCCGGCGCCGATGACGAGGTCGCCCTTGTCCGATTGCGACATGTAGGCGTGAATGGTGTTCGACATCACCACGCAGGGCATGATCGGCTTCAGCGGCTCGGACACCAGGGCCTGCAGCGGGTAGCTTTCCAGCGGCATGCGCACGCCGGCCATGGCCATGACGACGGAAGTGTGGCCGGCCGCGACCACGCCGACCTTCTTGGTGGCGATCGTGCCGCGTGTCGTCTCCACGCCGGAGACCGCGCCGGATGCGTCGCGCCGGATGCCGGTGACCTCGCAGTTCTGGATGATGTCGACGCCGAGGGCGTCGGCGGCGCGGGCATAGCCCCAGGCGACCGCGTCATGCCGGGCGACACCGCCGCGACGCTGCAGCGCCGCGCCCATGATCGGGTAGCGGATGTCCCTGGAGATATTGAGGATCGGGCAGAAGTCCTTCGCCTGCTCCGGCGTCAGCCATTCATTGTCGATGCCGGCCAGCCGGTTGGCATGGACATGGCGCTTGGTCACCTGCACGTCGTGCACGTTGTGCGCCAGCATCATGACGCCGCGCGCCGAATACATGACGTTGTAGTTGAGGACCTGGGAGAGATCCTGCCACAGCTTCAGCGCATGGTCGTAGAGCTTGCCGCTCTCTTCCCACAGGTAGTTGGAGCGGATGATGGTGGTGTTGCGCCCGGTGTTGCCGCCGCCGAGCCAGCCCCTTTCCACGACGGCGATGTTCCGCATGCCGTGCTCGGCCGCCATGTAGTAGGCGGTGGCCAGGCCGTGCCCGCCGGCGCCGATGATCACGGCGTCATAGGCGGGCTTGGGATCGGGCGAGCGCCATTGCGCCGGCCAGTTCCGGTTGCCGGTCAGCGCGTTGCGCGCCAGGGAGAGAAACGAGAACCGCAAGGGATGAGCCGCCCGTCGCTGGAGTTGCCGCCCGCGTCCGGGCCATGCGTCGCCGCGACTATCGGCGTCGCACCCCCTGCGCGTCTAGCACGGAAACGACAGCCGATTTGTCGCAATGCGACGGGAAGCCTCGGCCTGCCCTCGCCCCCTTCAGCGCTTGGGTTCGCTCAGCCTGTCGATCCGGTTCTTCATCTCGGCGAGCTCTTTCTTCAGCTCGTCGAGATCCTCGCTCTTGGGCTTGGGCGCCGCCTCGCCGCCGGCCGCGGCCTTGTCGCCGGACATGTGCGCGAAGGGCGAGAACATCCGGAACGCCCGTTCGAACATGGCCATGTTGTTGCGGGCCTGCTCCTCCATGGAGCCGAACTTGCCGTTGGCCCAGGGCGCCTGCGACCAGCCGGCGGCCATCTGCTGGGTCATCTGCTCGCGCAGCTTCTGCTGGTCGCGCACCAGGTTCTCGAGCGAGAATTCCAGGAAGCTGGGCACCAGGGATTGGATGGAATCGCCGTAGAAGCGGATGAGCTGACGCAGGAACTGGATCGGCAGCAGGTTCTGGCCCTTGCTCTCCTGCTCGAAGATGATCTGCGTCAGCACCTGGCGGGTGATGTCCTCGTTGGTCTTGGCGTCGAAGACCACGAAATCCTCGCCGGCCTTGACCATGGCACCGAGATCCTCGAGCGTCACATAAGTCGATGTGCCGGTGTTGTAGAGGCGCCTGTTGGCGTATTTCTTGATCGTCGTCGGCTCGTCCGCCTTGGCCATGCAACCAGCCCTCTCCCACCCGAACGGCCCGCTTCCCGGCCGGGCCTTTGTCATTAGGTCAGACTAAGCGCATTTCGCGGACGCGAAAACACCTTTGTGCAGCCGCGAGGACGGGCAAGGGATTCCGCCCGCCCACGACGGCCGGGCAGGTGCCGCGGAACGACCGAAGCTGGACGCGGGCAGTCGGAAACTTGTCTGGCAAGATCCTGACATCGCGTGGTTTTTCCTTGACCTTCCCCTTGGGCGCAATTCACCGATCCCGTTCGGGATGCATTGACGCCGTCGCCGGCCTCGCGCCATATGGTTCGCGAAAGCGCCGCCGCAGGCGGCCCCACGCCAGGGAGAGGCCCTATGTCGGATATCGTCATCGTCAGCGCTGCCCGCACCCCCGTCGGTTCGTTCAACGGCGCCTTCGCCAACACGCCGGCGCATGACCTGGGCGCGACTGCGATCAAGGCGGCGCTCAGCCGCGCCAGGGTGGAGGCCGCCGAGGTCGACGAGGTGATCCTGGGCCAGGTGCTCTCGGCCGGCCAGGGCCAGAACCCGGCCCGCCAGGCGGCGATGGCAGCCGGCGTGCCGCAGGAGAAGACGGCCTGGGCCCTCAACCAGCTCTGCGGCTCGGGCCTGCGCGCGGTGGCGCTCGGCCTGCAGCAGATCGCCAACGGCGACGCGGCCATCATCGTCGCCGGCGGCCAGGAATCGATGTCGCTCGCCCCGCATGTCGCGCATCTGCGCGCCGGCACCAAGATGGGCGACATGAAGTTCATCGACTCCATGATCAAGGACGGCCTGACCGACGCTTTCCACGGCTACCACATGGGCACGACGGCCGAGAACGTCGCCGCCCGCTGGCAGCTGTCGCGCGAGGAGCAGGACGCCTTCGCCGTCGCCTCGCAGAACAAGGCCGAGGCGGCGCAGAAGGCCGGCCGCTTCAACGACGAGATCGTCCCGGTGACGGTGCCGGGCCGCAAGGGCGACGTCATCGTCGAGGTCGACGAATATCCGCGCCACGGCGCCACGCTCGAGGCCATGGCCAAGCTCCGCCCGGCCTTCTCCAAGGACGGGACGGTGACGGCGGGCAACGCCTCCGGCATCAACGACGGCGCCGCCGCCCTGGTGCTGATGACCGCAGAGGAAGCGGCGCGCCGCGGCCTCACCCCGCTGGCGCGGATCGCGTCCTGGGCGACGGCGGGTGTCGATCCGGCGGTGATGGGCACCGGGCCGATCCCCGCCTCGCGCAAGGCGCTGGAGAAGGCGGGCTGGAAGGTCAAGGACCTCGACCTGGTCGAGGCCAACGAGGCCTTTGCCGCCCAGGCCCTCGCCGTCAACAAGGACATGGGCTGGGATCCGGCGATCGTCAACGTCAATGGCGGCGCCATCGCCATCGGTCATCCGATCGGCGCGTCCGGCGCGCGCGTGCTGGTGACGCTGCTGCACGAGATGGGCCGGCGCGACGCCAAGAAGGGCCTCGCCACGCTGTGCATCGGCGGCGGCATGGGCGTGGCCCTGGCGGTGGAGCGCTAGGCGCTCCTGCCGAATCCGGTTCGGCCCCCGGCGAGCGGGCCGGCCGGTTCGACCCGGTCCGTCCCACGCAGGCACATCCGCGCGGCACCTCCAAAGCTCTCAACCAGACCGCATCGAGCGGCGTCAACATAGGGGATTCCATGAGCAGGGTAGCAATCGTCACCGGCGGTACACGGGGTATCGGCGCGGCCATTTCCAAGGCGCTCAAGGCGTCCGGCGTCACCGTCGCCGCCAGCTATGCCGGCAATGACGAGGCGGCGAACCGCTTCACCGCCGAGACCGGCATTCCCGCCTACAAATGGGACGTGGGTGATTTCGATGCCTGCGCCGCCGGCGTGGCGCGGGTGGAGAAGGATCTCGGGCCGATCGACATCCTGGTCAACAATGCCGGCATCACCCGTGACGGCTTCCTGCACAAGATGACCAAGGACCAGTGGTCCTCGGTCATCCGCACCAACCTCGACAGCCTGTTCAACATGACCCGCCCGGTGATCGAGGGCATGCGCAACCGCTCCTTCGGGCGCATCATCGTCATCTCCTCGATCAACGGCCAGAAGGGTCAGATGGGCCAGGTGAACTACTCCTCCGCCAAGGCCGGCGACATCGGCTTCGTCAAGGCGCTGGCCCTGGAAGGCGCGGCCAAGAACGTCACCGCCAACGCCATCTGCCCCGGCTATATCGGGACGGAGATGGTGGCGGCGATCGACGAGACCGTGCTGAAGACCCGCATCCTGCCGCAGATTCCCGTCGGCCGCCTCGGCCTGCCGGAGGAGGTGGCGCGCTGCGTGGTGTTCCTGGCCTCGGACGACGCCGGCTTCATCACCGGTTCGACCATCTCGGTGAACGGCGGCCAGAACATGGCCTGATATCCCCGGAAGCGGCGGCCACCCCGGCCGCCGCTTCCGGATGGCGGCGCCCGTCTTCCCCGTCGCGCGCGAGGCCGGTGGCGCGCGGCAAAGCTGCCATTATTGTGGGTGATCACGAGCCCGGCCCTATCGGGTTTGCCGGCAATCGCCTACATCTGAGACCATGTCCGATTTCCAACACCGACTGGCCGCCGTTGCCCGCGATGTCGAGACGGCGCTCGATACCATCCTCCATGTCGCGACCGATCCGGCCACGCCGCCGCGCCTGCTGGCCGCCATGCGCTATGCGGCGCTTGGCGGCGGCAAGCGGCTGCGGCCCTTCCTGACGGTCGAGACTGCCCACGTCACCGGCGGCGACGCCGACGCGGCGCTGCAGGCCGGCGCCGCGATCGAGCTGCTGCACGTCTACAGCCTGGTGCATGACGACCTGCCGGCCATGGACGACGACGCCTTGCGGCGCGGCAAGCCGACCGTGCACTGCGCCTATGACGAGGCGACGGCGATCCTGGTCGGCGACGCCCTGCAGACGCTCGCTTTCGAGACCCTGGCCGACCCGTCGATCCACCCCGATCCCGCCATCCGCTCGGCGCTGGTGCTGGCCCTCGCCCGCGCCGCCGGCATGGCCGGCATGGCCGGCGGCCAGATGCTCGACCTCGACGCCGAGGGACGGTTCGACGAGGGCGGCCCGAAGGCGTTGGACGCCGACGCCATCCGCGAGTTGCAGGCGATGAAGACCGGCGCCATCCTGGCCTGCGCCGTCGAGATGGGCGCGATCATCGGCGGAGCCGGGCTCGAGACGCGGACGGCGCTGCGGACCTATGGCAGGGCGCTCGGCGCCGCCTTCCAGGTCGCCGACGACATCCTCGACGTCGAAGCCTCGCCCGATGCGTTGGGCAAGGCGACGGGCAAGGATGCCGCGCGCGGCAAGGGCACGCTGGTCGGCGCGCTCGGCATCGAGGCGGCGCGGGCGGAGCGCGACGCCCTCGCGGCGCAGGCCGTGGCGGCGCTCGCATCCTTCGGGCCCGAGGCCGACGGGCTGCGCGAGGCCGCATTGTTCACCGCGAGGAGAAGCCGGTGAGACTGCTGCCCGGCTTCATCCGGCACCGGCCCGTGCTGTTCAGCATGGTCGGGGTCGGCTTGCTGGTGGTGCTCCTGCTGCCGGCGAGCCTGCCGCCGGTCATGCGTTGCCTGATCGCCTGGTGCGTGGCGACCTTCCTGTTCGTCCTCGTCGTGCCTTCGCAGATGACCGGCCACAGCCGCGCCGAGCGGGAGCGGCGGGCGGCCGTCCTCGACAACAGCGCCGTCGCCATCCTGGTCCTGGCCGGGATCGGCGCCGCGGCCAGCTTCGTCGCCGTCGTCGTCGTCCTTGCCGGCATGCAGTCGGTTCCGCCGGAAATACGCAGCCTGCATCTCGCGCTGACCCTGGCGACGGTGGTCTGCTCGTGGTTCTTCGTGCAGATGATGTTCTCGATCCACTACGCCCACGTCTTCTACCTGACCGCGTCGCGTTCGGAGCGGCCGCCGCTCGACTTCGGCGGTCCCGACGAGGATCCGGACTTCTGGGATTTCGTCTATTTCACCGTCAGCATCGGCGCGACGTCGCAGACCTCCGACACCAATGTGCGCAGCAAGCTGATGCGCCGCATCGTCACGGCGCACGCCACCTTCGCCTTCTTCTTCAACGCCACGGTGCTGGCGCTGGTGGTCAACATCGCCGCCGGGCTGCTGGGAACCTGACGGCCTCAGCCGTAGCGGATCTTCATGCCGAGGATCGCACCGACGAACAGCAGCGACACGGCGTTCGACAGCATCAGCGGCCAGGAATGCAGCGCCACGCCGTAGACGAACCAGAGCAGGACGCCGGCGGTGAGCATCAGCTGCATGACCAGCGAGATCGACTTGGTGTCGCGGGTCTTCAGGGCGCGCAGGGCCTGGGGCACCCAGCAGAACGTGCTCAGGCACGCGGCGACGGAGCCGATGACTTCGATGATCAGGGACGGAAACATGGGAGAGCCGGCGAACGGGTTCTGACCGGATGGTCATAGGCCGTTTACACTTATTTTTCATGAATGGCTGTGCCGGTCCGCACGCCGCAAACGATTGGCGGCCCGGCGTCCCTTCCCGGCTGGCCAGTCTATCGCCTTGATTTCCGAAGTTTTTCCGGAGCGGGCCGAGACAGGGCCCGCACCGGAATGCTGCGCTGCGGCATCACGCCACGGCGGTGGCGACGTTGCGCTCGATGCGCATGCCCTTGCGCTCCTCGGAGGGCGTGCGGTCGAAATGCTCGCTGTAGCACTTGGAGAAATGCGAGGCCGAGACGAAGCCGCAGGCCAGGCCCACCGACAGGATCGGCATCGAGGTCTGGCGCAGCAGCTGCCGGGCCCGGTTGAGGCGCATTTCCAGGTAGTAGCGGGTGGGCGTCGTATCGAGGTAGCGCTGGAACAGCCGTTCGAGCTGGCGCGGCGACAGGCGCACGGTGCGGGCGAGCTGGGCGCATGAGACCGGTCGCTCCAGGCGCTTGTCCATCTCGCCGATCACCGCCAGCAGCTTGGGGTGGGACACGCCGAGACGGGCGCGCAGCTCCATGCGCTGGCGCTCGTGGCTGTCGCGCATGCGGTGATGGATCAGCTCGTCGGTGACGAGGGCGGCGATCACCGCGCCCTTCTTGGCGGTGATCAGCGCCAGCATCATGTCGATGGATGCGGTGCCGCCGGCGCAGGTGAAGCGGTTGCGGTCGATCTCGAACAGTTCCTGCGTCGCCTCGATGTCCGGGAACTCCTCGCGGAAGCTGTCATAGTTCTCCCAGTGGATGGCGCAGCGATGGCCGTTGAGCAGGCCGGCCTTGGCCAGCACATAGGTGCCGGTGCACACCGCGCCGATCGAGACGCCGTAGAAGGCGAGCTTGCGCAGCTTGGCGATCAGCGGGCCGTGGTCGTATTTCTGCACGTCGAGGCCCGAGCAGACGATGATCTCCGGCATGGGGCCGACATCGGCATAGGCGCCGTTCACCGACACCGCGACGCCGTTGGAGGCCTCGATCGGCTGGCCGTCCGGCGAGTAGAGCCGCCAGGCGAAGGTTCGGGCGCCGGTGACGTAGTTGGTAAGGCGCAGCACCTCGACGGCCGAGGTGAAGGCGATCATGGAGAAGTTGGGTGTCAGCAAAAACCCGACTGTGTGGGTCGCGCCCACATCCGGCCTGATGTTCATCGGTTCCCCTTCGATGACAAAGTCAGAGCATGACCGGTTCGACTGGCCTCAACGCGACATTCATGTCGTTCTGTTGCGACCGGCGCGACCGATAGCCGCCATCGTCCGACATTGTGCGGAATGATCTGGCTTAAATACGACATAGACTAGCACCATATGTCGTATTTCAGCGGAATCGAGCAGATTTGAGACGCTCCAGGGCGCGCCGACTTATCTGGAAGCGACAGACGGCCGCTTCGGGACGGGGCGGCCGGCCGCGCGGCCGGGCCGGGCCGGGACAGCCTGTGCGGCCACGGATCCCTGAAGGTAGTCGCAGCCCCACGCGGCAAGCTGTGCCGCCGTCGTCTCGTCCGACACCCAGTCCGCCGCGACCTCCAGGCCGAGATCGTGGGCAAGGCCGATCAGGGTACGGACGAGAAAGCGATCATCCGCCGACCGCGTCATGGCCTGGACGAAGGCGCCGTCGATCCCGACCCTGTCGGCACCGAGACTGCGCAGGCGTTGCGGCGGCAGGTGGCCGGCGCCGAAGCCGCCGATGCCGATCCGGACGCCGCGCTCCTTCAATTCGCCGAACAGCCGGTCCGCGGTCCGCGGATCCGCGGCCACGTCGCGCTCGTCGACGATGACGGTGAGGCGCTGCGCGGCCCGGTGCTGGTGCAGCATGACGGCGAAG
The DNA here is from genome assembly GCF_057554225.1 of Labrys sp. Lb11. Lineage (NCBI taxonomy): Bacteria > Pseudomonadati > Pseudomonadota > Alphaproteobacteria > Hyphomicrobiales > Xanthobacteraceae > Labrys > Labrys sp. Lb11. The sequence continues at coordinate 639,038 of NZ_BAAJOT010000004.1, forward strand.
GCGCGGAGCCAGCCGGGATCCGTGTCCACCGGCAGGTCCAGCACCAGCCGGATATCGGCGTTGCGTCTGAGTTCGTCCGTCGCCAGCTCCGTCACGCGGTGGTGCACCAGCGTCGCGAGGTCCGGGGTCGGACGGACGGGCACGAGCGTGCCGTCGGGCCGTTGCAGGCACGGACGGCAGACATGGAAGGCGGGCCGGCGGTTCGTCGCCTGGAGGGCCGGCTCCATGGCCAGCACGATGCGTCGGTCGTTGAGCGCCGCGAGGACCTCGTCGGCAAAGCCGTCCTCCGCCCGCGCCGCCACGGCGGAGAAGGCGAGGAAGCCGTGGCCGCCGGTGCGGCAGCGGTCGAGCGCCTGCTGGGCCCGGTTCACGGCCTCGGCAGCTGTCTCCGCCTGCCGCGGCGCCAGGACGCCGCCGGCCGAGATGCGCAGCGGTGCCGGTCCGACCCGCGTCGCGATCCGCAGCCCGGCGACCGCGTCGATAAAGCGCCGCGCGGCGACCGGCAGGTCGGACGCCTCGCAGCGGCTGAGCACGATGCCGAGCGTGTTGGTCGACACTCGCCCGAGGACGTCGCCGCCGTGCAGATGCGCCCGGATGCGCCGGATCGCCATGGCCATCGCCTCGTCGGCGACGGCCGGGTCGCGCGCGGCCTCGGCCGTGCCGGGGCTGTCGAGGCCGGCCAGCAGGAAGGCCGTCGCATGGCGCTGGCGCTGGGCCTCGACGATCGCCTCGGCGAGGGCCCGCATCAGTTGCGGCCGGCTCATCGGCCCGGCGAGGTCGCCACTGCGCGGCATCGACGACGCGCCCGGCTCGACGGCGTGGCGTGCGTCGATCACCCGCATCACGCCGTGTGCGCGCTGCGGCCGCCCGGTCGGGCCGGCGAACCAGCGGCCGGTTTCCTCGATCCACAGCCGGAAGTCGCGGTTGCGCCGGTGCGGCAGCAGGGCATAGTGGATCTGGTAGGCGACACCCTCTCCCTCGTCGTGGCCGTCGGCATGGACGAGGGCCTCGAAGCGGCTGCTGGCCGCGTCCGGGTCGAGCAGCCGGGCGAAGCCCTCGCCGGTGGCCGGTGCGCCGTCCACGGGCAACTTGAGCACCTCCCCGACATTCGGCCCCCAGGTCAGCCGGTCGGTATCGATGGCCCAGTCATAGACCACCTCGGCGATGGCGGTGAGGAGGGAGCGCGGGTCGATCGGAGCGCGGCCGGGCAGGGGACGCAAGGCCGGCCCATCCTGGGTTCCGGCCTGGGACAACTCGAACATGACGGACTCTGGGATCCCGGCGAACGATCAAGCGATCCTTATCGCGGGGTAACCCTAAAATTGGATTTAACGCCTCGCCGCCGCGCTGGCTGCCGATCGGCCCATTCCTTGCCAAGATGTTGACACATGACGTCATTGTGTCTCATTTCGGCACGGAGGCCGACCATGATCGCACCAGCCGGACAGATATCGGCAGGCACGCGCCTCGCCATTGTCCCGGTGATGTCCGAAATCGGCACACCGGTCCGGCGGGTCGAGCCGGTCGCGGCCTGCACGGCCCGGCTCGACCGCCGCGCCGACTTCCTCGCCCAGCTTATCGCCGTCCGGGACGGCTTTCCTCAGGCCGCAGCCCGCCGCCGCGCCTCGCCCTCCGACGCGATCCGCGCCTATGACGATGCCGCGCGTCTGGCCGAACGGGCCGAGCCGGTGGAGCAGACCCGGGCCTGACCGGATGGGCGGCGGCGGACGGTCCTCTGGGCGGTGTGGCTCCGGCCTTGGGGAGGCCCGAGCCGGCCCTGTCGTCCTGAGCTCCCGACCCGAAGGAATCAGCGCTCACACGGTGCCTGCCGCCATGGCTCGGATGGCCACCTGCAGCAGCCGCGCGAGGCGGCGATCCAGGTCGCTGCGATCGACATCCTTGTCCGCGGCGATCGACACGGGATCGATGAAGCGGTGCAGGGCGTCGTCGAGGAAGATGATCGGCCGTTCGTTCGAGCGCGCCCGGAACAGGGCGGTTGCCCGGCCCTCGTCGACGACGCGCTCGATCAGCGTGCGCAGGCGCCGCCGGTGCCGCCGCACCACGGCCCGCTTCTCCGCCAGGGCGGCGAGCCAGAGCCTGAAGAGGTGCGGCTCGGCGTCATGGCGCTGGCGGTAGAGCCGGGCGATCAGCAGCATGATGCGCTCGAGCTTGTCGTCGGCCGGGTCGGGCGAATCGGCCACGGTGGCGACCTGGGCCTCGACCGATTTCAGCCACTCGCCCGTCACCGTGTCGATGAGCGCGTCCTTGGAAGGAAAGTAGCGGTAGATCGCGGCGTGGCTGACGCCGGCATCCCGGGCGATGGACACGAGCGTGGTCCGCTCGACGCCGTGGCGCCTGATATGGTCCGTGGCGATCTCCAGGAGCCGCTCGCCGGTCGACTCGTGCGGGCGGGCCGCCGGCTTCATGTCTCGACGATGCCGGCCTTGCGCGCTCCGGGATTGTGCGGCTGGGCGAGATAGGCGTCCGAGCGCATCTCGAGCAGGCGCGAGGCGGTGCGCTGGAACTCGAAGGCCTCGCGGCCCTCGCCGGCGGGGTAGAGATCGTCCGGCTCGGCCGCCGCCGAGGCCACCAGCTTGGCCCCGGCGTCATAGAGGCTGTCGATCAGGGTGATGAAACGCTTGGCTTCGTTGCGCTGCTCGTCGCGCAGCACGGGCACGGCGTCGAGCACCAGGGTGTGGAAGGCTTCCGCGATCGCAAGGTGGTCGGCCGGACCGAGCGGGTTGCGACACAGATCGTCGAAGGAGGCGCGCGCCACGCCCTTTTCCGCCTCGGGGATGGTGAGCTCGCGGCCCTTGACGTGCAGCACCCGCGGCTTGCCGTGTGTCACCCCGGTGAGGCGCTGGAAGGCCGCGTCGAGCGCGGCCCGGGCCTCCTCCCCGGTGCCGACCACATAGGTCGAGCCGCCGGAGAGCTTCTCGCGGCGATAGTCGGTCCGGGCCTCCAGTCTGGCCACGTCCATGTGCTGCTTCAGGAGGTCGATGAACGGCACGAACAAGGCGCGGTTGAGACCGCCTTCATAGAGCCGGTCGGGTTCCACATTGGAGGTCGCCACCACCACGACGCCCTGTTCGAACAGCCGGGTGAACAATCGCCCGAGGATCATGGCGTCGGCGATATCCGTGACGCTGAACTCGTCGAAGCACAGCAGCCTTGCCTCGGCTGCCAGGGCGGCGGCCACCGGCGGGATCGGGTCGTCGCCCTTGGCCCGCCCGGCCTTGACCGCGTTGCGGTGCCGGAAGACACGCTCGTGCACGTCGTTCATGAACGCATTGAAATGCACCCGCCGCTTGCTGATCGCCGGCGGAACCGAAGCGTGGAACAGGTCCATCAGCATGGTCTTGCCACGCCCGACGCTGCCCCAGATGTAGAGGCCCCGCACCGGTTCCTGCGGCTGGCCGCGGCCGAAGAGCCAGCCCAGGGCATTGCTCTTGCGGGCGAGGCTCTTCTCCTTCAGGCGTTCGATCAGGGCCTCGAGGCGCGTGGCGACGGCAGCCTGGGCCGGGTCGGATTCGATCTCGCCGGAGGCGACGAGGGCAGCATAGGCCTGGCGCAAGGGTCAGGCTCCGGCCAGGGCGCGCGGCATCAGGTCGTAGGGAGGCTTCCAGCCCGGCAGGGCGGCGATGCGCTGCGACCAGGCGGCGATATGGGGGTAGGCCGAGCGGTCGAGGCCGGTCGCCTCGTCGTAGTAGACATAGCCGGCCAGGGAGAAATCGGCGATCGTCGGCCGGTCGGCCGCGATGAAGCTGCGGCCGGCCAGGTGCTTGTCGACGATGGCGAAGGCCGCCTTGGCCCGTCCGCGCAGCCATTCGGTCACCGGCGTTTCGCCGGTCTTCTGCAGGCCGTAGAGGAAGCGCAGCGAGGCGAAATAGCTGGTGAACTTGTGGTTGTCGAACAGGATCCAGCGCCAGATCTCCTGTCGTTCCTCCTCCGTGGCCGGCCCGAAGCGGCCGGTGCTGCCGGCGAGGTAGTCGAGGATGACGCCGGATTGGCAGAGCCTGCGGCCGGCATGCTCCAGCACCGGCGCCTCGCCCATCTCGTTGATGCCCTCGCGGAACGCCTCGCCCCGCGTCTCGCCCTTGAAGAAATCGACCGGGATGCATTCCCAGTCGCTGCCGGTGAGGGCGAGCATCAGCGCCACCTTGTAGCTGTTGCCCGATTCGCCGAAACCGTAGAGCCTGTACTCGGCCATGCGTGCCCCCTGTTGTCTCGCCCGACCCTATGACGGGACAGGCGCATGACGGAACTGGATTCGCGCGCCGTCAACGCGCGCATCCGCATTTTTCCGGCGGAATCGGCCGCGCGTCCGCCTGCGGCCATGCGCCTGCCTTGCCGCCGCCGCCCTCCGGTTGTCAAAGGCCTTCGAGATGATTGACAGGACCGCGGCTCGCCGTTAGAACGCCGCGACTTTCGAACATGTGAGCGTCGCTCGATGCCGTGCGCTCTCGACCCGAGGCACGACCGTCATGAAGATCCGTAATTCGCTCAAGTCTCTGCGCCTGCGTCATCGCGACAACCAGCTGGTTCGCCGCAAGGGCCGCGTCTACATCATCAACAAGACCCAGAAGCGCTACAAGGCCCGCCAGGGCTGATCGCCGGCCCGCAGGGGCACCGGTTCCGCCGCGAGGCCGGGCCGGAATCCCAGGGTCGACATCGCGCGTTCGCCGGCAGAAGCCCGGTCACGATGGAGTGACCGGGCTGTTTGCGTTGCAGCATGATGCTTGATCGCCGCGCCCGGCCGGCGCATCATCGCGCCATGCGCAGCACCGTTCCCGCCCTTTGCGTCCTTCTCTCCCTCGCCGGCCCGGCCCTGGCCGAGGGCACGCCGGCGCCGTCCGGCGCGCAGACGCTGGACCAGCTCTACGATCGCCTGGCCAAGGCCCGGACGGACGAGGAGGCGAAGGGCATTTCCAGCGCTATCCAGCGTGCCCAGATTCGTTCGGGCAGCGACACCGCCGATCTTTTGATGGCGCGGGCGATGACGGCGTTCCAGGGTGGCAATGACGACCTCGCCATCCAGCTGCTCAGCGCCACGATCCGGCTGCAACCGGGCTTCACGGAAGCCTGGAATCGCCGCGCCACGGCCTATTACCGCAAGAACGACTATGCCCGCTCGATGGTCGACATCGCCGAGACGCTGAAGCGCGACCCGCGCCACTACGGCGCCTGGGCCGGCCTCGGCATGATCCTGCGCGAGACCGGCGACAAGGCGCGTGCCTATGCCGCCTTCCAGAAGGCGCTGGCGATCAATCCCTATCTTCCCGATGTGCGCAAGGCGGTGGACGATCTGCGGCCGGAGGTCGAGGGGCGGGACATCTGAACCGCCGGGCCGTCCATGCGGGTTGACCGCGACCGCCGCGGCGGGCGATGCCTACGCCACCCGTGTCCGTGCCGCATCCCCGCCCGATGATTGCCGTCCTTGTCGTGATCTGCGTCCTCTTCATCGTGCACCTGGTGGCGGCCATCGTCGCGACGCGGCTGATCGCCGGGCGGATCGAGGAGCAGAACCCGCCGGGCGGCGTCTTCGTGCCGGTCTCGGGGGGGCAGCTGCATCTCTACGACATGGCGCCGCCCGTCCCGTCCGGGGAGCCGCCGGTGCTGCTGCTGCACGGGGCCACCTCCAATGCCCGCGACATGGTGCTGGCGCTGGGCGCCGAGCTCTCGCGGCGTCGGCGGGTCATCGCCGTCGACCGGCCGGGCCATGGCTGGAGCGGCAGGCCGCGCGGCCGGGCCGATGCCTCGCCGGCGCGGCAGGCGGCGCTGATCGCCGAGGCGCTGCGCCGGCTCGGGGTCGGCAAGGTCGTGGTTGTCGGCTATTCGATGGCCGGGTCTGTCGCCGCCAGCTTCGCCCTCGACCTGCCCGAGCAGACCGCCGGCCTCGTGCTGCTGGCGCCGGTCACCCATCCCTGGCCCGGCGGAGTGACCTGGTACTACGACGTCGCGGCCATGCCGGTGCTCGGGAGCCTGTTCGTCGGCACGGTGATGACGCCGGTCGCCGCCTGGCGTCTCCAGGCCTCCATCGACGCCTCCTTCCTGCCTCTCGCCGCCCCGCAGGACTACGGGGCGAAGACGGCGGCGGCGCTGGTGCTGCGGCCGGCGGAGTTCCGCTGGAACGGGCAGGATCTGGCGGATCTGCTGCCCTTCGTGACGAGGCAGGCGACACGCTACGGCGCGATCCGCGTGCCGACGGCGATCCTCGCCAGTGACGACGACACGGTCGTCTCCACACCGATCCACGCCATGGCCATCGCCGGGCAGATCGAGGGCGCTGCGCTCACCGTGCTGCGCGGCAAGGGCCACATGATCCACTACAACGCCCGGGACGCGGTGCTGGCCGAGATCGAGCGCATCTGCGCCGCAGCCGCGCCGCGGCCGCAGGCCGAGGAGGCTACGGGCTGAAGAACGTCCGCCCGCTGCCTACACGCCTTCGATGTCGTCGGAACCGACGAAGGCGATGCGCACCATGTTGGTGGCGCCCGGCGTGCCGAAGGGAACGCCGGCGATGATCAGCACGCGCTGGCCGGGCTTGGCGAAACCGTCCTGGTAGGCGTGGCGGCAGGCGCGTTCGACCATGTCGTTGATGTCGCGGGCGTCGGCGGTGAGGATGGCGTGCACGCCCCAGACCAGCGCCAGGCGCCGGGCGGTGGAGATGTTGGGCGAGAGCGCCAGCAGCGGCATCTGGGCGCGCTCGCGCGCCACCCTGAGGCCGGTCGAGCCCGACGCCGTCCAGGCGATCAGGGCGGCGAGGTCGAGCGTCTCGGCCACGGTGCGCGCCGCCGCGGCGATGGCGTCGGCGCCGGTCTGCTCAGGATCGCTGCGCTGGGCGTTGATGATGGTGCGGTGGAGCACGTCGCGCTCCACCTCCTCGGCGATGCGGTTCATGGTCGACACGGCCTCGACCGGGAACTTGCCGGCGGCGCTCTCGGCCGACAGCATCACCGCATCGGCGCCCTCGAACACGGCCGTGGCGACGTCGGACACCTCGGCGCGGGTCGGCACCGGGGTGGTGATCATCGATTCCAGCATCTGCGTGGCGACCACCACCGGCTTGCCGAGCTTGCGGGCGGCGCGGGTGATGCGTTTCTGCAGGCCGGGCACCTTTTCCAGCGGCAGCTCGACGCCGAGGTCGCCGCGCGCCACCATCAGCGCGTCGGAGGCCTCGATGATCTCGTCCAGGCGCGCCACGGCCTGCGGCTTCTCGATCTTCGACATCACCAGGGCGCGGCCGCGGGCGATCTTGCGCACCTCGGCCACGTCCTCGGGGCGCTGCACGAAGGAGAGGGCGACCCAGTCGACGCCGGTCTGCACCGCCGCTTCGAGGTCGGCCCGGTCCTTCTCCGTCATTGCCGACAGCGGGATCTCGGTGTCCGGCAGCGACACGCCTTTGCGGTTCGACATCCTGCCGCCGACCACGACCTCGGTCAGCGCCTGCGTCGGCGAGCATTCGAGCGCCCGGAGGCGGACCTTGCCGTCGTCGAGCAGCAGTGTGTGGCCGGGCTCGAGCGCCGCCAGAATCTCCGGGTGCGGGAGATGAACGCGCGTCTCGTCCCCGGGAGCCGGATCGGCGTCGAGGGAGAAGCGGGCCCCGTTCTCCAGCTCGACGGCGCCTGCGGCGAATTCGCCGATGCGCAGCTTGGGGCCCTGCAGGTCGGCCAGGATGCCGATCGGCCGGCCGAAATCCTTCTCTACGTCACGGATGGTCGCGATCAGTTCGCGCATCCGGTCGTGCGAGGTATGGCTCATGTTGATGCGGAAGACGTCCGCGCCGGCGGCAAACAATTTCCCGATCATCTCCCGGGACGAGGAGGCAGGACCGAGTGTGGCGAGGATCTTGACCTTTCGCTGACGGCGCATTCGGAATGTTCTTTCTTGCAGGCGGGTTCTCGGCAATCACCGGCATTGTGCGCCGCAACAGTTCGCGGCACAACCGAAATGCCTCTCAACGACACGGGCGTGGCATATCGGCAACATTGCCGCCTGCCGCCCGAAGGAAGCTCTACTGCGCCGGCGGCAGCGGCGGTGGCGCGCCGGGCGCGGGCTGCGCCGGGGCTGGCTGTGCTGGGGCGGGTTGCTCGGCGGGCGGGGCAGCCGGGGGCGGCTGGGCGCCGGGCGTGCCGGCCGGGGAGGGCGGAGCGTCGGCGGGGGCGCTCGACTTCGGCTTGGCGCCGGTCTGAGCCTGCTCGGAAAGCTGCACGGTCCAGCTCTTCTGCTCGGCCGAATCGATCTCGAAGAAGCCGGTGCGGTCATAGCCGCGGGCCAGGCAGTTCTCGAAGCCGCGGATGGTGAATTCCTTCTCCCGCGTGCACATGAAGGACTTGCCGCTCCACTCGCCGCCCTGATCGTAGTCGACGGCGTAGAGATAGTAGTAGCGGGCGGAGAGCTGGCCCTTGAGGATGGTCTCGCAACTGCGGGCGGAGACGTTCCACCACCCCTCCGTCACCCAGCCGTCCTTGTCGCGGTAGCCGATCGCGACCCCGACGCGGCTGCCGGTGTTGTTGCACAGGCGGAAATCGGCGAGCGCCGGAGTCGCGCCGCCGAGGGTGAAGAACGTCAGGGCAGCGCCGCAGAGAACGGATAAGCGAAGCATGGCGCGCGACGTTGAGCCGACCCGCGGCCGGCTGTCAACTGATACGCGGGCCGCCGGCATGCACACCGTCAGCCCTTCGGCCGGGCGATCCAGATGCCGGCCAGGATGACCACGCCGCCGATCGCCTGCAGCGGCGTCACCGCCTCGGACAGCACCAGCCAGCCGAGGATCGCGGCGGCCAGCGCCTCCAGGAAGATCACCAGCGAGGAGAACATCGCCGGCAGGGAGCCGAGCGCCACCGACAGCAATCCCTGGCCGCCGACATGGCTGACCCAGGCGAGTGCGACCAGCATGGCCCAGCCGCGCAGGCCGGCCGGCAGCAGCGGCTGGTCGAGGAGCAGCGTCGCCCCCGCCGCGACCACGGCCAGGATCGCCGCCGTCAGCACGCTCATATAGAAGGTGACGCGGGCGGCGCGGTGGAGTTCGCGCGCCCTCTCCACGGCGAGGAAATAGGCGCCGAAGAACACCGCCGTCACTTCCGCCAGGGCATCGCCCACCAGCCGGCCCGGCGCCAGCGCGAAGGACTGCCCGACCAGGGCGATGCCGCCGGCCAGGCAGAGCGCCAGGCCGGCCAGGGCCGTCGCGCCGACCTGGCGGCGATAGACCAGCCAGCCGAAGACCACCACCCAGACCGGCGCGGTCGTAGCGAAGAAGGTGGCGTTGGCCACGGTGGTGTTGAGGATGGCGAGGTGCCAGAAGAACAGGTCCGCGGCGAAGAACAGCCCGGTCGCCACCACGGGGGCGGAGAATCGCGGGCCGGTGTCCGGCGCCGCGCCGGGGCGGCTCTCCTCGGCCCGCATCCAGGCATAGAGCACCGGCAGCGCGAGGAACACGCGGTAGAAGGCGCTGGCGAACGGGCCGACATCGGCCAGGCGCACGAAGATCGGCGAGATGCCCATGGCGAGCGCGCCGCCTATCAGCGCCGCAAAGGCCGGCCAGAAGGTGCCGCGGGCGGTCGAACTGGGGTCGACGGCGGTGGTCATGTGCGTTCCGGGATTGCTGGGCATGCGCGCGTGGATAGCGGCGCACGGAGTCATTCGTCGTCGGTCTCATTAGCTCTATGGCACTGCGGCCGCACCGTCACTATGCTGCCGGGCACTGTGACATTCCGTCTCCCGGTTGATCTCGTGACCTCCAGCTTCGAGCCTGTCGAGACCCTCGCAGGCACCGCCGCGTCCGGCCTCCTCCTCCTGTGCGACCACGCCTCCAACGCGCTGCCGGAGGAATACGGCTCGCTCGGCCTGCCCCATGGCCAGCTCCAGCGCCATATCGGCTACGACATCGGCGCCGCCGAAGTGGCGCGCGCTCTGGCGGCCCGCTTCGGCGCGCCGGCGGTGATGAGCCGCTACTCCCGCCTGCTGATCGATCCCAACCGCGGCGCCGATGACCCGACCCTGGTGATGCGCCTGTCGGACGGCGCGCTGGTCCCGGGCAATGCCCGCATCGACGCCGCTGAGATCCGCCGGCGGATCGAGCGCTTCCACCAGCCCTATCATGCGGCGATCGACGCCGAGATCGACCGCATGCTGGCAGCCGGCGTGCCGCCGCTGATCTTCTCCGTCCACTCCTTCACGCCGGTCTGGCGCGGCGTGCAGCGGCCCTGGCACGTGACCTTCCTGTGGGACAAGGATCCACGCCTGTCCCAGGCGATGATCGCCCATTTCCGCCGGGAGCCCGGCCTGATCGTCGGCGACAACGAGCCTTATGACGGCTGCCTGGAGGGCGACACGCTCTATCGCCACGCCACGATGCGCGGCCTGTCGCACACGCTGGTGGAACTGCGGCAGGATCTGATCGGCACCGCGGCGGGAGCCCACGACTGGGCCGGTCGGCTCGGCGACGCGCTGGTGCCGCTCCTCGCCGATCCGGCGATGCGGCGCGTCGAGCATCACGGCTCGAGGGCCGGGCCGTGAGCGGCCGACGCGCCGTTCGGCCGGACCAGCTCCGCGTCCGGGCCTCTTGACCCCGCAGGCCCTTATCCGCCACATCCCCTGTCCGATTCCGAGGAGACCTTTGCCATGACCGACGCCACGTCCGTCGCCGCCGATCAGCTCAAGTCCATCGTCGAGCGCATCGAGCGGCTCGAGGAAGACAAGAAGGCGATCGCCGACGACATCAAGGAAGTGTACGGCGAGGCGAAAGCCAACGGCTTCGACGTCGCGGTGCTGCGCAAGATCATCTCGCTGCGCAAGAAACCGGCCGACGAGCGGGCCGAGGAAGATGCGATCCTGGAACTCTACCTGCAGGCGCTGGGCATGTCCGCCTGAGGGCGGGCGCAGCACGCCGTTCGTCTGCAGGATTTCCGAATCCGCCCCGCAGGCGGCGTTCGGAAGTCCTGTCCGACGTGATTCGAAGCTTTCCTTGACTGCCGGTGTTCGCGCTGTATAAGCACCGGCAGCGCGCGGCCTTTGGGCCGCGTGTGTTTTTTCACGGGCAGGCCGATCCAGGATCGACCGCCTCCGATCAACCCGACTGAAAAAGCCGGCCGCCTGGAGGGCACTCCGGGGCGCAGCCGGGACCGAACGAGGAACAAACATGTTCGCAGTCATCAAGACCGGCGGTAAGCAGTACCGCGTCAACCCGAACGATGTCGTCTCCGTCGAGAAGCTCGACGGCGCCGTCGGCGACACCGTCGTGTTTCCCGAGATTTTGATGGTCGGCGGCGATGCCGGCCTGTCCGTCGGCTCTCCGACCGTTGCCGGCGCCTCCGTGGCGGCCGAGATCGTCGAGCAGACCCGCGACGACAAGGTCATCGCTTTCAAGAAGCGCCGTCGCCAGAACTCCAAGCGCAAGCGCGGCCATCGCCAGCACCTGACCGTGGTGCGCATCGCCGAGATCCTGACCGGTGGCGCGAAGGCCGCCGCCAAGGCCGCCGCGCCCGCCAAGGCCGCCGCCGTTCCGGCAGGCGACATCGACGCCTCGAACCTCTCGCTGATCGCCGGCATCGGGCCGACCATCGAGAAGAAGCTGCGGGCGGCCGGCATCGAGAGCTGGAACCAGATCGCCGCCTGGACCGAGGCCGACATCGCCAAGTGGGACGAGGAGCTGGCCCTGCGCGGCCGCGCCACCCGTGAGGAATGGGTCGAGCAGGCCAAGGAACTGCTGGCGGGCAAGCCGCCGCGCGCCAAGATCGACCAGGCCGAGAAGGCATCCGGCCAGGATCTCTGAGGCGAAAGCTTCGGCGCGGAGCGTAATTTCCGCGCTTTCTCCACCAACAGGGTCGACAATGCCCGCGCAATCGGGCATGGTCGCGCCAACCCCCAAATTCATCGCCCCGTCACCGCGGCGGCGTTCCAAGTTTCGAAGGCTGTATCATGGCTCATAAAAAAGCAGGCGGCTCCACGCGCAACGGGCGCGATTCCGACGGCCGCCGCCTCGGCGTCAAGAAATTCGGTTCGGAAGCCGTCGTCGCCGGCAACATCATCGTGCGCCAGCGCGGCACCAAGTGGCATCCCGGCGTCAATGTCGGCATGGGCAAGGACCACACCCTTTTTGCCCTTACGGATGGGCAGGTGGCATTCCGAACCAAAGTCAACGGCCGTACCTACGTCAACGTCGTACCGGCCATTACCACCCAAGCAGCAGAGTAACCCGGCGGATGGTCGACACTCCGCCGGTTCCATCGGACCGGCGGACCTGACGAATCATCCCGGCTGACCGGGCTTCAGGGTGCAAGCAGGGGCGGTGGAAAGAGCTTCCACAAGCCCCTTTTTTCGTGCCCGGAGCCTGGTCATGAGTGACGCTCTCGAAGAATTCGCCGCTGTCGAGATCGAGACGGCGCGGCTCGTCCTGCGGATGCCGGATGCCGGCGACGCCGCCGCCATGGCCGAGCTGGCGGGCGACCGCGGCGTGGCCAGCATGACGGCGCGCATCCCCCATCCCTATAGCCTGGCCGACGCCGAGAGCTTCATTCGCTCGGCCGCCGACCAGCGCCGCAAGGGCCGCGCCCTGGTGCTGGCGATCGAGCGCGGCAGCGACGGCGTGCTGCTCGGCTGCGTCGGCTTCGAGCTGGCCGGGAGGGACTCGGCCGAGATCGGCTACTGGGTGGGGCGCCCCTATTGGGGACAGGGCTACGCCACCGAAACGGCCCGCGCCGTCATCGACCATGTCTTCGAGACGACGTCGGTCGAGGCGGTCACCGGCGCCTGCCGGGTGATGAACGAGGCGTCCCGCCGGGTCCTGGAGAAGTGCGGGCTGCACTATGTCACCTCGGGCCTGTGCCCGGCGCCCGCCCGGGGCGGCGCCGTGCCGGTCGACCGCTTTCGCCTGTCGCGCCGCGACTGGGAGAGCTTCAAGGCCTGGCGTCCGGCAAGGGTGCGCAGCCGCATCGAAGCGCCGCGCGAGGACGAGGTGGCCTGCGCCTGAACGTCAGTCCTGAAGGCTCGTGGCCGGAGATCGATCGGGAGGAGCATGCCGGCGTTCGGGCGAAGACGGCCGTGCGGCAGGGGGACCGATCCCCGGCGGTAACCCTTGCCGTCGTGGTTGCCCTCCGTCGGCGACGGCCCTAAGGGGCGAGCCCATGGACAGGGGCGGGGATCGCATGGATTGCAAGCCGCCGATAGCGCCGGACGAGGTGCTCGCGACCTTCCACCCCTATCTCCTGCGGTGGGGTCTGTCGCCCGACGGGGCGCCGATCATGACGTTCGGCAGCCGGCTCCTGCCGGTCCGGCGGGATGGCCGTCCGGCGATGCTCAAGATCGCCCTGGCACAGGAGGAGCAGTCCGGCGCTGCCCTGATGGCGTGGTGGGACGGCGATGGGGCGGCGAGCGTCCTCGCCCATGACCGGGAGGCGCTGCTGCTGGAGCGGGCCGAAGGCCGGGAATCGCTGTGTGACATGGCGCGGGGCGAGCAGGACGACGAGGCCAGCCGCATCCTCTGCGCCGTGGCGGCACGGCTGCACGCGCCGCGGGCGCGCGCGCTGCCCGAACTGGTGCCGCTGGACGAATGGTTTCGCGCGTTGGCGCCGGCTGCCGCGGGCCATGGCGGCATCTTCGAGAGCTGTGCCGAGGCGGCGCGGATGCTGCTGGCCGCGCCGAGGGACCGGGTGGTGCTGCATGGCGACATCCATCACGGCAATATTCTCGACTTCGGTCTGCGCGGCTGGCTGGCGATCGACCCGAAGGGCCTGATCGGCGAAAGCGGCTTCGACTATGCCAATCTCTTCCGCAATCCCGACCGCACGACGGCGGTGCGCCCGGGGCGCCTTGCCCGGCAGGTCGACACGGTGACCGCGGCCGCCGGCCTGGAACCGCAGCGGCTGCTGCACTGGATTCTGGCCTATGCCGGGCTGGGCGCTGCCTGGTCCATCGAGGACGATGACGAGGACGGGGCGGCCACCAGCCTCTCGATCGCCGAACTGGCGCTGGCCGAGCTACGGGGGTAAGCCGGCTTCCCACCTGTGGGAAGCGCCCGGTTCCGTCAGGAGACGGAGGCCTGGGCCTTGGCGATGCGCAGGTCGCTCCAGGGATGGGGGGCGCTGGGCGGCGCCTTGGCGCTCTTCATGTCGGTGCCGAGGCCATCGGTCAGTTCGACCTGCCCGCCCTTGGTTTTCACCGTCACTAGGCCGTGCTCGACGAACACGCCGAAGGTGCCGTTGCTCGGGCCGGCGAAGAACTTGGTGCCGCGCGCCGCAATCAGGCCGAACGGCGTGGCGACGTTGAGCTGGCCCGATTGCGGCTGCTCCGGCCGGTCGAACAGCATGGCGCCGCGCTCCAGCACCAGATCGCCGCCGCGGTCGACCAGGAAGCGGTCGATGCGTACCCGCGTGCGCTCGCCCAGGGACAGCCGCGTCGTCTCGCCGAGCCGGACGCCGAGGCGGGCTCCGGCGCCGGTGCCGAGCGTGTCGTCGATGAAGACCTTCGCCCCCGGTTCCAGCGCGCGCTTCTGGCCGCGGAACAGGCCTGTCGTTGCGCCGGTGACGGCCTCGACGGTGCCGGCCTCGACGATCTGCAGATCTGCCTCGGCAGCCAGCGGCCATGTTGCCGCAAGGCCGAGGCCGATCAGGACGCTTCGTCGGTCGATGAGCATGGCGCAAAGCCTTCCCTTTCGCGCGAGAGTTGCACCCCTCGCATGATATCTCTGCCAGCTATCACAGATCGGACCGGATCCCGATGTGCTGTTCAGCACATGACATGCAGACGTTCGCGCGACGTCCCCGGCCGCCGGGCTGGTCAGTAGCAGACCTTCTTGTTTCGATAATAGTAGCGATGGGTGTACGGGTCGTAGTAGCGGACCCTCTTCCAGTAGCAGCGATAGTAGACGGGCTGGGCCTGGTCCCGGGTGAGGTCGAAGCCCTCGCGGAGCGACGGGTTGGCGAGGCCGCCCGCGGCGGCGCTGCCGGCGAGGACGGCGAGCGTTGTGGCGGCACAGGCCGACAGGACGAGTGTCTTGAGGGGCATCGAGCACTCCGGTGCAATGATCCGTCCGAATGGATGCATGGTTGGAAGCCGGACCGGCGCCTATTCGCAGGTCCGGACGCGCTTGTAGACGTATCTGCCGTAATAGTCGTCATAGACGCGGATGCGTTTGTAATAGCAGTGCTGGTAGCTTTCCTCCTGCTGGTAGCGTGGCTGGTAGGGCGGCTGATAGTCCTCGCCGCCGCTGTCATAGCCATATCCGCCCGCCGAAGCCTGCTGCGGGGCGAGGGTTGTCGCCGCGGCCAGGGCAGCCGCTGCGAGGAGGATACGAGGTGCAGAGCAGATCGACATGGTCGTCTCCTTGCCAATCGTCGTGCTGCCGTCGAGCGGCAGGGCCATTGCGATGGTCCGGAAGCGTTCGGTCAGATGACGTCGATGCGAGCTGCATCCCGCGAACGGGCCGGGAGGGTTGATCGTCCGAGATCGATTCGCAGGGACCTTCCCGACCATGCGCCAGGATGCATGCGGTACTGTCGCGCGTTTGTTACGCGTGGAACACCTCCGGCTCCGGCAATTCTCGGACTTTAGGGAATGCAAGCCGAGGTGGCAAGGGTCGGAGCCGGCGTGAAAATCTTGCGGGCACGGACAGCGGCTCGCACGGCAGGCGGCCGGCGCGGCGCCGGCCCCGCTGGTGCAGCGGCGTCGTCAGGCCGTGCGCAGCGTCGGCAGCAGCCAGCGCAGCAGGGCGCCGTAGGGCAGGATGAAGATGATCGCCAGGACCAGCTTCACCAGGTAGTCGAACAGTGCCCAGGTGGTCCAGGGCAGGCCCTCGCCGCAGACATCGTGGATGCCGACGGCCGCGAGCATCGCGCCGAGCAGGGCGTTGCAGGAGAAGGCCGCGGTGAAGAAGATCACCGTGTCGAGGGCCGAGGAGACCAGCGACGACAGGAAGGGCGGCATCCACCAGGCGCGGTTGCGCAGCCGGTCGAAAATCTCGACGTCCAGGAGCTGGGCGCAGATGAAGGCGAGGCCGGAGGCGAGGGCGATGCGCGGCGTCGCCAGCCAGGTCGACAGGGCCACGGCGACGACGAAGCCGGCATAGACGACCCGCCTGGCGCTGGCCGCGCCGAGAAGGCGGTTGGTCAGGTCGTTGACCAGGAAGGCGAAGGGATAGGAGAAGGCGCCCCAGGTGAGATAGTCCGCCAGGCCCCAGGGCTGGAACGGATACTGCACCAGGATGTTGGAGGCGAGCACCACCACGGTCATGGCGGCGATGGCCGGAGCGAGCCTGCGCAGCGTCACCTGGGTTTTGGCCATGTCGGTCCTCGCACGAAAAGGGCCGGAGCGCTGCCGCTCCGGCCCGGAAGGTCGATTGCGCGGCGGCGTCAGTGCGCTGTCGTCATCTTCTTCTCGATCTCGCGCTTCAGCTTGGCAGCCGGCGCGGAGAGTTCGGACAGGCTGGTCTTCATCAGCCAGGCGTCGAGCCCGCCGCTATGCTCGACGGAGCGCAGGCCGGCGGCCGAGACGCGCAGCCGCACGGAACGGGCGAGAACGTCGGAAATCAGTGTGACATTGTGCAGGTTCGGCAGGAACTTGCGCTTGGTCTTCACGTTGGAGTGGCTGACCTTGTGGCCGGTCTGGACGGCCTTCTCGGTCAGCGCGCAGCGGCGAGACATCAGTGGAATCCTCTCACGTCACAAAGGCTCCACCTCGGGCGGGCCCCGGCCCGTCCGGACCGATGTCCGAGGCCTTCAAATATGGGCGTTCCTATAGTTGCAGCTTTCTGCCGCGTCAAGGCACGCCGACGAACAGAATAAGGTTCTCGTTTCGGAGGCGGAAGCCGGGCCGGCGGCTCAATGGCGACCGTCCAGGTCGCGGATCGCGGCGATGCGGGCCTCGCCGTCACCCGCCAGCAGGTGGACGTGGATCTCGTCCGCGCCGGCCTCGGCCAGGGTGGCGAACGCCGGGCCCGTCAGCGATCCGGCTTCTCCGATCCAGACGCAGGCCCCGGCCGAGCTGTCGACGGCGATCAGCACGGCGTCGACATAGTCCGGGCAGGCCGCGATCGGATAGACCGAGACGAGGTAGGTTCGGCCCGAGGCGCCGCGCCAGCGCCGGAAGCGCGCCGCGGCCTCGGGCGCGTCATGGCCGAGCGCCACCAGCGACAGGCAGGCGGGCAGCGTCTTGCGAGGAGAACGAATCGAGATTGTGTTCATGGAACAGACGTAGAACATGCGCGTCTGTGCCGTCAAGCCGAGGGCTGGCTCCGCGTCGCGGCCATCGGTTCGGCGTCGGCGGCGCCGGTCGCCGTGCCGAGCAGCCTGTCGGTGGCGGTCTCGACGTCGCGCTGCAGCCTCTCGAAGAAGGCGGCCCGGTCGAGGCCCGGCGGGATCGGCTCCAGCACGTCGACCACGATCGTCCCGGGCCGGCGGATGAAGCGGCGGCGCGGCCAGAACACGCCGGAGTTGAGGGCGACCGGCACGCAGGGCACGCCCATTTCGCTGTAGAGGAAGGCGACGCCGTACTTGTAGGCAGGCTCGGCTCCGGGCGGGCGGCGCGTGCCTTCGGGGAAGATCAGGATCTGGCGCCCGGCATTGAGCTCGGCCTTGGCCGCGATGTTCATCGCCTTCATCGCCCGGGAGCGGGCGCCGCGGTCGACGGGCACCATCCGGTCCTTCTTCAGGTACCAGCCGAACACCGGGATCCACTGCAGCTCGCGCTTGAGGATGTAGCAGGGGTCGTCGAACACCATGAAGAGGGCGAAGGTCTCCCACACCGACTGGTGCTTGGCGGCGACCAGCAGGCCGCCGGCCGGAATATGCTCGCGACCGCGCACTTCGTAGCGGATGCCGGCCAGGGCCCGCAGCAGGACCAGGCTGGTGAACGCCCAGCCGCGCGCCATCATGATCAGGACCCTGCGCGGCAGGACCAGGGAGGGCAGGGCGCCGACCATCCACAAGACCATGTTGAGATAGAAGGCGAGGTTGAAGGCGAGGGAGCGCAGCACGAGCATCCACGACAACTGCCTGCCGCCGCGGCCATTGTCAAAGGGCTCCGCGTCAGGGTCGCGGAGAATCCGGTGCAGCGAGCGGCGTCCCGGTGCCGTCGCCCCCGGCCTTGGCCAGCCGCACCTTGCGTGCCGTCGGCTTCTCCAGCCTGAGGCGCATCATGGCACCGGTGTATTTGGCGTATTCATAGATCAGCAGGCGCAGCGTGCCGGGGTCCTGCCACCAGCGGCCGAGCTGCAGCCCGAAGGGAATCACGGGATAGGCGATCAGGTCCGTCTCCGGCAGCACCCGGCGCAGCTCCAGCAGTGAGCGCGGCATGTGGTAGCTCGAGGTCACCACGATGATCGAGCGGAAGTGCTTCTCGCGCACCCAGCGCGCCGCCTCGAGGGCGTTGCCGACGGTGTTGAGGGCGTTGCGGTCGAGGTCGATGCAGCACGCCATCAGGTCGGAGCTGCGCGGCGTCGTGACCGACAGGGCGCTGCCGCTGGTCGCCGGGTTGACGCCGGTGATCAGGAGGCGCTTGCCGCGCCCGTCGGCCAGGAGGTCGACCGCGTCGGAGATGCGCTCGGCCCCGCCGGTGAGGACCACGATGCCGTCGGCCTGCACAGGCCGGCGGTGCTCCTGGTCGGCCAGCGTCGAGGCGAACCGGGTGAAGTCGACGACGATCCAGGCCGAGGCCGCCAGGATGCAGAAACAGACGAAGCCGGCGATCCGTCGCGCCGGCTTGCTGCGCAGGAAGCGGTTGCGCGGGAACTGCCCGTCGTCGCAGATCGGCGTCGCGCTCATGCCCGCGCCCTCCAGCATGCATGCGGGGCGAAGGCGGTCTGGTCCGGTGCGCGCGTCCGGAACGGCCGTCCGCCTTGCGCCGCCCGCCCGGACCGCGCAGGCCGGGCATCGCGGCCCGCCGGCGCGTCGCCGCCGGGCCCCGCCAGTATGACCGCGCAGGCGCCCGGCCGCAATCCGGGCCGGGCATCCGGTCTCGGGCGGCCGCTCACAGCTGGCCTCGCAGCACGCGGTGGACGGTGACGCGCGAGGTCACGCCGGTGATCAGCGCGATCAGCACCACGGCGACCACGATCGCCGCGTAGCCCTGCCATCCCACCGTGAAGGAGCCGAACATCGCCTCGATCTCCTCGCTGCCGGCCCTGCCGACCAATTGGCCCGCCGCCAGATGCGCCAGGCCGAACACGGCGGCGGCGACCGCGCCGCCGGTAAAGCCGCCCTTCAGCCCGAGCCACATGAAATGGCGCTGGAACTCGTTGGCGATGAAGCCGTCATGGGCGCCGACGAAATGCAGGACCTCGACCACGTCCCGGTTGCCGGCCATGGCGCCATGGGTGGCGAAGACGACCGAGAGCGCCGTCGCCGTCATCATCAGGGCGAGGATCGCCAGCCCGACCAGCACGAAGGCGCGCGCCATGGTCGAGAGGCGCTCGATCCAGAAGCGGTGATCGTCCAGCGTTGCGCCCACCACCCGCTCGGCGAGCGTCCGGCGCAGGCCGGCGAGGTCCGGCGATGCGCCGGGGGCGATGCGCAGCACCACCAGGCGCGGGATCGGCAGGTCGCCGAGATCGAGACCCTCGCCGAGCCATGGGGCCAGCAGCTTCTCGGTGTCCTGCCGCGAATAGGCCTTCACCTCGGCGATGCCCGGCAGCACCCGGGCGGCGTCGGCCGCCTTGGCGACCTCGGCCTCCAAGTCCCGGCCTTCGACCGGGCGGACCTGGATCGTCACTTCGCGCGAGACCTCCGAGCCCCAGTCGGCCGCCGCGGCGGCGATGAGCTGCACGCCGCCGGCGGTAAGGGCGACCAGGAAAGTCATGATCGCCACCACCGCCATCAGCGATCGGCCGGCGATGGACCGGACGGGCACGATCGGCGCGGCAGGCCGGATCAGCGTCTCGCTCCGGCGGTTGGTCCAGGCTGGCCCGGCGTCGGTCATGGTCAGGTCGCGTCGTGGATGTGCAGGTGGCCGCCCTCCAGGCGCAGCTGCCGGGCCGGGAACTGCTCCAGCAGCGTGGCGTCGTGGGTGGCGATGATCACCGAGGTGCCCGAACGGTTGAGCTCGACGAACAGGCGCAGCAGCCGCCGGGCCAGCGCCGGGTCGACATTCCCCGTCGGCTCGTCCGCCAGCAGAAGCTCCGGCCGGACGATCAGGGCGCGGGCGATGGCGGCGCGCTGCTTCTCGCCGCCCGACAGCACCGGCGGCAGCACATGCATGCGCTCGCCCAGGCCGACCCAGTGCAGGAGCTCGATCACTTCCGGGCGATAGCGCGCCTCGTCCTGCCCCTGCACCCTGAGCGGCAGGGCGATGTTCTCATAGGTTGTCAGGTGATCGAGCAGGCGGAAATCCTGGAAGACGATGCCGATGCGCCGGCGCGACTCGGCCAGTTCCCGCTTCGACAGCGTCACCACATCCTGGTCGAACATGGTGATGAGGCCGCGCGTCGGCCGGAGCGCCAGGAAGAGCAGCCGCAGCAGCGTCGTCTTGCCGGAGCCGGACGGACCGGTGAGGAAGTGGAACGAGTTCACGGGCACGTCGAACGAGACGTCGCGCAGCACCTCCGGCCCCATGCCGTAGCGCAGGCCCACATTCTCGAACCGAACCAATCCGCACCTCCCGCTCCTGCCTGCCGCTTCGCCCCCGAAGGACCGCAGCAGGGTGGCGAAACCATGTCCTTGCGCGCCGCACCCGCCCGCCACAGCCGTTCGGCCGGCGGATGCAGGTCCGCTGCGACTGTGCCGCCGGGTGCGTTAACGGCTCATTAACGTTAATGGATCGAGAAAGAGGCACGCGCGTCCCGTGCTTTCACGCGCAGTCGTCCGGCGAGGCCGCATGCTCATCGTTTGCCCCCAATGCGAAAGCCGTTACGAGATTGCTGACGGCGAAGTTCCCGACGAGGGCCGGCTGGTGCGCTGCGTGCGCTGCCGGGCCGAATGGCGCGTCCACGTCGCGGCGGCCGAGGCCGGCGCGGCGGGGGAGGATGCCGCGGTTGCCGCCGAGGCGGGGGAGGACCTCCCGGCCGGCGTCCGCATGCTGCAGGGCGTTCCCGACCTTGCGGCGCGGCAGTCCGAGGAGGCCTCCGCCATGATCGAACACGCCGACGTCGAGACCGAGGCCGCCCGCCGGAGCGAGCGCCTGCGCCGCCGGCCCGCACGCGCGGCCGCCATCCATTTCTCGCCGTCGGCGATACGCACCCTCGTCCTGGTCGCCGGCGTGGCGGCGATCGTCCTTGCCGTGCAATTCCGGGCGGGCGTGGTGCGGGCCTTCCCGGCGAGCGCCTCGCTGTTCGCCCAGGTCGGGCTGCCGGTCAATCTGCGCGGCCTGGAGTTCTCCGCCGTCAAGACCAGCGCCGCCGTCGAGGGCGACGCTCCGGTGCTCGTCGTCGACGGCGAGATCCGCAACATCACCGGCAAGCCGCAGAAAGTGCCGGGCCTGCGCCTCTCGATCCAGGACGACAAGGGCGTGGAGATCTATGGTTGGACCGCGGCGCCCGCCCGCAACAGCCTTGAACCCGGAGCCGTGATGCCGTTCAAGAGCCGTCTTGCCTCTCCTCCGCCGGAAGGGCGAGCCGTGGCCGTGCGTTTCGTGCGGCCCGAGGATAAGGTGGCGATGAAGTGAGGACGTCATGGTGAAGCGCACTATCAAGGTCTTGTTCGACGCCGACGCGATCGCCGAGCGCAACGCGTCCCTGGTCGAGGAGATCAAGGCGTGGAACCCGGAAAACCTGCTGGTCATCGCCGTGCTGAAGGGCTCCTTCGTCTTTGCGGCGGATCTGCTGCGCGCCATGCACCGGGCCGGGCTGGCGCCGCAGGTCGAGTTCGTCCATCTGTCGAGCTATCTGGCCGGCACCACCTCCTCGGGCACGGTGACGATCCTGCGCGACATCGAGAGCGACGTGCGCGGCCGCGACGTGCTGCTGGTCGACGACATCCTGGAATCGGGCCGCACCCTGGCCTTCGCCAAGGATCTGCTGGTCGCCCGCGGGGCCCGGCGCGTGCTGAGCTGCGTCCTCCTGGAGAAGCCGGGCAAGCGGGCCGTCAGCATCAAGGCCGACTTCGTCGGCTTCACCTGCCCCGACGTCTTCGTCGTCGGCTACGGCATGGACGTCGCACATTCCTATCGCGAACTGCCGTATGTCGGCGTGGTGGAATAGGAGGTCCCGATGGCGCGAATCCTGGTCTGCGACGACGAGCTCGCGATGCGCTCCTTCGTCGCCCGAGCCTTGCAGATGGACGGCCATTTCGTCACCCAGGCCGAGGACGGCGCGCATGCGCTGGAGATCATGGCCGCGGATGATCCCGGCTTCGACCTGCTGCTGACCGACATCCGCATGCCGGTGATGGACGGCATCGCCCTGGCGCTGAACGCCGCCCGCGACTTTCCGCGCACCACCATCCTCCTGATGACCGGCTTCGCCGACCAGCGCGAGCGGGCGAGCGACCTGGAAGCGATCATCCATGACGTGGTGACGAAGCCGTTCTCCCTGGCGGAGATCCGGCAGAAGGCCGGCGAGGCGATCTCGGTCGGCCGCTCCGCCATCGCCCTGAGCGGCCGTGCCGCGTCGGAACGGCCGCAGGATCTGCCGCCCTTCGCCTGATATCGGATGTGAGCGTCGGCGGACGGCCCGCGGGGCCTTTGACCGCCGCCGCATCGTGCCGCTACCGCGCCGAAGCGGCGGCCGCAGGCCTTCGCCGGATCGGCGAAACCTCTCTCCAATCCTCCGCCATGGGCTCGCAGGCGAGGCGTCGAGGCCGCGCTTCGGGCAGGCTCTCGCGAACCTGCCCGACAAAAAACGCGGACGGACCCGAGGCCGTCCGCGCAGGGTGCCGGGCGCGGGGAGAGCGCGCCGGCGGGACGTGCCTCAGAACAGGCCTTCGATCAGCCCTTCCTCGTTGAGGCGGATGACCTCCGCCGAGGGCACCTTGGGTAGGCCCGGCATGGTCATGATCTCGCCGCAGACCACCACGAGGAAGCCGGCGCCGGCCGACAGCCGCACCTCGCGGATCGGCACGACGTGATGGGTCGGCGCGCCGCGCAGGTTGGGGTCGGTGGAGAAGGAATACTGCGTCTTGGCCACGCAGATCGGCAGGTGTCCGAAGCCGGCCGCCTCGATGTCGCGGAACTGGTCGCGCACCTTCTGGTCGGCGATGATGTCGGAGGCGCGGTAGATTTCCGTCGCGATCGTCTTCATCTTGTCCCAGAGCGGCATGGAATCCGGGTAGAGGTGACGGAAGCCGAGGCCGTCGAGGCGATGATCCTCCTCCGCCAGGGCGACGACGCGGCGGGCCAGTTCCTCCGTTCCCTTCGAGCCTTCGGCCCAATGGGAGCAGACCACGGCGTCGACGCCGTACTGCTCGCGGCAGAAGGTCTGGATCAGCTCGTGCTCGGCCGGCGTGTCGGAAATGAAGTTGTTGATGCCGACCACCGCCGGAACCCCGAACTTGCGGATGTTCTCGATATGGCGGCCGAGATTGACCATGCCCTTCTTCAGGGCCTCGAGATTCTCCTTCCCGAGCTCGTTCTTGGCGACGCCGCCATGCATCTTCAGCGCCCTGACCGTGGCGACGATCACCACGGCGGAGGGCGTCAGGCCGGCCTTGCGGCACTTGATGTCGAAGAATTTTTCAGCGCCGAGGTCGGCGCCGAAGCCGGCTTCGGTCACCACGTAGTCGGCGAGCTTCAGGCCGGCCTTGGTGGCGCTGACCGAGTTGCAGCCATGGGCGATGTTGGCGAAGGGGCCGCCATGCACGAAAGCCGGGTTGCCTTCCAGGGTCTGCACCAGGTTGGGCTTGATCGCGTCCTTGAGCAGCACCGTCATGGCGCTGACGGCCTTGATGTCGGCGGCCGTGATCGGCTTCTTGTCGCGGGTGTAGGCGACGACCATCCGGCCGAGGCGCGCCTCCAGGTCGGCAAGGTCGTTGGCGAGGCAGAACACCGCCATCACCTCGGAGGCGACGGTGATGTCGAAGCCGTCCTCGCGCGCAAAGCCGTTGGAGACGCCGCCGAGCGAGGAGTTGATCTGGCGCAGCGAGCGGTCGTTCATGTCGATCGCCCGGCGCCAGGCGATCCGGCGCGTGTCGATCCCGAGCGAGTTGCCCCAGTAGATGTGGTTGTCGATCATTGCCGACAGCAGATTGTGGGCGGAGGTGATCGCATGGAAGTCGCCGGTGAAGTGCAGGTTGATCTGCTCCATCGGCACGATCTGCGCATAGCCGCCGCCGGCCGCGCCGCCCTTGACGCCGAAGCACGGGCCCAGGGAGGGCTCGCGCAGGCAGATCATCGCCTTCTTGCCGATGCTGTTGAGGCCGTCGCCGAGGCCGACCGTGGTCGTGGTCTTGCCTTCGCCGGCCGGCGTCGGGTTGATGGCGGTGACGAGGATCAGCTTGCCGTCGGGCCGCTCGGCGATGCCGGGGATCGCGGCAAGATCGACCTTGGCAATGTGCTTGCCATAGGGTTCGATGGCGTCATCGGGAATGCCGACTTTCTCGGCGATCTGCTCGATGCGCTGCATCTGCGCCTGGCGGGCGATCTCGATGTCGCTGAGCGGCTTCTGCGGATCTTGTGGCATGGTGCTTCCCCGGCTGGTTTTGGCTCGGCAAGATGTGGCACATTCTCACCGACATGAAAAACATTTTCTTGGGAGTGGACAAGGTTCAGGGCGTCATGCGCAAGTCATCGCCAACGACAATTGTCCTCAAAACGACGTGGCGTCGCTTTCAGGAAAGCTACCGCGCCCGCCGGCCGCCCGCTTGTCCGAAACCGTCGCCGGCTTTGACGCCGGCCCGGCGGCAGCCGGCGAGGGGCGACGATCCCGCGTCCGCCGCGGGGCCGATTCGCAGTCCTTGCATGGCCATGCGCTATCCGCATAGGGCGGAAACCGCTAGAACACCCACCAGCCATCCGACCACGGCGCCCTGACTGTCGCAGCCTACGGTTTGAATGAGGAGAGGCCCCATGGGGCATGTTACCGCAGGTTTTGCGGACCCCGCGGCTGACCAGCAGCACCGGCCCGGCGTCAGCTTCTGGGCCCTGGCGATCGGGTCGATCGGCGTCGTCTACGGCGACATCGGCACCAGCCCGCTCTATGCCTTCCGCGAGGCGCTGCATGCCGCCACCCGCGGCGGCGAGGACATGTCGCGCGAGGCGGTGCTCGGCGTGGTGTCGCTGATCCTGTGGGCGTTGATCGTCATCGTCACCCTGAAATACGTGCTGCTGCTGCTGCGCGCCGACAACAAGGGGGAGGGCGGCACCCTGACGCTGATGGCGCTGGCGCAGCGCACCGTCGGCCGCTCGGGCCGGACGCTGGTGCTGCTGGGCGCCGTCGGCGCGGCCATGTTCTACGGCGACGCCATCATCACGCCGGCGGTTTCGGTGCTGTCGGCCGTCGAGGGCATCAAGCTGGTGACGCCCAGCTTCCAGCCCTATGTCGTGCCCCTGACGCTCGCCATCATCCTCGTGCTCTTCGCCGTGCAGAGCCACGGCACCGCCCGG
This sequence comes from Labrys sp. Lb11, assembly GCF_057554225.1. Lineage (NCBI taxonomy): Bacteria > Pseudomonadati > Pseudomonadota > Alphaproteobacteria > Hyphomicrobiales > Xanthobacteraceae > Labrys > Labrys sp. Lb11. Next base: position 664,499 of record NZ_BAAJOT010000004.1, read on the forward strand.
GTCGGCGCGTTTTTCGGTCCGGTGATGCTGGCCTGGTTCGTGCTGATCGGCCTGCTCGGCCTGAGCCATCTCGCCGACGCGCCCGATGTGTTCGCCGCCGTCAACCCCTGGCACGCCCTCTCCTTCATGCTCACCCACGGCCATATCGGCTTCGTCACGCTCGGCGCGGTGTTCCTGGCCGTGACCGGCGCCGAGGCGCTCTATGCCGATCTCGGCCATTTCGGCCGAAGGCCGATCCAGACCGCCTGGACGACGCTGGTGCTGCCGGCTCTGGCCCTGAACTATCTCGGCCAGGGCGCGCTGGTGCTCAAGGACCCGGCGGCGATCGAGAACCCGTTCTTCCTGCTGGCGCCGTCCTGGGCGCTGATCCCGCTCGTGGTCATGGCCACCGTCGCCACCATCATCGCCAGCCAGGCCGTGATCACCGGCGCCTATTCGCTGACCCGCCAGGCCATCCAGCTCGGCCTGCTGCCGCGCATGAAGATCGCGCATACGTCCGAGCACCAGTCCGGGCAGATCTACATCCCGCCGGTCAACAGCATCCTCGCCGTCGGCGTCGTGCTGCTGGTGCTCGCCTTCGAGGATTCCTCGCGCCTGGCCTCCGCCTACGGCATTGCCGTCACCACCACCATGGTGGTCACCGCCATGATGGCCTTCATCGTCATCTGGAAGGCCTGGCGCTGGCCGCTGCCGCTGGCGGCCCTGATCATCGCCCCCTTCCTCTTGATCGACCTCGCCTTCCTGGCCGCGAACCTCTTGAAGGTGGTCGACGGCGGCTGGGTGCCGCTGATGATCGCCTTCGGGCTGATCGTGATCATGCTCACCTGGCGGCACGGCACCCGCGTGGTCATGGAGAAGACGCGCCGGACCGAGGTGCCGCTGGACACCGTCGTCAAGAGCCTGGAGCAGGGCAGCGCCGCGCGCGTGCCGGGCACGGCCATCTTCCTGACCAGCGATCCCCACTATACGCCGACCGCGCTGCTCCACAGCCTGAAGCACTACAAGGCGCTCCACCGGTCCGTGGCGATCCTCACCATCCGGACCGAGGACGATCCGACGGTCGCGGACGACGAGCGCATCGCCATGGAGGCGATCTCCGACAGCTTCACCAAGGTGAGCGTCTCGTTCGGCTACATGGAGGATCCCAACGTGCCCCGGGCGCTGGGGCTGTGCCGCAAGGCCGGCTGGACCTTCGACATCATGTCGACCTCCTTCTTCCTGTCGCGCCGGCACGTCCGCACCGGCAGGACGCCGAGCATGTGGCGCTGGCAGCGCAAGCTCTACATCATCCTCGCCCGTAACGCCGACGACGCCAGCGACTATTTTTCCATCCCCTCCAACCGCGTGGTGGAGATCGGCACCCAGGTTCTGATCTGAGATGCCGGCCCGGCGGGGCTTGCGGGGCCGGCCGGCATGGGTTCTCCTGCGCGGGCATCCGCCTCGGGGATCCTGCCATGCCGTCCGGCGCTTCCGCCCTGTCCACCATCGGCTTCGACGCCGACGACACGCTCTGGCAGAACGAGCAGTTCTACAAGGCGACCCAGGCGCAGTTCGCCCGGCTCCTGGCCGCCCATGCCCCGGCCGAGGCGATCGCCCCGGCGCTGCTGGAGGCGCAGAAGCGCAACCTCGGCCTCTACGGCTTCGGCATCAAGGGCTTCACCCTGTCGATGGTCGAGACCGCGATCGCCGTCACCGGCGGCCGGGTGCCGGCCCCGGTCATCGCCGAGGTCGTCGAGGCCGGCCGCGACCTGCTCGGCCACCCGGTCGAGGTCATGCCGCACGCCCGCCAGACGCTGCAGCGGCTCGCCGGCGCCTACAGGCTGGTGCTGATCACCAAGGGCGACCTGTTCGACCAGGAGCGCAAGCTGGCCCAGTCCGGCCTCGCCGACCTGTTCGACGCCGTCGAGATCGTCAGCAGCAAGACCGCCTCGACCTATGAGCGCATCTTCACCCGGCACGGCGACGGCCCGGGCCGCAGCATGATGGTCGGCAACTCGCTCAAGTCCGACGTCGCGCCGGCCCTGGCGGCGGGCAGCTGGGGTGTCTATGTGCCGCATGACCTGACTTGGGTGCTGGAGCATGCCGAGGTGCCGGAGGGCGAGCCGCGCTTCCACCGCCTGGAGCACCTGGGCGAGCTCGCCGACCTGCTTGCCCGGATCGGCTGATGGCCGGCTCGCAGAATCGCCGGGGCGCAGGGGCCGACCCCTCTTGTGTTGCTCCGCCGCCACACCATCTGAGGAGGGCGGGCGCCGTCAGGGCCCGCGCTGTGTGAAGGCGCTCTTCGCGACGCTACGGGTCCGAGGGGCGAGCCGGAAAGGATCCATCCATGAATTTCGACCGCTACACCGACCGCGCCAAGGGGTTCGTCCAGTCGGCGCAGAGCCTGGCGTTGCGCGAAGGCCATCAGCAGTTCGCCCCCGAGCATCTCCTGAAGGTGCTGCTCGACGACCCCGAGGGTCTGGCCGCGGGCCTGATCGACCGGGCCGGCGGGCGTTCGCGTGACGCCCTGGCCGCCACCGAGGCGGCGCTGCGCAAGCTGCCCAAGGTGCAGGGCTCCGGGGCCGGCCAGCTCTACATGACGCCGCAGCTGGCGCGCGTCTTCGAAGCCGCGGAGAAGGCGGCGGAGAAGGCGTCCGATTCCTTCGTCACCGTTGAGCGTCTGCTGCTGGCCCTGGCCGTCGAGAAGGACAGCGAGGCCGGCAAGGCGCTTGCCCTGGCCGACGTCACGCCCCAGCGCCTGAACCAGGCGATCGAGGCCCTGCGCAAGGGCCGGACCGCCAACTCCGCGTCGGCGGAGAACGCCTATGACGCGCTGAAGAAATATGCCCGCGACCTCACCGACGCGGCGCGGACGGGCAAGCTCGACCCGGTGATCGGCCGCGACGAGGAAATCCGCCGCACCATCCAGGTGCTGTCACGCCGCACCAAGAACAATCCGGTGCTGATCGGCGAGCCGGGCGTCGGCAAGACCGCGATCGTCGAGGGCCTGGCGCTGCGCATCGTCAATGGCGACGTGCCGGAAACCCTCAAGGACAAGCAACTCCTGGCGCTCGACCTCGGCGCCCTCATCGCCGGCGCCAAATATCGCGGCGAGTTCGAGGAGCGGCTGAAGGCCGTGCTCAACGAGGTGACCGGTTCCGACGGCGAGATCATCCTGTTCATCGACGAGATGCACACGCTGGTCGGCGCCGGCAAGGGCGACGGGGCGATGGACGCCTCCAACCTGCTCAAGCCCGCGCTCGCCCGCGGCGAGCTGCACTGCGTCGGCGCCACCACGCTCGACGAGTATCGCAAGCACGTCGAGAAGGACCCGGCCCTGGCCCGCCGCTTCCAGCCCGTCTTCGTCGCTGAGCCGACGGTGGAGGACACGGTCTCGATCCTGCGCGGCCTGAAGGAGAAGTACGAGCAGCACCACCAGGTGCGCGTCACCGACGGCGCCATCGTCGCGGCCGCGACCCTGTCGAACCGCTACATCACCGACCGTTTCCTGCCCGACAAGGCCATCGACCTCGTCGACGAGGCGGCGGCGCGCCTGCGCATGCAGGTCGACTCCAAGCCGGAAGAGCTCGACGAGGTCGACCGGCGCGTGGTGCAGCTCAAGATCGAGCAGGAGGCCCTGAGGAAGGAGAAGGACGCCGCCTCGAAGGACCGGCTCGCCCGCCTGAAGAAGGAGCTCGCCGAGCTCGAGACCCGCTCGGCCGAGCTGACCAGCCGCTGGCGCTCGGAGAAGGACAAGCTCGGCCATGCGGCGGAGCTGAAGAAGAAGCTCGACGGGGCCCGCAACGACCTCGTCAACGCCCAGCGCCGCGGCGAGTTCCAGCGCGCCGGCGAGCTGACCTATGCCGTCATCCCGCAGCTGGAGAAGGAGCTGGCCGAGACCGAGGCGGCCGGCGACAAGGGCGGCATGGTCGAGGAGGCGGTGACGGCGGACCATGTGGCGCAGGTCGTGTCGCGCTGGACCGGCGTGCCCGTCGACCGCATGCTGGAAGGCGAGAAGGACAAGCTCCTGCGCATGGAGGACACGCTGGCCCGGCGCGTCGTCGGCCAGGGCGAGGCGGTGAAGGCGGTTTCGACCGCGGTCCGGCGCGCCCGCGCCGGCCTGCAGGACCCGAACCGGCCGATCGGCTCCTTCATCTTCCTGGGCCCCACCGGCGTCGGCAAGACCGAGCTGACCAAGGCGCTCGCCGCCTTCCTGTTCGACGACGACTCGGCGCTGCTGCGCATCGACATGTCGGAGTACATGGAGAAGCACTCGGTCGCCCGGCTGATCGGTGCGCCGCCCGGCTATGTCGGCTATGAGGAGGGCGGGGCGCTGACCGAGGCGGTGCGGCGCCGGCCCTACCAGGTCGTGCTGTTCGACGAGATCGAGAAGGCGCATGCGGACGTGTTCAACATCCTCCTGCAGGTGCTCGACGACGGGCGGCTGACGGACGGCCAGGGACGGACGGTCGACTTCCGCAACACGCTGATCGTCATGACCTCCAACCTCGGCGCCGAGTACCTGGTGAACCAGCCGGAGGGCGAGGATTCGGAGGCGGTGCGCGACGAGGTCATGGCCGTGGTGCGCGGGCACTTCCGGCCGGAGTTCCTCAACCGCGTCGACGAGATCATCCTGTTCCACCGGCTGCAGAAGCGGCAGATGGGCACGATCGTCGACATCCAGGTCGCCCGGCTGCAGAAGCTCCTGGACGAGCGCAAGATCACGCTCGCCCTCGACGATGCGGCGCGCCAGTTCCTGGCGGAGCGCGGCTACGACCCGGCCTACGGCGCCCGGCCGCTGAAGCGCACCATCCAGAAGCTGGTGCAGGACCCGCTGGCGGAGATGATCCTGTCCGGCGACGTCAGGGACGGCGACCGCGTGCCGATCACAGCCACCGGTTCCGGCCTGATCATCGGCGACAGGGCGGTCAGCGCGGCGGCCTGAACGCTTCCGGACGACGACGGCAAGAGGCGGGCTTCGGCCCGCCTTTTTCGTCGCGGCCTCTCGGGCCGCGGCGCTGGAAAGCGGGGGATGCGTGATCCGGCGCCTTTGCCGGGGGCCCTCGTGACGTCCGTCCGCAGCGGCGGGAGCGCCGGTCAGATCTTCTTCGTCGCGGTCGCTTCGGCGACCGGTGCCTTGTTCATCATGCGGTCGAGGCGCTGGCGCTCGTCCTTGAACTGGGCGAGCAGGTCGCCGCTCAGCTCGCGGCCCTGGGGCAGCTTGATGCGCATGGGATCGACGAAGTTGCCGTTGATCTTGACCTCGTAGTGGCAGTGCGGCCCGGTGGACAGGCCGCTCGATCCCAGGAAGCCGATGACCTGGCCGAGCTTAACCTTGGTGCCGGGCTGGATGCCGCGGGCGAAGCCCTGCATGTGCGAATAGGTGGTGAGATAGCCGTTGGCGTGCTGGATCTCGACGTGCCGGCCATAGCCGTTGGCCCAGCCCGCCTTGACGACGGTGCCGTTGCCGGTGGCCAGGATCGGCGTGCCGACCTTGTCGGCCCAGTCGACGCCGGTGTGCAT